>CAVRMT010000032.1:0-274906 GCA_963722015.1 uncultured Actinomycetota bacterium | reverse complement strand
CCCAAGTTGCGAGGCGAGTAACCTAGAACGGTTGCCCCAATGACTTCGGCCGGAAACGGCGAGCCAGTGGTGTGCGTCCGATCCTTGAGAACTCAACAGCGTGTCAAAAATCGATGCCAATTACCTCGTTTTCGGGGTGGCGGTGGTTGGGCTTTTGTGGTCTGGCTGTTGTTGCTTCGGAGCGAAATATCCTTTGGTTGAATTGAGAAGTGCTAGTGATTTTTGCTAGTTGTTCTTGCTCAGTCAGTTTGACAACCCTTCTAGGGGTTTTTGTTTCGTGGGCCTTTCGGGGTTTGCGAGCTTAACATCAATGGAGAGTTTGATCCTGGCTCAGGACGAACGCTGGCGGCGTGCTTAACACATGCAAGTCGAACGGTGATCTTGGGAGCTTGCTCCTGGGTGATCAGTGGCGAACGGGTGAGTAACACGTGAGTAACCTGCCCCAGACTCTGGAATAACTTCGGGAAACCGGAGCTAATACTGGATACGAGACGGAGCTGCATGGCTACCGTTTGGAAAGTTTTTCGGTTTGGGATGGACTCGCGGCCTATCAGCTTGTTGGTGAGGTAATGGCTCACCAAGGCGACGACGGGTAGCCGGCCTGAGAGGGCGATCGGCCACACTGGGACTGAGACACGGCCCAGACTCCTACGGGAGGCAGCAGTGGGGAATATTGCACAATGGGCGAAAGCCTGATGCAGCGACGCCGCGTGAGGGATGACGGCCTTCGGGTTGTAAACCTCTTTCAGCAGGGAAGAAGCGAAAGTGACGGTACCTGCAGAAGAAGCACCGGCTAACTACGTGCCAGCAGCCGCGGTAATACGTAGGGTGCGAGCGTTGTCCGGAATTATTGGGCGTAAAGAGCTTGTAGGCGGTTTGTCGCGTCTGCCGTGAAAATTCGAGGCTCAACCTCGAACTTGCGGTGGGTACGGGCAGACTAGAGTGTGGTAGGGGAGACTGGAATTCCTGGTGTAGCGGTGAAATGCGCAGATATCAGGAGGAACACCGATGGCGAAGGCAGGTCTCTGGGCCACTACTGACGCTGAGAAGCGAAAGCATGGGGAGCGAACAGGATTAGATACCCTGGTAGTCCATGCCGTAAACGTTGGGAACTAGGTGTGGGTCTCATTCCACGAGATCCGTGCCGCAGCTAACGCATTAAGTTCCCCGCCTGGGGAGTACGGCCGCAAGGCTAAAACTCAAAGGAATTGACGGGGGCCCGCACAAGCGGCGGAGCATGCGGATTAATTCGATGCAACGCGAAGAACCTTACCAAGGCTTGACATATGCGAGAACGCGGCAGAGATGTCGTTCTCTTTGGACACTCGTATACAGGTGGTGCATGGTTGTCGTCAGCTCGTGTCGTGAGATGTTGGGTTAAGTCCCGCAACGAGCGCAACCCTCGTTCTATGTTGCCAGCACGTGATGGTGGGGACTCATAGGAGACTGCCGGGGTCAACTCGGAGGAAGGTGGGGATGACGTCAAATCATCATGCCCCTTATGTCTTGGGCTTCACGCATGCTACAATGGCCGGTACAAAGGGCTGCGATACCGTAAGGTGGAGCGAATCCCAAAAAACCGGTCTCAGTTCGGATTGGGGTCTGCAACTCGACCCCATGAAGTCGGAGTCGCTAGTAATCGCAGATCAGCAACGCTGCGGTGAATACGTTCCCGGGCCTTGTACACACCGCCCGTCAAGTCACGAAAGTCGGTAACACCCGAAGCCGGTGGCCCAACCCTTGTGGAGGGAGCTGTCGAAGGTGGGACTGGCGATTGGGACTAAGTCGTAACAAGGTAGCCGTACCGGAAGGTGCGGCTGGATCACCTCCTTTCTAAGGAGCACTGGCCGGCTTGTCCGGTCCAGGGCCTGGTCTGTCCCCGAGTGTGGGGCAGCAGGTGCTCAAGGGTGGAACATCGATTATTTGGCGCTGATTCATGTGCTGGTGTCGCGAGTACAGGCTGGGTTGCTTCCCTTTGGGGGGGTGGCCGGCTGTGGAAAGCGAGCTGGTGGGTGGTTGGTGCCTGACACGTTGTTGGGTCCTGAGGGCTCGGGCGAAAGCTTCGATCTCTTGGGCCGTTTACGGCCTTGGACCCGCCTTGTTGGTCAAACCCCCTGATGCGTTGCGTGTTGGGTAGGTGGCTGATGTTGGAGGTGGGGCCGCCCGTATTTTGAGAACTACACAGTGGACGCGAGCATCTTTGTGGCTCAAGTTTTTAAGGGCACACGGTGGATGCCTTGGCACCAGGAACCGAAGAAGGACGTAGGAATCTGCGATAAGCCTCGGGGAGTCGATAACCAGACTGTGATCCGAGGATTTCCGAATGGGGAAACCCGGCTGGAGGCAAGTCCAGTCACTCTCATCTGAACACATAGGGTGAGTAGAGGGAACGTGGGGAAGTGAAACATCTCAGTACCCACAGGAAGAGAAAGCAACCGCGATTCCGTGAGTAGTGGCGAGCGAAAGCGGAAGAGGCTAAACCTTAGCTGTGTGATACCTGTCAGGGGTTGCAGTTGAGGGGTCGTGGGACTTTTCGGTCAGTGCTGACACGCTGGCATGGAGTCAAAAATGCGCGTTATAGTCGAAGGGCATTGAATGGCCCGGCAAAGAGGGTGCGACCCCCGTAGACGAAATGATGTGCACTCCAGAGAAGTATCCCAAGTAGCACGGGGCCCGAGAAATCCCGTGTGAATCTGGCGGGACCACCCGCTAAGCCTAAATATTCCCTGGTGACCGATAGCGGACAAGTACCGTGAGGGAAAGGTGAAAAGTACCCCGGGAGGGGAGTGAAATAGATCCTGAAACCGTGTGCCTACAATCCGTCGGAGCCTCCTTGTGGGGTGACGGCGTGCCTTTTGAAGAATGAGCCTGCGAGTTAGTGCTCAGTGGCGAGGTTAACCCGTGTGGGGAAGCCGTAGCGAAAGCGAGTCCGAATAGGGCGTTTTAGTCGCTGGGTCTAGACCCGAAGCGGAGTGATCTACCCATGGCCAGGTTGAAGCGACGGTAAGACGTCGTGGAGGACCGAACCCACTTAGGTTGAAAACTGAGGGGATGAGCTGTGGGTAGGGGTGAAAGGCCAATCAAACTCCGTGATAGCTGGTTCTCCCCGAAATGCATTTAGGTGCAGCGTCACGTGTTTCTTACCGGAGGTAGAGCTACTGGATAGCTAATGGGCCTCACCAGGTTACTGACGTTAGCCAAACTCCGAATGCCGGTAAGTGAGAGCGTGGCAGTGAGACTGCGGGGGATAAGCTCCGTAGTCGAGAGGGAAACAGCCCAGACCACCATCTAAGGTCCCTAAGCGTGTGCTAAGTGGGAAAGGATGTGGAGTTGCATTGACAACCAGGAGGTTGGCTTAGAAGCAGCCACCCTTTAAAGAGTGCGTAATAGCTCACTGGTCAAGTGATTCCGCGCCGACAATGTAGCGGGGCTCAAGCACACCACCGAAGCTGTGGCATTGACACTTTGCCCGGCTGTGACACCTGCGGGTTCACGGTCCAAGCGTGTTGATGGGTAGGGGAGCGTCGTGTGGCCAGGGAAGCGGCGGAGTGATCCAGCCGTGGAGGCCACACGAGTGAGAATGCAGGCATGAGTAGCGAATGACGGGCGAGAAACCCGTCCGCCGAATAACCAAGGGTTCCAGGGTCAAGCTAATCTGCCCTGGGTAAGTCGGGACCTAAGGCGAGGCCGACAGGCGTAGTCGATGGACATCCGGTTGATATTCCGGAACCGGCGAAGAACCGCCCATGACGAACCTTTTGATGCTAAGCACCTGAAGCTGTTTGCTGATGCCTTCGGGCTAGGTGGGCAGTGGAGCGTGCGACCCGATCTGGTAGTAGTCAAGCGATGGAGAGACGCAGGAAGGTAGCCTCCGCGTGGCGATGGTAGTCCACGTCCAAGGGTGTAGGGCGAGCTGTAGGCAAATCCGCAGCTCACATAGCCTGAGACCTGATAGTGACCGCGTATGCGGGAAGCAGGGTGATCCTATGCTGCCAAGAAAATCTTCTAGCGAGGTTCGAGCCGCCCGTACCCCAAACCGACTCAGGTGGTTAGGTAGAGAATACCAAGGCGATCGAGTGAATCGTGGTTAAGGAACTCGGCAAAATACCCCCGTAACTTCGGGAGAAGGGGGGCCCAGAGGGTGAAGGCACTTGCTGCCTAGCCTGAACGGCCGCAGAGACCAGGGAGAAGCGACTGTTTACTAAAAACACAGGTCCGTGCGAAGTCGCAAGACGATGTATACGGACTGACGCCTGCCCGGTGCTGGAAGGTTAAGAGGACCGGTTAGTTCTTCGGAGCGAAGCTGAGAATTTAAGCCCCAGTAAACGGCGGTGGTAACTATAACCATCCTAAGGTAGCGAAATTCCTTGTCGGGTAAGTTCCGACCTGCACGAATGGCGTAACGACTTCTCCACTGTCTCAACCACGAACTCGGCGAAATTGCACTACGAGTAAAGATGCTCGTTACGCGCAGCAGGACGGAAAGACCCCGGGACCTTTACTACAGCTTGGTATTGGTGTTCGGTACGGCTTGTGTAGGATAGGTGGGAGACTGTGAAGCATGCACGCCAGTGTGTGTGGAGTCAACGTTGAAATACCACTCTGGTCGTTCTGGATATCTAACCTCGGTCCGTGATCCGGATCAGGGACAGTGCCTGGTGGGTAGTTTAACTGGGGCGGTTGCCTCCTAAAGAGTAACGGAGGCGCCCAAAGGTTCCCTCAGCCTGGTTGGCAATCAGGTTTTGAGTGTAAGTGCACAAGGGAGCTTGACTGTGAGACAGGCATGTCGAGCAGGGACGAAAGTCGGGACTAGTGATCCGGCGGTGGCTTGTGGAAGCGCCGTCGCTCAACGGATAAAAGGTACCCCGGGGATAACAGGCTGATCTTGCCCAAGAGTCCATATCGACGGCATGGTTTGGCACCTCGATGTCGGCTCGTCGCATCCTGGGGCTGGAGTAGGTCCCAAGGGTTGGGCTGTTCGCCCATTAAAGCGGTACGCGAGCTGGGTTTAGAACGTCGTGAGACAGTTCGGTCCCTATCCGCTGTGCGCGTAGGAAACTTGAGAAGAGCTGTCCCTAGTACGAGAGGACCGGGATGGACGAACCTCTGGTGTGTCAGTTGTTCTGCCAAGAGCACGGCTGATTAGCTACGTTCGGAAGTGATAACCGCTGAAAGCATCTAAGCGGGAAGCACGCTTCAAGATGAGGTTTCCATGGACTTAGGTCCGAGAGGCTCCCAGCTAGACTACTGGGTTGATAGGCCAGACGTGGAAGCACAGTAATGTGTGTAGCTGACTGGTACTAATAAGCCGATAACTTGATACAACAAAGATGTTACGCGTCCACTGTGTAGTTCCCGAGATACGGTCGGGAACCCGCTCACCCGCCGCGCGTGCGGCGTGAGCAAACGATCAACATCTCCATAGAGTTTCGGCTGTCATAGCGAAGGGGAAACGCCCGGCTCCATTCCGAACCCGGAAGCTAAGCCCTTCAGCGCCGATGGTACTGCACTGGTTACGGTGTGGGAGAGTAGGACGCAGCCGGACATACTTTCAAAAGGGCCTTCCCACACGGGAAGGCCCTTTTGCTGTGTGTGGTCCCTGGCGTGTGCGGCCTTCCGGGTGCCAGCCCCCGCGACGTCGCCGGCGAGTCCGCCCGCCTCCGCGCCGGGTCGGTGCCCCGGGCGCCGGGTGCGGCCTGTTGTGGTGCGCGTCCGTGGCTTACTGTGGAAGACCCGGTGGTCTCAATGGCGCGGCCGCCGGGACCTACGTCTGCCGGCCGTCGCCGGTGCCCTGCCCCGGAGGCCACCATGTCGTCATCCCGCTCTCGCGCCACCGCGCACGACCGTTCCGTCGGGTTCGAGCTCGCTGCAGACCCGGAAGCGACCGCGCCCGGCTCGTCCGCCGCGGCCGCCCGGTCCCGTCGCCAGGTGCTGGGGATGGCGTTGCTCGGTGGAGCCGGAGCCGGAGCGGCGTTCTTCGCCGGCTCGGGCGCGGCGCACGGGGTGCAGGAGAAGGGCAGGCCCGGCACGCCAGGCGGCACGGGGTTCCGGCTCACGGTGTTGGGCACGACCGACACCCACGGCAACATCCTCAACTGGGACTACTTCAAGGACGCCGGGTATGGCGACGCGGCGCACAACGACATCGGGCTGGCCAAGATCGCCACCCTGGTCAAGCTGGTGCGTGAGGAGCGGGGCGCCGCCAGCACCCTGGTCCTCGACGCCGGCGACACCCTGCAAGGCACCCCCCTGGCCTACTACTTCGCCAAGGTCGACCCCATCACCGGCGGCTCGGTCCACCCCATGGCCAAGGCGATGAACGCCATCGGTTACCACGCGGCCGCCCTGGGCAACCACGAGTTCAACTACGGCCTCGAGACCCTGCGGGCCTTCGCGTCGCAGTGCGACTTCCCCCTGCTGTCGGCCAACACGGTCGACGCGGTGACCGGTGCCCCGGCGTTCGCGCCCCACCTGATCAAGTCCTACAAGGTCCCCGGCGTCGCCAAGCCGCTCAAGGTGGGGGTGCTCGGCCTCGTCACTCCCGGGGTGGCGATCTGGGACAAGGCCCATGTCGAGGGCGTGCTGGAGTTCCCCGGGATCGTGGAGCAGGCCAAGGTCTGGGTGCCGAAGCTGAAGAAGGCAGGGTGTGACCTCGTCATCGTGGCCTGTCACTCAGGGGCCAAGCCCGGCTCGTCGTACGGCGACGCCCTGCCCTTTCCGGAGAACGCCTCGCGCCAGCTCGCCGAGCAGGTGGCCGGCGTGGATGCCGTGCTCGTGGGCCACGCGCACGTGGAGATCGCCGAGGAGCTCGTGGCAAGCAAGGTCACCCCGGGCAAGAAGGTGCTCGTCACCGAGCCCCTGAAGTGGGGGATGCGCTTGTCGGTGATGGACCTCGACGTCGTCCACGACGGTCGACGCTGGTCGCTTACCTCGGCGCACGCCCACCTGCTCAACGCCAACACCGCCGAGCAGGACCCTGAGGTGGCAGAGCTGGTGCGCGAGGACCACGCCGTCGTCCGCACCTACGTCAACTCGGTCATCGGCACCTGCACGGGGGCGATGTCGGCCGCGACCGCCCGCTTCGAGGACACCGCGGCGATCGACTTCATCAACCACGTGCAAGCGTCCGCGGTGAAGTCTGCGCTGGCAGGCACGCCGGACGAGTCGTTGCCGGTACTGTCCATCGCCGCACCGTTCAACCGCGACGCAGCCATTCCGGCAGGGAACGTCACCGTACGTGACGTGGCCGGTCTCTACATCTACGACAACACCCTGCTCGGCATCCGGTTCAGCGGCGGGCAGGTCAAGGCCCACCTCGAGCACTCGGCGGCCTACTTCGAGACCAGGACCTCGACGGGGCCGTTCAGCCCGGACGAGGTGACCAATGCGGTAAACCCGAGCACCGGGCTCGCGACCCCCGACTACAACTACGACATCATGGGCGGCCTGGATGCCTCGCTGGCCTACGACATCGACATCGCGCAGCCGGTCGGGCAGCGGATCACCAACCTGACGTACGACGGCCAGCCGTTCGACCCGGCGAGGCAGTTCGTCATCGCCATCAACAACTACCGGCAGTCCGGGGGCGGGAACTTCCCCGGGGTGACGACCGCTCCGGTGCTCTACAACGCCCAGGCCGAGATCCGCCAGCTGCTCATCGACTGGACCACCGAGCAGGGAGTCATCGACCCCTCGTCGTTCACGACCTTCGACTGGAAGCTCGTGGCCCACGGTGAGCCGGTGGTCGTCGTCGGCAGCTGACACAGCGGAGTCAGTCAGTCAGCCGAGCACGTCCGGTTACGCGGTCTCTGTTTGCGCGGTGCCCGGCTACGCGGTGTCCGGCTACGCGGTGCCGAGGACCGGGACGCCGTTGAGCTCGATCTCGGCGGCCGCCAGCTCGGCGAGGGTCCGCGCGGTCGTCTCGCGGGCGACACCGGCGGTGAGGTCGAGCAGCACCCTGGTCTCGAAGCCCTCCTCGACGGCGTCGAGGGCGGTCGCGCGGACGCAGTGGTCGGTGGCGATGCCGACGACGTCGACCTGCTCGATGGCCCGGTCGCGAAGCCAGTCCGCGAGGGTCGCCCGGTGGTCGGCCTCGACGGTGAACCCCTCGAACCCGCTGTAGGCCGCGCTGTGGTGGCCCTTGCGGAAGATCGCCTCGACGTGCTCGAACGCCGGCTCTGCCTCCGGATGGAACAGGGCGCCGTCGCTGCCGATGCGACAGTGTGCCGGCCAGGTCTCGACGAAGTCGGGATCGGTGCTGAAGTGCGCGCCCGGGTCGTCGTGCCAGTCGGCCGTGGCGACGATCGCTGAGTAGTCCCCGCGGTGGGCCACGACGTGCTCGCTGATCCGTCGCGCGACCTGCGCCCCACCGGCGACGGCCAACGACCCGCCCTCGCAGAAGTCGTTCTGGACGTCGACGAGGATCAGCGCGCGGCTCATGGGCACAAGTCTGACAGGTCAGGTGGTGGGCGGCGCTGTCAGTAGTTGCGGCGGATGAGGGGGTCGCGGTTGGCGGCGGCTTCGTCTTCGGCTTCTTGCAGGAGGCGGGCGTGGAGCTCGGCGCGTTCCTGGGCGCTGGGGGGTGGTGGGGCGTGCCAGGGTGCCAGTTGGTCGGTGCCGGTTGCGGACTGTGTGCGGGGTGGGGGCTGGGGTGGCAGGTCGGTGCCGGTTGCGGACTGTGTGTGGGGTGGGGGTTGGGGTGGTAGGTCGGTGTCGGGCAGGAGTTCGAGGTCGGTCCAGTGGATGGGTCCGCCGCTGGGTGGGTGGTAGGTGTCGTGGGGGGTGGGTGGGTCACCTTCGGGTGGTGGTGCGGTGTCTTGTGGTTGGGGTGGTCGGATGGGTAGGCCGTACCGGTTGACCACGGTGAGTCCGTCGGGGTGGGTGGGGTTGCCGGTGATGGTGTAGTCGCCGCGGTCGATGCCGTCGTGGTGGGTGGTGCAGAGGCTGATCTGGTTGTGTTCGTCGGTGGGTCCGCCGTCGGCCCAGGCGTTGAGGTGGTGGATCTCGACGAAGGTGGTGGTGGGGCAGCCGGGGAACCGGCAGCCGCGGTCGCGGTCGGTGATCAGGCGCCTGGTGCGTTGGGGCAGGATCCGCATGGACCGTCCGACCGAGACTGGTCGGCCTTGGGTTTCCCAGACGGGTTGGATCTTCCCGTCGGTGATGAACCGGGACAGCAGGCGTAGCGGGATGGCGTGGCCGCCGCTCACCCAGGCGCCGTCGGTGTCCAGGTGCAGGTACACCCGGTACCGCGACGCCCTGCTGGTCGACGTCACCGAGTTCAGGGAGCGGGTGGCCATCTCCTCCAGCGCGTCGGCGTAGGTCGGCAACCCCGCCCGCGGGTCCTTCATCCGCACGCCGGAAGCGGTCACCAACCCGCTGCCGTTGGCGGTGCCGTTCATGATGCCGTCGTCGGTGCCGTTGTCAGTGCCGTTGTCGGTGCCGGTGTTGCGGCGGCGTAGGAACAGGGCGTCCTTGGCTTCCTTGACGGCTTGTTCGACCAGGGCGCCGATGGTGGCGGGGGCGGAGTACCGCAGCTGGAACCTGCCGTCGGTGTCGTAGCTCATCGACAGGTCCGGTCGGGCGCAGGCCCGTTCCTCGCAGGCCGCGTCCCGCGCTTGCTCGTACGCGCGCTGCTCGTCACTGATCCCGGGAACAGCACCCACCGTGCCGCCGTCGCCGGGAGCACCCAGGGTGCTGCCGTCGTCGGGAGCACCGCCGTTGGGAGCGCCAGACGTCGCAGCGTCCTGCTGGAGTGTGGTTGCTGCGGGGAAGGCGTGGCGGGACACGGCCCGGCGCAGCTGGGTGACGGTGGCGTTGCGGGCCAGGTGGGTCACCGAGGTCGTGTAACCGGGCGGGACGCTGCGCGCGATGACGGCGACCTGGTCCAGGGACAGCTCACCGGCGTCCAACGCGGCACTGGCCTGCGCGAGCTCGGCGCGCCGTCTGGCGACGCGCACGACGTCTGCGGCGTGGCCGGGGGCGAGTCCGGCGCGGACCACGAGGTAGTGCTCGGGGGTCTTGAACCCGCCGTCGCCCCAGTGCCGGTCGGTGATCAGCTCGGCCGCGATGCTCGACCAGCTCGGCGTGGGCCCGGTTCAACCGCCCCGCGACGGCCGCGGTGCGCTCCCACAACGCCAGCGCCCGGGAGTCCCGGGCCTGCACGAGTGGGGTTGTCGACATACCCCTATCGTACAGGTGTTCGAACAACGCCGGAAGGGTTGTCCACAACCAATTCGCCCACAGCAGAACAGGATTCGCAGGCGGCTAGCCTTGGGCGTCGAACTCCATGATCGCATCGCGCAACGCGACCATGCCGACGACGACCTCGTCGAAGCTGGTGCTGAGCGGCGCCAGGCCGATGCGGATGCCGTCGGGGTCGCGGTAGTCGGGGATGACCCCCTGCGTCCACAGGGTGGCGGTGATCTCGCGGAAACCGTTGCGCCGCAACGTGACGTGACCCCCGCGCACAGCCGGGTCGCGCGGGCTGGTGACCTCGACACCCAGGGGCGCGAGCAGGTTGTCTGCGAGTCGGATGACGAACTCGGTCAGGGCGACCGACTTGGCGCGGATCCGGTCGATACCGGCCTCGGCGATGACGTCGAGCGAGGCCTGCAACGGCACCATCGCGAGGATGGGCGGGGTTCCGGAGACGAACGACCGCAGCCCGTCGGCCGGGTCGTAGCCCGGGCCCATCTGGAACGCGTCCCGGCGACCGATCCAGCCCCAGATCGGCTGGCGCAGCGCGCCCTGGTGGCGCGCCGCGACATACCCCCAGGCGGGGGAGCCAGGACCTCCGTTCAGGTACTTGTACGTGCAGCCGACCGCGAGGTCGACACCCCACTCGTCGAGCTGCACCGGGACCGAACCCCCGGTGTGGCTGAGGTCCCACAGGACCAGGCCGCCGGCGTCGTGCACGGCCGCGGTGATGCCGGCGCCGTCGGCGATGAACCCCGAGCGGTAGGCGACGTGGCTGAACACGGCGAGCGCGGTCTTCGGCCCCACGACGGCCTTGACCTGCTCGAGGGTGACGCCGGAGCGCACGTCGGCCTCGATCCACCGCAGCGTGAGGCCGCGCTCGGCGGCGATGCCCTCGAGGACGTAGCGGTCGGTCGGGAAGTTGTCGGTGTCCAGGACGACCTCGTCCCGACCTTGCGCCACCTGGGCGTCCACGGCGGCACGCGACAGCTTGTAGAGCAGGACGGTCGTGGAGTCGCCGACGAACGTCTGCCCGGGCCCCGCGCCCAGCACGAGCTCACCGATGCGGTCGCCGACTCGGTGCGGCCACTCGAGCCACTGTTCGTCCCACGAACGGATCAGGCGGTCGCCCCAGGGACCGGCCACGAAGGACGCGAGCAGGTCGGCTGCTGCGGCCACGGGTCGCCCGAGGGAGTTGCCGTCGAAGTAGGCCACCAGGTCGGTGCCCTCCGGCGTGAGGTATCGGTCTCGCAGTGCGCTCAGCGGGTCGGCGGCATCGAGGTCAGCCGCCTCGGCGCGGTAGTCGTGGTCAGCCATGACCGCATCCTGCCGCATCTACCTCTGGACGGGTGCGTCGACGTACTCGGTCGCGATGGCCGGCTCGCCGCGCTGGAGCCGGCGAGCCGCCGCCGGGAGCTCGGCCAGCGACGCGGTGTGGCGCGCGCGGGCAGCCTCCAGGGTGTGCCGCTGCGCGTCCACCCTTTCGCCGGCGCGGACCAGGGGGACGAGCAGGTTGCGGTCGTCGCCGTCGTCGGCCGGCGCCTCGCCGATGCCCACCACCTCGGTCTCGGCGACTCCGTTGCTGGAGCGTCGCCGCAGCGCGAACTTGCGCCCCCCGACCGACTGCTTGTCCTTGCTCTTCTTGGCGACCCCGACCATCGTGCCGTTCGCGTCCTCACGCGACACCAGCTTGTAGACCATGCCCGCCGTCGGCGCCCCGGACCCCGTCACCAAGGAGGTGCCGACACCGTAGGAATCGACCGGGCCCGCGGCCAGGCCGGCGATGGCGAACTCGTCGAGGTCGGAGGTCACGACGATCCGCGTGCCGCGGTTGCCGAGCCGGTCGAGCTGCTCACGGACCTCACGGGCCAGGACGAGCAGGTCGCCGGAGTCGAGCCGGACGGCGCCCAGCTCGGGGCCGGCCAGCTCCACCGCCGTCGCGACGGCGGTCGGGACGTCGTAGGTGTCGACCAGGAGCGTGGTGCCCTTGCCCAGGGACGCGATCTGGGCGGCGAACGCCTCCCGCTCGTCGTCGTGCAGCAGCGTGAAGGCGTGCGCCGCGGTGCCCGCCGTCGGCACGCCGTACCGTCGCCCAGCCTCCAGGTTGGAGGTGGTGGCGAACCCTGCGACGTAGGCCGCGCGGGCAGCTGCCACCGCGGCCTCCTCGTGCGTTCGGCGCGAGCCCATCTCGATGCACGGACGCGACCCTGCTGCCGAGGTCATCCGGGAGGCGGCGGAGGCGACGGCACTGTCGTGGTTGAGGATGCTCAGCACCAGGGTCTCCAGGAGCACACCGTGGGCGAAGTCCGACTCGACCACGAGCACCGGGGAGCCGGGGAAGTAGCACTCGCCCTCGGCATACCCCCAGATGTCACCGGTGAAGCGGAAGGAGGCGAGGAAGTCCAGCGTCTGCTCGTCGACGACGTTGCTCTCGCGCAGTCGCGTGAGCTCGGGCTCGCCGAACCGGAACGCCGCCAGGGCGTCGAGCAGCCGACCGGTGCCGGCGACCACGCCGTACCGGCGGCCCTCGGGCAGGCGCCGGGCGAACACCTCGAACACGCACCTGCGCGAAGCGGCGCCGCTGCGCAGCGCAGCCTCGACCATGGTCAGCTCGTAGTGGTCGGTGAGCAGTGCGGTGGAGTCCACCCCGGCAGCCTAAGGTGGAGCCGTGCCAGTTGCCGTGTCCATCGCCCCCGTGGAGCACAAGAGTGTCTCCGCCGACGAGGTCACCGAGGTCGAGCACCCCTGGATCACCCTGGTCTGGAACGACCCCGTCAACCTGATGTCCTACGTGACCTTCGTCTTCCAGACCTACTTCGGCTACCCCAAGGCCAAGGCCGAGCGGCTGATGATGGACGTTCACGTCAAGGGCCGAGCCGTGGTCTCGACCGGATCCCGTGAACGCATGGAGACCGACACCGAGGCGTTGCAGGGGTACGGCCTGTGGGCGACCTTCCAGAAGGACAGCTGAGTGGCACGCGGGTTCAAGAAGCGCCACGGCGCGTATGTCGCCAAGCTCGACGCCGTCGAACGTGGCCTCGTCGTGGGGTTGATGGAGCAGGTCCGCGAGCTCGTCGAGCCGGCACCGGTGACGGACCCTGCCGAGGGGGGCGGTGACGAGTTCGACCGTATCGTCGCGGGGCTCGGCGGCATCGGCATGGGGATCTCGCTCGCGGCGGACGACCAGGTGCACGAGCTGGGCGGGGGAGTCCCGCCGGCCCGCGACCCGGCCCTCGACCGGATCTTCCCGACGGCCAACCGCGAGGACGACCAGATCGCCGCGGAGTTCCGCCAGCTGACCGAGCAGGGCCTGCGCGCCCGCAAGACCGCCAACCTCGACACCGCCATTGCGGCACTCGCGCGGCTCGAGGACCAGAAGGTGACGCTGGACCAGGCGCAGGCCGTGGCCCTGGTCGTCGCACTCACCGATGTCCGGCTGGTGCTCGGGGAGCGGCTCGGCCTGCGCCAGGACGAGGACCTCGACCTGATCGAGGAGCAGGTGTCGAGCCTGGAGGAGGACGACCCGGCGGTGTACGCGCTCGCCGTCTACGACTTCCTCACCTGGCTGCAGGAGACGCTGGCGCACGCCCTGATGCCCTGAGGCGCAGCAGGCGGTGTGACCGAGCAGACGGCCCGTCGATGGCCGCGGGCCGACCGTCCACGTCTAACCTTGGGCCCGTGGCAGACGCACCCATCGGGATCTTCGACTCGGGATACGGCGGGCTGACCGTCGCCCGGGCCGTGCTCGACCAGCTGCCGCACGAGTCGGTCGCCTACTTCGGCGACACCGCCCGCGCGCCCTACGGTCCGCGACCGATCGCCCAGACCCGCGAGTACGCCCTCGAGTGCCTCGACCGGCTCGTGGACCACGGCGTCAAGGTCCTGGTCATCGCCTGCAACACCGCGAGCGCCGCCGTCCTGCACGACGCCCGCGAGAGGTACGACGTGCCGGTCGTCGAGGTCATCCGGCCGGCGGTCCGCCGCGCGGCCGCGGCCACGCGCAACCACCGGGTCGGCGTCATCTCCACCAGGGGCACGCACCAGTCGGGCGCCTACGTCGACGCGTTCGCCGCAGCCCCGCACCTGGAGGTGGCCAGCGTCCCGTGCCCCCGGTTCGTCGAGTTCGTCGAGTCGGGGGTGACCAGCGGCGCCGACGTGATCACCACCGCCCGGGACTACCTGGCTCCCCTCGTCGAGGGCGGGGTCGACACCCTCGTCCTCGGCTGCACCCACTACCCGTTGCTCACCGGCGCGATCTCCTACGTCATGGGCGAGTCGGTCACGCTCGTGTCGTCGGCCGACGAGACCGCCAAGGACGTCTACCGCGTGCTCGCCGACACCGACTCGCTGCGTGCACCGGAGCTGCCGGCCCCCAGCCACGGGTTCACGACCACCGGTGACGCGGCCGAGTTCACCCGCCTTGCCCGGCGGTTCCTCGGACCGGAGCTCGGCGCCGACAGCGACGGCGTCTTCGGTGATGCGGTGGTGCGGGCGGTCGACGCCCGCGCCACCAGCGGCGGTGCCGGGTGAAGCTCACCGTCATCGGGTGCTCGGGGTCCTTCGCCGGGCCGGACTCGCCGGCGTCCTCCTACCTCGTGCAGGCGGAGCACGAGGGCCGGACCTGGAGCATCGTGCTCGACCTCGGCAACGGTGCCCTCGGCCCGCTGCAGCGCCACCTCGACCTCGCCGACCTCGATGCCGTCTTCATCAGCCACCTGCACCCCGACCACTGCGTCGACATCTGCGGGCTGTACGTGACCCGCAGGTACCGTCCCGGTGGTGCCCTGCCCGGGCAGCTCGACGTACACGCGCCGGCCGGTGCGTCGCACCGGTTCGAGCTGATGTACCACGGGCTCGAACACGCCGGGATGAGCGCCGAGTTCGCCGTGCACGAGCTCGGCGACGAGCTCGTCACGAAGGTCGGGCCGTTCGCCGTCACCTCCTACCGGGTCAACCACCCCGTCGAGGCGTACGGGTTCCGCGTCGAAGCCGACGGGGCGGTGCTGGCCTACACCGGTGACACCGATGCGACCGATGCCCTGACGCCGTTGCTGGCGGGGGCCGACCTCGCGCTCATGGACAGTGCCTTCGTCGACGGGCGCGACGGTGCCGTGGGTGTGCACCTGTCGGGTCGGCGCGCCGCCGAGGCAGCCGTCGCCGCCGGCGGCGTGGACCTGCTCGTGCTCACCCACATCCCGCCGTGGAACGACCCCGCGGTGTGCCGCGCCCAGGCCGCCGAGGTGTGGTCCGGTGGGCTCGAGCTCGCCGCCCAGGGGGCCACGTGGAACGTCGACAGGAGCGCTCGATGACGACGTCGTTGCCCGGTGAGGTCCCCGTCGACCTGGCCGCCGGGCTGGCCATGTGGGCGGACTACCGCGCGGCCCGGCCGGACCTGCCGGACGAGGGTGAGCCGCCGGTGGAGTGCTTCGGCGACAGCCCGGCGCTCGCGGACGAGCTGATCGCCTTCGTCACCGATGGGCCCAAGCGCGCGACAGCAGGCCTGGTCGCCGCGTATGCCGCGGACGGCGACCCGCTGCCGCGGATCGGCGGGCACTGGGTCGCCTGCGGCGGCGACGGGCAGCCGCAGGTGGTGCTGCGCAGCCACGAGCTCCGCATCGGACCGCTCAGCTCGGTCGATGCCCGGTTCGCCTGGGACGAGGGCGAGTACGACCGGACGCTGGAGTCGTGGCTTGAGGGGCACCGTCGCTACTTCAGGCGCGACTGCGAGCGCATCGGGATCGAGTTCACCGACGAGGTCGAGGTCGTCTTCGAGCGGTTCAGCATCGTCTGGCCGCCCGCGCTGGCCGACTGAGCGGCGTACGCTCCCGGCATGGCCAAGGACCCGGCAGTCTTCCTGGCGCCGAACGTGTGGCGCATCCCCCTGCTCGGCGACTTCGTCAACGGGTTCATCCTGCGCGACGACGACGGTCAGGTGACCCTGGTCGACATGGGGGTCAAGCAGTCCGGTCCCAAGGTGATGGCTGCGCTGTCGTGGATCGGCTCAGGACCTCGCGACGTCACCCGCCTGATGCTCACCCACGCCCACCCCGACCACGCCGGCGGCGCCGCTCACGTCAGCGAGCAGACCGGCAAGGACTTCGGCATCCACGAGGCCGACGCCCCGTTCGTCACGGCCGGGAAGTCACCACCGCGCGACCGCTCGCTGCGGCTGGGCCGGCTGATGGACCGGATCGGCGGGACCGGGTTCGCCCCGCTGACCGTGGGGGAGACCTTCACCGACGGCCAGATCGTGCCGTTCGCCGGCGGCATCGAGGTGGTCCACACGCCCGGGCACTCACCCGGCCACGCGTCATACCTGCACCGTGACTCCGGGGTGCTCATCACCGGTGACGCCATCTTCAACGTCCGCGGGCTGCGCTGGCCCATCAAGGCGTTCTGCACGAACTTCGCGATGACGACCCGCACCGCGCACCGGCTGGGCGAGCTGGAGTACACGACAGCGGCCTTCACGCACGGACCGCACCTGGGCGACAACCCGCGCGAGCACATCCGCCGCTTCCTGGCCACGCACCCGACGGTCGACTAGAGCCTCGCGCGCAGCCAGTCGAGGTCGGCGCGCTGGCCGTCGAGGCCGCCGCGGGTCTCGATGACGACCGGCGCCCCGGCAGCACGGACGGCGGCGGCGAGCTCGTCGGCGTCGATGAGGCCCTCGCCAAGGTTGGTGTGGCGGTCGGCTCCCGAGTCGAACTCGTCGCGGCTGTCGTTGCAGTGGACCAGGTCGATGCGCCCGGTGATCGAGCGGATCTGATCGACGGCGGTCGCGAGCGCGATGCCGCCGGCGTGGGCGTGGCAGGTGTCCAGGCAGAAGCCCACGTTGTCGGACCCCTCGGCGCTGCCGATTGCGTCCCACGTGCGCGCGATCCGCTCCAGGGTGCGGGCCATGGCGTTGTCGCCACCCGCGGTGTTCTCCAGCAGCAGCGGGATCTTCAGGTCGGTCGCCTCGATCGCCTTGCGCCAGTTGTCGAACCCCTTGTCGACCTCCTCCGCCTTGTCGACGTGGCCGCCGTGGACGACCAGGCCCTTGGCCCCGATCGAGGCCCCGGCATCGATGAATTTCTGGAGCAGCTTGCGACTCGGGATGCGGATCCGGTTGTTGGTCGTGGCGACGTTGATCAGGTAGGGCGCGTGGACGTACAGGTCGACGCCGGCGGCCTGCGCGTCGGCCCGCAGCCCCGCGGCGCCGCCGGCGTGCTCGAACTCGGGCCCCTTGTAGCTCTGCGGGTTGCCGAGGAAGAACTGCGACAGGCCGGCGCCGCGCTCCTGCGCGGCCGTGACCGGGTCGGCCGAGTCGACGTGGGCACCGATCGTCAGGGTTGCAGCCATGGCTCCACCCTAGGACGGCCCACCGACGGGTGGCCGGGCGACCGCGCGGCACACCCGGATAGCCTTGCCGGCGTGACCGACTCCACCGCACCGACCCCGCAGCCCCGCCACGACGGCCGCACCCCCGACCAGACCCGCGAGGTGCGGATCACCCGCAACTGGCTGGACCACGCCGAGGGCAGCGTGCTCGTCGAGTTCGGCCGCACCCGGGTGCTGTGTGCCGCGTCGTTCACGCAGGGGGTGCCGCGCTGGCTCAAGGGCAAGGGCACCGGGTGGGTCACTGCGGAGTACGAGATGCTGCCGCGCTCGACGAACACCCGCTCCGACCGTGAGTCGCGCAAGGGCAAGGTCGGCGGCCGCACCCACGAGATCAGCCGCCTCATCGGCCGCAGCCTGCGCGCGGTCATCGACACCAAGGCGCTCGGCGAGAACACCCTCGTCCTGGACTGCGACGTCCTGCAGGCCGACGGTGGCACGCGCACCGCGGCCATCACCGGTGCGTACGTCGCGCTGGTCGACGCGGTCGAGGACGCCCGGGCCAAGGGCTGGATCGCCAAGAACGCCCAGCCGCTCACCGGCTCGCTCGCCGCGGTCTCCGTCGGCATCGTCAAGGGTCAGGCCGTCATCGACCTCGACTACCCCGAGGACTCCACGGCCGAGACCGACATGAACGTCGTCATGACCGGCGACGGACGGTTCATCGAGATCCAGGGCACCGCCGAGGCCGAGCCGTTCGACCGCGACATGCTGAACGCCCTGCTGGACAAGGCGACCCAGGGCTGTGCAGACCTCACCGCCAAGCAGATGGAGGCGCTCGCCGCCCCCGCGCGGGAGCGGGAGCAGTGACCCGCGTCGTCCTCGCCACCCGCAACGAGCACAAGGTCGTCGAGCTGCGGGCGATCCTCGCCGATGTCGTTGACGAGCTCGGTCTGGAGATCGTCGGTGCCGGTGACTTCCCCGGTGCTCCCGACGTCGTCGAGGACGAGGTGACCTTCGAGGGGAACGCCCGGCTCAAGGCGCAGGCGCTCGCAGAGTTCACCGGACTCCCGTCGCTGGCGGACGACTCCGGCCTCGCGGTCGACGTCCTCGGTGGCGCCCCTGGCATTTTCTCGGCCCGCTGGGCCGGGCGCCACGGTGACGACCGGGCCAACCTCGAGCTGCTGCTGGCCCAGGTCGCCGACGTCAAGGACGAGCACCGGGCAGCAGCGTTCGTCTGCGCTGCGGTGCTGGCGTTGCCGGACGGCACGCTGCGGGCGACCGAGGGCCGCATGGCGGGCTCGCTGGCCCGAGAGCCCAAGGGGGGCAACGGTTTCGGCTACGACCCGGTGCTGCTCGTCGAGGGTGACACCCGGCACGCGGCAGAGCTCTCACCGCACGAGAAGAACGCGATCTCCCACCGCGGCAAGGCGTTCCGCGCCATGGTCCCGCACCTGCGCGACCTGCTCGGCTGACATACCCGCGAGGCCGTACAGTGGCGTCCACGCGCAAGTGGCGGAATTGGCAGACGCGCCAGGTTTAGGTCCTGGTGCCTTCGGGTGTGCGGGTTCAAGTCCCGCCTTGCGCACGTGACTGAACCCATGGACGCGCCGGTCGACGAGCTCGCGGACGACCTTGTGGACGACCTCGAGGGCACCCGGGAAGACCCTGCGGACCTGCCCAGCAAGAGCGCGCTCGACACCGCGTCCTGGCGCCGGGAGGTGCACGCCCTCTATGCCGCCATCCGCGCAGAGCGCGACGCGGTGGCTGCGCACGAGCTGTGGGTCGACACCCGCTCCCGGCTGTTCCTGGAGCACCCTGCCTCCCCGCGCCGCGAGGGGCAGCGGCTGCGCCACGCGCCATACGACCCGGCCTTCCGGTTCGTCGCACCGGTGGAGCCTGCCGAGCAGGAGCCCTGGGAGTTCCGGTCGGCGACCGACGGGGTCGTGCCGTTTCGCGGCGTGGGCCGACTGACGCTGGAGGGCCTGGGCACCCTCGACCTCTGGTGGCTCGACTCCTACGGCGGCGGGCTGTTCCTGCCCGTCCGCGACGGGTCAGCCGGGCAGGAGACGTATGGCGCGGGCCGGTACCTCCTGGACACGGTCAAGGGCACCGACCTCGGGCGTGACGAAGCAGGCAGCTGGGTCGTCGACCTCAACTTCGCCTACAACCCCTCCTGCGTCTACGACCACCGCTGGGTCTGCCCCCTGGCACCGGCGACGAACCGCCTGCAGGCCCGCGCAGTGGTCGGGGAGCTGCTCCCCGAGGGGTACTAGGCACTGCCCCGTGGCCCCCCGGGGCCGATCCACCGGGCATAGGCTCGACAGGGTGAACCCGTTGCTGCGACAGGTCCTGCCCGCCCTCGGCCTCGACGAGGGGTATGCCGCAGCGCACCTCGACCTCCCGGCCGGCAGCGCCCTGCCTTCCGCCCTCGCGGTCAACACGCTGGCCGTTGGCTCGGTGGCCGCAGCCGGCCTGGCCGGTCTGGCCCTGCGCGGCGCGCCCGACCGGGATGATGGCGCGGATGCCAACCGGGTGCACCTCGACCCGAGACAGGTGTCGGTCGCCTTCCGCAGCGACCAGGTCCAGACGGTCGACGGTCGGCGGGAGAGCGGGTTCGCCCCGATGTCGGGGTTCTTCCCTGCCCGTGACGGCTGGGTCCGCACGCACGCGAACTACCCGCACCACCGCGAGCGGCTGCTGCGATCCCTCGACCTGCCCGCAGCCGCAGGTCGGGACACGCTCGCCGCCGTGATCGCCGAGCGCCCGGCCCAGGACGTCGAGGACGTCGTCACCGCCGACCACGGGATCGCGGTGCGGGTGCGGTCGGTGGGGGAGTGGATGGTAGGGGACCAGGCCCGGGCCGTGGCGACGCACGACGTGCTTGCCGTGCGGACCGTCGGTGACGCGGGCGGCACCCCGGTCCCCGGGCGGCCACGCGTCCTGGACCTGACACGCGTGATCGCGGGACCGGTCGCCACGCGGACCCTGGCGTTCCTGGGGTGCGACGTCCTTCGCGTCGACAGCCCGCACCTGCCCGAGCTCGAGGTCCAGCACCTCGACACCGGCGCAGGCAAGCGCTCGACGCTGGTCGACCTCCACGAAACCCGTGCGCGTCAACGGTTCCATGAGCTGCTGGACTCGGCCGACGTCCTGGTGACCGGCTATCGACCAGGGTCGTTGGAGGTGTTCGGCCTGCACCCGGAGGAGCTGGCGCGCACCCACCCGCACCTGGTCTGCGCCAACCTGTCGGCGTGGACGCCCGACGGCCCGTGGGGTGGTCGGCGCGGGTTCGACAGCATCGTGCAGGCCGCGACGGGCATCGCCCTGCTCGAGTCGCCGGACGGCCGGACGCCCGGCGCCCTGCCGGCGCAGGCGCTCGACCACGCCACCGGTTACCTGCTGGCGGCGGGGGTGCTCGCTGCGCTGCGGCGGCGGGCGACGCAGGGAGGCACGTGGCGGGTCTCGGCACACCTGGCGCGCACGGCCCACTGGCTGCTGCAGACTGACGCCCTCGACGGCCCGGCGGTGGGCGTCACCGACCCCTCGGCGTTCACGGTGGCCACCCGCACCCCGTACGGCAGGGTGGTGCAGTCACGGCCCGCGTTGCGGATCGCCGACGGACCGACCCAGTTCGCGCACGCGGCGCACCGGTGGGGCACCGACAGCGCCGAGTGGCTCCAGTGCGCGGGCTAGGTGCCCCGTGCCTCAGGACGGGTCGAGCAGGGGGGACGGAATCGTCCGAGGGTCGAACCCGAAGGGCAGCTCGAGCCGGTGGGCGGCCATGAGGGCGTCATCGGTGAGCACCCGGCGCGTGGCGTCGTCGGCCACCACGACCCCGTCGGAGAGCACGACCGAGCGAGGGCAGAGCTCGTACGCATAGGGCAGGTCGTGCGTGACCATCAGCACCGTCACGTCCAGCGACCGGATGATGTCGGCAAGCTCGCGGCGTGAGGCCGGGTCGAGGTTCGAGGAGGGCTCGTCCAGGACCAGCACCTCGGGCTCCATCGCCAGCACCGTGGCCACGGCGACGCGTCGGCGCTGGCCGAACGACAGGTGGTGCGGTGGGCGGTCGATGAAGTCCACCATCCCGACGCGGTCGAGGGCGTCGACCACCCGCTGCTCGAGAGCCGCTCCGCGCAGGCCGAGGTTCGCCGGCCCGAACTCGACGTCCGCGCGCACCGTCGGCATGAACAGCTGGTCGTCGGGGTCCTGGAACACCACACCGACCCGTCGCCGGATCTCCATGAGGTTGTCGCGCGTGACCGGCAGCCCCGACACCGACACCGAGCCCGCACCCGCGGTGAGGATCCCGTTGAGGTGCAGGACGAGGGTGGTCTTGCCCGCGCCGTTGGGGCCGAGCAGGGCCACCCGCTCGCCCCGGTGCACGTGGAGGTTCACGCCGTACAGGGCCTGGTGGCCGTCGGGGTAGGCGAAGGCGAGCCCGAACACGTCCAGGACCGGGGTGCTCACAGCGCCACCGCCGCGAGGAGGGTGAGGACGGCGAGGGCCGGTATGGCGCCGGCGACGCGCCACTGGGTGGCGCTCGCCGTCAGCGGGTGGGTCACCGGGAGCTGCCCCTGGTAGCCGCGGGACAACATGGCCAGGTGCACGCGTTCGCCTCTCTCGTAGGACCGGATGAACAGTGCGCCCGCGGTCGACGCCAGTGCCGGCCAGGCCCGCACCGACCGTGCCTGGAACCCTCGGGACTCGCGCGCGATCCGCATCCGGGCCAGCTCGCCGGTGACGACCTCGAGGTAGCGGACCATGAACCCCATGATCTGCACGAGCAGGGTGGGCAGGCGCAGCTTCTCGAGCCCGGCCACGACGTGTCGCGGCTCGGTGGTGGTGGCGACGACGAGCGAGGCCATCACGCCCAGGGTGCCCTTGGCGAGCAGTGCCCAGCCGGACACCAGACCTGACTGCGAGAGCTCCAACGGTCCGACCGACACCTTGGGGCCGGTGGCCACGAACGGCACGAGCAGCGCGAACACCACGAACGGGGTCTCGACCAGCATCCGTTTGGCGAAGTAGCCGAACGGCACCCGGCTCGCGCGCTGGGCGGTCAGGACGAGCAGCAGGTGCACGCCATACGCCCAGTAGGCGGTGCGAGGGGTGAGCACCACGGCCACGACGTAGGTCAGCAGGGTGACGAGCTTGACGTGCGAAGGCAGCCGGTGGACCAGCGAGTGCCCGTGGAAGTGCAGGTGGTGGCCGTGCCCGGCGCCCACCTCAGTCCTCCGGGTGGCTGCGGTTGCGGCGACGCAGGACCATGAACAGCCCGCCGGCCAGGACACCCACCACGGCGGCGCCCACGATGCCGGCGATGCCACCGGACAGGCGGGCGTCGTCGACGCCACGGGTGGCGTACTCGGCGAACGGCGAGCCGCTGCTCGCGGACTCCTTCCCGGTGCCGAGGAACCCCTGCTGACCGGCCACGAACTCCAGGCCGTCGGGGTGGCTGGAGGCGTAGAAGGAGACCACCCCGGCGAGCAGCAGCGAGATCAGGACTCCGGCGACCAGCAAACCGCGCGTGGAGATGCGACGTCGGGTCATGCGACCACCGCCGTACGGATCGTCAGCTCGCGTCGGGCCAGGACGTCCTTGGCGCCGTGGACGAGGTCGGGTCGGGTGAGGACGATGCTGGCCACGGCCATGGCGGTGATCGCCGCCTCACCGATGCCGATGACGACGTGCACCCCGACCATGGCCGTGACGACCGTCGCGAACGGCACGTCGGCGTTGCCGCCGAGGGCGAAGAGGGCAGCGAAGCCGAAGGCGGTGACCGGCACGGACAGGAGCGCGCCGACGGCTGCGGCCGGGACGACCATCGCGGTGCGTTTGGGCAGCACGGCCTGGACGAGCTTGAAGACACCCCAGCCGACCCAGACACCGACGACGCCCATGAGGGTGATGTTCGTGCCCAGGGCGGTGATGCCACCGTCGGCCATGAGGATGGCCTGGACGATGAGCACCACGGTGATCGCGAGCGTCGCCGTGAAGGGTCCCACGAGCACCGCCGCGAGCGCGCCGCCGAGCAGGTGTCCCGAGGTGCCCGCGCCGATGGGGAAGTTGAGCATCTGGGTCGCGAAGACGAACAGCGCCACCAGTCCGGCGAGGGGGGCGGTGCGGTCGTCGAGCTCGCGACGGGCTCCCCGCAGGGCCAGGCCCACTGCGGCCGCGGCGACGACCGCGGTCCCCGCCGACGTGGGGGCGTCGAGGAAGCCATCGGGGACGTGCACTGGTGCTCCTGCCTGCTCGGGTGCTACAGCTCGCGCTGGGATAGGTTTGCCGCAGACCCATCATGTCCCTATTGCAAACAGTTCGCAATTACAGGGGGGTTTTGGCCGCCAGGCCTTGCGGCCAGCCTGTCCGCCCCACCCACCCGCCCGCAGACCCACCCACCGACCCGTGAGGAGCAGCTCGACCGTGAGCGACCGACTCAGCCCCGGCGACACCGCCCCCGACTTCACGTTGCCTGACGACCAGGGTGGCGAGGTCTCGTTGTCAGGCCTGCGCGGTCGCAACGTGATCGTGTACTTCTACCCGGCCGCCATGACGCCCGGCTGCACCAAGCAGGCCTGCGACTTCAGCGACAACATCAACACCCTGCACGGCGAGGGCTACGAGGTGCTGGGCATCTCTCCCGACAGCCCGGCCAAGCTCGCGAAGTTCCGCGAGCAGGACGGTCTGTCCATCCGCCTGCTCTCCGACTCGGACCGAGCGGTGATGGACGCGTATGGCGCGTTCGGGGAGAAGCAGCTCTACGGCAAGACCGTCGAGGGCGTCATCCGCAGCACGGTCGTCGTCGACGCGGAGGGCGTCGTGTCGCACGCCTTCTACAACGTCAAGGCCACGGGACACGTCGCCAAGCTGCGCCGCGACCTCGGGCTCGACTGAGCCCCCACGTCATCAGCGTCCATTTTCCCGCCGCGCACCGCGCCCCCTGACCCGATCACCAGCCAAGGAGCCACTTCCATGAGCGACAACCACTCCAACAAGTCCGTGGAGCAGATCGAGGCCGAGATCGCCGCGGCCCGGGACCGGCTCGCCGGCACCGTCGACGAGCTGCACACCCGTACCGCTCCGCAGGAGATCGCGCGCCGCCAGGTCGCGACTGCCAAGGAGAAGTTCACCGAGGCCACCCGCACGCCCACGGGCGAGCTGCGCACCGAACGGGTTGCGGCCCTCGCGGCGGCAGCCGTGGCCCTCATCGGCCTCGGGGCCGCGCGTCGCCGTCGTGGCTGAGGAATCCTCTACCGGGTCGACGGCGGACCCGCCTCGTTCGCGCCCAGCCGCTGACCGGCTGCCCATCCGCATGCTGCACGACCGCGTGCTGGTGTCGCTCGAGGGGGAGGGCGGCGAACGACGTTCCGGCGGGGGCATCGTCATCCCGGCCACGGCCTCCGTGGGACGACGGCTGGCGTGGGCGAACGTGGTCGCCACCGGCCAGAACGTCCGCCAGGTCGAGGTCGGCGACCGGGTGCTGTTCGACCCCGAGGAGCGCGCCGAGGTGGAGCTGCACTCCAGGGACTACGTGCTGCTGCGCGAGAAGGACCTGCATGCGGTGGCCGCGGTCCGCGTCAGCGTGGACGACCAGACCGGCCTCTACCTCTGAGGGTGCTCGACCTCGGCCGGTAGCCCCAGCCGGTCGGTCGGCCTCAGGCCGGCTGCTCGCCGGGCTGCACCGGCAGACCCGCCTCGCGCCACGCCTTGAACCCCCCGACCACGTCGGTGGACCTGGACACGCCGAGGCGCAGCAGGGCGTCCGCAGCCAGGGAGGAGGTGAAGCCTTCCTGGCAGAGCACGAGCACCCGCGTCTCCCAGCCGGCCTGGGAGAGCCGGGCCTCGTGGCGCGGGTCGAAGCGCCACTCGAGCACGTTTCGCTCGACGACCAGCGGCGAGAGGTGTGCTGCCACCTCGCCCTCGGCGGCGCGCTGGGCAGCGGGGCGGATGTCGACGAGCAGGGCGCGTCCGTGCAGGACCGCCTGGTAGGCGGCGCGGACGCTGATGCGTCGCAGTCGGCTGCGGGCGTCGGCGAGCTGTTCGTCGATCCCCGAACCCCTGCGCGACTCGGGGCCGCGGGCCGGGCCGGCGCCGTTGCCGCCATCGCTGAAGAGTCGCGTCTGCCAGTGCGACGTGGCGGTGGTAGCTGGACGGACGGTGGGCCGGGGGCTCTGGGTCGTGGTCGTCACCACTGCTCACCGGCCTTCTCGACCGCAGTGGCTCGCAGCTTCCCGCCCTGCAGGGCGTAGCGCGTCATCCCGAGCAGGGCGGGGGCGTAGACGTGCACCGACAGGGCGGGGGAGTCGCCGAGGTTGGCGACGTCGTGGACGTGCCGACGACCGAACGAGCGGCCCTCACCCTCGGTCAGCAACCGCTCCTGGACCGTGTTGTGCGACCACGACCGCTCGGTCAGTGTCCCTTTGACGGTGAGGAACGCGCCCTCGGACTCGAGGTGGTCGTGCCAGCCCGTGGAGGTACCGGCCGGCCAGCTGACCAGCCAGATCTCCAGGTGGGCGGTGGCGTCCAGGCGTCGCCAGCTGCGCTCGCTGGAGCCGAGGTCGACCAGGCTCTCCAGCTCAGGGTCGGTGGCGAACAGCGAGGCGGTGCGGAGCAGCTGGCTACGGGTGAAGCGGTCGATCCCGGGGGTGCCGGCGGATGCGGTGACGGTCATGGTCCTTCTCCTGGGGGTGGGTCTGCTGGGGTGTCGCGGCGGAATGCGTGTGGTGGCAACGCATTCGCGGACACACAGAGCCCTGGACCAGGCAGAGGTCGAAATGGATTCGGCGGTATGCCGTGTGGCTGGTGGCCATGGGATGTCTCCGGTGGGTTCGGGGGACGCCGCGAGGAGGGCGTCGGGCTGGTGCGGGCCGAGGTCAGACGCAGCAGCAACACCGCATGACGCAGCACATGGAAGCCATGTGCAGACGCATCACTGCAGTGGTCGAAGACATGCCACCAGTGGAGCACGGGTGGGGCGAGCGCGTCCACGGACTGCGACAATGTCTCGCGGGCCGGGACGCAGAGGTGCCACGGTCAGTGTGAGCGGCCTCGTGACGGGGGGCGTCGAAGGTTGGCGCAGGCAAAGCAGGTGGTGGCGTGGGGCAGGGCCTCCAGCCGTTCGGCGCCGATGGGCTCGTTGCAGGTGTCGCAGAGCATGGGTGTGGGTTGGTCCGGCACGTGTTCGTCTCCTCGATGGACCTCAACCATCGCACGCCCCGGCACCGGCTGGCACCACGCGGGTCAGTGGGCGGGTCAGTGGGCGGGCCGGTGGGCGGGTCAGTAGGCGGTGACGTAGACCTTGTCGGACAGCGATCCGCTGCCGATGTCGTTGACCGCTTTCACCTGGTAGACGTGTTCGCCGGCCGACATGGTGGTGTCCTGGTAGCTGGTCGGCCCTGGCTCGCCAGGGCTGGTGCGCAGGGAGGCCAGTCGCACGGAGTCCCGCAGGATGACGTACTTGGTGATCGCTGAACCCCCGTCGGAGGGCACGGTCCACTGCAGATCCACGGCCGGCTCACCGGTCGGACTCGTGCCGGGTGTTCCACTGAGAACGGGCTCACCGGGCACCGTGGCCGCCCCCGCGGTGGCCACCACGGTGACCTCCCCGGACGGTGTGCCCTGCCCGGCGCTGTTCACCGCGGCCACCACGTACGAGTAGGCGACGTCGGCGACCACATCGTTGTCGTCGAAGGTGGTGGTGGTGGGGCTGCCGATCGGGGTGGTGAGGTCCACACTCCCCGGCGTGGTGCCGCGGTAGACACGGTAGGTGGTCACCGGAGACCCACCGGTCTCCGCCGGTGCACTCCAGGACAGACGGACCACGCCGGGAGGGGTGGAGGCGCTGAGCCCCGTCGGCGCCCCGGGTGGCGTGACCGTGGTGGTCCCCTGGGGCGTGGCGGACCTCTCGCTGGAGGGGCCGCTCGACCCCTTGGCGTTGGTCGCCACCAGGACGTAGTGGTAGGTGGTGCCGTCGTCCACGGTGGTGTCGGTGTACGACGTGATGCTCTTGGAGAGCGTCGCGAGGGGGGTCTTGTTCAGCGCTTGCCCGCCAGGTGTCGTCGACCGGTAGACGCGGTACTTCTTCAGCGCTGAGCCGCCGTCGCTGGAGGGCGGCTCCCACGCCAGCTGGACCCGGCCGGTGGAGGCACTGGCGGTCAGCGATGAGGGCGGTGTCGGGGCCGTCTGGGCGGCCGAGTCGATGAACATGGCGAAGTGGGGCTGCTTGACCCCGGAGATGGAGCTGAAGTCCCCGCCGAGGTACACCCGGGTGGCGTCCGTGGCCATCGCCCACGGCCCCTGGGAGCTGTTGACGTTCGGGGCGAACGCGGTCAGCGCGCCGGTCGCAGGGTCGACAGCGGCCAGCTTGTGGCGGGTCTGCCCCAGGAAGGAGCCGCTGCCGCCGTAGTGCCCGGCGCAGTACAGCAGCTCACCCGACAGACGCACCGACTGCATGTTCCCGTTGGCACGGTCGCTCCACAGGGTCGCGCCGGTCAGGGCGTTCTGGGCGGTGCAGGCGCCGCCGGCTCCACCGGCCGCGATGTACAGGCGCGCGGCGTCGGAGGTCAGGTCGAACACCGGTGCGGAGTTGGTCTGGTTGGTGGGGCCGGCCCTGAAGACCGGGTCGACGAGACCGTTGCCCGCGATCACCAGAGCGGCAACCTTGTTGGTGCCGCTGCGGCCCGAGACCGAGGTGAAGTCCCCGCCGACGAACAGCCGGCCGGAGCCGTCGGCTGCGACGTTGAGCGCCCGTACGCGGTCGTTCGGCGCGGCGGACCAGGCCGGGTCGACCGCGCCGGTCTGGGCATCCACCTTCGCGAGGTAGGGGTTCGAGGCGACCGCTCCGTCGCTGATCCCGGCGAAGTTGCCACCCGCGTACACGGCCCCGGCGGTGTAGGTCACGGCGTCGACCTGGCCGGGGGACACGATGGCGGGCGACCAGGGCAACAGGCTCCCCGTCGCCACGTCGAGGGCAGCCAGCCCCCGGCGCGTGGTGCCGTTCATCGTGCCGAAGGTCCCGCCCACGAAGACCGTGCCGGCGCCGTCGGTGGCCAACGAGGTGACCGTGTTGTTCGCCGATCCTGCCCACTGGAGGTCGGCAGCACCGGTGGTGGCGGAGAACACGGCGAGGTTGCGGGCCGGGTACTCGTTGCCGGCAGGGTCGATCACCGTCTCGAAGGTGCCCCCGACGACGATCCGGTCACCGACGGGCAGGATGGCCAGGACCCGCGGTGTGCCGACCGAGGCGGCCGTGGTGGTGGCGGGTCCGACCCCCCACGTGCGGGCAGGGGTGTTCGGGACCAGGGCTACGGCGGGCAGGCCGGTCGCGAGTCCTTGCAGCACCAACACGGCGGTGACGACCGCTGCCGCAGCCCCTCTGCCGCGGCTCGGTCGGATTCCTCGGCGAGTTGAGCTGATCAGTCCCATGGTGGTGCCTCCGGCTGGAAATGCGGGTCGTGCCTGAACGTTCTCGGGGTTCCGCCTGGCCTTTCTTCGGCTCGTCGTGGTCAGCTGACTGGATCTAGCCGATGGTGATCGACACCTCGTCGATCGTGCCGACGAAACCGTGGCTGCCGTCGGGCTTGCCGCCGAACGTCAGGTCGACCGTGTTGGAGATGGTGGAAACGTCCCGCGGTGACTGGGGCCCCGACCTGCCGTCGACCGTGACATAGGCGTGCGAAGCGGTCAGGTGGCAGACCACCTGGTGCCACTTGCCGTCGGCGATGCTCTGGGGGCCTAGAACCCGGTCGTGTCCCTGTGCACCGTTGAAGGCGCACACCGGGTACCCGAACTTCGCCGCACCCTTGCGGGCGTAGATCTCCATCTTGTACGCCCCTCCGGCTGCGGTCGCCTGACCCTTCTGCACCACGTTGTAGTCGCCTGCGGGGAGCTGCGCAGACACGCGCAGGCGCGCCGAGATGGTGAGAGGTTCACCCCCCGGGTTGAGGGCCGCGTCGTGCAGGACCCGGGTCATCCCCGAGGGCTGGCTGACCTGGTAGGCGGTGCTGCCGTCGTCACTGGGCTGGCCCGGGCTCACGTTGGCACCGATCGTGCCGTCGAGCCCGAGGCCTGAGGAGTCGCGCATCGTCGTCGACCCTGCCGGCTCGTCCATGTGCCAGAGGCCCACCACTCGGGGTGTGCCGTCGGCGAGGGCCATGGGCGGGGTGGCGAGCACGCTGGCTGCCCCCACTGCGACGAGCGCCGTTGCGACGCGCACCCCTGATCGGAGAGGCCTGCTGGACGTACCGCGGGGCGGGACGGTGAAGCCACCGCCTGTGTGATCTCTGGTCATTGCTTCTCCCTGCGAGGACGAGCGGGCCCCCGCGAGCACGCCGGGGCGCACGCTCAGAAGACGTGTCCAGGCCACGGTACGAGCAGCGGGAGCGCCCGTCCTCATGCAATTGCCCTAGTTTCGGCAGGCCGATGTACGCAGCAGCCGACCCTCGTCGACCCGCTGGGCTGACGACGAACCCCCGAACCTGTCGGGTCCGGGGGTTCTGAGTGTGTGGCCGTGGCCTGCACTGTGGTGCGCCATCAGGGACTCGAACCCCGAACCCGCTGATTAAGAGTCAGCTGCTCTGCCAATTGAGCTAATGGCGCGCGAGGAGAGACATTAGCAGGACGATGCCGGGAGATGAAAATCGGCTCGTCGAGCGCTCAGGAGCGGCTGTGGCGGCGTACCAGGGCGACCAGGGCAACGCCTGCGGCGACCGCCAGAGCGCCTGCTCCGGCAGCCAGGCCCAGACGCGCAGCTTGTCCTTCGCCCTCGCCGGAAGCCGTTGCCGCGGGGGAGATCTCGGTGGGCGTGGCCGCGGGGACGGACGTCGGCGTGGTCTGCGTGCCGGGGGTCATGGTCGGCTCGGAGGACAGGCTGGTCGACGTGCTGGTGGAGGTGCCGTTCGTCGGGGCGAGCACGGTGAAGGTCGTGGTGTCGGAGACCGGGTGACCGTCCTCACTGACGACCCGGAAAGCCACCGTGTAGTCACCGCCCGGAAGCCTGTCGGCCAGGGCCTGGGTCACCGTGGTCGCGTCGACCTCGGGGCGCCCCCGGCCGACGCTGCCGGACGGGCCGGTCACCGTCACGGTGGCAAAGCCCGTCCCGATCGGTTCGTTGAACTCCAGCGTGACGTTGCCGGGTGCGGCGGCGACGGTGTCGCCGTCGCCCGGGGTGACCGACCGCAGCGCAGCGTGCGCGTCGGCCGCGACCGCGCTGATGATCGAGGACAGCACCCCGAGCAGCAGCCCCAGTACGGCAACCCACACGGTGATCCTGATGACCCTGCGCTGACGATCCGATTCCATGAACACCCGTCCATCCTGCCCGAGACGGCCGGACGGGTGGGAACCGCATGCGGGAACCGCAGGCCGAGGGCCGCGATCCCGTTCAGCTCCTGCTCGGCGCCTGCTCAGCTCTTCGACTGCAGCGGCCACAGCCGTGCCACGACCGTGCCCTTCACCGCCGAGAGGGGTATGGGGCCGAAGCGGCGGGAGTCCACCGAGTCAGCCCGGTGGTCACCGAGCACGAAGACGTGGCCGGCCGGGACCGTGACCGGACCGAACCAGGTGCTGTCGACCGAGGGCTGGTCGAGGTAGGGCTCCACGACCTGCTCGCCGTCGACGACGAGCAGACCGTCGGCGATCCCCACCTCGTCCCCCGCGACCGCCGCGACCCGCTTGACGAGGTCGATGCCGTTCGGGCCTGCGACCACCACGACGTCCCCACGGTCGGGCAGCGACTCTCCGGCCCCCCAGCTGCGCACCAGGAGGTGGTCACCTGGGTGGTAGGTGGGCTCCATGCTGTTCGCCTGCACGCGGACGGGGTGCGCGACCAGGCCCAGGCAGAGCACGACCACGAGAGCTACGACGGCGGCGAGCAGCCAGGAGCGTCGGGAGGGCGCGTCGTGAACGACGGCCGGAACGCCGGGGGCACGGACGGAGGTGGTGACCTCGGGGAGGTCCGTGGCCATCAGGAGCGTCCGAGCAGCAGGGCCCCTGCCCAGAGCCCGCCGCCGAGGGCAGCCAGCACGTTCACGACCGCGGTCCGTTGTCGGTTCGGCAGCATGGCCAACAGCGCGACGACCACCCCCAGCTCGGCCGCCAGCGCGACCAGGTCCAGAGTCCCCACGGCCTCCACCCCCGGGTTGCCCTCGAGGCCGGGCATCACCGGCACGCCCGGCCCGATGGCGCCCGCGATGGGCTGGTGCAGCACCACCGGACCATCGTGGGAGGAGTGGCCCGCAGGAGTGCTCCCGAAGACGGCGGGCAGGCCGACGGTGCGGCTCGCGACATACACGAGGATGACGCCGACGGTGCCGCACAGGCCGAGGACGACCCTGGCGACGGTCGGTCGCCGCAGCACGACCCAGGCCAGGAGGGCCTGCGCGACCGCGACGGCGGCGAGGAAGCCGCCGTGCGGCCATCCGTGGGCGAGGTGCTCCGGTGCGACGACCGCGTGGACGGTCGCGGCGGCCAGCGACGCACAGGCCGCCACGCCCGCTGCGGTGCCGCCTCGGGGGAGCCGTACGGCGGTGTCCTCGGTGGCGACGTCGCCGACGTAGGTGTCGGTCGACATCAGCTCACCACCGGGACGCTGTCGGGGGGTTCGGGCAGGTCCTTGCACGGGTCGCCGAGCGGGTCGTCGCCCGCCTCGGGACCGAGGACCTCGAACTGGCTCATCATGTCGTGGTCCTCGTGGACGAGGTTGTGGCAGTGGATCATGTACTTGCCGCGGCCCTCGAAGCGGGCCAGCACCCTCACGGTCTCGTTCTCGCCGACGTAGACCACGTCCTTCGGGCCGAGTTCGTGCTTCATCGGTGGCTTGCCGTTGCGGTCCAGGATGCGGAAGTCGACGAGGTGGATGTGCATCGGGTGGAACCAGCCGCCGGACAGGTTGCGGATCTCCCAGATCTCGACGTCACCGTCGTACGGGCTCGCCTCCACGAGCGTGTGGCCGCTGGCCACGACGTCGTCCCAGGTGTGGCCGTTGATCGTGAACTGTCCGTTCGAGCGATAGAGGTCCAACCGTCGCGTGGTCACTGCGTCGGTTGCGGAAAGTGCCATCACGGCGTTGGTCGGGTCCAGCACCTCTGGCACGGTGTTGTCGGTCGGGTCGAAGTCGTCGCCGACCACGGTGAAGGCCATCACCTTGTTCGTGTTGGTGTAGTTGATGTTGTTCTTCGGGCTGGCGTTGCGAAGGACCACGCGTCGACCGACGGGGTACTTGCTGAAGTCGATGACGACCTCGTACCGCTCGGCCGGGGCGTGTCGGAACGACTTCACGACCCGGGGAGCCGGCATCAGCCCACCGTCGGTGGCGATGATGGTGAACGGCTCGCCGGAGTCCAGGGACCAGGAGTAGGAGCGAGCGACCGAGGCGTTGAGAAGGCGGAAGCGGTACTTGCGCCGCTTGACCTGCATGACCGGCCACGGTCGGCCGTTGACGAGGATGACGTCGCCGAACATCCCCGACTCCTCGTGGTTGTTCCACAGCAGTGAGCCGTCGGACCGGAACATCGCATCGGTGACGATCAGCGGCACGTCGAACTCACCGTGGGGGATGGGCAGCGAGCGCTCCAGCGGGTCGTGCAGGTGGTACTGCGCGGCGAGCCCCATCAGGATGTTCTCGGCCGTGTGGTGGACGCCGTGGTCGTGGTACCAGAGGGTGCGTGCCGTCTGCGTGTTCGGGTACTCGTAGTCCTTGTACTGGCCGGGGTTCGTGATGTCGCTGGCGTAGCCGTCGAACTGCGGCTTGGACGCCGACCCGTGCAGGTGGACGGAGGTCCACGGCGCGTACTTCAGCACCGGGTGCCGGGCGGGCAGGTTGTTGATGTGGCGCATCACCGCCTTGCGGCCCTGCTCGACCGAGACGGTCGGTCCGGGGAACATGCCGTTGTAACCCCACAAGGGCGTCTTGAACCCGGGCAGGATGTCCCCCAGGAAGGGCTTCATCTCCACCCGGTAGTGGTCGGTCAGCCCGTAGCTCTTGTACGGGGACAGCACCGGCGGGATCGCGAAGGGCACGGTGAACGGGACCGGGAGCTTGCTCGCAGGCATCCGCGGCGGCAGGAGCGTGGCGGCCTTCACGGCGCGTTCCAGCGGGAGGGCGAGGGCGGCGCTGCCCAGTACCCCCACCTTCAGCAGGTCGCGACGCGAGAGTGGGACAGGACTGGATGTGGACATGCTGGCTCCCCTTACTGGCCTTGTTCGACGAGGCTAGGAAAAGGACCTTGGGAAAAAGTTGGGGTTCGCCGACCGACGTCGAGGGGCGGTCCAGACGCCGACAGGGCGCCTCGTTGGAGGCGCCCTGTCGGTGGTGCGGTGGTCCGGTGGTGCAGCGGTCCGGTGGTGCGTGGTGCGGTGGTGCGTGGTGCGGTGGTGCGTGGTGCGGTGGTCAGCGGCGGGGGACCGCTCCCGGGAACGGGGCCACCACCGGCGGCAGCGACCGACTGGCGGCACCCTGGCGCAGTTGGCCCTGCGCGAACTCCCACTGTTCGAGCGGTTGCGTGAACGGCTGGACGTCGCCGACGCACTTCGCGCCGGCAGCCGGGACGGTCTTGGTGAGCAGGTACGTGTCCACGGCGGTGTTCACGCAGGCGGACGTCCCGTATGCCGTGTGCCCCCAGCTGTTGCTGCTGACCAGCCGGCTGTTCGGCAGCAGCGACGCGGCCTTCACCGCCCCGGCGTAGTTGGTGGCCGGGTCCCAGTAGTTGCCGACGACGAGCACCGGACTCGCGGTGCGCTTGGTGAACGGGCCGCGGTAGGAGTCCTCGTCGGACACCTTCCAGGAGGACGGCGCGCAGGGGGCCGACGCCCAGGTCCAGAGCGGGCCGAAACCCGGGGCAGAACGCTCGGCGCTGGCCGCGAAGTACGGCCAGAGGCGGGCGCTGCTCGGGTTCTTGCTGTCGGTGCAGAGCACGGACTGGAACGCCTCGGGGGAGTTGTCGTAGGGGAACGCCCAACCAGCGGCCGCACCGGCCTTCGCCACGGCGGTCCTGGCGGCGCGGTCACGGCTCTCCCGGGCCGTGACACGGGCCTGCAGGTCTGCGGCCGTGCGCCGGGTCGATGCTTCACCGGCCATCGGGTCGGCGAGGATCTGCACGATGCTGGTGAGGTCCATGTCGACGAACATCGAGCCGTCGGGGCTGTAGAGGTCGCCCAGCAACCACGCCGTGGCGAGCGCGTAGGTCAGGGTGAAGAAGACCTCACCGGTCTCCGGGTCCTTGAAGAACGACCGGGTTGGCCTTCAGGTCGGCCATCGCCTGGGCGTAGAGCTGTCGGGGATCGCCGAGGCCGGCCAGCATGCAGTAGTCGGGTCCGGACCGCTTGCAGAGGTCGAGGATCTTCAGGAGGGCCTTGTGCGCGCCCTCACCGGACTTCAGACGCTGGGTCTGCGGCTGCAGCGTGGCGCCCTCGGTGCCGGCCCAGGCGATCGGGTCGAGGACACCGTCGATGGCCACGGCGCGCACGCGGTCCGGGAACAGGTTGGCGTACACCTGACCGAGGTAGCTCCCGTAGGAGAAGCCGAGGTAGGACAGCTTGGTGTCGCCGAGGGTGCGGCGCAGGACGTCCATGTCGCGGGCGACCTGGGCCGTGGACATGGCCGCACCGAGCGCCTGGCCCGAGGACGAGCACGCCCGCCCGAAGGCGATGGCGGACCCGATGTACTTCTTGCGCTCGGTGGCGGTGGCCGGGAACGGCACGTTCATGCCGGACAGCGCCTTCGCCTGGGCGCCGAAGTCCTTGAAGCAGCGGACGTTGTCGCTGAAGCTCACGCCGCGCGGGTCGACCCCGACGATGTCGAACTTCGCCAGCAGCTCCGGGCCGAGGAACTGGGGCGCGAACGCGGCCATCTGGACACCGGAGCCGCCGGGGCCTCCGGGGTTCACGAAGAGCGTGCCGATGCGTTGCTTGGGATCGGCGACGCGGATGCGCAGCAGGGCGACCTCGGTCGTGGCGCCCTTGGGCTGGTCGTAGTCCAGGGGGAGCCGGACCGTGCCACAGGCAGCGCGGGGCGTCACCACGCTGCAGTCGAACCAGGCGATCTTGGGCGTGGGCACCGAGTCCACGCGGCGCGCCTCCACCGCACTGGTGCGGTCGGGCGCCGGTGTGGCACCTGAAGCCGCCGTGGTCGTGGTCGGCACCACCACCGCACCTGCGACCAGGGCCGCGAGCGCGCCCCCCAGCACACGTCGAACCGACATGACTGTTCCCCCTTCGTCGTGCCGTACGACCAACCCAGTGTGGTCCCCCCGGCCGCTGCACATCCTTGTGCCTCGGGAGGGCCTAGGGCAAGCACATGGACGGCCTCAGATCAGGGCGCACGAGGAACGCGAGAACGGCCCCCGGTCAGCATCTGTGCTGACCGGGAGCCGTTCTCGGTATGGGGTGAGCGACGGGGCTTGAACCCGCGACCCCCGCGACCACAACGCGGTGCTCTACCTGCTGAGCTACGCCCACCATGCGTCACGACCGGACAATGAAGCCGGCCGCGGAAGCGTGGACCATCGTACCTGTTCACGAGCGGTGCTCGTGACCACCCCCGGGACGGGGCCGGCCCACCGGCGGTGGACAGCGCCATACGCGCTCGCGATCAGGCGTGGCTGCCGGTGTGGTCGGTGGTGTGGTTGCCGGTGTGGTCGACGACGTGTCGCGCGGCGATGGCCTTGGCGGTGGCGCTGTCCGGGCCGGGCTGGGGCACGAAGACCGCCTCGCGGTAGTAGCGCAGCTCGGCGATGGACTCGCGGATGTCGGCGAGCGCGCGGTGGCCGCCGGACTTCTTGGGGGAGCCGAAGTAGGCGCGCGGGTACCAGCGGCGCGACAGCTCCTTGATCGAGGACACGTCGATGATGCGGTAGTGCAGGTGGGCCTCGAGCTCGGCCATGTCGCGCAGCAGGAAGTTCCGGTCGGTGCCGACCGTGTTGCCCCCCAGCGGGGCCTTGCGGGGCTCGGGCACCCACTCGCGGATGTACTCCAGCACCTGCTTCTCGGCGGCCTGCATCGTCGTGCCGCCGGCCAGCTCCTCGAGCAGCCCGGACGAGGTGTGCATGTCGCGCACGAAGTCGTCCATCTGCTCCAGCGCCTCGGCCGGCGGGGCGATCACGACGTCGACACCGTCGCCGAGCTGGTTGAGCTCGAAGTCGGTCACGAGCGCCGCAACCTCGATGAGGGCGTCGTTCTCCAGGGAGAGACCGGTCATCTCGCAGTCGATCCAGACGATGCGGTCGTTGACAGAGCGGTCTGTGGGGTTCTGCGTCACCCGCACACCTTATGGCCCCCTCCCGACACGCGCTCCGCGCCGTGACGGGCGCTGCACTAACCTGCCCGTCATGACGTGGGGACGAGGTACGGGGTATGCCGCGGGCCCGCCCGGGGCGGCCCCGCCCGCCCCCGTACGGCGCAGCAGCCGCAGCACCCTGCGTCGCTGGGTGCTCACGGGTGTCATCGTCATCGGGTTCGCGCTCGCCGCGGTCGTGCTGGCCGCGTACTACGGCGCCACGCTGGGGCTGGTCACCAGCCTGCTGGCCGTCCTCCTCGCGGCCATCCCGCTCGGCATCGTCATCCCGACGTTCTTGTGGCTCGACCGGTTCGAGGCCGAGCCGACGCGTTACCTGCTCGTGGCGTTCGGCTGGGGCGCCCTGGTCGCGGCCCTGCTCGCCGGCATCTTCAACACCGGTGCCAACATCGCCTTCCAGGCGGCCACGGGTGGCGCGGAGGCTGCGAGCCTGGCGACGGCCGTCTTCTCCGCACCGCTGGTGGAGGAGGCCGTCAAGGGCCTGCTGGTGCTGCTCGTCTGGCGTCTGCGGCGTCATGAGTTCGACGGCATCATCGACGGGATGGTCTACGCCGGGATCGTCGCCGCCGGCTTCGCGTTCACCGAGAACATCCAGTACCTCGGTATGGCGTACGCCGACGGGTGGTGACGCCGCACTGACCGGGACGTTCATCGCGCGCGGCCTGTTCACGCCCTTCGCCCACCCGATGTTCACGGTGCTCACCGGCATCGGCATCGGCATCGCCGCGACCACCCGCAGCCGGACGCTCAGGGGGGCGGCCCCGGCCACCGGATACCTGCTCGCCGTGCTGCTGCACGCGGTCTGGAACCTTGCTGCGATCACCGGCGGGGCCGGGCTGGTGACCGTGTACCTGTTGGTGGAGGTACCGATCTTCATCGCCTTCGTCACGTTGGTGGTCTGGGCGCGGCGGCGTGAGGGTCGGCTCATCGGCCGCTACCTGAGCACCTACGCCGACGCCGGGTGGCTCTCATCCAGCGAGGTGCAGATGCTCTCGACCATGGCCGGACGACGACAGGCCCGCGTGTGGGCGCGGTCGACCGGACGGTCGTCGCTGGCCTCGATGCGCAGCTTCCAGGACACCGCGAGCGAGCTCGCCCTGCTCCGAGCGCGCATGCAGCACAGCGCCGCCGACGAGCACGCCCTGCAGACGGAGCGGGTGCTGCTGGACTCGCTGGGTGCCCGTCGCCGGGAGTTCCTGGGCGCGTACTAGCGTGCAGGTCGTGCGCACCCTCGACCTCGCCTCGACCATCGGCCCCGACCTCGTGGCGCTGCGTCGCGAGCTGCACCAGGTGCCCGAGCTCGGCATGGACCTGCCGCTGACCCAGCAGCTCGTCCTCGACGCGTTGGGGGGTTTGGACCTGGAGGTCACCCTCGGGCGCGGGCTGTCGTCGGTGGTCGCCGTCCTGCGCGGACGCGGCGGCGTCCGTGCGGGTGCCGACCGCCCCGTCGTGCTGCTGCGCGGCGACATGGACGCGCTGCCGGTCACCGAGGACCTCGACCTCGAGTACGTCTCGCGGCACGAGGGGAGGATGCACGCCTGCGGCCACGACCTGCACGTCGCAGGGCTGGTGGGCGCGGCCCGGATCCTGCACGAGCTGGGCGACGAGCTCGAGGGTGACGTGGTCTTCATGTTCCAGCCGGGCGAGGAGGGTCCCGGGGGCGCCGAGCCGATGATCCAGGAGGGACTGCTCGACGCGGCCGGCCGCCGGGTCGACGCCGCCTACGCCCTGCACGTGTACTCCTCCGAGCACCCCAAGGGCATGTGGTTCGGCCGCCCGGGGCCGCTCATGGCGGCAGCCGACGAGGTCAGGGTGCGAATCGTGGGGGAGGGTGGACACGGGTCGCAGCCGTTCCGCGCCAAGGACCCGATCCCGGTCGCGTGCGAGATCGTGCTGGCGCTGCAGACGCTGGTCACCCGCCAGTTCAACGTGTTCGACCCGGTCGTCATCACCGTGGGCAAGTTCGTGGGCGGCACCAAGGACAACATCATCCCCGACGACGCGGTGTTCGAGGCGACGGTGCGCAGCCTCTCCGAGGAGGCCCGGGCCGAGGTCAGCGCCAGGATCGAGCTGCTGGCCACGCAGGTCGCCGCCGCCCACGGCCTGTCCGCCCAGGTCGAGCACGTGCGCGGCTACCCGGTCACGGTCAATGACGAGGCCGAGTACGCCTTCGCCAAGGACACCATCGTCGACCTGTTCGGGGCAGACCGCTACACCCACCAGCGCGACCCCGAGATGGGGTCGGAGGACTTCTCGTTCGTCGGGCAGCTCGTGCCCAGCGCCTACGTCAACCTCAGCGCCTGCCCAGCCGTCGACCACGACGCCGCGCCCGACAACCACTCGCCCCGAGCCGACTTCGACGACTCGGTCGTGCCTGACGGTGCGGCGCTGCTCGCCGAGCTGGCGCTGCGCCGGGCCGCCCAGCTCGCGCGCCACCCGTAGCTGCGGTAGCGGTTGCCGGCGCGGACCTCAGCGCAGGCCGAAAGCCGGATCACTGCGGATGGAACGAAGGCCAGCGTCCACTGCGGGCAGGCGCACTCGTTGGCGGCGGTCGGGCGGCTCAGTCGCAGGAACTGCTTGTCAGAGATCCTGCCGGGGTGCACACTCGAGGCAGCGGCCGACCCTCTCACGGACGGCCGGTGTGTGATGGCGGGGTGCAACGTGACTGTGAGTTTCGGCGACCTCCTGTTCGGCGTGGCGCTGGCGGGAACCGCCACGCAGCTCAAGATCAACCGGCACCGCGCGGCACTCGGGCTGCTCCCGGTCTTCGTGGACGCGGACCTGTCGACGGCGGCTGGCCGCCACACGTCGGACATGTCTGCGAACCCGTGGGTGTACACGCCCCCTCGTAATGCGCACATCAGCTCCGACAACGTCACGACCGCAGACCAGCGCATGCGAGCAGCCGCGGCCGCGGGCGGTTGGCAGCCGGAACGGACCGGCGAGATCCTTCAATGGGGCGGTCCGCTCCTCAACGCTGACGCGCCGTTCGCCTGGTGGATGGGCAGCCCGCCTCACCGACAGATCATCGAGGACGGCAACTTCACTCATATGGGTTTCTCGGCCAGCCACACCAACAGTCGCAACGAATGGGTGTACGGCGTGACGTTCGCCAGAACGCCGCCCAGGGGCTTGTTCGCCAAGAGCAGCGGCAAGGCGATCGACGTCAAAGACATTTCGACGGCCAGCGGCGCCGTGATCCAGCAGTGGGACTGGTGGGGCGGCCCCAACCAGCGGTGGCGGATGGAGCCCGTCGGCGGCGGCTACGTCCGCATCGTGGCGCAGCACAGCGGCAAGGTACTCGACGTCAAAGACATCTCGATGGGCAACGGCGCGCCTGTCGTCCAGTGGGACTGGTGGGGTGGCGACAACCAGCGGTTCCTGCCGGAGGTCCACGGGATCGGTCAGCTGAAGTTGACCGCCAAGCACAGTGGCAAGGTGCTCGATGTCAAAGATGTGTCGGAGGCCAACGGAGCCGTGATCCAGCAGTGGGACTGGTGGGGCGGCGCCAACCAGCTGTGGAAGTACTGACGTGGTGGCGGACCGAACACGGGTGAGGGCGGTAGCAACGTGACTCATAGTGAGGACATCAACCGGCCGCAGGGGTTGTTGGACAGGCTGGCCCCCACGATGTACGGCGACGACCGCCAGGGCGAGTGGCCACAGGACCTGAAAACTGAAGAAGGCGAGATGGTCGACCGTCTGGTCCGTCTGGCCGAACTGATGGCCACAGGGACGACGCCCGACGACCCGGCGGTGATGGCGGAGGTGGACTGGTACTACCGCTCGGCCGCCCAGTATGGCGGCCTCGACATCGCCACGTTTACGTCACTGGGCGACGTACTGGTCAGGGATGAGCGCTTACGCCTCGACGACGTTCGGTACGGCCTGGCGGACTACCTCCGCCAGGCGATCAACGCCTACGCCAATGTCCGCTTGTCGCAGGGCGGCGCCTGAACGCGACCGCCTGTATCCGAATAGTGAACGTTAGGCTGTAACACGCGCCACGTCCGGTGCCCACCTCGTGCCCATCCTGAAGCCCAGAGGGATCTCGCCCCGACCTGTCCGACGCCAACGATCGGTCTCTGCGGACGCTCGTCGAGTTGCTGATGCCGACAGAAGGCGCATAGTGAATGCAGCGGTCGTGTTGCGGCAACGGTTCGTCGCGGGCGGCTGTCCCTGTTCACCCTCACCTCTGGAGCATCCATGTCCGACGCCACCGCCACCACCACCTCGTTCTCTGACCTGGGCCGCGACATGTGGTCCTACCTGACAGGTCAGGAAGCCACGATCGACTACACCTTCGTCGACATGACCGTCGAGGTCCCCCGGACCACGGGCCCGGACAGCGCCCGAGCGACGTGGAAGCTGAACGGGACCCTCAGAATCACCACGTCAGACAAGGACAACCGCGGGGCCGCCAACGGTTCCCGTGCCTGAAGGCAGTCTGTCCCCGCTCGTGTTCGTTGCTGACCTCGACATCGAGGTCGGCGACGAACGCGGTTGGACCACCGCGCGACTGACGACGGACGACCACGGCCTGGTCCTCGAGGTTGTCGATCCTGCGACCCTGCTGCGGTGCGTCCCGGGACGCGGGCTTCGACGAGACCTACCCTTCTCCGTGCCGCTTGCCCGGCTCGCGGATGTACCGGTCCGGCTCACCTCGCGCGGGCGGGAGCTGGGCCGGGTACACCTGACGCCCGCGGGCAGGGTTCGCCTTCGCCCGACCCTGTCGGGCGTCCCGACATTGGCCCGCACAGCGGCGTCCTACGGCCCGGCCCGGCTCCTGGCTGCGGCAACATTCGCGGGCCTGGGGATTGTCGCCTACCTGGCTCGTCGGCGCGCGAAAGTCTGACGCCTGTCAAAACTTCGGACTCCCGCAGCCACTCGTGGCTCGGGCGAAGGGAGCGTGCCCCTCGCCGCTTGCCAGAACGACCTCCTTCCCAGTTCACGCATTGCCGGAGTGTCGCTTCGGGGATGCCATGCACTGTCCAGGCTGCGCGTGTGAGTCTGTTCGATCCCGACGGTGATGTGTTGAAGGTGACTACCGCCCCCTTTGGGTAGGGGGCGCCATACTGATTCGTCGGCTTCACGAGCCCTAGGGGGGTGCAATGCCGAGGCAGCCCGCTTTCGCGCCCGAATGCCGACGTAAGGATGATGACGTCCATTGACATCTGGGACGTGGTCGTCGTCGGCGCCGGACCGGCCGGGGCCGCAGCCGCGCTGGGCGCACTGCACGAAAGGGCCGACGCCCGGGTGCTGTTGGTCGACCGTGTCCGTTTTCCTAGGGACAAGTCGTGCGGGGATGGGATAGCGCCCCACGTTCTCGATGTGCTGCGATCTCTTGGCGCCGACGAAGCCGTGGAGGTATTGAGGCACCATCACACGGCTGTTGAGATGCTTGAGCTGTCGCTGGGCGCGCAGAGCGTGACCCGCCGGATGCGGCGACCCGCGTTGGTGGTTCCACGCGCCGAGTTCGACGCCCGTCTGGTCGACGCCGCGGTCGGCGCCGGTGCGATTCTGCGCCGCCACCGCGTGCGCACCGTGGTCACGAGTCCAGATGGAGTGCTGCTCGACGGGACGATCCGAGCTCGAGTCGTCGTAGCCGCCGACGGTGCCCGCTCAGAGGTCCGCCGAGGGATCGGACTGGGGCTGTCTGGACGGATGGCGTTGGGACTCAGGGGCTATGCACCCACTCCTCCCTCGCGTGCTGGTCGCCAGGTCATTCGCTTCGGGCAGGACCGCCGACCTTCGTATGCCTGGGCCTTCGACCGCGGCGACGGATGGTCGAACGTTGGCTACGGCGAGGTACTGTCCGACCGGTTGTCCACGCCGTCGCATGCGCTCATGGTGCAGCGCCTTGAGGACCTTCTTCCAGGGTCGACCTCTGCAGCGCACTCCTGGTTCGGGCATCACCTGCCCATGTCGACGGCGCGATGGCACCAACCCGCCGGTCGAGTACTTCTTGCGGGTGATGCTGCTGGCCTGGTCAACCCGCTGAGCGGAGAGGGCATCTACTATGCCGTCGCCACGGGTGCCTGCGCCGGTCGGGTAGCCGCCCGCAGCGCGACTTCACCTCCAGCAGGGCAGGCTGATGATCCTGGCACCACTCACCGTGAAGCAGTGCGGAGCCTCCTGCGAGTCAACCTGGTCAGCACGGCCACCGCCGGCCGCATGGTCTCCCTACCCTTGGTCCTTTCAGCCGGGCTCCGCGCTGCCGCGGCCGACCAACGGGTCTTTGATGACCTCGTAGAGCTCGCACTGGGTCGCGGCCGGATCACCTCGAGAATGCTCTCATCGCTGATTCGTCACGGACCTCAGTGAACAGCGGCTGACCGAGCAGTGACGTGTGACAAGGACGGGTCGAGCAGGTGAGTCCTTGGCACGCGACCGCGCAGCCGATGCCCCAGGACTGCCGCGCTGCAGCCCGTGGCCGAGGACAGCTCGTCTGCGAGGACCCCTGTCGCTTCGTTGCTGGGAGACCGACGTTGCCAACAACGAGGCGGCCCAGCGAGCCAGTGTCAGAAGGCGTAGCGGATTCGGCACTCCGGAAGCTTGGCGGCCACCAGGTCGTTGAGCTGGGCCACCCACCGGGCCTTCCACGGGCTCCTGTAACGGACGTTCCACTGGCCGCTCTGGCTACGCTTCGGCTCCTGCAGGTCGGGCCGCCACAGCAGGTCTTCCCCTTGGGGATGCCACCCGAGGTTCACCTCGTGCAGGTCCTCGTTGTGGGTCAGGAAGATGATCTCGGCGGCCAGCTGCGCCTTGGTCTGCGCGCTCGTCCCGTCGGCCAACTGGTCGAGCAGGCTGGCCCAGTCCTCCAGCCACCCCTCGTGCACGATCACCGGGCTGAAGTTCACGTGCACCTCGTAGCCCGCCTCGACGAAAGCGTCCATGACGGCGATCCTCTCGGCGATCCTCGAGGTGCGGACGTCGACGACCTTCGACATGGTCTCGGGCATGAGGCTGAACCGCACGCGCGTGCCGCCCCGCGGGTTGAGCTCGAGGAGCTGACGATTGACCAGCTTGGTGGCGAAACTCGCCTTCGCGTTCGGGACCCGGCCAAACAGGTCGATCAGGTCTCGAACGTTGTCCGAGATCAGGGCGTCGGCGGAGCAGTCGCTGTTCTCACCGATGTCGTAGACCCAGTGCGTCGGATCGCACTGGTTGGGCTCAGTCTTGACGCCTTGACGACCAGCGTGGCGCTCGAGGTAACCCAGGATCCGGTCGATGTTCGCGAACACGGTCACCGGGTTGGCGAAGCCCTTGCGACGCGGTACGTAGCAGTAGGAGCAGGACATGGCACAGCCGTTCGCGGTCGAGGGGGCGATCCAGTCGCTCGACCTGCCGTTGGGGCGTGCGCTGAGGGACTTCTTCTCCCCGAGCACGAGCACCTCTCGTTTCAGCCGCACCCAGTCGTCGACGTTGCCCTGGTTGCCGTAGAGCCCGGGAATGGCCGCGTGTGACGGTACGACGATCCGGTCAGCACCGGGATAACGAGCGAAGACCTCGCGTGCCCGGTCGAAACGGTCGATGTCCGGCTCGTGGTAGATGGTCTTGATGTCGAACAGTCGGTTCGCGAGTTGTGCCGGGACCCGGCGTGCAGGCTCGACGGTCGTGGGCTCAGGAGTCACTTCGGCGCAACGCCGGGCAGCCCCCCGGCGTTCCCCTGGGTGAACCCAGTCTTGCGCCGGCCCCTTGTCTGGGTGTCAGTGCTGGAGGACGCTAGTGGGATCGGAATCCTTGGGAGGTCGCCATGCTCACGGGAAGTGTCGTAACAACGATCCTCCAGGTGTCGGAGGCCGCCGCCGCGGTCGAGTTCTACCGTGACCGGCTTGGGTTGGGCTACCTGGGCCGTAACAACGAGGGGCAGGAGATCTTCGGTCTGGGCGGTGGCGCGAGCCTGGCGCTCATGCCTGGACCGGAGGCGACGCCGACCGGCCGCACCGAGATCTCTTTCGAGGTGTCCGACATCGCTGCGCAAGTTGCAGATCTCGAGCAGCGCGGCGTGACTTTTGCTGACTACGACCTGCCCGGCTTGAAGACGGTGGAGCACGTCTGCGTCCTCGGCTCGGAGAAGGCGGCATGGTTCGAGGACCCGGACGGGAACATCCTTTGTCTGCACGAGGCGCTGCCGGAGACTTCTTCGAGCGCATGAGCCCGAGACGAGGCGGTGTTCCGTCGTCGAGCGCGCGCGGGAGGATGAACTTGTGAGCGTGGAAGTCCAGGTCGAAGTCGTCATCGACCGTCCGGTCGGCGAGGTGGCGTCCTTCGCGGGCGACCCGGGCAACGCGCCACGGTGGTACGCCAACATCGCCTCGGTGTCATGGCAGACCCCGCCTCCGGTCTCGGTCGGCTCGCGGATGGACTTTGTGGCGCACTTCCTGGGCCGTACCCTCGCCTACACCTACGAGGTTCTCGAGCTCGAGCTGAACAGTCGGTTGGTGATGAGGACCGCCAACGGCCCGTTTCCGATGGAGACCACGTACACGTGGACCGAGGTCGAGGCCGGGCGTACTCGGATGACGCTGCGCAACCGGGGGACGCCGGCGGGATTCGCCAAGCTGACGGCGCCCATGATCGAGCGGGCGATGCGCCGCGCAACCACCAAGGACCTCAGCAGGCTCAAAGGCCTGCTCGAGAGCCGACAGGGAGGTTGACGTGGAACACGACGAGGGCCTGCCGGGGGGACCCATAGGTGGCTGACTCCGCAACCTCGAGAAGAAGGTACTCGTCGACAAAGTCAGCTGGACTACCTGTGGCCAGCCTTTCCATCGTGTCACCGTGGGCCGAGGAGTCCAGTGAGTGCATGACGCGGACGCCCTGCTCACGACCCAACTTCAGACGGCGGCGAAGCGGCTGCCGTCGGCTCTGCGTCATAGCGCCGCAGTTCCTCCAGCCATGGCCTCGTAGGATTCCGACGTGACGCTGGAGCTCCGCACCTCTCGGCTTCTGTTGCGTCCCGTCGAGGAGGACGACCTCGACGTGCTGCTCGCGATCCGCAATGCACCTGGCGTCGCGGCAACGACGAACACGGGCGAAGCGCTGCCCCGCGAGGCCATGGCGGGCCAGCTCGCGCGGCGGTGCGATAGCTGGCGCGAGCACGCGTTCGGTTCATGGCTCGTGCTGCTCGACGGCGAGCCTGTCGCCTTCGTCGAGGTGGCCCCCATCGGCGAGGGAAGCGGCGTCGACCGGGACGCGATCGAGATCGGCGTCGTCGTGCACCCCGACCACTGGGGCAAGGGCCTGGCGCCTGAGGCCGGGCTCGCTGCCGCCCGTGACCTCTTCGAACGCCTCAGGCTCGACCGGGTCTACGCCGGCGTCGATCCCGGGAACACGAAGTCCGTACGGGCGCTGGCGAAGGCGCCTGGAGTGCGGAGGCTCGACGACGAGCTCTATGAGCTCACGGCCGACACGCTGCAGTGACGGCCTGGAACCGCGCCATACCGCCACGAACCGGGGAGCGGGCGACGTTCACAGCGCGCTGACGTGACCGCGGGCTCGCTCGACAGCCGTTGGCAGGTCAAGGCCGTACGCCGTGCGGCCCGTGGCAGCAAATGCCTCCAATCTCTGCGCAGCGCGGTCGAAAAGACGATCGGCCCCAACCTGATTCCCGCGGGCTCCGTGCGTGATGGCAACACAGACCTGCGCGAGTCCCTGCCACAGGTCGCGGTCCTCGGTCGGCCCGGCCTTCCAACGCGCCTCCAGGACCTCGTGGGCGGCGAAGGGTCGCCCCGCGTCCACGAGTGCTCGGGCTGCCTCGAGCGTGTCCTCAGGTGGGAGGGCCTCCTCTGGCACCGGCTCGACACCTTGCGCGCCATAGGGCAGCGGTCGTCCCAACCCGTCGCGGGGCCGGGCCTGGCGCGCTCGACCTTCGGGGTCCCGGTCACGATCACGACGTGTCATACGGCCCATCCTCCCAACAACCGAACCACCTGCGCGTTCTCCCGGGACACGTCTTGCCACCGACGGTCCAAGCGGTGACGGCGTTGGTTCGGGGGAGACCGGGATGGGTCGCCGGCCGCTACTCTCCCGCGTCGCGGATGACCTCCAGCAGGGACTGGCTCACTTCCTGGGGATCGATGGTCATGGCGTTCTCGCCGACCGTCACCTCGAACCGGGCGCACCGCGGTGACGTGGTAGGTCGCGGGTAGAGGAAGAGCTCGAGTCCCCTGCGCTCGACGAACCGCCGGTGTGCTGCCGCCAGTGCCTCGGGCGGGACGGGGACGATGACGTGGAACAGCGGGGTCTGCGGGGGATCAGGGACGACCTCCACGCCCGGGAGCTCCCGCAGGGTCGCCGCGAGCTCCTGGGCCCGCTGCCAGAAGGCAGGCATCCGGGGGACGAGCGTGTCGAGCCCGATCTGCGCCGATACCGCCAGCGGCCAGGCGTGGTGCAGCTGCCCACCCAGCCGGGCCCGCCACTCACGAGCCTGCTCGACGAGGTCGGACCGCCCTGCGAGGACCGCCCCGGCAAGGCCCTCCAGGCCCTTGTACAAGGACACGTAGACCGTGTCGAAGAGGTCGGCGATCTCGGCGTGCGGACGCCCGTAGTAGGGCTGCGCCTCCCACAGCCGTGCGCCGTCGAGATGGGCCGCGATGCCTCGGGCGTGCAGCCAGGACGTCTGCGCGGTCAGCTCTTCCCACGAGGGGAGGCGTCCGCCCAGGTCGCGCTGGGGGAGCTCGAGGAGTACGGCGGCCAGGGGCTCGCGGACGGCCTCCAGGTCCTGAACGGTGACCAGGCGGTCGTGGTCGCCGAGCAGCACGCCGTGCAGCTGGTGGACGATCTCGTACCCCTTGCGCTCGTGCACCTCGATGTGCGCCCTGGGGTGGAACCCGATCGAGCGACACGTGCGGGCGTCGGCGTGCAACCTGAGCGCGACCTGCGAGGCCATCGCACCCGTCGGCATGAAGACGGCCGCCTCCTTGCCGAGCAGCTCGGCCACGCGCCCCTCCAGGCGGGCCACCGCGCCGCCGCGACCATAGGTGTCCAGGTCGCCGTCCTCCACGCGTGCCAGGAACTCGTGCAGGCGGCGGGTCGGTGCCCGGCGTTGCTGCCCGTGCACGGACAGCGACCTCGCCGTCGGCTCAGGGCTGGTGGGGGAGGCGTGGGAGTCCATGACGTCCATCCTGACCCACTGCGGGAAGGGTTCTCACCATCCTTTGGCCTTTCGCCCGCTTCACGGCCGGCGTATGCCGCGCCAGCACAGGTAGCCCACCATCCACAGCTCGCCGACGGTGGCCGGCACGGTCAGCAGCGAGACGGCGAGGCCGGCGTCGGGGAGCAGGTAGCTGAGGACCGCGTTCGCCACGAACCCCGCGCCGCCGATCATCAGGAGCCAGCCCAGCAGGTCGGGCATCCAGCCGGACCGCCGCGCGAGCCAGCCCATGGGGACCAGCCAGAGGCCGAAGAAGATCCCGCCGAGGAGCCACAGGTGGCCGCTGACGACGTACAGCAGCTGAACGGTGGCGGCCGCCCCACCACTCACGGCCAGCGAGGCGTCCTGGCTGACGTCGAGGGCGGTGGCGAGCATGGCTGCGCTGCCGAGGATCGCCACGGAGTTGACGAGGCCGAACGCTGTGATCGAGCCGGCGACGAACGCGTCGATGCCCTTGAAGAGGCGATAGAACCACACCGCGACGAGTGCCTGGGTGAGCGCGACGCCCGTCTCGACCACGACGCCCACACGCGCCAGGGTCTCGCGCTCGGTCAGGTTGGCCAAGGTCGCCGCCGGGTCGCCGGCGACATACAGCTGGTCACGGATCACGAGGAAGCTCAGCAGTCCGGTGACGACGAGGCCGAGGTAGAGCAGGCCGGTGGTGCGCGCCGTGCGGACCAGCTCGGGCGTGGTCACCTCGGCTCGTGAGCTGCGGGTGGTGGTGACGTTCATCGGAGATCCTCTTCTGCGGCGGAAGCCCAGGTGCATCCTGGCGTTGTCTCCTGGATGCGGGTCTGCCCATCGTCGTCGGCACGGTGGCTCGTCGACATCGGGCAACACCCTGGGACCACCCTGAGTCCCCGAGGGACGCTCAGGGTGCCGCTTCGGGACTGAGCCAGAGGTCGCGGAAGGTGGACCCGAGCCATGTGGCGTACTGCTCGCCCGTCCAGCCGTAGACGCGGGTGAACCGCGTGTACGTCTCGGGGCTGGCCGCGAGGCACCATACGTCGACGACCTCGTCGCGCGACCGGTCGGTGCGTACCCAGCCCTGGCCCAGGCCGTGGTCGTAGATGAAGCCCCAGTTCGCGCGGATGGACTCCAGGATCGCCCGGTAGTAGGCCGCGAGCTCGGGGTCGTTCGCGGCGCCGCCCACGATGGCCTCGAAGAGACCGGCGACGGGCTCGTGGAGTGCGAGCAGCGCGGGACCGATCCTGTCGGCGATCTCGTGGGGCGGGAGGGTGAGCATTGCTGCGACCTCCGGCAGCTCGGTCGTGTCGTCGACGCCCTCGGTGCCCAGCCCGAGCAACTCGGTCGCGGCCCGCATCAACGCAGCCTTGGGGCCGTGCGCCGTGACGGTCTCGGGGGACACCTCGGCGCGCTCGGCGATGGCCTTGAGCGTGGTGCGGGCGTAGCCGCGCTCGGCGAAGAGCTGGGCCGCGGCCCGGATGATTCGCTGCCTGGTCTCACCGGCCTGTCGAGCACGCAGCTCGGACCGGTAGGAGCGGGTCGACGATCCTGACATCTGCTCTTGACTCCTACTCCACCGTATTCAACACTGTACCACTGTAGTTAATCCGGGCCGTACAGATCCAGAGGGGCACCCATGTCTTCAGTCGTCCTGGCCACCGCACCGATCCACGGCCACGTCAGCGCCTACCTGCCCATCGCCAGGCACCTGGTTGCCCGCGGGGACCGGGTTCGGTTCATCACCGGGTCGCGCTTCGCGGAGGTTGTCGCCGCCACGGGAGCGACCCACGTGCCCCTGCCCGCCGAGTCCGATCTGGACGAGGACCTGGATCTCAATGCCCTCTACCCCGAGCGGGCCAAGCTGCGTGGCTCTGCGGCGGTCGCCTTCGACGTCGAGGCGCTCTTCGTCCGACCGGGGCGTGGCCAGTACGACATTCTGCGCCGGTCGATCGCCTCCGAGCCGACTCAGGTCGTGGTCGCCGACCCTGTCTTCATCGGTGCGGCACACCTCCTGGGCCATGCACCCGAGGATCGTCCGGGACTCGTCGTGGGAAGTCACGTACCCCTGCCGCTCGAGAGCCTCGACACCGCGCCGTACGGCATGGGGCTCGCGCCGGCCCCGGTCCTCAACAGGGCCCGGAACCGTGTGCTGTACGCGCTCGCGCACCGGCTGCTCAAGAAGGCGAACGCGCTCACCGACCAGCACCACCAAGACCTGTTCGGGCGCCCCTACGGCCATCCGGTCATGGACTGGATCGCCCGCGCGGACGCGATCGCCCAGTTCTCCCTGCGGGAGTTCGAGTACCCGCGCTCCGACGCGCCAGAGCACCTCCACTTCATCGGTCCTCTCCACGGACCCGGCTCACCGACCCCCACGCCGGACTGGTGGCACGAGCTCGACGGTGGGCGCCCGGTCATCCACGTCACGCAGGGCACGGTCGCGAACAAGGACTTCGGACAGCTCATCGGGCCCACCCTCGAAGGTCTCGCCGACGAGGACGTGCTCGTCGTCGTGACCGCGGGAGGCCGACCGCTGGACTCGCTCCCGCCGCTGCCGGGCAACGCGCGTGCGGCGTCGTACCTGTCCTATGCGGATCTCCTCCCCAAGACCGACGTCCTGGTCACCAACGGCGGTTTCGGTGCGGTGCAGCTCGCGCTGAGCCACGGCATCCCGCTCGTCGTCTCCGGCGGCCAGGAGGACAAGCCCGAAGTGGGAGCCCGGGTTGCCTGGACAGGCGCCGGCATCCGCTTCAAGGAGGAGCGCCCGTCGCCGCCAGCGCTTCGCAAGGCGGTCCGCCGGGTACTCGCCGACGACCGGTACCGGCTGGCCGCAGCAGACATGTCCCAGCGCATGACGCAGGCACCCGGCCTGGATGGGCTGGCCCGGATCATCGACGACGTCGCGGTCGCGGTCGCGAACCGGACGACGGTCGGCTGATCACCCGGCGATCTCGGCACGGCTGCACGCCGGCGGAACTGCTCGCGGGCGGCGCTGCCTGCGTCGGAACGGAACGTACGTCAGCTCACCCGGGCGAACTCCCCGCGCTCCACCTTGCTGAGGTGGCTTCGGACCTCGTTGCGGACCGTCCGGGCCAGGATGTAGAGCCCGATGACGTTGGCGATCGACATCGAGAAGATCATCGAGTCCGAGAAGCCGATCACCGGCTCCAGCGACAACGCGGCGCCCACGACGATGAACAGGCAGAAGACGACCTTGAACACGATCTCGGCGGTGGCGCTGTCACCGAACAGGTAACCGGTCGCCTTCATCCCGTAGTACGACCACGAGATCATCGTCGAGAACGCGAACAGGACGACCGCCACCGCCAGGACGTTGGGGAACCAGGGGATCACCGACTCGAACGCGCGCGAGGTGAGCCCCACCCCGCCGAGCTCCGAGGCGTCCGGATCGGACCATGCACCGGTGATCACGATCGTCAGCGCCGTCATCGTGCAGATCACGATGGTGTCGATGAGCGGCTCGAGCAGGGCCACGAAGCCCTCGGTCGCGGGCTCCCTGGTCTTGACCGCGGAGTGCGCGATCGACGCGGAGCCGATGCCGGCCTCGTTGGAGAACGCAGCACGCTGGAAACCGACCAGCAGCACCCCGAGGAACCCGCCTGCCATGCTCTGCGGGCTGAAGGCGCCGGTCACGATCTCACCGAACGCGCCGGGCACCTGGTCGATGCTGCCGATGATGACGATGAGGCAGGCGCCGACGTAGGTGCCTGCCATGAACGGGACGATCTTCTCCGTCACCCGGGCGATGCTCTTGATGCCGCCGATGATCACCGCGCCGACGGCCACCGCGAAGACGAGGCCGATGACCCAGTTGATGTCGGCGAAGGGGCTGTCCGCGCCACCGGTGACGCCGACGATCTGGGCGGTGGCCTGGTTGGCCTGGAACATGTTGCCGCCGCCCAGCGAGCCCCCGATGCAGCAGACGGCGAAGAAGGCGGCGAGGAACTTGCCCAGCCGAGCGTTGCCGGTGACCTTCGCGACGCCGTCGCGCAGGTAGTACATCGGTCCGCCGGACACCGACCCGTCTGCATGCTCCTGGCGGTACATCACCCCGAGGGTGCACTCCGCCATCTTGGACGCCATGCCGAAGAACCCGGCGACGATCATCCAGAAGGTGGCGCCGGGCCCACCGAGCGAGATGGCCACGGCGACGCCGGCGATGTTGCCGAGGCCGACCGTCCCCGAAACCGCTGTAGCCAGCGCCTGGAAGTGCGAGACCTCGCCCGCGTCCTCCGGCTTGGAGTATCTGCCCCGGACCAGGTTGATCGAGTGCTTCAGCCCGCGCACCTGCGGGAAGCCGAACCAGACGGTGAAGAAGACGGCAGCGGTGATGAGCCACACCACGATCAGCGAGACCTCGGCGCCAAAGACGGTCACGGAGTAGAACACGACGCTGACGATGAAGTCCGAGACCGGCCCGAAGTACTCGCTGACGGTCTCGTCCACGCCCATCGGGGCGGTGGCGACGATGCTGTTCACGGGACCACCGTCACAGGCACCGTCGCGTGTTGCACGACCTGGGAGGGCGTGCTGCCGAACAGGGCCCGCTTGACGCGGCTGTCGCCGGTGCGCCCGAGCACGATGTGCCCGCTGTCACGTTGCTTGGCAATCTCGATCAGCGTGTCCACCGGGTCCCCGTGCCGGACGAGGGTCTCCACAGCGACCCCCTTCTCGCGCACCAGCGAAGCCATGGGCTCGACGATCTGGTCCGTTGCTGCGGTGATCTCCTCGGCCCGGCGCGTGTGCCGGTGCTCGTTCTCCTCAGGAGTGTGGAAGGAGAACGGCGACCAGGGGATCACGTGCACCACCAGGACCTTCAGGTCCAGCCGATGGGCGCGATCGGCCGCGAACTCGACCGCTCGCCTGCTCTGCTCGCTTCGGTCGACACCGACAAGAACCTCAGCCACGCCCATCACCCCAACGACTTGGAACTCGGACCAAGCCAACAACCTAGGCCCCTTCCGGGGCCACTGTCACCCCTCTGGGCGACGTGCGGGACTTCGGCCATCGGTCGCTCAAGCTGACATCAGCGCAACGACGTTCAGCCTTAGGCGTGTTCGTCCGACGGGTGCTGGCCTGGCTGGACGGACCACGCCGGCGGCTCGTCGGCCCCGGACTCCTCGTCGCGCGCGGCGTCGTCAGCCGTCGCGTGCACCGCGCCTGCGGCGTGGTGCACCGGCGCGTACACGGCGTACAGCCGGATCGGCTCCTCGCCGATGTTGGTGACGTTGTGCCAGGTGCCCGCGGGGACCAGGACGGCCCAGCCGTCCCCGACTTCCTGGTCGAAGTCGAGCTGGTCCTCGGTGGGACCCATCTGTACGCGGCCACGACCGCCGTCGAGGCGCAGGAACTGGTCGGTCTCCGGGTGCGCCTCGAGGCCGATGTCTTCGCCGGGCGGGATCGACATGAGCGTCAGCTGGAGGTACTTGCCCGACCAGGCGACTGCCCGGTAGTTGTCGTTCTCGAGCGTTGCCTTCTCCAGGTCGAAGCTCTGCGGCTGAGGTCCGATGTCCTTGATGGTCACGTTGATCTCCTGGTCGACGACGGTGTTGCGCGGCGCGTTCCACGCTAGGGCACAGGGCCCCGCAGGGCCTCGTCATGGTGTGGGGGCGCGTCCCGCCTCGGCCGTGGCAGGCAGCGATCATCTGCTCAGGGCAGCTGTGCGGTGACCAGCCCGCGTGACCTGCTCATCGGTGGCTACAGGCCCAGGCCTCGGCCCGGGTCGGCGCCACGGGTCACGCCTTCCCAACCACTGGAGCCCTTGACGCGCTCGGACGGCGGTAGGGCAGATCGGGCGGGGTCGTACTCCAGGGTGGGGTCGGGTTGGCGCCTCAGGTCACGGACCCCGATGGCGACGACGACCACAGCGAGCACAGCCACCACGAGAAGGAACCACATGGCTCGCGCACCTCCAGGGACCGAGGACTGATGGCCCATCCAGAGGATAGCGCGGGCGCGTCGCGGCGCCACGTGGAACGCGCGCGCGATGCCCGGGGTGCACGCCGGGGCACTCGACGGCTGCCCCCGTCAGGACTTGAGGCTGTCCCAAGCCTCAGCACGACGGTGCGGCTGACCTCGGCCGTCCCGCTTGATGTCCGAGGTGGCGGGCCTGGACAGGAAGTTCGGTGGCCCGGCGCCATCCCTGCGGAGCCGGGTCGGGTAACGGGCGTTCCGCCAATCACTCTTCTAGTGCCGCCTAGTCTCCCGAGACTGCGGCCGAGCAATCGCCAAGAGGACTCCGGCAGCGTCTTCGATGTCGAGCGGCTCGTCGAAGGTAAAGCGAGCACGTCGCCGTTGGGACGCCATCACGGTGGGGACACTCGGCCGCCGTGGTGACGCGACCCGTGGAGGACTGTCGGTGAGCACCTCGCCGAGGTGGCGGGAACGTCGAACGCGCTCGGGGAGGATCGCTGAGTTGACGTGCTCGGGGGCGAAGCGCTGCACCAGCGTCTTGAAGACCGCTGCGTGGTCGAAGATCTGATGCGCGACCGATCCCCGGGCCACGAGCGGGGATACGACGAAGGCGGGAACCCGTACCCCGTAGGTCGTCGCGTCGGGATGCGAGCGCGAGATCGTGACCGGGCCATCGGGTGGATGGCTCGAACCGGGTGCCCCGGGCGGGGGCACATGGTCGGCGAAACCCCCATGTTCGTCGTACATGATGACGAGCATCGTCGTGTCCCAGTGTGAGCTCTGCTCGACCCGCCTCACGATGTCGCCAATAAATGCCTGACCAGCCCGGATGTGGGTGTCTGGCTGGTCGTCATTGTTCGGGATCGGGCTCGGGAAGCCGGTGAAACTCGGATCGATGAAGGTGACGGTCGGCATCGGATCGCCGAGTTCCGTCAGCGGTCGAATAGCTTCGGTGTCTACGCGGTACCGGTCGAACGTCCGCAGGAAACTGATGCCGCTCTCGAACACCTTCCAGTCGACGCCGGCATCGGTCAACACGTCGAACAACGTCACCTGGTCGAGGTAGCCGAAGTCGGGTTCGATCTCCTCGTTCTCCAGTCCAGGCGTGACGCCGGAGTAGTAGCACGACCGGTTCGGGAACGTCCCAGCCGGCACGGCGGAGAACCAGCGGTCGCAGACGGCGTACTCGGCTGCGAGGCGGGCGTAGGTCTCCACCGCATCGGGCGTCTCGAACCGTAGGGCTCGCTCGGCGTCGTTGATCAGGCTCTCGCGGACGACACCGTGATGTCGCATCAGCTTGCGGCCGTACTCGGAAGCGAACCCGTTCATGCCGCCGTCATTGATCTGGCGGACGATCGAGCGATGGTCGTGGGGCAGGTTCGGCCAGAATGCCGGTTGCGGGCCTGGGAGTGGGGTTGCCTGCGTTCCGGTGAAGTCGCCGCCGAGTTCGCGCGACGACCCGTCGAGACCGTCGACGTCGGCGCGTCCACCGAAGTCGGGGTGCGACAGGTGGCCGAGCATGTGGTCGAACGAGCGGTTCTCCATCATCACGAAGACGAAGTGGTCGATGCGGTCCAAGAGCTGTTCCGGTGTCGCTCCGAGGATCGCGTTCAGGGGGGCATTCTGCGGCTCGTCGATCGGTCGCACCGGCGGCAGGTTCTGTTCGATGCCCTTGACGGGGGACGGCTTGACGAGCTTGCTCGGGTCGTGAGGGACGAGGAGCTGGTTCGGGTTGACGGTCGCAATCGCGATCTGGTCACGATTCGCGGCCGCGCGATGGAAGTGGTGCTCCCGGTCGGCGACCGTGGTGAGGGCACGGGCGACGAGATGGCCGTAGGCCTCAGCGTGGTCGGCCATGAACTGGTGGAAGGCTGCCGGGATCTCCCGCTCGGCGGTACGGCCCAGAAAGTCCACCAGCTCCTCCAAGCCTTGTTCGAGGAGGAACGCTCCGAGCGTCACAGTGCCGAGCGAGACGAGGTCCAGCCACAGGGGCGCGTCGACATCGACATCGGAGTGCGAAACATCAAAACCGAGATGGGCGGTCGGGACGATGGTGCCCACCTCGAGCGCGTCGTGGGGCAGGTCGCCATCGGGAGCTTCCACGGTGACTCGACCGTGATGGAAGGCTAGGAAGAGCGAGGCTCTCACCTCGTCGAGCTCGATTCCGATGGCCCCGAACTCGCCATGGATCTCGGTCAATGCATAGCTCGCGGCCAGGGCCACGTCGGCGGGCTCGTGGTCATGAGCGTCCGTCAGGAACGGATAGCTGAGCAGAACGACACCGGCGATACCGCGCAGCGTGCTCGCGACGAGGCGCGTCGAGTCACCGGCGACCAGCGAGGCGAGTCGAGCACCGACGACAGAGCCGGTGGCGGAGGCGTCGAAGTAGGCGTCGACCACAGCGTCGATGAACGCCGCATCCCTGACGGCAACGATGCGTTCTTGCACCCATGTCCGATCCTCTGGCTTCGCGGTCCCGAGCACCCCGGTCATCGGCGCGAGCAGATCTGCTCGCAGTCGGGCCACTACCCGAGGCACCAGTTCGGACAGCCCCATGATCTCCAGGTCGGCGGCGTCGAAGATCGCCCCGCCGGAGAACGAGTCCGGCACGTCGAAGATGATGTTGTTCAGCTTGAGCTCGTCAGCCAGATCGCCGTGCAGCGAGATGATCAGCTTCCCGTCTGACGCCTCGATCGTCGGGCTGAGCGACCGAACGGCACCATTGAAAGCACGGAGCAGCAGTTCATTCGATACACGGGTTGTGGCGGCCTGGATGCGACGCGACGCGACCACCGTGCACGACCGCAAGACGACCGGGACGTCGTTGTGGTTCACGAAGGTCACATCGATGACGTCGTTACCACTGATGTCGCCGACCGTGAAACCTGCCGGGCTCGGGCTCCCGGTTGCGGCCCGGAGGGTTTCGCGGTGCACCTCGGGCCCGTCGCGTCGCGACACGATGACCTCGACGGGCAGGCTCGGCGCCGGAATGGGGTCGACTGGGTCGACAGGATCGAGCGGGTCGAAGGTGTCAGCGACCCCACCCGGTCGCAGGCGAGGCGCCAGTGGGGCTCGGCGAGCCGCGGCCGTCAGGGCCCCGAGCACGGCACCGCTGTCGGCCCCAGTCGGTGAGTTGTCGCCCGGGGCGTTCGTCGTCGCGGTCGTCGGTGTGTTGACCGCCGCACCCGGGCCAGCTGTTGTGGCTGTCGCGTTGATAGCCACCGAACCGCCCGGGGTCGCTCCGACGACCACCGAGCCGGCGTTCGCCGGTCCAGAACCTGTTGGACCGGACGGTCCGGACGGACCAGGCGGAGGCTGGTTCGCGTCGGACGCAGGTGGTGAGTGGTCGAAATCGAGGACGGCGACGCTTTGCCACTTCACGGCGCGCAAACTGACCTCGATCTGGGTTCCGGGGGTGCCGCGCACTGAAACTCGACGTCGGGTGTTGGGCCGCAGCGTCAAGCCGTGCAGTGGTATCGCGACATTGTTCGGCGCACCTCGCAGCTCGCCAGTCGTCGCAACGAGCGGTCCGTTTGAGACAGGGCTCGTTCCTCCCAGGACAATTGCAGAATCTGACATCTCGGACCCCCAGGTCGTCGGGCCTGAGGTGCGCCGTGTTTTCGCGAGACTGAATCTGTCAACTCAGGCGACCTTGGCCTATGCATGGTACCGCGCCTCGTCCGAGGCCGGTCGTCACCGTGGGACCCGTGCACCAGTGCAGGAACCGTCAAGACCATCATTCACGTGGTGCGATCTCCGTGGCTACGCACCACACGTCTCGTCCATGCGTCGCGACGCATCTGAGCAAGGGTGGGCTGCAGCAGGGCGATACGCCCGACATAGCGGCTGGACGGTGCGCCCCCGGCAGGACTCGAACCTGCGACCTAGAGATTAGAAGGCTCTTGCTCTATCCAGCTGAGCTACGGGGGCAGTGCGCGGACAGTCTAGGACGCCGCTGCGGCTGTTCTCGCGCACCACTTCGGGCGTGGTCAGACGTGCCTGGCGTATGCCGCGTGGTGCCACAGGTGGATCGCCGCGTAGGCGCGCCACGGGGCCCAGTCCAGCGACCGGGCAAGAACCTCGCGCGCGGTCGGGACGTCGAGCGCCTTGCGCAGGACGAGGTCACCGTGCGGGAACGAGTCAGGGTCGCGCAGGGCCCGCATCGCGACGTAGTCGACGGTCCACGGGCCGACGCCGGGCAGGGCGAGCAGCCGGCGGCGGACCTCCGCATGGTCCGAGCCCGGTGCGACGGCGAGCCCGGCCACGCACTCCTGCGCCAGGGCAACGATGGTGCGCGCGCGTGCCCCCGTCACCCCGACCGCTGACTGCAGGTCGACTGGGTCGAGGCCGGAAAGTGTTGCAGCGGTGGGGAACTCGCTCAGCCCGGAGCCGTCGTGGTGGCGGCCCCAGCGAGCGACCAGTCGAGCCGCGAAGGTCTGCGCGGCCAGGAGTGAGACGTGCTGCCCGAGCACGGTCATGACCGTCGCCTCGAACCCGTCGAACGCCCCGAGGATCCGCAGGGTCGGGTTGGCCGTGACCAGGGGACCCAGCACCGGGTCGGCGCGCAGGTGGTCTGCGACGGCCCCGAGGTCGGTGTCGAGGTCGAGCCACTGGCGCACCCGTCGGGCCGCGTCGGCGAGTCCCGCGTCGACGAGCTCCGCGTCCGCACCGTCCGCGCGGACCGACGCGTCCGCACCGTCGGACGACGGCTGCACGGCAACGACGACGCGGCCGCGGTCGAACACCGCCCGCAGGAGCCGCGGCCCGCTCGGGGTCGACACCAGCCGCTCGTACGTCCCGGTCGCAGCCTCCACCCGCTCGAGCCCGGGCACCGCGTGGGCGACCAGCGCGGCGAACGCCTCGCGAGCCGCGTACGGGTTGACGTCGACGAGCGGGCGCAGGGGTGGAACCGGCGCGGGCGACAGCGAGGACGGGCGCGGTCGGCTCACTCCTCACCCCCGAGCGGCATGGTGGCGACCGGACGGTACTGGCGGGGCCCCCCACCGGAGGGTGCGTGCGAGGTGAACAGCGTGACCTCGTCGGCGACCCACTGCGGGCCCGAGTACGCGTCCAGGACGCGCAGCCAGCGCGTCGCCTCGAAGGGGTGCCGGGCGCGGGCCACCGTCAGGTGCGGCGCGAACCCGCCGCCCTCCGGAGTCGCCCCGATGTGGGCGCACGACAGCCGGACGTTGCGCGCCAAGGCCTGCAGCGAATCCAGGGCCGCAGACTCGCCGTCGACCCCGACCCAGAGCACCCGGGCGTCCGCCGCGTGCGGGAAGGCCCCCCCGGTATGGAGCCGAGCGGCGAACGACTCGCGCTGAGCTGCCGCCTCGGCCACCGCCAGGGCGACGTCGTCCAGCCGCCGCTCCGGGACGTCCGCCATGAAGGCCAGCGTGATGTGCCACAGCGACGAGTCGGTCCAGCGCAGCTCGGGCCCGGCGTCACGACGCGGGTCGAGGAAGTCGCCGAGGTCGGCGAGGGCGTCGTCCGGAGGCACGACCGCGGCGAAGATGCGCATCGCCCCATTGTGCCCGGGGGCGACCGGCGACCCGACGGGACGCCGCCGACGACCGGCCCCCCCCGATCGTCACCGACGGGCACCGTGGACCGGTCTGTCGTGGCAGGTGGCCTGCCGTCCGGTTGGTTAGGCTGGCGACGTGATTTCCAGGGACGACGCCATGTCCATGCTGGGCGCCGTGTCGACCCTGCGCGACCAGGTGGCCAGTACACCGCTACCGCTCGACCTCACGGGGGTGGCCGCTGCCCGCGCCACCCGCGACTCGTTGCTCAAACAGCTCGACGACTACGTCATCCCGCGGCTGCGCTCGCTGGACGCCCCGCTGCTCGCCGTCGTCGGGGGGTCGACCGGCGCGGGCAAGTCCACGCTGGTCAACTCCATCGTCGACGCACAGGTCAGCCGCTCGGGGGTGCTGCGCCCCACGACGACCACCCCCGTCCTGGTCCACCACCCCACCGACGAGCGCTGGTTCCTCGACGACCGGATCCTGCCCGGCCTGAGCCGCGTCACCGGTGCCCCCGCCGGTGCCGCCGCCAGCGACGACGGCGGGGCCTCGCTGCGGCTGGTCGCCTCGAGCTCGCTGCCCCCCGGCATGGCGCTGCTCGACGCCCCCGACATCGACTCCGTCGTCAGCGCGAACCGGGCGCTGGCCGGCCAGCTGCTGGCTGCCGCCGACCTGTGGCTCTTCGTCACCACGGCGGCCCGCTACGCCGACGCCGTGCCCTGGGACCTCCTTCGCCAGGCGTCCGAGCGCGGCACGGCCGTCGCGATCGTGCTCGACCGCGTGCCCCCGGAGTCCATGACCGACCTCCGCAGCCACCTCGCGGCGATGCTGCGTGAGCAGGGCCTTTCCACCGCCCCCATCTTCGGTGTCCCCGAGGCCACCCTCACGGCCGAGGGCCGGCTGCCCGAGGCCGATGTCGCACGCCTGCGCTCGTGGCTGTCCGCGCTCGCCAGCGACGCCCGGGCCCGCGCGGTGATCGTCAAGCAGACCCTCGACGGCGCGCTGGGCTCACTGGAGGAGCGCACCGTGTCGCTCGTGGGCGCCACCCGCGAGCAGGTCGCTGCCGTCGCCGCGCTGCACGAAGCAGCCGAGGTCGCCTACCGCGACGCCCTCACCCACGTCCAGGAGGGGGTGACCGACGGCACCCTGCTGCGTGGCGAGGTGCTGGCCCGCTGGCAGGAGTACGTCGGCACGGGCGAGTTCTTCAAGCAGGTCGAGTCGACCATCTCCAGGGTCCGCGACCGCATCACCGCGGCGATCAAGGGGACACCGCCACCGGCCGGCGACCTCGGCGAGGCGCTGCAGTCGGGGGTCGCCGCGCTCATCCAGTCCCAGGGCCAGGGCGCCGCGGCCACGGTGGTCCGCCAGTGGCGGCTGCTTCCCGGCGGCGACAGCGTCCTGCAGTCCAGCCCAGGCATGGCCAAGGCGTCCCCGGAGTTCACCGCCGAGGTCGAGCGCCTCGTGCGCGACTGGCAGGGGGAACTGCTCGACATGGTGCGCAGCGAGGGCAAGGACCGGCGCACCACGGCCCGCATCGCGGCATACGGGCTCAACGGGATCGGCGTGATCCTCATGCTCGTGGTGTTCGCCCACACCGGTGGGCTCCTCGCAGGGGCGGAGGTCGGCATCGCCGGCGGCACCGCGGTGCTCGCGCAGAAGGTGCTCGAGGCGATCTTCGGCGACCAGGCGGTGCGCGACATGGCCGTGCGCGCGCGCCAGCGCCTGCTCGAGCGGGTTCGTGAGCTGTATGCCGCGGAGCAGCTGCGCTACGACGACACCCTCGACCGGGTGGCCATCGAGCAGGACCGGGCCGAGCACCTGGCCGCTGCCGCGGCCGCCGTGAAGGCAGCGCGGTGAGCGTGCTGAAGCGGGGTCGCAGCAAGGTCACGGGATCAGGCGCCGAGGAGCTGGTCCAGCGCTCGGCTGCCCTCGCCGACGCACTGGCGGCCGGGGGGAGCCAGCTCGACCCGACCAGGGCGACCCAGGCCGAAGCCGTCATAGACAAGGTGACCGCGCGGACGTCCAAGTCCGGCAACCACACCGTCGTCGCGCTGGCGGGCGCGACGGGCTCGGGCAAGTCCAGCCTGTTCAACGCCTTGGTCGGCGACGGTGTCGCCACGGTGGGGGCCCGTCGGCCCACGACCTCGCGACCCATCGCCGCGGTGTGGGGTGACCAGGACGCGACCGACCTGCTCGACTGGCTCGAGGTCGCCCAACGCCACCACGTCGCCGCCGGGAGCGCACAGGGAGCCGCGGAAGCCCAGGGCTGGAACCTCGACGGGCTGGTGCTGCTCGACCTGCCCGACTTCGACTCCCGCGTGGAGGCGCACCGGCTGGAGTCCGAGCGGGTGCTCGAGCTGGTCGATGTGTTCGTCTGGGTAACCGACCCCCAGAAGTACGCGGACGCCCGCCTGCACAACGACTTCCTCAAGGTCCTGGCCACCCACGACGCCGTGACGGTCGTCGTCCTCAACCAGGCCGACCGGCTGTCCGCCGAGGAGGTCACCCAGATCCGCGGCGACCTGGCCCGGCTCACCGCGGAGGACGGCATCGCGGGGGTGCAGGTCCTGGCGACCTCTGCCACCACGCGCGCCGGCCTCGACGAGCTGGGGGTGCGGCTCGGTACGGCCGTCGCCGCCCGCAACGCCGCCCAGGCCCGACTGGCTGCGGACATCCGCGCCACCGCCGGTCGTCTCCGGGTGGACGTCGCCGACTCCGAACCGACCCTGGCCGAGACCGTGGACGCCGACCTCGTCGACGCGCTGTCGCGGGCTGCCGGCATCCCCACGGTGGTCTCGGCGGTGCAGCGCGACTACCGCAACCAGGCGTGGAGCCAGACCGGATGGCCGTTCACGCGGTGGGTCCGAGCCCTGCGACCGGACCCGCTGAAGCGGCTGCGGCTCAACACCCGGGACCAGGTCGAGGACAAGCTCGCCGTCACCGCGGGCGACGTCCGCTCCGTCCTGGGTCGTTCGTCGCTGCCGCCGCCCACGCCGGCCGCCCGGGCAGCGGTCGACCTGGCCACCCGCGGCGTGGGTGACCGGGCCGCCGACGGACTGCCCCACCGGTGGTCCGAAGCCGTCTCCGACGCGGCGACCCCGCCCGGTCCCGAGCTGGCCGACGCCCTCGACCAGGCTGTCGTCGGCACGTCACTGCGGATGCGCGCCCCCCTGTGGTGGCGGGTGTTCGGGATCGCCCAGCTGCTGCTGGCCCTCACGGCGGTGGTGGGCCTCGCCTGGCTGGTCGTGCTCGTCGTCCTCGGCTGGCTCGCCCTGCCGGACATCAGCACGCCGAGCCTCGGGCCGGTGCCCTACCCGCTGCTCATGTTCGCCGGGGGGCTGCTGCTCGGGCTGGTCCTGGCAGCCCTGGCCCGGTGGCTCGCGCGAATCGGCGCCCGTCGCCGCGGCAAGGTCATCCGGGGCCGCCTCACCCAGGCGGTCGCCGCCGTCGCAGCCGAACAGATCATCGGGCCGGTGCGCGCGGTGCTGGCCCGTCACCGGGCGACCCGGGAGGGGCTCGACCGGGCGGCGGCCTGAACCTGCTCGTCCACAACCCGGCCGGACCTGCTCGTCCACAACCCGGCCGGACCTGCTCGTCCACAACCGGGCCGGATCGTTCCCGCCGTCCACAGGTCCGGTCCCGGCTCCTTCTGCCGACGCTCGTCCCTGACGACGCTTGCGTCCAACCCCGCTGATGGGGACGGACACAGATGAGGTGAGCGACATGAACGAGATCTACACCACGGTCGTGGGGCGGCTGGTGGCCAACCCGGAGTCGAGGACGACGCGCGGGGGAGTGCCCTTCACCGCGTTCCGGCTGGCGTCCACGGTGCGTCGGCCCAACCCGCAGACCCGGGAGTACGAGGACGGCCCCACCAACTTCTTCAACGTCACCGCGTTCCGGACCCTGGGGGCCAACGCCGGCAACTCACTGAGGAAGGGCGACCCGGTGGTCGTCTACGGCCGGATGCGCGTCAACCAGTGGATGCGGTCCGACAACATCCCGGCCACGTCGGTCGAGATCGACGCCTACACGGTGGGGCACGACCTCACCTGGGGGACGACCGAGCTGGTCAAGGTGAGCCGCGCCCAGATGGACCAGACCGACCGCCTCTCCGACGACGCGATCCAGTCCGTGCACGCCGAGCTGGAGTCCGGTGCGGTGCTCGATGCGGAGAACGACGAGTACGAGGTCGTGCCGCAGCCGACCGGGCTGGTGCCGCGCGACGGTGCGGAGCGTGAGCTCGCCACCGCCTGAGCGCCGGGCCCGGCGGATTCGGGCGTGGGGGCGGTGGCCGTTAGCCTTGCCCCCATGCCCGAGTTCATCTACGTCATGTCGAAGGCCCGCAAGGCCCACGGCGACAAGGTCATCCTCGATGACGTGACCATCTCCTTCTATCCCGGGGCCAAGATCGGCGTGGTCGGACCCAACGGCGCCGGCAAGTCCTCGGTCCTCAAGATCATGGCCGGTCTCGACCAGCCGTCCAACGGGGAGGCGCGCCTGACGCCGGGGTACTCCGTGGGCATCCTCATGCAGGAGCCCGAGCTCAACGAGTCCAAGACCGTCCTGGGCAACGTCGAGGAGGGTGCGGGCGAGATCAAGGCCAAGCTCGACCGCTACAACGCGATCTCCGCCGAGATGGCCGAGCCCGACGCCGACTTCGACGCGCTGATGGAGGAGATGGGCAAGCTCCAGGAGGCCATCGACGCCGCCGACGCGTGGGACCTGGACTCCCAGCTGGAGCAGGCGATGGACGCGCTGCGCTGCCCCCCGCCGGACGCCGACGTCTCCGTCCTCTCCGGTGGCGAGCGTCGCCGCGTCGCACTCTGCAAGCTGCTCCTGCAGAAGCCCGACCTGCTGCTGCTCGACGAGCCCACCAACCACCTCGACGCCGAGTCGGTCCTGTGGCTCGAGCAGCACCTCGCGGCCTACCACGGCGCTGTCGTCGCCGTGACCCACGACCGGTACTTCATGGACAACGTGGCGCAGTGGATCCTCGAGCTGGACCGCGGCCGCGCGTACCCTTACGAGGGCAACTACTCCACGTACCTGGAGAAGAAGCAGGCGCGACTGCAGGTGCAGGGCAAGAAGGACGCCAAGCTGTCCAAGCGCCTCGCGACCGAGCTGGAGTGGGTGCGCTCCAACGCCAAGGCCCGACAGGTGAAGTCCAAGGCCCGCCTGGCCCGCTACGAGGAGATGGCCGCCGAGGCCGACCGCACCCGCAAGCTGGACTTCGACGAGATCGTCATCCCCCCCGGCCCGCGCCTGGGCTCGACCGTCATCGAGGTCAACAAGCTCAAGAAGGGCTTCGGCGACCGCGTCCTCATCGAGGACCTGTCCTTCACCCTGCCGCGCAACGGCATCGTCGGGGTCATCGGCCCGAACGGGGTCGGCAAGACGACCCTGTTCAAGACCATCGTCGGGATGGAGGAGGCTGACGGCGGCTCGGTCAAGGTCGGCGAGACCGTGAAGATGTCGTACGTCGACCAGAGCCGTTCCGGGCTGGACCCGAAGAAGAACCTCTGGGAGACCGTGTCCGACGGCCTCGACCACATCCAGGTCGGGCAGGTCGAGATCCCGTCGCGGGCCTACGTCTCCCAGTTCGGGTTCAAGGGTCCGGACCAGCAGAAGATGACCGGCGTGCTGTCCGGTGGGGAGCGCAACCGCCTCAACCTCGCCCTCACCCTCAAGCAGGGCGGCAACCTGCTGCTGCTCGACGAGCCCACCAACGACCTCGACGTCGAGACCCTCGGGTCGCTCGAGAACGCGCTGCTCGACTTCCCCGGCTGCGCCGTGGTCATCAGCCACGACCGGTGGTTCCTCGACCGGGTGGCGACGCACATCCTCGCCTACGAGGGCACCGAGGAGAACCCCGGCAGGTGGTACTGGTTCGAGGGCAACTTCGAGTCCTACGAGGGCAACAAGGTCGAGCGCCTCGGCGCCGACGCAGCGCGTCCGCACCGGGTGACCTACCGCAAGCTCACCCGCGACTGAGCCCTTGGCTCCGCACCCGCAGCGCGCGGCACCCTGACCGGGGGCCGCGCGCTGCGGCGTCCTCGCGTTGTGGGTCGCAGGCAACGGTGGGCAGGATGAGGTCATGCGCCTCCGCCGCGGGCCAGACCAGCCGGATCCAGCTCGGGACGCTGGTCACCGGTGTGACCTACCGTCACCCCGGTCTGCTTGCCAAGACCGTCACCAGTCTCGACGTCCTCTCCGGTGGCCGGGCCTGGCTCGGCATCGGCGCTGCCTGGAACGAGGAGGAGCTGCGGCTCTCGAGCGACCACGCTCAGGTCAGGCCGGCGTCGTGCACCAGGATGGCGATCTGTACCCGGTTGTCGGCGTCGAGCTTGGTGAGCAGCCGTGAGACGTGCGTCTTGACGGTCGGGACGCCGAGGAAGAGCTCCGAGGCGATCTCGGCGTTGGACCTCCCGCGGCCGATGGCCACGGCCACCTGGTGCTCGCGCTCGGTCAAGGTGGCCAGCAGGGCCTTGGCGGTCGCGGATCGACCGTCGTCGGCCGCGGTCACCGAGGCGATGAGCTGGGCGGTGACGGTCGGTGAGAGCGTGGGTTCGCCCGCTGCGACCGACCGGACGGCGTCGACGATCCGCTGCGGCGGGGTGTCCTTGAGCAGGAACCCGCTCGCGCCCACGCGCAGTGCCGCCACGACCATGTCGTCGGTGTCGAAGGTGGTGAGCACGATGACCCGGGTGGGCGTCAGCCGCCCTGTCGTGCCCTGCGCCGCGACGACGAGGCGGGTGGCCTCCAGCCCGTCGCGTCGCGGCATCCGCAGGTCCATCAGCACCACGTCCGGCTGCTGGGCGGCGATCGTGCCGACCGCCTCCACCCCGTCTCCGGCCTCGGCGACGACCTCGATGTCGGACGACCCCCCGAGGATCATGCCGAGCCCGGCCCGGACGAGCGGGTCGTCGTCCACGAGGACGACCCGGATCGGTTGGCTCATGCGCGCCACGGTAGCCGAGCACGGACCACGAACTGTCCGCGACCGTCCGGCCCGAAGGTCAGCTCGCCGCCGGAGAGCGCAGCCCGTTCGGTGACCCCGGCCAGGCCCATGCCCGACGGTGGCAGGGGGTGAGCCGTCACGACCGGGGACGGGCAGCGGGTTGCTCACGCGCAGGTCCAGGCCCACCCCCGGCCCGCCGCTCAGCGCCAGCGTCACCGGTAGACCGGGGGCGTGCTTGCGCGCATTGGTCAGGCACTCCTGGATGATCCGGAAGGCGTGACGGGACAAGGCTGCCGGTGCGAGGTCGAGGTCGAGGACGTCGATGGAGTCCACGATCTCGCGGCCCGAGGCGCGTTCCTCCTCGATCAGGGCCTGGACCGCCCCGAGGGTGGGCTGCGGTGGCTCGAGGACCGCGCTGCCGTCCCGGCCGGGGTCGCGCAGCACCCCCAGGACGTCGCGCAGCTCGGTGAGGGCGAGGTGGGCGTTGTCCCTGATGATGGAGGCTGTCCTGGTCGTCTCGTCCTCCGACAGGTTGGTGCGGTAGGCCAGCGCCCCGGAGTGCATGGCGACCAGCGAGATCCGGTGGGCCAGCACGTCGTGCATCTCCCGCGCGATCTGCGCACGCTCGTTGGCTCGCGCCTCGGCCACCCGGCTCGCCTGCTCGCGCTCGGCGGTGTCGGCGCGCTCGTGCAACGACGTCACCAGGTCGCGGCGAGCCCCGATGTAGTAGCCGACCGCGATCACCAGGGCCACCAGCAAGGCGCCGATGACGAGGGTGGCCAGAGCCGCCCACGGTCCGTCGACACTGGGCCGCAGGGCCTCGTACGTGACTCCGCCGAGCAGCGAGACCACCGCCACGAGGGCGACCGGGCGCCAGCGACGGTGCGTGGACAAGGAGACCAGGGCGATCAGGGCGGCCCCGGCCGCCATCGACGAGGCGCCGCTGCAGACGGCTGTCGCCAGCGCGACCGGCAGGGGGTACCGGCGCCGGAACGGCAGCAGTGCCAGGGCCACGAGGCCGAGGAGGAACTCGATGACCGGGACGACCTCGGACACCACGGGCGCGCCCGGGGCATCGGCCTCGGTGAGGATGAAGCCGAACAGCATGATCCCGCTGAACAGGGCCAGCAGGAACCGCCAGGTCTCCCCCCACAGGGTGCGGGGGAGCGGGTCCGGGTTTCGCAGCAGCACCCGCCGAGAGTATGCCGCCGGCCCCCCGCCGGGCGTCATCCTCGGGTCTGCACCACCCGAGACCAAAGGATGACCCGGCTGGTGCCGTGGACCGATGTGGCTTGCGGTGCCGATGACGAGGCTGGTCCCCATGATCTCCGTGAACAGCTTGACCAGACGCTATGGGTCCATGGTGGCCGTCGATGCGATCTCCTTCGACGCCAAGCCGGGACTCATCACCGGGTTCCTCGGCCCGAACGGGGCCGGGAAGTCCACCACGATGCGCATCCTCTGCGGGCTCACCCCTGCCACCTCCGGCACGGCCACGGTGCTGGGCCGGCCCTACGGCGCCCTGCCCAACCCCGGGCGTCACGTGGGGGTGCTCCTGGACGCCAGCGCCCAGCACGCCGGCCGCACCGGTCGTGAGGTGCTCACCCTGTCCGCGGTCGTGATGGGCGTGGACCGCCGGCGGGTCGGGGAGCTGCTCGACGTCGTCGGGCTCACCGACCGCGAGAGCCACCGCCGCGTGCGCGACTACTCCCTGGGCATGCGGCAGCGGCTGGGCCTGGCGCACGCGCTGCTCGGCGACCCCGAGGTCCTGGTGCTCGACGAGCCGGCCAACGGCCTGGACCCTGCCGGCATCCGCTGGATGCGCTCGCTGCTGCGCGGGTTCGCCGACCACGGTGGCACGGTGCTGCTGTCCTCCCACCTGCTGGGCGAGATCGAGATCGTGGCCGACGAGATCGTCGTCATCGGGGGCGGGCGCATCGTCGCCTCCGGCACCAAGGCCGAGCTCCTGCGCGGCGCAGGGACCACGGTCCGGGCCACGGACGACGCAGCGCTGGTGCTGGCGCTGCGAGCGGAGGGGATCGCCGTCAGCCGAGCACCCGGCGGCGTGCTGGTCGCCGAGGCCGAACCGGCCGTCGTCGGCGCGGCTGCCGCCCGGCACGCCGTCGCCCTGGTCGAGCTGCGCCAGGCCGACGGCCGCGGGCTCGAGGACATCTTCCTCGAGCTCACCACCAACACCGCACGAGAGGAGGTGGCGGCATGAGCACGTCCACCACCACGTCCACCACCACGGCCCCCACTACGGCCCCCACCACGACCACCACCACGCCCCCCACCGTGCGGCCGGAACACCCGTCGGGCTCGTCCCACCGCCGGCCGGTGCTGCCGAGGATCCCCGGCCCGCGTCCTGCGACCGCCGTACCCTTTCGGCGCCTGGCGGTCGTCGAGCTCCGCAAGCAGGTGGACACGCGGGCCGGGCGCTGGCTGCTCATCACCATCGGCCTCGTCATCGCAGCGATCGTCGCCATCATGCTGTTCGTCGGAGGCGGCGCCCACGGCTACGGCGGCTACCTGGCCGCGACCTCGGGGCCGCTCATGGTGCTCGTCCCCATCGTCGGCATCCTCGCGGCCACGGCCGAGTGGTCCCAGCGCACCGGGCTGACGACGTTCGCGCTCGAGCCGCGTCGCCACCGGGTGGTGCTCGCCAAGGTGGTGGCCTCCCTGGTGGCTGCCGCGGCGTCGCTGGGCGTCGCGCTGGTCCTGGCCGCGGTGGCCAACCTCATCGCCGTGCACGGCCGGGGCGCCGACAGCCCGTGGTCGCTGTCGGGCAGGTTGCTGACCGGTGTGGCGGTCGTCCTCGTGCTGAGCCTGGTCCAGGGCGTCGGCTTCGGCCTGGCCCTGCTGAACACCCCGGCGGCCATCGTGGGCTACTTCGTCCTGCCGACCGTGTGGATGGTCCTCACGTCACTGGTCGAGCGTATGCGCAGCGTGGGGGAGTGGCTCGACCTCGGCAGTGCCAGCGCGCCCCTGGTGGAGGGTGCAGCCATGCGGGCCCTCGACTGGGCCCAGATGGGCACCGCCACCGTGATGTGGGTCGTGCTCCCGCTGGCCATCGGCCTGTGGCGGGTGCGCCGCTCGGAGGTGAAGTAGACCGCACCCACCGGTATGGCGCGACGCCCGGCACCGGGCCCCGCGCCATACCGCGCGTCCCGGTGGGGACGCCCGGGTCAGCGCGCGGTGACCAGGCGGATCCCGAGGTCGGCGTAGGCGTCGCCGATGGCCTCGGGGGTGCGCTTGATCTCCGGGTCGTACCAGCGGGCGACGTCCACGGCCATGGACATCAGGGCGAGCGTGGTGTCGGGGACGTCGTCGACGTGGAACTCCCCCGAGGCCACCCCCGCGGTGACGACGTCGCGGACCACGGCGTCGATCTGCTTGCGCAGCCCCAGGACGGCGTCACGGTGCTCCGGTGTCAGGTTGCCGAACTCGTACTGCACGATCCGGGCGACCCGGAAGTGCTCGGCGTGCCAGCGGGAGAAGGTGCCCATGATGGCGCGCAGCGCCTCGGTCGGGCAGGACGCGGAGTCGCAGGCCCGGACGAGCAGGTCGCGGGCGGCCTCGTGGCCCTCCCGGCTGAGCTGGTAGAGCAGCTCCTCCTTGGAGGAGAAGTGCACGTACACCCCGGCGGGGGACAGGCCGGCGCGGGAGGCGATGTCTCGGGTGGTCGTCGCGTGGAAGCCCCGGTCGGCGAACGCCTCGGCGGCCGCCTCGAGCAGGCGGTGGGCGGTGGCGGGGGCCTGCTCGGCGGCACCGGCGGGGGCGCGCACGGGGATCGACATGGTTGACAGCATGCCGCAGCCACCGCAGACTAAGCAAGCGCTTAGTCACTTGGAGGATCCCATGCCCCGGAACATCTACGGCCCCGACCACGAGGCCTTCCGCAGCTCCGTCCGCGAGTTCATCGACCGCAACCTCAAGCCACGGGCCGAGCAGATGCTCGAGGTGAAGTCGATCGACCGTGACCTCTGGAAGGAAGCGGGCAAGCAGGGGCTGTTCGGCCTCGACATCCCCGAGGAGTTCGGCGGCATGGGTGCCGAGGACTACCGCTTCAACGCGATCGCCGCCGAGGAGATCGCCGGGTTCAACTTCGCGGTGTCCTCGTGCTTCGGCATCCACTCCGACGTCTGCCCGCCGTACATCGTCGACCTGGGCACCGAGGAGCAGAAGCGGCGCTGGCTGCCGGGCATGGCCCACGGCGACCTCATCGCCGCCATCGCGATGACCGAGCCGTCCGGCGGTTCCGACCTCGCCGCCCTCAAGACGACCGCCGTGCGGGCCGACGACGGCTCCGGCGACTGGATCCTCAACGGCTCCAAGACCTTCATCACCAACGGCTACCAGGCCGACCTGGTCATCGTGGCGGCGCGCACCGACCCCTCCAAGGGTGCCAAGGGCATCAGCCTGCTCATGGTCGAGGCCGGGATGGAGGGCTTCAGCCGGGGCCGCAAGCTCGACAAGGTGGGTCAGGAGGAGGCCGACACCTCCGAGCTGTTCTTCGAGGACGTCCGCGTCCCTGACGCCAACCGGCTCGGTGAGGAGGGGCTCGGCTTCATCTCGATGATGCAGCGGCTGCCCCAGGAGCGGGTCGGTGCGGCGGTGGCCAACACCGCGCACGCCTTCCAGATCTTCCGCGAGACGGTGGCCTACACCAAGGAGCGCAAGGCCTTCGGCCAGGCCGTGGGGTCCTTCCAGCACAACAAGTTCAAGATGGCCGAGCTGCAGACCAAGCTGGAGGTCACGCAGGCCTACGTCGACGACTGCATCGCCGCCCATGCCGAGGGCACCCTCACGGCAGTGGACGCCGCCAAGGCCAAGTGGTGGTCCGCGCAGGTGCAGAACGAGGTGCTCGACGAGTGCGTCCAGCTCTACGGTGGCTACGGCTTCATGAACGAGTACCGCGTGGCCCGCGCGTGGCGTGACGCCCGGGTCTCGAAGATCTGGGCCGGCTCGAACGAGATCATGAAGGAGCTCATCGGCCGCGACCTGGGCCTCTGAGCACCATGGCTTCGCACCCCACCCACGACAACGCCGTCGCCGTCGTCACGGGTGCCTCTCGCGGGATCGGCCTCGGCATCGCCGAGAAGCTGGTCGCCGAGGGCGCCCGCGTCGTGATCACCGCCCGCAAGCCGGAGGCCCTCGCCGAGGCCGTCGAGCGGCTCGGCGGTCCCTCCAGGGCGCTGGGCATCGCCGGCAACGCCGCCGACGAGGCGCACCAGGACGAGGTGCTCGCCGCTGCCCGCGAGACGTTCGGGGGGCTCGACTACCTGGTCAACAACACCGGCATCAACCCGGTCTACGGTCCCATGCTCGACGCACCCCTGGACGTGGCGCGCAAGATCATGGAGGTCAACGTCCTCTCGGCGTTCTCGTGGACGCAGAAGGCGGTCGCGGCCGGCCTCGGCAGCCAGGGCCACCCCGGCGCCGTGGTCAACATCGCCTCCATCGCCGGACTCGGGGCGACCGGCTCGATCGGCTGGTACGCGGTGAGCAAGGCCGCGCTGATCCACCTCACCGTCGAGCTGGCCTACCAGCTCGGCCCGGCCCTGCGCGTCAACGCGGTGGCTCCGGCAGTCGTCAAGACGAAGTTCGCCGAGGCGCTGTACGAGGGCCGGGAGGAGGAGGTCGCCGCGGCCTACCCGATGAAGCGGCTCGGGGCCCCTGAGGACATCGCGGGCGCCGTGTCGTTCCTGCTGTCGAGGGACGCGGGCTGGGTCACCGGCCAGACGCTGGTCGTCGACGGCGGCGTCACCCTCGGCGGCAACCTGTGACCCTCGACCTCGCCGGCCGGCGGGTGGTCGTCACCGGTGCGGGCCGCGGGATCGGCGCCGCCTACGCGAAGGCGTTCGTCGCTGCCGGGGCCCGGGTCGTGGTCAACGACCTCGACGTCGATGCCGCCGCGTCCGTCGCGGCGCAGCTCGGCGACCTGGCCGTGGCCGTCCCCGGCGACGCCTCGGGCGAGGAGGGCGTGACGGCCCTGATCGGGTCCGCCCGCGACCACCTCGGTGAGGTCGACGTCTACTGCGCCAACGCCGGCGTCGCCCGAGGCGGCACCGAGGCGGTGGCCGAGAAGGCGTGGGAGGTCTCCTGGAACGTCAACGTCATGGCGCACGTGCGCGCCGCCAGGCTCCTCGTACCGGCCTGGGTCGAGCGGGGGAGCGGCACCTTCGTCGCCACCGTTTCGGCAGCAGGTCTGTTGTCCATCCCCGGTGCCGCCCCCTACGCCGTGACCAAGCACGCCGCCTTCGCGTTCGCCGAGTGGTTGTCGATGACGTATGGGGACAAGGGAGTTCGTGTGCACGCGGTCTGTCCGCAAGGGGTCCGCACCGACATGCTGTGGGGCTCGGGCGCGGCGGGCCGAGCCCTCATGGAGCCGGACGCCGTCGACCCGCAGGACGTGGCGCGCGACCTGTTCACCGCCATGGAGCAGGGGCACTTCCTGGTCCTGCCGCACCCCGAGGTCGCCCAGATGTACGCGCACCGGGCGTCCGACCCGGACCGGTGGCTGTCCGGGATGCGGCGCCTGGCCGGGTCTCTGCCCGGGGTCACCCTGGGCGCAGACTGACCGGTTGAGCCACCGACCCACCGACCGACCCACCAACTCACCGCCCGACCCACTGACCCATCGACCAGCAGGAGGCCCCCGTGCAGGCATGGCAGGTCACGACCCTCGGTGAACCCGGCGACGTCCTCGTGCTCGGTGACGTCGCCGTCCCGCAGGTGCCGGCCGGCCACGTCCGGGTGAAGGTGCTGGCGACGGCGCTCAACTTCCCCGACGTGCTGATGGCGCGCGGCCACTACCAGGTCCGCCCGGCCCTGCCGTTCGTGCCCGGGGTCGAGGTCTGCGGCGAGGTGCTGGAGGTGGGGCCCGCGCTGGAGGGGCCCGCCGCCGGTCCGCCCGTCCGTGTCGGCGACCGGGTGGTCGGCACCACGGCGCTGCCCCACGGCGGACTGGCCGAGCAGGCGCTGCTCCCGCTCGCCGGCACGTTCGCGGCGCCGTCGTCGCTCGGGGACGACGAGGCCAGCTGCCTGACGATCGCCTACCAGACGGCATACGTGGGGCTGGTGCGTCGCGCAGCGCTCAGGTCCGGTGAGACGCTGGTCGTCCACGCTGCGGCCGGTGGCGTCGGCACCGCCGCGGTGCAGGTCGGCAAGGCGCTCGGCGCGCGGGTGGTCGCGGTCGTGGGCGGCGAGGCGAAGGCCGAGGTGGCCCTGGCGGCCGGCGCGGACGTCGTCGTGGACCGCAAGGCCGGTGACCTCGTCGGCGACCTCAAGGACGCCGTCGGTCGCACCGGGGCGGACGTCGTCCTCGACCCGGTCGGAGGCTCGTCGTACGACGCCTCGACCAAGGTGATCGGCTTCGAGGGACGCATCGTCGTCGTCGGCTTCACCAGCGGCACGATCCCCGCCCCGGCGCTCGGCCATGCGCTCGTGAAGAACTACTCCATCCTCGGCCTGCACTGGGGGCTCTACCTCCAGCGCGACCCGGGCGTGGCCCGGCAGGCGCACGAGGCGCTGACCGCCATGGCCGACGCCGGGCGCATCCGGCCCCTCGTCTCCGAACGGGTTCCGTTCGGTGAGGCTCCTGCTGCCCTGACGAGACTGGGCGCCGGCCGGACCACGGGTCGCCTCGTCGTCACGGCGACCGGCTGACCGGGGGGCCGGCCGGCGGGGTCAGCGACGGACGAGGGCGCGCAGGCGGTCGAGGTCGTCGTCGTTCAGCGCCTGCCGCGGGAACACGTAGGTCCGCAGGTTGCGGGCCCGCAGGGCCACCCCGTCATCGGCGACCAGGACGGCGCGCAGGTCCGAGGCGTCGAGCCGTGCGGGGAAGCCGGTGAGGTGGACCGCCAGGCCGTGGTCGTCCACCACGGCGCCCATGACGCTGCCCTCGGGGAAGTACTTCGCTGCCCCAGCCCGAGGACCTGCGACGTAGACGACCGCCACGAAGGCGAGTGCGAGGGCGAGGACCAGGGCCGAACCCGGCGTCGGGTAGCTCGCGACGAGGACCACGGTGAGCACGGCGCAGACCGCGACGACGACGCTGAGCGGGTGCCTGACCATCGCGCGCACCGACATCCGGTAGACCGCTCGCTGGACGGCTGCGGTGACCAGGACGGGCTGGCGCACCTCCGGGTGCTCGAGGCGGAACTCCTCGACGGGGTCGAGCCCGCCGGGGCCGGTGGTCAGGAAGATGACGTCGTCGTCGGTGAGCAGGGCCGAGGGCGTCACGAAGGCAGGAAGCCTCGAGCGTGGCCGCACCACGGCGACCTCCCCGACGCGCTCGACGCCGCGGGCGTCGCCCCGCGCGAACTCCACCGCACCGCCTGCTCGTTCGACGACGAACCGCCCCAGGCCGTCGTAGCCGGACGTCAGGCTCGCGCCACGACCCACGACCGCCCGGATGTTGCGCTCGATCCTGGCGCGGGTGACGACCAGCGCCACCGTCGGCACCAGCACCGCGATGGTCAGGGCGAGGGGGACCGAGCGCGTGGACATCCACACCAGGACCCCCAGCACGGTCGTGACGGCATACCGGACCGCGACGTTGACGGTGGGGAAGGTGGCCTTCCATGCCTGCGCGGTCATGGGACGCACCAGCCGGCCGTCACAGTCGATGGTCAGGGTCGGACGAGGGGAGTCGCCGAACTCGGTCGCAGGCATCAGTCCTGCGGTCCGCCGGCGACGTAGATGACCTGGCCGGAGACGAAGCCGGCCTCCTCGGAGCAGAGGAAGGCGATGGTCGCCGCGATGTCCTCGGGCTGGCCGACCCGCGCGACGGGGATCTGGGAGGCCGAGTGGGTGATGAAGTCCTCGAAGGAGACACCCATGCGCTCGGCGGTCATCCGGGTCATCTCGGTCTGGATGAAACCGGGCGCCACGGCGTTCGCGGTGACGCCGAACTTGCCCAGCTCGATGGCGAGGGTCTTGGTGAACCCCTGCAGACCCGCCTTCGCCGCCGCGTAGTTGACCTGGCCGCGGTTGCCCTGGGCCGACGTGGAGGACAGGTTGACGATGCGGCCGTACCCGTCCTGGGTCATGTGCTTCTGGACGGCGCGCGTCATGAGGAAGGAACCGCGCAGGTGGACGTCCATGACGGAGTCCCAGTCCTGCTCGGTCATCTTGAACAGCAGGTTGTCACGCGTGATCCCGGCGTTGTTGACCAGGATCGTGGGCCCTCCGAGCTCGTCGGCGACGCGCTGGACGGCGGTCTCGACCTGGTCGGCCCTGGCCACGTCGACGCCCACGGCGACCGCCCGCCCCCCGGCCCCGGTGATCGTGGCGACCGTCTGGGCGCAGGCCGCCTCGTCGAGGTCGAGCACGGCCACGGCGTTGCCGTCGGCTGCCAGCCTGATGGCGGTGGCGGCCCCGATCCCGCGGGCGGCTCCGGTGACGATCGCGACGCGCTGGGTGGTCATGCGGTCCTCCAAGGGGTGGGACGAAAGCGAGCAGGTCGTGCGTACGTCCTGCACTCTACTGAGCGAGCGCTTACCGCGGTGGCACCCGCTCGTCTGCGCGGAACGCCAACCTCCTGCACAATGGGGTCCGACGCGAGGCCAGTGCCGCCCTCACCAGCAGGTCGTGGTCTCGACCACGACAAGAACAAGAAGGCGAAACATGGAGATCTGGCCCGGCAAGGCCTACCCGCTCGGCGCGACCTACGACGGGACCGGTGTGAACTTCGCACTGTTCTCGGAGGTCGCCGAGAACGTCGAGCTCTGCCTCGTCGACGACGAAGGCGCGGAGACCCGGTTCTCCCTCCCCGAGGTCGACGGCTTCGTCTGGCACGGGTACCTCCCCGGCGTCCAGCCCGGGCAGCGCTACGGCTACCGCGTGCACGGCCCCTACGACCCCGCCAACGGCCACCGCTGCAACCCGGCCAAGCTGCTGCTCGACCCCTACGCGAAGGCCATCGACGGCCAGCCCGACGGCGACGAGTCGCTGTTCTCCTACCGCTTCGACGACCCGAGCGACGAGCCGGAGAAGATCAACACCGACGACAGCGCCGGCCACACGATGCTGTCCGTGGTCATCAACCCCTTCTTCGACTGGGGCCAGGACCGGCTGCCGCGCCACGAGTACCACAACACGGTCATCTACGAAGCCCACGTCAAGGGCCTGACCGAGACCCACCCCGACATCCCGGAGGAGATCCGCGGCACCTACGCCGGCATCGCCCACCCGGTGATCATCGAGCACCTCAAGCAGCTCGGCATCACGGCCATCGAGCTCATGCCGGTGCACCAGTTCGTCAACGACTTCACCCTGCGGGACAAGGGCCTGTCGAACTACTGGGGCTACAACACCATCGGGTTCCTCGCGCCCCACAACGGCTACGCGGCATACGGCACGCGCGGCGAGCAGGTGGCCGAGTTCAAGGGCATGGTCAAGGCGCTGCACGAGGCCGACATCGAGGTCATCCTCGACGTCGTCTACAACCACACGGCCGAGGGCAACCAGCTCGGCCCGACCATCTGCTTCCGCGGCATCGACAACGCGGCCTACTACCGCCTGGTGGACGAGGACAAGGCCCACTACTACGACACCACGGGCACCGGCAACAGCCTGCTCATGCGCCACCCGCACGTGCTCCAGCTCATCATGGACTCGCTGCGCTACTGGGTGACCGAGATGCACGTCGACGGCTTCCGGTTCGACCTCGCGGCCACCCTCGCCCGCCAGTTCCACGAGGTCGACAAGCTGTCGGCCTTCTTCGACCTCGTGCAGCAGGACCCGGTGGTCAGCCAGGTCAAGCTCATCGCCGAGCCCTGGGACGTCGGCGACGGTGGCTACCAGGTCGGCAACTTCCCGCCCCTGTGGACGGAGTGGAACGGCAAGTACCGCGACACCGTGCGCGACTTCTGGCGCGGCGAGAGCGCGACCCTGGGCGAGTTCGCCTCACGGCTCACCGGGTCCAGCGACCTGTACGGGCACAGCGGGCGCAAGCCGATCGCCTCGATCAACTTCGTCACCGCCCACGACGGCTTCACCCTGCGGGACCTGGTGTCCTACAACGAGAAGCAGAACGACGCCAACGGCGAGGACGGCAACGACGGCGAGAGCCACAACCGCTCCTGGAACTGCGGGGTGGAGGGCCCGACCAAGGACAAGAAGGTCAACGCCCTGCGCCTGCGCCAGCAGCGCAACATGCTCACGACCCTGCTGCTCTCCCAGGGCGTGCCGATGCTCCTGCACGGCGACGAGCTCGGCCGCAGCCAGGGCGGCAACAACAACGGCTACTGCCAGGACAACGAGATCTCCTGGATCGACTGGGACCTCGACCAGGACGAGCTGGACCTCATCGCGTTCACGCAGCGGCTCGTCGAGCTCCGGCGTGACCACCCGGTCTTCCGCCGCCGCCGCTTCTTCGCGGGTTCGGCCGACCACGGTGGCGAGAGCGCCGTGGGCGACATCGCGTGGTTCGAGCCCGGTGGCAACCACATGGACGAGGACTCCTGGGCCAACGGCTACGCCCGCTCGATGATGGTCTTCCTCAACGGCCAGACCATCCCCGAGCCCGACACCCGCGGCCAGCAGACGCTGGACGACCACTTTTTGGTCATCTTCAACGGCCACCACGACGTGCTCCCGTTCGTCCTGCCGAGCAAGGAGTACGGCGACCGCTGGGTCACCGAGCTCGACACCTCCGCGCAGGAGGTCCCGGCCAAGGAGTACAAGCCCGACGCCAAGGTGAAGGCCCAGGGACGCAGCGTCATCGTCCTGCGGTGCCCGCGTCCGGTGTCGTCCGGGTCGCCTGCCGGAGCGGCTGTCGCCCGCCGCTGACCAGCCCCTGAGGGTGCCGGAGAAACAGCAATGACCACCACCGTTCGATGACCATGCAGGAGACGGGTATGCAGCGCGGTACGCCCCCGCACCGGCCGGCGGAAGGGCGCGTGGTACCCACGGCGACCTACCGCCTGCAGGTCCACGGCGAGTTCACCTACGACCAGGCAGCCGAGCAGGCGAGCTACCTCGACGCACTGGGGGTCTCGCACGCCTACCTGTCGCCGGTGCTCCAGCCTGCCCCCGGCTCGACCCACGGCTACGACGTGGTCGACCACGACCTCGTCAACGAGGAGGCCGGGGGCGGCACCGAGCTCGCCCGGCTGTCGCGGACGATGTCGATGTACGGCCTCGGGGTGATCGTCGACGTCGTCCCCAACCACATGACGACGCCGAGCCCGGCGTGGCTCAACCGTCAGTGGTGGTCGTTGCTGCGTGAGGGCCACGGTTCGCAGTACGCGCACTGGTTCGACGTGGACTGGGCGGCCGAGAGCGACCGGGTCCTGGTGCCCGTGCTCGGCGGCCCGCTCTCCGCAGCCGTCGCTGCCGGAGAGCTCTCGCTCGCCCGGGACGGCGGACCGGACGGCGAGGAGACCGTGCTGCGGTACTTCGACCACGAGTTCCCGGTGCGCGCCGGGACGGACCACCTGCCGGTCGAGGAGCTCGTCGAGGCGCAGTGGTACCTGCTGTGCGACTGGCGCGAGGGCGCCGAGCGCCTCAACTACCGACGGTTCTTCGACGTGACCACCCTGGCGGCCGTGCGCGTCGAGCACCCCGAGGTGTTCGACGCCACCCATCGGCTCCTCCTGTACTTCTACCGGAGCGGGTTCATCGACGGCTTCCGGATCGACCACCCCGACGGCCTCGCCGACCCGGGCGGGTACCTCGCCCGGCTCGCCGACGCCACCGACGACGCCTGGGTGGTCGCCGAGAAGATCCTCGAGGGCCACGAGGAGCTGTTGGACTCCTGGCGCTGCGCCGGGACCACGGGGTACGACACCCTCCTGCGGGTGGGCGGGGTGTTCGTCGACCCGGCCGGCAAGGGCCCCCTGACCGACCTGCTCACCCAGGTGGTCGGCCACCCCGAGGACCTCGGCGCCATGATCATCGAGGCCAAGCGGCAGGTGGTCAGCGAGGTCCAGGCAGCGGAGGTCAACCGGTTGATGCGCCTGGCCGAACAGGTGCTGCCCTGGCACGACCAGGCCTCCCTGAAGCGTGCGCTCGAAGCCCTCCTCGTCGCCATGGACCGGTACCGTGCCTACCTCGGTGGCGACGACGCGGACGCCAGCCAGGCAGCGGTGCTCAACGAAGCGGAGTCGCGGGCGATGGGCATGGTCGCCGCTGTCGACCACCTCAGCGTGAGCCTGGTCGCCCAGCTCGCCCGCGGCGGGCGGCTCCCCGAGGCCCAGGCCGACACCGGGGACGCGCAGCGCGAGTTCGTCGTGCGGTTCCAGCAGACCTGCGGGCCGGTGATGGCCAAGGGGATCGAGGACACCACCTTCTACCGCTACGCCCGCCTCACCTCGCTCAACGAGGTCGGTGGCGACCCCGAGCTCGTGGGGATCGCGCCGCAGGAGCTGCACGAGTTCGCTTCCCGCCAGCTGGCGACCTGGCCCACGACGATGACGACCCTGTCCACGCACGACACGAAGCGCTCCGAGGACGTCCGGGCCAGGCTCGCCGTGGTGTCCGAGCTCTCGGGCGAGTGGAAGTCGTGGGTCACCACGGCGCGTCGCCTCTCCGGTCCGCACCGCGGCAAGAAGCTCGACCCGGCGACGGAGTACTTCCTCCTGCAGACCGCGGTGGGGGCGTGGCCGATCAGCGTCGACCGGCTCCAGGCCTATGCCACCAAGGCGATCCGCGAGGCGAAGCGCCACACGACGTGGACCGACCAGGACGAGGCCTACGAGGCCGACGTGCAGCGCTACGTGTCGGCGCTGCTGAGCCAGCCGGCACTGGTCGCCCACTGCCAGGCGTGGATCACGCGGACCGCTGCTGCCTCCCGCGCCAACATCCTCGGCCAGAAGCTGCTGCAGCTGGTCGTGCCCGGTGTGCCCGACGTCTACCAGGGCACCGAGCTGGTCGACCTGTCGCTGGTCGACCCGGACAACCGCCGGCCGGTGGACTACGCCCACCGTCGCGACCGGCTGGCGCGCCTGGACGAGGGCAAGGCCCCGGCCGACCTCGACGACGAGAAGCTGCTCGTCACCTCGCGCGCCCTGCGGCTGCGGAACCACCACGCGGGCTGGTTCACCGGGGTGCAGGCCACCTACGACCGGGTCGAGACGAGCAGCGACCACGCCCTGGCCGTCGGCCGTGGCGACGAGAGCGGACTCCAGGTGGTGGCCGTGGTCACGAGGCTCAGCGAGAAGCTGGTCGCCTCGGGCGGATGGGGTGAGGCCCACCTCACCCTGCCCGCGGGCGAGTGGCACGACCTGCTCACCGGGGCCACCGTGGTCTCGGACCAGGGACGCCCCGGGGTTCGCCTCGACCGCCTGCTGGCTGACCTGCCGGTTGCCCTGCTCGTTCGACGTGACACGATGGGACGCGATGAAATCGCCTGAGCACCAGACCCTTTCGCCCTCCACCCTCACCGTGTGGGCCCCCTCCGCCGAGAAGGTCGAGGTCGAGTTCACCCTCGGCGACGACCCCACCGCGACTGCGCCGATGGTGCGCGGGGACGGCGGCTGGTGGGCGTGGCAGCTGCCCCCGGAGGCAGCTTCCACCGGCGCCACCCCCGAGGCGGCGAGCTCTGACGCGGTCAGCTCCGACGCGGAGGAGGGTACGGCGCCGTACCCGGTGCTGGACTATGGCTTCCGCATCGACGGTGGTGACCTGACGCCCGACCCGCGGTCGGCGCACCAGCCGCACGGGGTGCACGGCGTGAGTCGCTGGTTCGACGCGGGACGGCACCAGTGGGACGACGCCGCGTGGACCGGGCCGCAGGACGGGCTCGGGGTCCTCGGGGCCGTCGTCTACGAGCTGCACGTGGGCACGTTCACGCCGGAGGGCACCCTGGACTCGGCACTGTCGCGGTTGCCGCACCTGGTCGACCTCGGGGTCGACGTCGTGGAGCTCATGCCGCTGGCCGCCTGGCCGGGCCGCTGGAACTGGGGTTACGACGGGGTGGGGCCGTATGCCGTCAACGACGTCTACGGTGGCCCTGCGGCCCTTCAACGGTTCGTCGACGAGTGCCACCGGCTCGGGCTCGGGGTCTGCCTCGACGTCGTCTACAACCACCTCGGACCGGTGGGGAACTACCTGTCGCGGTTCGGGCCCTACTTCTCCGACGCGCACCACACCCCCTGGGGCGCGGGGTTCAACCTCGACGGTGCGGACAGCGACGCGGTGCGCCGCTGGATGGTCGACAACGCGCTGCGCTGGTTCGCCGACTTCCACGTCGACGCGCTGCGGCTGGACGCGGTCCACGAGCTGCGCGACGACTCCACCCCCCACGTGCTGGCCCAGCTGTCGGACGAGGTGGCGGCGCTCGGTGAGCGCCTGGGCCGCCCGCTGCACCTCGTGGCCGAGAGCGACCTCAACGACGCCTTCATGGTCACCGCGACCGACGACGGTGGGCGGGGCATGGACGCGCAGTGGGACGACGACGTCCACCACGCCCTGCACGTCACGCTCACCGGTGAGTCGCAGGGCTACTACGCCGACTTCACCGGCCACAACCGCGCCCTGCCGGACGGCGGCCCGCTCGCGGTGCTCGCCAAGACCCTGACGCGAGGCTTCCTGCACGACGGCGCGTGGTCGAGCTTTCGCGAGCACAGCTGGGGCGCACCGGTGGACCGCGAGAAGGTCGACGCCCGCCGGTTCGTCGCCTACCTGCAGACCCACGACCAGGTGGGCAACCGAGCCGTGGGCGACCGCATCTCGGACCTCGTCAGCCCGTCGCAGCAGGCGATCGGTGCGGCGCTCTACCTCACCTCGGCCTACACCCCGATGATCTTCATGGGGGAGGAGTGGGGAGCCACCACGCCGTTCCAGTTCTTCACCGACTTCGAGGAGCCGGAGATGGCCCAGGCGGTCACCGAGGGACGGCGTCGTGAGTTCGGGTCGCACGGCTGGGCCGCGGACGACGTCCCGGACCCGCAGGACGAGGCGACCTACCGCCGGTCGCAGCTGCGGTGGGACGAGGTCGAGGACGCCACCCATGCACGGATGCTGGCGTGGTACCGCGACCTGATCTCCCTGCGCCGCAACGAGTCTGCTCTCCATGATGGCCGGCTCGACCTGGTCGAGGTCGACTTCGACGAGCAGGACCAGTGGTTCGTCGTGCGCCGTGGACCGTTCCGGACCGTCGTCAACCTCGCGGGTTCGGGCGCGGACGTGCCGCTGGATGCTGCGCCCACCGAGGTCGTCCTCGCCTGGGACCCCGACCAGACCAGGCTCGTCGAGCAGGCCGTGCACCTCCCGCCGCACACCGCTGCGGTCGTCCGCGTCGGCTGAGCCGTCAGGCCCCGTCGGCCGCCGGGCCGGCGGGGCACGCAGGCGGGTCAGGTGAGCAGGTCGTAGGTGACCAGGTCGGTCTGCACGGCGAGGCGGTCGTAGGCCGAACGCGCCCGGGTGTTGCCCGCCCGCGTGATCCAGCGGACCTGGCTCCAGCCGCGGTCCCGGCACTGCTGCTGCAGCGCGGCGAGCAGGGCGTCCACGGCCCCGGTGCCGCGCGCCTTCGGGTCGACGAACAGGTCGTCGAGGAAACAGGCGGTCGTGCCCGCCAGGGGCCGTGGGAAGGGGCGGTAGTGCGCCAGCCCGACGGGGCTCGCGCCGGCCTGCGGCCGCGCGACGAGGCACTCGAGCTCGTGCAGCGGATCGCGGAGCCACGCCCAGACCGCTGACGAGACGTGGTCGGGGTCGCTCACCTCGTAGAACTCGAGGTAGCCGCGGTGCAACCGAAGCCACGCCTCGTGGTCGCCCTCGCGAAGGCCGTCCACGACCCAGCGCGAGGCGTCGCGGTCGACCATCAGGTGCCCTTGACCCGGACCATGCCCTCCTGGGCCACGGTGGCGACCAGGGCGCCGTCGGCGCCGAACATCCGGCCGATGCCCAGGCCGCGGCCGCCGGAGGCCGAAGGAGACTCCTGGGCGTAGAGGATCCAGTCGTCGACCTTGACCGGGCGGTGGAACCACATCGCGTGGTCCAGGCTCGCGGGCCGCAGACGAGGGTCGCTCCACGCCAGCCCGTGACGGCGGATCACCGACTCGAGCAACGTGTAGTCGGAGGCGTACGCGAGCACCGCCGCGTGGACCAACGGGTCGTCGGGCAGGGTGCCGATCGCCTTGAGCCACACACTCTGGTGGGCCGCGAGCTCGGGGCCGGGGGCCGCGAACACGTCACCGTCGACGTGCCGGTGCTCGACCGGCCGGTTGAGCAGGTGCCGGGCCGCCGGGTGCTCGACCGCTCCGAAGAGGTCCTGCAGCGACGGCAGCGAGTCGGGCCCGGTCACCTGCGGCATGGGGTCCTGGTGGTCCAGCCCGCCGGCCTGCTCCTGGAACGAGGTGATCATCGACAAGATGGGCAGGCCGTCCTGGATGGCGTGCACGCGCCGGGTCGAGAAGGACCGGCCGTCGCGCATCCGCTCCACGGCGAAGCGGATCGGCTTGGTGTCGTTGCCGGGACGCATGAAGTAGCCGTGCAGGGAGTGGATGTGGCGCGGTCCGGCGTCCTCGAGGTCGGCCACGGTACGCCCGGCCGCCATGACGCACTGGGCGAGCACCTGACCGCCGAAGACGCGGCCGTGCGGGGTCTTCTGGCTGCGGCCGAGGAAGACCGACGCACCGGACTCGCCGAGGTCGGTGGACTCCGCCCCGTCGACGCCCTCGACCGTGATGCGGGCCGTCCCGAGCTCCTCGAGGTGGAGGGTGGCGAGCAGGTCGGTGAGGGGCTCGGTGGGCACGGTGCTGTCGTCGGTCACAACGAGAGCCTAGGCGACCAGTGGTGGCCGCCGCCCGGTCGAGGGTCGGCTCGTCAGGGCGTCCTGCCAGGCCAGGGCGATCCGGTCGACGGCCTCGACCACGACGTCAGCGGCGTGCCCGGTGAACGGGATCCGCAGGAAGCGCTCCATCCCCCCGTCCACGGCGAACTGGGACCCTGGCGCGAGCACCACCCCCCGCTGGTCGGCGGCCACCGTCAACGGGGTCGACAGGGCCTGGGGCAGGCCCGCCCAGAGGCAGAGCCCACCCTGCGGCACGGTGAAGTCCCAGTCGGGCAGCCGCGTGCGCAGGGCTCCCACCAGCGCGTCACGGGTGGCGGTGATCGCCTCGCGCCGCGCGGGCAGGATGGTGTCACGGTGCTCGAGGAGGTCGAGCAGCACCAGCTGCTCCATCACCGGGCTCCCGAGGTCGAGGGTGAGGCGCGAGGTCACCAGCGACGGCATCAGGTCGCGGGGAGCACGCAGCCACCCCACGCGCAGGCCGCCCCAGAACGTCTTGCTCGCCCCGCCCACGGTGACGGTACGTGGGTGGTGGGCCCCCAGCGGGCCGGGCATGGCCATCGTCGGGTCGTGGGCCAGCTCGACGAGGGTCTCGTCGACGATGGCGACGGTGCGCGTCTGGGTCAGGGCGCGGCCCAACCGGGCCCGCTGCTCCTCGGGCATGAGGGCGCCGGTGGGGTTGTGGAAGTCCGGGACGAGGTATGCCGCCCGCGGCGCCGTCTGCCGCAGGGTCGCCTCCGCGGTGTCGAGGTCCCAGCCCTGCGCGTCGAGGGGCAGGGCCACCGCCCGGGCACCGGAGCGGGTGAGCGTCTCGATGGCGTTGGGGTAGGTCGGGCTCTCCAGCAGCACCCGGTCGCCGGGTGAGAGCAGAGCCCGGGCGGCGATGGCCACCCCGGCCAGGGCGCCACCGGTCACCATGACCTGCTCGGGGTCGGTGGGCAGCCCCCGCGCGGTGAAGTCGGCGGCCAGGGCCTCGCGCAGCGCCGGCAGCCCGAGCGGGTGGTACCCCGTGCCGGCGAGGTGGTGGGGCAGCTGCTCGAGGGCACGCTCGTAGGCGGCGACCATGCCGGGCGGTGCGCTCATCGACGCGCAGGTCAGGTCGATGACCGCGCCGTCCAGCCGGTCGGAGGAGGGCTGCAGCGGTCCGCCCTGGCGACGCCCGGTGGCACCGCCGGGCAGCACCGCCACGCTGCCCGAGCCCCGGCGCGACTCCAGGTACCCCCGGTCGCGCAGCTCGCCGTACGCGCGGCTCACCGTGGTGCGGCTGACGCCGAGCGCCGTGGTGAGGTCGCGCTCGCTGGGCAGCCGGGTGCCGACCGGGATCCGGCCGTCCGCGACGAGCAGCCGCACGGCGTCGGCCAGGGCCCGGTAGGCCGGGCTGGTGTCGAGCGCGGCCCCGAGCAGGGGGCGCAACCGGGCCGCAGACAGGGCGCGAGGTGCCATGCAGACCACTTTCGCATGATTGGCTATCGAAAAACAGACCACCAGGAGCCACCATGGTCACCATGACGCGCACCACCCTCACCCCGATGACCCCGCTGCAGCAGCTGCGGGCGGGGCGCACCACCCGCCGCCTGGTCCAGCTCTTCGTCGGGCTGACCCTCTACGGGGTGTCCATGGGGATGCTCATCCGCGCCGGGCTCGGCCTGGACCCGTGGGACGTCCTGCACTACGGCATCGCCCGGCACCTGCCGGTGAGCTTCGGCACCGTGACGATCATCGTCGGTGCGGCGGTCCTGCTGCTGTGGATCCCGTTGCGGCAGGTCCCGGGTCTGGGGACCGTCGCCAACGTCGTCGTCATCGGCCTGACGACCGACGCGACCCTGTGGCTGCTCGAGCGACCGTCCGCGATGGTCCTGCGGGTGCTGCTGCTCGTGGGCGGCATCGTCCTGAACGGACTCGCCGGCGCGCTCTACATCGGCAGCCAGTTCGGCCCCGGCCCGCGCGACGGCCTGATGACCGGGCTGGTGCGCAGGACGGGTCGCAGCTTTCGGCTGGTCCGCACCTCGATCGAGCTGACGGTGCTGGCCGTCGGGTTCGCGCTCGGCGGCGTGGTCGGGGTCGGCACCGTCCTCTACGCCGTGCTCATCGGCCCGACCGTGCAGCTCTTCCTGCCACTGTTCACCGTCGCGCTGCCGAATCCCACTCCCGGGCAGCAGACCCCGACGCCCGGGCAGCCGACCCCGCCGACAGGGCAGCAGGCCCTCGCGGCCCAACACTCGGTGGCCGAGGTCCGGCAGCCGGCGGCCGAGGCAGGGTCAGGCTTCTAGCGCGAGCACGAAGGGCAGGACGCCGGGCGCGCCGGCCCGACGCAGCTCCTGCGCGGCGACGGTCAGGGTCCAGCGCGAGGACGCGAGGTCGTCGACGAGCAGCACCGGCCCGGACAGCCGGCCGAGGGCCTGGCGCTGGGCGGCGGAGGGGGCGAGCCGGCCCCAGACCCCGGCGAGGCGGAACGCGCTGTTGCCCCCGGACTCGCCCGTCGGGCCGCCCTCGACGAGGTCCATCGGCCCGAGCCACTCCAGGCGACCCATCTCCGCGAGCCCCCGGGCCACCGACTCGACGAGCTGCGGGCGGCCCCGCGAGGGGACGGAGGCCACCGCGACCGGCCGGTCGGCCCAGCCCCAGTCGCGCAGGATCGGGACGCAGGCCCGCAGCAGCTCGGCAGGGGCGGGGCCGTCCTCGGCGCGCAGGAGGGTGCGCAGCTGCTGGCCCCAGCCGAGGTCGGTGAGCCGGGCGACGGCGCGGCCGGGCGCCATACCCTCGGCAGGGCTGATCTTGCCCTTGAGGGGCACGCCCAGCCGATCCATCCCGGAGGGCCACTGGGCTCGGGGCTCGAGCTCGACACCGGCCCGCTCGAGACGACCGCGGGCCGTCGTCACCGCGGTGTCGGGGATCTCGGTGGGGAACCACACCCCGGCGCAGGAGTCGCACCGACCGCAGGGGAGCGCGGTGTCGTCGTCGAGGGACTCCTGCAGGAAGGCCATCCGGCACTCGCCGGTCTGCTCGTAGGACACCATGAGGTCCTGCTCGCGGACGCGTGCGGCGCTCACACGCTCGTAGCGCTCCGCGTCGTAGGTCCACGCAACGCCGGTGGAGGTCCAGCCGCCGGGCACCCGGCGCACCGCACCGTCGACGTCGAGCACCTTGAGCAACAGCTCCAGGCGGGTCCGGCGGATGTCGACGACGGACTCGAGCGCCACGGTGGACATCGCCTTGGACGACTGGGCCAGGGTCGTCAGGACGGCGTCGGCCTGCTCCTGGCGCGGCATCGAGGCCGAGGCGAAGTAGGCCCAGATGTCCTTGTCCTCCGGACCGGGCAGGAGCAGCACGTCGGCGCGCTCCGTGGCTCGACCTGCACGCCCGACCTGCTGGTAGTAGGCGACCGGCGACGACGGGGCACCCAGGTGCAGGACGAACCCCAGGTCGGGCTTGTCGAACCCCATGCCGAGGGCACTGGTCGCCACCAGCGCCTTGACCTGGTTGTCGCGCAGCATCGCCTCGAGGCGCTCGCGGTCGGCCGGGTCGGTGCGCCCGGTGTAGGCCCGCACCTCGTGACCCGCTTCGCGCAGGGCGGCGGCGATGTCCTCGGCCGCCGAGACGGTCAGGGAGTAGACGATGCCGCTGCCGGGCAGGGTGTCGAGGTGGGCGAGCAGCCAGGCGAGGCGCTGCTCGGGCGAGGTGAGCTTCATGACGCCGAGCCGCAGGGACTCACGGGCCAGGCCACCGCGCAGGGTCATGACGTCGTGGCCGCCGGCGCCGAGCTGCTCGACCACGTCGGTCACCACGCGCGCGTTCGCCGTCGCCGTCGTCGCGAGCACCGGGGTGTCGGCGGGCAGGGTCGTGAGCAGGTCACGGATGCGCCGGTAGTCGGGGCGGAAGTCGTGGCCCCAGTCCGACACGCAGTGCGCCTCGTCGACCACGAGCAGGCCGCAGCGGCGCGCGAGGTCGGGAAGCTGCTCGTCGCGGAAGCGTGGGTTGTTGAGGCGCTCCGGGCTGACCAGCAGCACGTCGACCTCGTCGGCGGCCAGGGCGGCGGACACCCGGCCCCACTCCTCGGCGTTCGCGGAGTTCATCGTCACCGCGCGGATGCCGGCGCGCTGGGCGGCGGCGATCTGGTCGCGCATCAGGGCCAGCAGCGGGGAGACGATGACGGTGGGCCCGGCCCCCTGCTCACGGCGCAGGGCGGTGGAGACGAAGTAGACCGCGGACTTGCCCCACCCGGTGCGCTGGACGACCAGGACCCGGCGCCGGTCGCCGACGAGCGCCTGCACGGCCTCGAACTGACCGTCGCGGAAGTCGACGTCCCCGCGGCCGACGAGCCGGCGCAGCACCCCCGTGGCGAGGGTGTGCAGGTCGGTGGCCGCAGCGGTCGTCTCCATGGTGACCACCGTATGCCGCTGGCCCGACACCCCTGACAAGATGTGCCCATGGCAGACGAGCAGGCGGACCAGCGGGCCGACGAGGTGGCGCAGGAGATCGTCGAGCGCTACTGCGTCAACGTGCCGCTGCGCTGGAGCGACATGGACGCCTACGGCCACGTCAACAACGTGCAGTTCCTGCGGTTGCTCGAGGACGCCCGGGTCATCGGGTTCGCGGACTGGTTCGGCCAGGACCGCTCGGTCCTCGCCGAGGGCATCCTCGTGGCCCGCCACGAGATCGAGTACCTCGCGCCGCTGTTGTTCCGCGTCCCCCCGATCGTCGTGCAGATGTGGGCGACGAAGATCGGTGGCGCCGGTTTCGACCTCGCCTACGAGGTGCGTGACGGCCTCGCGCCCGACGACATCGTCTACGCCCGCGCCGAGACCACGCTCGTGCTGTACGACTTCGCCACCTCGACGCCCCGCCGGATGGCACCGGACCTCAGGGTGCTGCTCGAGGAGCACGCCGGCGAACCGGTGGCCTTCCGTTGGCGGCGGCGCTGATGGAGCTGCGGTTCCCCGACGCGCAGGGCCTGGCCGACCTGCGCACCTATGTGGCCCGCGCCAAGGGCGCCGACGACGACGGCGCGATCCGACTGCAGGCCGTGGGCACCACCCTGGCCGCCTACGTCGGGGTGCTGCCCGGGAGCGGGCTGATGGGCGAGGGCGCCGTGATCGGACTGCGCACCATGCCGCTCGCAGAACCGGCCGAGGTCGACACCACGGTGTCGCTGGCGTCGCTCACCGACCGGCTCGCCCGCGATGTCGGGACGACGCTGTCGTTGCCACCGACCACGGTCCGCGTCGGCTGGGCAGCCATGGCACCGCCGCGCTCCGGCTGGGAGCGCGTGGGCGCCGTCAGCGCCGAGGACGTGCAGGCCGTGGCCCGCCAGGGTATTGCGGAGGTCGCCTCGGGGGCCCCCTCGGACGCCGGTGGCCCGGCCGTCGCCGGCCTGCGGCGACAGGTCTGGGGTCGCCTCACCGCGACCACGCCCACGGTCCCTGCGGGCGGTGCGTTCGCGGCGTACGCGTTGGGGTTCGCGGTGCCGGGCAGCGAGGTGACGGTGTGGACCCACGGTCGGTGGACCCGCCTGTCGACGCCCGCCGGTCACGTCCTGATCCGCTGACGGGCGCGCTCCCGCGTCCGTGCGCCCTGCTCGAGTTCGGGTTCGGGTTCGTATTCGGGTGCTAGGGCGACCAGGGTGGCGGTGGCCAGGACGCTGACGGCGACCTGGCGGTCGGTGCCTGCGACTGCGACCACGACGTGCGGCGTGCCCGCAGCGCCGCGACGACCCGGCGACGACGTCTGAGCAGCGAAGCGACCTCCGGGTTGACTGCCGTGATGCCGTCCGCCGTGGTCAGCAGCGGTGTCCGCCGCAGGTCGCGGTCGAGCTGCGACAGCTCGTCCATCAGCTCCCGCACCGTCTGCGACCCCGTCTGCCGCGCCTCGAACGCGTCGTCCACGTCTGCACCCCGGCTCCACCCCTGGCCACGCCCGTCATCGACGCTGCCTCCTTCCATGCTAGGACGGCAGCGCGGCAGGTCAAGGGTCTGGAACGGGGCTCTGCAGCGTGGTCCGGCGAGGCAGGCTCACCGACCCAGAGGGACGCCGCGTTCGGCCAGCACCTCGGCGAGGGTGTCGGTGCGGTCCGAGACGATCCCGTCCACCCCGAGGTCGAACAACCGGTGCATCTCGGGGGCGTCGTCGATGGTCCAGACGTGCACGTGCTTGCCCATCGCGTGCACCCGTTCGACCAGGGCGGGGGTGACCAGCTCGAGCCGTCGACCACCGACGACCCGGCCGGTCGGGATCTGCAGGACCGGGGCCGGTGAACGCAGCCAGTCCGCGACCAGCGACGGCGCGAACCGCAGCACCCCCACCTCGGACGGGCCTGCCGCGGTGGCGACGGTGGGACCGAGCAGGGCGCGGACCGCCCGCAGGCGGGTGCGCGAGAAGGACGCGACACAGACCCGGTCGAACGCGTCGTGCGCGCGGATCACCGCAGCCAGCGGCTCGATGGCCCCCATGGCCTTGACGTCGATGTTGAGCCGGACGTCGGGGAACTCCTCGAGCAGGTCCGCCAGGAGCGGGATCGGCTCGGTGCCGTTGACCCGGGCGGTGCTGACCACGGCATACGGCAGGTCGGCGATCGCCCCCCGGCCCTCGGTGACCCGGTCCAGCACGTGGTCGTGGAAGGCGAGCAGCTGCCCGTCGCTCGTGGCGTGCACGTCGGTCTCGAGGTAGTGGTAGCCGAGGTCGACGGCGTGCCGGAAGGCGGCCAGGGTGTTCTCGAGGTGGAGGTTCGCCGCGACCTTGGAGCCGCCCCGGTGGGCCAGCCCGATGGGGGTCGGCGTGTCGAAGTAGGCGAAGTCGGACGCTCTCACCGTCCCATTCTGCCGGTCTTCGACCGAAAAACGCCGGTTGCGTGGGGAACCGCGCGGTGGTGTCCCGCGGTATGGCGCGCAACCGGCGTTTCGCGTGGGTCAGGCTAGAGCGCGGCCCAGACCGTCGTGTCGGTGGGCAGGTGCCCCTGGCCGGTCAGCGGACCCGAGGCGACCAGGACGGTGGCACCCTCGGGCAGCGGCACGGGCTCGGCGCCGAGGTTGGCGAGCACCAGGGTGCTGCCGGCGTCCTGACCGGTGTTCACCAGCGCCACGACGTCGTCACCGAAGCCGTCGAGGGCGTGCAGGCCACCGGTGCCCAGGGCGCGCTCGTGACGCAGGCGCAGCAGGGTGCGGTAGAGCTCGAGGGTCGAGCCCTCGACGCCGTCCTGCTGGTCCACGGCGTACTCGCCGTAGACCTCCGGCTGGGGCAGCCAGGTCTGGTCGGACGGTCCGAACCCGAAGGACGGTGCGTCCTTCACCCACGGGATCGGCACCCGGCAGCCGTCGCGGCCGATCTCGGCGCCCCGGGTGCGGATGAAGGCGGGGTCCTGGCGGAACTCGGCGGGCATGTCCGTGGAGTCCGGCAGGCCCAGCTCCTCAGCCTGGTAGAGGTAGGCCCCACCGGGCAGCGACAGCATCAGGGCCGTGGCCGCGCGAGCCCGCGTGAGGCCGAGCACGCGGTCGGGCTGCGGGTCGGCGGCACTGATGCCGTTGGGCTGGGACTGCTCGACGGGCAGCCCGAGCCGGGAGGCGTGGCGGACGACGTCGTGGTTGGACAGCACCCAGGTGCTCGGGGCGCCGACCGAGTCCGCCGCCTCGAGGGAGGAGGCGATGACCGCACGAAGCTCCGGCGCGTTCCACAGGGCCTTGAGGAAGTCGAAGTTGAACGCCTGGTGCATCTCGTCGGAGCGCACGTAGCGGACCGCGCGCTCCTGGGGGCGGACCCAGGCCTCGGCGCACAGGATGCGGTCGGGGGTGCCGTAGCCGTCCAGGACCTTGCGCCACCGGCGGTAGACGTCGTGGACCGCGTCCTGGTCCCACATCGGCGGTACGGGTGCGCCGGCCTTGCGCTCGCCGTCGAGCAGGTGCTGCTCCTCGTCGTAGTCGGGCAGGCCCGGCTCCTTGACGAGGCCGTGCGCGACGTCGACGCGGAAGCCGTCGATGCCGCGGTCGAGCCAGAACCGCAGGATCGACTCGAACTCGTCGCCGACCTCGGGGTTGTCCCAGTCGAAGTCGGGCTGCTTGCTGTCGAACAGGTGCAGGTACCACTGGCCGGGTGTGCCGTCGGCCTCGGTGATCCGGGTCCAGCCCTCACCACCGAACACGGAACGCCAGTCGTTCGGCGGCAGCTCACCGTGCTCGCCCTTCCCGTCGCGGAAGATGTACCGGGCGCGCTCGGGGCTGCCGGGACCGGCGGCCAGCGCGGCCTGGAACCACACGTGCTCGTCGCTGCTGTGGTTGGGCACGAGGTCGACGATGATCTTCAGACCCAGGTCGTGGGCCTTGGCGACCAGCTCGTCGGCGTCGGCGAGGGTGCCGAACAGGGGGTCGATGTCGCGGTAGTCGGCGACGTCGTACCCGGCGTCGGCCTGCGGCGAGGTGTAGAAGGGGCTGAACCAGATCGCGTCGACGCCCAGCGCCTTGAGGTAGGGCAGCCGCGCCGTGACCCCCGGCAGGTCACCGATGCCGTCACCGTCGGCGTCGGCCCACGAGCGGGGGTAGATCTGGTAGATCACCGCATGACGCCACCAGGCGGCGTCGGCCGAGTCGGCCGGGTGGAGGAGACGGGCAGGGTGGGTCTCGACGAAGGTGGCGTCGGACGTCGTGGCAAGGGTGTCGGTCACGGGCAACCATGGTGAGGCATCAGGGCCGAAGGACGAAACCGGACACCCCCCGTCTTGCCTTCTGGGCGGCGCTCAGTCCTCGTCGAGGCTGTTGACCAGGCTGAAGGCAGCCCGCTCGAGGTAGTCGCGCAGCAGCAGGTCGTTGGCCGCCGGCAGGTCGAGGGTGTCGACGGCCGCCATCATGTGCAGCAGCCAGCGGTCGCGCTGCGTCGCCGTCACCTTGAACGGGTGGTGGCGCATCCGCAGGCGGGGGTGCCCGCGCTGCTCGGAGTAGGTCGTCGGCCCACCCCAGTACTGCTCGAGGAACAGCCGCAGTCGTTCTTCCGCCGGGCCCAGGTCCTGCTCGGGGTAGAGCGCACGCAGGGCGGGGTCGTCGGCGACCCCCCGGTAGAACTCGTGGACGAGCTTGCGGAAGGTCTGGTGCCCACCGACCTCGTCGAAGAAGCTGCCGAACTGGCCCCCGGTGCTCACGGGGTACCCCCGGCCGGCCCGAACGGCGTCATGGCCGGCGCCTTGATCTGGTGCTCGTCGAAGGCGGCCTTGACCCGTTCGCGGATCTCGCGGGACACGCCGTACTGCTGCTCCGGCGCCGTCTTGGCGATGACGCGGATGGTGACCGTGCTGCCGATGATGGACTCGACCCCCACGACGTTGGGCTCCTCGAGCAGCAGCTCCTGGAAGGCGGGGTCCTGGTCCAGCTGGCGCACCACGGTGGCGATCACCGAGATCGCCCGCTCGATGTTCTCCGAGTAGGCGACCGGGAGGTCCACGACGGCGGTCGACCAGCCCTGGCTCTTGTTGCCGATCCGCAGGATCTCGCCGTTGCGGACGTACCAGACCACCCCGCTCGCATCGCGCAGGCGCGTGATGCGCAGCGAGACCTCCTCGACGGTGCCGATGGCCTCCCCGGTGTCGATGACGTCGCCGACGCCGTACTGGTCCTCGAGGACCATGAAGATGCCGGAGAGGAAGTCCTTGACCAGGCTCTGCGCGCCGAAGCCGAGGGCGACGCCGCCGACCCCGGCCGTCGCGAGCACCGGGGCAAGGTTGATGTCGACGGTCGCCATCGCCGTCAGGATCGTGATGAGGGCGACGAAGAAGGTGACCGTGCTGCGCAGCAGCGAGGCCATGGTCAGGGTGCGCTGCCGGTGCCGTTCGCGGTCGATGCCCGCGGCTGCGGCGAGCGCGTTGCTGGCGCGGCCCACCCTGCCGGGCTCGTAGGACCGGCGCGCGTCGGTCCGGGCCAGGGTGACCTGGACGACGCGGGCGATGGAGCGCAGCAGCACCCACCTCAGGATGATCCCCGACGCGAGGATGGCGACCACCTTGAGCGGGGGCCCGACGAACCAGTCCCAGACACCGCCGGGCGTCAGCTGCGTCAGGGTGGTGAGGAACGACTCAGGCATCGGCGTCCCGGGCCTGGGCCCGCAGCGCGCGGGCCACGCCGTCGCGGTGCTCGGACACCAGACGCGACAGCCCGGCGGGGGCGTCGGGGTGGGCGTCCAACCAGGCCTGCGAGGCGTCCAGCAGGTGCTGGTCGGCCAGGACGCTCGGGTAGTACGTCACCAGGATCGACTCGGCGATCGCGTGGGTCCGCGACTCCCAGATGCCGAGCAGCGCGTCGTGGTACCTCTCGACGAAGGGGCGCAGCAGCTCGGTGTCCAGGGCCTGGGTGAACCCCAGGCCGATGGCCTCGACGACCGAGTTGGGCAGGGAGGTGTCCTCCACGCCGTGGTGCCAGGCCTCGGCCTTGACCTCGGCGTCGGGTCTGGCAGCCAGGGCCCGCGCCGCGCGCTCGCGGCCGGTCGAGGTGTTGTCGCGCTCACGCTCCGCGGCGATCTCGGCCTCGGTGGACTCGCCGGCGGCAGCCAGGGCGGTGAGGAGCATCCAGCGCATCTCGGTGTCGACGGCCAGTCCCGGCAGGGTCCGGGTCCCGTCGAACAGGCCACGCAGGAAGGCGGCGTCGTCGCCGCCGCGCTGCACCGCGGCGAACGCGGTGAGCAGCTGCAGCTGGGCGTCACTGGCCGGCTCGGCGGACTCGGCCAGGGCGCGCAGCCCGGCGGACACCGTGGTGCGGGCGGCGTCGCGGTGACCCGGGGACACGTAGAGGTGGGCAGCGCTCTGCAGCTGCGCGAGCACCGTACGCAGCATCGTCGAGTTGGTCTCGCCGGGCAGCGAGGCCAGGACGAGGTCGATGAAGGCGCGGGCCGGCATCTCGGCGTCGCGGGTCATGTCCCACGCGGCACCGAGCACCAGGGCGCGGGGCAGGCTGTCCTGGAACCCGCGCGGGTGAGCCAGTGCCGTCGCGAGGGAACGCTCGTCCAGGCGGATCTTGGCGTAGGCCAGGTCCTCGTCGTTGACGAGCAGCAGGTCCGGGACGGCACGCCCGATGAGCTCCGGGACGGCCGTGGAGGCACCGTCGACGTCCAGCTCGAGGCGGTCGGTGCGCACGAGGACCGGGCCGTCCGCCTGCTCCTGCACGGAGTACAGGCCCACGGCGAGGCGGTGCGGACGCAGCGTCGGGTAGCCGTCGGCGCCGGTCTGCTCGATGGTCGCCGACGAGACCAGGCCACGGTCGTCGACCTCGACGACGGGACGCAGGGTGTTGACCCCGGCGGTCTCGAGCCACAGCTTGGACCAGGTGCCGAGGTCGCGGCCCGAGGTGGCCTCGAGCTCGCCGAGCAGGTCCTGCAGCGTGGTGTTGCCCCAGGCGTGCTTGGCGAAGTAGGCGCGCAGCCCGGCGACGAACGGCTCGCGGCCGACGTAGGCCACGAGCTGCTTGAGCACCGAGGCACCCTTGGCGTAGGTGATGCCGTCGAAGTTGACCTCGACGTCCTCGAGGTCGCGGATCGGGGCGACGATCGGGTGGGTGGAGGAGAGCTGGTCCTGGCGGTAGGCCCAGGCCTTCTCGCTGATGCCGAAGGTCGTCCAGGCGGACTCCCACTGGGTGGCCTCGGCCTGGCAGGTGGTCGACGCCCACTCCGCGAACGACTCGTTGAGCCACAGGTCGTTCCACCACTTCATCGTCACGAGGTCGCCGAACCACATGTGGGCCAGCTCGTGCAGCAGCGTCAGCGCCCGGCGCTCGATGATCGCCTCGGTGACCTTGGCCCGGAAGACGTAGGTCTCGTTGACCGTGACGGCGCCGGCGTTCTCCATCGCGCCCATGTTGTACTCGGGCGTGAAGAGGGTGTCGTACTTCTCGAACGGGTACTCGCAGTCGAACTCGTTCTCGAAGAACGTGAAGCCGCGCTTGGTGCAGTCGAAGATGTTGTCGGCGTCCAGATGCTCGAGCATGGACCTGCGGCAGAAGATGCCGAGCGGGACGGTGCCCTTGCGGGTCTGGACCTCGTCGCGGACCACGGCGTAGGGCCCGGCCACGAGCGCGGTGATGTAGCAGGACATCCGGGGGGTGGCGGCGAACTCCCACCGGGCCACCCCGTCGCGGACCGGCGTCGACGCGGGCGTGGGGGAGTTGGACACGACCTCCCAGTGGGAGGGGGCGGTGATGGTGAACGCGTAGGTGCCCTTGAGGTCGGGCTGCTCGAACACGGTGAACATCCGACGGCAGTCGGCGACCTCGAACTGGCTGTAGAGGTACACCTCGTCGTCGACCGGGTCCACGAAGCGGTGCAGGCCCTCGCCGGTGTTCATGTACGCGCCGGTGGCGTCGACGGTGAGGGTGTTGTGCTCGGCGAGCGAGGGCAGGGTGATGCGGACCCCGTCGAAGTGCGTGGCCGGGTCGAGGGACTCGCCGTTGAGCGTGATCGCCTCCACCGAGGGCGCGATCAGGTCCACGAAGGTGGACTGCCCGACCGAGGCGCTCGTGAACGTCACCGTGGTGGTCGTCCGGAACGTCTCCTGCGACGTCGTCAGGTCGAGCGCGACGTCGTAGTGGTCGACGGCGACGACGGCCGCGCGCGCCACTGCCTCGTCGCGGGTCAGGTTCTTGCCGGGCACAGAATCTCCTGCGGGTTGGTCCACGTTTCGGCGCCCATACTCCCATGCGTGGGGGCGTGTGCTGGCACCACCGGCTCGCCCGGCCACGGTCGTCGCGGCTTGCCGTGACGTCAAGGTGCAGCCGCCGGTCGCCCTCGGTGCGGCCGCCGGTGGGTGCACTGGCACGATTGCCCGGTGACCTCCCCCGAAACCACCGTCCCCCGGTCCGCTGCCGAGTTCTGGTTCGACCCGCTGTGCCCCTGGGCCTGGATGACCTCGCGCTGGATGACCGAGGTCGAGAAGGTCCGCCCCGTCGACGTCACCTGGTCGGTGATGAGCCTGGCCGTCCTCAACGAGGGACGTGAGCTGTCGCCGGAGTACAGCGCGCTGATGGACAGCGCCTGGGGACCGGTCCGCGTCATCCTCGCGGCGGCGCACGAGCACGGCGACTCCGTGGTCAAGGCGCTCTACGACGCCATGGGCACACGGATCCACCTCGGGGAGGAGACGGACCTCGCCGAGGTCATCGTCCACGCGCTGCGGGAGGTGGACCTGCCGGCCGAGCTCGCGCGGTACGCGGACACCGACGAGCACGACGACCGGCTGCGAGCCAGCCACCGGCGCGGCATCGACCTCGTGGGGGACGACGTGGGCACCCCGGTCATCGCGGTCGACGGCGTCGCCTTCTTCGGTCCGGTCGTGAGCCCCGCCCCCCGGGGTGAGGCCGCCGCGCGGCTGTGGGACGGTTGCGTGCTGGTCGCCGGAACCCCGGGCTTCTTCGAGCTCAAGCGCAGTCGCACCGTCGGCCCCATCTTCGACTGAGACCTGAGACCTGAGACCTGCAGGAGCAAAGGAGCACACCATGCGCGTCCACATCGGCGGCGACCACGCCGCCTACGAGCTGCTCAACGAGCTCGTGGCCTTCCTCGAGCGCGAGGGGCACGACGTCACCAACCACGGCCCGCACACCTATGACGCCCAGGACGACTACCCGGTCTTCGTGCTGCGCGCGGCGCAGGCCGTGGCCGCCGACGCGGACTCGCTCGGCATCGTCCTCGGGGGATCGGGCAACGGTGAGCAGATGGCGGCCAACAAGGTGCCCGGCATCCGCGCAGCCCTGTGCCACAACGAGGAGCTGGCCAGCCTCGCGCGTGAGCACAACGACGCCCAGGTCATCTCCATCGGCGGTCGGATGAGCACGGTCGACGAGGCCACGGCGATGGTCCGGACCTTCCTGGCCACCCCCTTCTCGGGGGACGAGCGACACGCACGGCGGATCGCCATGGTCTCCCGGTACGAACAGGACCACACCCTGCCCGAACAGCCCTGATCTGGGGATTCCCGAGGCCCCGACGCGGGCGGCGCACTAGGCTCCGCATGCAGGGCTGGAGACGTGACCTGTCCGCTCCCGTTGACCTCCTGGGTGCCCTGCCCCCCAAGCCCGAAGGAACCCGCACTGGTGGACGTTGGCACGTCGGTCCTCGCGCGTCGTTCGCTGATGACGCGGTTCCAGCGCACCCGCAGCCGGCTCGGCCGGTGGGGGTCCGGCAGCACCGTCCTGGCGCTGCTGACGGTGAACGCCGGGCTGTGCTGGGCGATGTTCGAGTGGGAGGATTCGTTCCCGTTCTCCGCCTACTACCCGGTCGCGGTCCTCGCCGGCCTCTTCCTCGGCCCCCGGACCCTCGCCTTCGTCGACACGACGATCCTCCTCACGGCGGCGCTCACCCTGGTCGACCGCGACTCCATGGGAACCCTGTACGGCGCGTACGCCGTGCTGGTCGTGGTGATGGTCATCATGTTCTGGGTCGCCACCTCCAGGGCGCGGCTCGGGGTCCAGGGCAACCTCGGGGAGACGATGCTGGTGGACCTGCGCGACCGGTTGCGCACCCAGGGCGAGCTCCCGGCCATGCCGCCGGGCTGGGGAGCCGAGCTGTCGGTCCTGTCCGCCTACGGCGACTCGTTCTCCGGCGACTTCATCGTCACGAGCAAGGCCGGCGACATCCTCGAGCTGGCGCTCGTCGACGTCTCGGGCAAGGGCATCGCCGCCGGCACGAGGTCGCTGCTCCTCTCGGGGGCCTTCGGCGGGCTGCTCGGCTCGCTGCCCCATGAGCAGTTCCTGCCCGCCGCCAACTCCTACCTGCTGCGCCAGCACTGGGACGAGGGTTTCGCCAGCGCGGTCCATGCCTGGATCAACCTCGCGACGGGTGAGTACAGCCTCGCCTCGGCCGGTCACCCGCCGGCGGTGCGCTTCTCGGCCGGTTCGGGTCGCTGGAAGGTGCTGGAGGGCGACGAGGGACCGGTGCTCGGCGTCACCGACGCGGTGGGCTTCCCGCGCGTCAGCGGCACCCTGCACCGCGGCGACGCGCTGCTGCTCTACACCGATGGTGTCATCGAGGTCCGCAACCGTGACCTGCGCGACGGGATCGACCGGATGCTCGGCACGGCCGAGCAGATGATCGGGCGCGGGTTCGAGGGCATGGCCGCCAAGATGTGCGCCGCTGCTCGGGCCGGTGAGACCGACGACCGGGCCGCGGTCCTGGTCTGGCGCCGCTGACCGACCGCAGCGCTCGTCGGCCCTGGGGACAGTGGGGGTGTCAGGCGTTGGACACGGTCGTGCGCCTGGCGGCGCGCTTGCTGATGTCGGCGCACTCCACGCAGATCGACTCCGGGATCAGGCCCAGACGCATCAGCCAGCCGAAGACGATGCACCCGACGCAGACGCCGCCGATGGCCTCGAGCGCCGGGAAGGCCACCATGACGACGCCGATGACCACCACCGGGACGATGGCGCCGGTCAGCCACAGTGCGGTGGCAAGGACGGTCAGCCCAGCACCGATGCCGGCGGCGAAACGCTTCGGCGGTCCGGCCGTCCACCGGGCCGGCGTGGCCACCCGGGGGCGGATCCAGCGACGCACGAGCTCGGCGACCGGGCTCGCGGACGGGCCCCATCCGGTCCGCAGCACGAAGTCCACGGCGAGGACCGCGTAGAGCCACCACTGCTGGGTCGCGAGGGCGAGCACGCCCACCACCAGCACGACTCCGGCGCCGAGGCGTACGGAGATGTCGTCGACGATGTTGGGGAACCGGGAAATGCGCATGTATTGATTATGGATCACATAATCAGAAGTTATTACCACTGTCCCGCCCCTCGGTCGGGTCGAGAGCCGCGTTCTCTAGGCTGGCCGGATGGAACCGATGCGGATGACCGGTCGTGTCCGGTCCTACGGTGCCCGCCGGGGCCGGCTGTCGGCGCTGACCCGCGAGCGGCTGGAGCAGCTGGTCCCGCAGCACGAGATCCCCGACGGCGTGCTCGATCCGGTGTCCGCGTTCGGCCGGGTCGCGCCGGTCGTCCTCGAGGTCGGCTGCGGCCACGGTGGCGCGGCGCTGGCCTACGCTGCCGCCCACCCCGGGCACGACCTGGTCGCCGTCGACGTGTACACCCCGGCGCTGGCCCGGATGCTCGCCGAGGCCGACCGGCAGGGCCTGGACAACCTGTGGATGCACTGCGGTGACGCCGTGCAGCTGCTCGAGCACCGGCTGGCTCCTGCGTCGCTGGCCGCCGTGCACCTGTTCTTCCCCGACCCCTGGCCCAAGGCCAAGCACGTCAAGCGGCGTTTCGTCGCGCCGTACAACCTCGACCTCGTCGCCTCGCGCCTCGAACCGGGGGGCCAGCTGCTCGTGGCCACCGACCACCCCGTGTATGCCGCGCACACGCGCGCCGAGCTCGGGGCCGACGCCCGCTTCGCGGTCACTGAGGGGGAGCGGCCCCCGTGGCGGCCGACCGACGGCTTCGAGGCCAAGGGCCACCTGGCCGGGCGGTCGACCACGGAGTTCCGCGCGACGCTCGTGCACTGAGCCGGGTGCCCCGGACGGCGGCAGGAACCGGCATCGACTCGTCGATCAGTCCCTCGTGTCGGGGTAGCCGGATTCGAACCGGCGGCCTTCCGCTCCCAAAGCGGACGCGCTACCAAGCTGCGCCATACCCCGTGGACGGCGAGCCGATTTCGGCTCACGCGATCGCGGGCATTAGGCTAGCGCCTCGGATCTGCAGGCCTCCCGAGGGGCTGTACGGGTCCACGCGGGTGTAGCTCAATGGTAGAGCCCTAGTCTTCCAAACTAGCTACGCGAGTTCGATTCTCGTCACCCGCTCAGCGCAAGGGCCCCACCCGCCGGTGGGGCCCTTGCTCGTTGGCGCCGGCGACGCGCTCAGCCCTTGCCGCCCCCGGCCCGGAACTGCTGCCAGGCGTCGCTCATGCGGTCGGCCTGGCCCGGGGTGAACATGTTCATGCAGGAGTCCTGGGTGTAGTCCATGAAGTTGTGGATCGGGTCCAGACCGGGCGCCGTGCAGGTGTCGGCCCCGATCGGGCAGTCGAACTGCGGCACCGCCTCACGCGGGGTGTCGGCCACGAAGTCACCCGAGGCGGAGCAGCCGTGGGCGAAGGTGTGCTCGAGCATCAGCCAGTGGCCGACCTCGTGGGTGAGGGTGTCGCCGAGGGCGTACTTGCCAGCAGTGCCCCCGGGCATCGACTCGTCGAGCAGGACGACACCGTCGATGAAGTCGCGCCCGTGGTTGTAGCCCTTGGGGAAGTAGGCCCAGCCGAGCAGCCCGCCACCGATGTCGGCAGCGTAGATGTTCAGGGTGCGGGCGTCGCCGGTGTGCAGCGCGCGCTTCATGTCTCGTTCGTTCTTGCCGGGGACGACGGTGTACCAGGACGGGTTGACCGTCCAGGTCGTCTGCTGGAGCTCGAACCGGAACGGCGTGTCGGCGGCGTCGGCGGCCGTGGCGCCGGCGAACGAGTCGTTGAGGACCTGCATCTGGGCCGCGATGAGGGTGTTCCAGCGCCGCTTCTCCGCGGCGGTGAACGTGTCCTCGCCGACCATGTGGAAGACCGTCGGGATGCGCACGCTGCCCTGCGCCAGGGTGGGGAGGTTCTTCAGGACGCCGTACGCCTTGGCCTCGTTCGCGGAGTACAGCGCCGGCTCCTTGGCCGTCGAGCCCTGCATGACCCGGGCGCCGCTCGAGGTGTCGGCCGCGCACGCCTGGGTGCCGGCCGAGCCGGTGGGGGCGGCGGGTGAGGCGCTGACCGATCCGGCGGAGCCGGCGCCGAGCATCAGCGCAGCGGCTGCTCCGAGCACGCCGAGACGGTAGGGGGTGCGGACGCGCATGGTGGTTCCCTTCGCTGGCCTTCCCCTCGTGGGGGCTCGGCAGCGGACGCTACCGGCGAGCGCGTCCCCGTAGGCCGTCCGAATGACGCATCTTTCCTGCGGGGGCGGGCGGTGGCGGGCCGAGAGCACAGGCGGGGCGGGGGCGCACGGACCGCCTCGGGACTCAGAGGCCGTACTCCTCGAGCAGCCGCAGCCAGATCTCACTCATCGTCGGGTAGGACGGCACCGCGTGCCACAGGGTCGTGAGCGGCACCTTCGCGACGATCGCGACCGTGGCGGCATGGACCAGCTCGGCGACGTCCTGGCCGACGAAGGTCGCGCCGACGATCACGCCGGCGTCCTCGTCGACGATGATGCGGGCCTGCCCCTGGTAGCCCTCGGCCTGCAGCCCGGACCCCGCTGCGCTGTCCATCGGCACGTCGATGACGCGGATGGTGAGCCCCTTCTCGCGAGCCTGCGCCTCGGTGAGCCCGGCCGCCGCGACCTCCGGGTCGGTGAAGATCACCTGGGGTGCCCCGAGGTCGTCCGCCCACGGCGTCGTCTTCGCGGCGTCCGGCTCGCGGTGCGCGGCGCGGGCGCCGACGAGGTCGCCGCAGGCCCGGCCCTGGTACTTGCCCATGTGGGTGAGGAGGGCGATCCCGTTGACGTCACCGACGGCATACAACCACGGGGTGCGGTCGTCGTCGTCGAGTCCCGGGACGCCCTTGACCTCCATCCGGTCGGTGACGGACACGTACCCCGCGTCGGAGAGCTCGCCGCCGACCGTCTCGAGCCCCAGCCCTCGGGTGGCCGGCGTGCGGCCCACGGCGACGAGCAGCTCGTCGGCGACCACGGTGCCACCCCCCTCGAGGTGCACGGTGACCTCGCCGGTGGGGCCGAGACGGGAGACGCTCTCGGCCCTGGTCCCGGTGCGGACGTCGATCCCGTCCCGCTCGAGGGCCTCCTTCACCGCGGTGCCCGCGAACTCCTCGTTGCGGCCGAGCAGTCCCGGCGCCTGCTCGATGACCGTCACCGTGGAGCCGAGGGCCGAGAACACCTGGGCCAGCTCGCAGGCGACCACCCCACCGCCGAGGACGGCGAGCCGCTCGGGGATGCGGCGGGTCGTGGTCGCCTCGCGGTTGGTCCAGGCCTTGGCCTCGCGCAGGCCGGGGATGGGCGGCACGGCGGGCATGGTCCCGGTCGCGAGGATCACGGCGTGCCGGGCGCGGACCTCGCGGCCGTCGACCTGCAGCGACTTCTCGCCGGTGAGGGTGCCCTCACCGCGAAGGAGGGTCACGCCGACGTGCTCGAGCCAGGAGACCTGCCCGCTGTCGTCGAGCCCGTTGATCCAGGCGTCCCGGCGGTCCAGGACCCCCTGGGGGTCGAGCCGGGCACCGTCGGAACCCTGCACGCGCTGGGAGGCGCGGGTGGCGTGGATCGGGCGCAGCAGCGCCTTGCTGGGGGAGCAGGCGTAGAAGCTGCACTCACCGCCGACGAGGTGCTTCTCCACGATCGCCACCGTCAGGCCGGACTTGCGTGCCCGGTCGGCGGCGTTCTCACCCACCGGTCCTGCTCCGATGACCACGACGTCGAACTCCAGGGGCTGCTGCTCGCTGCTCATGTCCCCAACCTAGGCGGGCCGGCGCCGGGCCGCGAGGCTCGGTTCGGCCGCAGGTCCCGCAGCGGCTACGATGGGTCATTGGTCCGCGCGCGCCCACCGCCGGTGTGCAGGGCCATTCTCGTTGCCCGCCCGTTCCCCACCTGAACCTGGAGTGCCCCGCAGTGAAGAGTGCCGTCGAGACCCTCAACCCGACCCGGGTCAAGCTGACCGTCGAGGTCCCGTTCGAGGAGCTCAAGCCCAGCCTCGACGCGGCATACGCGACCATCGGCTCCCAGATCCAGGTCCCCGGCTTCCGCAAGGGCAAGGTCCCCAGCCGGATCATCGACCAGCGCGTCGGCCGCGGTGCCGTGCTGCAGGAGGCGGTCAACGAGGCCCTTCCGCAGTTCTACGGCCAGGCCGTCGAGGAGAACAAGGTCCGCCCGATCGGCCAGCCCGAGGTCGACGTGACCGAGGTCCCCGCCGAGGACGGCCAGGACCTCAAGTTCACCGTCGAGGTCGACGTCCGCCCCGAGGTCGAACTGCCCGACTTCAGCACCATCACCGTCGAGGTCGACGAGGCCAAGGCGTCCGACGAGGACGTCGAGGAGCGCCTGGTCGCGCTCCAGGAGCGCTTCGGCAGCCTCACGGGGGTCGAGCGCACCGTCCAGACCGGTGACTTCGTGTCCGTCGACCTCGACGCCTCCATCGGCGACGAGGAGATCGACTCGGTCAAGGGCATCTCCTACGAGGTCGGGTCCGCCAACATGCTCGACGGCATGGACGACGCCCTCGTCGGCATGGCTGCCGGCGAGACCAAGAACTTCACCGCCCCCCTCGCCGGTGGCGAGCACGAGGGTCAGGACGCCGACGTCACGGTGACCGTCCAGTCCGTCAAGGTGCGCGAGCTCCCGCCGCTGGACGACGACTTCGCCCAGCTCGCCTCGGAGTTCGACACGCTGCGCGAGCTGCGTGCCGACGTCACCAAGCAGGCCGAGCAGGCCAAGAAGTTCGAGCAGGGTGTCCAGGCCCGCGACAAGCTGCTCGAGCAGCTCCTGGAGACCATCGAGATCCCGATCCCCGAGAGCGTGGTCGAGACGGAGGTCAACTCCCACCTCGAGGGCGAGAACCGCCTCGAGGACGCCGAGCACCGTGCGGAGGTCGACGAGAGCACCCGCAAGGCGCTCAAGGCCCAGTTCCTGCTCGACGCCATCGCCGAGAAGAACGACGTCAAGGTCGAGCAGCCCGAGCTCATCGAGTACCTGGTCATGTCGGCCCAGCAGTACGGCATGGACCCGAACCAGTTCGCCCAGGCGGTCGACCAGCAGGGCCAGGTGCCCGCGATGGTCGCCGAGGTCGCGCGTCGCAAGGCGCTGGCCAGCGTCCTGGAGCAGGCCAAGGTCGTCGACACCGCCGGCGCCGAGATCGACCTGAGCGAGATCACGGCGACCGATGTCGCCTCCGAGCTCGCCGAGGGCGGCCACGAGGGCCACGACCACGAGGGCCACGACCACGAGGGCCACGACCACGAGGGCCACGACCACGAGGGCCACGAGGGCCACGAGGGTCACAGCCACTGACCGTCCGGCGGCCAACGACCGCCACCGCACGCAGCCGTGTGCCGTGTCCCCGACCGGGGACACGGCATACGTCATTTATGGGATCACTCATGGCACATCGCCCCTGATCCTTGGGCCATGGACATGGCCTCCTTCCACAAACTGCGCCTGGCGGTCCAGGAGAACGCCAACCCCGCCGACCAGCGGCACGTCATCGCCCTGCAGGCCACCCTGCAGAAGGCGCTGACGGCCAGTCGCCTGTTCGCCGAGGTCGAGCTGGGGCGCACCGACGACGTCGACCGGATGATCATCGGCGTCTGCCGTTGCGCCGACGACGTCGTGCCCTGGGAGGCGGGGGTGGGGGTGGAGCGGCTGTGGGGCGTCGCGGCCCTCGAGACCCCCTGGCAGATCCACCACGTGTCCTCCAACGACAGCTACATGGAGTTCGAGGCCGCGGTGACCACGGACGTCAACGGCCGGTACATCACCGTCAACCTGGTCGCCCAGCCGGCCCGCGTGCCGCACCCGGCCGAGGCGCAGCCCGCCTCCAAGGGCAACGACGGGAACCCTCCGCGGGGCGCCACGATCGACGCCTGAGCCGGCCGGTCGGTCGCCGCGCCCTCAGGCGGGCGGGGGCGCGGTGGTGGAGCCCACGCGCAACGTGACCGGGGCGTGCTGGTCGTCGGGGCGCTGCCCGTCCAGCAGCAGCCGCAGCAGCTCCCCGAGGTGGCGGCCCTTGCGCTCACCGTGCTGGTCCATCGTGGTCAGGGTCCCGGCGAACCACGGCAGCTCCACCCCGTCGAAGCCGGTCACGCTCAGGTCCTGCGGGACGCGCAGGCCCAGCTCACCAGCCGCTCGCACCACCCCCATCGCGAGCAGGTCCGACTGGGCGACGACCGCCGTGGGGCGCTCGCCCGCCGGACGCTCGAGCAGCCTCCGGGCGGCGCGGGCCCCCTGCTCGACATCGGGCAGCGAGGTGACGGCGAGGCGTCCGGGTGCAGCCGAGAGGTCGTAGACGTCCAGGAACCCCAGGGCTCGGTCGCGGCTGTCCGCGAAGGTCGCGTCGTCCAGCGCGTCGATCCCCACCAGCTCGGTGGCACAGTCCGGCCGCAGCGGCATCATCAGGTGCGCGACCCGGTCGTGGCCGAGGTCGCGCACGTGTCGCGTCACGGTCGCTGCGGCACCACGGTTGTCCAGCGCCAGCTGGACCACGCGGGGGTCCGCCGGGGACCCGTCGCCGAGCATCGGTATGCCGCGTGCGGCGAGGTGGTCGACCGCCGGGTTGTCGTCAGGGCCGCAGAGGGAGAAGACCACGGCGTCCAGGGCGGTGGCCGACAGCTGGGGGATCGCCCGCTCGGGGGCGCCGGCGTGCTGGGCGATCAGCAGCATCCCGGCCGGGATCTCGTCGAGGACCTGCGACAGCCCGTCCAGGACGCTCACGGCGAACGGGTCCCGGAAGGCGTGCAGCAGCCGGCCCTCGACGATGACGCCGACCACCCCCGAACGCCCCTGGCGCAGCGACGAGGCCAGCGGGTCGGGACCGGTGTAGCCGAGCCGGTCGGCGGCGGCCCGTACCCGCCGCACCGTCTGCGGCGCCACCGGGCCCCTGCCGCTGAAGGCCAGTGACGCGGTCGAGGTGGACACCCCGGCGGCCTCGGCCACCGCCCGCAGGGTCACCCGAGGTTGACGGGGAACGGTCATGGGGAGACACTATCGAAACGATTCGATCGAATCGATTCGATGCCCGTCCCAGACCCGCGCGCCGCGCAGGAAGACGCCGTGAGTCACCACTCGACCTCCCTGGACCGCCTGCGCGTCGCCGCCGCCCGCAACAGCGTCTTCGTCGTCTTCGCCCTCGCCGGGGTGGCGTTCGCCGCCTTCGCCTCGCGCATCGCGGACAGCAAGGCCGAGCTCGGCCTCAGCGCCGGTGAGCTCGGCCTGACCTTGTTCGCCGCGTCGGCCGGCTCACTCACCGCGCTGCCGTCGGCCGGTCGGGTGGCAGGACGGATCGGGGCGGCCCGCACGATCCTGGTCGGCATGGTGCTCGGCTTCGTCGGGCTCGTCATCGTCGCGGCGGCGGTCGACGTCACGCAGTCCCGCTGGCTGATGGCCGTGGGGCTCTACTTCCTGGGCATGGGGATCGGCCTGTGGGACGTTGCCATGAACCTCGAGGGCGCTGCGGTCGAGCGGCTGCTGGCCAGGACCGTCATGCCGCACTTCCATGCCGCCTTCTCCGGGGGCACCGTGCTCAGCGCCCTCATCGGCGCGGGAATGTCGTGGGGAGGCATCCCCTTGCTGGCCCACTTCCTGGGAACGATCGCGGTGTCGATGGTCCTCGGGCTGTGGGCCCTGCGGTCCTTCCTGCCGCGCGAGGTCGAGGTGGGCAGCGAGGAGTCGGCCGCCGACGGGACCGCCGACGCGCAGCGACCCGGTTCGGCCTGGTTGGAGCCGCGCACCCTGATGATCGGGCTGGTCGTGCTCGCGGCCGCGTTCACCGAGGGCACCGCCAACGACTGGATCGCCGTGGGCTTCGTCGAGGGCCACGGACTGCCGGCCTGGGCCGGTGTGCTGGCCTTCGCCTCCTTCCTGTCCTTCATGACCGTGGGCCGCCTGGTCGGCACCGGGCTGCTCGACCGGTACGGGCGGGTGCCGGTCCTGCAGGTCACCTTCGCCATGGCTGCGGTGGGCTCGGTCATGGTGATCTTCGGCAACGTCTGGGTCGCCTACCTCGGTACGGCGGTCTGGGGGGTGGGTGCCTCGCTCGGCTTCCCCGTCGGCATGAGCGCCTCGGCCGACGACCCGGCCCGCGCCGCGGCCCGCATGTCGGTCATCGCGACCATCGGCTACACCGCGTTCATCGCGGGGCCGCCCCTGCTCGGGTTCCTCGGCGACCAGTTCACCGTCCTCAAGGCCCTGATGGCCGTCACGGTCATGGTGGCCGCGGCCATGCTGGTCATCCCCGCCACGCGGGAGCCGCAGGCTGCGCCGGCCGAGCACGAGGTCCGGACCCGCCCGTGACCTCGGCGCGTACGCCCGCTGCGGGCACGCGGACGGGACCGACGCCGTGCGCGCCCGCCAGGGGGCTGTGCGCTCAGGGCGAACACGCGCCGGATCGGGGACTTCCCCCCACCACCACCGCGTTAGGGTCACTGACAAGCACACATCCCGAGCGATGGAGACATGGTGAGCACGCCACAAGAGATCGTCGCCGCAGCTGAGCGGCCGCAGGGTGGTCTGGACGACCACATCTACAACCGTCTGCTCAAGGAGCGGATCATCTTCCTCGGCTCGGACGTCCGCGACGACAACGCGAACGCGATCTGCGCGCAGCTGCTGCTGCTCGCTGCCGAGGACCCCAGCAAGGACATCTGGCTCTACATCAACAGCCCCGGCGGCTCCATCTCCGCCGGCATGGCGATCTACGACACGATGAAGTGGATCCCCAACGACGTGGCGACCGTGGCCATGGGCATGGCGGCCTCGATGGGCCAGTTCCTGCTCTCCGCCGGCACCCACGGCAAGCGCTACGCCACCCCGCACGCCCGCGTGATGATGCACCAGCCCTCGGGTGGGATCGGTGGCACGGCGTCGGACATCAAGATCCAGGCCGAGCAGATGCTCTACGTGAAGAAGCAGATGGCCGCGCTGATCGCCGAGCACACCGGCCAGACCAAGGAGCAGGTCGAGCTCGACTCCGACCGCGACCGCTGGTTCAGCGCCGAGGAGGCGAAGGCCTACGGCTTCGTCGACCACGTGTTCAGCAGCGCAGCCCAGGCCGGCAGCCGTGGCGGCGACGACAACCCCGTCTCCGGGGACAAGTGAGGGACAAACCGATGAACTACAACACCAACCCCGCCATGCACGGCGGACCCCAGGTCCCGGCTCCGTCGAGCCGCTACATCCTGCCGCAGTTCGAGGAGCGCACCTCCTACGGCATGAAGCGCCTCGACCCCTACACCAAGCTCTTCGAGGACCGCATCATCTTCCTCGGCGTGCAGGTCGACGACGCGTCCGCGGACGACGTCATCGCCCAGCTCATCGTGCTGGAGTCCCAGGACCCCGACCGTGACATCCTCATGTACATCAACAGCCCCGGTGGCTCGTTCACGGCGATGACCGCCATCTACGACACCATGCAGTACATCCGGCCGGACGTGCAGACGTTCGTCATCGGCCAGGCCGCCTCCGCGGCCGCGGTGCTGCTGTCCGCCGGCGCCAAGGGCAAGCGCTTCGCCCTGCCGAACGCCCGGATCCTCATCCACCAGCCGGCCCTCGAGGGTGGCATGGGTGGGCAGGCCTCGGACATCGAGATCCAGGCCAACGAGGTGCTCCGGATGCGCACCTGGCTCGAGGAGACCTGGGCCGACCACTCGGGCCGGTCCGTGGAGCAGGTCCGCAACGACATCGAGCGCGACAAGATCCTGTCGGCGCAGGAGGCCAAGGACTACGGCCTCATCGACGAGGTCCTCGGCTCGCGCAAGGGCACGCTGGAGGACTGACCAGCACCCGCACGCCCGGTATGCCGTCCGCTCATCGTGAGCGGGCGGCATACCTGCGTGCGGGCCTCAGTGGGCGCTGACCCGTTCCCGCCCGCGGCCGTCGTCATCGGACCGGGCGCCCGGTTTCCCGCCGCCGCCGCCGCCGGTGGCGGCCAGGCTCGTGGCCGTCACCACCGCGAGGATGCCGACGATGACCCCCAGCGAGGCGAGGGTCGGGATCTCGGGGGTCGACGGCCACACGCCGTGCGCCCAGTGCAGGACGAGCTTGACCCCGATGAAGCCGAGGATCGCCGCCAGGCCGTAGCCCAGGTGGACCAGGCGGGACAGGGCGCCCTCGAGCACGAAGTACAGCGCCCGCAGGCCCAGGAGCGCGAACGCGTTGGTGGCGAACACGAGGTAGGGGTCTGCGGTGATCCCGTAGACCGCCGGGACCGAGTCGACGGCGAAGACGATGTCGGTGGCCAGGATCGCCACGGTCACCAGGGCCAGCGGGGTGAGGGCACGGCGGCCGTTCTCGCGGACCGTCATGGCGATCGAGTGGTACTCGTCCGTGACGGGCATGAACCGGCGCAGCACCCGGACCGTGCGCATCGTGTCGATGTCGATCTCGTGGTCGGTGCCCTGCACCGCGTCCCTGAGGAGCTTGAGCCCGGTGACCAGCAGGACCAGGCCGAAGAGCAGGAAGGTCCAGTCGAAGGTCTTGAGCAGCTGGGCGCCGAGGGCGATGAACACCCCGCGCAGGGCGAGCGCCCCGACGACACCGATGAGCAGCACGCGCTGCTGCAGCTCCCTGGGCACGGCGAAGGCCGCGAGCAGGAGCATGAAGACGAACAGGTTGTCGACCGACAGGGACTTCTCGACGAGGTAGCCGGTGTAGTACTCCACCCCGATGGTGCTGCCGTGCTGGCTCCAGATGTAGCCGCCGAAGGCGACGGGCAGGCCGACGTAGAACGCCGACCACGCCACGGCCTCCTTCATGGAGACCTCGTGGGGGCGGCGGGTGAGCAGGAAGTCCATCACCACGAGGGCGACGACGGCACCGATGCTCACCGCCCAGAGCAGGGGGGTGCCGATGGAGTCACCGGCGGCGGGGTCGGCCGCTGCCTGGACGAGGGTGGGCTGGAGGGGCAAGAACACAGACTGGGGCAAGGACAGGAGCATGGAAGACCTCAGGGCTAGCCGTCCGAGGTCTCCTTCACCGCCAGAACAGCGGCGCCGCCCGGGAGCACCATGGGGTGCTCGTACTGACCGGACGGGCTGTGGGAAGTACTCCCCTCGTGCGCCGAGGATACCGGCACGCCGCACGGACCACCAACCGACCCGGGCGGCCCGGGTCCTGCCGGTCGGCTCGGATCACGACCCGTCCCCCTTGTCCGCCCTCAGCGGACAAGGGGGGACGGGAGCACGACTCGGCGGTTCAATGGAGCCACGGGACCACGAGGCGTTGTAGCGTCGGACCGTTGGTGCCCGCTGTGGGCAGTGTTCGCACGGACAGACCGGAGGACCGCGAGTGGCACGCATGGGAGAGAGCGGCGACCTGCTGAAGTGCTCGTTCTGCGGCAAGAGCCAGAAGCAGGTCAAGAAGCTCATCGCCGGCCCCGGCGTCTACATCTGCGACGAGTGCATCGACCTCTGCAACGAGATCATCGAGGAAGAGCTCGCCGAGTCCTCCGAGCTGGGCCTGGACGAGCTGCCCAAGCCGCGGGAGATCTTCGACTTCCTGGAGAACTACGTCGTGGGCCAGGACGTCGCCAAGAAGGCGCTGGCCGTGGCGGTCTACAACCACTACAAGCGCATCCAGGCCGGTGAGGCGACCGCGAAGAAGGATGTCGAGTCCGTCGACATCGCCAAGTCCAACATCCTGCTCATCGGCCCGACCGGCTGCGGCAAGACCTACCTCGCCCAGACCCTGGCCCGCATGCTCAACGTGCCGTTCGCCATCGCTGACGCGACCGCCCTGACCGAGGCCGGCTATGTCGGCGAGGACGTCGAGAACATCCTCCTCAAGCTCATCCAGGCCGCGGACTACGACGTCAAGAAGGCCGAGACGGGCATCATCTACATCGACGAGGTCGACAAGATCGCCCGCAAGAGCGAGAACCCGTCGATCACGCGCGACGTCTCCGGTGAGGGTGTGCAGCAGGCGCTGCTCAAGATCCTCGAGGGCACGACCGCCTCGGTCCCGCCGCAGGGCGGTCGCAAGCACCCGCACCAGGAGTTCATCCAGATCGACACGACGAACGTGCTGTTCATCGTCGGTGGCGCGTTCGCCGGGCTGGAGAAGCTCATCGAGTCGCGCAACGGCAAGAAGGGGCTCGGCTTCGGCTCGGAGCTGCACACGCCCAAGGACCTGGCCGACTCGATCCACGAGGTGATGCCCGAGGACCTGATGAAGTTCGGGCTCATCCCCGAGTTCATCGGCCGCCTCCCGGTCATCACCACGGTGAGCCCGCTCGACCAGGCCTCGCTGGTGACGATCTTGTCCAAGCCGCGCAACGCGCTGGTCAAGCAGTACAAGAAGATGTTCGAGATCGACGACGTCGAGCTCGAGTTCACCGACGACGCCCTCGAGGCCATCGCTGACTCCGCCCTCAAGCGCGGCACGGGTGCTCGTGGGCTGCGGGCGATCATGGAGGAGGTGCTCATGCCGGTGATGTTCGACGTCCCCAGCGACGAGGGCATCTCGCGCGTGGTCGTCACCAAGGAGGTCGTGCAGGACAACGTGCTGGCGACCATCGTTCGGCGCGACGAAGAGCCCAAGCGCACGCGCAAGCGCTCCGCCTGAACCCCGGCCGCGGGCCCCTCAGGTGCGGGGGGCGCGGGACAGCAGCCACACCGCCAGGGTGAGCACCGCCAGCGCGGCGATCGCGGCATACGTCAGCCAGACCTCGCCGGGTGCGGCCGCGCGCGCCGCGCCGTAGGCCAACCCCCACAGGGCGAGGGTGCCGGCTGCCACGACGGCCGCGCGTCGGGCCCACCGACGCAGGCTCGCGCGGGGCACCGGGGCACCCGGCGGCAGGCTCCCGGCGAGCGCAGCGCCGAGGTGGACGACGAGCAGCAGCCAGGCCGCGACCAGCAGCTGCAGCCACGACGCGGCCGACGCGGCGGACGTCGGCACCGGGACGGCGCTCAACCAGTGCAGGGCCAGCCCGGCCACCAGCAGGCTCGCCCCGAAGGCCTCGGGGCGCCACACCGCGCCGACGGTCAGCACCAGCAGGGCCACGGCGCCCAGGACCAGCCCCTGGGGCGCGGCGGCGAACGTGAGGGCGACCAGGGCCAGGGAGGACGCCGCGAGCAGTCCGCGCACGCCGGCCTGCGAGGGGGACAGGCCCAGGACCCGACCGAGGGTCGCCGCAGCCGTCCCGCGAGGGGTCGGAGCGCTCATCGGCTCACCACGCGCGGGGCGCGGGAGCGTCGGCCGAGGTCCCGCAGCACCAGGTCGAGGGTGCCCGGACCGGCCCAGGGCACGATCGGCACGCCGGCCTCGCGGGCCCGGGCCATCTCACGCTGGCGCTCGAGCAGCCGCAGCCGCCAGGCGAGCCGGGTCTCCCGCGGGTGGTCCACGGCGGTCGCGGCCACCTCGGCGAGGCGCTCGAGGTCGATCTCCGCGGTCGCGAGGTGCGCCGGGAGGGTGTCGACGGTGACGACCGAGATCCCCCGGCGGGACAGGCCCACGGCATGGGCGAGGACCTCGGGGGAGATCGCCGGCGTGAGGATGACGGCCAGCGTCCCGGCGGACACGGGATGGCGCAGCTGCGAACGCAGACGCTGCTCGTCACTCACGGTCCCGTCGGCCACCGTGGTGCGGGCCAGGGCGTCCAGCACCCGCCGCAGGTGGTGCGGCCCCGCGGCTGCGGTCACCGGGGGTAGCCCGCGAGCGCCGAGGACGAGCAGGCCGACCCGGTCCCCGGCACGCAGGTAGTGCTCGGCGATGGCGCCCGCAGCCCGGACCGCGTTGTCGAGGCTGCTGCTGGCCCCACCGACGCCTTCGCTCTGGCCGAGGTCGTGCATCGCGTCGACGAGCAGCAGGATCTCGCTGTCCTGGTCGGCGTGGGTGGCCGTCACGTGCAGCTCGCCGGTGCGGACCGAGACCGGCCAGTGCACCCGTCTGAGCCGGTCCCCGAACCGGAACGGCCGGACCTGGTCCAGCTCGCCGCCGTCGCCGGGGTGGTGCGAGCGGTTCTGCCCGACGAGCCCGTCGGGGCGGGGCACGGCGACCCGTGCGGTGAAGCTGTCCGGCAGCGGCACGGTCGGGATCGCCGGGAGGCAGACGGGCTCGGGCTCCCAGCGGAACGCCCCGAGCGGGCTGGTCAGGGCGAGGGTGGCCGGGCCGAGGGCGCGGTGACCCCAGCGCGTGCTGCGGACGACCAGGGAGGCGGTGAGCGGCGGCGCGCCGGCGTCGGTGTCCTGGTCGCCGCGGGGGTCGGCGGCGACGGACACCGAGCGCGAGACGGGGGAGTAGGTCGTGTACGGCGTAGGCAGCAGCGTCAGCCCGACCTCCTCGACGTCGGGGTGCGCGGCGAGCGTGGCCCGCCACCGCGTCGCCTGTCCCTCCCGCAGCAGCGGGTGGGCCAGGGCTGCGTGCACGACGGGGTCAGACGTGGGGCGTCGGGCGCTGGCCCAGAGGGCGACCAGCAGGAGGGGGCCACCGAGCACGACGGCGTCCGGGCGGCGCAGGACCAGCCCCAACGCGACCAGCAGCAGCCCCAGGACCAGGGCACGGACGTGGGCCGGCGTGACCCGCCAGCGACCGACGAGGCGCTGACCCGCCGCCCGGACCGGGGCGTCCTGCCGCTGGCTCACGGGCGCTCGAACCCGGTCCGGGTCGGGGCGGCCACGGTGGCGGCGGGGGTCGGCACCGAGGACAGCACCGCCGTGACGACGCTGGCGGCGGACACGTCGTTCATCCACAGCTCGGGGCGCACGGTGACCCGGTGGTCGAGGCAGGCGTGGGCGACCGCCTTGACGTCCTCGGGGGTGACGTAGTCGCGGCCGCGCAGCACGGCATACGCCCGCGAGGTGAGCAGCAGCGCCAGGGAGCCACGGGGTGAGGCACCCATGAGCAGGTTCTGGTGGCTGCGGGTCGCGGCCGCGAGCCGTACGCAGTACTGGCCGACCCCCTCGTCGACGGTGACCGTCTCGACGGCCTGCTGCATCTCGACCAAGCCGCCGGCGTCGGTGACGCGGGTGACCTCCTGCCCTTCCTGGCGTCGCGCCATGCGCCGCTGCAGCACCTCCCACTCCTGCGCGGCGGTGGGGTAGCCGAAGCTGACCCGCAGCAGGAAGCGGTCGAGCTGGGCCTCCGGGAGGGGGTAGGTCCCCTCGTACTCCACCGGGTTGGCCGTGGCCAGCACGTGGAAGGGACGGGGCAGGGCGAAGGTCTGGCCCTCGACCGTCACCTGCCCCTCCTGCATCGCCTCGAGCAGGGCCGACTGGGTCTTGGGGGGCGTGCGGTTGATCTCGTCGGCGAGCAGCAGGCCGGTGAACAACGGACCCCTGCGGAACACGAACTCGTGCGTGCGCTGGTCGTACAGGAACGACCCGGTGAGGTCGCTCGGCAGCAGGTCGGGGGTGAACTGGGCCCGGGCGAAGTCCAGCCCCAGGGCCTGCGCGAACGATCGCGCGGCCAGGGTCTTGCCGAGCCCGGGGAAGTCCTCCATGAGCACGTGCCCGCCGGCGAGCACACCGGCCAGGACGATCTCCAGGCTGCGGCGCTTGCCGACGACGGCACGCTCGACCTCGGTGAGGATGGCGTCGGCGCGGGCCGAGACCTGGTCCAGGGGGATGGTCGAGGGCAGGGTCACTTAGAGCTCCTCCAGGGTGGTGGTGAACGCCTCGAGCCGGTCGGCGGGCAGGCGGGCGGGCGGCGGCCCGGTCAGGTATGCGGTGAGGTCGGGCCCGAGGGCGGCGTGCGCCTCGTGCGGGTCCTCGACCAGGTCGAGGCCGCGCCGCAGGCGCAGCCGGTCGCCGGCGAGGGACGTCAGCGTGGCGTGCAGCCGGACGCCGGCGGCGCCATCCCCGGTGTCGGCGGCACGCACGTCCTGGGCGATCCGGGCGATCCGCAGGTCGACCCCGCGCCGGTGTGCCGGGGTGACGAAGGTGTGCGTCCAGTCGGTCGAGCCCCGCGACTGCCACAGCCACTGCGCGAGGACCGCGACGGTGGCGACCAGGGCGCCGCAGGCCAGCAGCAGCCCCGGGCTGTTGAGGACCGGTACGGCCACGGTGGCGGTCCCGACGAGCAGCGCGACCACGACCGCGACGACGAGCTGCCGGGCCGTGCCCAGCGCCGCCAGCCGCTGCCTCACCGGGTCCGCCCTGCGCCCGGCGGCGGCCCCGCGCCCGCTCGGGGGCCACTGCCCTGCGTCGCGCCGGCGGTGCGGCGCAGCTCGAGCTGCACCTGCTGCAGAGCCTCGCGGGCCTGCTCACGCAGCTCCTCACCGATGGGGTGGGTCGAGAAGCGGGCCTCGCGGTACAGGGCGGCCAGCGTGTCCAGTGGGGCCCGGTCCACGGAGTACGAGCGCAGGACGACCGTGACGAGCTCGGCCGACGTGCGGGTCGCGTCGTCGCGGACCCCGACGGCACGCACGGCTGACTCCAGGGTCACCCAGGCGGCCACCACGGCATTCGCCGGGGTGCCGCGGGCAAGCAGCTCCTCGCCCTCCCGCGCTCCCCGGAGCAGGACCTCGGGGACGAGCAGGTCGTCGGTGGCCTCCATCACCGGTGCCGCGCGGGTGCGCCACCACGTCCACACGGCCCTGGCGGCAGCCACGAGCAGGGCCAGCACGACCAGGGCCAGCAGGACCCTGGCCGTCCACGTGACGATGGCGACGAGCAGCGGTTGGTCCTGACCTGGCACGGTCGAGGACACGCGGCCCTCGGACCGGGTCACCTGCGTGCTGCCGTAGTCCTCACCGGGCGCCTTGGCCCGGAAGGTGGTGAGGTCGGCGCGGGCGAAGATCGCCACCGGACCCGTGGCGGAGACCCAGGCGGCCAGCAGGAGAGTCGCCACCCCTGCGCCCAGCAGACCCTGCCCACGTCTGTCCACGGAGCACGACCCTAGGCAGCCGAGCACCGGCGTGGGGACTTACGGGCAGAATCGAGGACGACTCGTTGCCTGGTCGGTGACGCAGCGCAGCAGCGCGCTGGGTCGAGGGCCGCAGCGGAGCGGATCACTCGGACGTCCGGGTGGTCACGGCGCCGTGCTGGACGCCGTCGGGCCCAGCGGACAGGATGGGCACATGGCCATGGGGTACCGGTTGCGCAGCGGGGACGTCGGCCCGGTGCAGCAGAGCCCGGTCACCTGCGGCTCGGCGTGCCTCACGGTCGCCCGGATGCTCGCGAACCCCGCGTTCGCGCGGTGGATCACCACGGGGCAGGGTCCGCGGGGGGACGCCCCGGCCGGCGCGACCGAGCAGGAGCGCTTCGCCGGGTACGAACGGGTCGTCATGGCCCGCACCAACCGGCTCTTCGCGGGCGGGCGCCGGCTCAACCTGCCGTGGCCGCGCTCGCTCGGCACCCCGCCGTGGGGCGCGCGCAAGGAGCTGGAGTTCGGAGCGGCCCGCAGGGGCACGAGCTACACGCTGCGGCCGGTGCGCCAGCTCACCGTCGCCGGCCTGCGCACCGCCCACGCCCGTCTCCTCGAGGTCGTGGCCGAGGGGGAGCCGGCGCTGCTCTACGTCGGCAACGCGACCCTGCCGCGGCACGTCACCCTCGTGCTGCCCGGAGACGGTGACCGGGTCCTGGACGTCTACGACCCGGCGACCGGTCAGGTGGCCCGGCTCGACGAGGAACGGTTCGCCCGCAGGTCCCTGCAGCTGTCGGGCTGGGACGTCGCGTGGGTCGCCGTCCAGCCCGACGGCCTGCGCAGGGCTCAGGCCTTCGGCTTCTCCACCGGGATGAGCTCGGCGTCGCGGACCTCGGGGGTCTCGGCCTCGGCGTAACCCGGGGTGGCGGTGATGCGGCCGGCCGCCCGCAGGTCGGCCTCGACCTGCTGCACCCGGGCGACCCACTCGGTCGGGCCGGCGAGGACCAGCGAGGCGACCTCCGCGCGCATGCCGACCTTCGCCTCGGACTTGGCCTTGCGGACCCCGGCCAGGGCCTCACCGACGGCGGTGAGGACGGCCGGGTCGCCACCGACTCCCGCGGCGACGTCGTCGACGGTCGGCCACGCGGCACGGTGGACCGAACCCTCGTGCCACCAGGACCAGACCTCCTCGGTGACGTAGGGCAGGAACGGCGCGAGCAGCCGCAGCTGCACGTCGAGCGCGATCCGCAGGGCGGCGCGGGCCGACGCCGCGGCCGGCTCCCCCTGGCCGCCGTAGGCCCGGTCCTTGACGAGCTCGAGGTAGTCGTCGCAGAACCTCCAGAAGAAGGTCTCCGCGGTCTCGAGCGCCCGCGTGTGGTCCCACGACTCGAACCCGGTCGTGGCCTTGCTGACGACGTCCCGGAGCTCGGCGAGCATGGCGACGTCGAGCGGGTTCGTCACTGCCGCAACGAGATCCCCCTCCACCTCCCCGAACGACAAGGCGAACTTGGTGGCGTTGAGGACCTTGATCGCCAGGCGGCGACCGACCTTCATCTGCCCGGTGTCGTAGGCCGCGTCAGCGCCGAGGCGACCGCTGGCCGCCCAGTAGCGGACCGCGTCGGCGCTGTGCTCCTTGACGACGTCCTCCGGGGTGACGACGTTGCCCTTGGACTTGCTCATCTTCTTGCGGTCGGGGTCGAGGATCCAGCCCGACAGCGCGGCGTGGTGCCACGGCACGGAGTCGAACTCCAGGTGGGAGCGCACCGCGGTGGCGAACAGCCAGGTCCGGATGATGTCGTGGCCCTGCGGGCGGACGTCCATGGGGAACACGTCGGCGAACAGCTCGGGGTCGTCGCGCCAGCGCCCGGCGATCTGCGGCGTCAGCGACGAGGTGGCCCAGGTGTCCATGATGTCGGGGTCGCCCACGAAGCCGCCGGGCACGCCGCGCTGCGCCTCGTCGTACCCCGAGGGCGCCTGGGCGGCCGGGTCGACGGGCAGCTCGTCCTCGGCCGGCACCAGCGGCTTGTCGAAGACGGGGTCACCGGCATCGTCGAGCGGGTACCAGACGGGGATCGGCACCCCGAAGAACCGCTGTCGCGACACGAGCCAGTCGCCGTTGAGCCCGCTGACCCAGTTCTCGTACCGCGCCTGCATGAACGCCGGGTGGAACTCGACCTGCCGGCCGCGCTCGATGAGCTCGGCGTTGAGCTCACGGTCGCGGCCGCCGTTGCGGATGTACCACTGGCGCGAGGTGACGATCTCGAGCGGCTTCTCGCCCCGCTCGTAGAAGTTGGCCTTGCGCTGGGTGGTCGTCGGCTCACCGTCGAGGTCGCCGGACTCGCGCAGCGCCGAGACGATGGCCTCGCGTGCGCCGAACGTCGTCCGGCCCGCGACCTGCTCGGCGAACAACGCCTCGCCGGGTCCGCCGGCCACCCACTCGGGGACCTCCTGCTGGATGCGTCCGGAACGGGTGATGACCGAACGGGTCGGCAGCTGCAGCTCGCGCCACCAGAGCACGTCGGTCAGGTCGCCGAAGGTGCAGCACATGGCGATGCCGGCGCCCTTGTCGGGCTCGGCGGCCGGGTGCGCGACGACGGGGACCTCGACCCCGAACAGGGGTGAGGTGACCGTGGTGCCGAACAGCGCGGCATACCGCTCGTCGTCGGGGTGGGCGATGAGGGCGACCACCGACGGGATCAGCTCGGGGCGGGTCGTCTCGATGTGGATGGGGCCGTCGGCACCGTGGAACGCGACGCGGTGGTAGGCACCGGGGTAGTCGCGGGCCTCGAGCTCGGCCTGGGCGACGGCGGTCTGGAAGGTGACGTCCCACAGGCCGGGGGCCTCGGACTGGTAGGCCTCGCCGCGGGCGAGGTTGCGCAGGAACGCCTGCTGCGCGGTGGCGCGGGAGTAGTCGTCGATGGTGCGGTAGGAGATGTCCCAGTCCAGCGAGAAGCCCATCCGGCGGAACAGGCTCTCGAACGCCTCCTCGTCCTTGACGGTCAGCTCGTCGCAGAGCTCGATGAAGTTCTGCCGGGAGATCGGCTTGGCGTCGGCGGCCTTGAGGCTCTTGGCGTCACCGCGGTGCGGCGGCTCGAAGGCCTCGTCGTAGGGCAGGGTGGCGTCGCCGCGCACGCCGTAGTAGTTCTGCACGCGCTTCTCGGTCGGCAGGCCGTTGTCGTCCCAGCCGATCGGGTAGAAGACCTCGAAGCCGGCCATCCGCTTGTAGCGCGCCATGCAGTCGGTGTGCGTGTAGGAGAAGACGTGCCCCATGTGCAGCGAGCCGGACGCCGTCGGCGGCGGGGTGTCGATGGAGAAGACCGCCCCGCGACCGCGCTCGTGGGCGCTCGCCCGGTCGAAGGCGTAGGTGCCCTGCTCGCGCCACACCTGCGACCACGTGTCCTCGAGCCCGTCGATGGAGGGCTTGTCGGGGATGGCGGCAGCGCGAGGCGTGGAGGGTGCGTCGGTCATGGCGTGATCCTCCCATCCGTCCGGTGGCGGTGACCAACCGGTGCGGGCCGCCGGACCCCTAGGGTGAGTCCATGGAACCCGTCTACCGCACCGTGATCGGCATCGCCCGCGGGCTCTTCGTCGCCCAGGGACTGAAGATCCAGATGGCCGGCCTCGAGAACATCCCGCGCCACGGTGGTGCCGTGATGGCGATCAACCACACCGGCTACTTCGACTTCACGTATGCCGGGCTGGTCGGTGTGAAGGCCGGTCGCCTCGTGCGGTTCATGGCCAAGAAGTCGATCTGGTCCAACCCGGTGGCCGGTCCCCTGATGAGCGGCATGAAGCACATCCCGGTGGACAGGGACGCGGGGACCGAGTCGTTCGCGACCGCCCTCCGGGCCCTGCGTGCCGGGGAGGTCATCGGGGTGTTCCCGGAGGCGACGATCTCACGCTCGTTCGAGCTCAAGGACTTCAAGTCAGGAGCGGCCCGGCTGGCGCAGGAGGCCGGTGTGCCGTTGCTGCCGGTGACGATCTGGGGCTCGCAGCGGGTGTGGACCAAGGGCCACCCGAAGCAGCTGGGTCGGCACGGCTTCCCGCTGCTCATCTCGGTCGGCGCCCCCATACCGGTGGCTGCCGGTGACGACGTCGCCGAGGCGACGGTGCGGATGAAGGCCGCCATGCAGGCCCAGCTCGACGTGGACCAGGCGGCCTACCCGACCTGGCCGGAGGCCGAGAGGCACCTCCTGCCGGCTCGACTGGGCGGTGCCGCGCCGACCCTCGCCGAGGCCGACGAGCTGGAACGCGTGGAGCGAGCCGAGCGGGTGCGCGCGCTGCGACGCCGCACGAAGTAGCCCGTCCGGGGATGCGAGCCGCGTGACCTACCGCGCCTTCGGCATCCCCGGAGCGAGGTGGGTCAACCCCGGCCGGTCAGACGGCGTGGCCGAGGTGTCCGAGCGCCTGGCGCAGCAGCACCCCGTGGCCGTTGTCCATGTCCGCGAGCAGGCCCGGGTCCATCGCCTCCTGCGGGGTGAGCCACGCGAGGTCGAGCGCATCCTGCTGGGGCTGGCAGTCACCCGCCACGGGCACGACGAACGCCAGCGACACCGCGTGCTGGCGAGGGTCGTGGAAGGGGGTGACCCCGTGGGTGGGGAAGTACTCGGCCACGGTGAACGGCTGGGGGCTGGCGGGGATCTGCGGCAGGGCCATCGGCCCGAGGTCCTTCTCCAGGTGCCGGACCAGGGCGTCGCGCACGCGCTCGTGGTAGAGCACACGGCCCGAGACGAGCTCGCGGTTGATCTCGCCGTCTGAGGCCCGCAGCAGCAGGCCGACCGCCGTCAGGACGCCGCGGTCGTCGACGCGCACGGGGACGGCGTCGACGTAGAGGATCGGCAGCTGCTGGCGGGCCGCATCGAGCTCCTCGCTGGACAGCCAGGACTCACTGCGGTCGACTTCGACGGGGCTCATGGGTCGTTTCTACCAGCCGGGTCGCGACGACGACGGCTCCACCCCAGCCATGGACAAGGCTGCGGGCGAGCTCGCAGGCCGCTCAGGACCAGTAGACCCGCCCGGGGTTGAGGATCCCCCGGGGGTCGAACATCGCCTTGACCGCCCGCTGCCGCTCGATGGACGCCGCTCCCACCTCGTCGGGCAGCCAGCGTGCCTTGAGCGAGCCCACCCCGTGCTCGCCGGTGATCGTGCCGCCCATGCCGAGCGCCACCTTCACGAGGTCGCCGAACGCCTCCTCGGCACGGTGGCGGCTGTCGTCGTCCGCGGCGTCGTAGAAGAACGAGGGGTGCAGGTTGCCGTCGCCGCCGTGGCCCGACATGGTGATCTCGACCCCGGTCCGCGATGAGATCTCGTGCCCGGCGGCGATGAGCTCGGTGAGCTGGCGCACCGGGACGCAGAGGTCCTCGATGAAGTGCGTGCCCTTGGCCACGAGCGCGTGGTGCAGGGCGCGTCGACCCGCCAGCAGGGCGTCGCTCTCCTGCAGGTCGTCGGCGACCGCGACCTCGGTGGCACCGGCCTGCTCGAGCAGCTCGGCGTAGCGCTGGACGTCCTGCGCCGTGTGGCCCGGCCGGTCGGCCTGGACGATGAGCACGGCGGCGCAGCCGGTGGGGAACCCGTAGTCGGCGATCGCCTGGACCGCCGCGAGGGTGGGCTCGTCGAGCAGCTCGAGCAGGCTCGGGCGGTGGCGCTCGCCGCGCAGCGCGACGATGGCCGCGCTGGCCGCGGACAGGCTGTCGAACGTCGCCAGTGCCGTCAGCGCGGGGTCGGGCGCGGGGACGAGCCTGGTGACGACCTCGGTGACGACGCCGAGCGTCCCCTCCGACCCGACGAACAGCCCGGTCAGGTCCAGGCCGGCGACACCCTTGGCGGTGCGACGGCCGGTACGGATCACCTCGCCCCCGGCGAGAACCACCTCGAGGCCGCGCACGTAGTCGGCGGTCACGCCGTACTTCACGCAGCACAGGCCACCGGCGTTGGTGGCGACGTTGCCACCGATGCTGCAGAACGCCGACGACGCCGGGTCCGGCGGGTAGAACAGCCCCTCGGCGGCGGCCGCCACCTTGAGGTCGGCGTTGATGACACCGGGCTGCACCACGGCGATGCCCTCGACCGGGTCGAGCTCGATGATCTGCCCCAGCCCCTCGAGGCTGAGGACGATGCCGCCCTCCAGGGCCACCGAGCCCCCTGCCAGCCCGCTGCGCGCGCCCTGCGGCACGACCGGTGTGCCGGTCGCCTGCGCGTGGGTGAGGACGTCGACCACGTCCGCGAGGTCACGCGCGCGCACCACCTCGAACCGCTCCGGGGCGAGCGCGCCGATGGACTCGTCGAGGGCATACGCCGCTTTCACGTCGGGGTCGGTGACGGCGCGGGACAGCAGCGATTCGGGCAGAGTCACCCGGACAGGGTATGCCGCTCGGCTGGCTCCGGCTCGCCCGCCGCCGGCGGGTCGAAGGTGGCCTCGGCGTCGAAGGCGGCCCGCCGGGAGGCCCGGCGCAGGGTGCCCAGTACGGCCCGTCCGGTCACGACGATGAGCACGACGTTGGTGACGGCCCGACCGAGGTCCCACCACGCGGAGGTCGCGAGGGAGAACACCGCGAAGCGGTGCAGGTTCTCCCAGGCGGGCGCGCCGGCCACGAACGACAGGTCGCCGCCGAGCCCGGTGGCGAACGGCCAGAAGGAGAAGTTCAGGGCCAGGCCGTACAGCAGCCCGGCGACCGCGCCGTACGTGGCGAGCAGCACGATCTCCCAGCGTGGGGGCACCCGCGGGAGCAGGCCGGCGCCCAGGCCCACCCACGCTGCACCGACCATCTGGTAGGGCAGCCACGGGCCCACCCCACCGGTCACCAGGGCCGAGGCGAACAGCGTCGTCGAGCCCAGCACGAAGCCGAACCCGGGCCCGAACACCCGACCCCCGAGCACGAGCAGGAAGAAGACCGTCTCGAGTCCTGCGGTGCCGGCCCCCAGCGGCCGCAGGGCCGCCCCCACGGCGGACAGGACGCCGAGCATGGCGACGGCCTTGACGTCCAGGCCGCCCTCGCTGATCTCGAACAGCACGACGGCGAGCAGCAGCGGCAGGAGCAGGGCGAACAGGAGGGGCGCGTCGGTACTCTGCCCGAGGCGGGAGCCGGCCGAGGCGAACAGCGGCCACAGGAAGGCAAGCAGCCCGGCGACGCAGACGAGGACCAGGGCCGCGGTGGAGCGGGGACGCAGGGCGACCGCGCTGAACCTCGGCCCGTGGGACGAGTGCTCGCTCATCGGCGTCCACCTCCGACCGTCACCGGGAGCGCGGGACGCAGGCGCCGGACGTCGTCCATCGTCAGCAGGCGGGTGGGGGCCAGCACCTTGGCGACCTGGGGTGCGAAGGCGGGCGAGTCGCACAGCACGTCGGTGGCGGGACCGTCGGCGACGACCCGGCCGCCGGCGAGGACGACGACCCGGTGGGCCACGCCCGCGGCGAACTCGACGTCGTGGGTCGCGACGAGGACGGCGCCACCGGCCGTGGCGAGGTCGGTCAGCAGCGCGGTGAGGGCGGCCTTGGCGGGGTAGTCCAGGCCGCGGGTGGGTTCGTCGAGCAGCAACGTCGCGGGGGCTGCGGTCAGCTGGATGGCGACCACGAGCGCGAGGCGCTGGCCCTCGGAGAGGTCGCGTGGGTGGGTGCTGCCGTCGATGCCGGGGGCGAGCCGGTCGAGGTGGCCACGGGCCGTCCCGGAGGTGGCGGTCGCCTCGGTGTCGGCCTGGGCGCACTCGGCGTCGACGGTGGGCAGGTAGAGCAGGTCGGCGGCGCTCTGCGGGACCAGCCCCACGTGACGGCGACGGGACCGCGGGGACTCCCGGGCCGGGTCCACCGTCGTGGCGCCCGCGCCCGCCGTGCTGTCCCGGACGGCGACGTCGCCCCCGTCCCGCGGCCCGGAACCGTGCAGGGCCCACACGAGGGAGGACTTGCCGGACCCGTTGCGACCCATCAGGGCCACGACCTGGCCCGGTGCCAGGGACAGGTCGACCCCGTCGACCGCGACGAGGTCACCGTGGCGGACCCGGACACCGGCGGCGGTCAGCAGCGGGGACGAGGAGGCTGTGCCGGACGTCGGCCCAGGGCCCCCGGCTGCGCCGGGTCGGACGTCGTGAGGTCGGACGTCGTGAGGTCGGTTGTCGCCAGGTCGGACCGCAGGTCGGCAGCGGCCCGTCGGGCGTCGCGCACGGTGAGGGGCAGCGGGTGCCAACCGGCCCAACGGCCCAGGTGCACCACTGGTGGGGCGAGCACGGAGTGGGCCATCAGCTCGGCCGGGGGGCCGTGGGTGACCGTCGCGTCGTCGGCCACCACGACCACCCGGTCGGCGAGGCCGACGATGCGCTCGAGGCGGTGCTCGGACACCAGCACCGTGAGCCCGAGGTCGTGCACGAGCCGTGACAGGGTGGCCAGCACCTCCTCGGCCCCGGTGGGGTCCAGGGCGGAGGTGGGTTCGTCCAGCACGAGGACGCGCGGGTTGGCGGCCAGGACCGAGCCGATCGCCACGCGCTGCTGCTGGCCGCCGGACAGGTCGTGCAGCGGGGCGTCGCGCAGGTCGGCGATGCCCAGCACGTCGAGCACCTCCTCGACGCGGCGGCGCATCGCCGAGGGCGCCATGCCGAGCTGTTCCAGGGTGTAGGCCAGCTCCTCCTCGACCGTGTCGGTCACGAACCCGGCGAGCGGGTCCTGGCTGACCACTCCCACGATGCCGGCGAGGTCACGCGGCCGGTGGGTGCGGGTGTCGAGCCCGGCGACGGTGACCCGACCGGACAGGTGGCCGCCGGTGAAGTGCGGGACGGTGCCGTTGACGGTGCCGAGCAGGGTCGACTTGCCGGCGCCGGTGCGTCCCACCACGACGGTGAGCTCGCCCTCCTCGACGACGACGCAGGCATCACGCAGGGCCGGCGTGGTGCAGCCGGCATACGTCACGCTCACGTGGTCGAGGACCACCATCGGGGCGCTCACGGGCGGACCCCGCGTCGGGGCGGCTCGGGGGCCGCCGCGGCGGGCAGGGCGGCCAGGAGCAGGCCGACGACGGCCAGCAGCGGCAGGGCCGGCGGGGCCAACGGCTCCAGGGGCAGGACGAAGGCGGTCGGGTCGGCGCGCGCCGCCACGACGACCAGGACGGCGGCCACGACCCCGGACCCTGCGACGAGCCACTCGGGCAGGGCCCACGGGTCAGGGCGGTAGGCGGTGCGCTGGACGGCGCGGCCCCCGACACCCAGCCCGGCCACGCACAGGAGCAGGCCGGCGAGGAGCATCGGCAGGCCGACGGCGGCCGGTGCGGTGGCGTCGAGCACGCCGTACGTGCCGATCGCGGCGCCCAGCAGGCCGGTGAGGGTCAGGGCCCCGGTGAGGTGGCGGGTGCGGGCGGACTGCTCGGGTCGGCGACCGTACCCGCGGGAGTCCATGGCGGAGGCGAGCAGCAGCGAGCGGTCGAGGGTGTCCTGCAGGACCGGCAGGGCCACCCGCCCCACGGACCGCAACCCCGAACCGCCCTCGCCCCGAAGGACCCGGGCCCGCCGGACCCGTTGCACGCTCTCGGCGAGCTGGGGCGCGACGGTGACCGAGATGACCACGGCCGTCCCGATCTCGTGCAGCGCGCTGGGCAGGGAGCGCAGCAGCCGCTTGGGGTTGGCCAGGGCGTTCGCGGCGCCGACGCAGGCGATGAGCGAGGCGAGCCGCAGCCCCTCGACCGCTGCGGCGAGGACCCCTTCGAGGTAGACCGGGCCGAGGATCGTGATGCCGGGCAGGTCCACGCTGGGCAGGGTGTAGAGCCTGGTCTGGCCGAACTTGAACCCCACCAGCAGGTGCAGCACCACCCGCAGCACGACGATTGCGGCGCCCAGGACGAGGTAGAGCCGGAACGCGCGCGCCCACGGCGAGCTGCCCCGACGTGCCGCGACGACCAGCGCGGCCACACTCACTGCGAGGAGCAGGAGCAGGGGGTTCGTCGTCCGGGAGCACGCCACGGCCAGTCCGACCGCCCAGACCCACCACGCCACCGGGTGCAGGTGGCGGGGGAGCGGGCTGCGGACCAGCCGCGGGGTGGACATCGATCAGCCGTGCGTCCGACGGCGGTGCGTGAGGTATGCCGCGGCCGCGCCGACCAGCCCGACGAGCCCGAGCCCGGCGAACACGGTGGCGGGCGAGCCGGCGTCGGGTGCGGTGCCGGCCCGAACGGTGCCCGAGGCGTTCGCGTCCTGGGTCGGGTTGGCCACACCGGAGCCCGTCGTCGTCGGCGCCGTGCCCGAGGGTGACGGGGTCGCGGCGAGCGGGCCCGGGGCCGAGGTGGCTGCGTTCGTCGAGGGGGTCACCGCGACGGTGGAGGTGGTCCCGCGGGGGGTGACCGACGAGGAGGCCTTCGGAATCGTCGACGAGGTGGCCTGCGGGGTGCCGGCCGCGCTCGGCTCAGGACCAGGTCCGGAGGTGGGCCTCGTGGAGGGCTTCGTGGAGGGCTTCGTGCTGGGCTTGGGGCTGGGCTTGGGGCTGGCCGTCGTACTCGGCTTCGGGCTCGGGGACGGGCTGGGTCTGGGCGCGGTCGCCGCTGCGGGTGGCGCCGAACTGGGCGCACCACCGGAGCCGAACGCGAAGCCGACGACCGTACCCGGAGCCGGGTTGTAGCTGGCCACCCCCGACTGGCTGTAGGCCCATGAGCCACCCCGTGTGGCGTGGAAGAAGGCCCAGTAGGCGTTGGCCGGGGGCATCTGGATGCACGGGTCGCTGGACGGGGTGCCGTTGATGCGGCAGACCACGGCGCCGGGGTAGCGCTGGGGCGACGTCACGGCGGCGACCGCCTTGAGGGCGCTCATCGCCGAAGCCGGGTCACCCGGGGCGCACGACGTCGTCGTGGTCGCGCCGTAGTCGACGACGACGGTGACCCCGGTGGTGCCGGAGCAGGCCGCCGCCTGGGCGGCCCCACCCGGCAGGGTGAGGCCGCCTGCGGCGACGAGCGCTGCGGCTGCGACGAGGCGGGCGAGGCTGCGCATCAGGCGTGGACGCCCTTGCGACGAGCCAGCACCAGGGCCCCCGCACCCAGGAGCAGGAGCAGCACCCCGGCTACGACGAAGAGGCCGATGTCGGCCCCGGTGTACGCCAGCGAGGCGGGAGTCGCCGAGACCGGGGTGTCGACGCCGAGGCCACCACCGGAGCCGGCCGTCGACGAACCGCTGCCGGCGGCGGTCGAGCTCGACGACGTGCCCGAGCCGGACGTGGTGGAGGAGGTGCTGGATGAGGTGGTGGACGACGTGGTGCTCGTCGGGCTCGTCGTCGTGGTGGAGCTCGGGGCGGCGCAGGCGAGATCGGGCGCCGTGGCGTCCGCGCCGGTCCCGGACACGGCGTACAGGGGGGTTCCGGCCAGGGCGAGCAGCGCCTGGCTGGTGGCGCGGCGGTCCTGGTCCTGCACGGTCGCGCCCTCGGCTGCGGCGGCGGTGAAGGCGGCGCCGTCGTAGGCGATGCCGCCACGGAGCTCTGCGGGGTGGTCGCAGCCGTACTGCAGGGCGCTCAGGTAGCCCTGGGCCGCGCGGGCCTGGGCCGAACGTCCGCCGGCGAGGAACGCCTGACCGGCGAGGCCGGTCGAGTTGGCGTTGTGCGCCGCCGTCGGTCCGGCCCCCCCGACGCCGCCGTCGGTGCCCTGGATGCCGGCGAGGTGGTCCAGTCCCTGGTTCGCGTCGGCGTCACCCGCCCCGCCGACGGCGAGCAGGGCCTGCACGGCGAAGGCGGTGACGTCGGGGTCGCTCACGCACGGCGTCGCGTCGAAGGTGAGGCGGAACCCGCCGTCGGCGCACTGGTTGGCGCGGATGATGTCGACCGACGCTGCGGAGTTGGCCTCCCCGGCGCGGCGGAGGCCGAGGACGGCGAACGACTGGCCTATGAGGTTGGAGAAGTCCCCGTACGGCCGACTGGTCGGAGAAGCGTCCGTGACGGTGCCTCGAGGGACTTGAGCGTGGCGACCAGGTCGACGCCACCGAACGTCGGTGCGGGTCGACCTTCTGGGCCACCGCGACGAGCAAGGGCCTTGCCCGTTGCGCCCGCATACATCTCCGGCTGCGGGACCGAAGTCGGCTGCAAGATGTAGCCACTTGATGTTGTTGGCGACGAACGTCGTCGCCGCGGTCGGCCTCGGTCTGCCCGGCGCCAGCGGCGTCGAGCGCCAGCACGGCGTCGATGGTCACGCCGTAGTCGGGATAGTCCACCCCGTCGAAGTTCGTCGAGTGGTGGTTGCCATCGACCGCGAGCTCGCGCTCGAGGAAACCGGCACCGACGAGGGCGGGATCGGTCGAGGTGGCGGGCAGGGCGGACGGGGCTGCGAGCCCGTACCGCGTCGCGTCCCCGCCGCGGACCAGACCGCCCTTGCCCGACGGGGTCGCGGTGGCCGACGTCGTGCTGGGAGCGGATGTCGTGCTGGGGGCGGTCGTCGTGCTCGACGTGGCGGTGGCGGGACCGGTCGTCGTCGGGGCAGCCGTCGTGCTCGGCGCCGTGCTGGTGGTGCTGGTGGTGGTCGATGCGCTGCCGGTCGGCGCGGTGCTGGTGGTGGCCGAACCGGTGGGCGTGATGGTGGTCGCTGACGCAAGACCCGGCGTCAGGAGCGTGGCGGCGACCGCCAGGGCGAGTGCGGCGGCCGGACGGGCGCTGCGGATGGAGTGGTGCATGGTGCCTCTTTCGAGCGAGCGGTGTCGCGACGGTGGCACCGGCACCCGGGTGGAAAGACAAAGCCCCCGCAGTCGCTCGCGCGACAACAGGGGGCGGCCTCGGACCAGGGTCCGGGCTCCGCCCCGCGTACCTCGACGGAAATGGAGCCGCTCCGCGTTCCAGGCATTCCGGCTCGCCACCCCTGCGGGCGGCCTACGGTTGCGGGTCAGCGCCGGACTTGGACCGGCTTCCCCTGTGGCGCGTCGTGGTGTCACCCGAGGGCGACGGACCGACTGTACACCTGCGCAGGGGGCCGTCCGGAAACCCGGACGAGCGCTTCGTCACAGCCCGCTAGACTGGACGGCACAGGCGTCGACCCGGCCATCACCGGCGAGCCTCCGGAAGAACAGGACCCGAGCGCCCCGGCGCGAAGGTCCCCACTAGACCCGGACGGATGGGCTCGTCATCGCCTGGCACAAGAGCGGTCGTATGCCGCGTGGTCACCACGCGGGGTACGGCAAGCGAGGTGGTACCGCGGTACCGCCGGGACAGCCCGGCGATGTCGTCCTCGTGCGAAACGCACGAACGATGGACAGGACCGCCGACACCATGGCCTACCCCAAGGTCTCCAGCGCAGCCCCCGACGACGCCGCGAACGGCACGCCGCAGGGGGTGGCCGCCTCGCCGAGGTTCCCCGAGATCGAGGAGCGCATCCTTCGGTACTGGGACGAGGACGGCACCTTCATCGCCTCGGTCGAGAACCGCTCGGCCGGGCAGGACGGTGACAACGAGTTCGTCTTCTACGACGGCCCGCCCTTCGCCAACGGCCTGCCGCACTACGGCCACCTGCTGACCGGGTACGTCAAGGACCTCATCCCGCGCTACCAGACCATGCGCGGTCGCCGGGTCGAGCGCCGGTTCGGCTGGGACACCCACGGGCTGCCTGCCGAGCTCGAGGCGATGAGCCAGCTCGGCATCAAGACCAAGGACGAGATCGTCGAGCTCGGCATCGAGAAGTTCAACGCCGCCTGCCGCACCTCGGTCCTGAAGTACACCGACGACTGGCGTGAGTACGTCACCCGCCAGGCCCGTTGGGTCGACTTCGACCACGACTACAAGACGCTCGAACCCGACTACATGGAGTCGGTCATCTGGGCGTTCAAGCAGCTGCACGACAAGGGCCTGGTCTACGAGGGCTTCCGCGTGCTGCCCTACTGCTGGAACGACCAGACGCCGCTGTCCAACCACGAGCTGCGCATGGACGACGACGTCTACCAGAACCGCCAGGACCCGGCCGTCACCGTCGGCCTGCGCCTGGAGACCGGCGAGCTCGCGCTCGTGTGGACGACGACGCCGTGGACGCTCCCGGCGAACCTCGGGATCATGGTCGGCCCCGACATCGACTACGTCGTCGTGGAGTCCGACGTCACCGGCGCGACCGAGCGCTACGTCATCGGCGCGGCCCGCCTCGCGGCCTACGCCAAGGACCTGTTCGGTGCCGACGAGCAGGACCCGGCGTCGCGGGTCGTCGAGCGGCTCAAGGGCCGCGACCTCGTCGGGCGTTCCTTCACGCCGCCGTTCTCCTACTACCTCGGCCACGAGCGGGCGCACCGCGTCTTCCCCGCGGACTTCGTCACCACCGAGGACGGCACCGGGCTGGTCCACACCGCAGGCGCCTTCGGTGAGGAGGACAAGATCGTCACCGACGCGGCCGGGATCGAGCCGGTCATCCCCGTCGGCCCCGACGGCTGCTTCACCCACCCCGTCGCCGACTACGAGGGCGTGCAGGTCTTCGACGCCAACCCGATGGTCATCGAGCACCTGAAGAACCGCACGCGCGGCGAGGGCGAGACGGGCTCGGTCACCGAGGGCACGGTGCTGCTGCGCCGCGAGACCTACGACCACTCCTACCCGCACTGCTGGCGCTGCCGCCAGCCGCTGATCTACATGGCGGTCTCGAGCTGGTTCGTCGAGGTCACCAAGATCAAGGCGCGCATGCTCGAGCTCAACGAGCAGATCACCTGGGTGCCCGACCACGTCAAGCACGGCCAGTTCGGCAAGTGGCTGGAGAACGCGCGGGACTGGTCGATCTCGCGAAACCGCTTCTGGGGCAGCCCGATCCCGGTGTGGAAGTCCGACGACCCCCAGTACCCGCGCATGGACGTGTACGGCTCGTTCGAGGAGCTGGAGCGCGACTTCGGCGTGGCGGTCACGGACCTGCACCGGCCGTTCATCGACGAGCTGACCCGCCCGAACCCCGACGACCCCACCGGCCGGTCCACCATGCGTCGCGTCGAGGACGTGCTGGACGTGTGGTTCGACTCGGGCTCGATGTCGTTCGCGCAGGTGCACTACCCGTTCGAGAACGCCGACTGGTTCGAGCACCACTTCCCGGGCGACTTCATCGTGGAGTACATCGGCCAGACCCGTGGCTGGTTCTACACGCTGCACATCCTGGCCACCGCGCTGTTCGACCGCCCGGCGTTCTCGTCCTGCGTCAGCCACGGCATCGTCCTGGGCTCCGACGGCCAGAAGATGAGCAAGTCGCTGCGCAACTACCCCGATGTGCGCGAGGTCTTCGACCGCGACGGGGCCGACGCGATGCGCTGGTTCCTCATGAGCAGCCCGATCCTGCGTGGCGGCAACCTGGTCGTCACCGAGCAGGGGATCCGCGACGGGGTGCGCCAGGTGCTCATCCCGCTCTGGAACACGTGGTACTTCTTCTCGTTGTACGCCAACGCCTTCCGCTCCGGTCCCGACGGCGAGCAGGGGTACGAAGCGAAGTGGTCGACGGCGTCGACCGACCCGCTCGACCGCTACCTGCTGGCCAAGCTCGGCCAGTACGTGCAGACCATGCAGGACCAGCTCGACCACTACGAGGTGGCCAACGCCTGCGAGACCACGCGCGGCTTCCTCGACGTCATGACGAACTGGTACGTGCGCCGGTCGCGCGAGCGGTTCTGGGACACCGGTGCCGGTCAGGGCGGGGGAGCGGCGGCCGAGCAGGCGTTCGACACCCTCTACACCGCGCTCGAGGTCGTCTGCCGGGTGGCGGCGCCGCTGCTGCCGCTGACGACCGAGGAGATCTGGCGTGGCCTCACCGGTGGCCGTTCGGTGCACCTCACCGACTGGCCCGACGCGACCGACCTGCCTGCCGACCCGGCCCTCGTGGTCGCCATGGACCGCGCCCGCGAGGTCTGCTCCGTCGCGTCCTCGCTGCGCAAGGCCGGCGGCCTGCGGGTGCGCCTGCCGCTGAGCGACCTCACGGTCGTCGTCCCGGACGCGTTGTCCCTCAAGGACTTCGGTGCGATCGTCGCCGACGAGGTCAATGTCCGCACGGTCACCCTGCGTGACATCGGCGAGGCGAGCCAGTCCGACTTCGGGATCACCCAGCGGCTGACCGTCAACGCCCGGGCCGCCGGTCCGCGCCTGGGTCGCGACGTCCAGCAGGCCATCAAGGGCAGCAAGTCCGGCGACTGGTCGGTGGCCCAGGACGGCACCGTCACCGCCGGCGGCCTGGCCCTGGTCGAGGGGGAGTACACCCTCGACACCGTGGTCGACACCGGTGCGCAGGGGGGATCGCAGGCCACCGCGATGCTGCCCGGCGGTGGGTTCGTCGTGCTCGACACCGAGGTCACGCCGGAGCTGGCCGCCGAGGGCCTGGCCCGCGATGTCGTCCGTGCGGTCCAGCAGGCCCGCCGTGACGCCGGTCTCGAGGTCAGCGACCGGATCTCGCTGACCGTCACCGGCAGCCAGACCGTCTGGGAGGCCACGGTCACGCACCAGGCGCTCATCGTCGAGGAGACGCTGGCCACGCAGTTCGGCAGCGCACCGCAGCTCGACGCGCTGCCCGAGCGGGCCGATGTCGTGCAGGCCACCGTCGGGGACGGCGAGAAGGTGCGCATCAAGGTGATGAGGCTGTCCTGACCCCCGCTGCGCCGTCCCGCCGGGGCCCCGTCCCGCCGCGGCGCCATACCTCGAGTCTTTGAGCGGTTGACCCGGTCCTGACCGGGTCAACCGCTCAAAGACTGACGTAGGGGTCGAGGGGGAGGAGCCCGCGCCGCGGCGCAGGGCGGCCACCAGGTTGGCCTCCTCCAGTCGGGTGCAGACATGATGGGGCCATGCCTGCACCCGACTCAGCCCAGCGCGAAGCCGCGCGCAACCTCGAGCTCGTGCGGCGGATGCGCGAGGTGGAGGCGGCGATCCTCGCCCGCGCCCCCGAACACGACCTCCAGCCGAGCCTGGACCGCATCGCCGCCGTCATGGAGCTGCTCGGCGACCCGCAGCGCAGCTACCCCGTCATCCACCTGACCGGCACGAACGGCAAGACGTCGACGACGCGCGTCATCGACACGCTGCTGACCGAGATGGGGCTGCGGACCGGCCGCTTCACCTCGCCGCACCTGCACAGCGTGCGGGAGCGGATCGCGCTGGCCGGCGAGCCGATCAGCCGTGAGAAGTTCCTCGACGCCTACGACGACGTGATCCCCTTCATCGAGATGGTGGACCTGAAGTCGGTCGCCGAGGGCGGGCCGCGGATGACCTACTTCGAGGTGCTCGTGGCCGTCGCGTATGCCGCGTTCGCCGACGCCCCCGTGGACGTCGCCATCGTCGAGGTGGGCCTCGGCGGGAGCTGGGACGCCACGAACGTCGCCGACGGTGCGGTCGCCGTGGTCACCCCCATCTCGCTGGACCACCAGCACTTCCTGGGCAACGACGTGGTCGACATCGCCACCGAGAAGTCGGGCATCATCAAGGCCGACGCGGTCGCGGTCATCGGCACGCAGGAGCCCGACGTGGCGCAGGTGCTCATCGACCGCGGCGACGAGGTCGGTGCCCGGATGACGTTCGAGGGCAACGACTTCGGGCTGCTCACGCGCGAGGTCGCGGTCGGTGGCCAGCAGATCTCCATCCGCGGGCTCGGCGGCGACTACGAGGACCTGTTCCTGCCGCTGCACGGCGCCCACCAGGCGCAGAACGCCACGCTCGCGCTCGTCGCGGTGGAGGCGTTCCTCGGTGGCGGTGAACAGCGGCTCGATCCCGACGTGGTGCGTGCCGGGCTGGCCCGGGCGGCTTCGCCGGGCCGCCTGGAGATCGTGCGCCGTTCGCCCACCGTGATCGTCGACTCGGCCCACAACCCCGCCGGCGCCCTGGCCCTGCGGCAGGCGCTCGAGGACTCCTTCACCTTCGCCCGGGTGGTCGGGGTGGTCGCGATCCTCAAGGACAAGGACGCCACCGAGATGCTCGAGGCGCTCGAACCGGTCCTGGACCACGTCGTCGTGTCACGCACCACGTCGCCGCGCGCGATGCGCCCGGACGACCTGGGGGAGCTCGCCGTGGACATCTTCGGCGAGGACCGGGTCACCGTCGTGCAGGACCTCCCGGACGCGCTCGACGTGGCCGCGGGTCTGGCCGACGAGGGTGGCATGAGTGGTGGGGTGGTGGCCACCGGCTCGGTGACCACGGCGGCCGAGGTGCGCATGCTCCTGGGCGCCACCGACGTCTGAGGGTCGACAACGCTGCGGGGTCGGCGACGGCGGGTGCCCCGGCCCGGGGTGGGAGCCGGTCGGCGCCCACCCCGAGGTGGTGGGCTACTTCTTGCCGATCTGCCCCACGTCGCTGTGGTTCTTGGCATCGGTCTTGGCGTGCTTCTCGGCGCGCTTCTCCTTGATGGACTTGCCCGCCTTCTTGGCCAGGTGCTGTCGGGGTGACTTGTCGGCCATGGCTGTTGCTCCCAGCGCTAGGAAGCCTGAGTGGCTCCGTGTCACGACAGTACGCCCGTGGAGGACGGCTTAGGCTCGTCCCATGCACCCCATCGCCAAGCTGGTCGTCCTGGTCGCGCTGGTCGCCCTCGTCTTCTGGCTGCTGACCAAGTTCCGTGACCACGGCAGGAACCGCCGGTGAACGGGATCGTCGCCTACGGCGCCCTCGGCAAGTTCACCTGGCGGATGCTGGCGACCGTGCTGGCCGGCCAGGGGATCGTGGTCTTCCTGGGCGCCCTCGTCGCCCGCGGGATCGCGGTCGGCGCGGGGGACGACAGTGGCTCGGGGTGGCTGTGGGTCGGCACCGGCCTGGCCCTGCTGTGCTTCGTGGCCGCCGGGATGATGCGCCGCCCGTGGGGCGTCACGCTGGGCTGGCTGATCCAGGTCGCGACCTTCGCCGCCGCCTTCGTCGTTCCGGCGATGCTCGCCGTCGCCGTGATCTTCCTCGTGCTGTGGGTCGGGTCGCTGGTCGGGTGCCACCGCGTCGAGCAGGAGCAGGCCCGCCGCGAGCAGGAGACCGCGGCCTAACCGGCGCGCCGCCGGCGGGTCCCACGGTGCAGGGCGAGCGCGGCGAGGGGCAGCCAGAGCTTCGCGGGCCACACGGCCAGGCGCTCGGCAGCCCCCGACCACGCCTGCGCCCCCAGCAGCCCGCCGAACGCCACTGCGCCCAGGATCGCGGCGACCCCGAGGACGGTGCCGGCGACCCGCAGCCCCCCGGTCGTGAGCCAGCGGGCGTGCAGCAGCACCGCCAGGGGCTGCGCCACGAAGACCGGCAGCGCCACGAGCGAGTGCAGCGTGGGGTGGGTGTCGACCGGGGCCAGCCCCACGCCGATGGAGAACACCCCCGCGACGACCCAGAGCCACCCGACGGTGCGCGGGCGGGCCCCGGGCTCCAGCAGGAGCGGTATGGCGCCGACCGCCTGGAGCGCGCCGAACCCGACGAACGCGAGGTTCATGGCCAGCGGGGCCTGCGAGCAGCCGGTGGCCGCCGCGGCGGCACAGCCGGTGCCGAGGGCGCTGATCGTGTCGTCGGCCAGCGAGTAGCCGACGCCGGCGAGCAGGGCGAGCAGCTACCTCGGCGGCGAGGTAGCCCGGCTGGGCCAGCCACGCGGCATACGGGATCGTCGTGGTGGCCCTGCTCGTCCTTCGCACACCGCGACGCTAGTGCCTGCGCGGGCTGGGTAGGCTGGCCGGCGTGACGACGCAGATCGAACGTTCCCTGGTCCTGGTCAAGCCCGACGGTTTCGCCCGCGGCCTCTCCGGCGAGGTCCTGCGCCGCATCGAGGCCAAGGGGTACACCCTGGCCGCGCTCGCGGTGACGACCCCCACGGCCGAGCAGCTGGCCGAGCACTACGCCGAGCACGAGGGCAAGCCGTTCTACGAGCCCCTCGTGCAGTTCATGTCCAGCGGCCCGGTGACGGCCGTCGTCATCGAGGGCCACCGCTGCATCGAGGGCTTCCGCGCCCTCGCCGGTGCCACCGACCCGACCGCGGCCCTGCCCGGCACGATCCGCGGCGACCTGGGGCGCGACTGGGGCAAGAAGGTGCAGGAGAACATCGTGCACGGCTCGGACTCGCCCGAGTCCGCTGCCCGCGAGATCGCGATCTGGTTCCCCCAGCTCTGAGACCGGCCCACCCCGGAACGACCCCTAGGCGGTCTCGATCTCGTCGAGCCCGCTGATCACCACCTCGAGGAGCGCGGCCAGCTGGTCGCGCTCCTCTCGTGCGAGGCCGGCCAGCACGTCGGACTCGACGACGTTCGCCTCGCGAACCGAGGCCTCGAACAGCTCCCAGCCCGCGGTGGTCAGCTCGACCAGGACCCGGGTGCGGTTGTCCGGGTCGGGGGAGCGACGGACCAGGCCACGCTCGGTCATCTTGTCCAGGCGGTGGGTCATCGAGGACGGTGCCACGTTGCCCGCGTCGGCGAGCTGTGACGGCGTGACCGGCCGTCCCTCCGAGGTGGCCAGCACCGCGATGACCGACCACTCACCGTGGGACAGGTCGAGGTCGGCCAGCTGGCGCGTGTACCACTGGTCGAGCTTGCGGCTCAGCGAGTTCACGGCCGTGATGACGCGTTGCACGGACTCGTCGCCGCCGGCAGCGACATAGCTCGCGACCGCGTCCTGGTACTGCTCGCGGACGCTGCGCCCGGTCTTCTTCGTTGGTGCCATGGCGTCATCTTCGCATGCTAAGATTTCGAAATCGAAATATTGGAACTCGAAGAACTGTTGATATCACCATGCGCGCCCGCCTCCTGATCGTCGCCTCCGCCGTTGCCATGCTCGGCTGGGGCACCGTGCTGCCCTACCAGTACGCCTACGCCGCCAACACCCGCGGCTGGGGCGCGCTGCTCGCGGCAGCAGCCTCCAGCCTGTTCTCGGTCGGCGCGCTGCTCGCCGCCCCGGTCGGCGGCCGCCTCGCCGACCGCGTCTCGCCGGTCCTGGTCGCCGTGGGCGCCAAGGTGATCGCCGCTGCCGGCGCAGCCTCGCTGATCTGGGCGAACAGCCCGACGGCCTTCCTCGTCGGCATGTTCGTCTTCGGGCTCGGCATCACCGCGGCCAACCCCGCGCAGTCCGTGCTGGTCCTGCAGTGGGTCGGGGGCCACGACCGGCGCCGCGTCTTCGCGTGGCAGTTCACCGGCCAGGCCCTCGGCATGGCCGTCGGCGCCTTCGCCGCCGGGTACGTCGTCGACCTCGACCGCACCAACGGCATGTGGCCGGCCTTCGCCACCGCCGCCCTGGGCTTCCTGGTCTCCGCCGGCCTGCTCCTCGTCGCCGGTATGGCGCGCTGGGGCACCACCCCGGGTGCGCCCGAGGACGCGTCCGGCGCCCCGGAGCCCGTCCGGTCGGCGAGCCCGCGCGAGACGGTGCGCGCCATCTGGGCGATCCCGGCGCTGCGCTGGATGGCCCTGGTCACGGTGACCCTGGCCCTGGGGTTCTACGCGCAGTTCGAGTCGGGGCTGCCCGCCTACGCCCTGACGGTGCTGCACGTCGAGGAGACCACGATCGGCCTGGCCGCAGCGGTGAACTGCCTGGTCATCATCGCCCTGCAGATGCTGGTCGTGCGCCTGACGGCCCAGCGCAGTGGCGCGACCCTGCTCATGGGTGTCGGCCTGATCTGGACCATCTCGTGGCTCGTGCTCGCCGCGGCGTCACTGGCCCCCGAGCTCGCTGCGGTGCTGTTCGTCACGACGTACGCCATCTTCGCGGTCGGCGAGACGATGTACGCCCCGGTGCTCAACCCGCTGACGGCCAGCCTGGCCCCCTCGGGCCTGGTCGGCACCACCCTGGGGATGTTCACGGCCCTGCAGACCGGGTTCTCCGCGGTCGGTCCGCTGGTCGCGGGCGTCGTCCTCGGCGCCGGGCTGGGCAGCCTGTTCATCGGCCTGCACATCGCGATCAGCCTGCTGGCCGTCTTCGGCGCCTGGCGGCTGCGGGCTGCGTTGCGTACGCCGGTCGTCGCCGTCCGCACGGTGGAGGCCGAGCTCGTCGCCTGACGCGTCGGGAGACCGGCCCGCCCGACCGGCGCGGCTGCGTCCGCGCCTCGACGCCCCCGCGTAGCATCGCGACCGTGAGCGGGTCAGGTGGGTCGAGTGGCTGGTCGAGTGGCTGGACAGGCTGGGGCAGGGACCTCGCCATCGACCTCGGCACCGCCAACACGCTGATCTACGAACGCGGCCGCGGCGTCGTGCTCGACGAGCCTTCGGTCGTGGCCATCCAGGCCGGCACGTCCACCCTCCTGGCGGCCGGCACCCGGGCCAAGGAGATGCTCGGACGCACACCGGGTCACGTCCAGGCCGTCCGGCCGCTGGCCGACGGCGTGATCTGTGACGCCGAGGTGACCGAGCGGATGCTGCGGTACTTCGTCGACCAGGTCCGCCCGTCGAGGCTGTTCCGCCCGCGCATGGTGGTCTGCGTCCCGAGCGAGGTGACCGGGGTGGAGCGACGCGCGCTCGAGGACGCCGCCATCCGCGCGGGTGCCCGACGGGTCTACGTCATCGAGGAGCCGATGGCCGCCGCGATCGGCGCAGACCTGCCCGTCAACGACACCGCGGCGTCGATGGTGGTCGACATCGGCGGCGGCACGACCGACGTCGCCGTCATCAGCCTCGGTGGCATCGTCACGTCGCGGTCGCTGCGGGTGGGTGGCGACGAGATCGACGAGGCGATCATCGCCCACGTCAAGAGCGAGTACTCGTTGCTGCTGGGGGAGCGCAGCGCCGAGGACATCAAGGTCGAGGCCGGTTCCGCCTTCCCGCTGCGCGAGGAGACGAGCACGAGGGTCCGGGGCCGCGACCTGGTCACCGGCCTGCCCAAGACGGTGACGATCTCCAGTCCCGAGGTGCGCCGCGCCATCGAGGGTCCGCTGCTGCAGATCGTCGAGCTGGTCCGCGCGACGTTGGACGTCTGCCCGCCCGAGCTCGCCGGGGACGTGCTCGACCGTGGCATCACCCTGACCGGCGGCGGCGCCCTGCTGCCCGGGCTCGACGTGCGGCTGCGCCACGAGCTCGGGGTGCCGGTGCGCGTGGCGAACGACCCGTTGCGCGCCGTGGTGCGTGGTTCGGGCCGCTGCATCGAGGAGTTCGGGACGCTCGAACGCGTCCTGCTCGACACCCGCCGCTTCTGACCCATGCCCCGACCACCCCGCACACCCCGCCCCGGCACCCGGCCGCTGCACACCGACCGGTCGCGCCGCCTGCTCGTCGTCCTGGTGGTCCTCACCGTCGTGGCGCTGGCCGCAGACCTCGCAGGAGCCCCCGGCACGGGCGCGGTCCGCTCCGCGGCCGGCGCGCTCCTCGGACCGGTCGAGAGCCTGCTGCGCCCGGCCGTGCACCGCGACGACCCCGGCGCTCGCGGGACCCGGGCGGCCACCGACGCGGACACCGCCTCCGCCCGCGCCGGCGAGGCCGCGGCCTTCCAGCGGCTCCTGAAGGCTCCCGAGACCAAGGGGCGGGCGTTCGTCCCGGCCAGGGTGGTCGCGGTGGGCCGGACCGGCGCGGCGGGTCCCGAACGCGTGACCATCGACGCGGGGTCGCGCGACGGCCTGCGCACCGACCTGGCCGTGGTCAACGCCGACGGCCTCGTCGGGCGGGTCGTGGCCGTGGCGCCCTGGACCGCGGACGTGCTGCTCGTCGGCGCCGCCGACCTCACCGTGTCCGTGCGGGTCGGGTCGGGTGTCCTGGGCTCGGTCGGCAGCGGTGCCCGCGGCCCGCGACGGCAGGCCCCCGGCGACCTCACCCTCACCCCGGTGCAGCGGGGGGTGATCTCCCGCGGTGACGTGGTGACCACGCTCGGCAGCCTCGACGGCGCGCCATACCTCCCCGGGCTGCGGGTGGGCACCGTCACCACGGTGGACACGGACCCGGCCGTCCTGGTCCCCAGCGCAGGGGTCGCGCCGGCCGTCGACGTCACGAGCCTCGATGTCGTCGGCGTCCTCGTGGTCCCGGCCCGGACCGCTGCGCGCACTGCCGTGACGGGCGGTCGCCAGTGAGCGCCTCCGCCCACCTCGCCGCCGGGTCCGGGCGCATCCGAGCCGTACGCGGGCCGGCCCTGGTCGTCCTCGCCGTGGTCTCGGTCGCCCTGGCCGCCCGCGTCCCCCTGCTGCTCCCGGACCTCCTGCTGCCCGTCGTCGTCGCCGGCGCCCTCGTCAGCGGCCCGGTCCGCGGTGCGCTGCTCGGGCTCGTGGCCGGCTGGCTCGTCGACCTGGTGCCGCCCGGCGCCGTCGTGCTCGGCACCAGCGCACTGACGTATGCCGCCTGCGGCCTGCTCGCCGGCGCCGGGCGCCGCGAGGGGCTGGCCTCCTGGCGGTGGGTCGCCGTCGTCGGGACGCTCGCCTCGGTCGCGCTGGCGGTCGGCGGTCTGGTCGTCGCCCTGCTCGCCGGGTCGGCCGTCGCGGCCTCGGATCTCGTGGTCCGACTGGTCCTGACGACGCTGCTCTGCGCGCTCGTCGTCCCCGGCCTCGTCCGGGCCGAGCAGCACCTGCGGACCCACTCGTGAACCGGCTCGGCCACGGGACGCGCCGTCCCCGACCCCACCACGCCCGGGTCTGGGTGTTCGGGCTGGTCGCCCTCAGCCTCGTCGGCACGCTGCTCGGACGCCTGGGACAGGTGCAGATCGCCGAGCACGCGCAGTACGAGCGCGCGGCAGCCACGCTCAACACGCGCACCGTCACCGAACCCGCCGTCCGCGGCCGGATCCTGGACCGCAACGGCCTGCCGCTGACCGACAACACCACCCAGACCGTGGTGTCGGTGGAGCGCGGGGTGCTGGCCGACGCCGACGACGGCGGGCAGGCGCTCGTGCGGCGGCTGGCGACCGCACTGGAGGTGCCGTTCAGCCAGCTCTGGGGACGTACCCAGCTGTGCGGCTCGAAGGGCGCGCCGCCGCAGCCGATCTGCTGGGCGGGGTCGCCACACGTCCCGGTCCCGGTGCTGGCGGGGGCCGACCCCACCCGGGCGCTGGGGCTGCTCGAGCACCCGGACACCTACCCCGGGGTGAGCGTCACGGCGCAGCCGGTGCGGGACCACCCACAGGCATCGGTCAACGCCGCCCACGTCCTGGGTTACCTCGGTCGGGCCGCGGACCAGGAGGTCACCTCGTCGCAGGGACGCATCTCCGGGCTCGACCTCGTCGGGCGGGCCGGCCTGGAGCAGCAGTACGACGCACAGCTGCGTGGGACCCCCGGGACGCAGACCGTGTCCCTCGACCCGAGAGGGGTCGTCAGCGCGCAGGTGTCGAGCACCCCCGCGATACCGGGCCGCGACCTCGTGACCCACCTCGACGCACGCGTCCAGGCGGCAGCCGAGGCGGCCCTGCGCTCGGCTGCCGGCTCAGCACACCGGCGCGGTCTGCGGGCCGACTCCGGTGCGGCCGTCGTGCTGGACGTGACGAACGGCGCCGTCGTGGCCGCCGCGAGCTACCCGACGTACGACCCTGCCGTCTGGACCGGTGGCATCTCCGGCAGCGACCTCGCGGCGCTCACCGATGCGGACGCGGGGACACCGCTGGTGTCCCGGGTGACCGCCGGCGCGTACCCGCCCGCCTCGACCTTCAAGGTCGTGAGCATCCCCGCCGCGGTCGAGGCGGGCAACGACCTGCGAGGCACCTACGAGTGCGGGTCCAGCTACAGGATCGGCAACCGCGAGTTCGCCAACTACGAGTCCCGCGCCTACGGTCCCATCGACCTGCGCCGCGCGATCGTCGTCTCCTGCGACACGATCTTCTACGACTTCGCCTACCGGTCCTGGCTCGCGCAGGGCGGACTCGCCGTCGAGAGCGATGCCACCGACCCGTTCGTGGCGATGGCCAAGGAGTTCGGGCTCGGCACCGCCACGGGCGTCGACCTGCCGGGGGAGCAGCCCGGGCGGATCCCGGACCGGGCGTGGAAGCAGTCCACCTGGACGGCGACGAAGGCGGACACCTGCGCCCGAGCCCGGACCGGCTACCCCGAGGTGGCCGCCACGGACCCCGGCCGCGCGGCATACCTCCGGTCCCTGGCCGTGGAGAACTGCCGCACCGGGTTCCAGTTCCGGGCCGGTGACGCGGCGAACTTCGCCATCGGCCAGGGGGACACCACGGTGACACCGCTGCAGATGGCGAACGTGTATGCCGCCATCGCCAACGGCGGGACGCTGTGGAGGCCGCAGGTGGCCAAGGGGTTCGAGGCACCCGGTGGTGGCGCGTTCCAACCGGTCGCGCCCCAGGTGGCGGGGAAGGTCACCTTCCCCGCGGGGACGTTGACGTTCCTGCAGGACGCACTCGTGGGGGTGGTGCGGCAGGGGACCGGTGTCGGGGCGTTCCGGGGGTTCCCGCTCGACCAGTGGCCGGTGGCAGGCAAGACGGGCACGGCGGAGGCGTTCGGGAAGCAGGACACCGCGTGGTTCGTGTCGTACGCCCCGGCCGACAAGCCGCGGTATGCCGTCGCGGTCGTCGTGGCGCAGGGCGGGACCGGGGGCGGCACCGCGGCGCCCGCCGCACGGATGATCCACGATGTGCTGCGCACCCTGCCCTGACCCGACGCCGACCTGACCGGGGGCCTGGGCACCCTGCCCCCGACCTGACGGACCACCGGTGGGGAAGTGCGCGCGCACTCAGTAGGCTGCCGCCATGGCTGACTTCGATGTGGTGGTGCTCGGTGCTGGTCCCGGTGGGTACGTCGCGGCGATCCGCGCCTCCCAGCTCGGACTCAAGGCGGCGGTGGTGGAGTCCAAGTACTGGGGAGGTGTCTGCCTGAACGTCGGGTGCATCCCGTCGAAGGCGTTGCTGCGCAACGCCGAGCTGTCGCACATCCTGCAGCACGAGAAGGACAAGTTCGGCATCGAGGGCGACGCCACGATGGCCTTCGGTCCGACGCACGCACGCTCGCGGTCGGTGTCCGCAGGCATCGTCAAGGGCGTCCACTTCCTCATGAAGAAGAACAAGATCACCGAGATCGACGGATGGGGCACGCTGACCAGCCCGACGTCGATGGACGTGGCCCTGAACTCCGGCGAGAAGCAGTCGGTCACCTTCGACAAGCTCATCATCGCCACGGGTGCGACCACCCGGCTCATCCCCGGCACGTCGCTGTCCGACCGCGTCGTGACCTACGAGGAGCAGATCCTCACCGACGAGCTGCCGGGCTCCATCGTCATCGCCGGGTCCGGTGCCATCGGTGTCGAGTTCGCGTACGTGATGAAGAACTTCGGCGTCGACGTGACCATCGTGGAGTTCCTCGACCGCATGGTGCCGACCGAGGACGCCGAGGTGTCCAAGGAGCTGCTCAAGCACTACAAGAAGCTCGGCGTCACGGTGATGCTGTCGACCAAGGTGGAGTCGATCGACGACAGCGGCGAGAAGGTCAAGGTCACCGTGTCCCCGGCCGCCGGCGGCGAGTCGAAGGTCATCGAGACCGACAAGGTCCTGCAGGCGATCGGGTTCGCGCCCCGGCTCGAGGGTTACGGCCTGGAGGCGATCGGCGTCGCGACCGAGCGCGGTGCCGTCGTCATCGACGACCACTGCCGCACCAACGTCGACGGCGTCTACGCGATCGGTGACGTCACCGGCAAGCTCATGCTCGCCCACACCGCCGAGGCGCAGGGTGTCGTGGCTGCCGAGACCATGGCCGGCGCCGACACCATGCCGGTCGAGTACGACTTCATCCCGCGAGCGACCTACTGCCAGCCGCAGATCGCCTCCTTCGGCTACACCGAGGCGCAGGCCAAGGAGAAGGGCTACGACGTCAAGGTCGCCAAGTTCCCGTTCTCCGCCAACGGCAAGGCCATGGGACTCGGCGACACCGCCGGCTTCGTCAAGGTCGTGGCCGACGCGAAGCACAACGAGATCCTCGGTGCCCACCTCATCGGGCCCGACGTCACCGAGCTGCTGCCCGCGTTGACCCTGGCCCAGAAGTGGGACCTGACCGCCGACGAGGTCGCCCGCAACGTGTTCGCCCACCCGACGCTGTCCGAAGCCGTCAAGGAGGCCGTCGAGGGCATCGCCGGCCACATGATCAACCTCTGATCCGGCTCCGCGCCGAGAGTTCGGAGTCGCCGGTATGCCGCGGGTGCGCCTGCCGATCACGACCGAGCGCCTGACGCTGCGCAGCTTCCGACCGGAGGACGAGGGCGACGTCCTCGCCTACCGGTCGGTGCCATCGGTGGTCCGCTACATCCCGGGTGAGCCCAAGACGCCGGAGCAGGTCGCTGACCTCGTCGCAGAGCGGGCCACGGCCGGCCGGATCGACCCGACGTCACCCATCCTCACGCTTGCGGTCGAGCGCGAGGGCCGGGTGGTCGGCGACGTCCTGATCCATCTCGACGGCCTCGACGGCAAGGACGGTCGTCAGGCGGAGATCGGGTGGGTCTTCGCCCCCGACGTCGCCGGTCACGGCTATGCCACCGAGGCCGCCCGGGCGATCATGGGTGCGGCGTTCGATGAGGTGGGGGTACACCGGGTCTGGGCCCAGCTCGACCCCGCGAACACGGCCTCCGCGCGGATCTGCGAGCGCCTCGGCATGCGGCGCGAGGCGTTGTTCGTCCAGGCGTCATGGTTCAAGCAGCGCTGGACCGACCTGGCGATCTACGCCGTCCTCGCCGACGAGTGGACGACGCCCGCACCGGTCCCCTCCCGCGTGCGGCGCGACCACCCGCAGCTCTGGGGTGGGGTGGACGGGACTACGTCACTGAACGCACCCGGCGATCAGTGACGTCGTCGACACCGTTCCTCGTCCGCCTGCCTGCTTGATGCCCGTGCCTAACCTCTTGATGCCCGTGCCTAACCTCTTGATGCCCGTCTCCACCCTCTTGATGCCCAGCCCGCCAGCCCGCCAGCCCGCCAGCCCGCCAGCCCGCCAGCCCGCGCGCGTTGCGACCGCCCACAGCACCTGGGCAGGGGCACGGGACTACGTCACTGAACGCAGCCGGCGATCAGTGACGTAGCGCCTGACCACGTGGTCCTTCGGGGTGCGGTGTCTCGGGTGCTGTCCGGAGGATGTAGTCCCGAGGACGTTGCGAGGGCGCGGCGTCGAGGACGTTGCGACGGCGCGGCGTCGGTGACGCTGCGAGAACGCGGCGCCGAGGACGTTGCGACGGTGATGCGCCGCGGACGTTGCGACGGTGAGGCGGCGAGGACGTTGCGCGAGGACGTGGTGACTGCACGAGCGGTGTCATACCCCTGCACCATGCTGCTGTCCGAGGCAGACGTGGTCGACGGCGGCTGACAGGGGGACGTTCCATGAGTGAGTTCGATGCGGTGGGTTACCTGGTGCGGGCTCGGCGCCGGGTCGGGCTCAGCCAGCGCGAGATGGCAGCCCGGGTGGACGTTGCCCAGTCGACGCTGGCCGGCTACGAAGGCGGCACCCGGCGGGTACCCGAATCGGTGCTGGCTGCCGTCCTGTCCATCGCTGGCCTGCGGCTGGCAGTGCTCGACGCAGCAGGCGAGGAGGTGCTGCCGTTCCCCACGAACGCCGTGCGTGACAACGCCGGGCGCCGGTTCCCGGCGCACCTCGAGGTCCAGCCCCCGGATCGGCTGCCGAGGGAGGCGTTGCGAGCTCCGCGCTACGACCGCGCGGCACCTCGGGCCTGGTACCACCTCAGGGGTTCGGACGAGGTGACGGACGCCGGCCCGGACAGCCGCGACCACCCCACCGAGTTCGAGCTCGTGGTGCGGCGGCGAGGGCTGCTCACCGCCGGGGCCGCGCGGAGGATGGCGAGCGCCCGGACACCCGGGACACCCAGGACCACGCCGCCATCCAGGCCCCCACCCGGGCCCCTACCCGGCCCCCCACCCACGGCTCGGTGAGGTGCTCGGTGAGGTGCTCGGTCGAGTGCCCGGGGGAGAACGCCTGCAGCGATTAGGGTGCGCCGTGACCCGCTGGTAGCCTTGACCTCGCCGTAGACCGGCCGCGGATCCAGAGCGCCCAGGTGAACCAGCCCTGAGGCACCGCGCAACGATTCCACGAAGGAGCAGCGTCGACCCATGCCGTTGAGCACTGAAGTCAAGCAGAAGATCATGGCCGAGCACGCCACGCACGAGGGCGACACCGGCTCCCCCGAGGTCCAGATCGCGATGCTCACGCAGCGCATCCTCGACCTCACCGAGCACTCGCGCCAGCACAAGCACGACCACCACAGCCGCCGCGGCCTGCTGCTCCTCGTGGGTCAGCGCCGCCGGCTCCTGCGCTACCTCGAGAGCGTCGACGTCGAGCGTTACCGCTCGCTGATCAAGCGCCTCGGTCTGCGCCGCTAAGCATCCGACAGGGACGGTCCTCACCACGAGGGCCGTCCCTCTCGCATGGGGCCGGCATCGCTGCCGCCCGCACCACCCCGCAGGCGTCACCGCCTGCGCGAACCACCAGAAGAAAGCCCGTGCACAACGACGATGCACGTGGATGCTGAGATAAAAGAAGGAGGGCCCAATGGAGGGTCCAGAGATTCAGTTCGCCGAAGCCACCATCGACAACGGCTCGTTCGGCACCCGTACGGTCCGGTTCGAGACCGGACGCCTGGCCAAGCAGTCCGGTGGCGCTGTCGCCGCCTACCTGGATGAGGACACCATGCTCCTCTCCACCACCACCGCCGGGAAGCACCCGCGCGAGGGATTCGACTTCTTCCCCCTGACGGTCGACGTCGAGGAGCGGATGTATGCCGCGGGCAAGATCCCCGGCTCGTTCTTCCGTCGCGAGGGCCGCCCCTCGACCGACGCCATCCTCACCTGCCGCCTGATCGACCGCCCGCTGCGCCCGACCTTCACCAAGGGTCTGCGCAACGAGGTCCAGGTCGTCATCACCGTGCTGGCGCTCAACCCCGACCACCAGTACGACGTGCTCGCCATCAACGCGGCCAGCGCCTCGACCCAGATCTCGGGTCTGCCCTTCTCCGGTCCGATCGGTGGCGTCCGCGTCTCCCTGATCGGCGACCAGTGGGTGGCCTTCCCGAACTTCTCCGACATCGAGCGCTCGACGTTCGACATGGTCGTCGCCGGCCGCGTCGCGGGTGACGACGTCGCCATCATGATGGTCGAGGCCGAGTCCACCGAGCAGACCTGGGACCTGGTCAAGAACGAGGGCAAGCAGGCGCCGACCGAAGAGGTCGTCGCCGAGGGCCTCGAGGCCGCCAAGAAGTTCATCAAGGTCCTCTGCGAGGCCCAGGCCGAGCTGGCGAGCAAGTCCGCCAAGCCCGTCCAGGAGTTCCCGATCTTCCTCGACTACGAGGACGACGCGTATGCAGCCGTCGAGGCAGCGACCTCGGCCGACCTGACGCAGGCGCTCGCCATCGCCGGCAAGCAGGAGCGCGAGGAGCGCATCGACGAGATCAAGGCTGCCGTCAAGGCGTCCCTCTCCGGTGAGGGCCAGCAGTTCGCTGGTCGCGACAAGGAGATCTCGGCGGCCTACAAGTCGGTGCAGAAGAAGCTGATCCGTCAGCGCATCCTGCGCGACAAGGTCCGCATCGACGGCCGTGGCCTCGCCGACATCCGCGCCCTCGGCGCCGAGGTCGAGGTCCTGCCCCGCGTGCACGGCTCGGCGCTGTTCGAGCGCGGCGAGACCCAGATCATGGGTGTCACCACGCTGAACATGCTCCGCATGGAGCAGCAGCTCGACACGCTGTCCCCGGTGACGCGCAAGCGCTACATGCACAACTACAACTTCCCGCCCTACTCCACCGGTGAGACCGGTCGCGTGGGTTCGCCCAAGCGTCGCGAGATCGGCCACGGGGCGCTGGCGGAGCGGGCGCTCATGCCCGTGCTGCCGACGCGTGAGGAGTTCCCCTACGCGATCCGCCAGGTGTCCGAGGCGCTGAGCTCGAACGGCTCGACGTCGATGGGCTCGGTCTGCGCCTCGACCCTGTCCCTGCTCAACGCCGGTGTGCCGCTGCGCGCACCGGTCGCCGGCATCGCCATGGGCCTGGTCTCCGACGAGGTCGACGGCCAGACGCAGTACGCCGCGCTGACCGACATCCTCGGCGCCGAGGACGCGTTCGGTGACATGGACTTCAAGGTTGCCGGTACCCGCGAGTTCGTCACGGCCATCCAGCTCGACACCAAGCTCGACGGCATCCCCGCCTCGGTGCTGGCCGGTGCGCTGACCCAGGCCCGCGACGCGCGCCTGCACATCCTCGACGTCATGAACGAGGCCATCGACGTGCCGGACGAGATGAGCCCCTTCGCTCCTCGCGTCATCTCGGTGCAGGTCCCCGTCGACAAGATCGGCGAGGTCATCGGGCCGAAGGGCAAGATGATCAACCAGATCCAGGACGAGACCGGCGCCCAGATCTCCATCGAGGACGACGGCACGGTCTACATCGGCGCGACCGACGGTCCGTCGGCCGAAGCGGCTCGTGCGATGGTCAACGCCATCGCCAACCCGCAGATGCCGGAGGTCGGCGAGCGCTTCCTGGGCACCGTGGTCAAGACCACGACGTTCGGTGCGTTCATCTCCCTGCTGCCCGGCAAGGACGGCCTGCTGCACATCTCCGAGGTGCGCAAGCTCGTCGGTGGCAAGCGGATCGACAACGTCGACGACGTCCTCGCCGTCGGCCAGAAGGTCCAGGTCGAGCTCAAGGAGGTCGACCCGCGCGGGAAGCTGTCGCTGGCCGCCGTGATGCCCGAGGGTGAGGGTGGCGACGCCGCCCCCGCCGCGGACGCCGGTGACCACGCCGCTGACGCGTCGGGCTCCGACGACACCAGCGACTCGACCGACTCCGGCAGCTCGAACGACTCGACCGGGTCGACCGACTCGACCGACTCCGGTGAGGAGCGCGGGGACCGTCGTGACGGTGGTCGCAGCCGCAACCGCCGTCGTCGTGGTGGCGAGCGTGGCGACCGGGGCGACGCCCCCGAGGGCGCGGCTCCGGCCTCGTCCGAGGACGCCGCCAGCTGACGTCCGACCCCAGCACGTCCCGAACGGGCCGGTACACCTCACGGTGTGCCGGCCCGTTCGCCGTGGGGGGTTGCGCCCGAGGCCGCAGGGCCGAAGGCTGGGCCCATGGCTGCTGAGCGCACGTTCGTGGTGGTCGGAGGCGGGCTCGCCGGGGCCAAGGCGGTGCAGGCCCTGCGGGACCGTGGGTTCGAGGGCCGCCTCGTGCTGCTGGCCGGTGAGGACCACCTCCCGTACGAGCGACCGCCCCTGTCCAAGGGCTACCTCAAGACGGGGGAGGGCCTCGACGACGCATACGTCCACGACGCGCACTGGTATGCCGCCCACGACGTCGACGTGCGAACCGGCACCGTCGTCACGGCGATCGACCGCGACGGACGGGTGGTGGTGACCGCCGCTGGAGAGCGGGTCGGGTGGGACCGGCTCCTGCTCGCCACAGGCAGCTCGCCGCGCCACCTCGACCTCCCCGGCGTCGACCTCGCCGGGGTGCTCTCCCTGCGGACCATCGAGGACAGTGACCGGCTGCGCGAGGCGCTCGAGCCCGAGGCCGAGGTCGTCCTCGTCGGGGGTGGCTGGATCGGGCTCGAGGTGGCCGCAGCAGCCCGTGAGGCCGGTGCCACGGTCACCGTCCTGGAGTCCCTCGACCTGCCCCTGGTGCGGGTGCTCGGACCCACGGTCGCTGCGGTGTTCGCCGACCTGCACCGTGAGCACGGGGTGGACCTGCGCACCGGCGTGCACGTGCAGGAGCTGGTGGGGGAGGCGGGCACCGTCACCGGCGTCCGGCTCGGCGACGGGTCGACGGTCCCGGCGGACGTCGTGGTCGTGGGGATCGGGGCCACCCCGAACACCGGCCTGGCGCAGGAGGCCGGGCTCGAGGTCGACAACGGGATCGTGGGCGACGCGCGGGGGTGCACCAGCGACCCCGACATCTTCGTGGCCGGCGACGTGGCGAACGTCGACCACCCCTTCCTGGGTCGCCGGGTGCGCGTCGAGCACTGGGCCCACGCGCTCAACCAGCCCGACCTCGTGGCAGCGGCGATGCTCGACCAGGCCGGCCCGGAGGCCGAGCTGCCGTTCTTCTACACCGACCAGTACGACCTCGGCATGGAGTACCACGGGCTCGGCGGCCCCGACGACGACGTCGTGGTCCGCGGCGACCTCGGGGGGCGGGAGTTCGTGGCGTTCTGGCTGCGCGACGGGAGGGTCACCGCCGGCATGAACGTCAACGTGTGGGACGTCGGCGACGCCGTCAAGGGACTGATCCGTTCCCGTGCCAAGGTCGACCAGGCGAAGCTCGCCGATGCCGAGGTCCCGTGGGAGAACCTGACCTGACCTTTACCTGATGGACGTCTTCCAGGCCTCCCCTTGGCGTTCTGTCCGTGTTTGACTGCACTCTTGGCGCCGAATCCGCATCCCTGGTCGGCGCGACTTTGTTCGAGGACAACTCGGGTGTGGAGGACTGCTGTGGGCGAACGCCGCAAGCAACTGATCGGGGCGGCCGGTGCGATGGCGCTGACCGCTGGTGTGGTCGCCGTCGCGACGAGTGCGCAAGCCGCGCCGTCACCGACAGCCAGTGTCGTGATCAACGAGGTGTACGGCGGCGGTGGCAACACCGGCGCCACCTACAAGAACGACTTCATCGAGCTGGTGAACACCAGCAGCGCGCCGGTGGAGCTCGACGGCTGGTCCGTGCAGTACGCCTCGTCGACCAGCCTCAGCTACACGGTGACGGCGCTGTCCGGCACCCTGCCCGCCGGTGCGACCTACGTCGTCCGGGAGGGCGCCGGCTCGGGCGGCACCGAGGAGGTGCCGTTCGACGCCGAGGGCAACATCGCGATGGCCGGCGGGGCGGGCAAGGTCGCGCTGGTCAGCTCGGTCGCCCCACTCACCGGCTGCACCGCCAAGACCGGTGCCACTGCCTGCTCCGGCCTCCCGCAGGTCGTGGACTTCGTCGGCTACGGCTCGGCGGCCAACGACTACGCGGGCACCGGTTCGACCTCGACCACGTCGAACAGCCTCGGCGCCTCGCGCAGGGCCACCCCGTCCCCGGTCAACACGGCCGACAACCGGGCCGACTTCGTCCTCGCCGCACCCACCCCCGTGGCGTGCGGCGCCGCCTGTGTGCCGGCCCCGACCGGGCCACGCGCTGCCACCATCGCCGAGGTCCAGGGCACCGGCTCGACCTCACCCCTGGTCGGCGAGACGGTCGTCGTCGAGGGCGTCGTCACCGGGGCCTACCCGGTGGGCGGTCTGCGGGGCTTCTTCCTGCAGACCCAGGGCACCGGCCCCGAGCCCCGCACGGACGGCGCCTCCGACGGTGTCTTCGTCTTCCAGTTCGGGGAGCTGGACCCCGATGCCGTGGTGGGCAACTTCGTCCAGGTCACGGGCAAGGTCAGCGAGTTCAACGGCCTGACCGAGATCTCCGCCGACGGCGCCGACGTCGTCGACGCGGGCAGCGACTTCAGCCCCGTCCAGGCGCTGGCCACCTCGTGGCCGACCACGGACGCCGCCCGCGAGTCCATCGAGGGCATGCTGTTCGCGCCCACCGGCGCCTACACGGTGACCAACACCTTCGCGACCAACCAGTTCGGTGAGGTCGGCCTCGCGGTCGGCAGCACCCCGCTGCTGCAGAGCACCGACGTCGCGCCTCCGGGCTCGGAGGCGGCCAGGGCGGTGGACGCCGACAACGCGGCTCGCAAGGTGACCCTCGACGACGGCTCGTCGAGCAACTTCACCGCGAGCAGCTACTCCCGGACCACCTGTGGCGAGCGACCGGTGCCGTGCCTGCTCAACGCCGACCAGACCCCGGCCTACGTCTCGACCACGGCCCCGGTGCGCGTCGGGGCACCGGTCACCTTCACGGCCCCTGTCGTCGTCGACTACCGGTTCAACCTGTGGCGCTTCCAGCCGACCGCGCCGGTCCTGGGTCCGGACAACGCCGGTTCTCCGGCGACCTTCACCAACACCCGCACCCCCGCGCCCGACGCGGCTGACCTCAGCCAGCTCGGTCGTCCGGACCTCAAGGTCGCCTCGTTCAACGTCCTGAACTACTTCACCGACCTCGGTGACGCCGACCCGGCCTGCACCGCGTACTACGACCGCGACAGCAGCGGCAACACGGTCCGCGACGGCTGCGACCGCCGCGGAGCCTGGGACGCGGGCGACCTCATGCGCCAGCAGGAGAAGGAGGTCAGCGCCATCAACGCCCTCGGGGCAGACGTCGTCGGCCTCATGGAGATCGAGAACTCTGCCAAGCTCGGGCACGACCGCGACGCGAGCCTGTCGCGCCTCGTGGACGCGCTGAACGCCCAGGCCGGGGTCGGCACCTGGGCCTTCGTGCCCTCGTCGGCCGAGCTGCCCTCGATCGACCTGCAGGACTTCATCACCAACGCGATCATCTACAAGCCGGCCAACGTCATGCGCGTCGACCGGTCGCGCGCCCTGGGCACGGCCAGCGAGCAGGGCCAGGCCTTCGCCAACGCCCGTGAGCCGATCGCCCAGGTGTTCAAGGCCAAGCACGGCAAGGGCGACAAGTTCCTCTTCGTGGTCAACCACTTCAAGTCCAAGGGCTCGCCCGGGCCGTTCCCCGGTGACGAGGACTCCGGCGACGGCCAGGGGTCCTCGGTGACCTCGCGCATCCTGCAGGCGCAGGCCCTGCGGGACTGGGTGCCCACGGCGGTCGAGGAGACCAGCACCAAGGCCGTGGTCATGGCCGGTGACTACAACTCGTACACGCTGGAGGACCCGCTCGACGTCCTCTACAAGGCCGGCTACACCAACGTGGGCCCGAAGTTCGACCAGGGGCAGTACTCGTACTCGTTCTCGGGCCTGGCCGGGTCGCTGGACCACATCCTCGTCAACGCCGCGGCGCTGAGGATGGCCACGGGTGCCGACCACTGGAACATCAACTCCGGCGAGTCCCTGGCCCTGGAGTACAGCCGGTACAACTACCACGCGACCGACTTCCACGACCCGGGCCCGTACCGGTCCTCGGACCACGACCCGGTCGTCCTGGGCCTCAAGGCCTTCGTGAAGTAGCCGTCCGAGCACGCAGGGACGCCGGTGGCGGGTCCGCCCCCTCGGGGACGGGCCCGCCATCGCTACGCTGGCGACCGTGAGCGAGACGATCAAGGTGGCCGTGATCGGTGCAGCCGGACGGATGGGCACGCAGGTGTGCCACGCCGTCGAGGATGCCGACGACCTCGAGCTGGTGGGCCGGTTCGACCAGGGCGACGACCTCGGGGACCTCGCCGGCGCCCACGTCGTCGTGGAGTTCTCCGTGCCCGAGGCCTCGCCGGCCAACGTCGCGCACTGCGTCGAGCAGGGGGTGCACGTGGTCGTGGGCACGACGGGGTGGGACCAGACCCGTCTGCAGGCCCTGCGCGACACCCTGGCCGACCGGCCCGACGTCGGTGTCCTCGTCGCCCCCAACTTCGCCATCGGTGCGATCCTGATGATGCGCTTCGCCCAGCAGGCCGCCCGCTTCTACGAGTCCGTCGAGGTCATCGAGCTGCACCACCCGGCCAAGGTGGACGCACCCTCGGGCACCGCCGCCCGGACCGCCTCCCTCATCGCCGCGGCGCGAGCCGACGCCGGCGTCGGCGACGTCCCGGACGCGACCACGCAGGACCCGGACGGTGCGCGCGGGGCCCGGGTCGACGGCATACCGGTGCACTCGGTGCGGCTGCGCGGCCTCGTCGCCCACCAGGAGGTGCTGCTCGGCGGGGAGGGGGAGCTGCTCACGCTGCGCCACGACTCCTTCGACCGGACGTCGTTCATGCCGGGCGTCCTCGCCGGGGTGCGGGCGGTGGGCGACCATCCCGGGCTCACCGTGGGGCTCGAGCACTTCCTCGGTCTGGACGACTGAGTGCGCGAGAAGGTCACCGCGCTGGTCACCCTCGTGGTGCTGGTGTTCTACTCCGCCACGATCGGCTGGCGAGGCGTCGAGCTCATCGGCGACGGCCGCCCGGCCTCGGTCCTGCTGGGGCTCGGGGTCATCCTCATCCCGCTGGTGGCCCTGCTGGCGATCCTGCCGCTGGTCCTGATGGCCCGTGACGGGTCGCGGATGATGGCCCAGGCCAGGCAGTCCGGTGCCGAGGGTGACTGGGCCAGCGAGCTCGAACAGGCCGAGACCTGCCGCGTCGCCAAGGACCGCAAGGGCGAGCAGGCCCACTACCGCGCGGCCGTCCGCGCCTGGCGGGCCACCCAGCACTGAGCGTCGTCGCCCCGACGGGACCCGGGGTATGCCGCCTGCTCGCCACCGCGGTTGCGCCACCGCGCCTACGGTGGGGGCATGCATCGTTCACGCATCGGCATCGTCCTGATCGACCACGGCCCGGAGCACTTCGACCAGAGCCTGGCGTTCTGGGCCGGTGCGCAGGGGGTCCGCCCCACCCACGAGGGCCCGTACGCCTCGGTGGGGGAGGTCGGCGGCCTCAACCTCGAGGTCCAACGCCTGGACGAGGGCGGTCCGCGCGTCCACCTCGACATCGAGTCCGACGACGTACCGGCCGAGGTGGCCCGGCTCTGCGCGCTCGGGGCCACGGTGGTCGAGCAGCGCGAGGGGTACGTGATCATGGCGGACCCCGGCGGCGTGGTGTTCTGCGTGGTGGGGATCCAGACCGGTGACCGGTTCGTCGAGGACTCCCTCGAGTGGCCGTGAGTCCGCGAGGCGGTTGCTGCCGGGACAGCCCGCCGGCCGACGCGGACTAGGGGAGCCCGAGCAGGCGCAGGCCGGCCGCGACGGCCGCCGCGAGCACCACCACGACGATGAACGGTGCCCGCAGCACGAGCGCGAGGACCGCCACGGCCACGGCCGCCGCGCGCGAGTCGAGGACGATCCCGCCCGAGGCGCTGGTCAGGGTCTGGACGCCGACGAGGGCGGCGAGCAGGGCGATCGGCAGCGCCGAGGTGACCCGGGTCGTGCGGACGCCGTCGAGCCACGTGGCCGGCACCAGGTGCCCGACGTACTTGAGCGCGAAGGCCAGCGCGGACGCGACCAGGATGGCGGTCCACGTGCTCACCCCGGCTCCTGCTCGCCGACCCAGTGGTGTGGTGGGGGCGGGTCCTGGTGGGCCCGGCGCCACAGGCCCGCGGCCAGGGCGGTGCCGGCGGCGACGAGCACCGGTACGCCGGCGGGGGCGTGGGGTGCGAGCAGGACGGCGACGACAGCGGAGGCCGCGGCGATGGCGTAGGCGTCCGCAGACCTCAGCCGCGGCCAGAGCAGGGCGCAGAACGCGGCTGCTGCGGCGGCGTCGAGGCCATAGGTGCGCGGGTCGCCCATGGCGCCACCGGCGAGGGCGCCCAGGAGGGTGGCGAGGTTCCACAGGACGAAGACACCGATGCCGGTGGCCCAGAACCCCACCCGAGCGGCGACCGCCTCGGGCTGGGCGACCCCCACCGCGGTCGACTCGTCGATGGTGAGGTGGGCGGCAGCCACCCGGCGCATCCCGCGCACGTCGAGCAGACGCGACACCTGCAGGCCGTAGAGGCCGTTGCGCACCCCGAGCAGGGTGGAGGTGGCGATGGCGGCTGGTGCCCCGGCCGGTCCGGCGGCCAGGACGCCCACGAAGGCGAACTGCGACCCGCCGGAGAACAGCACCAGCGACAGCACCTGGGTCTGCAGGATCGACAGACCTGCCGCCACCGACAGCGCTCCGAAGCTGACGCCGTACGCCCCGGTGGCAACCGCGACGGACAGCGACTGCCGCAGCACGGCGCGGCGGCGCTGCGGCGTGAGGACGCCGGTCACGGGGCGGCGGGCTCGCCGTCGGGTCGGATGTCGGCCACGAGACGGACCTCGCGGGCGGTGTCCCCCTCGGGGGAGACGACGCGGTCGCGGAAGGCGCCGTCGGGATGCAGGCCCGAGGCCGTCAGGAAGGCCCTGGTCTGCTCGTCGGTGGACAGCGCCCAGACGTGCAGGGTGTCGGCACCGGCGCCGCGCAACGTGTCGACGGCGGCGTTGAGCAGCCGCGAGCCGTGGCCGGCGCGGCGGGCCTGGGGGTGGACACCCAGGGCCGCGACCTCGCCGGTGGTCTCGGAGGCGTCCGGGTCCTGGCTCGGGCCGATCGAGGCGAAACCGACGACCTGGTCACCGGCACAGGCCGCGAGCAGGCGGTACACCCCCTGGGGAGGGGCGGACAGGGACTGGCGCCACGCGCTCGCGAAGGCATTCGGCTCGAACGCCGCCAGCACCTCCTCGGGCACCACCCCCGCATACGCCTCGCGCCACACCACGGCCTGCACGAACCCCACGGCCGGCGCATCGGTCTCGCGGGCGGTGCGCACACTCGCGTCGGCCAGCGGGCCCCGGGCCTGGTCGTGCTCGTGGCTGTGGTCGTGGTCGTGCGCGGGGCTCATGTCGGCCATCCTCGCACCCGGACCCGGGCGCACCCGGTCCCGGGCGCACCCGGTCCCGGGCGTACGTGTCCCGGGCGTACGTGTCCCGGGCGTACGTGTCAGGGGCGCTCGGGTCAGGGGCGCTCGGGTCGGTGGCGCTCGTAGGTGACCCAGCTGAACCCGTCGCGGTCCTCGCGCGCGGTCTCCTGCCACTGCGCTGGGTCGATCTGCGGGAACCGCACGTCACCCTCGGGGGACTGGTCGACCTCGGTGACCAGGAGCCGGTGCGCCCAGGGCATCGCCTCGGCGTACACCTGCCCACCACCGCAGACGTAGACCTCGCCCACCGGGCCGGCCAGCGACAACGCCTCACTCAGGGAGTGCGCGGTCTCGACGTCGGAGTGCGACCAGTCGGCCTGGTGGGTCACGACGATGGTCCGACGACCCGGCAGCACGCGGCCGATGGAGTCGAAGGTCTTGCGCCCCATGATCATCGGGTGGCCCATGGTGGTGCGCTTGAAGAAGGCGAAGTCCTCGGGCAGGTGCCACGGCATGGCGTTGCCGGCACCGATGACACCGTTGCGCCCGACCGCAGCGATGAGGGTCACGTTCGTCATGGCGACAAGGGTATGCCGTGGACGCCGACCTCAGACGGCGATGGGCGCCTTGATGGACGGGTGCGCCTCGTAGCCGACGAGCTCGAAGTCGCCGAGGTCGAACTCGTCGATCTGCCTGCCCGCCGCGATCACCATTCGGGGCAGGGGGAGCGGCTCACGGGTCAGCTGGAGCTTGGCCTGCTCGACGTGGTTGGAGTAGAGGTGGGCGTCGCCGAGGGTGTGCACGAAGTCGCCCGGCTCGAGGTCGCAGACCTGGGCCACCATCATCGTGAGCAGGGCGTACGACGCGATGTTGAAGGGCACGCCCAGGAAGATGTCGGCCGAGCGCTGGTAGAGCTGGCAGGAGAGCCTGCCGTTGGCGACGTAGAACTGGAACATCGTGTGGCACGGCGGCAGGGCCATCGAGTCGACATCGGCGACGTTCCACGCCGAGACGATGTGGCGTCGCGAGTCGGGGTTGGTGCGGATCGCCTCGATGACCTTGGCGATCTGGTCGACGTGGCCACCGTCAGGGGTCGGCCACGACCGCCACTGGTAGCCGTAGACCGGGCCGAGGTCACCGTTCTCGTCGGCCCACTCGTCCCAGATCGAGATGCCCCGCTCCTGCAGCCACCGCACGTTGGAGTCGCCGCGCAGGAACCACAGCAGCTCACCGATGATCGACTTGAGGTGCAGCTTCTTGGTCGTCAGGACCGGGAAGCCCTCGGAGAGGTCGAAGCGCATCTGGTAGCCGAAGACCGAGCGCGTGCCCGTCCCCGTCCGGTCGGGCTTGTCGGTCCCGGTCGTCATCACGTGGTCGAGGAGGTCCAGGTACTGCTGCACGACCGAAACCTAACACCGCACACCGACCCGGCTCGGCGCCATACCGAGGGTCGGTCTGGGCACCTCGGGGCGATAGCCTGCGGGTATGAGCACAGCGTCGCCCTTCGGGCGCCTCCTGACAGCCATGGTCAGCCCGATGCGGCCCGACGGCAGCCTCGACGCCGAGGGTGCCAGGCGTCTGGCCGAGCACCTCGTGGAGAGCGGGCACGACGGCATCGTCGTCAACGGCACCACGGGTGAGTCCGCCACCCTCAGTGACGACGAGAGCCTCGAGATGGTCAGCCTCGTGGCCGAGGCCGTCGGTGGACGCGCTGCCGTCGTCGCCGGGGTCGGTTCGAACGCGACCGCCCACAGCGTCGAGATGGCCGCCCGCGCCCAGCACGCCGGAGCGACCGGGCTGCTGCTCGTCACCCCCTACTACAACAAGCCCACCCAGGCCGGGGTCGTCGCGCACTGCCGTGCGGTGGCCGGGGTCACCGACCTGCCGGTGATGCTCTACGACATCCCGGGGCGCACCGGCATCCCCTTCGAGTCCGAGACCCTGCGCGAGCTGGCCACGGTGCCGAGCATCGTCGCGGTCAAGGACGCCAAGGGCGACCTCTGGGCCTCCACGCAGGTCATGGCCACGACCGACCTCATCTGGTTCAGCGGCGACGACGTCCTCACGCTCGCCCACCTGGCCCAGGGCGCCGTGGGTGCGGTGTCGGTCGTGGGGCACGTGGCCGGACGTGAGTACGCCGCGATGATCGCGGCGGTCGACCGCGGCGACCTGACCTCCGCCCGGGAGATCCACCAGCGGCTGGTCCCTGCCGTGGACGCCATCATGAGCACGTCGCAGGGCGCCATCATGGCCAAGGCCGCCCTCGTCGAGCTGGGGGTGATCGAGCACGCGACCGTGCGCCTCCCGTTGGTGCAGTCGCCGCCGGAGCACCTCGAGCTCCTGCGCGCCGGGATGAAGCAGTCGGGACTGCTGTGAGCCACCCGCACCCCGAGCTCACCCTGCCCCCGGCGCTCGACCCCGCCGGTGTCCGGGTGGTGGCCCTCGGTGGCCTGGGCGAGGTCGGCCGCAACATGGCGGTCATCGAGCACGCGGGGCAGCTGCTCATCATCGACTGCGGGGTGCTCTTCCCCGAGGACCACCACCCGGGCGTCGACCTGATCCTGCCCGACTTCGAGTACATCGAGGACCGGCTCGACCAGGTCCAGGCGATCGTGCTCACCCACGGCCACGAGGACCACATCGGGGCCGTGCCCTACCTGCTCAAGCTCAAGCGCGACCTACCGGTGGTCGGCTCGACCCTGACGCTGGCGCTGGTCGAGGCCAAGCTCAAGGAGCACCGCATCACCCCCTACACGCTCGGCGTGAAGGAGGGGATGCGCGAGAAGCTTGGCGTGTTCGACTGCGAGTTCATCGCCGTCAACCACTCGATCCCGGACGCGCTCGCGGTGTTCGTCCGCACCCCCGGCGGCACCATCCTGCACACCGGCGACTTCAAGATGGACCAGCTCCCGCTCGACAACCGGCTCACCGACCTGCGCGCGTTCGCCCGCCTCGGCGAGGAGGGCGTTGACCTGTTCATGACCGACTCGACCAACGCCGAGGTCCCGGGGTTCACCACCCCGGAGAAGGACATCGCGCCGGCGATCGACAAGGTCTTCCGCGACGCCGAGCGACGGATCATCGTGGCCTGCTTCTCCTCGCACGTGCACCGCGTCCAGCAGGTGCTGAACGCGGCGGAGAAGGCCGGTCGCAAGGTCGCCATGGTCGGTCGCTCGATGGTGCGCAACATGGGCATCGCGGCCGAGCTCGGCTACCTGCACGTCCCCGACGGCGTGCTGGTCGACGTCAAGAAGCTCGACCTGTTCCCCGACCACCAGGTCGTCCTCATCTGCACGGGTTCGCAGGGCGAGCCGATGGCGGCGCTGTCGCGGATGGCCAACCGGGAGCACCGGATCGACGTCGGCCCCGGCGACACCGTCCTCATGGCCTCCTCGCTGATCCCCGGCAACGAGAACGCCGTCTACCGCGTCATCAACGGCCTGATGCGCCTCGGCGCGAACGTCGTCCACAAGGGCAACGCCAAGGTGCACGTCTCGGGTCACGCCAGTGCCGGCGAGCTGCTCTACTGCTACAACATCGTCAAGCCCCGCAACGTCATGCCGGTCCACGGGGAGTGGCGCCACCTCGTGGCGAACGCCGAGCTCGCCGTGCAGACCGGGGTGCCCCGCGAGCGCGTGGTGCTCGCCGAGGACGGGGTCGTGGTCGACCTCGTGGACGGTCGGGCGAGCATCGTCGGAGCGGTCGACTGCGGCTACGTCTACGTCGACGGCTCCTCGGTCGGCGAGTTCGACGAGGCGCTGCTCAAGGACCGCCGGATCCTGCGCGACGAGGGGTTCATCTCCGTCATCGTCGTGATGGACTCCGCCACCGGCAAGGTCGCCGCCGGCCCGGAGATCCAGGCCCGCGGGTTCGCCGAGGACGACGAGATCTTCAGCCAGGTCCGCCCCAAGATCGAGCAGGCCCTGGCCGAGGCGACGGGCAACGGGGTCACCGACTCCCACCAGCTCGAGCAGGTCATGCGTCGCGCGGTCGGCAGCTGGGTCGGCGGCAAGATCCGTCGCCGACCGATGATCATCCCCGTCGTCATCCAGGCCTGACCGCACCGGCCCCCGGGCCCCGAGCCCCAGCCCCCCAGCCCCACGAGCCCCGCTCCGAGTTCTGGCAACCGTTGCTAGCAAAGGTTGCCTGACTCCGGACAGGGTGCACGGTGTCCGGATCAAGCCAACCCTTGCTAGCAGAGGTTAGGGAAACGGGTAGGGAAACGGGGTAGGGGAAACGGGGGCGGGGCGACCAGGGCTACCAGGGGCGGGCGGGGGAGAGGTCGCGGGTGTCGTCCACCGGCAGCCAGCCCTGCTCCGAGTGCTCGTATGCCGCCCGCGGCCCGTGCGCGGCGAGGTCGCCGACCGCGGCGACCAGGCGTTCGACGTGCTCGGCGGTGGTGCCCAGCCCCACGCTCGCGCGGATCGCGGTCCCGGAGCCGGTGGCATACGGGTCGTCCAAGAGGGTGTCGACGCACAGGTGGGCGCAGAACTTCCCGTCCCGCACCCCGATCCCGTGCTCGGCTGACAGCGCTGCTGAGACGAGCGAGCTGTCGAGCCCGTCGATGGTGAACGTCGCCACCGCCACCCGCTCGTGGTCCGGCCCGAACAGGGAGTAGGTCTCCACGCCGTCGATGGCGCCCAGACCCTCGATGAGCGCGGTGCCCAGGGTGGTCTCGTGGGCCTCGACGGCTTCGGCGCCGGCCCGCAGGGCGTGGCAGGCGGCGGCGAGCGCGACGGCACCGATGACGTTCGGGCTGCCACCCTCGTGGCGGGCCGACCCGGTCTGCCAGGTGACGCCCTGCTCGGTGACGGTCCTGGTGGCTCCGCCGCCGGCGAGGTAGGGGGCGGCGGTGTCGAGCCAGTCGGCGCGACCGGCGAGCACGCCGGCGCCGAACGGTGCGTACAGCTTGTGACCGGACAGGACGACGTAGTCGACACCGAGGTCGGCGAGGTCGACACGGCGGTGCGGGGCGTACTGCGCCGCGTCGAGGACCACGCGTGCGCCGGCCCTGCGGGCGATCGCGGCGAGCTCACGGATCGGCCACACCTCGCCGGTGACGTTGGAGGCTCCCGTCAGGACGACGAGCCGGTGCCGGCCGTGACGGTTCGCCAGGGCCGTCCGCAGCAGCACCGCGGCGTCGGCGGGACTGGCGGGCACCGGCAGGCGCGTGGTGTTGCGGGGCTTCCACGGCAGCAGCGCGGCGTGGTGCTCGGTCTCGAAGACGAAGACCTGGGTGTCGCGGGGCAGGGCGCGGGCGAGCAGGTTGAACGAGTCGGTGCTGTTGCGGGTGAAGACGACCTGGTCACCGTCGCGGGCGCCGACGAACGCGGCAACCTCCTCGCGGGCCTGCTCGTACCAGGCGCTGGTGACCTTGGACGCATACCCGTTGCCACGGTGCACCGAGGAGTAGGTGCGCAGGGCGCTGTCGACGGCGGCCTTGACGCTGACCAGCGCCGGGGTGGAAGCCGCGTGGTCGAAGTTCGCGTAGTCGACCTGACCGGTCAGGGTGGGGACGAGCAGACCCGCCGACACGACGGCGGGGAGCCCAGCGGTCCGGCCGTCGGGGGTACCCAGCGGGGGCACCGCGCGCAGGTGCTCGCGGGCGTGGGCGAGGGGCGCGGTCCGGCGCGGTGTCGGGCGCTGGGTCCGGCGCGGCGCGCTCGCCGGCGAGCTCGTCGGTGAATTCTGGGGAGTGGTCGGTGGGGTGCTCGCGATCGACATCGAGGTCAGCTCCTGGGTCCGGTGGGACCCGGGCTGTGCTCGGGTCCGCGCTTGCCGCCTGCTCGTGCAGGCGACCCGGTCGTCACCCGGAGCACCCCACCGCGGTGGAGGGTTGCTGGTCAGCAAGCCGGGGCTGTGCGCTGACACTCATGACCTTGGCCACGACGGTAGCGGTGGTCGCGCGGTGGCTCCATCAGCCGGACGGACCTTCTCGCGATCTGAGACCTCGTCGGCCCACCGGGATCGGGTCGCCCTCAGGTGTGCCGCCCTCAGGTGTGTCGCCCCGCGCGTGCGCGGGCTCCGCGACCGTGGGCCTCGCGCGGACGGCGGCGGCGCAGCTGGAGGTTGGCGGTCGACGGGTGCACCAGGGCACTGACGACCAGCAGCAGGATCCCGGCGATGACGATCGCGGTGGGCATGAACGGCGGCGCGGGGGAGGACTGCATCAGCCACAACGGCTCCCGGGCCGAGGCGTTGTCGCAGCGGATGGCCGCGTCTCCGCCGGAGTGGCTGAAGAGCACCATCGCCGAGACCGGCTGGCCGTCGACGACCCGCGAGCCGTACCGCGTCAGGTCCTCGGGCTGCGCCGGGATCGAGATGCCGTGCTCGGCGCGGCAGCCGATGACGGCCGGTGCCGGGACCCGTCGGGGGTCGCTCACGGAGCCGAACAGCACCCACTCGTTCTGGAAGAACCAGGTGCGTGGGACCGCCGTGACCCCGTCAGCCGCGACCCGGGTGGCCGAGGGCGGCGGCACGTTGTTGGCCACCACGCCGCCGATGACGACGGCCAGGCCGACGGCCAGCAGGACCAGACCCAGCAGAATCCTTCGCTGCTGCTGCCTGGTGGAGTCGTGCAGGCGGGTGCGCGACCTGCCCCTCATGCGGTGGCGGGACCTGTCCGTGAACCGGCCCGCGGACGAGCTCGACACCATCACTCCTGAGGGGTTTGGACGGGCGACCAACATCTCCGATCCCCGGTGAGTGGCGCGTGTTGTTCCGCTAGGGTATGCGCGGATCCGCGTGCTGTGGGGCATTTCTACGGATAGCAACGGTAGGGGGATGGTGTGGCGCTCTATGTCGCCATCGCAGGCGAGGGCTCGGTCAACGAGCAGCGCCACGAGGCGCCCTGGGGGGCATGGGGCGTGCACTCGTCGTCCGATGCCGCCGCGCTCGCGACCGACCCCGCGGTGCTGTCCGGGGACGTCGAGCAGGTGCTCGTCCTCAGTGACCTCGCAGGGCGGGCGTCGGCCGACATCACCGCGTCCGCCATCGCCGCCGCCCGACCCGAGGTGGGCGTACGCGTCGAGTCCCGCGCGGCCTCCCTCGGGGTCCTGGTCCGCGCCGTCGAGCTCGCCGCCGGCACCACGGTTGCCGGCACCACCGCCACTGCCGGCCGCACCGCCACCGCCGCCGGCAGCTCCAACGGCGCGCACGCCGCCATCCTCGGCGGCCTCGACGCCATCACGTACGGCGCCTGGCTGCCCTCGGTCGCCCGCCTGTCCAAGCCTGCGCCGAGCATCGTGCAGCACGTGCAGTCCTGGGTCCCCGGTGGTTCAGGATGGTTCGCGGTGAAGGGCGACCCCGGGTGGGTCTGCCGCCTTCCGGTGGGCCAGGTCGAGCCGCGCCAGCGTCTGCAGGCCGTGCGTGATGGTTCCCACGACCCCGACCACGACCCCGACCACGACCCGGACGTCACGGTCCGCCGCTCGCCGGCCTCCGGGTACGACTGCACGGCGACGGGCGAGCTGCCCGAACCGGCCATCGCGGCCCTGTTCGCCATGGGCCTGGAACGTCGTCCCACCCGGCGTGCCGGCCTCGGGGACGCCGAACGCGTCTGGGGCACCGCGGCCGCCATCGAGTTCGTCATCTCCTGGGACCCCCGGGACCCCGGGGCCCCCGTCGACTCCTGCCCCACCTGCGCGCAGCCGGTGTGGGGGCAGTTCTGCCCGTTCTGTCGAGTGGCCCCCTATGGGCACACCGTGCCCGTGCAACCTGAGCAAGGAGCCTCATTGTGAACCCCCGCCAGCGGCGAGGGCTGCTGTTCCTGGTCGTCGCCGGAGCCCTGGCTGTCGCCGTGTTCTTCGCGGTGAGCAGCTACGTCGCCCAGGTCGACAGCCAGGTCGGCTCCCGCATCACGGTCTACCGCGTGGCCAAGCCGATCGACGCCTACCTGCCGCTCGGCGCCACCAACCTCGAGGCCGTCGAGGTGCCCAAGCGGTGGGCGGCACCGACCTCCGTGAGCAGCATCCGTGAGCTCGAAGGCCGGCGGGTCGGCTTCCCGCTCGCCGCGGGCACCATCGTCACCTCGGACATGCTCATCCCCTCCACCGACCTCAGCCCGACCGAGCGCGAGATCGCGATCAACGTCAACGGCGTGACCGGCGTGGCCGGACGCGTCCGGCCCGGTGACCGCGTCGACCTGTATGCGGTGTTCGCCGACGTCCCGGGCCTGGCGCCGCAGGTGCGGGTCCTGGTGCGCAACGTGCGCATCGTGTCGATCGGCGGCAAGCAGACGGTGCCCGACGCCAGCGCGACCAGCGGCAGCGGCAACAAGGACGTCATCCCGGTGACCCTGGCGCTCGAGCCGGGCGACTCCCTCAGCGTGACCTACGCGAACGCCTTCGCCCAGGAGGTCCGCCTCGTGGCGCTGCCCGGCGACCGCGGCACGAACCGCGCCGGCGAGACGAGCGAGTTCGATGCCAGCGACCTCGGCGGAGAAGCAGTCAAGGTGGCCCCGAAATGACCAAGATCATCATCGGCGCGGCCGACCAGTCCGTCGCCGCAGACCTGCGCAACCGTCTCTCCGAGGTCGACGGCACCGAGGTCGCGTCCTACGCCGAGAGCACCTCGGAGCTGTCGGCCATGGTGGCCCGCGAGAAGCCCGACGTGGTCTTCATCCACGACCTGCTCGGCCCGGACACCCCGGCCAACGCGGTGCGCGAGCTCGTCTTCCGGTCACCGGCCACGGCGGTCCTGCTCATCGGCTCGGTCGACGACCCCGAGGCGGCGATGGCGGCCTTCGAGGCAGGCGTCAAGGGCGTCCTGCGTTACCCGTTCGCCTATGAGGACGTGGTCGCCAAGCTCGCGACCGCGACCGCGTGGGCCGAGCGGATGGGCGGCCTCATCTCGGGCTCGACCCAGGACACCGCACGCGAGCTCGGTCGACGTGGCCGGATCACCGTCTTCGCCGGCGCCAAGGGCGGTGTGGGCACGACGACCATCGCCACCCACATGGCCATGGACATCCAGCGCAAGGTTCCGGGCACCCGGGTCTGCCTGGTCGACCTCGACCTGCAGGCCGGTGACGTCGCCGGCATCCTCGAGGCCCGCCAGCGGGTGTCGATCGCCGATGTCGCCCGCGTCTCCGAGGACCTCTCCTCGCGCACCGTCACCGACGCGCTCGTCGTGCACGACTCCGGGGTCTCGCTGCTGCTCAGCCCGCTGGAGATCCACGAGACCGACTTCGTCACCCCGTCCGCGATCCGCGCGATCCTGTCGCTGCTGCGCCAGGAGTTCGACGTGATCCTCGTCGACGGCGGGTCGCACGCGACGCCGGCCCAGGCCGCCGCCGTCGAGGTGGCCGACGAGGTCGTCGCCGTGGTCACCCCCGACGTGCTGGCCATGCGCTCGTGGCGCCGGACGGTCCAGGCCTGGGAGGGACTCGGGGTCCGCAGCGAGTCCGAGGTCCACCTGCTCGTCAACCGTGTGTCGCGCGAGGACGTGCTCAACCCCGACTCCCTCAGCCGGCTCACGTCGGCCCGGATGGTCTCCACCCGGCTGCCGGCGATGTTCCGCCGCCTCGAGCGGGGCGTGAACGCCCGCAACCCCGAGGAGGTGCGCGAGTCGGTGTGGTGGTCGGCGCTGGAGAAGATCGGCGCCGAGGTCGGGGTCAACGGCAACGTGCGGTCGGTCGCCCCCGCCACCCAGGGCGCGAAGGAGTCCAGGGCAGCGCGCCCGCGCACCCGACGCGAGCGCCGTGCGGTCCGCGAGGCCGGGCAGGTCGCGCTCGAGACGGTGAGCCTCGTCCCGGTCGTCATCACGATGTGCCTCATCGTCTGGCAGGTCGGGCTGACCGCGCTGGCCTTCGTGTGGAACGGCCACGCCGCCAACGCAGCCGCACGGGCCCTGTCGATCGGGGAGGACCCGGCCGACGCGGCACGGCGGGCGATGCCGGAGAACATGCGTGGCACGGTCCACGTCAGCGTCGTCGGCTCCAGCTCGGTGCGGGTCTCCTCCGACATCCCGGTGCTGTGCCCGGGCTGTGCCGCCCTGCCCAACCAGGTCGTCCAGACCGAGAGCGTGGTGCAGGAGCGATGAACGGTCGACCCGGGCCCCGCGAGCGCGGCAGCGTCTCCATCGAGGTCGTCATGCTCGTCCCGATCATGGTGATGGTGGCCACGTTCGTCCTCCAGCTCGGTGTGGCGGGGTGGACGGCGTCCCAGACCGAGAAGGCCGCCCGCCAGTCCGCGCGCGCCCAGAGCCTGGGCGAGAACCCCGTCAGTGCTGCCGAGGGAGCGCTCCCGGGCGCCCTGAAGATCGCCACGATCAACGCCTCGGGCGAGAACGTCGTCCTGCGGGTCGAGGTCCCCCGGGTGTCCCTGCTCCCGCAGTTCACGGTCGAGCGCAGCGTCGCCATGCCCAGGACGGGCTGAGCCGTGGTCAACAGCAGGTACAGCGGGTTCGCCGGGGTCAGCGCCGCGGGACCAGCCCTCGACGGCGAGCAGGAGACCTCGGACGAGGCCCTGGTCCGCCGGCTCAAGCGGCTGCTCCTCGACGAGGTCGACCTGCACGAGCTGGGCCGTCTCGACGAGTCCCAGCGTCGGGTCCGCCTCGAGCGGGTGCTCGCGCACCTCGTCTCACGCGAGGGCATCATCCTCAGCACCCGCGAGCGCAACAGCCTCGTGCGGCGCGTGGTCGACGAGGCCGTCGGCCTCGGTGTGCTCGAGCCGATCCTGGCCGACCCGACGGTCAGCGAGATCATGATCAACGGCCACGACACCATCTACGTCGAGCGCTTCGGTCGGCTCGAGCGCATCCCCTCCGGCTTCACCAACAACGAGCAGCTGCTGCAGACGATCGACCGCATCGTCTCGACCGTCAACCGCCGCGTCGACGAGTCCAGCCCGATGGTCGACGCGCGCCTTCCGGCGGACGCCCGCCTACCGCGCGGCGCCCGGGTCAACGTCGTCCTGCCGCCGCTGGCGCTCAACGGTCCGACCATGACGATCCGGCTCTTTCCCAAGGCCTACGGCATGGACGAGCTCCTGGCCCGCGGTTCCATCGACCGGCCCACGGCAGAGCTGCTCGGTGCCGCGGTGCGGGCCCGCCTCAACATCGTGGTCTCCGGTGGTACCGCCTCCGGGAAGACCACGATGCTCAACGCGTTGTCGGCGTTCATCCCCGGCCACGAGCGCATCGTCAGCGTCGAGGACGCCGCCGAGCTCACCCTCGTCCAGGAGCACACGGTGCGCCTGGAGACCCGGCCGCCGAACGTGGAGGGCCGGGGCCAGGTCACCATCCGTGACCTCGTGCGCAACGCCCTGCGTATGCGGCCCGACCGCATCATCGTGGGTGAGTGCCGTGGGGGTGAGGCGCTCGACATGCTCCAGGCCATGAACACCGGCCACGACGGCTCGCTGACCACGGTGCACGCGAACACCACCGACGACGCCTTGTCCCGCATGGAGACGCTCGCGTCGATGTCCGACGTCGAGATCCCCTTCCAGGCGCTGCGCGAGCAGGTCAACTCCTCGATCGACATCGTCCTGCAGCTGTTGCGCAGCCCCGACGGCTCCCGGCGCATCGTCGACATCGGCTACCTGTCGTCGCGGCGACGGGAGGACTTCGAGCTGACTCGCCTCGTGCACTGGGACTCGCAGGCCGTCGACGCCGCGGGAGTGCAGGGCGCCTTCGTCCGACACGCCGTCCCGGCCGCCCTCGCCACCCGCCTGCGCAACGCCGGCGAGGCGGTCCCGGAGGGTTTCGTGGTCGCGGACCCGGCACACACGGCCGACCGGGGCGGAGGCATGCCGTGGTCGTGATGGCCATGCTGGGCGCCGCCGCATCGGTGGTGCTGGCCCTCGTCGGGGTCCGCAACCTCATGTCGCTGGCCTCCGAGCGTCGTCGCATCGCCGCGGCAGCCGCCGGTGTCGACGAGCTCAGTGACCTGCCGCCACTGGACCGCGCCAACCGGTGGTTCCGCACCACCCGGCCCGGTCAGGTCCTCGACCGCGAGCTCGTCCTCGCCGGTGTCGACGCCCGCCCGGTCGTGGTCGCGTCGATCGTGCTCGGCGCAGGCGTCGGGGTCGGCTACGTCATGTGGACGGCCCTCGCCCCCATCTTCGGGATCCTGGGCCTGTCGGCCGGGGTGATCGCGCTGCGCGCCTTCCTGCGGCGGGCCAAGGCGCGGCGGCTCGAGGCGTTCATCGCCCAGATGCCCGAGCTGGCACGGGTGCTCGCCAACGCCACCAACGCCGGTCTGTCGATCCCCACCGCCGTGAGCATCGCCGGGGAAGAGCTCGACGACCCGGCGCGAGGAGAGCTCCAGCGGGTGGCCAACTCCCTGCGGTTCGGCACCGACATCGAGACCGCCCTGGACGACATGAGCCGGCGCCTGCCCTCGCGCGAGGTGTCGGTGCTGCTGTCGACGCTCATCGTCTGCGCCCGCAGCGGTGGCTCCCTCGTCACGTCCCTGCGAGACATCGCCGACACCCTGGAGCAGCGCAAGGAGACCCGTCGCGAGATCCGGACGACCTTGGCCCAGTCGGTCGCCACCGGCTACATGGTCATCGGGCTCGGTGGCGGGATGCTGTTCCTGCTCAACGCGATCCAGCCCGGCACCGTCCAGGCGATGACCGGCAACATCATCGGCCAGATCGCCCTCGTCGTGTCGTTCGGGCTCTTCATCGGCGGCTTCTTCATCATCCGCCGCATGACCAGGCTCGACCTGTGAGCCTGCTGATCATCCTGCTGCCCGGAGCCGCTGTCGCGGCTGCGGTCCTGCTCGCCCTCCACGGCTACCGGCTCCTGCGCGCCGACGTCGCCGAGGGCCTCAACCTCGAAGAGCTCGTCATCCTGCGCCCCGAGCAGCAGCGCGCAGCCCGCGGCGAGGGCCCACTCGGTCGGCTCGCCACGAGCCTGGCCCCGCGGGTGCGACGACGGCTGCCGGCCCGGGCCGTGAACTGGCTCCAGAACCAGGTCGACCTGGCCGGGCGACCCGACGGCACCACGGTGGACACCGTCCTGCGCGGGGTCGTCTTCTGGGCCCTGCTGCTGCTGACGCCGTTCGTGCTGTTCATCATCGAGGGCAACGTCAAGGGTCTGCTGCTGTGCCTCGTCGCCCCGCCCATCCTGCCCCTGTCGCGGCTGGCCCGCGTGCGTCGGCTGCGGCGCGAGTCCCTCGACCGCGACCTGCCGGACTTCCTCGACATCCTCGCCGTCACCGTCAACGCGGGGGTGGCCTTCCGCCCGGCCCTGCTTCGGGTCTCGCAGCGTTTCGGGGGTGCGATCTCCGACGAGTTCGCACTGACCCTCAACCAGATCCAGAACGGCGCCAGCGTCCGCGCCGCCTTCGAGCAGCTGCGGTCGCGCAGCGACTCCGAGGCGCTGGCGCAGTTCGTCACCGCGTTCCTGCAGTCCAACGAGCTCGGTGCACCCCTGGTCGAGGCGCTCAACCAGATCGCCCTCGACATGCGCCGCGAGCACGCCCAGCGGATGCGGCGCCAGGCAGCGCGCATCGCACCACGGGTCACCCTCGTCACCTCGATCGTCCTCGTCCCCGGCACCCTGATCCTGCTGCTGGTCGGCCTCGTGCTCGGCAGCAACATCGACTTCGGCGCCTTGTTCGGGGGGTTGTCGTGACGGTGGCGACCTCGCAGATGGAGCGGCTGTCCGGGGACCGCGTCACCGAGCTGCGCACGCTGGTCCGGGTCTCTTTCGTGCTGCGCCTGCTCACCCTGCTCGCCAGCCTGTTCGGCTTCGTCGGCCAGGAGCTGACCCCGGTCGCCCTGGCGGCGATCATCTTCCTCGCCCTGACGAGCATGGCCGGCCTCGGTTCGCTCCGGGCGACCGAGATCCTCGCGCGGCACCCGATCCTGGCCATCGTCGACATCCTGGTGATCACCGGCCTGATGCTCGTCCTCGGCGTCGAGAACCCCCTCGTGCTGGCCACGCTCAGCAGCAGCGTGATCATCGGGGTGCTGCTGGCGCCGCTGCCCGCGGCCCTGTGCACCGTCGTCCTGGTCGGCGGCTACGTCGTCGCCGCGAGCGGTGCCGAGCGGTCCACGTTCGTGACCCTGCTGGCCCTACCCCTCACCTTCATGTCGGTCGTGGTCATGGGCCAGGCGTTCCGGGTCGTGGGGGAGCGCAAGCGCCAGTCCGAGCGCGCCTTCGGCGACCTCGTCTCCGGCGCGGCCGCCGCCCAGGAGCGGTCCAGGCTCGCGCGCGAGCTGCACGACTCCACCGCCAAGACCCTTCAGGGGCTGGCGCTCGGGGCTCGGTCCCTGGCGATCTGGATCGAGCGGGAGCCGGCGCGGGCGCTGACCCACGCCGAGGACATCGCCGTCTCCGCGGAGGAGGCCATCGTCCAGCTCCGCACCCTGTTGTCGGCGCTGCGGCAGGACAACCCGGACCTGCCCTTCGACCAGACCCTGCAGACCCTGGCCCGCGAGATGGGGCAACAGCACGGGATCAGGGTCCGGTGCGAGCTCGACCCCGTCCCCGTGAGCGACCCCGGAGTGCGCTACGAGCTGCTGGCCGCGGTCCGCGAGGCCCTGCTCAACGCAGCCGTCCACTCCGGCCAGTCCGTCGTCGACCTGTCGATGGAGCAGCAGGGGCCCGACGTGGTCGTCACCGTGCACGACGCGGGGAGGGGTTTCGACCCGGCCATCCTTCCCCAGCGCGAGCTCGACGGGCACTTCGGTGTCCGGGGCTACACCGAACGCATGGCGGTCATGGGGGGCCACGCCGATGTCGCCAGCCGCGTCGGCAAGGGCACCACCGTGCGTATGTCGGCACCACTTTCCGGGCTCAGGGAGACCACACAGTGATCAGGGGGAGCACCACCAGATGACGGACAACGAACTCACGCTCGTCGTCCCGGAGGCGTCGCAGGCGCCGACCCGGGTCCTGGTCGTCGACGACAACGTCATGGTCCGCAAGGGGCTCCGCAGCCTCCTGGAGACCTCCGACCTCATCGAGGTGGTGGGAGAGGCGAGCGACGGGATCCACGCCGAGTCCATGGTGCGTGCCCTGCGGCCCGAGGTCGTGCTGCTCGACGTCCGCATGCCGCGCCGTGATGGTGTGCAGACCGCACAGGCCATCGCCGGTCTGACCACCGTCATCATGCTGACCTTCACCGACGAGCCTGAGCACATCCGGGCGGCCGTGGCCGCGGGCGCCAGCGGCTACCTCGTCCACGGCACCTTCGACGCCGGCTCGCTCGTGCAGACGGTCAGGGGCGCCGTGCTGGGCGGGGGAGCCTTCTCGCGGCAGGCGCTCGAGGCCCTGCGCACGCCGACCGCGGCAGCCGACCCCGCCGTGGTGCAGCGCGAGCGCCAGGCGCAGTTCGGCCTCAGTGAGCGCCAGGCCGAGCTGATGGACCTCATCGCGCGCGGAATGAGCAACGGCGAGATCGCCGGCACGCTGTTCCTGTCCGAGAAGACGGTGAAGAACCACATCAACGGCATCTTCGGACGACTCGTGGTGACCAGCCGGGCCGAGGCGATCGCCGTGTGGCTGGGGACGACGGGGCAGCGGTGACGCCGACGGACGGGCGCGCGGACGGCGCACGGTCGGCTCTGTTCCTATGTCGATGGGCCTGTCCTGGGTCTGTTCTTGGGTCCGGCGTTGGGTCTGTGGGCCCGGGGCGGACCGGGGCGGCCGCCATACCTTTGCGGTGTTGGAAGGGGGGACCGCCCACGAGTGGCGGGACCCGGCAGGACACCTGGTGCGGCCCACGGGGACCGGGCCGCTCACACCCACTGGACGAAAAGGATGAACGACATGACCAAGGCACTTGCTTCCCTGCAGACCCGGCTCTTCGCGCTGCGCGGTGAGAGGGGCCAGGGCACCCTGGAGTACGTCGGCATGATCATCGTGGCCGCCATCATCGTCGTGGCCGTCCTGGACGCCACCGACTCGATCGACCTCGGCGCGATCTTCTCCGACAACGTCAGCAAGGTCACCGACCGCGGCTGACCCCAGCACCGCGCGGTGGGTGGCCCCGGGAACCGGGGCCACCCACCGCACCTTCGTTCCCAGACGTAGCCCGAGGGGGGCGCCGTGAACCGCACAGCACGACCCGGCTCCGAGCGTGGCCAGGTGGCCACCGCGCTGGTCATGATCCTCAGCGTGGGGCTCGTGGCGGTGGGTCTCATCGGCGTCTTCGCGCTGTCGCGGGGAGCCGACGAGAAGTCCCAGGCGCAGAGCGCGGCCGACGCCGCAGCCCTTGCCGGGGCTGCCTCGTTCGACGACCTCGTCCCCGACATCATCGGGCTCATCCACTCCCGTGGCGGTCTCGACGGCGCCTTCGGGTGCGGTCTGGGGCGCGCCGACGCGGAGGACTTCGCCCAGCGCAACGACGCCGCGCTCACGGAGTACTGCTTCGACGCCCGCGACGACCGGGTCCGCGTCGCCGTGCGCATGTTCGACCCGGTGACCGACGACGTGGGCCCGGCCGAGGCCGCCGCAGAGGCCTCCACCGGGCTCGGCCTGGGGGACTGCGAGTGGAAGGACCACGAGCCGCCGACACCCAGCCCGTCCAGCTCCTCCAGCTCGCCGACGACGAGCCCGTCCACCCCACCCACCCCGCCTCCGCCGCCGGACTTCACCTCGACCCTGACCTGCGGGGGGTTCAGGGCCGAGTTCGACGTCGACGGCGAGACGGGGCGGCTGCAGCTCTCCCACCTCGACCTCGACACCCTCAAGCCGCGGCTCAAGCGCTGAGGCCACGACGGCACCGGGCTCGTGATGCGGACGATTGGGACGATCCCGCTAGGATCTGCGCCATGAGAAGGGGAACTCTGGGACTTTTGGGACTCGTGGCCACGGTGGGGGTGCTGGCCTCGACCTTGTCGACCCCTGCAGCGGTCGCCGCGGACGAGCGGGACGCGAAGCTCGAGGTGGACAACGTCCAGACGCTCGGCCAGACCCTCATCACGCTGCGGCAGCAGAGTGACAAGGGCAGCGCCGTGGCCTCGGTCCACGGGGTGCGCCGGGTGCCAGAGGGCACCGTCCTCTACTGGTCGGTCGGCTACCCGATGGACCTCAAGGACAAGCCGCTCAGTGGTGGCATCGGGGTGTGGCCCAACTGGTTCGCCTACGACCGCTACGGCTCGCACGGCGAGCCCAAGGGCGTCTCGGTCATCGACCCCGTCGGCCGCAAGGTGTACGAGCCGCTGATCACCGGGGACGGCCAGCCCTGCATCTGCAGCAAGGCCAAGGTCTCGGGGGAGAAGGGAGACGTCTCGGTCCTGTATGCCGTCGTCCCCGAGCTCCCCGCGGACGTCACCATGGTGGACGTGCGCCTCGGTTTCGGCTCGATCATCCAGGACGTCCCCGTCCAGGACGGTCTCCTCGAGCCCGCGGCTCCCGCCGACGACCGGATCGTCCTGCTCGGCCAGCAGTGGCCGCAGGTGGACCTCGCGGCGGTGAGCAGCTCGTTCGAGCCCCAGAAGGCGGTCTACCCGCTGACCACCAAGGAGGGCACCAAGGACGACACGATCGTCACCGAGGAGAAGTCGAGCGAGGTGACCCTCAACCTCGCGGCCGACGTGCTGTTCGCCGTCGACAAGTCCGCGCTCACCTCACGCGCCGGCGCTGTGATCGCCGAAGCCGCCGAGCAGCTGAACGCCAACGCCAAGGGCGGGACCGTCACCGTCATCGGCTACACCGACAGCGACGGCAGCAACAGCTACAACCAGGCCCTCTCGGTCAAACGGGCGCAGGCCGTGGCGGCCGCCCTGCGCAAGCAGGTCACGGCACCGGTGACGCTGAAGACCTCCGGGCGCGGTGAGTCGAACCCGGTGGCCTCCAACAAGTCCGACAAGGGCAAGGCGCTCAACCGCCGGGTCTCCGTGACGTTCGTGCCGAAGGGATCCTGATCGTGGCAACGACCCTGAGGGCACCCCGCCTCCTGGCCGGGGCACTTGCCCTGGCCACCCTGTTCACCGTGTCCGGCTGCAGCGACGACCCCGGCCCGACCACGACGAGCTCGTCGTCGGGTGCGTCGTCCGGCTCCGAGACGTCCTCGGCCGCCCCCAGCGACGACACCATCCGCGGCACGGCCGACAAGGTGCTCGGCTTCGCCGCGGCCAGACCCGTGGCGACCCAGACCGGCACGGTCATGGCGCAGGGCGACCGCAAGGTGCCGGCCACGGCCGAGGTTGTCAGCCTGACGCGGGGGACGGGGTCGACGGTCCTGCTCCTGCGACTCACTGCGCAGGAGACGGTCAACGCGGCCGGCGGCATCTTCAGCAACGACGAGGTCGGCCAGAGCATCGACGGCGTCAACATCGCGGTCGGCGACCAGAAGTTCTACCCCGGCAACTACCGCTACGGCGAGGCGGTGCTGGCTCAGAACTGCACCTGCACCGAGCTGATCCGCCAGCTCGGCCCGGACGGGGTGTGGCTGTCGGCCGAGTTCGAGATCGTCCCTGAGGGCACCACGGCGGCGACCCTGACCATCCCCGGGTTCACCGCCACGTCGGTCCCCGTGACGACCAGGCAGTAGGCGCGACCGCCAGGGACTCGGCACGACGAAGGGCGGGCCACGGGAGACTTCCCGTGACCCGCCCTTGCCCGTGCCGCGCGTGGGTCAGCCGCGGTCGGTGACCTTGCTGACGTTGTCGGAGAAGATCGCGCCGAGGTCGATCGAGTCGGTGGCGTCCAGGACGGCCACGACGATGATGGCGGCCACGATGATCATGCCGACGTACTCCAGGGTGCCCTGGCCCCTCTCACCGCGCAGCGCGAAGAGCCGGGTCTGCAGGGAAGCAAGTGCCTTGGTCATGTCGTTCATCCTTTTCGTCCAGTGGGTGTGAGCGGCCCGGTCCCCGTGGGCCGCACCAGGTGTCCTGCCGGGTCCCGCCACTCGTGGGCGGTCCCCCCTTCCAACACCGCAAAGGTATGGCGGCCGCCCCGGTCCGCCCCGGGCCCACAGACCCAACGCCGGACCCAAGAACAGGCCCAACCGCAGGCCCGCCCGCAGGCCGAGCAACAGGCGCAAGAACAGGCACCGGACCAGACCTCCTCCCGGGTCAGTCAGGCCCGGCGGCGGGTGAGCGCGACGCCCACGAGGGCGAGCACCAGGGACGTCACGGCGCCGACGCCGGCGAGGGCGCGCACGAGCCCGCCGCTGCCGCCGAAGGTCGAGCCGTCCCCGACGGCGAGTGGCGCGACCGACCCCGTGGAGTCGCACTCGACGCGCGAGCCGGAGGAGTAGGACTGCACGGCGAACAGCGGCGTCAGCTGCTCGCCGTCGACGGTCACGGGCGGGTCGCCGATCACGGTCAGGCTGTTGAGCTTGGCGCTGCTCTGCTCCCGACCGGAACGGCTCACCAGCCGGCAGCCGAGGTCGGCGGCGCTGGTGCCGGCGGCGGCACCCTTGCCGTAGACGACCACCTCACCGCCGAACGCCCCCGGCTTCGGGAGCTCGAAGGATCCCGCGTCGGCGACCACGGTGGCCGACGCCGCGCTGTCCGGACCCGAGGGCACCAGGACGGCGAAGCCCGCGAGCACCACGGCGGCGATCGCGAGCATGACCGAGCCGAACAGCAGCGCGGTGCGCTGGGCGGGGGAGAACCTCACGCGGAGGCACCGCGGGTCGGGGTGAAGGTGCGCAGGATCTTGCTCACCTCGGACGTCTGGAACTCCTCGGCCGGGGCGAACGCCACGACGTTGATGATGAGCGTGGCGTCCACCTGGTACATCAGCTGCCAGTAGGTCACCTCGACGGTGGAGCCGCCCTCGGCCGGTCGCATCTCGTTCCACGTCGTGAGGAACGACGACTGGCCCTCGGGGGCGGCGAGCTGGCTGCGCTCGGCCTTGCCGTCGGGGCCGGCCGCGCTCTTGGCGGCCTCGAGGGCGAAGGACTGCTCGGACGCCGGCGACTTGGGGTCCACGTCGCGGATCACGGCGACCCGCTGGGGCAGGGCCGGCACCGCAGAGGGCTTCTCCAGGACGAGCATCGGCTCACCGTTGGAGCTGGTCTTCTCCTGGCGCTGGAACTCGCCGGGCGCGGAGATCGCGAACCCGGTGCCGCTGATCTTGCTGTAGTCGGCGGGCGGCTCGAGCATGGTCACCGTCTTCGTCGGGCTGTCGGTGGGCAGGTAGGCGGTCTCACCGGCGGCGGGGGCAGGCGCGTCGTCGCCACCACCGCACGCCGTGAGCGTGGCAGCGGTGGCGACGAGCAGTGCCACGGCCAGGAGGCGACGGCTCATGCGGCGCACTCCGGCCAGTCGACCCACTGAGAGCCGTCGAAGTACTGGGCGTCGGTGATGTTCATGGAGTCCTCCTTGACGCTGCCGGAGTAGCCGAGCTCGACGCCCAGCCTGCCGCTCGCGTCCACACCGAAGATGGTGTTGCTGTTGGTGTCGTAGTCCTGCTGGGTCATGGTGCCGCGATAGGCGGCGGCCGCGAAGAAGTTCAGCTGGCCCGAGATGGCGCCGACGGTCACAGCCGGGTTGGTCCACCCGCCGAGCGCACCGACCCCGACGGCCAGGAGGTAGCCGTCGGCCACGCCCTGGTCGGTGGAATCCTTGAGCGGCAACGTGGCCTGGTAGATCCGGGCGCCGCTTTCCTGGTTGGCGAGGGCATCGTCGGCATCGCCGCCGAACATCGCCGAGGCGATGCCGGAGGACGTGCCGCTCGCTGCGACGGTGGCCTGCACGCTGACCATGTTGCCCTCGGCGTCGAAGGTGACCGCGTTGACGACCTCGATCGTGCCCTCCAGCCGGGCACCGCGGAACTGTGGGTCGTTCTCGGTGTCGAAGCCCAGGCTCTGGAGCCCGGCCTCGCCCGAGACCCTCGACTTGAGGTAGATGGTGGTGGTGCCGTTGCGGTTGGTGCGGGTGCCGAGCATCTCGGACGCAGTGATGCCGGCCTTGCCGGAGTCGGCCACCGCGGTGGCCTCGGCGCTGGCGTTGAGCGAGACGCCACCCTCCGCGTAGACCTCGTCGGGCTCGGGAAGGTCGTTGCTCACACCGACGAGGTCGGTGGCCTGGTCGGTGATCCAGCGGACCGGACCGTCGTCACCGGCCACGGTGTCCTTGATCTGGTCCTGCATGAGGGCGTCCATCAGGTCGGGCATGCCTTCGGCGTCGGCGTAGTACACGTCTCCGGCCTTGAGGTCGAGGGAGGCGCCGGCACTGGCCACGGCGCTGCCGCCGACGGTCGTGTCGTTGACGGTGATGCTCAACCCCCCGCCGACGCCGGTCTCGAGACCGGCCCCTCCCGTGTCCGTGACGGTGACGCGGTACTCGCCGTTGCTCAGCTGGGAGACCTCGATGCGGCGGCCGTCACTGGCCGTGAACACGATCACGGAGATCTTCTCGTTGCGCTCGACGCCGTTGGACGCCAGCACGCACGGCTCGGAGGGCTTGTGCGCCTCCGGCGAGGTCGATGGCGGGGTGCACGAGCCCTGGCCGAAGGTCACGACCTGGCAGATCCAGTAGCTGTAGGTCTCGCCCATGATGCGGGCCTGCGGCATGACCGCCGTGAGCAGGGCCACGACGAGAATGGCGGCGATGATGGTGACACCGGTGGTCTCCAGGGTCGCCGCCCCACGCTCGCTGTCGCCCAGCCGCCCCCCGGGGCCGGCCCCGCCACGTCCTCGGAGTCGTCCCCCCAGCCGTCCGCTCATGGTCGTGGTGTTCCTCGTCGCCCGGCCGCGGGCCTGGTGCCCACGGATCTGCTCACCACAGTTGACCCTGTCCATCGCTGCTCGGCGTAGGCCCGCGGGCCCGTCGTCAGGCCCAAGCGGGTCCGAGCCCGCCTCACGCGGTCTCGTACGGGCGGTAGGCGTCCTCCGCTGGGCGCGGCTGCACCGAGCGGCCGGACAGCACCACGATGGCGACCCACACGACGAGGTCGATCACCACCGTCGCGATGCCGGGGTCGGTGAGCGACTGTCCCAGCAGGGCCCGGCCCTCCCACGCGCTCGGCGACACGGCATACGAGAGGACGGCGGCGACCGCGACGGTGCGCGCCAGGGCGCCGCTGGCCGTGGCGTGACGCACCAGGACGCGCGTGAGGATGGCCAGGATCCCCAGGCTGAGCAGGGTGCGCAGCACGACGGTGGCGGTGACGCTGCTGGCGGTCAGGCCCAGGACCAGGCCACCCATCCAGCCGACCAGGGCGCCGACCGCCAGTGAGATCGTCAGGCGCGCGAGCAGGCCGATGTCCATGTTCCCCCCCGGAAGTGTGAGCGGTGGCCGCAATAGTGGCATATCGTCCGGAACTCCGTGACCGAAGGAGCAGGGACCACGATGGGCAGACGCGCGACCGGGCGACGGTTCGGGCCGGGTGGGCAGCGCCTGCTGTGCGACGGCCGCGACGTGGCCGCCGTCGACGTCGCGGACAGCACGGCGGCGCGACGCAGGGGGTTGCTGGGCACCGACGGGGTGGACGGTGCGCTGTGGATCACGCGGTGCCCCTCCGTGCACATGGTGGGGATGCGCTACCCGATCGACGTGGCCGTGGTCGACAAAGCCGGACGGGTGCTGCACGTGGGGACGCTGAAGCCGTGGACGGGCCTGACGCGGTTCCGCCTGCGGGCGAGCGCGACGGTCGAGTCGGCAGCAGGGACGCTGTCCCGGTGGGGTGTGCAGCCGGGGTCGGTGCTGACCGTCCGGGACCCCCGGTGACCGCAGCCCTCCTCTGGGGCGCGGTGGGCCTCGTCGCCGGCCTCGTGCTCCAGAGGTGGTTGGGGCGCCGCACCTACCGGTACGCCGACGAGCAGGAGCTGCCCGGCCGCCCGCTCTGGTGGGTGGTCCCCGTCCTCGCCGTGGCGGCAGGGGCGGTGGGCTGGCAGTTCGCGGGCAGGTGGCCCGTGGCCCTGACGTATGTCGCGAGCGTGGTCTGGATGGTGGGGCTCGCCGCCATCGACCTGGACGTGCGTCGGCTCCCGGACCGGTGGACCCTGGCGAGCTGGCCCGTGCTCGTCGTCGCGCTCGCCGGCTGCTCGCTGGCGCTCGGCGGGGACTGGGGACGGTGGCTGACCGCGCTCGGGTGCGGGGTGGCCAGCGGGTTGGTCCACCTCGTCCTGGCCCTGGTGAACCCGGGCGGCCTCGGCATGGGGGACGTCAAGCTCGCCGTGACCCTCGGCCTGCTGACCGGGTGGCTGGGCTGGCCGCTCGCACTCCTGGCGTTCCTCGCCGCCTTCACGCTGGGAACGGTCGTCGGCATCGGCGTGGCCCTGGCCTCGGGAGCGGGGCGCAAGGCCACCTTCCCGTTCGGGCCGTCGATGCTGGCCGGCGCGTTGCTCGCACTGCTCCTGCCCGTCGCCGCACCCTGAGCCGCAGGTCGCGGGCGTCCTGCTACCTCACCGCGAACAGGACCCCGGCGACGACGGTAAGGACCACGCCGACGACCAGCGCGGCCCTGGCCCAGGACCGTGGGGCGCCGACGAGCGCGGCGATGCAGGCGACCGCAGCGGCGCCGGCCGGGACACCGACGGCCTGGCCCCTGGCCGCGTCGGCGAGGGCGCGCTCGGTCGCCTCGAAGTGCATGGCCAGCACGAGCGAGACGAGCACGAGGCCGACGTCGACGACCAGGACGAGGGCGGCCAGCGGGCGGGTCGCGGTGCCCGGCACCGCGTCGCCACTTCCGTGGCGCGTGCGTCCCGACCCGCGCGCGGCGTCCTCTGGTCCCTGCATGGTGTCCCTCCGACGCGGGCCGCCCGGGTATGGCCCTGGTGTGGCCTGGTGTGGACTCGGTAGGGCCTGGTGGCCTGGTGTGGCCTGGTGTGGCCTGGTGTGGCCTGGTGTGGCCTGGTGTGGCCTGGTGTGGCCTGGTGTGTGGCCTGGTGTGGCCTGGTGTGACCCGGTGGCCGAGGCTACCCGAGCCCTCAGGGGTACCTGGGGTGCTCCAGCTGGTCCTGGACGAGCTGTGCCAGGGCCGCGTGCCCGGCACCGTTGGGGTGGAAGCTGCTCGGGTCGGTGACCATCATGCCGGGACCACCGAAGTCGAGGTCGTTGAGCCACGGCTCGTCGCTGCCGATCCCGTGCTGGCGGAACGCCTCGGTGGGGTCGACGAACTCGACGCCGGCTTCGCGGGCGGCCTCGCGGAGCATCGCGTTCAGGTCGGCGGCCTTCTCGTTCATCCAGGCCTGGTCCGCGGCGAAGAGCAGGTTGCCGTAGCTGTCGGAAGGGTCGTCGATGAACAGCTGCGGGTAGCCCACGATGATGACGCGGGCGTGGGGCGCCTTCGCCGTGATCTGGCGGTACCGCTCGACGAGCTGGTCCCGCAGCTCGGGGAGGCGCAGGTCGATGCGTTCGTCGTGCCTTTCCTGGCAGGTGTCGAGGAAGCTCACGCCGCCCTCGCCGTTGATGACGCAGTCCTTGACGACGTCGGCGAACCCGAGGTCGTTGCCCCCCAGCGACATGGTCACCAGGGACACGTCGGGACCGAGGGCGTCGAGCTGGGGGTCCTCGTCGGTCTCCTTGTGGTTGGCGTCGTTGAGGTCGGACCCGACCGAGCCGGAGCAGGCGACGAAGCTCGTCCCGCCCGCGAAGTCGTTGTCGTGGCCGAGGACCTGGGAGTAGGCGTGGGACGAGCGGTGGCACCGGTTGTGGTCCTCCTCGTCGTCGTTGAACGGCCAGAGGTCGTCGCGGTCGTCGAAGTCGGTACCCTCCTCGTAGTCCCAGGCACCCTCACCGGAGGAGTAGCTGTCGCCCATCGCGACGTACCGGCCGCTGGTCGCCTGTTCGAGCGGGGTCCGGCCGGGGTCGCCGAGGGCGCTGCCGCAGCCGGTGCGCTGGACGACGTCACAGACGCTGTGGGTGAAGGCGGAGCCGATCGAGCCGCTTGCCGGCGACAGCAGGACGCCGAGGCACAGCACGGCGGCGACCAGGGTGACGCCGACGTACTCCAGCGTCCCGGCGCCGCGCTCCGGGCCCCGCAGCCGCGCCGGCGAGGACACCGTCCGACCGGTCATGTCAGCGGCCGTGGGGGAGGGCGGCGACGGCCGCCTCGAGCACGGCGGGGTCGGGAGCACTGCGGACCGCATACGACATCAGCAGGACCCCGGTGTCGCCGCGCGGCACGAGCACGAGGTCGCTGGTGATGGGCAGCTCGCCCCGGCTGGTCTGGCGCCACGCGACGCTGCCCTCGGGCGCCCCCTTGACAGTGAGCGGCTCGACCGTGAACGTCGCCGTCGGGCTGTCTGCCGAGGTGCCCCGCGCCGTGTACGTCGAGCACCCGGGCAGGGCCTTCTCGAGCCGGGCGACGACGCCGGAGACGACGTCCTGGCGGTAGACCCGGACGTGCTGCTCGAGGAACGGCCCGACCGGGCCCTGGCTGAACCGGGTGCTCGTCGCGAACGCCGGGGGCTCGGGCTCGAGGTCGACGCCGCACACCGTCACCCGGTAGTCCACGCCCTGGCTGTTGCTGTCGCGCCACCCCTTCGGCAGCACCGCGCCGTCGATGAGGTAGTCCGCGGGGCGGGCGGAGGGCTCACCGGTCGTGCCGGGGTCCTGGGCCGTGGTGGCCTGACCGCACGCCGTCAGCAGGGAGAGCAGCGCGACGACGCAGACCGTGCGACCGGTGCTCACCCGTCCCGTGGGCTCCTTGGTGCGTCGGGTACGGGCTGCCCGGGGGCGGGTTCCCTGGGTGCGGCGGAGGCGGGCGCGAAGGAGCATGGCCCGACGCTAGGGACGGTCCTGCCGGGCCCCGTGGGCCCACGGACCACACCCGGGGCCCAGCGGAGCTGGGACCGCGGACCCAGCGACCTGGGCCCCGAACACCCCACCGTGGTGTGGTCGGGGTGGGTGCCGCGGTCCTGCTCGCCCGGGTGGGCGGTGATCTGACGGGACCAGCGCACCCTCTGCCCCCAGATCCTGGTGCGCCTGCGCCGACGGCCGCACGTGGTGGCCGACCGCCGGTGCTGGCCCCGCCAGACGCAAGGCTGATCGTGGCAGGGACGAGGTCACGGCACCGGCCCTGTCGCGGCAGGCTGCCCGAACCGCTGGGATGGTTCCGGCTGTTCGGTGGAGCACGCGTCGGCAGTCGTCTCCGGAGCCGGTCCAGATCAGCGCTGGTGGAACGCGTGTGACGCGTGTGTCCGGTGTGGCGGTCGCGTAACCTGCGGACCATGGCCACTCGTCCGTCCACCTCGACGCGCTCCTCCTCGCCCGGGCAGGCGCGCAAGGGCACCGCCACCCGTCCCGCCACCCGGCGCGCCGCCGCGCCCCGCAAGCAGCCCGCCCGCGGCAAGACCGGCGGGGGTGGCCTGCCCCTGCCGCTGCGCGCGGTACGTGGCACCTGGATGGGGATGGCGCACGTGGCCGGCGGGGCCGTGCGCAGGGTCGGCCACGGAGCCCGGGACCTCGAGCCCGAGCACCGCCGGGACGGGGTCGGCTTCCTGCTCCTGGGTCTGTCCATCGTCGTGGCCGCCCGCGAGTGGTGGGCCCTGGAGGGCTCGGTCGGCGATGTCATCCACGCCGTCGTGGCCGGCACCTTCGGCCGCGTCGCGTATGCCGTCCCGCTCGTCCTGCTCTACCTCGGGATTCGCCTGCTGCGGGCCCCCCAGGACGACGGCGCCAACTCCCGCATCGGGATCGGCCTGGGTGCGCTCGCGTTCGCAGCCTCCGGTCTGTCCCACGTCGCCGCCGGCATCCCCACCCCTCCCGAGGGTGCGGAGGGCATGCGGGAGGGTGGCGGCATCATCGGCTTCCTCGCCTCGAGCCCGCTCGAGGCCGCGGTGTCGGTCTACGGCACCGTCCCGATCCTGCTCATGCTCGGCTTCTTCGGTCTCCTGGTGATGACCGCGACCCCGGTCCACCTGATCCCCGAGCGCCTCGCCGAGCTGCGCGACCACCTGCTGCACCGTGGGGTGGCGGGCGACGAGCCGGTCGCCGACGAGCCCGAGAAGCCCAAGCGCCGTCGGCGCGTCATCGAGCCCGAGGGGCCCCTCGACGGTGACGAGGCGTTCGAGAAGGCCGCGGTCGTCGTCCCCGACGGCCCGGGTGGGCTGCGCCCCGGCGAGAAGCGCCCGACCGCCCCCGGTGTCCTGGCCCCCGGTGCTGCCGGTGCTGCGGGTGCTGGCGGCGCTGCGGGCGCCGCGCGCAGTGCGGCCGGCGGCCTGGTGCCCGCGCGGCAGGTCGCCGAGAAGGTCGTGCTCGAGGCGCCACCGACCACGCCGCTGCCGCAGCGCGTCGAGCAGCTGGCCCTGGCCGGCGACATCACCTACACCCTGCCCGACAACGCCCTCCTCGAGCCCGGCTCGCCGCACAAGGCGCGCAGCGCCGCCAACGACCGGGTCGTCGAGTCGCTGACGCAGGTGCTCGACCAGTTCGACATCGACGCCCAGGTCACCGGGTTCAGCCGCGGTCCGACGGTCACCCGCTACGAGGTCGAGCTTGGCCGGGGCACCAAGGTCGAGCGCGTCACCGCCCTGTCCAAGAACATCGCGTATGCCGTGGCCTCGGCCGACGTGCGCATCCTGTCCCCGATCCCGGGCAAGTCCGCGATCGGCATCGAGATCCCCAACACCGACCGCGAGAAGGTCAGCCTCGGTGACGTCCTGCGCAGCCAGGCTGCCCGGGGCAACGAGCACCCGATGGTCATGGGGGTCGGCAAGGACGTCGAGGGTGGCTACGTCATCGCCAACCTCGCCAAGATGCCGCACCTGCTCGTCGCGGGCGCCACCGGTGCCGGCAAGTCGAGCTTCGTGAACTCCATGATCACCTCGATCCTCATGCGCTCGACCCCCGACGAGGTCCGCATGGTCCTGGTCGACCCCAAGCGGGTGGAGCTCACGGCATACGAGGGGATCCCGCACCTGATCACCCCGATCATCACCAACCCCAAGAAGGCCGCCGAGGCCCTGCAGTGGGTCGTGCGGGAGATGGACACGCGCTACGACGACCTGGCGCAGTTCGGGTTCAAGCACGTCGACGACTTCAACAAGGCGGTCAAGGCCGGCAAGGTCACGCCGCTGCCGGGCAGCCAGCGGGTCATCCACCCCTACCCGTACCTGCTGGTCATCGTCGACGAGCTCGCCGACCTCATGATGGTCGCCCCGCGCGACGTCGAGGAGTCGATCGTCCGCATCACCCAGCTCGCCCGTGCCGCCGGCATCCACCTGGTGCTCGCGACCCAGCGTCCCTCGGTCGATGTCGTCACCGGCCTGATCAAGGCCAACGTGCCGTCCCGCATGGCGTTCGCGACGTCCTCGCTCGCCGACAGCCGCGTCGTCCTGGACCAGCCGGGTGCCGAGAAGCTCATCGGCCAGGGTGACGCGCTGTTCCTGCCGATGGGGTCGAGCAAGACGATGCGGGTCCAGGGCGCCTGGGTCACCGAGTCCGAGATCCAGAACGTCGTCAAGCACGTCACCGCCCAGCTCAAGCCGAACTACCGCGAGGACGTCGCGGTGGTCGCGACCAAGAAGCACGTCGACGACGACATCGGTGACGACCTCGACCTGCTGCTGCAGGCGACCGAGCTCGTGGTGACGACCCAGTTCGGGTCGACCTCGATGCTCCAGCGCAAGCTGCGGGTCGGGTTCGCCAAGGCCGGGCGACTCATGGACCTGCTCGAGTCGCGGGGGGTCGTCGGGCCGTCCGAGGGTTCCAAGGCGCGCGACGTCCTCGTCAAGCCGGACGACCTGCCTACGACGCTCGCCCTCATGCGCGGCGACGCGGTCCCCGACCCGGAGCCGGTCTTCGACGGCCAGGCAGCGGCTGCGGGGTCCGGCGGGGTCGAGCACACCGACGAGGTCCCGGTCGGAACGTCGGCGCCCACGTACCGCCCCGGCTACGCCCCGGACGCACGGTACGACAACGACCCCGTCGCCGCGCAGTTCGCCGGTCGCGAAGAGGTCGAGGAGTCCGGCGACGCCTGGGAGCTGACCGGCCGCGACTGAGCCGTGGCGTCGGTCACTGGGCGGTCGGCTGGTGCATCGGCTGGTGAGCCGGCTGGTGACCCGGAAGTCGGGGCCGGCTGAGCGCGCCATGAAGAAAAACACCGCGCCAGCGACACGCGACGGAATGGATCGCCGGTCCCCGGACGTTGCGCCCTCGTGACCGCTGCTCCCCAGACCGTGACCGACGACCAGACCCAGAGCCTTCCCGACACCGCCGTCGACACCTCTGCCGCTGCCACCGACCTGACCTCCCGCCCCGCCCAGCCGCCTGCTGGCGCCCACCCCCGTGGTGGCGCCATCCCGCCTGTGGACGGCATGCCGCCGGCCCCGACCGGACGCGCCTACCTGCGCTTCGTCCTCGTGCTCGGCGCGCTCATCGCCATCGGCCCGCTGACCATCGACACCTATCTTCCGGCGCTGCCCTCGATCACGCAGGACCTCGCCGCTTCGGAGTCGGCGGTCCAGTTCACCCTGACCGGCATCCTGCTGGGTATGGGGCTCGGACAGCTCGTCGTCGGGCCCCTCGCCGACGCTGTGGGCCGCCGGCGCCCGCTCATCGCCGGGCTCGCGCTGCACATCGCCGCCTCGATCTTCTGTGCGTTCGCGCCCACCATCGAGCTGCTCACCGCGGGCCGCGTGCTCCAGGGTCTCGGCAACGCCGCGGTGGCGGTCGTCGCCATGGCCATGGTGCGTGACCAGTTCGCCGGCTCCGCCGCCGCGACGATGCTGTCGCGGCTCATGCTCGTCATGGGCCTGGCGCCGGTGCTCGCCCCCACCCTCGGTGGCGCCATCCTCCAGGTGACCTCGTGGCGCGGGGTGTTCGTGCTGCTCGCGATCGCCGGCGTGATGATGGTGACGCTGGCGTCGTTCGCGCTGCGCGAGACGCTGCCGCCGCACCGGCGCCGCAAGCTGGCGTTCCGCCCCGTCATGGCGACCTACGCCGCGCTCCTGCGCGACCGCACCTTCGTCGGCCTCGTCCTGATCAGCGGGCTGATGTTCGCGACGCTGTTCTCCTACATCGGTGGTTCGTCGTTCGTGCTCCAGGACATCTACGGCCTCAGCGTGGCGCAGTTCGGCCTGGCCTTCGGCCTCAACTCCCTCGGCTTCCTGGCCGGCTCGCAGCTGAACCCGTTCCTGCTCAAGCGTTTCGAGCCGCGCCTGCTCGTCCGCGCCGGTGTCACCATCGGGGCCGTCGCAGCGCTGCTCATGCTCGCCGCCGCCGCGACCGGGACCGGCGGGCTGGTGCTGATCCTGACCCCGCTGTGGTTCATCCTCTTCGCGTGCGGCCTGACGCTGCCCAACACCCCGGCCCTGGCACTGACCCGCCACGGCGAGGCGGCGGGCACGGCTGCGGCACTGCTCGGTGCCTCGCAGTTCGTCATCGGTGGAGCGGCCGCCCCGTTGATCGGTGCGATGGGTTCGGACTCGGCGGTGCCGATGACCCTGGTCATGGCCATCACCGCCACGTTGGCCCTCGTGGTCGCCACCCTCACCCTGCGCGTCCGCGTCGTCCGCTCCTGACCCCGAACGCTGCCTGACGCTTGCGCTGCCCGAGGCAGCGCGCCTGACACGGCGCGCTGCCTGACGGGGCGCCGCCATACGTCCGACCCTCAGCGCCCGCGCGGGAACAGGCGCACGGCCGGACCCGGCCCGCAGTCAGCGGCCGCGGCCTCGATGTCCGCGACGAGGGCGGCCAGCGGCGGGGGCACCTGGTCGGGGGCCATCGAGGCGGCGAGGGCGCCGGCCACCAGCGCCTTGCGCCCCGAGGTGGTGCCCGCGAACCGGCGCAGCTGGTCGGTCACCGGACGGCCGGCCCAGGTGGGCTGCCGCCGGAAGGTCGCGAACCGGTCCATCAGGTCGAGGTCCGCGAGCACGTCGATGACGCGGTCGGCCCCCAGCGCACGGATCAGCTCGTCCTCGAGGTCCTGGTCGCAGACGTGGAAACCCAGGGCGGCCATGTCCTGCACCGAGCTGACGGGGTGCCCGACCGACCGCAGGGCTCGGGCGAAGAACGAGGCCTCACCTGCGTCGCACACCCCGAGGACGCGCCTGACGGGCGGCGGTGGCCGGCCGTCGTCGTGGCCGGAAGAGGCGGCAGAGCCGTTGGTGAGGGCGGCGAGGTGCCGGCGGACATTCGTGACCCCGCCCATGTCCACCAGGTCCAGCCGGGTGCTGGTGACGGCAGGGGTGCGCTGCCGCAGGAGCGCGCACACGGCCGCGACATCGCTGCGTCCTTCGAGCAGGACGACGAGCCGCTGCGTCGACATGGCCGCCAGCATCTCACTGGTCCCGCAGGTCGTGGCCGCGGTTGGGGCGTGCGGACCTTAGGGTGGGCGCCATGCGCGACGCGATCAAGGCCGTCCGCGGTCACCCCAGCGGGGTGCTCCTCGCGGCCCAGCTCCTCGAGGTCCTCGCCTACCCCTTCGCCGCGGACACCCCCGTCGGTCGAGCCGTCATCGGCGTCTTCGGCGTCTTCGTGCTGTCGGTGGCCGTGTATGCCGTGCGGGCCACTCCCGCACTGACGTGGGTCGCGGTCGTGCTCGGCGTTCCCGTCGTCGCGCTCACCATCGCCGAGGGTTTCGCTCCCGACAACCAGCAGGTCGTGTTCTGGTCCGCGATCCTGCACGCGGCGTTCTACGGCTACACGGGGTACGGGCTGATCCGCTACCTGTTCGACGACACCTGGGTGACCCGGGACGAGGTCTTCGCCGTCGGCGCGAACTTCACCGTGGTCTCGTGGATGTTCGCCTACCTGTACATGGCGGTGCAGGTGGTCTGGCCCAACTCCTTCGTCGCCTACCAGGGCGAGGGGCACCGCACCTTCCTCGAGCTGCTCTTCTTCTCGTTCTCGAACCTCACCAGCGTCGGGCTGTCGGATGTCGGAGCCGTCCTGCCGCATGCCCGCTCGGTGGTCATCCTCGAGCAGGTGGCCGGGGTCATGTACGTCGCGCTGATCATCGCCCGGGTCGTGGGCCTGACGATCATGCGCTGGCGCAGCTAGGCCTCTTCGGCCAGCAGGTCCGATGCCGACGGATCCTCCGCGCGGGCGTCCCGGGCCGGCGCACCTGCATCGAGCTCGGCGATGGTCGCGAGGCTGGGCCCGCGCTCGGCCTGCAGCCGGCGGGCGCCCTCCTGCGCCTCGCGCAGCACCCGGACGATGTTGCCGCTGGTGAGCCGGCCGAGGTCGTCGTCGGACCACCCGCGCTCGGCGAGAGCCTCGAGCAGGGCGGGGTAGCAGCTGACGTCCTCGAGCCCCTCGGGGAGCTGGCCGACGCCGTCGTAGTCGCCACCCACCCCGACGTGGTCGATCCCGGCCACCTCCCGGATGTGGTCGCAGTGCCGGACGACGTCCGCGAGGGTCGCCGTCGGGGCCGGAGCCGTGCGCTTCAGGTACTCCTCGGACCACGCCTCGAACGCCTGACCATCGGCCTGGGACACCCCGTCCGCGGCCGCAGCGGCCACCGCCTCCGCCTGCCAGGCGGCGGCGTCGGGGTTCACGAACTTGGGCACGAAGGTGACCATGCAGACCCCACCGTTGTCGCGCAGCGACTCCAGCACGTCGTCGGGGGCGTTGCGTGGGCTGTCGGCCACCGCTCGGGCCGAGGAGTGGCTGAAGATCGCCGGGACCTCGGCCACCTCCAGGGCGGCGCGCATGGTGTCGGCTGACACGTGGGAGAGGTCGACGAGCATGCCGATCCGGTTCATCTCGCGGACCACCTCGACCCCGAAACGCGACAGCCCGCCCAGGACCGGGACGTCGGTGGCCGAGTCCGCCCAGGGCAGGTTGCTGTTGTGGGTGAGCGTCAGGTAGCGGACCCCGAGCACGTGCAGCATCCGCAGGGTCGCCAACGAGCTGTTGATGCTGTGTCCGCCCTCGGCCCCCAGGAGCGAGGCGATCCGACCGGACTCCCAGGCGGCGGCGATGTCGTCGGCGGTCCGGGCGAAGGCGAGGTCGGCGCCATACCTCGCGACCATCTGGTGACCGGCGTCGATCTGCTCCAACGTCGCGCTCACGGCGTCGTCGCCGGACAGGTGCGCGGGCACGAACACCGACCAGAACTGTCCACCCACGCCGCCGGCACGCAACCGGGGGAGGTCGGTGTGCGTCGGGGTGCCACCGGTGGCGAGGTCGAGGCGGTCGAAGTCGTAGCCCACGAGCTCACGCGCCTCCCACAGGAGGTCGTTGTGGCCGTCGAGGACGGGGTGCTGGCGCAGGACGGCGGCGACGCGGTCGGCGGTGGTCGTCATGGCGGTCATGGCGCCACGCTACTCACCCGTACAGTGGAGGCCATGAGTTTGACCGAACAACGCAGCGTGGCCCTGGTGACCCTGGGGTGCACCCGCAACGAGGTCGACTCCGAGGAGCTGGCCGGCCGCCTGGCCGCCGAGGGGTGGCTGCTCGTCGACGACGCGGACGACGCCGACGTCGCGGTGGTCAACACGTGCGGGTTCGTCGCGCAGGCCAAGAAGGACTCCATCGACGTCCTGCTCGAGGCCTCGGCCCGCAAGGGCCACTCCAGGACCCAGAAGGTCGTTGCCGTGGGCTGCCTCGCGGAGCGGTACGGCGAGCAGCTCGCCGCCGAGCTCCCCGAGGCCGACGCCGTGCTCGGCTTCGACTCCTACGCCGACATGTCGACGCACCTGCGCGCCGTGCTCGACGGCCACCCGCCGGCACCGCACACCCCCGGTGACCGTCGCCGGCTGCTGCCCCTGTCGCCGGTGCAGCGCCAGGCCGGTGCCGCCGGGGTCGCCCTCCCGGGACATGGCGCGCCGTCCGGCCCGACCCCGACCGATCTCGCCTCTGCCGACCGGGTCGCCTCGAGCGAGCCCGTCGACGTCACTATCGAAGGACCGGTGCCGGCGTCCGGTCCGCGCGTCATCCGCGCCCGGCTCGACGGTCGGCCGTGGGCGCCGCTGAAGATCGCCAGCGGCTGCGACCGTCGGTGCGCCTTCTGCGCCATCCCGTCGTTCCGCGGCGCGTTCGTCTCCCGCCGGCCGCACGACATCATCGCCGAGGCACGTTGGCTGGGGGAGCGCGGCGTCAAGGAGCTCTTCCTGGTCAGCGAGAACTCGACCTCCTACGGCAAGGACCTCGGCGACCTCGGCCTGCTCGAGAAGCTGCTGCCCGAGCTCACCGCCGTCCCCGGCATCGAGCGGGTGCGCGTCTCCTACCTGCAGCCCGCCGAGATCCGGCCCGACCTGCTCGACGCGATGGCGTCGGTGCCCGGTGTGGTGCCCTACTTCGACATCTCCTTCCAGCACGCCTCGGCCACGCTGCTGCGCTCGATGCGCCGGTTCGGGGGCCGTGAGGCATTCCTCGGGCTGCTCGACGAGGTACGCGCCCGGGCGCCGAAGGCCGGCATCCGCAGCAACGTCATCGTCGGCTTCCCCGGCGAGACCGAGGCCGACCTCGACGAGCTGGAGGCGTTCCTCGTGGCCGCCCGGCTCGACGTCGTCGGTGTCTTCGGGTACTCCGACGAGGACGGCACCGAGGCCGAGTCGTATGGCGACAAGCTGCCCGAGCACGTCGTCACCGAGCGCGTCTCGCGCTTCACCGCCCTGATCGAAGAGCTCAACCTTCAGCGGGCCGAGGAGCGGATCGGCGAGACCGTCGAGGTGCTGGTCGAGTCGGTACCCGCTGCCGACCGCGACGGCGTGGACGGCCTCGGCGCCGCTGGTGACCACGACGGTGACGAGGCTGGTGACGACGACGGTGACGACGAGCCGATGGTGGTCGGCCGGGCCGCCCACCAGGGGCCCGACGTCGACGGCGTGACGCTGCTGTCCCCCGAGGACTGGCCGGGTGTGGCCGTGGGTGACATCGTGTGCGCGGTGGTGGTGGCAACCGAAGGCATCGACCTCGTGGCCGAACCGGTATGAGCGAGTCGGCCCCCCGGCCGGACCCGATGACCGCGCCGGTGTCGACGCCGACGCCGAGCGCCTGGAACATCGCCAACGCCCTCACGGTCTCGCGGATCTTCCTGGTCCCCGTCTACGGCTGGCTGCTGCTCGCGGACGGCGGCCACAACGCGACCATGCGGTGGTGGGCAGCAGCCGTCTTCGTCATCGCCACGGCCACCGACCGCGTCGACGGGGACCTCGCCCGCAAGCGCGGGCTCATCACCAACTTCGGGAAGATCGCCGACCCCATCGCCGACAAGGCCCTGATGAGCATGGCGTTCATCGGCCTCGCGATCGTGGGAGACCTCCCGTGGTGGATCACGATCGTGGTGGTGGTCCGGGAGTGGGGCGTCACCGCGATGCGCTTCGTCGTCATCCGGCACGGGGTCATGCCCGCCGGTCGGGGCGGCAAGGTCAAGACGGCGCTGCAGGGCCTCGGGCTGACGTTGTTCACCCTGCCCCTGACGACGTTCCCCGGCTCGGACACCTGGCAGCTCGTGGCCTGGCTGGTGCTCGGCCTCGCGGTCCTCGTGACGGTCGTGACCGGGCTGGACATCGCCTACAAGGCCCACCGCCTGCGCCAGACCAGCGAGCGCGCTGCGATGAAGCGAGCGGCCCGGGCGGCGCGGCGGCGATGACGTCGTCTGGGGTGCCCGGGGTGCCCGCGGTGCCTACCGTGCCCGGCATGCCTGCGATGGCCCCCGTGGCTGGGTCGGGTGCAACAGGAGCGGTGCCCGCGGTCCCTGCCGCGTCCGCGGTCCCTGCGGTGGCCGCTGTGGCTCGGCCAGGTGAGGCGGCGGCGGTCGTCGCCCTCCTGCGTGAGGCCGGGCTGAGCATCGCCACCGCGGAGTCCCTGACCGGTGGGCTGGTCTGCGCCGCGCTGACCGACGTGCCCGGCGCCTCGGCCGTGGTCCGCGGAGGCGTGGTCAGCTATGCCACCGACCTCAAGGCGTCACTGCTCGGTGTCGACAGGGAGGTCCTCGCATCGGGTGGCGCGGTGCAGGACCGGGTGGCCCGTGAGCTGGCCCTCGGCGCCGCCCGGGTGTGCGGCGCCGACCTCGGGGTCGGCACGACCGGTGTCGCCGGCCCCGACCCCCAGGACGGCAAGCAGGTCGGCACGGTGTTCGTCGCCGTGGCCCGCGACGCGCAGGCCGTCGACGACGTGCAGGTCCGCGAGCTGCGTCTGAGCGGTGACAGGGCGCAGGTCCGGGATGCCACCGTCGCCGCGGCCCTCGCCCTGGTCGCCGAGGTCGCCTCGAGGTGGTCCGGCCGCGGCGCCAGCACGCGGACCAGCCGCGGCGCCCGGGGTGACGGGTGGGGTGGATGAGGCGGAAGATCCCGGTCGTGGCGCTCGTTGACCTATGCGGACCGCCCGTTTTCGAATCCTGCGCGCGCAGCGTCAGGGGGGCGGGGTACCGTGGTCACCTACCTGTTCGGCCGACGACCACGTGAAGGAGGCGTCATGATCTTGCTCCGTCGAGAACTCGGTGACGTCCTCCGCGAGCAGCGGCAGTCCCAGGGCCGCACGCTGCGGGAGGTCTCTGCCGCGGCCTCGGTGTCGCTGGGCTACCTCAGCGAGGTCGAGCGCGGTGAGAAGGAAGCCTCCTCCGAGCTGCTCTCCTCGATCTGTGGTGCGCTGCGGCTGCCGCTCTCCGAGGTCCTCGGCCAGGTCTCCGAGCGGGTTGCCGAGACCGAGGCCCTGACTGCCCCGGTGTCGCTACCGCTGCCGGCCGCCTCGCTGGTCTCCGCCTCCGCGGCCTGACCCCGCCGGGCTGCAGACCGCCCGCTCCACCCGCTCGCTGTGTCCACGCCTCGGCCCATGAGCGCGATGCCGGCGAAGCCGTCAGCACGTGCGCGCAGTCGACTCCGCGCACCCGGTACCGACTTCGGGCACCTGGCAGGTGACCTGGGTCGGCCCACGGTGCGCGCAGTCGACTCCGCTCACCCGGTACCGACTTCGGGCACCTGGCAGGTGACCTGGGTCGGCCCACGGTGCGCGCAGTCGACTCCGCGTACCCGGTACCGACTCCGCGCGCTGCCGATATCGCGCTGCAGACGTCTTCGCGCCGAGCTGGTCGAGGTCAGGAGCGGCGGTAGGGCTGCGCGCGACCACCTGAGGAACCCATGGGGCGTTGCGGTCGACCGTCGTCGGTGGGTCCGATCCCGCCCTGGCAGCTGGGGCAGTAGAACATCGTCCGCTCCTGTGGAGCCGCGCCGATCATGGCGACCCTGATCCCCGTGCCACAGCGTCGGCAGGGTCGGCCCGACCGTGCGTGCACGAAGCTCTCCTCACCTCGTCGCCGGACGCCGGTGCTGGACTGCACCGCGTGGTGGCGCGCCGTGTCGAGCAAGCGGTGCGCCCGGGCCACGAGTCGCTCGATCACCTCGGGTGGAAGCTCGGCCGCTGCTGCCCAGGGGTGCACCCTCTCCATGAACAGGCTCTCCGACGCCCACAGCGTGCCGACCCCGGCAAGGTTGCGCTGGTCGAGCAGCGCTGCCCCGATGGTGGTGGGGGAGACGCGCAGGTTCGTCTGGGCGGTGGCGGCATCCCAGTCCGGACCGAGCACGTCCGGCCCCAGGTGGCCGACGACCTCGGACTCGCGATCGGTCGGCAGCAGCTCGAGCACCCCGAGGCGCAGCCCGAGCGCGGTCCACTCGCTGGTGCCGACCGCCGCCCGGAGGTCGGCCCGGCGCAGCCAGCGCGCGGTGTCGGCCGGAGACTCGACCCGCCACTGCCCCTCCATCCGCAGGTGGGAGTGCAGGGTCGCGCCGTTGTCGAACCGGTGCAGGATGTGCTTGCCGCGGCTGACCACCTCGGTGGTCGTCGAGCCACGGAAGTCGGTCGTCGCGATCTGGGGGAACCGCAGGTCCCAGAGCACGACCTCGCGCCCGGCCACCGCCTGGTGCAACCGCGTCGCCGTGCGCCAGACCGTGTCGCCCTCAGGCACGCAGGGCCCCCACGCAGCCCGGCGCAGCAGGTGCGGTCATCGGCGCAGCCGCAGCCCGCGCGGCGTGGCATGGAACCCGGCGTTGGCCAGGGCCGACACCAACGGGTGCTCGGAACCCAGCAGCGCACCACCGTCGGCCTTCTCCACGGTCAGCCGCCCCAACGCTCCCTCGCGCACGGCCAGGGCGAGGGCGTCGGCTGCACTCTGCAGACGCTGAGCGTCATCGGTCCACGAGAGCAGCGTCTTGCCCCCGCGCTCGACGTAGAGGACGAGCTCGCCGTCCACCTGCACCACGAGGGCCCCCGCCTTGCGCCCGGGCTGGTGCCCCTTGCGTCCGCCACCGCCCGGCGCCGTGGCACCAGCAGCGGCACCACCAGCAGCGGCGCCACCAGCGGCTGCCCGACCCGCCTCGCTGTCGGCGGGGTTCTCCTCGTCGCGGAGGCTGCGCTCGGGCCAGGGGAGCGCCGCACCGTAGGCGTTGGCGGGATCGGTCGCGGCCAGCACCAGGGCCGGACCCTGCTGGTCGTCCGGGTCGGTGCCGGGCTGGCGGGCCCCGGCGCGGATCCGGTCGACGGCCCCGGTCGTGGAGAACTGGGCAGCCCCGAGGGACTCGACGAAGTAGCCGCGGCGGACCCGGCCCGACTCCTCGGCAGCGGCGAGGACGCGGTAGACCCCGGCGAACCCCCCGGGCACGTCCTCGGCCACGACCGACCCGCGCGTCACCACGCCGTACCGGTCGAGCAGGACCTCTGCGGTGGCGTAGGCGCGGACCGTCGCATCATTCTCGGTCTCGGGCAGTAGCGACCAACGGCCCGCACCGGACGGCGGGCCGGATCGAGCCGGCAGCGACGGGCGGCCCAGCCCGCGCCGGCCCGACAAGGTGCCGAGCGCACCCTGGCGCCCGGCGTAGCGCGACGAGCGAGGACCCGAGGTGCTGCGGCGGTGGGCGGTGCGGCCACCGGACAGCAGCGCTCGCAGCGGGGTGATGGTGTCTCCGCTCACCTTGCCGGCCCACACCAGCGCCCAGAGGTCGGCCAGGACCTGCTCGTCGTCGGTGCTGCCGACAGCGTCGGACAGGGTGCGGAAGAAGTAGGCGCCGCCGCCGGAGAGGGCGTCGACCATCACCTGCTGGCTCTCGGTCAGGGCCTCGTCCGAGGGCGGGGTCATCGTCAGGTGCGCGGTGTCGGCGAGGTGCAGGGAGACCCAGCCGTCGTCGCCGGGGAGCGAGCCGTGGCCGCGCCACAGCACCTCGCCGCTGCTGGTGAGCTCGTCGAGCGCGGCTGCGGTGTAGCCGACCACCCGGGTCGGCAGCACCAGGGTCTCCAGAGCGCTGGCGGGGAGCACGGCGCCGGCCAGCTGCTCGACGGCCCGCAGCAGCCCGTCCCGGCCGCGCAGCCCACCGCCGACCCCCTGCCACTGCGGCAGGAACCGGGCGAGCTCGACCGTCGCGACCGGCTCGACCTCGGCTCGCAGCGCGGCGAGCGAGCGACGGCGCAGCATCCGCAGGACCTCGGCGTCGCAGTAGTCGAGGCCGTGCTTGCCGCCACCGTTCTCCAGGGGGAGCAGCTCACCCTCGACGACCCGGCCCGAGGCCACGAGGCGGCGCAGGGTGTCGAGCGCGACCGCCGGGCCCACCCCGTACCAGGCGGCGACCGTCGCCACCGGGAAGGGGCCGTGCGTGCGGGCGAACCGCGCGACGAGGTCTCCGAGCGGGTCCGGGACGGGCTCGAGGAAGGTCTGGGGGACCCCCACCGGCAGGGAGGCGCCCAGGGCGTCGCGAAGGCGGCCGGCGTCCTCGATCGCAGCCCAGCGTTCCTCACCGCCGACCCGCACGCGGATCAGCCGACGCGACCCCTCGAGCTCGACGAGCCACCCGCCGATCTCCTGGTGGGACAACGCTTCCTGGGACCGCCGCTGGATCTCGGGCAGCGACAGCGGACCCAGCACGCGCAGCAGGTCGGCGATGTCCTCGGCGTCGCGGCAGGCACGTTCGGGCACCAGGCGCTGGAGCTCGTTCTCGGTCCGGGTGACCTGCTCCGGGTCGAGCAGGTCACGCAGTGACAGCCCCTCGCCCCGGCCCAGCAGCTCGGCCAGCAGGGTGGGGTCGAGCGAGAGGGCGGCGGCGCGCTTCTCGGCCAGGGGCGAGTCGCCCTCGTAGAGGAACTGGGCGACGTAGCCGAACATCAGGGACCGGGCGAACGGTGAGGGCTGGCGCGACTCGACGTCGACGAGCGTCACCTCACGGGACTCGACCGCCCGCATCAAGGTCTCCAGGCCGGGCACGTCGAACACGTCCTGCACGCACTCGCGCACGGTCTCCAGGATGATCGGGAAGGAGGCGTACTGGCTGGCCACCTCGAGCAGCTGGGCGGCGCGCTGCCGTTGCTGCCACAGGGGTTGACGACGGTCCGGTCGGCGCCGGGGCAGCAGCAGCGCGCGTGACGCGCACTCGCGGAACCGCGCCGCGAACAAGGCCGACCCGCCGATCTCGGAGGTGACCCGGTCGTGGATCTCCTCGGGGTCGAGGCGCACGAGCTCCATCAGCTCGGCGCCGACCCCCCGGCCGTCCTCGAACTCCAGGTCGGGCAGCCGGAAGACGATCCCGTCGTCACCGTGCATCGCCTGCACGTCGACGCCGAAGCGCTCGCGCATCCGGGCCGAGACGCACAGCGCCCACGGTGCATGGACCTGGCCGCCGAACGGGGAGTGCACGGCGACCCGCCAGTCGCCGATCTCGTCGCGGAACCGCTCGACGACGATGGTGCGGTCGTCGGGGACGTGGCCGGACGCCTCCTTCTGCTCGCGCAGGTAGCCCAGGAGGTTGTCGGTGGCCCACTCGTCCAGACCGGCGGCAGTGACCCGCTCGCGGGCCTTGGCGTCGCTGAGCCCCACCACCTCACGGACGAACGCGCCGACCGCGCGGCCGAGCTCGGCGGGTCGGCCGAGCTGGTCGCCCTTCCAGAACGGCAGCTTGCCGGGCATGCCGGGGGCGGGGGTCACCAGCACCCGGTCGTGGGTGATGTCCTCGATCCGCCAGGTGGAGGTGCCCAGGGTGAACACGTCACCGACCCGCGACTCGTAGACCATCTCCTCGTCGAGCTCACCCACGCGTCGACCGGCGCCCTCGGACGAGGCGAGGAACACGGCATACAGGCCGCGGTCGGGAATGGTGCCACCGGAGGTGACGGCGAGCCGCTGGGCGCCGGGGCGCCCGCTGAGGACTCCGGTGACGCGGTCCCAGACGATGCGGGGTCGCAGCTCGGCGAACTCGTCACTGGGATACCGCCCTGACAACATGTCCAGGACCGACTCCAGGATCGAGCGGGGCAACGAGGAGAACGGTGTCGCGCCACGGACGACCTTCTCCAGGTCGTCGACGGTCCAGTCGTCCAGGGCGCACATCGCCACGATCTGCTGGGCGAGCACGTCGACCGGGTTGGCGGGGACCCGCAAGGACTCGATGGCGCCGGCACGCATCCGCTCCACCACCACGGCGGTCTGCACCAGGTCGCCACGGAACTTCGGGAACAGCACGCCCCGCGACACCGCCCCGACCTGGTGACCGGCCCGGCCGACGCGCTGCAGTCCGCTGGCGACCGACGGCGGGGACTCCACCTGGACGACGAGGTCGATGGCACCCATGTCGATGCCCAGCTCCAGGCTGGACGTCGCCACCACGGCGGGCAGGCGGCCGGCCTTGAGGTCCTCCTCGATGAGCGCCCGGTGCTCCTTGCTCACCGAGCCGTGGTGGGCGCGGGCTAGCACGGCCGGAGCCCCGCTGGTCGAGCCGGCCTGGGCCATCATCTGCGCCGGCGTCTGCGAGCCGGCGTGGGCGCGCCGCACCTGCGCGGCAGGCGCCGGTTCCGGCTCCGAGGCACCGTCGGCGGCAGCCGCCTCCGCACGCTCGGCGGCCACGACCTCGAGGCGTTCCTCCCAGATCTCGTTGAGGCGGCTGGTGAGCCGCTCGGCGAGCCGGCGGGAGTTGGCGAAGACCAGGGTCGAGCGGTGCGAGGCGACGAGGTCGACGATGCGTTCCTCGACGTGCGGCCAGATCGACGCCCGCCGCTCGCCCCCCGCGGCCGGACCCGACAGGTCGGTCTCGACCACCTCACCGAGGCTGGACATGTCGGCGATCGGGACGACGACGTCGAGCTCCCACTCCTTGGTCGAGGGCGGGCGCACCACCTCCACGGGGCGGCCACCGGCGAGGTAGCGCGCCACCTCCTCCACGGGCTCCACGGTCGCCGACAGCCCGATGCGCTGGGCAGGGGTGTCGAGCAGGGCGTCGAGCCGTTCGAGCGTCAGGGCCAGGTGGGCACCACGTTTGGTGCCCGCGACGGCGTGGACCTCGTCGAGGATCACGGTCTCGACGCCGGCCAGGGCCTCGCGGGCCTGCGAGGTGAGGATGAGGAACAACGACTCCGGCGTCGTGATGAGCACGTCGCTGGGCCGACGGGCGAAGGCGCGTCGCTCGTTGGCGGGGGTGTCGCCGGAGCGGACCGCCACGGTGATGTCGGGCTGCGGGAGCCCCAGGCGGGTGGCCGCGTGCCCGATGCCGACCAGCGGTGAGCGCAGGTTGCGTTCGACGTCCACGGCCAGCGCCTTCATCGGGGAGACGTACAGCACGCGGCAGCGCTTGAGCCTCTCCTGCGGTGGCGGGGTGCTCGCCAGCCGGTCCAGGGCCCACAGGAACGCCGACAGCGTCTTGCCGGAGCCGGTGGGCGCAACCACGAGGGCATGCTGCCCCGAGCTGATCGCCTCCCAGGCGCCGGCCTGCGCGGCCGTGGGCTCGCTGAAGGAACCGCGGAACCACTCCGCGGTGGCGGGGGAGAAGCGCTCGAGGACGTCGGAAGCCATGTGCTGGACAGCCTGCCACGCAGGACCGACAACCGCCGCCGGGCGGGGCTGCGCCACCGTGGGGATCGCCGTCGTCGGCTGACTCACGGCATGCCTAGACTCGCGGGGTGCGACTGAGCAAGTTCTGGGACCTGATGAACGACGAGTTCGGCGAGGCCTACGCCAGCTCCTTCGCCCGGCACCACGTGCTGGGCGTGCTCGGCGACCGTTCGGCGCTCGAGGCGCTCGAGGCGGGCGAGAGCCCACGCAACGTCTGGGCGGCGATCTGCGAGGCCATGGACGTGCCCGAGGCGCGCCGACTGGGCGTGGAGCGAAAGCCCGCACGGTGACCCCCGGGGTGACGGGACCGCTGGTCCTCGCGCCGATGGCCGGCGGCCCGAGCACGGTGCCCCTCGCCGCTGCCGCGGCCGAGGGGGGCGTGTTTGCCTTCCTCGCCGGCGCCTACCTCTCGCCCGACCGGCTCGCGGGCGACATCGACGCGTTGCGCGCGATCTCGCCGCATCCCTTCGGGGTCAACGTCTTCGCGCCCTCTCCTGACCATCCGTCGATGCTCGAGGATGCTCGCCGGTATGCCGCGCTGCTGGCTCCGTGGGCCGCCGCGGCCGGCGTGCAGCTGGGGCAGCCGAGGTACGACGACGACCAGTTCGGGGAGAAGGTCGACACGCTCGTCCGGGCCGCGCCGGCTGTCGTGAGCTTCGCGTTCGGCTGGCCCCCGGCCGAGGTCGTCGAGCGGCTGCAGGCGGTCGGGACGCTGGTCTGGGTGACGGTGAACGACCCGACCGAGGCGGACTGGGCCACCGAGCTCGGTGTCGACGGACTCGTCGCCCAGGGGTGGGAGGCGGGCGGCCACCGTGGGGGACCGGTCGACTCCGGTGCGCCCCAGCTGCCGGTGCGCGACCTCGTGGCGGCGATCCACGACCGCACGAGCCTGCCGGTCGTCGCCGCGGGTGGCGTGACCGACGGTCGAGGGGCGGCCGAGCTGCTGGACCTCGGCGCGAGCGCCGTCGCCCTCGGGACCGTGTTCCTGGCCTGCCCGGAGGCCGGGACGGCTGCGGTGCACGTGCACGCCCTGAGCCATCGGGACCACACCGTCGTCACGCGGGCCTTCACGGGACGCAGTGCCCGGGCGCTCGCCACGACGTGGACCCAGCTGTTCAGCGAGGCTGCTCCGGCGGCATACCCGCACGTGCACCACCTCACCGCACCGCTGCGGGCGCACGGGAAGGCGACCGGGGAGGCGGAGCTCGTGCACCTGTGGGCGGGGACGGGACACCGTCGGGCCAGGGCCCTCCCGGCCGCCGAGCTGGCGCGGGCCCTGGTTGCCGAGCTGGTGGCCACACAGGACCGGTGAACAGGTTCGGCCGACCCGGGGCAGTCGACCGCAGGCCCGGTCCGAAAAGCGAGTGGCGCTGTCGGCGCACCTCGCTAGGTTGGGGCGAGTGAGTGGTGACGACGAGGTCCTGCTGCGTGCGCACGGCCTGACCAAGCAGTTCGGCGAGTTCACCGCGGTCGACGGCATCGACTTCGCCGTCCGCAAGGGGGAGTGCTTCGGGTTCCTCGGGCCCAATGGCGCCGGCAAGTCCTCGACCATGCGCATGGTCGGCTGCGTGAGCCCGGTGAGCAGCGGCGAGCTGCGGCTGTTCGGCCTCGACCCGGCCACCGACGGCCCGGCCATCCGGGCCCGCCTCGGCAGCTGCCCACAGCGAGACACCCTCGACGAGGAGCTCACCGTCCAGGAGAACCTCTGGGTCTACGGGCGGTACTTCGGGATGTCACGCAAGGAGGTCAGGGAACGCGCGACCGAGCTGCTGGAGTTCGCCCAGCTCAGCGAGCGGGCCGCGGACAAGGTCGAGCCGCTGTCGGGGGGTATGAAGCGTCGGCTCACGATCGCCCGCTCGCTCATCAACTCCCCGGAGGTCCTGCTGCTCGACGAGCCGACCACGGGGCTCGACCCTCAAGCGCGACATGTGTTGTGGGACAGGCTGTTCCGGCTCAAGCGGTCCGGCGTGACGCTCGTCCTCACGACCCACTACATGGACGAGGCCGAGCAGCTGTGCGACCGCCTGGTCGTCATGGACCACGGGCGGATCGTCGCCGAGGGGTCGCCGCGCCAGCTCATCGACGCGCACGCGACCCGCGAGGTGCTCGAGCTGCGCTTCGACGTCGACGACCACGCCGACCACGCCGACCAGGTGGCCGGCATCGGGGAGCGCGTCGAGGTGCTGCCCGACCGCCTCCTCGTCTACGCCGACGACGGCGACGCCGCGGCCGCCCTCGTGCACGCGCGCGGCGTCCAGCCGTTGTCCTCCCTCGTACGGCGTTCGACGCTCGAGGACGTGTTCCTGACGCTGACCGGCCGGACGCTGGTGGACTGATGGCCCTCTCCGACCACCGCGCCTCCGATCCCGGAGGCGGAGTGTCGGCTCACGGGGGCGGCGGCGCGCCCACCGACCTCGGGCTGGACCGCGCGAGCCACGGTGTGCGCCAGCCGCTGTCGGCCACCGAACGGGTCCTCGCCGTCTTCGGCTACCACGCGACGGTCTACTCCCGGACCTGGCGCGGCAGCCTGATCTCGCGGCTGCTCTCGCCCGTGCTCTTCATGGTGTCGATGGGCATCGGTCTCGGCGCCCTGGTCGACGACCGTGCGGGCGGCATCGACGGACGGCCCTACCTGCACTTCGTCGTGCCCGGCATCGTCGCCACCCAGACGATGTGGGTGGCCTGGAGCGAGTCGAGCTACCTCGTGCTCGGCTACATCAAGTGGAACATGGGCTACCACGCCCAGCTCGCGACACCGCTGCGCGTGCGTGACGTCCTCGCCGGCCACTTCCTCGCGGTCACCGGGCACCTCGTGGTCGCGACGAGCCTGTTCATGGTCGTGGCGGCGCTGTTCGGCGGGTTCGACTCGTGGTGGGCGGTGGCCTGCCTGCCGATCGGCGTCCTGACCGGACTTGCCTTCACCACACCGATCTTCGCGTTCACGGCGACGCAGGAGGGTGACTCCGGGTTCAACATCCTCTACCGCTGGATCATCACGCCGCTCATGTTGTTCTCCGGCACGTTCTTCCCCGTCGACCAGCTGCCCGTCTGGATGCAGGCGGTCGCGTGGGCGACGCCCCTGTGGCACGGGGTGGAGGCGTGCCGCGCCATGTCCGACGGTTCGCTGGGCCCGGGCGGCGTCCTGCCGTTCGCGGGGCACCTGTTCGTGCTGGTCGCATTCGTCGCTGCGGGCTGGCTGCTGGCCGAACGCACCTTCTCGCGGAGGTTGGCCTCATGACCGCCACGTCGAGCACCAGACGGCCCACGGCGGCCGGGCGGCTCGCGCGGGTCCTGCCCATGCCGGCGGGGGCGGGGCTGGCGCGGATGCTCGTGGAACGCAACATCACCTCGTTCCGGCACGGCTGGATCGCACTCGTGACGGGTTTCGCCGAACCCGTCTTCTACCTGTTCTCGCTCGGCGTCGGCATCGGCGCCCTGGTGGTCACCGTCACCACCGACTCGGGCCTGACGGTGACCTACCCGCAGTTCGTCGCCCCGGCCCTGCTGGCGGCCTCGGCGATGAACGGCGCCGTCATGGACTCCACGTTCAACGTGTTCTTCAAGCTCAAGTACGCGAAGCTCTACGACGCCGTCCTGGCCACGCCGATGGGACCACGCGACGTCGCGGTCGGGGAGATCAGCTGGTCGCTGATGCGGGGTGCGATGTACTCCGCGGCCTTCCTCGTCATCGCGCTGCTGGCCGGGGCGGTCCGGTCGTGGTGGGCGATGCTCGCGCTGCCAGCGGCGGTGTTCATCGGGTTCGCATTCGCGGCGGTGGGGATGTTCGCCACGACGTTCATGCGCTCATGGGTCGACTTCGACTACATCACCCTCGCGATCCAGCCGATGTTCTTGTTCTCGGCAACCTTCTTCCCGTTGTCGACCTACCCCGAGGCGCTGCAGTGGCTGGTGCGTCTCACGCCGCTCTACCACGGGGTCGCGCTCGAGCGGGCCCTCATGCTCGGCGACGTCGGGTGGGGGGTGCTGGCCCACGTCGGCTACCTGCTCGTGCTCGGTGTGCTCGGCGTGGTGGGAGCGTCGCGCCGGCTCGAGCGGCTGCTGCTGTCCTGACGCGGCGCCACACGGCTGACCATGCGCGCGGACCGTGCGCGACGGACCGTGCGCGGCAGACCATGGTGGTGCCGCCTAGCATCGGCGGCATGGATGGATCCCAGGACGTGGTGCACTCGGCGGCCTTCGCCGGCCTCGACCCGGTGACGGCCTACCACCTCTGGGCGCTGCGCTCCGAGGTCTTCGTCGTCGAGCAGGACTGCCCCTACCTCGACCTCGACGGCCGCGACCTGGCGCCGGGCACCCGGCACCTCTGGATCGAGCGCGCAGGTGCACCCGTGGCCACCCTGCGGGTGCTCGACGACGCGGTCGACGACGGTGGTGCCCTGCGCGTCGGGCGCGTCGCCACCGCTCGGGCATGGCGTCGTCGTGGTCTGGCGGGCCGGCTGGTGAGCTCGGTGGTGGACGGCGCGGGGGAGCGGGACGTCGTGCTGGACGCCCAGTCCCACCTCGCCGACTGGTATGCCGCCTTCGGTTTCGTCCCGAGCGGGCGCGGCTTCGTCGAGGACGGCATCCCGCACACCCCCATGCGCCGCGCTGGGGGTCAGGCGCCCGGGAGGCGTGCCGCACGGACCAGCTGAGTCAGCAGGGTCGCCCTGGGGATCCGACAGGAGGACCCGGCAGGAGACCCGGCAAGAGGTTCGGCGAGGACTCGGCCAGAGATTCGGCAAGAGGTTCGGGAAGAGGTTCGCGAAGAGGTTCGGCAAGGGGACTAGGCAAGGGGACTGGGTAAGGGACTGGGCTGGGGCCCGGCCGGCGGCCGTCGTGGCACGCGGACGGTGACGGTGTACGGCGTGTCGCGCACGGCATGCACACCTTCGAACAGATGTTCGGTATCTTCGTCCACAGGTGGAACTCCCGCAGGACCGCCGTCCACAGGTTGCTCGCCGGCTCGGGACGGCTGTCGGTGGTGACACCTAGCGTCTGATCCGACAGCAGATGACTGCGCCCGGGTCGAAGGCAGGCGCGCCCGACTCGACATGGAAAGAAGGAAACGGTGGCCAAGATGTCCGGTGGCAACACTGCAACAGTGGACCAGAAGGCGAAGTCGCTCGACTCCGTCATGGGCCAGATCGAGAAGTCGTTCGGCAAGGGCGCGGTCATGCGCCTCGGCGACGACGTCCGGCCCCCCATCGACGTGATCCCCACGGGGTCGATCGCGCTCGATGTGGCGCTCGGCATCGGCGGGCTGCCGCGCGGCCGTGTCGTGGAGATCTACGGACCGGAGTCCTCCGGCAAGACGACCGTCGCGCTCCACGCCGTCGCCAGTGCGCAGAAGGCGGGCGGCATCGCCGCGTTCATCGACGCCGAGCACGCCCTGGACCCCGACTACGCCAAGAAGCTCGGTGTCGACACCGACGCGCTCCTCGTCAGCCAGCCCGACACGGGCGAGCAGGCGCTCGAGATCGCCGACATGCTGATCCGCTCCGGCGCCATCGACATCATCGTCATCGACTCCGTCGCGGCCCTGGTGCCGCGGGCCGAGATCGAGGGCGAGATGGGTGACAGCCACGTCGGCCTGCAGGCCCGGCTGATGTCCCAGGCCCTGCGCAAGCTCACCGGCGCACTCAACACCACCGGGACGACGGCGATCTTCATCAACCAGCTGCGCGAGAAGATCGGCGTCATGTTCGGCTCGCCCGAGACGACGACCGGTGGCAAGGCACTGAAGTTCTACGCCTCCGTGCGCCTGGACGTGCGCCGCATCGAGACCCTCAAGGACGGCAGCGACCCCGTCGGCAACCGCACCCGGGTCAAGGTCGTCAAGAACAAGGTGGCGCCGCCGTTCAAGCAGGCCGAGTTCGACATCCTCTACGGCCAGGGCATCTCCCGTGAGGGCGGCCTGATCGACATGGGTGTCGAGCACGGCTTCGTGCGCAAGGCCGGTGCCTGGTACACCTACGAGGGCGACCAGCTCGGGCAGGGCAAGGAGAACGCCCGCCAGTTCCTCAAGGACAACCCCGACCTCGGCAACGAGATCGAGAAGAAGGTCAAGGAGAAGCTCGGCATCGGCCCGCAGGTCGACAAGCCGGCCGACGCCGTGCCCGAGGTGCCGGTCGAGTTCTGAGCCGCGGCTCGACCGACCGACCACTGATCACGCATGACTGGTGACGCATGACTGATCGACACGCTGCGGCGAGGGCTGCTCTTGAGGCGGCCCTCGCCGCGACGTCACCGGGCGTCAACCCTCCCGCACCCCCGCCCGCCGTCCTCGACGGCAACGGTGGCGACGGTGGCGACGGTGGCGACGTGGCGACGTGGCGCGACCGCGACCGCAGCGACCGTGGCCGTGGCCGTGGCCGTGGCCGTGGCCGCGACCGTGACCGCGACCGCGAACGTGGCGGCGAGAGTGACGGTGACAGCGCGCGCACCCGACGCCCGAAGGCGTGGCAGCCGATCCCCGGCGACCCCGAGAGCGACCTGCAGGCTCGGGACACCGAACCCGACGCCCACGACGTGGCTCGTCAGATCGTGCTGCGGCAGCTCGCCATGGCGCCCAGGAGCCGCAAGCAGCTGCGCGACAAGCTCAAGCAGCGCGACTGCCCCGACGCCGTCGCCGAGGCGGTGCTCGACCGGATGACCGAGGTGGGCCTGATCGACGACGAGGCGTTCGCCGGGATGCTCGTGCGTTCCCAGCAGGCGGGCCGGGGACTGGCCAAACGCGCACTGGCCCGCGAGCTGCGCACCAAGGGCGTCGACGACGAGACCGCCCGGGCGACCCTCGACGCCATCGACCCCCACGCCGAGCGCGACCAGGCGGAGCATCTGGTCGCCAAGAAGCTGCGCTCCATGCACGGCCTCGAGGTCATCGTGCAGAAGCGCCGCCTCGCCGGGATGCTCGCCCGCAAGGGGTACCCCGCCGACCTGTCGATGGCCGTCATCCGAGACGCCCTCGCCCAGGCGCAGGAACACCAACGCGACTGAGCGGTCCGGCGTGGGCCAGGTCCGCACCTACGCTGCACACGTGGAGCCCGCAGCGCACGTCCCGCCTTCCGGGCACCGAGGGGCCCGGTGGGTCCGAGCTCACGACTACCTCCTCGAGGTCGGGGGGACGACCCGCTCGGACCGGGCCAACCGGCACCTCGCGAACCTGCTCGCCCTCATAGCCGGTCTGCTCAACTCCGTCGGCTTCGTCGCAGTGTCGGTCTACACCTCCCACATGACCGGGCTCACCGCCTCGGTCGCCGACCACCTCGTCCTGGGCTCGTACACCCTGGTGGGGATCGGGCTCCTGGCCATCGCTTCCTTCCTCGGCGGCGCGATGACCTGTGCCGTGCTCTTCAACTGGGGTCGTCGGCGTGACCTGCGGGGCCGCTACGCGAACGTCCTCGTCCTCGAGGCGTCGCTCATCCTCGTGTTCGGCGGCGCAGCGGACTTGTTGGTCTGGAGCCACCGCACCTGGGTCTTTGTCGCCGTGCTCTGCTTCACCATGGGCCTGCAGAACGCCATCATCACCAAGATCTCGCAGGCCCAGATCCGCACCACCCACGTGACCGGGATGGTCACCGACATCGGGATCGAGCTCGGCAAGCTCCTCTACCGCAGCCGGCGCTCCGGCCTCGACCCGGTCCGTGCCGACCTGACGAAGCTGTCGATGCTCGCGGGGCTGGTGGGGTTGTTCTTCGTCGGCGGTGTCCTCGGCGCGGCCGGTTACCTGCAGATCGGCTTCTCGGTGCTCCTGGTACCGGCTCTCGTGCTCCTCGTGGCGGCCCTGCCGCCCCTGGTGGCCGACCTTCGCGGCGCTGCCCGCTGACCACGCGACCACGCGGCATACCCGGGGGTGTGCAGCACGTACCCTTGTCGTTGCGATGACCACACAGATGACGCACAAGACCTACGACGTGCGCACCCACGGGTGCCAGATGAACGTGCACGACTCCGAGCGCCTGGCCGGGCTGCTCGAGACGGCCGGCTACGTCGACGTCCACAGCGTGCCCGCTGACGACCGCCCCCAGGCCGCCGACGTCGTGGTGTTCAACACCTGCGCGGTCCGTGAGAACGCCGACAACAAGCTCTACGGCAACCTCGGCCAGCTCCGTCCGGCCAAGACCGCCAACCCCGACATGCAGATCGCCGTGGGTGGCTGCATGGCGCAGAAGGACCGCGACACCATCGTCAAGCGTGCCCCGTGGGTCGACGTCGTGTTCGGCACGCACAACATCGGCAGCCTGCCGGCCCTGCTCGACCGGGCCCGCCACAACCGGGAGGCCCAGGTCGAGATCCTCGAGAGCCTCGAGGTCTTCCCGTCGACGCTGCCGACCCGGCGCGACTCGGCCTACGCCGGCTGGGTCTCGATCTCGGTGGGCTGCAACAACACCTGCACGTTCTGCATCGTGCCGAGCCTGCGCGGCAAGGAGGCCGACCGCCGTCCCGGTGACATCCTCGCCGAGGTGAAGGCCCTCGTGCAGCAGGGTGTCGTCGAGGTGACCCTGCTCGGCCAGAACGTCAACACCTACGGCGTCGAGTTCGGCGACCGGTTCGCATTCGGCAAGCTGCTGCGTGCCTGCGGCGAGGTCGACGGCCTCGAGCGTGTCCGTTTCACCAGCCCGCACCCGGCCGCGTTCACCGACGACGTCATCACCGCGATGGCGCAGACCCCGAACGTCATGCCCAGCCTGCACATGCCGCTGCAGTCGGGTTCGGACCGCGTCCTGAAGCAGATGCGCCGCTCCTACCGCAGCGCGAAGTTCCTGGGCATCCTGGACGAGGTCCGCACCCAGATCCCCGACGCGGCGATCACCACCGACATCATCGTCGGCTTCCCGGGTGAGACCGACGCCGACTTCGAGGAGACCCTGCGGGTGGTGCGCGCATCGCGGTTCGCCAGCGCGTTCACCTTCCAGTACTCCATCCGTCCCGGCACCCCTGCAGCGACGATGCCCGACCAGGTACCCAAGGCGGTCGTCCAGGAGCGCTACGAACGCCTCCTCGCCGTCCAGGAGGAGGTCTCCTGGGTCGAGAACCGCGCCATGGAGGGCCGCGAGGTCGAGGTGCTCGTCGCCACCGGCGAGGGCCGCAAGGACGCCGAGACCCACCGGCTGTCCGGTCGCGCCCGCGACAACCGCCTGGTCCACTTCGCGGTGCCCGAGGGGGCCGAACGACCGCGCCCGGGCGACCTGGTCACGGTCGGTGTCACGTATGGCGCCCCGCACCACCTCGTCGCCGACGCCGCCCTGGAGGGCGGGGTCTACTCGGTACGCCGCTCGGCCGGCGGCGACGCCTGGGCCGCGCTGCAGGACTCCCCGGTCCCCGGCAAGCCGGCGGTCTCGCTCGGTATGCCGGCAGTCGGCCGCCCCTCCGCCGCACCGGTTCCGGCCTGTGGCTGACGATCTGGAAGACTCCACCGCATGACGATCCGGCCCATCGTGATCCTGGGCGAGCCCGTGCTCCACCGCCGTGCCGAACCCGTGACCGCGTTCGACGCCGACCTCGCCGAGCTCATCGCCGACATGTTCGAGACCATGGACGCCGCCCACGGTGTCGGCCTGGCCGCACCCCAGATCGGGGTCGGGCTGCGGGTGTTCACGTGGCAGATGGACAACGACGACGACGTCCCGGTCCGGGGCGTCATCGTCAACCCCTGGGTCAGCGCCGCCAAGCCGGCCCAGGAGGACCCCGACCCCTACGAGGACGTCGAGGGCTGCCTGTCCGTCCCGGGCGAGAGCTTCCCGCTCAGGCGCGGCGAGTCCTGCACCGTGACGGGGTTCGACGCGCGGGGCAACGAGCTCGGGTTCGAGGCGACCGGGTGGTTCTCCCGCTGCATGCAGCACGAGTACGACCACCTCAACGGCTTCCTCTACCTCGACCGGCTCGATGACAAGTGGGGAAAGAAGGCCCGCAAGGCGACGAAGAAGGCGGGCTGGGGCAAGCCCGGCAACAGCTGGATGCCGGGCGTCGACCCCGACCCGTTCGGCCACGACACCCCGCACGACCACGACCTGTGAACCCGGCCCCCGCGAGCCCGGCTGCGGGTCCGGGCTACGCGGGTCCGGACCTGTGAGCTCGCGCGCGTGACCCGGCCCCTGGTCGTGGCGGTCGTCGGACCCACGGCGACCGGCAAGTCCGACCTCGGGCTCGACCTCGCCGAGGCCCTCGGCGGTGAGGTCGTCAACGCCGACGCCAGCCAGCTGTACCGCGGGATGGACATCGGCACCGCCAAGCTGACACCTGCGCAGCGGCGTGGCATACCCCACCATCAGCTGGACGTGCTCGAGGTGACCGACGAGGCCTCGGTGGCGGCCTACCAGTCGGCGTCCCGGGCCGATCTCGACGCGATCCAGTCACGAGGGCACCACCCCGTCGTCGTCGGCGGTTCGGGCCTCTACGTCCGGGCAGCCCTGGACGTGCTGGAGATCCCCCCGACCGACGCCGACGTGCGCGCCCGCCTCGAGGCCGAGGCAGCCGACCTCGGCGCGGCCGCGATGGCCCAGCGGCTGCGTTCCCTCGACCCCGTGGCCATGGAGCAGATCGAGCCCAACAACGTGCGGCGTATCGTGCGTGCGCTGGAGGTCATGGAGCTCACCGGCCGTCCGTTCTCGGCGACGATGCCTCGCCGGGAGTTCGTGCAGCCCACCGTCGTCGTCGGGCTCCGTGTCGCGCGGCCCGAGCTGGACGCCCGCATCGTCGCCCGGGTGGACCGGATGTGGGAGGCCGGTCTGCTCGAGGAGGTGCGAGCCCTCGACCAGCTCGGTCTGCGGATCGGGCGCACCGCCTCGCGGGCCCTGGGGTACGCCCAGGCCCTGGCCCAGCTCGACGGCGCCCTCGAGGGGGCGCGGGCCCGCGAGGAGACGGTGGCGCTCACCCGCAGGTTCGCGCGCCGACAGGAGTCGTGGTTCGGACCTGACCACCGGATCCAGTGGCTCGAGGCGGGAGCCGCTGACCGCGACGGGCTCACCGAACGGGCACTGACGGTGGTTCGGGCGGCCATCAGGGACAATGACGGGCATGGCTGACCAGACTCCCTTCACCAAGGGCCACGGGACCGAGAACGACTTCGTCCTGGTGCCCGACCTCGAGGGGGCCCGTCCGCTGACCGCAGAGCAGGCCGCCCGCCTCGCCGACCGCCGGGCCGGGATCGGTGGCGACGGGGTCATCCGCGTCGTGCCGACGTCGTTCGCCACCGAGCCCGAGGTGCTGGAGCAGGCCTCGGCCGCCCGCTGGTTCATGGACTACCGCAACGCCGACGGCAGCATCGCCGAGATGTGTGGCAACGGTGCGCGGGTCTTCGCCGCCTACCTGCGGCGTGAGGGGCTCGAGACGGCCGATGAGTTCGCCATCGCGACCCGCGCCGGCACCAAGCTGGTGCGGTTCGAGCGGCCCGACCTCATCGCGGTCAACCTCGGCCCGTGGCGGCTCGCCCAGCCGCACATCGCCGACGCCGAGGGGTTCGACGCACTCGTCCACATCGACGGCCACGAGCCCCTGTCGGCGCTGACGCTCGACCTGGGCAACCCGCACACCGTGGTGGCCCTGCCCGAGACCGTCGACCTGGACACCCTCGACCTGCACCGCAGCCCGCTGGTGAACCCCGAGCCGGAGCACGGCACCAACATCGAGCTCGTCCGCCCGATGGGCGCCGGGCACCTGCGGATGCGGGTCCGCGAGCGCGGCGTGGGGGAGACCCGCTCCTGCGGGACCGGCGCGGCTGCGGCCGCTCTCGCGACCCGGTTCTGGGCCGGCGACCGCGGCGACTCCTGGACCGTCGACGTCCCCGGCGGCCGGCTCCAGGTGCGCATGCTGGCGGACCAGCAGGTCGAGCTCGCCGGACCGGCCCAGCTGGTCGCCGACGGCACCACCTCGCTCGTCTAGCCCCCGCCCCGTGAACACGATGATCGGCACCGGCAGGGGGTGGTGAGCATGCCCGACGACGCGCCGACGGCGCTGGTCCGCCAGTCCCAGGACGCGTGGGCCGGCGCGAGGGAGTACGCGCAACGGCTGGCCAGCGGCCAGGACCCAGCGCCCCTCGGGGTCACCGGGCTCGTCCTGCAGCCGGGGGAGCAGGCGTCGCTCCACACCGCCGCCGACTACTCCCGGTACTACGGGGAGAGCGGCACCCACACCCCGGTGGGCGGATTCGTCCTGGGCGCACCGGCTTTCGTGGCGGCGTCCATCGTCGGCACCGCGGCGTTCAACGCCCGACGTCGCTCCCAGGCGAGGTTGCGCGCCGTCCCGCGGTGGCGCGACGCCGAGGAGGTGGCGGTCCTCGCGACCAACCAGCGGCTCGCCTGCCAGACCAGCACCGCCGGGTGGCTGTCCTTCTGGCTGGCCTCGGTCCACGAGTTCTACCCGGATCCGCGGGAGTGGTCACTGACCCTCGTCTGGGCCGGTGCCGCCCCGCTGCGACTCACCGGGCTGGCCGCCCCGGCGCTGTGCGTCCACGTCGCGCGCGTGCTCATGCCGGACCAGTGGACGACCCACCCGGCGTTGGGTCCCCTGCTCGAGCGTGGGTGAGCGCCGCGGTCAGGCGGTGCGACGCACCTCGAGGACCCGGAACCCCTTGTCGAGGGCGAAGCGCCCCACGGCATACGCCTCCGCAGGGAGCTGCTCACCCAGCCACCGCTGCAGGGAGTCGGAGCCCAGGTTCTTCTGCACCACCAGGTACGCGGCCCCGCCCACCTCCAGGCGGGGCAGCCACGACAGCAACATGTCGTGCAGCACGGCCTTGCCCACCCGGATCGGCGGGTTGGACCAGATCGCGGCGAACCGCACGTCCTGCGGGACGTCCTCGGGGCGGCAGGCGTGCACCGAGGTGAGGTCGAGCGACGCAGCGGTGGTGCGCAGCAGGTCCAGCGCCCGCTCGTTGACGTCCACGCCGTACACCGTCGCCTCGGGCGACCGCAGCGCCAGGGTGAGGGTGATCGGGCCCCAGCCACACCCGAGGTCGAGCAGGGTCCCGGCGGCGGGCGGGGCGGGCGCCTCGCGCAGCAGCACGGCGGTGCCCTTGTCGACGCCGTCGGGGCTGAAGATGCCTCCGGCGGTGCGCACGGTCACGTCGCGCCCGGCCAGCTGCACGGTGAGCGAGCGCTGCTGCGCCGCACTGACCGGGTCGGCGGTGAAGTAGTGGTCGTGGTCGCTCATCGGGGCCAACGCTAGGGCCATGCGAGGGGTGCGGACATAAACGGGTCGCCGCCACCGTTGAATCAGTGAGATCCTGAGGGAGATATGACACCACGCGCTGACATCTTTGACTTCCGTGCCGCTGCGCTCGCCGACGAGGACCCCGCCCTCGTGACCGGTGAGGAGCACGGCTACGACGGCAACCAGTACGACCGTGAGGACCGGGCGGCCCTGCGCCGCGTCGCCGGGCTGTCCACCGAGCTCGAGGACGTCACCGAGGTCGAGTACCGCCAGCTGCGCCTCGAGCGCGTGGTGCTCGCCGCGGTGTGGACCGAGGGCTCCGCCGAGGACGCGGACAACTCGCTGCGTGAGCTCGCCGCCCTCGCGGAGACAGCCGGCTCGACCGTGCTCGCCGGGCTCGTCCAGCGCCGCGCCAAGCCCGACACCGGCACCTACCTCGGCTCGGGCAAGGCCGTCGAGCTGCGTGACATCGTCATCGCCGAGGGCGCCGACACCGTCATCTGCGACACCGAGCTGACGCCCTCGCAGCGCCGTGCGCTCGAGGACGTCGTCAAGGTGAAGGTCATCGACCGCACCGCCCTGATCCTCGACATCTTCGCCCAGCACGCGAAGTCCAAGGAGGGCAAGGCCCAGGTCGAGTTGGCCCAGCTGCAGTACCTCCTGCCGCGCCTTCGTGGTTGGGGTGAGTCGATGTCCCGCCAGGCCGGTGGCCAGGCTGCCGGTGGCCAGGGCATGGGCTCGCGCGGCCCGGGTGAGACCAAGATCGAGCTCGACCGACGCCGGATCAACACCCGGATGGCCAAGCTGCGACGCGAGATCAAGGAGATGAAGACCAGCCGCGACACCCGCCGCCTCAGCCGCAAGGCGCACGAGGTGCCCAGCGTCGCGATCGCCGGCTACACGAACGCCGGCAAGTCCTCCCTGCTCAACCGCCTCACCGGCGCAGGCGTCCTCGTGGAGAACCAGCTCTTCGCCACCCTCGACCCGACCGTGCGTCGCGCCGAGACCGAGGACGGCCGCCTGTACACCCTCGCCGACACGGTGGGCTTCGTCCGCCAGCTGCCGACCCAGCTCGTCGAGGCGTTCCGCTCGACGCTGGAGGAGGTGGCCGACGCCGACCTGCTGCTGCACGTCGTCGACGGCTCGCACCCCGACCCGGAGGGGCAGATCAGCGCGGTGCGCTCCGTCCTGGCCGATGTCGACGCCGCGGACGTCAAGGAGGTCATCGTCGTCAACAAGGCCGATGCCGCCGACCCCGAGGTGATCGACCGGATCCTGCGCCACGAGAAGCACTGCATCGTGGTGTCGGCCCGCACCGGGGCCGGGCTCGCCGAGCTGCGCGCCCTCATCGCCGACGAGCTGCCCCGACCCGACATCGACGTCGAGGTGCTGCTGCCCTACGACCGCGGCGACCTCGTCAGCCGTCTCCACGAGGAGGCGGAGGTGCTGTCCAGCGAGCACACCGAGCGAGGCACGCACGTCAAGGCGCGGGTGCACCCCGAGCTCGCGTCCGAGCTCTCCGACTTCGCCGCCTGAGGCTGCTCCGTCCTTGCGGCGGCCGCCTGCCCGGGGGTGCTCCCGACGCGGCGCGCCGCCCCCTCGGCGAGTCTTTGAGCGCCGCACCCGGTCATGGCAGGGTCAAGCCTTCAAAGACTCGCCGAGCCGGTACACCGACACGTGGGAGCGGGAGTCCGCGGTGAACGCGGAACGGTCCCAGTCGCCATACCTCGCCTCGAGCTCGAACCCCGCGAGCCGACCCATCAGGTCCAGCTCGGCCGGCCAGACGTAGCGGTGCGGGCTGATCGCGTGGGTGGCGTCGCGGCCGCGGCCGTACCGGAAGTGGTGGGACACGACGCCCTGGGTGAGGACGTCGTACTCGTCGAGGCCGACGTACCCGGGCTCGCTGGTGAACACCGCCGCCGGTGCGCCGGGCGGGAGCTGGCGCAGCTGCGGCACCCAGAGCTCGACGACGAACCGCCCACCCGGTAGGAGGTGGCGTGCGGCGTTGCGGAAGCACTCGACCTGCTCGTCCTGGGTGAGCAGGTTGGAGATGGTGTTGAAGACGAGGTAGACGAGGCTGAACCCACCCGGCACCCGTGCGGTGGCCATGTCGCCGACGACGACCGGTATGGCGTCGGTGCCGACCTTCTCGTGCAGCTTGGCGACCATGGGCGCGGACAGCTCGATGCCCGCGACGGGGACACCCCGCTGCGCGAGGGGTATGGCGACGCGCCCGGTCCCGATCGCGAGCTCCAGGGCCGCGCCGCTCCCGGCGAGCGCGGCGAGGTGGTCGACGGTGGGGCGAAGGACGTCCTGCGAGAACATCCCCTCACCCGGGGTGTCGTAGAGGGCGGCGGCGGTCTCGTCCCAGATCTCGTCAGGCTGCATGCGCCCGACTGTGGCGAGCCGCCGCAGCGCTGTCCACCGGATTACCTCGCCGCACCCCCATGAGCCGCACCGAGCCGCCCCCAGCCCGAGTCTTTGAGCGCCCGACCCTGCCAGGACCGGGTAGGACGCTCAAAGACTCGCGGCAGCTCCGGGTGGCTGGCGGCTGCGGGAGGCGGCTGGGCCCTCAGAGGCGGCGCAGGGCGGTGGTCAGGACCACGGGCTCGCCGGCCTCGTCGGACGCGTCGAGGTCCACGGTCGCCTCGATGACCCAGTCGTGGTCGCCCTCGGGGTCGGCCAGGGTCTGGCGCGCCAGCCACAGCCGGTGCTCGCCCTCGGGCTCGCTCACGCCGGGGGCGGGACCGGTCGCGGGCGCCAGGTGCAGGAGCCCCGGGCCGCGGGCAGCGCCGTCGGTGCCGATCGCGTCGTGCTCGGCGTAGTAGGCGCCGAGGGCCGCGTCCCACGCGGCCGCGTCCATGACCGCGTGGCGCGACGGCTCGGGCAGGGCCGCGGCGAACTCCTCCAACGCGGCGAGGTCCCCGAACCTGTCCCGCGAGGCCAGCTCGATTCGACGGAACATCGCGTTGCGCACCATGACCCGAAAAGCCTTCTCGTTGAACGTGATCGGTCGTCCTGCGCGCGTGCCGCCGTGCGCAGCCAGTCGTTCGAGCTCGTCGAGGCGGGCGTTGGCATCGGGGTCGGTCAGCGCCTCCCACTCGTCGAGCAGCGAGGAGTCGGTCTGGCGGACCGTCTCGCCCAGCCACTCGTGCAGGTCCTCGAACGCCTCGCTGCGATGCGCCTCCGGCACGGTCTGGCGCAGGGTGCGGTACGCGTCGGTGAGGTAGCGCAGGACCAGGCCCTCGGACCGGGCGAGCTGGTAGTAGGCGACGAACTCGGTGAACGTCATGGCGCGCTCGTACATGTCGCGCACGACCGACTTGGGGGACAGCGCCGTCTCCGAGACCCACGGGTGGCTCTGCCGGAAGATCTCGAACGTCGCGTCGAGCAGCTCGGCCAACGGCTTGGGCCAGGAGACGTCCTCCAGCAGCTGCATCCGCTCCTCGTACTCCACGCCGTCGGCCTTCATCTCTGCGACGGCCTCACCGCGGGCCTTGTACTGCTGCTGCATGAGGATCTGGCGGGGGTCGTCCAGGATCGCCTCGATGACCGAGACGAGGTCGAGCGCATGGGTCGGCGACTCGGGGTCCAGGACGTCCAGGGCGGCCAGGGCCAGGGGGGCCAGCGGCTGGTTGAGGGCGAAGTCGTGGGCGAGCTCCTCGCGCACGGCCACGGTGCGTCCGTCAGGGCCGGGCGGGTCGACGCGGTGCAGCACGCCGGTGTCGAGCAGGCTGCGGCCGAGGGTGATGGCACGCCGGGCCAACCTGGCCTGGTTGCGCGGTGACTCGTGGTTGTCACGCAGCAGGCCGGCCAGCGCGGCAACCGGGTCGCCGGGACGCTGGGCGAGGTTGAGGATCATCGAGTGGTCGACCCGCATCCGGGACACCAGCGGCTCGGGTTCGGCGGCGACGAGCTTGTCGTAGGTCTGGTCGGTCCACGACACCTCGCCGTCGGCGGGCTTGCGACGCTGGACCTTGCGACGCTTCTTCGGGTCGTCGCCGGCCTTGGCGAGGGCCTTCTCGTTCTCGATGATGTGCTCGGGGGCCTGCACGACGACCGAGCCGCTCGTGTCGAAGCCCGCCCGCCCTGCGCGGCCCGCGATCTGGTGGAACTCGCGCGCCTTGAGCACCCGCTGGCGCGTCCCGTCGAACTTCACCAGCCCGGTGAACAGCACGGTCCGGATCGGCACGTTGATGCCGACCCCGAGGGTGTCGGTGCCGCAGATGACCCGCAGCAGGCCGTCCTGGGCCAGCTGCTCCACCAGCCGCCGGTAGCGCGGCAGCATGCCGGCATGGTGGACACCGATCCCCGCCCGCACCAGCCTCGACAACGTCTTGCCGAACCCGGCGGTGAACCGGAAGCCGCCGATGCGCTCGGCGATCGCCTCCTTGTCGGCCTTGAGGGCCGCCTTCATCCCGACCAGCGCCTGGGCCTGCTCGAGCGCCGACACCTGGGTGAAGTGGACGATGTAGACCGGTGCCTGGTGGGTGGTCAGCAGCTCTTCGATCGTCTCGGGCAGCGAGGTCCTCGCCCACGAGAAGCTCAGCGGGACCGGGCGCTCGGTGCCGGTGACCAGCGCGGTGGGCCGGTTGTTGCGGCGGGTGAGGTCCTCGGCCAGCTCGCTCATGTCGCCGAGCGTCGCCGACATGAGCAGGAACTGCGCCTGCGGCAGCTCGAGCAGCGGCACCTGCCACGCCCAGCCGCGGTCGGGTTCGGCGTAGTAGTGGAACTCGTCCATGATGACCAGCCCCACATCGGCGTCCTTGCCCTCGCGCAGCGCGATGTTGGCCAGGATCTCCGCGGTGCAGCAGATGATCGGGGCGTCGGGGTTCACCGAGGCGTCCCCGGTCAGCATCCCCACCTCGGTCGCGCCGAAGACCTCGCACAACGCGAAGAACTTCTCGCTCACCAGGGCCTTGATCGGTGCGGTGTAGAAGCTCACCCGGTCACCGGCGAGCGCGGCGAAGTGCGCGCCGGTGGCCACCAGCGACTTGCCCGAACCGGTAGGCGTCGACAGCACGACGTTCTCCCCGGCGAGGAGGGCGATCAGTGCCTCGTCCTGATGGGGGTACAGCGGGAGACCGCGCTGCGTCGCCCACGCAGAGAACGCGTCATACGCCTCGTCGGGACCGGACTCGGCGCCCTTCAGCAGGTCAGGCAGGGACGGAGTGGCGGGGGCTGCCTGGTCGGTGCTCATCGGTCCCCATCCTGTCACCCGCGCGTGGGCTGCCCACGCCCCACGACCGTCGGTATGCCGCGGGTGCGGCCTGGGGACGGCGCACGCCGGAGGGGGCTGGCACGGCATACCCTGTCCCGGTGGCTTCCCTCGACGAACTCCTGCACGCCGCCGTCCAGGGAGTCGGGGGAGTCGAACGCCCCGGCCAGGTCGAGATGGCCCACGCCGTCGCGGAGGCGATCGACAAGGACGAGCACCTGCTCGTGCAGGCCGGCACCGGCACCGGCAAGTCCCTGGCCTACCTGATCCCCGCGGTCATGCACGCGCAGAAGACCGGCAAGCCCGCGGTCATCGCCACCGCCACCCTCGCGCTGCAGGCCCAGATCGTCGACCGGGACATGCCCCGCCTGGCCGAGGCGATCACGCCGATCCTCGGGCGCCAGCCGACGTACGGCCTGGTCAAGGGCCGGCGCAACTACCTGTGCGCGCACAAGCTCGAGGGCGGCTTCCCCGACGACGAGGAGGGGTTGTTCGGCGTCGGCGAGGTCGACAAGGCCGCCTCGCGGCTCGGGCAGGAGGTCGTCCGGCTGCGTGAGTGGGCCGACGCGACCGAGTCGGGAGACCGCGACGAGCTCGTGCCCGGTGTGAGCGAGCGGGCGTGGCGACAGGTGTCGGTCAGCGCCCACGAGTGCCTGGGCAGCAAGTGCCCGGCGCTCGCCGACTGCTTCGTCGAGCGTTCGCGCGAGGCCGCCAAGGAGTGCGACGTCATCGTCACCAACCACTCCTTCATGGCGATCGACTCCTTCGAGGGCCGCCAGATGCTGCCCGAGCACGACGTCCTGGTCGTCGACGAGGGCCACGAGCTCGTGGACCGGGTCACCTCGACGATCACCGACGAGCTCACCGGCCCGATGGTCAGCGCTGCGGCCAAGCGCGCCGGGCGGATGGCCGACTCCGCCGAGACCATCGACGACGCGGCGGACTTCCTCGCGGGGGTCCTCGACGAGCTGCCCGAGGGCAAGCTGAACGGCATCCCCGACTCCCTGGCGCTGGCCCTGGCCCGGGTGCGCGACACCTCGCGGCAGGTGCAGAGCGAGCTGAAGCCCGAGAAGGGCGTCGAGCCCGACGGCGCCCGCAAGGTCGCGCAGGCCTCCGTCGAGGAGGTGTTCGAGAACGCCTCGCGCATCCTCGAGCAGCGTGACCTCGACGTCGTGTGGCTCAACCGCGACCCGCGCCGGGGCTCGATCCTGCGGGTCGCCCCCATGAGTGTCGCGATGTTGTTGCGGGACAAGGTGTTCGGTGACCGCACCGTGGTCATGACCTCTGCGACGCTCGAGCTCGGCGGCACGTTCGACGCCGTGGCCGGGACGATGGGGCTGCGCGGCGAGGGAGCGCCGGAGTGGCGCGGACTCGATGTCGGCAGCCCGTTCGACTACCCGCAGCAGGCCATCGCGTATGTCGCCGCGCACCTTCCCGCGCCGGGTCGCGACGGCATCAGCGAGGCCACGCTCGACGAGATCGAGGCGCTGGTCCGGGCCTCCGGCGGGCGGACGCTCGGCCTGTTCTCCTCGATGCGCGCGGCGCGGGACGCGACCGAGGCGATGCGGGAACGCTTCGACGGCGAGATCGGCTTCCTGTGCCAGGGAGAGGACCAGATCACCACGCTGGTGCGGCAGTTCGCCCGCGACCCCAGGACGTGCCTGTTCGGCACCCTCACGCTGTGGCAGGGCGTCGACGTGCCCGGTTCGGCCTGCCAGCTCGTCATCATCGACCGCATCCCGTTCCCGCGCCCCGACGACCCGCTGTCGTCCGCGCGCTCGCAGGCCATCGCCCGGATGGGCGGCAACGGGTTCATGGCGGTGTCCGCCACGCACGCCGCGCTGCGGCTGGCCCAGGGCGCCGGCCGCCTGATCCGCCGGGCCGACGACCGTGGCGTCGTCGCCTTCCTCGACTCGAGGATGATCACCGCCCGCTACGCCGGGTTCCTGCAGCGGTCGCTGCCACCGTTCTGGCCGACCACCGACCGCGACCGGGTCCTGGCCGCCCTCAAGCGGCTCGACGAGACCGCTGCGGCGCCCGTCGCCGTCCACGAGCCGGCCCTGCGTGGGGTCACCGGTGCCGTGGCCGGGACCACGATGGGCCGCACCGGCGAGGACGCCGCCGAGCACCCGCGTCCTGCCGCCGACCCTCGCCCGGTCGCGCAGGACCCCCCGCCGGGGGAGACCCCTCGCACCGCGGTGACCCAGGGCTTCGCCTGGACCCCGGAGTCCGACGAGGAGCTGCGCGACGGACTGGAGCTCGGCCTCGACGTCGGCGAGCTCGCCGAGAGCCTGGAGCTGCCCGAGGACGTCGTCGCGGCCAGGCTCAAGGGGCTGGGCCTCGAGGCCGGCGGCGCCGCGGCCATGCAGTTCGAGTAGCCGGCGTTCGAGGCGCCGGCGTTCGAGGTGCCGGCGTCCGCGGTGCCGGCGTTCGCGGTGCCGGGCTCAGCCGCTGGTGCGGTCGAGCAGCTGCAGCAGGTCGTGCGCCGCGAGCTCGACGTCCTTGTGGCGCCATTCCGAGGCCCGGTAGACGCAGGCGACCAGGGCGCTGCGGTGCACGCGGCGGAAGTCGCCGACCACGAAGGCGTAGCGCGCCTTCGTCTCGTCGTTCGCGCCCTGCGTCAGCCCGAGGTGCCACCGGCCGTACTGCGACCAGTCGTGCTTGTCGAGGTACTCGTTCTGCGCCGTCGCATCGGGCTGGACCTCGCCCCAGTCGCTGTCGAGGACGTACTGCTTCGCCTCGATCAGGGCGGTGACGTGGTCGACGGCCGCCGTGTTCACCGTGTAGTTCGCCATACGCGTGATACTGGCCCCATCGATGGCTCCGCGCACCTGCTGCCCGTCGGAGACGGACTGGTCGTCGGTGGATCCGCGGTGGCGCCGCCGTGCTCTGCCCGTCGCAGTGCACCGTGCCCACGGAGCTTCACGGGCAGAGTGCACCGCGGTGGGCAGAGTCCGGTGAGCGGTGGCGGCGGTGCCGGGTGACCGGCGAGACCAGGGCTCGGGGGTGTCGCCCGGTCGTGGCAGGCTGACCCCGTGACCACCACCGCGACGACCGTGCCGCCGCTCGTGCTGATCAGCGGCCCGGAGCAGGTGATCGCCGAGCGCGCGCTCACGGCCATCCTGGAGGAGCTGCGCCAGGGCGAGCCCGACCTCGAGGTCGTCCGCCTCTACGCCGCGACCTACGAGGCGGGGTCCCTGGGGGTGCACGCGAGCCCCTCGCTGTTCGGCGGGTCCACGGCGATCGTCGTCCACGACCTCGACGAGGCTCCTGACGAGCTGCAGGAGGACCTGCTCGGCTACCTCGCGGCCCCGGCGCCCGAGGTCACGCTGGTCGTCGTCCACAAGACGGGCCAGCGCGGCAAGAAGGTGCTCGACACGATCAAGAAGTCGCAGTCGCGCGTCATCGAGGCCCCCGCCATCAAGTCCGACCGCGACAAGTCCGAGTTCGCGCTGCACGAGTTCCGCCGAGCGGGGCGCAAGGCCAGCCCGGACGCCGTGCGGGCGCTCGTCGAGGCCGTCGGCAAGGACGTGCGCGAGCTCGCCGCCGCCTGCCAGCAGCTCGTCGCCGACACGACCGGCACCATCGACGAGCAGCTCGTCGCGAGGTACCACGGCGGCAAGGTGGAGGCGAGTGGCTTCCGGGTCGCCGACGCGGCGGTCGCCGGCAATGCGGGGGAGGCGCTGCGTCTGCTGCGCCACGCGATCGCCACCGGTGTCGACCCGGTCCCGATCGTGGCGGTGCTGGCCCAGCAGCTGCGCCAGCTGGTCAAGGTGGGTGCCGCCGGCCGGGGTCGCTCGGCCGACGTGGCGCGAGACCTCGGTATGGCGCCGTGGCAGGTCGACAAGGCCCGTCGGGGACTGTCCGGGTGGGGTCCGGAGGGCCTGGCCGACTCGATCCAGGCCGTGGCCCTGGCCGACTTCGAGGTCAAAGGCGGTGGCCGTGACCCGGTCTACGCCGTGGAACGGGCCATCCTCACCATCACCACGTCCCGCAACGGGCAGTGATCCCCGGGCACGTTTTGGGGCTGGAGCCTTCTCGCTGGTAGATTTACCCGTCGCGTGCGCGCATGGTCGTGCGCGCATGCTCGTACGACCCAGAGCGTCTCAGCCACGGGTGCCCCACGCCCGGTCCCGAGACGCTTCTGCCGCCCTCTACCGGCAACTACCGACCAACCAAGAGAGACACACGTGGCAAACATCAAGTCCCAGCTCAAGCGGATCAAGACGAACCGTGCGGCGACCGAGCGCAACAAGGCCGTCAAGAGCGAGCTCAAGACCTGGATGCGCAAGTTCCAGACGGCCGCTGCTGCGGGCGACAAGGACACGGCCCTCGAGGCGCTCAAGGCTGCCTCGACCAAGCTCGACAAGGCCGTGAGCAAGGGCGTCATCCACGCCAACCAGGCCGCCAACAAGAAGTCGGCCATGGCGAAGAAGGCCAACTCGATCTGATCGAGTCCCTGACATCACGAAGGGGCCCGGCCACCAGACGGTGGCCGGGCCCCTTCGTCGTCCCGCTCGGAGTGCCCCGCCGAGCAGGACGACCGACCGGGTGCCCGGCCGGGGTATGAGGTGGGGGCTGAGGTGGGCTCAGCCGAGCGCCAGCCGCTGCAGCCCCGCGAGGTCACCGTTGAAGTAGTCCTGGTCGACCGGGGTGTCGGAGTACTGCCAGAACGTGTAGTAGGACCAGCCGGCCGGCAGCGTGCCGGGCGTGGTGTTGTAGCGCGCGATCCACAGCGGGTTGGTCGCCCCGAACTGGCTGGTGTTGCCGGTGCAGGTGGTCCACCAGCTGGTGGTCGAGTAGATCACCGCGTCGCGACCGGTGCGCACCTTGTAGCGTGAGGTGAACGCTGCGATCCAGCTGCGCATCGCCGTCTGGCTCAGTCCGTAGCAGGTGGCGCCGTAGGGGTTGTACTCGATGTCGAGCACGCCCGGCAGGGTCTTGCCGTCCGCGGACCAGCCGCCGCCGTGGTCGACGAAGTAGTCGGCCTGGGCGGTCCCGGAGGAGTTGCCGGGCAGCGCGAAGTGGTAGGCACCGCGGATCATGCCGACGTTGTAGGACCCGTTGTACTGCTGGGCGAAGTACGGGTTCTGGTAGGAGGTGCCCTCGGTCGCCTTCACGTAGGCGAACTTCTTGCCCTGGCTCCAGTACCCGGCCCAGTCGACGTTGCCCTGCCACTTGGAGACGTCGATGCCCGGGGTCTGGGTGGCGGCGGCGAGGGTCGAGGCCTCGGCGGGCTGCTGCTTCGAGGTGGCCGAACGACCCGAGGCGTTCTGCGACCACCCCATGAAGGCGTCACCACCCTGGTTGATCCCGGCTCGCCTCGCGTGGTCCGAGGGCTGCGCAGCGCTGGTCGGCTTCGCCGTCGGCGGCGCGGCGGTCGCTGCGGTCGCCGCGGCGGCGGTGGCCGCGAGCAGGGTGGCGGCGGCTGCGGCTGCGGCCAGGGCGACGGCACGAGGCCGACGACGACGCTTCATGGTGGTTCCCCTCGAGGGTCAGCCCGGTGCAAGGACATCGCAAAAGGTACAAACAGCCGTTGCCCCTCGGGGTCAAGGAAGCGTGAGGGGTTCCCCTCGAACAGGCCAAGACTCGCCCAAGGTGTGCGTCAGTGCAGGGCGCGTACGGCGGTGGCGACCTCGTCGAACACGCGCCGGTCGAGGGTGGCGCCCTCGCGGCGGACGGCGTCGGGGTCGACCCGGATGACCCGGTCCAGGCGGACCTCGCTGGGGCGCCCGGCCCGGTCCCACGCGCCGCTGCCGATGTCCTGCCAGTACCGACCCTGCCGTGCCTCGTGGGCCGCGTCGCGGTCGTGGTCCTTGCTCGTGAGCATCAGGGCGAGCAGCCAGCCGCCGTCGTGGCCCACCAGCAGCACCGGTCGGTCCTTGCCCTGGCGGTGGTCCTCCTCGTACGGCACCCAGGTCCACACGATCTCTCCGGGATCCGGGCGGCCGTCGGGGTTGGCGGCATACCTGAGGTCGGGCACACCGGCGAAGTCGCCCGGGTAGCCGCTCCCGGGCGGGGTCGAGGGTCCCGGCTGCGAGGGGGAGGGCGAGGGCCGCGACCGCGATGGGGTGGTCGAGGGCGTGCCGGCACCGGACCGGGCCCGGTTGCGCACCCAGCTGCGGGCGCCGTCACGCACGGCCCGTCCGAGGATCTGGGCCAGCTGTTCTCCGAGTCCGCGTCGCGCCATGGCCGTCACGCTACCGAGGTGGGGGACCGCACCATGCTCAGGCCCTCGGGCGCCACAGCAGCCGGCCGGGGCGGCGTCGGTCGCGCAGGGCGTGGGAGCGCCAGACGAGGACCGGGTGGCTGGCGAGGGCGTTGACGAGCCAGACGAAGAACCCCTTCTCCGTGGTGGCGCGGTCGGCGAAGGCGTTCACGTCGACGGTGCGGTTGAGGTACTTGCCGGCGGCCAGCGTGGCCATCGCCCCGGCGCTGCCCTGGGGGACGAGGGAGTAGCCGAAGTTGTCGGCGGTGTACTCCTGGCTGCGGCTCAGCGCCGACCCCAGGAACGGCACCCACTGCGAGCCGCTGATCGCCACGACCCGCCAGTAGCTGGTGTGACCTGCGGCGATGTGGCCGACCTCGTGGCCGATGATGAACCGCAGGGCGTCGGGCTGCCTGGCCTGGCCACCGATCTCGAACAGGTCGCTGTAGAGGAAGATGAACCGGCGGAAGCCGTGCCCCGACGCGGCCGCGTTGATCGCGCCGTTGCCGAGCACGACGTACGCGTCGGGAACCTTGGGCAGGCCGTAGTGCGCGCACGCGTCGAGGAGCATCTGGTGCGCCTCGGGGTACTGCGTGGGGCTGATCTTCACACCGGTGAGCCGCCGCTGGGCGTAGAGCTGGCCTCGCAGGAAGTAGACCAGGACGGGGGCGGCCAGCAGGATCACGGCGTACGGGTCCGGGCTGCGCCGGTCGATGACCGCCGAGGAGATCTCGTAGGCGCAGAACGCCCATACGACGAACGAGCCGAGGATGACCAGCACGAGGGTGAGGTTCTCGAGGGGGTGGCGCAGGTGCGAGCGCACCCGGCGGCGGAACCCGGGGGGAGCGAAGGGTCCCGCAGGACGCCGGCTCGGACCGGCCGCGGCCTGGTCGAAGGAGGTGAACGGGTCGAGCGGCCCGTCCGGGCTGTGCTGTGGTGCGTGGGTCTGCTCGGCCATGGTCCCCTCGATGTGTGGTCGGCGTCGGGGACGATGGTATGTCGGTGCCGACGACGCCTCGCGCCGAGGGAGGCCCGCGCCTGCGAGCATCCGGGAATGCCTCACGACGCACGATCTGTTGCACCGCTGTGACCGAGACCGCCCCTGCCGCGACCACCGTTCCCGGGCGCCCCGAGGAGAGCGGGCGCCCCGAGAACACCGGACCCGTCGGCCCCCTCGTCCGCTCCACGCACACCAACCTGGCCCTGCTGGCGCTCGCCGCGGGTGGGTTCGCCATCGGCACCACCGAGTTCGTCACCATGGGGATGTTGCCCGAGGTCGCCGAGGGCGTGGGCATCTCCATCCCCACCGCCGGCCACGTCGTCTCCGCCTACGCCGCGGGGGTCGTCGTCGGCGCCCCGGTCCTGGCCACCCTCGGCTCGAGGATGCCGCGCAAGCGACTCCTGCTCTGGCTGATGGGCGGCTTCGCCGTCGCGAACGCCCTGTCCGCGCTGGCGGGCAGCTACGGCCTGCTCATGGCCGCCCGCTTCCTGTCCGGCCTGCCGCACGGGGCGTACTTCGGTGTCGGCTCCCTCGTGGCCGCCTCGCTCGTCCCGGCGCACCGCCGGACCTGGGCCGTGTCGATGATGATCACCGGGCTGACCGTCGCCAACATCGTGGGGGTGCCGCTGACCACCCGCCTCGGCCAGTCCTACGGCTGGCAGCTGCCGTATGCCGCGGTGTCCGTGATCGCGATGGTCACCGTGCTCGCCGTCTGGCGTTGGATCCCGTTCTGCCCGCCCGACGGCGGGGCGACGCTGCGCTCGGAGCTCTCCGCGCTGCGCCGACCCCAGGTGTGGTTCGCCCTGGCCATCGGCACCGTGGGCTTCGGTGGCATGTTCGCCACCTTCTCCTACATCTCGCCGACGATGACCGAGCTCGGTGGCTTCGGCCGGAGCACCGTCCCGCTGATCCTCGCGGTGTACGGCGTGGGCATGACGGTCGGAGCGCTGCTCGCCGGACCGGTGTCGAAGCTGGGGCTGCTGCGAGGGATCACGGTCGTCATGGGCGCCATCGCGGTGATGCTCGTGCTGTTCGGTCCGGCGGTCCAGCAGGCCCAGTGGCTCGCGGTCGTCGCGGTCTTCATGCTCGGCCTGCTGCCGAGCACCCTGGTGCCGATGCTCCAGACGCACCTGATGGACGTGGCCCACGAGGGCCAGTCCCTCGCGGCCGCACTCAACCACTCCACGCTCAACCTCGCCAACGCCCTCGGCGCCTGGCTCGGGTCGATCGTGCTCTCCGCCGGCCTGGGGTACGAGTGGCCCTCACGGCTCGGCGCCATACTCGCCGTGCTCGGTGTCGGGATCGCCCTGGCCTCGGCGTCCGCGCAGCGGCGCACGACGCGGCGCGTCACGGGCAGGCCCGTGGTCGTGGGAGGATGAAGCGTTCCCCGCCGTCCCACCCGTGAGGTCGAGTACACCCGTGTCCCCGATGGCCCGCACCGCGCTGCAGCCGCACGCAACGCCGCCGGACCTGATCCGGAACTTCAGCATCATCGCCCACATCGACCACGGCAAGTCCACGCTGGCCGACCGGATGCTCCAGGTCACCGGGGTCGTCGACGGCCGGGCGATGCGTGCGCAGTACCTCGACAAGATGGACATCGAGCGTGAGCGCGGCATCACGATCAAGAGCCAGGCCGTCCGGATGCCGTGGGAGCTCGACGGCACGACCTACGCGCTGAACATGATCGACACGCCGGGACACGTCGACTTCACCTACGAGGTGTCGCGCTCGCTGGCCGCCTGCGAGGGCGCCGTGCTGCTCGTCGACGCGGCGCAGGGCATCGAGGCGCAGACCCTGGCGAACCTCTACCTCGCCATGGAGAACGAGCTCGCGATCATCCCCGTGCTCAACAAGATCGACCTGCCCGCGGCCCAGCCGGAGAAGTTCGCCGAAGAGCTGGCCGGGCTCATCGGCTGCGAGCCCGAGGACTGCCTGCGGGTGTCCGGCAAGACCGGTGAAGGGGTCGAGCCGCTGCTCAACCTGATCGTCCGCCAGCTCCCGCCGCCCGTCGGGGACCCCGACGCCCCGGCCCGCGCGATGATCTTCGACTCGGTCTACGACACCTACCGCGGGGTCGTCACCTACGTCCGAGTCATCGACGGCAACCTCAACCCGCGCGAGAAGATCGCGATGATGTCGACGCGCGCGACCCACGAGCTGCTCGAGATCGGCGTGAGCTCGCCCGAGCCGACCCCGGCCAAGGGACTCGGCGTCGGCGAGGTGGGCTACCTCATCACCGGGGTGAAGGACGTGCGCCAGTCCAAGGTCGGTGACACCGTCACCAACGCGGCCAAGCCGGCCAAGGAGGCCCTGGGCGGCTACCGGGACCCCAAGCCGATGGTGTTCTCGGGGCTCTACCCCATCGACGGCTCGGACTACCCCGACCTGCGCGACGCCCTCGACAAGCTCAAGCTCAACGACGCGGCCCTGGTCTACGAGCCCGAGACCTCCGCGGCCCTCGGGTTCGGCTTCCGCATCGGGTTCCTCGGCATGCTGCACCTCGAGATCGTGCGCGAGCGCCTCGAGCGCGAGTTCGACCTCGACCTCATCTCGACGCTGCCGAACGTCGTGTACGAGGTGACGATGGACGACGGCAAGGTCCTGACCGTCACCAACCCGAGCGAGTACCCCTACGGCAAGATCTCGTCGGTCACCGAGCCGATCGTGCGCGCCACGATCCTCGCGCCGAGCGAGTTCATCGGCGCCGTCATGGAGCTGTGCCAGCAGAAGCGCGGCAGCCTGCGCGGCATGGACTACCTGTCCGAGGAGCGCGTCGAGATGCGCTACACCCTGCCGCTCGCCGAGATCGTGTTCGACTTCTTCGACCAGCTCAAGTCGCGCACCCGCGGGTACGCCTCGCTCGACTACGAACCCGACGGTGACCAGGTGGCCGACCTCGTCAAGGTCGACATCCTGCTCCAGGGCGAGACCGTCGACGCGTTCTCCTCGATCGTGCACAAGGACAAGGCCTACGCGTACGGCGTGATGATGGCGGGCAAGCTCAAGGAGCTCATCCCGCGCCAGCAGTTCGAGGTGCCGATCCAGGCCGCCATCGGCGCACGCATCATCGCCCGCGAGAACATCCGGGCGATCCGCAAGGACGTCCTGGCCAAGTGCTACGGCGGTGACATCAGCCGCAAGCGCAAGCTGCTGGAGAAGCAGAAGGCCGGCAAGAAGCGGATGAAGAACATCGGCTCGGTCGAGGTCCCGCCGGAGGCGTTCATCGCTGCCCTGTCCAACGACGACGCAGGCGCGTCCAAGAAGTAGCGCCCGCCCGTGGGCCCCGCGCCCGCCGCCGCGCCCGCCGCCGCGCTGCTCCTGAAACGCCGGTTGCGCGGCATACCTCGCGACAACAACCCGAGGTATGCCGCGCAACCGGCGTTGTGCGAGGTCAGACCTCCTCGTCGGTGGCGGCGAGCTCGTTCCGGGTCCACCAGCGGTGGGCGGTCATCGTGAGCAGCTCCTGCTCGGTGTGGCCGACGGTGCTCACCTCGAACGCCGGCACCCGGACGAACCAGAACGCCTCGTCCTGCGTCGTGACGACGTCGCTGTAGCCGTGCACGACGACGCGGGTGGCGAGCGGTCCGACCAGCTGGTCGGGTGCCACCTGCACGCCGGTCTCCTCGAACACCTCGCGGACGGCCGCCTCGACGTCCTGCTCACCCGGCTCGACGCCACCGCCCGGCGTGATCCACCAGGTCGGCACCGGTGACATCCCGGGGTCGCTGTCGCGGAACAGCAGCAGGCGGTCGGCGTCGTCGACGAGCAGGACCCGCATCGCTCGGCGCCGAGCGCGTGGCCGGGCGTCCGACCCGCTCATGCGCGCAGTCGGCCCCGGAGCTCCTCGACCTGGTCGTTGCTCCAGCCCTGCTCCTGCAGCCAACCGCCGGCGCCGCCGTGGCGCTCGGCCAGGATCGTGAGGATGCGGGCCATCGTCTCGGGCTTGGGTCGGTGGTGGTCCATCGGCTGGTCCTTGAGCACCTCGCCGTACGCCGGGCGGGCCATCAGCCGGCCGACGATCAGCTCGATCCGCTCACCGGTGGCGACGTAGTCCGCGACGACGTCCGCGTCGGACACCCCGGCGACCGACAGGGCCAGACCGACGACCGTGCCGGTGCGGTCCTTGCCTGCGGCGCAGTGCACGATGGTGGCGCCCGGAGCGCCGGCGATGACCTCGAGCGCGCCCAGGACCGAGTCGGGGCGGTTGGCGAGGTAGCCGAGGTAGTGGCTGGCCCAGTAGTCGTCGTCGAGGCGAGGGCGGGCGTCCGCCTCCTTCTGGTTCTCCTTCGACCACGGCACGACGAGGGCGTCCGCCGCCGTGATCTCACGGTCGTCGTCGCGGAACAGCGAGTGGCGGTGGTGGGTGGCGAGGCCGCGGACCTGCAGCGGTGCGGGACCCTCGATGTGCACCTCGATGTTGCTGCGCAGGTCGACGATGTCGCTGACCCCCAGCACCTCGACGAGGTGCCGCACATCGGTCTCGGTGAGGTCCTGCAGGTTGTCCGAACGCAGCAGCCGTCGTGGGGCGACGGTGCCCCCGTCGGTGGTGGGCAGGCCGCCGACGTCACGCATGTTGACGACGCCGTCGAGGTCGATCCAGCGGGAGGTGCTCACCCTTGGACCCTACGCGGGACCGGTGACCAGCAGCTGCCCGGCTCCCTGCGCCTCGGCGGCGTCCGCGACGGCCGCAGCCAGGACGAGGTCGCTCAGGCCGTTGCCGAGGTTCTGGCAGACGACGCGCCCCTGCGGACGCGGCCCGTCGAGCAGCTCGCCCGTCCACCGCGACGCGGCCGGGTAGTCGCCCAGGGTCCCCGCCGCCCGGACCGCCTCGAACTGGGGCAGGTGGTCGGCGGCCAGGAGTGCGCCACCGGCCAGGGCCGACCCGACCGAGCTGGCGTAGTCCAGCGGCAGCACCAGGGCGTCCGCGTCGACCCAGTCGGGCTCGAGCTCTGCCCCGGACAGGCCGATCGACAGGGCGGTGACGACGACGGCCCGTCCCTGCACGGCCTCGCGGACGTCGCCGGTCACGCGCAGCGCCACCCGGGGGAGGTTGGCCGCCGCCCACCCGAGGAGCTCGGCCCGTGCCTCGGGGCGTCGCGCATACACCGTGACGTCGAGGTGGCCCAGCGCCTCCAGCACCCGCAGGTGCGAGCGGGCCTGCACGCCCGCACCGGTGAACGCGACGGAAGCCCCGGGGGAGGCCAGCGCCTCGATGCAGGCACCGCTCACGGCGGCGGTCCGCGCGGCGGTGAGCGCACCCGCGGACATGACAGCGCGGGGTAGGCCGGTCTCCCCGTCGTTGACCACCATCAGCCCGCTGGCGGTGGGGAGCCCCCGCGAGGGGTTGTCGGGGAAGATGCTGATCCACTTGCAGCCCAACAGCTTTCGTGCCGGGTATGCCGCAGGCATGGCGTTCGCGAACGCCCCACCTTCGGCGTGGACGGTGGGCTTCGGCGGCACCTGCGCCTCACCCCTGGCCAGCGCGACGAGGGCCTCGCGCACGAGCCCGACCGCCTCGACCGGAGGGGGGAGCAGGGCCTCGACATCGGCGTCGCAGAGGTGGCGCATCCGACGACGGTAGCCGGGGCCACGGCTGAGAGGATGGCGGCATGCCCAGTGCCCTGCCCGACGGCGACCCCGCGCCGGCCGACGGCGTCCTGCCCGAGTCGGCCCTGGCGACCCTGCCGGCTCGACCGTTCGGGGTCTACCTGCACGTGCCGTTCTGCTCGGTGCGATGCGGCTACTGCGACTTCAACACGTACACGCTGACCGAGCTCGGCAACGACGGCGCCAGCGTGGCGACCTTCGCCGGTGCGGCCGTCCGCGAGCTCGACCTGGCCGCGGCCGTGCTCGGCGACAGGGCCCCGCAGGTGCAGACCGTGTTCATCGGGGGCGGGACCCCCACGATGCTGGCCGCGGCCGACCTCGCGACCATGCTCCACGGCATACGGGACCGGTTCGGGCTGCGCGACGACGCCGAGGTGACGACCGAGGCCAACCCGGACTCGGTGACGCCGGAGGGCCTGCGGGTGCTGGCCGACGCCGGGTTCACCCGGGTCTCCCTCGGCATGCAGTCCGCCGTCCCGCACGTGCTGCGCACCCTCGAGCGCACCCACGACCCCGCCAACGTCGCCCGCGCCGTCGACGCGGCACGGGCCGCCGGGCTGCAGGTCAGCCTCGACCTCATCTACGGCACGCCGGGGGAGAGCCTCGACGACTGGCGCACCAGCCTGCGGACGGCGACCGACCTCGCGCCCGACCACGTGTCCGCCTACGCCCTGGTGGTCGAGGACGGCACGAAGCTGGCGGCCCAGGTCCGTCGCGGCCAGGTGGCCGCCCCCGAGGACGACGACGAGGCTGCGAAGTACGAGATCGCCGACGAGCACCTCGCCGCAGCCGGCTACGGCTGGTACGAGGTGAGCAACTGGGCCACCCGCGAGGACGCCCGCTGCCGCCACAACGAGGGCTACTGGGCCGACGGCAACTGGTGGGGCATCGGCCCCGGCGCGCACAGCCACGTCGGGGGCGTGCGGTGGTGGAACGTCAAGCACCCCAACGCGTATGCCGCCCGTGTGGGCGCCGGGACGAGCCCCGGCCACGGCCGGGAGACGCTCACCGACGAACAGCGGTACGACGAGCGGGTGCTGCTCGGCGTGCGGCTGGTGCAGGGGCTGCCGATCGACGACCTGCGACCCGAGGGACGCACGGCTGTCGCGGGCCTGATCGCCGACGAGCTCGTGGACGCGACAGCGGCCCTGCGCCGCCAGCGGGTGGTGCTGACGAGGCAGGGCCGTCTGCTGGCCGACACCGTGGTGCGCCGGCTCCTCGGTCTTCGCTAGGCGGGGCTCACTTCACGAAGCTGGGCGTGAACGGCGGCGTGTACCACTCGCCGTTGTTGGCCTTGACCGCCGCGAGGATGTGGACGATCAGGGCGAACAGCAGGGCCAGGCCGAAGGTGAGGAAGCCGACGAGCACCAGCATCAGTGGGAACGAGACGAGCAGCACGATGCCGGTGATGATCTGGATGTTGACCGAGTTCGCGGCGTGCTGGCGCACGAAGGGGCCGCGGTCCTTGTACAGCAGGTAGATCACGAGCGAGCCGACGAACCCGAGGGTGCCGGCGCTGAGCACCATGGCGACGAGCGGGACGACGTGGGCCAGGGTCGCCCAGCTGCGCTCCTGGGCGGGCGTCATCGGGGCTCCGGGCCCTCCGTAGCTGGGCGGGGTGGGCGGTCCGGGTGGCGCGGTCATGGTGTCCTCCGTGGTGGTGGGTGCCTCCAGTCAAACGCATGCCCGGCCGCGCGGACAGCACTTTCGGGGTCGGGAGGGGGGTGTGTCAGGGGAGGGTCAGGGTCGACCCCGACGTCGCGGTGGTCGGGCGCGGCGGCCGAGAGGGGGCTCAGTGACCCGGTTCGGTGACGAAGTCGATGAGCTCCTCGACGCTGGCCAGCAGGGTCGGCTCGAGGTCGGCGTAGGACCGCACGGTCCCGAGGATCTGCTTCCAGGCCCGCGCGATGTCGGCCTGGCTGTCGGCCTGCCAGCCCAGGTGGTGGCAGATCCCGTGCTTCCACGACTGGCCGCGGGGGATGACCGGCCACTGCTGCAGCCCCAGCCGTTCTGGGCGCACCGACTGCCACACGTCGACATAGGGGTGGCCCAGGATCCGGACGTGCGCGGCATACGGGCCCTTCGAGCAGGCCTGCACGACCTTGTGCTCCTTGGTGCCGGGGACGAGGTGGTCGACGAGCACGCCCATCCGCCGGCCGGGTCCGGGCGCGAAGTCCCGGATCGCGCCGGCGAGGTCGTCGACCCCGTCGAGCATCTCGACGACGACACCCTCGATGCGCAGGTCGTCGCCCCAGACCTTCTCGACGAGCTCGGCGTCGTGGCGGCCCTCGACGAAGATGCGTGACCCGCTGGCGACCCGCGCTGTGGCGCCCTCGACGGCCCGCGAACCCGAGGCCGTGCGCGACGTGGCGGCCTTGGCCTGCGCGAGCTGGGCGCGTGCTGCAGCAGTCGGGGGCGTGAGGATGACCGGTGCCCCGTCGAGCAGGAAGCCGGGGCCGATCGGGAACCCCTTGGTGCGGCCGCGCCTGTCCTCGAGGTGCACCACGCGCATCCCGCCGGCCTTCTCGACCCGCACGACCGCGCCGCACCAGCCCGTGTCGACGTCCTCGACGACGAGCCCGGTCTCGGCCTCCACCTCGCGGGAGCGTCCCCGCGGGGGGACCTTCCAGTCGCCGGACAGGACATCGGAGCCATAGCGGTCGGACACCGACGCAGGGTATGCCGCGCGGCCGGTGCCGGTGGCGAGGGCGCGCCGCCGGTGCGGCCCCCACGCCGGGAACCCCGTAGACTTGGCACTCGCTGAGTCTGAGTGCCAGCGTGGTCCGCCACCTGAGCTCCCACCCGAGACCCGTCCGACCGCAGGGAGGTGCCCGATGAGCGAGGAACGCCGTCTCGCCGTGCTGCGCGCCATCGTGCAGGACTACGTCGAGACCTCCGAGCCCGTGGGGTCCAAGGCCCTGCTCGAGCGCCACCAGCTCGGCGTCTCCGCTGCCACGGTCCGCAACGACATGGCCGCGCTGGAGGAGGAGGGGCTGATCGTGGCCCCCCACACCAGTGCAGGACGGGTGCCCACGGACGCCGGCTACCGGTTGTTCGTCGACCGGCTCAGCTCGGTCAAACCGATGTCCGCCGCGGAGCGCTCGGCCATCGCCCAGTTCCTCGAGGGGGCCGTCGACCTCGACGACGTCGTGGCCCGCACGGTGCGGCTGCTGGCGTCGCTGACCCGCCAGGTGGCGGTGATGCAGTACCCCTCGCTGACCCGGTCCTCGGTGCGGCACATCGAGTTCGTGCCGATGGGCGCCACCCGCCTGATGGTCGTGCTGATCGTCAACACCGGGCGGGTCGAGCAGCGGGTCATCGAGACCACCCACGACCTGTCGACGCCCGAGGGCGAGGCCACCCTCGGGCTGGTGCGTACCAAGGTCAACGCCAGCGTGGTGGGGGAGCGACTCGTCGACGCGGCTGCCTCGCTCGCGTCGCTGCCCGAGGAGTTCGAGCCGGTCGACCGCGACCTCGTCCGGGCCGTCGTGCAGTCCCTGGAGGACGCCCTGGTCGAAGAGCGCGAAGAGCGGGTCGTGCTCGCAGGCACCTCCAACCTCGCGCGGGTCGGCACCGACTTCCCGCTGAGCATCGGCCCGGTGCTCGAGGCGCTGGAACAGCACGTCGTGCTGCTCAAGCTGCTCGGCACCGCCACGGGGACCAGCGACGTCGTCTCGGTCCGCATCGGGCACGAGAACCCGTTCGCCGGGCTGCAGTCCACCTCGGTCGTCGCCACCGAGTACGGCAGCGGGTCCGACCTCGTCGCGGGGCTCGGGGTGCTCGGCCCCACCCGGATGGACTACCCCACGACGATGGCGTCGGTGCGCGCGGTCGCCACCTACGTCTCCCGGATCCTGGCCCAGTGAGGACCCTTTCCCGACATCGCGGCGCACCGCAGCACGCACCATGGGCACACCGCTGACACCGCACGACTGATATCGCACGACTGACACCGCAACACTGACAAGGACTCTCGTTGAACGACTACTACCAGGACCTGGGCGTCTCCAAGGACGCGTCACCGGAGGACATCAAGCGGGCCTACCGCAAGATGGCGCGCAAGCTGCACCCGGACGTCAACCCCAGCCCAGAGGCGGAGGAGCAGTTCAAGAAGGTCTCCCAGGCCTATGACGTGCTCTCCGACGCCGAGAAGAAGCGCTCCTACGACATGGGGTCCGACCCCTACGCCGGTGGTGCCGCCGGGTTCGGCCAGGGCTTCTCGTTCAGCGACATCATGGACGCGTTCTTCGGCGCCGGCGCCGGCCAGGCCCAGCGCGGTCCGCGCTCCCGGCAGCGTCGTGGCCAGGATGCCCTGGTCCGGCTCGACCTCGACCTGTCGAGCGCCGTCTTCGGCGGTGAGCAGGAGCTCACCGTCGAGACGGCGGTCGTCTGCTCGACCTGCCACGGCGACGGCGCCCAGCCGGGCACCTCGCGCCGGACCTGCGACGTGTGTGCCGGGCGCGGCGAGATCCAGCAGGTGCAGCGGTCGTTCCTCGGCCAGGTCATGACGACCCGCCCGTGCATGACCTGCCAGGGATACGGCGAGGTCCTGGTGAGCCCGTGCTTCGAGTGCTCCGGCGACGGCCGGGTCCGCACCCGCCGCACCCTGAAGATCAAGGTCCCTGCGGGCGTCGACACCGGCACCCGCATCCAGCTCACGGGTGAGGGTGAGGTCGGCCAGGGCGGCGGCCCCGCCGGCGACCTGTACGTCGAGGTCGCGGTCCGCCCGCACCAGACGTTCCAGCGCCGCGGGGACGACCTGCACTGCACCGTCGAGCTGCCGATGACCGCGGGTGCGCTCGGCACGACTCTCAAGCTGGACACCTTCGACGGGGTCAACGAGCTCGAGCTCAAGCCCGGCACCCAGTCCGGTGACGCGATGACGTTGCGCGGCCTCGGGGTGACCCACCTGCGCGGCGGGGGTCGGGGGGACCTCATCGTGCACGCCACGATCCTCACGCCGACCCGCCTGGACGAGCAGCAGGAGGAGCTCCTGCGCCAGCTCGCCGCGCTGCGCGGTGAGGAGCGTCCGGAAGGTCGCATGACGCCGGCCAACCCCGGACTGTTCGGCAAGCTCCGCGACGCCTTCAAGGCCAAGTAGCACGCGCGGGTGTGCCGCGTGGCCGATCGACTCGACCACGCGGCACCACCCCTCACGGGCTCAGCGCACGGGGGTCAGCATGCTCTGCGCGACCCAGTGCCCGATACGGGAACCGTGAGCCAGGCCGACCTCGGAGGCGTGGCGGAAGTGGAACCCGATGTAGACCCGCGAGACGGCGTTCTCGTGGCCGGCCTGCGAGAACGACCGGTACCGTCGGCGCACCTCGTCAGCCGCACCGCACGACCCCGTGGGAAGGGTGTTGCTGCAGTGGTCGAAGGGCATCCGGTCGGTGCCGAAGAACGACCGGAACACTGCCGTGGCAGCACCGCCCTCCACCGCGTGGGCGGAGTCGTGGTCGGGGACGGGCGGGGTCGTCACCAGCGGGGTCCACGTCGGGTCACCGCTGGTGGCCCGGTTGCCGTCGTGGTCGGCTTGTCGCACCGCTGTCTCGGGACGCCAGAAGGGGTTCGTGTACTTGGTGGCGAACGAGCCGACATAGCCGTCGGCCATGGCGACGCCGAGCAGCCCGTAGAGCCGCGCCTGCGCCCAGGCGTCGAGCCGCTGCTCGGTCGCCAGGCCACGGGCGATCCGGTTCCAGGCCAACGGTGAGCTCTCCAGCCAGAAGTAGGCGGTCTGGGTCTGCTGTGCGGTCCGAGTGCTCGGCGTGGTCACGCCGTCACCACCGAGGGCCTTCACCTCGTTCAGGTCGCGGGCATAGGCCTTGCTCGTGAGGCGGTACGGCCCATCCACCCGCATCGGCGTGAATGTGGCGAAGGGTCGGACCGACCCCCAGCCGGGGGCGAAGGCGAACCCGGTCCCCGACGTGAACACCCAATCCCCGGGCCGGGAGCCCTGAGGGTGGTCGCCGACGATGAGGGGCGTGTCGGCGCCGTCGCCCTGACGCAGGGCCACGACCGCGGCGGCTGCGCGGGTGCCGGCCGCCTGACCGGTGTTCTTCGCCCGACCGGCGGGCACCTGGGCAAGTTGTGCGGCGTAGTGCTGCTCCACGACGGCGGCACCGGCGTCCCGGCAGGACTGGGGGAAGGGTGCCGAGATGTCCGCGATCGCCGAGACCAGGGCGTCGCGGGCTGCCTGTGCCACTGCCGCGCGGGCCGAGGCGTGTCGCCAGACCCTGAAGTCTGCCGAATACGGAGTCGACCGCCGGTCGATGGCGTTGAGGGCATCGTGGATGGCGAGATGCCCCATCGCATACATTCGCGACTCGTGGAGCGGGTTGTCGAGCGGCGCGATGCAGGCCGCGAGCGCGGCCCGGCCGGCCACGGCGTTCCAGTCCGTGACCACGGACCCGAGCGCCTGCTCGACCTTGGGCGAGCTCGCGCGAGCGCCTTCGCCGACGACGGTCAAGTTGACGAGGGCTGCAGTGACAGTCAGTGCGGTGAGGCGGTGATGCGTGCGCATGGTTCTCCTCCGGTGGCGCTGGGCGTGGTCCCGTCGGTCGACGGGTGAGTGATCCCTCCACCGTCGTTCCACACCCACGGACAGGACATCGGGCAGTACCCCTTATTTCTCGTGTCAGGTCACCCCGATTACGGATGGTTGCCGCGGGTCGGCCCGTGCCAGACTCGGGTGGTGCCGGTGTTCACGGGGGCGAACCCCCCGGCATTCGTGGGGCGTGTGCGTGAGCTGGTCGCGGTGCGTTCGGTGGTCGACCGCGCCCAAGGCGGTGCCGCCGGGGCGCTGCTGCTGACCGGCGACGCCGGCGTCGGCAAGTCCACGCTGGTGCAGCGGGTGACCGCGGCCTGCGGACCCGACACCGTCGTCCTGTCCGGGGGCGGGCTGCCGATGGCATCGGTCACCGTGCCCTACCTCGCGCTGCGCTCGGCCTTCCGCCGACTGCCCGAGGGGGTCAGTCTGCCGGCCTGCCTGCGTCGCGGTGACGGCACAGGGCAGGTGTTGGAGGAGATCGACGCCTGGATCGACGACGTGACCTCACGCTCGACCGTGGTGCTGGTGGTCGACGACCTCCACTGGACCGACCAGAGCACCCTCGACGTGCTGCTCTACCTGCTGGCGGGGCCTCGGGACCGACGGCTCGCCATCCTGGCCACCGTCCGTCGGGGCGAGGTGGCGCCAGGCGCCCCGCTCAACACCTGGCTGGCCGACGTCCGGCGGTTGCCCGGGTTCGAGGTGCTGGATGTCGGGCCCCTCACGCGTCTGGAGACGGCCGACCAGGTGGCGGGACTGCTCGGGACGCCCGCGCACGAGACGCTGGTCGACGAGGTGTTCGCCCGAACCCGAGGCAACTGCTACCTCACGCGACTGCTCGTCGCCGGGGTCGCGTCCACCAGCGGCCACCTGCCGGCCAAGCTGCCGGACGACATCGAAGAAGCGGTACTGGCGACGTGGCACCGGCTCTCGCGAAAGGGCCGGGAGGTCACCGCCGTTCTGGCGATCGGCGGGCACCGCCAGTCGGCGACGGAGCTCGCGAAGGTCACCAGGGGTCGGTTCGACGTCGAAGATCTTGCGACCCTGCTGGGGGTCGCCGCCAGCGCGGGCGTGCTCGACCTCGACGAGGTTGACGGCAGGTTCTGGTTCCACCACCCCCTGCAGGCCGAGATCCTGGTCAAGCATGTGCCCGTGGACGAGCGGCGTCGGTGGCACGAGGCGTTCGCAGCCCACTTCGAGGCCGGGTTGGACGACACCCGGGATGCCGGGGTCCTCGCCCTGATCGCCGATCACCACTTCCACGCCGGTCACGAGGAGGAGGCGTACCACTGGTCCCTGCGCGCGGCTGAGCGAGGCCCTGGGGTCTCGGCCGCGGGTGGCTCCGGGGGCGGTCCGGAGCGGTTGCGGCTGCTGCGGCGTGCAGCGGACCTGAGGTCGGCGGTCACGCACGATCGGTACACCCACCTGGACCTGTTGTGGCTGCTCAAGTCCGCGGCGCAGTCGAGTGCCTCCCACCGCGCCGAGCTCGACACCGTGGCGGAGCTGCTGCTCGAGCTGGATCCGGCCGTGGCTCCTGCCGAGTGCGCCGAGCTGCTGGTGCGCAAGATGCACCTGCGCTTCTCGTTGGGCCTGGGGTTCCTGACCAGGGCGGACAGTGACGAGGCCGAGCGGGTGGGCCGGAACGCCCCGGACTCCTGGCAGTACGCCCTGACGGTGGCAGAGCAGGCTCACGCGGCGATGTGGGAAGGGGACAGTGACAGTGCCGAGCTCGCGGACCGGGCACTGGCGCTGGCCGAACGGGCCGGGCACCCTCAGGCGCTCTCGTACGCCCATACCGCTCGCGCCGTCACCCTCGTCGACGTGGACCAGGCCCAGGCCCGGGTTGAGGCAGCACTGGGCCGGACCCTGGCGCTCGAGGCCGGCGACTTCTGGGCCTACTGCCATGCCGTCCTGTGGGAGGGCAATGCCCTCGACATCTGGTCAGCCCCGGCAACCGTCGACCTGGTGGCCGCCCGCCGGCTTGAGGCGGTTGCGGCGGGGGCGCCACATCCCTACGTGGCGTGGCTGGCGAGCGTCGAGGCCGCGGGGAGGTTGACCGCCGGCAGGTGGGAGGACTGCACCGCCCTGTTGCGCATCTGCCTGGGGTCCGAGCCCGGACCACTCGTGGAGGCTGCTGCGCGGCTGGTCGCCGCCCGCTTGGCCGTCCTCCAGGGGCGGGTCACCGAGGGCTTGGCGCACCTCGCGCGCGTACCGGAGATCTTCACCGATCCCTCGGGCTTCAAAGCCTTCGAGTATGACCCGGTGCGGGCCGAGGCCATGCTGGCGGCCGGGGACCCCGATGGGGCCGTGGAGTGCATCCAGGCTGCGCTCGACCACCCTGGCGTGGCGCCGACGATGTGCGAGTGGCTGCTCCCGCTGGCGGCCCGGGCGCTGGCCGACCAGTCGCAGCACGCCAGGGACAGGTTCCAGGACGACGCGCCGGTCCAGGCACGGCTCGACCTGCTCGTCCAGCGCTTTCCGGTCGTGGTCCGTGACTTCGGCATCCTGGCCTCGGACGACGATGACCCATTCGAGGTGGGGTCCGTATCGCCGTTCTACCGACGGCAGGTGGAGGCCTTCGACGCGTGGTACCACGCGGAGGTCGGCAGGTCACGGGGGAGTGCGGACAACACGCAACAGTGGGAGCGGGCGTCGGAGCTGTTGGTGGAGACCGGGCTGCCCTGGGAGGCGGCCTACGCGGGGTGGCGCGCGGCGGAGGCACATCTGCGCGGACCCCAGCCCGACCGAGGTCGCGCTGCCAGGTGGGCGCGCTCATCTTCGGACGCAGCCCTCCAGCTCGGCGCCGAACCCGTCCTGACCCGTGTGCGCGACCTCGCCCGGGCCGCGCGGATTCGCCTTGACCCCGTCGACGCAGCCGGAGTGGCTCCGGAGGTGGACCACCTGGGGCTGACCCGTCGAGAACGTGAGGTGCTGGGCCACGTCGTGGCCGGACGGACCTACGCGGAGATCGCCGCCGAGCTCGTGCTCAGTGAGAAGACCGTGAGCACCCACATCTCGCACATGCTTCGCAAGACCGGCGCAGCCAACCGCGTCGAGCTCGCGGCACTCGCGGCCAGGGCCGGCACCTCGCCGTAGCCGAGAGCCAGCCCCTACGCTGGCGCCGTGACGCTGCCGCTCTTCCTCGTGGACCCGGCGCTGCTCAGCGGTGCCCGACCGGGCGACCGCCTCGTGCTGGACGGCGCCGAGGGCCGCCACGCGGCGACCGTGCGTCGGATCGCGCCCGGTGAGCGGGTGCTGCTCGCCGACGGTGCCGGGCTGCGCGCCACCTGCGACGTCGTGGGAGCGGCAAGGGCCGAGCTCGAGCTGGTCGTGGCCGAGCTGGCTGTCGAGGACGAGCCGCAGCCGAGGTTCGTCCTCGTGCAGGCGCTGGCCAAGGGGGACCGTGACGACCAGGCGGTCGAGGCGGCCACGGAGTTCGGGGTCGACGAGGTCGTGCCGTGGCAGGCGTCCCGCTGCATCGTGCAGTGGCGCGGCGAGCGTGGTGACAAGGCGCGCCGCAAGTGGGAGTCGGCCGTCGTCGCTGCCGCGAAACAGTCCCGCCGCTCCCGTGTCCCGGTGGTCGCCGAGCTGGCCACCACCAAGAGCCTCACGGCCCGGGTGGGCAGCGCCGCTGCGGCATACGTGCTGCACGAGGACGCCACCGCGAGCCTTGCGGCGCAACAGGTCCCGGACTATGGCGAGGTGCTGGTAATCGTCGGTCCCGAAGGTGGCATCACACCCGAGGAGGTCGCCGCGCTCGAGGCGGCCGGCGCCGTGACGGTCCGGCTCGGTCCCACGGTGCTGCGGTCGTCGAGCGCCGGCCCCGCGGCCCTGGCCGTGCTCAGCGCCGCCGCGCGTTGGCGCTGAGCTACTTCACCGTGAAGGACACCGAGTCCTCGGCGGCGACCGACCCGTCCTTGGCGCTCGCCTCGTACACCCGGACGGTGTAGCCACCGGGAGGCAGGGACCCGAGGTTGATGGAGTACTGGCCGCGACCGGGAGCCCCGGTGCTGGCCATCGTGTGGCCCTTGGTGACCGGCGTGGTCCCCCGCTCGAGCTCCCACTGCACGGTGGCCTCGAAGACGCTGGCCTCACCCTCGACCTTGACCGGCGAGGCGGCCGGGACGACCTGGTCGCGCCCGGGGGTGGTGACCCAGATCGGTGCCAGGTCCTTCCACGACTCGGTCGCCGGCGGGCGGGTGAAGGACTGGTCGGTCGAGATCGACCCGAACAGCGTGGTCGACCCGTCCGCGACCTCGAACCGCACGGGGTAGGTCTGCTGGATCGCGGCCTGCGCGGTCCAGACCAGCTCCTGCACGGCGAGCCGCTTGTTCTCCTCACCGACGACGGCGTCCGGGGAGCCCCCGTTGGCGAGGGCGATCGTGATCAGCCCGTCCGTCACCGTGACGTCGCCGACGGTCTGTCCCGACCACGGCTGGAGGTAGCCGTCGGTGTTGCTGTACGGCTGGGCGTTCATCGCCAGCACGAGCGCGGCCTTGGCTCTGCCCGCGGGGGTCGCATCGGTGGGCAGCTCGCTGCGGATGAACTCCCGGAACAGCTTGTAGGTGGGCTTGGCGTCCCCGATCGGGCCGACGAAGTAGACCGGCAGCGCCACGGGGACCACGGCGCCGCTCGGGGTCGAGGGCGAGGTCGACGGCGAGGTCGAGGGCGAGGAGGAGGGGCCGGACCCGGTCGTGGGAACGGTGGTCGGCTGGTCGGTGGCCGACGGCGCGCTCGCGGTACCGCTCGGCGAGGGAACGGTGGCCGACGGCGCGGTCGCCGAGGGGTTGCCGGCGGGCGGTCCGGGGGCGGCGTCGGGGTCCTGGTTGGACAGCAGCACGCCTCCCGCGATGGCGGCCACGACGGCGGCTGCCGCCACCGGTGCCAGCCAGCGTCGCAGCCCGGTGCTCCCGGCCGTCGTGACGGGGCCCGCGATGTGTGCCTCGTGCAGGATGGTGTCGAGCCGGTCGGTGGGGGTGAGGCGGGCGGCCTCCTGGTCCAGCGACAGGCGCAGCTCGCGCTCGACCCGGTCGAACTCTCCCGGCTCGAAGTCGGGGTGCAGGAACTCGGTGCGGTCGTTCATGACGAGGTCTCCATCCGGTCGCGCAGGGCGGCGAGCCCGCGGTGGGCATGGGCCTTGACCGAGCCGGTGGAGATGCCGAGGGCGTCGGCGATCTCGGCCTCGCTCAGGTCGAGGTAGTAGCGCATCGTCAGGACCTCTTTCTGGCGCTGGGACAACCGTCCGAGCGCAACGATCATGGAGCTGGTGGATTCTGCTGCGAGGGCGCGGTCCTCGGCACTGGCCTCGGTGCGCCTCGCATAGGCCGTGGGCTCGCCCTGCTCACGTGAGAGGTAGCGTTCCTCGACCCCGCGGTGCCGCAGGCCGGACCGCGCGCCGTTCACCACGGCGCGGCGCAGGTAGGCGGCGGCGCTCTCGTGGCTGCGCAGCGAGTCCCAGCGGCGGTGCACGGCGATGAACGCGTCCTGCACGACCTCCTCGGCCGCGAGGTCGTCACGCAGGAGGAGCCAGGCGAGACGGACCAGGCCGGTCCAGTGGGCGGCATACAGCTCGGCGATGGCCACGTCGGCACTGGGCCCGGCGCCGCCGGTGCCCGCACCGCCATGCCGTCCCCGGCCATCCCCGCCGGGGTCGCGCTCTGCCACGCTCAACAGTCTCACGCTCCCTTGACGCTCAACCAGCCCTGGCGGTTGACGCGCCGATACGCTCGCCTGCATGACTGGTCCGACCGGCTCCCCGCAGCGCACGACCGACCCCGACTGCCTGTTCTGCAAGATCGTGGCGGGGCTGGTCCCCGCGACGATCGTGCACGAGGACGAGGCGACGGTGGCGTTCCGCGACCTCGACCCGCAGGCGCCCACCCACGTGCTGGTCATCCCGCGTCACCACGTGGCCACGGTCGCAGGACTCGCGGAGGAGCAGCCGTCCGATGTCGCGGCCGTCCTGGCGACGGTGGCGGCGGTCGCCGAGCAGGAGGGGGTCGCCGACAGCGGGTACCGCACGGTGTTCAACACCGGGAGCGATGCCCAGCAGAGCGTCCTGCACGCACACCTGCACGTCCTCGGCGGCCGGGCCATGACGTGGCCACCCGGCTGAACGGCACCGTAGACTGGGCAGACCATGCCTGAAGCCGATCAACCGACCACGCCGGGGGGCACGCCAGCAGGCGTCCCTCCGCTGCCCACCCACACCGTCGAGATCCCACCGCAGGTCCAGATGGTCACCCTCCTCGGACCCCGCGACGAGCTGCTCCGCACGATGGAGCGGGCCTTCCCGCAGCTGGCGATCCACGTCCGTGGCAACGAGTTCCACCTGTCCGGCCCCAGCGCCGAGGTGGCCCTCGCCGAGCGGACCATCGACGAGCTGCTCGCGGTCATCGCCGGTGGCCAGCCGCTGAACCGCGACGCCGTCGAGCGTTCCATCAGCATGCTGCGCGCCCAGACCACGGAACGCCCCGCCGATGTGCTGACGATGAACATCGTCTCCTCGCGGGGCCGCACGATCCGCCCCAAGACGCTGAACCAGAAGCACTACGTCGACGCGATCGACGAGCACACCGTCGTGTTCGGCATCGGTCCGGCGGGCACGGGCAAGACCTACCTGGCGATGGCCAAGGCCGTCGCCGCCCTGCAGGCCAAGCAGGTCAACCGGATCATCCTGACCCGGCCGGCGGTCGAAGCCGGCGAGCGGCTGGGCTTCCTGCCCGGGACGCTCAACGACAAGATCGACCCCTACCTGCGACCGCTGTACGACGCGCTGCACGACATGGTCGACCCCGAGTCGATCCCGCGGCTGATGGCTGCCGGGACGATCGAGGTGGCGCCGCTGGCCTACATGCGCGGCCGCACCCTGAACGACGCGTTCATCATCCTCGACGAGGCGCAGAACACCTCGCCCGAGCAGATGAAGATGTTCCTCACGCGCTTGGGCTTCGGCTCGAAGATGGTGGTGACCGGCGACGTGACCCAGGTCGACCTGCCCGACGGGTCGCGTTCGGGGCTGCGGGTGGTGCGCGACATCCTCGTCGGTGTCGAGGACATCCACTTCTCCCTCCTGACCCCGCAGGACGTCGTCCGCCACCGCCTCGTCGGGGCCATCGTCGACGCCTACGGCCGCTGGGACGACCAGCAGGGCGAGACCCACGGACAGCAGGGAGGGCGGGCACAGCGTGAGCGTCGACGTTCTCAATGAGACCGACCACCAGCTCGACGAGCTCGAGCTGGTGGCCCTGAGCAGGTACGTCCTGGGCGAGATGCGCGTGCACCCCGGTGCCGACCTCTGCCTGCGCCTCGTGGACGAGGCCGCCATGGAGGTCCTGCACGTGCAGTGGATGGACCTGCCCGGCCCCACGGACGTGATGTCGTTCCCCATGGACGAGCTGCGGCCCGGTCGCGAGGGCGAGGAGCCCGAAGAAGGCGTCCTCGGGGACATCGTGCTCTGCCCGTCCGTTGCCGAGAAGCAGGCGGCAGACGCCGGCCACGCGACGGAGGAGGAGCTGCTGCTCCTCACCACGCACGGCATCCTGCACCTGCTGGGCTACGACCACGCCGAACCCGAGGAGGAGCGCGAGATGTTCGAGCTCCAGCGTCAGCTGCTGCTGACGTTCCTCGCGGGCCGTGGCCGACCTACCACCTGATGGTGTTGTGATGACCCGACTCGTCCTGGCCGCCCTGCTCAGCATCGTGGTCGCCTTCCTGCTCTCTGCCTCGGAGGCCGCGCTCTGGCGGATGTCCCGGGTGCGTGCCCACGAGCTGCTCGAGGACAAGCGCGCCGGCTCCGCGTCGCTGATGCGCATCGTCGGTGACAGCGCTGCATACCTGTCCGTCACCGCGTTCCTGCGCGTGGTGGCCGAGGCCACCACCGCGGTACTGATCACCCTGGGCGCCGTCGACCTCGTCGACGGCTTCTGGAAACCGCTGCTCATCGCGATCGGCGTGATGGCGCTGGTGTCGTTCGTCGTCGTCGGGGTCTCCCCGCGCACCCTCGGTCGCCAGCACTCCGATGCCGTCGCCCTGTTCGCCTCGCCGGTGATCGTGTGGCTGCGCACCCTCCTGGGGCCCATCGCCCGCGTCCTCATCGCCCTCGGCAACGCGGTGACGCCGGGCCGCGGCTACCGCGACGGCCCGTTCCAGAGCGAGTCCGAGCTGCGTGACCTCGTCGACCTGGCCGGGGAGAGCTCGGTCATCGAGGCCGGCGAACGCGAGATGATCCACTCCGTCTTCGAGCTCGGCGACACCGTGGCCCGCGAGGTGATGGTGCCGCGCACCGACATGGTCACCGTCGACAGCGAGAAGACGCTGCGCTCGGCCATGTCGCTGTTCCTGCGCTCGGGGTTCTCGCGCATCCCCGTCGTCGGGGACGGGTCGGACGACATCCTCGGCCTGCTCTACTTCAAGGACGTCGTGCGCCGGGTCAACGCCGACCACGACGCCGGCTCGCTGCCCGTGACGACCCAGATGCGGCCGATGCACTACATCCCCGAGAGCAAGCCGGTCGACGACCTGCTGCGCGAGATGCAGCGCGACCAGAGCCACTTCGCGGTCGTGGTCGACGAGTACGGCGGCACCGCCGGCCTGGTCACGATCGAGGACATCATCGAGGAGATCGTGGGCGAGATCGCCGACGAGTACGACCGCGAGGCGCCGGGGGTCGAGGACCTCGGCGACGGCACCTTCCGGGTCCCCGCCACGATGGACATCGACGACCTCGCCGACCTTTTCGACGTCGAGATCGACGAGGACGAGGTCGACACCGTCGGTGGGCTCATCGGCAAGAGCATCGGCCGCGTCCCCATCGTCGGGTCGCGGGCGGAGGTCTCCGGGCTGGTGCTCACGGCCGAACGGATGGCCGGGCGCCGACACCGGATCGCCTCGGTGATCGTCGAGCGCGTCGCCGCCGAGCACCCGGAGGAGACCGACCGGGCCTCCGAGCGCACTACGGTGGAACCCCAGCGCGAGGGAGTGTCATGACCACCAGTGAGACCGGACCGTCCGAGGGGTATGCCGCCGACCCGGCGTCGTCGCCCGGGTCGCCGCCGTACCTGGCCGGCTTCGCCTGCCTGGTCGGGCGTCCCAATGCAGGCAAGTCCACGCTGACCAACGCCATGGTCGGGCACAAGGTCGCGATCACCTCCTCCAAGCCGCAGACGACGCGGCACACCATCCGCGGCATCGTCACCAACGAGCGCGCGCAGCTCGTGCTGGTCGACACCCCGGGGCTGCACAAGCCCCGCACGCTGCTGGGGGAGCGGCTCAACGACGTCGTGCGCGAGACGCTGCTCGAGGTCGACGTCATCGGGTTCTGCCTGCCGGCGGACCAGAAGATCGGCCCTGGGGACGGGTACATCGCCCGGGAGCTCAAGGAGATCCAGCAGGGCAAGCGGCGGCCGGTGGTGGCCATCGCCACGAAGACCGACCGGGTCGACCGCCAGCGCCTGGCCGAGCACCTCATCTCGATCGACCAGCTCGGCTCGTGGGACGCGATCGTCCCGTGCTCGGCCGTCGACGGGTCGCAGGTGGGGGAGGTGGCCGAGGTGCTGTCGAGCTACCTGCCGACGTCGCCCGGTCCGCTGTACCCCGAAGGCGTCCTCACCGACGAGCCGCAGATGGTGATGATCGCCGAGCTCGTCCGCGAGGCCGCGCTGGAGGGCGTGCGTGACGAGCTGCCGCACTCCCTGGCCGTGGTGGTGGACGAGATGGTGCAGCGTGAGGGCCGCCCGGACGACAAGCCACTGCTCGACGTGCGCGTCAACGTCTTCGTCGAGCGTTCGTCGCAGAAGGCCATCATCATCGGCCGGGGTGGTTCTCGGTTGCGCGAGGTCGGCACCACCGCGCGCCAGGCGATCGAGGAGCTCCTCGGGCAGAGGGTCTACCTCGACCTGCACGTCAAGATCGCCAAGGACTGGCAGCGCGACCCCAAACAGCTGCAACGACTCGGGTTCTGAGGCGACCGGGGGCAGCCGCAAGGGCCGCCTGAACCGCAGTGGTGAGGGTCACGCCGTACCCGCAGACCGTTGCTGTGACACAGGTTTGGCGGGATGGGCGTGACTTCTCGGTGCCCACGATTTGAGATCGGTCTGGCTTCTCGGCACAGTGGTCGGTTGACGGCAACGGTTTTGTCGCGCAACTTTCCCGAACGACTTCCCAGACAGTGAAGGAGCGGCGCCCTCCCCAACGAGGGCGCCTACAGCCACGTGGACACGACGCTCACCAAGACCGGCCCGGCCGCACCGGCCCAGGCCACCGGCGAGAACGACGCCCTCGACGCCCTGCACCCAGCTCTCGACCCCGTCGTCGAGGGACACCAGGCCGACAAGCCGCAGAAGGTCGACACCGTCGTCTTCGGAGTCACCGCTGCGATCGCCATCGCCTTCGTGCTCTGGGGCTTCCTCAGCACCGACACCCTGAGCTCTGCCTCGGGCGCCGGTCTCGGTTGGGTCGTGCACAACATGGGCTGGCTCTTCTCGCTGGTCGCCTCGGGCTTCGTGCTGTTCGTCATCTGGCTGGCAGCCAGCAAGTACGGCCGCATCCCGCTCGGGCGTGACGACGAGGAGCCGGAGTTCAGGACCGTCTCGTGGATCGCGATGATGTTCTCTGCCGGCATGGGCATCGGCCTGATGTTCTACGGCGTCTCCGAGCCGCTGTCGCACTACGTCACGCCGCCGCCCGGCACCGGTGCGGCAGGCAACCCGCAGGCCGTGCAGAACGCCATGGCCACCACGTTGTTCCACTGGACGCTGCACCCGTGGGCCATCTACGCCGTCGTCGGCCTCGCGGTCGCCTACGGGGTCTTCCGCAAGGGGCGCTCGCTGCTCATCAGCTCGGCGTTCGCGCCGCTGCTGGGCGAGAAGCGCGTCAGCGGTCCGGCTGGTCGTGTCATCGACATGCTGGCGATCTTCGCGACGCTGTTCGGCTCGGCGGCCTCGCTCGGTCTCGGTGCCCTGCAGATCGGTTCCGGTCTCGAGATCGTCGCCGGGCTGGGCGAGACCGGCAACATGGTCCTGGTCGGCATCATCGCCGTACTCACCGCCGCCTTCATCCTGTCGGCCGTCTCCGGGCTGGCCAAGGGCATCCAGTGGCTGTCCAACATCAACATGGTTCTGGCCCTGGTCCTCGCGGTCTTCGTGTTCCTCGTGGGCCCGACGGTCTTCATCCTCAACCTCATCCCCACCGAGGTCGGCAGCTACTTCCAGAACCTCGCGATGATGTCGGCGCGCACCGACGCTGCCGGTGGTGACGCCATGCAGGAGTGGCTGGCCGGCTGGACGATCTTCTACTGGGCCTGGTGGGTCAGCTGGACCCCCTTCGTCGGCATGTTCATCGCGCGGATCTCTCGCGGGCGGACCATCCGCCAGTTCGTCACCGGGGTGCTGCTCGTGCCGAGCGTCGTGTCGCTCGTGTGGTTCGCCATCTTCGGTGGCGCGGGCATCGACATGCAGCGCAACGGAATCGATGTCGCGGGCGCCGGGTCTGCCGAGGGCACGCTGTTCGAGATGTTGTCGCACATGCCGCTGTCGACGATCACGTCGGTGCTCGTCATGGTCCTGGTCGCGATCTTCTTCGTGTCGGGTGCGGACGCTGCCTCGATCGTCATGGGCACGCTCTCCGAGCGGGGAACCCTCGCACCGAGTCGCAAGACGGTGATCTTCTGGGGTGCAGCCACCGGTGCCGTGGCCGCGGTCATGCTGATCGTCGGGGGTGGGGACGCCTTGTCGGGGCTGCAGAACATCACCATCGTCGCGGCGCTGCCGTTCCTCATCGTGATGGTGGGTCTGGCCGTCGCCCTGGTGAAGGACCTGAGCAACGACCCGCTCATCGTCCGCCGCGCCTACGCCGTGGCGGCCGTCGAGCAGGCTGTCGTGGCGGGGGTCACCGAGCACGGCGACGACTTCACCCTGACGTACGCGGAGTCGGCTCCCGGTGAGGGTGTCGGCGACCTGGTGCCCACCCTTCCCGCGGCCGACGAGCCCGAGACCGTCGATGCTCACCCGGGTTCTGCCACATCGTGAGCCGCTGAACCGCTGCACGTCCGAGCCGACCTATCCTTGGTCCCATGAGAATTGGTGTTTTCGGGGCCACCGGGCAGGTCGGCTCGGTCATGCGTGCACTTCTGGCCGATCGGGCGTTCCCGGTCGACGAGATCCGCTTCTTCGCGTCGGCGCGTTCCGCCGGCTCGACCCTGCCCTGGGCCGGTGGCGAGGTCACGGTGGAGGACTCGGCGACGGCTGACTTCTCCGGTCTCGACATCGCGTTGTTCTCCAACGGGGGTGCGGCCTCCCGGGAGCTCGCGCCGAAGGTGGCCGCCGCAGGGGCTGTCGTCGTCGACAACTCCTCCGCCTGGCGCAAGGACCCCGAGGTCCCGCTGGTCGTCAGTGAGGTGAACGCGGACGACCTCGCGACGATCCCCAAGGGCATCGTCGCGAACCCCAACTGCACCACCATGGCTGCGATGCCGGTTCTCAAGCCGCTGCACGACGAGGCGGGCCTGGTGCGCCTCACGGTCGCGTCGTACCAGGCCGTGTCCGGCTCCGGAGGCAAGGGTGTGCAGGAGCTCGACGGCCAGCTGCGTGGTGGGTATGCCGCCGGCGAGCCCGTCGACCTCGCCCTCGACGGCCGGGCCGTCCAGATCCCGGCCCCCGACGTGTACGCGGTGCCCGTCGGGTTCAACGTGATCCCGTTGGCGGGGTCGCTCGTCGACGACGGGTCGCTGGAGACCGACGAGGAGCAGAAGCTGCGCAACGAGTCGCGCAAGATCCTGCACATCGACGACCTGCTCGTCTCGGGGACGTGTGTCCGGGTGCCGGTGTTCACCGGTCACTCGCTGGCGATCCACGCGGAGTTCGACCGCGAGATCAGCCCCGAACGCGCCCTCGAGCTGCTGGCCAAGGCGCCCGGCGTCGTGGTGACGGACGTGCCCAACCCGCTCGAGGCCGCCGGCCGCGACGAGGTCCATGTCGGGCGGGTGCGTGCCGACCAGGCTGCCCCTGCGGGCAAGGGGCTGGTGCTCTTCGTCGTGGGGGACAACCTGCGCAAGGGTGCGGCGCTGAACGCCGTGCAGATCGCCGAAGAGCTCCTCAAGCGCCGCTGACGCCGCCGCGCGCTGGCCTGGGCGCTGCTGCGCGCTGGCCGGGTCGCTGCCGCGTGCTGACCTGGGCGCTGCCGCGCGCTGACCCTGACGCGGCCGCGCTGATGCCGACCTTGGGGCGGGCGCCGCCGGCGTCGTCGCCGTCAGGCCGCCAGGGCCAGCATCTCGGTGAGGTGTCGCTCCAAGCGGGAGGCCTCGGGCGCGGGTGGCCCGGTGCTGGTGGCCGGCGACCACTCGTCGGCTGGCGGCGGCGCGTCGGCCAGCTGTCCCTCGTGGGGCCGGTTGACCCTCGTCGGCCGGCTGACCCTCGTCGGCGGGCGGCGGCTCGGTAGCCGGCTGTCCCTCAGCGGCCGGTTGACCCTCGTCGGGGTGAGGTGGCTCGTCCGGCAGCAGTGACTCGGCTCCGGCGAGATCGGCCAGAGACATCCCAACAGGGAGGCCGGGCAGCCAGCCGCGTCGAACGTCGTGGGCGACCTGGGGGTCGACCCGATCAATGAGGTCCAGGTCCTGGGCGATCCGCAGCGGCCTCGGCGTGCTCAGGTGAACCCGCCCGTCGGGCGCGGTCCAAGCCACCGTGGCATCGGCGCGTAGCTCTGCCCGCCAGCCGCCGTGATGCTTGAACCGGTGGTGGGTGCGACACAGCGAGATGAGGTTGCCGGGCGTGGTCAGGCCCACGGGGTAGGGGACCACGTGGTCGAGGTCGCAACAGTGGGCAGGCGTGGCGCAGCCTGGGAATCGACAGGTCCCGTCCCTGGACCGTAGGCGGCGTCTCAGCGAGGCGCTGGGTCGGTAGGCACGCGGGTCCTGCGCGATCGAACCGTCCGGATCCAACCGGGCCAGGCGAACCAGCGTCTCCGGCCGTGACAACAGCTCGGCCACGACGGCGGGCAGCAGCTCACCGTGCCGGGGGAGGTCGACCGCGCCGGGAAGCACCCAGCACACATCACCTTGGACGGCGCAGGGGCCGGAGGTGTTGCCCGGCGCAGTGTCAGAGGCGGCGGTGGGGAGGGTCAGCGCCGCCAGCATGGGGTTGAGCTGATCCACGGCGACGGCCACGGCCACGTCGCCCGGTGCGTCACCAGCGTCGCGCCTACGGGCCGCGAGGACCGGGACCACGAGCTCCACCGTGGTCTGCACCTGGGCGTTGGCGAGGACGAGATCGGCGAGCGCGTCGACGCGGTGGCCGTCGATGGGCGTCCCGGGCTGGCTGCGGGCGTACTGGGCCGCCAAGGCGTCCACGGCGGCATACACCTCCTGGCTCACCTCGCTGGGCATCAGGACGTGCCAGCGAGACATGCCCGGCCGCCGTCGGTCCGGCGTCACCACGACCTGACGATCGGCGTGAGCCCGGCGCGCTGCCCGCTCGTGGCTCTGCGGGTCGAGCTCGCGCGCCACGGCCCTGGCCCGGCGCTCCAGCTGCGCGCGGCTCAGCCGTCGGACGCTGGGGGAGATGAGGGTGAGCTCTCCGGTCACCGGGTCGAGGCTGGTCTCGAGCACCAGGGCCTCGAACGTCTCGCGGAGGCTGGGGTCGAGGTCTGCACTGGCATCGGCGACCACGTCGGCCCGGAAGCGCTCGAGCTCCCCCTGCCACTGGGACGAGAACGTCGACTCCGCCGCGCAGACCAGCCATCGGTCCGACTCGAGGCGCTTGCGCACCGCGCGGGTCGAACAGTGCAAGGACGGCGCCAGCATCGAGGCGACCGTCCCGTGGACGTCCGGGCTGGGCACCCCGAGGGGCAGCGGGCGATCCTGCCGCTGCCGCTCCAACCGCTCCTCGACCCGACCGGCCAGGGTGTCCATCGCCAGCGACTGCCGCGCGTGCACGGCGCCGATCACCCGTTCGCAGGCGATGACGAAGGCCTCCGCCTCGCCCTCGCAGAGGCGCTCGAGGTGAGCTGGAGTGAGCCGGGCCACTGCTGCCATGAGCACCAGCGGATCGGCTGCTTCCACGGCAGCAGCTGTCACCGCCCCGGCGCCGAACCGCAGTGCCCCCTCCGACGAGTTGACCCCCTCTGGCGAGTCGAACGGCGTGGGAGGGGTCTGCATCGCGATCGTCGTCATGATGCCCCCCGCCCTCTCGGTTCGAATCTTTGTTCGAATCTACCTCGGAGGTCTGACAACGGTCCGGGACGACGCGGCCCACTGCGACTCAGACGTCGGTCATCCAGTGCTGGTAGCTCTTGGTGACCTGCATCCCGACGTGCTCGTAGAGCGGCAGGGCCCCGGTGCGCGAGTCCGTCGAGAGCTCGCACCGGCTGGCCCCGTGGTCGCGGGCGCGCTCGAAGGCGTCGACGAGCAGGGCCCTGGCCAGCCCCTGGCCCCGCCGGTCTGCGCGGACGGCGAGCTGGGCGACGTACCCACAACCGTCGGCGACGAGGGTGAAGGCCATGCCGACCGGAGTGCCTGCGTGGTCGACGACGAAACGGATCTGCCAGGGCTCGAACCGCGGTCGTCGGATGGTGTTGGCGGCCCAGTCGTCGAACGAGCTCGGCTGGCGGTCGGGCCACTCGTTGAAGGCGTCCTCGACGAGCCGGTAGGCGGCCTGGGCGTCCTCGCCGGTGACCTGTGCGTCGTTGGCGACCTGCTCTTCCTCGCCCAGGACGAGGTCGCGCAGGCTGTAGCCACGGGGGAGCGGCTGTGGCCGGATGTGCGCACCCTCCGGGACGACGAGGACCCACGCCCGCCATCCCTCGCGGTACCCGAGCGACCGGTAGAGGCGTTCGGCCGAGCTGCCCACCGGCACGGTCTGCCCCACGAGGTTCCCACCACGACGACGTGAGCAGTCCTCGACCCAGTGCGCCAGCCACGTCCCGATGCCTCGGCCACGGTGGTCGGGGTGGACGGTGGCCTCGGCGCGACGGGTCTTGTAGACCTCCGCGGCGGCGACCATCTTGGTGTGGTCGAACACCCCGATGCTCTCCTGCTCCGAGTTGAAGCTCGGCCGCTGCCAGTCGCCTTCGATGTCCTCGAGCTCGATCGCGACCTCCCCGGTGTCGGCCAGCTCCGAGGCGGCGAAGAGCTCGAACATCGCCTGGGCGTCCGACCTTCGCAGGGGACGGCTGACGAGTCCGTCGGGCAGGGTCATGGTCACCATGGTGACGGTCGCAAGCCGCCTCATGCACGTCAATTAACGGGGCGGCGTCCGGATCGTGGGCCGGGCGGCAGGCACGATGGACGTATGCCGCGTGGGCGGCATACCCTCCACGTGTGCGTCTCTCGCGCCTTCTCCTTCGCCGCCGCGGCGGGGCCTGACCGATCAGCCGCCCCTCGTCGCGGAGTAGCGTTGCCCTGGCTGAGGTTCTGACTGAACCACCCAGCAACGAATCGATAGGCGAGAGAACATGATCCATCCCCAGCAGCCGTCCGGGATGCCGGTAGCGAAGTACCTGCCCTTCCAGGACCAGATCGCGGTCGACCTCCCCGACCGGACGTGGCCGACCAAGGTCCTCGAGGCCGCGCCGCGGTGGTGCGCGGTCGACCTGCGCGACGGCAACCAGGCCCTCATCGACCCGATGAGCCCGGACCGCAAGAAGCGGATGTTCGAGCTGCTCGTGCGGATGGGCTACAAGGAGATCGAGGTCGGGTTCCCCTCGGCGAGCCAGACGGACTTCGACTTCGTGCGCATGCTCATCGAGGACGACATGATCCCCGAGGACGTCACGATCCAGGTGCTGACCCAGTGCCGCGACCACCTGGTCGAGCGGACGTTCGACGCCATCCGCGGGGCCAAGCAGGCCATCGTGCACTTCTACAACTCGACGTCGGTGCTGCAGCGTCGTGTCGTCTTCGGGTTGGACCAGGACGGCATCATCGACATCGCGCTGCAGGCCGCCCGCCTGTGCCGCAAGCTCGAGGAGACCATCCCCGACACGATCGTCTACTACGAGTACAGCCCCGAGTCCTACACCGGCACCGAGCTCGAGTTCGCCGTGCGGATCTGCAACGAGGTCGCCGAGGTCATCGACCCCACGCCCGACCACAAGATGATCATCAACCTGCCCGCGACCGTGGAGATGGCGACGCCGAACGTCTACGCCGACTCCATCGAGTGGATGGTCCGCCACCTCGACCGCCGCGAGTCGATCGTCGTCTCCCTGCATCCCCACAACGACCGGGGGACCGGTGTCGCGGCCGCCGAGCTCGGCTACCTCGCCGGCGCCGACCGCATCGAGGGATGCCTGTTCGGCAACGGCGAACGCACCGGCAACGTCGACCTGGTGACCCTCGGGATGAACCTGTTCAGCCAGGGCATCGACCCGCAGATCGACTTCTCGGACCTCGACGAGATCCGCCGCACCGTCGAGCACTGCAACCAGCTGCCGGTCGCCGAGCGGCACCCGTGGGGCGGTGACCTCGTGTTCACGGCGTTCTCGGGATCGCACCAGGACGCCATCAAGAAGGGCTTCGAGGACATGGACCGCCAGATGGCGTCCTCGGGGAAGGCCATCGACGAGCTGGTCTGGGGAGTGCCGTACCTGCCGATCGACCCGCACGACGTCGGCCGGTCCTACGAGGCGGTCGTGCGCGTCAACAGCCAGTCCGGCAAGGGCGGCGTCGCCTACATCCTCAAGGCCGAGCACCAGCTCGACCTGCCGCGGCGCCTGCAGATCGAGTTCAGCGGGGTCGTGCAGGCCAAGACCGACAGCGAGGGCGGCGAGGTCAGCTCGGCCCAGCTGTGGAGCGCCTTCCAGGACGAGTACCTGCCAGCCGTCGACGGTGCCACGAACGCCTGGGGTCGGTTCACCCCGATCAGCCACACCCTCGAGAGCCAGGCCGGTGGCTCCGACCGCATCGTCGCCACGATGCTCGACGCCGGCGTGGAGGTCACCGTGGAGGGGACCGGCAACGGCCCGATCGCCGCGTTCATCGACGCCCTCTCGAGCGTCGGGGTCGACGTGCGGGTCCTCGACTACGCCGAGCACGCGCTGTCCTCCGGTGGCGATGCCAAGGCAGCCGCCTACGTCGAGTGCGCTGTCGGGGACCGCGTCCTGTGGGGCGTCGGCCTGCACAGCTCGATCGTCAAGGCCTCGCTGACGGCCGTGCTGTCCGCGGTCAACCGCGCGGAGCGGACGTCCACCACCGAGTGAGCAGGGGGTATGCCGCGTGGCCGGGCCCCGCGGCATACCTCAGCGGACGCCGCGCGGGCGGAACTGGATCGAGATGCGTGTCCCGACGGTATGGCTCGTCTTGGGAATCGCGTGGTCCCAGGTGCGTTGGCACGAGCCGCCCATGACCACGAGGTCGCCGTGGCCGAGGGAGAACCCGATGGACTCGCCGCCACCGCGCGGACGCAGCATGAGCGATCGCGCCGAGCCGACGGACACGATCGCGACCATGGTGTCCTGTTCCTTGGACCGACCGATCCGGTCCCCGTGCCAGGCGACCGAGTCCCGGCCGTCGCGGTAGAGGCACAGGCCGGCGCTGACGAACGGCTCACCGAGCTCGGCGGCATACCACTCGCTGAGCTGGTCGCGGGCTGCGGCGAGGACAGGGTGGGGCAGTGGCTCGCCCTCTGCGTAGAACTTCAGCAGGCGAGGGACGTCCACGACGCGCTCGTACATCTCGCGCTTCTCGGCGTACCACGGGACGTCGTGGTGCAGCGCGTCGAAGAGCTGCTCCGCCCCGCCCAGCCAGCCGGGGCGGTAGTCGACCCAGGCACCGCGCGTGAGCTCGGTGCGCGTGAGGCGGGTGTCGAGTCCGTGCAGCTCGATCTCGTCGGCGGTGTCGAGGAGCGAGCCCTGCAGAGCCATGGCCATGTCCTGAGCCTAACGCACGTTCGAACGTATGTTCTAGATATCGGCGAAGTTCTCGCTGCGCAGGGCCGCGCCCACCCTGTCCTGCCTCCAGTCCGTCATGGGCGGGGAGGCCACGGCACCGCCTCCCGGCGTGCCGGCGGTGGTGGGAGACAATGGGGCCATGCCCCTGTACCGCGACGAAGGCATCGTCCTGCGCACCCAGAAGCTGGGGGAGGCCGACCGCATCGTTACCCTCCTCACGCGCGGGCTGGGCAAGGTCCGCGTCGTCGGCAAGGGCGTCCGCCGGACCAAGAGCCGTTTCGGGGCCCGCCTCGAGCCGGCGATGATGGTCGACGTCCAGTGCTACGAGGGCCGCAACCTCGACACCGTCACCCAGGCGGAGTCGCTCGCCTCGTGGGGCGATGTCCTGGCTCGCGACTACACCACCTACACCGCCGCCGCCGCGATGCTCGAGACCGCCGACCGGCTGACCGAGGAGCGCGAGCCCAACCTGCAGCAGTACCTCCTGCTGCAGGGCGCGCTGCGTTCCATGGCCGAGGGCGCGCACGACCCCGGCCTGGTCCTCGACGCCTACCTCCTGCGCGCGCTCGCCGTCGCCGGTTGGGCGCCCAGCTTCCACGACTGCGCCATCTGTGGGGCAGGCGGCCCGCACCGCGCGTTCAACCTCGCGTCGGGAGGCACCGTGTGCCCGGTGTGCCGCCCGCCCGGCTCCGCCGCGCCGGCGCCGGAGACGCTGTCCCTCCTGGCCGCGCTGCTCGCAGGGGACTGGGTCATCGCGGACGCCTCCGGTGGGCGCCACCGTCGCGAGGGCAGCACCCTGGCCAGTGCCTTCCTCCAGTGGCACCTCGAGCGCGGTGTGCGATCGTTGCGCCTCGTGGACCGACGAGACCCCGACGCCCTGAACCAGCGTGACTCCCGCGTGACCTGGTCGGCCGTGCCGATCGCCGCGGTGGAGAAGGTCGACCAGGCGCACGCTGCAGCCCAGGCGGCGCAGGCGTGAGCACGGCATACCCGAAGCCGTTCCCTCACCCCACGGGAGCCCAACCGCCCTTTCTGCCAAGGGAACTCATCCCGCACCACGTCGCCGTGGTGATGGACGGCAACGGTCGCTGGGCCAACCAGCGTGGCCTGGCGCGCACCAAGGGTCACGAGGCCGGTGAGGCCGCGCTGCTCGACGTCGTGGCCGGGGCCATCGACATCGGGGTGACGCACCTGTCGGCGTACGCGTTCTCGACCGAGAACTGGAAGCGCAGCCCCGACGAGGTGCGGTTCCTCATGGGGTTCAACCGCGACGTCATCCGCCGGCGCCGTGACCAGCTGCACGAGTGGGGTGTCCGGATGCGCTGGGTCGGGCGGCGTCCTCGGCTCTGGGGATCGGTCATCAAGGAGCTCGAGACCGCGCAGGAGCTCACCCGGGACAACACCGGGTTGACGCTGTACTTCTGCGTGAACTACGGGGGCCGGGCCGAGATCGCGGACGCGGTGCAACAGATCGCCGAGCAGGTGCAGCGCGGCAAGCTCAGGCCCGGGTCGATCGACGAGAGGACCATCGCCCGCCACCTGCCCGAGCCGGACATGCCCGACGTCGACCTGTTCGTGCGGTCGTCGGGGGAGCAGCGCACGAGCAACTTCCTGCTGTGGCAGAGCGCCTACGCCGAGATGGTCTTCCAGGACACCCTGTGGCCGGACTACGACCGCCGCCATCTCTGGCAGGCGATCCAGACCTATGCCGAGCGAGACCGCCGCTACGGCGGGGCGGTCGACCTACCGACCAGCTGACTGGCGCGCGCACCCGGCACAGGTGCCGAAGATCTCGAGGGTGTGGTGCACGTCGGTGAACCCGTGCTCGGCGCTGACCTTGGTCGCCCACGCCTCGACGGTGGGTCCCTCGACCTCCTCGGTGCGGCCGCAGTCGCGACAGACGAGGTGGTGGTGGTGGCCCGTGGAGCAGGCCCGGTAGACGGCCTCGCCCTCGTCGGTGCGCAGCATGTCGATCTCACCGTCGGCAGCCATCGTCTGCAGGTTGCGGTAGACGGTGGCGAGCCCGACCTTGTCACCGGCCTCGCGCAGCAGCGCGTGCAGCTCCTGGGCCGATCGGAACTCGCCCGTCTCGGCCAGGACCGCGGCGACCGCTGCGCGTTGCCGGGTCGGTCGGCGGGTGGCCTCGACGGAGTCGCGGGTGGCCTCGGGGGAGTGCTCCTGGACTCCGGTCATCGGGGCGTCGCCTCCTTCGGCGCGAACCGGTCACGCTCGTCGGCGTCGGCGTCGGCGTCGGCGTCGGCGTTGCCGTTGCCGTGGCCGTCGTGCCCGTCGGGGGCGTGCTCGTCGTAGTGCCCCTCGTGCGGAGCATGCCGGTGCCCGTCGTGGACGTAGTCGACGTGGTCGTCGTGGGCGACCGCCTCGTGGCCGCAACCGGGTCCGTGCTCGTGGTCGTGCCGCTCTGCCAGCCGGTGCCGGGCAGCGCGTGCCTTGGCGCCGAGTGCACCCACGGTCGCGACCGTGACGAAGGCCCCGATCGCGAGCAGCACGATGGTTCCACCCGAGGGGGTCTGCGCGTAGTACGAGACGATGACGCCACCCACGCTGGAGAGGACTCCGACCAGGACCGCCCAGCGGACCGATGCCCGGAAGCTGCGACCCAGCAGCTGCGCCGTCGCGTTGGGGATGATCATCAGGGCGCTGATGAGCAGCAGCCCGACGACCCGCATGGACACCACGACCGTCACCGCGGTGAGGATCGCGAGGGTGATGTTGAGCGCCGTGACGGGCAGGCCGCTGGCGCGCGCGTACTCCTCGTCGTTGGCGACCGCGAAGAGCCACGGCCGCAGCAGCCACGTCGTGAACAGCACCACGACGGCAAGACCGGCAAACACCCACAGGTCGTTCTGGTCCGCGGTGGTGATCGCGCCGAAGAGGTAGGCGGTGAGGTTGGCTGGGCTGCTGCTCGGCGACTTCGCGATGATCACCACCCCGGCGGCGATGCCACCGTAGAACATCACGGCCAGCGCGATGTCGCCGCTGGTGCGACCGCGGCCACGGATCACCTCGATGGCCACGGCAGCGGCGACGGCGAAGAGCAGGGCCGTGAGCACCGGCGCCTGCCCGGTGAGGAGGCCGACGGCGACACCCGCGAGGGCGACGTGACCCATGCCATCACCGATGAGGGAGAGCCTGCGCTGCACGAGGAAGACCCCGACGAGCGGAGCGGCGATCCCGACCAGCAGGGCGGCGACCAGCGCCTGTCGCATGAACTCCAGGGAGAGGATCTCGGTCATCGACGCGCTCCTGCACGGGGGTCCAACGGCCCGGCCGACGGGGCGCCCGACAGCCGGGTCCTCGTCGGTTCGGGCTCGTCGTCGTGGTGATGGTGGTGGTGGTCGTGCGCGAAATCTCCTGCCTGCGAGGCAAACTCGTCCGGTGTGCCGTCGAAGACGAGGTGACCGCCCTGCACCATGACGATCCTGGTCACGATGCCGGACAGTGCGGCGAGCTCGTGCGTCACGATGACCATCGTGGTGCCGCGCTCGGCCAGCCTGGCCAGCACGGTCGAGAGCACGTGCTGGTTGGCGGTGTCGACACCGGCGGTGGGCTCGTCCATGAGGAGCACGTCCGGGTCCGAGGCGAGCGCGCGGGCGATGAGCACCCTGCGCTGCTGCCCACCGGACAGGGTCGAGACGTCGGCCGTGGCGCGGTCGGCGAGCCCGACCAGGTCGAGGGCCTTGTCGATGATCGCGGTGTCCTGCGCGCTGTGCACGACCGGGCGCCACCACCGTTGGTGCGAAAGGCGACCCACGGACACGATCTCCTCGACCGTGGCGCGGACCGACGCGGAGAGGGTGTGTCGCTGCGGGACGTAGCCGAGGCGGGCGTGGTCGTGGAAGGACTCACGCGGCTGGCCGAACAGCCGCACCTCGCCGCCGAGCTGGTCGTTGAGCCCTAGCAGCCCACGCACCAGCGTCGACTTGCCGGAGCCGTTGGGGCCGAGCACCGCAACCACCTCACCGGCGTGCACCGTGAGGTCTGCGGCGGTGACGACGGCCTGGTCGGCATAGCCGAAGGACGCCTTGCGCAGCTCGATGATCGGGTCCATCACGAACACTCCTGTCCTGCCTGGAGGGTGGCCAGGTTGGCCCGCATGACGCTGAAGTAGTCCTGACCCGCCGACTGCGTGGTGATCCCCTCGATGGGGTCGAGCACGGCAAGGGTCGCGCCGGTCTCCCGCGCAAGGGTCCGGGCCACGTCCTGACTGACCAGCGTCTCCGCATACACCGTCGTCGCCCCGGTCTCGCGGATGTGGCTCACGAGGTCGGCCAGGGCGGACGGGCTCGGCTCGCTGTCCGGCGTCAGTCCGCTGATGCTCTCCTGCGTGAAGCCGTACGCGTCGGCGAGGTAGCCGAAGGCAGCGTGCGAGGTGACGAGGTCCTTGACCTCGCAGGACTTCAAGGCAGTCCTGAACTCCTGGTCGAGCGTGGTCAGTCGGGCTCGGAACGCCTCGGCGTTCGTCGTGTATGCCGCGGCGTTGGCGGGGTCGCGTCTGCCCAGCTCTGCGGCGATCGCGTCACCGACATCGGCGTACCTCATGGGGTCCAGCCAGAAGTGGGGGTCCACGGCAGCCTCGTGCTGGGAGTGCTCCTGGTCGGACTCGCCGGCGTGGTCGTCCGGGGTCGCCGCGAGGTCGAGGCGGGCAGCGGGGGAGACGTCGAACGCGGTGTCGGTCGCCTCGCCCTTCACCGCGTCGTCGACCGCGGGCTGGAAGCCCTTCTCGTAGACCACCAGGTCGGCCCGCGCGACATCGCCCACCTGCCTCGGGTTGAGCTCGAGGTCGTGCGGCTCCGTGCCCGGCTTGGTCAGCGCCTGCACGTTCACGTGCTCGCCGCCGACCTGGGAGACGGCGTACTCCAGCGGGTAGAAGCCAGCGGCGACGGTGAGCGAGCCGTCGTCGGCGCCCGACCCGCCACTCGTCCCACAGGCGGCGACGAGGGTGAGGGCGAGGGAGGCCACGGTCAGGCCGAGCAGTCGGGACTTCATGACCACCATTCTCATCGCAAATGAGAACCATTGTCAAAAACTGGTCGAGGCGATCGGCGTCATCCCGGCCCAGCGGCGTCGCAGGCCTCGCGGCGTCGCCGGGACCGGGCGGGTCAGGCGCGAGGGAAGGCCTGCGTCACCGTGATGGCGAGGGCGATGAGCACGACGGTGAACCGCATCATCCGCTGCGTGCCATCCATCGCCGGCCATGCGAGGTACAGGGTCCACACGAGGAACAGCGTGACCAGCAGGAGCAGCACCCAGCCCCAGCCGGGCACGAACAACCCCGCGACCATCAGGCCCAGGATGACGAGGAAGGGCACGAAGCGAGGGAGCGCATTCAGCCGTTCGACGGCGGGAAGGCTGGCTCGCTGGATCGACTCACGCAGGGAAGACACGCAGGAAACCCTAGATGGTGGCGCGGGGGAGGCGCTGCGGCGGTCACGCGGCATACCCCTTCGAGTGGTGGGGAGGGGCACAGTAGCCTTCTCCGCATGGCTGCGCCCTCCACCGTTGACACCGTCGTCTCCCTCTGCAAGCGCCGGGGGTTCGTGTTCCCCTGTGGTGAGATCTACGGCGGTACGAGGTCGGCCTGGGACTACGGCCCCCTCGGTGTCGAGCTGAAGGAGAACATCAAGCGCCAGTGGTGGAAGAGCACCGTCACCAGCCGTGACGACGTCGTCGGCCTCGACTCCTCGGTGATCCTGCCCCGCCAGACCTGGGAGGCCTCCGGTCACGTCGCAACGTTCTCCGACCCGCTGGTCGAGTGCCTGTCCTGCCACAAGCGGTTCCGCGCCGACCACCTCCAGGAGGCCGTCGCGGAGAAGAAGAAGCTCGACAACCCCGACGACGTCCTGCTCTCCGACGTCGCCTGCGTGAACTGTGGCACGCGCGGCCAGTGGACCGAACCCCGCCAGTTCTCGGGTCTGCTCAAGACCTACCTCGGTGTCGTCGAGGACGAGTCGGGGATGCACTACCTGCGTCCCGAGACCGCCCAGGGCATCTTCCTCAACTTCCTCAACGTCATGCAGTCCTCGCGCAAGAAGCCGCCGTTCGGGATCGCCCAGACCGGTAAGAGCTTCCGCAACGAGATCACGCCCGGCAACTTCATCTTCCGCACCCGGGAGTTCGAGCAGATGGAGATGGAGTTCTTCGTCAAGCCGGGCGAGGACGAGACCTGGCACCAGTACTGGATCGACGAGCGCACCCGCTGGTACACCGACCTCGGCATCAACCCCGACAACCTGCGCCACTTCGAGCACGCGCAGGAGAAGCTCAGCCACTACTCCAAGCGCACCGTCGACATCGAGTACCGCTTCAACTTCGCGGGCAGCGAGTGGGGCGAGCTCGAGGGCATCGCCAACCGCACCGACTTCGACCTCAAGACGCACAGCGAGCACTCCGGCACCGACCTGGTCTACTTCGACCAGGCCAGTGGTGAGAAGTACACGCCCTTCGTCATCGAGCCCGCAGCCGGCCTGTCCCGCTCGCTCATGACGTTCCTCGTCGACGCGTACACCGAGGACGAGGCACCCAACACCAAGGGCGGCGTCGACAAGCGCGTGGTCCTCAAGCTGGACAAGCGCCTCGCGCCGGTCAAGGCCGCGGTGCTGCCGCTGTCGCGCAACGCCGACCTGTCGCCGAAGGCGCGCGACCTCGCGGCCACCCTGCGCCAGCACTGGAACATCGACTTCGACGACGCCGGTGCCATCGGTCGCCGCTACCGCCGCCAGGACGAGATCGGCACGCCGTTCTGCATCACCGTGGACTTCGACACCCTCGACGACCACGCGGTGACCATCCGCGAGCGCGACACCATGTCCCAGGAGCGGGTCGCGCTCGACCAGGTCGAGTCCTACCTCGGGGCTCGCCTGCTCGGCTGCTGACCCAGCTCGCTCGCCACCCTGCCCGTCCTGCTGCACCCTGCCCGCGAAGCTTCGTGGGCAGGGTGCAGCTCGGTGGGCAGGGCTTCGACAGAAACGCGCGGTTGGGCACGGCTTCGACGGCGCGCCGTACGGGTCAGCTGGTCTCGACAGGGCGGTCCGGGTCGCTGACCCAGTCGCTCCACGACCCCACGTAGAGCACGGCGTCGATGCCCACCTCGTGCAGGGCCAGCAGCTCGTGGGCTGCCGTCACCCCCGATCCGCAGTACACCCCGAGCGGTGAGTCGTCGACACCGATGCCCAGCGAGGAGAAGCGGGTTCGCAGCTCCTCGACCGGGCGGAACCGTCCGTCGGGTGCGGTGTTGTCCGTGGTCGGGGCGTTGACGGCACCCGGGATGTGACCGGCCACCGGGTCGATCGGTTCGGTGGCTCCGGAGAACCGCTCTGCGGCGCGGGCATCGACGAGCACCCCGTCGCGAGCCACCCGCGCCGCGGACTGCGCATCCAGGACCGGGAGCGAGCCCGTGCGTGCGGTGAACCCGCCCGCCGTGACCGGGGGCACCGCCGTCGTCGTCTCGCCACCTGCCTCGACCCACGCAGCCAGCCCACCGTCGAGGACGCGTACGTCGGTCACGCCCGCCCACCGCAGCACCCACCACGCCCGCGCAGCGGCGAACCCCGGGCCCTGGTCGTAGACCACGACCCGGCTGCCGTCCTCGACACCGGCACGCCGCAGGGCCGCCTCGAGCGCCGGGACCTCGGGCAGCGGGTGGCGCCCGCCGCGCCCCGGGGGACCGGCCAGCTCGGCGTCGAGGTCGACGTGGGTCGCGTCCGGCAGGTGCGCCGCGGCATACCGCTCGGGTCCGGTCGGCCCGGGCGTCCCGGTGAGGCTCCACTGGACGTCGAGCAGGACCGGCGGTGCGGGTCGGGCGAGCTCGGCTCGCAGGGCGACGGCGCTGACGAGGGCACTCATTCGGCCAGTCAAGCAGCAGATGGGACACTGGTCGCGCCATGACCGCCGTGACCTCCCCCCAGCCCAGCCCCACCGCGACCCCGCTGCTGCCGCCGTTGCAGATCGGGCGCCACACCATCGAGTCGCCCGTCGTCCTCGCACCGATGGCGGGCATCACCAACCGCGCGTTCCGTCGGCTGTGCCGCGAGTACGGCCGCGACGGTCTCGAGCAGGGCGGCGCGAGCGGGGCGACCTCGTTGTACGTCAGCGAGATGATCACCTCCCGCGCCCTGGTGGAGCGGACCCCGGAGAGCATGCGGCTCATCGAGCACGACCCCGACGAGTCGCCGCGCTCGATCCAGCTGTACGGCGTGGACCCCGCCACGGTGGGGGCTGCCGTGCGGATGCTGGTCACGGAGGACCGGGCCGACCACATCGACCTCAACTTCGGCTGCCCCGTCCCCAAGGTCACGCGCAAGGGCGGCGGCGCCGCCCTGCCGTGGAAGCGGGACCTGTTCGAGGCCATCGTCACGACCGCGGTGCGCGAGGCGGACGCGTACGACGTGCCCGTCACCGTGAAGATGCGCAAGGGCATCGACGACGACCACCTGACCTACCTCGAGGCGGGGCTCACGGCAGAGCGCGCCGGGGTGGCTGCGGTGGCCCTGCACGGGCGGACGGCATCGCAGGCGTACTCGGGCCAGGCCGACTGGAGCGCCATCGCGCGGCTCAAGGAGACGGTGCGCACCATCCCCGTGCTTGGCAACGGTGACATCTGGTCGGCCGAGGACGCCGTCCGCATGACCGAGGAGACCGGCTGCGACGGGGTCGTCGTGGGACGTGGCTGCCTGGGTCGCCCGTGGCTGTTCACCGACCTCGCAGCGGCGTTCGCAGGGACGACTGCGCGGGCCGAGCCGACCCTGGGCGAGGTGACGGCGACGATGCGCCGACACACCGAGTACCTCGTCGACTTCTACGGCGACGAGTACAAGGCCTGCCGTGACATCCGCAAGCACATCGCCTGGTACCTCAAGGGATTCCCCGCAGGGTCGACCGTGCGCCACTCGCTCGCGCTGGTCGACTCCCTCGAGGCGTTGGACACCCTGATCTCGACGATGGAGGCCGACGCGCCGTGGCCGGGGGAGGCCGCCGAGGGACAGCGCGGCCGCGCCGGGTCACCGCGCCACGTCGCCCTGCCCGAGGGTTGGCTGGACTCGCGGACCCTCAACGACGCCGCTCGTGCCGTGGTCGCCGAGGCCGAGCTCTCCGTCTCCGGCGGCTGAGCTCCCGGGGAACCACGCGCCGGCGACGTGCCCCGGTCACGCGCCGGCGACGTGCCCCGTCACGCGCCGGAAGCCACATTTTGGGGTCTACCGCGCCGCGAGGGCGAGGCCTACGGTGGCGGGTGGGCCATCCATCCCGCCTTGGCCCATCCCCATGAAGGAGTGGACTGATGCGACGATCTCGCTTGGTCGCCGTCACCGGAGCCGTGGCCCTTGCCACGTCGGCTCTGGCTGGGACGACAGCAACAGCGGCAGTAGGAACCACCTCGTCGACCTCCGTGGCCAGCCCCGGGGCTGACACCGGCTACGTCGTGCTCGCCGACGAGACATCAGGTGCGGAAGCGCTCGCAGCCGAGCTGCGCAGCTCGGGCGCCCGGGTCACGTCGGTCAACCGCGCCATCGGCATGGTGACGGTGCGATCGGCCTCGGGCGACTTCCTCGCCCGGGCGCGTGACCTGTCCGGCGTCAGGCTCGCCGCCCGTGAGGGTGTCGTCGGCCGGGCACCGGACGCCGGTCGCGTCAAGGACCGCGTCCTCAAGGAGCACCAGGCGGCCAAGGGCGGCTCCGCCCGGAGCGCTCATCCCACGAAGAGCAAGAAGAAGACCACGGATCCTCTGGACTCCCTGCTGTGGGGCATGGACATGATCAACGCGCCGGACGCGCACCGGATCGACAACGGTGACAAGCGGGTGAGGGTCGGCGTGATGGACACCGGGGTCGACGCCTCCCACCCGGACCTGGCCGCCAACTTCGACAGCCGGCTGTCCCGCAACTTCACCACGGACATGCCGGACGTCGACGGCCCGTGCGAGAACGCGAGCTGCGTCGATCCCGCGAACGTCGACGACAACGGCCACGGCACGCACGTGGCCGGGACGATGGCCGCAGCCCTGAACGGGATGGGCGTATCGGGCGTCGCCCCCGACGTGGGCATCGTCAACGTCCGCGCGGGTCAGGACAGCGGCTACTTCTTCCTGGGCGCCACGGCCAACGCCCTGACCTACTCCGGCGACGTCGGGATCGACGTCGTCAACATGTCCTTCTACGTCGACCCGTGGCTCTACAACTGCCGGGGAGGCGCCCCCGAGGACACCCCGGAGCAGGCCGCCGAGCAGGACGTCATCATCGAGACCATGCACCGGGCGCTCAACTACGCCCACCGCAAGGGGGTCACCCTGGTGGCCGCCCTGGGCAACGACCACGAAGACCTCTCGAACCCGCGGACCGACTTCTCGAGCCCCGACTTCCCCGGTGGCACGGAGCACCCCCGCACCATCGACAACGCGACCTGCTTCGACCTCCCGGTCGAGGGTCCGCACGTGATCGGGGTCTCGGCGCTCGGCCCCTCGGAGCGCAAGTCCGACTACTCCAACTACGTCAGCGACCTCAGGTCGCGCGAGCTCGAGGTCTCCGCTCCGGGGGGCTGGTTCCGCGACGGTCTCGGGACCGACTCGTTCCGCACCAACGAGAACCTCATCCTGTCGACGGCACCGCGACACGTGCTGGTGGAGGAGGGTCAGGTCGACGACAACGGTGACATCACCCCGCTCGGAGAGTCGCTGGGCACGATGAAGGACTGCACGGCTCGTCCGGCCAAGGGGGCCAGCAGCTGCGGCTACTACCAGTACCTGCAGGGCACCTCGATGGCGTCGCCGCACGCCAGCGGTGTGGCCGCCCTCGCGGTGTCGGCGCACGGGAAGGTCATGGGCAGGAGCGGTTTCGGGCTCGCTCCCGAACGGGTGCGCGACCTGCTCATGGACACGGCGACGAACCATGCCTGCCCCACACCGGCCCTGCAGACGTACACCGACGTGGACCGCTCGGCCGAGTACGACGCCCTGTGCGTCGGCAGTCCCCGCTTCAACGGGTTCTACGGCGACGGCATCGTCAACGCCCTGGGTGTGGTGCAGAAGCGGCGCTGACACCGACCTGACCACGAGGGCCGTGCCGCCCGCTCGAGCCGAGCGGGCGGCACGGCCGGGTGGGCGGCACGGCCGGGTGGGCGGTATGGCGCGCGGGTACCACCCTGTGCTCAGGCCCCCTGGGCGGCCGAACCGTGGGCGATCAACTCGAGCAGCTGGCTGTTGAACGCAGGCAGGTCGTCGGGGTTGCGGCTGGTGATGAGGTTGCCGTCGACCACGACCTCCTGGTCGACCCAGGTGGCGCCGGCGTTGCGCAGGTCGGTCTGCAGGCTCGGCCACGAGGTGAGGGTGCGGCCCTTGAGGACATCGGCCTCGATGAGGGTCCAGGGGGCGTGGCAGATGGCGGCGACGGGCTTGCCGGAGGCGACGAAGTCGCGGACGAAGCTGACCGCGTCCTCGTCGGTGCGCAGCGCGTCGGGGTTGGCGACCCCACCGGGCAGCACGAGGGCGTCGTAGTCGTCGACCGAGGCGGACTTCACGGTCTGGTCGACCGCTCGGGTCTCGGCCTTGTCGAGGTGGTCGAAGGTCTGCACCTCGCCGGCCTCCGGCGACAGCAGCACCGGGGTGGCGCCGGCGTCGGTGACGGCCTGCCACGGGTCGGTCAGCTCGACACGTTCGATGCCCTCGGCGGCGACGAGGAAGGCGATGGTCTTTCCACTGAGATGGCTCATGCCTCCACTGTCGGTCCGAGCGCGGGACCTCGCAATTCGCAGGGGCCGGGTCGTCCCGTGGTGAAGGCCACCGTTTGGGGGCCACGGTCACGGGGAACGGCCGTCCCACCGTCAGACCCTCGTGGCAGGCTGCTTGCATGATCGGGACACCGGGTGGGACCCCGGAGCGGCCGGCGACGTTCTTCTCCAGCGCAGAGGAGTTCGGCGCGTGGCTCGCCGCGCACCACGACACCGAGACCGAGCTCTGGATGGGGCTGTACAAGAAGCACGTGCCCGAGCGCGGCCTGGTCTGGGAGGACGCCGTGGTCGAGGCGCTGTGCTGGGGCTGGATCGACTCGGTGGCCCAACGCATCGACGAGGACGCCCGGCGCCAGCGGTGGACCCCGCGCAAGGCGGTGAGCAGCTGGAGCAGCGTCAACATCGCCACCGTCGAACGGCTCAAGGCCGAAGGACGGATGCAGCCGTCGGGGCTGGCTGCCTACGAGCGCCGGACCCCCGAGCGGTCCGGCATCTACGCCTACGAGAACCGTGAGCGCGAGCTCCCACCGGGGTATGCGGCCCAGCTCGCCGCGGACCCCCGAGCCAGCGCCTTCTGGGAGGTCGCCACCGCGACCTACCGCAGGCTCGCGGTCAACTGGGTGCTGACCGCCAAGCAGGAGGTGACCCGAGACAAGCGGATGGCGCAGCTGGTCGACGACAGCGCCCACGGCCGGCTGATCGCGCCCCAGCGCTACGGCCAGGTGCCGCGGTGGGTCGAGCGCGCCGCCGCTGCCGCCCTGGCAGCAGGTGCAGCGGGAACTGCCGGCACTGCCGGCACTGCCGAGACCCTCGGGGACGCTGACGCCTAGAGTTCCCCGCGTGGGGTACACCGAGGTCGACCGGGAGCGCTGGGTCCGCGAGGACCCGGTGCTCAAGCGCGCCGACCGCGACGACTTCGCCCGGGACCGGGCGCGGCTGGTGCACTCGGCGTCGCTGCGCCGGCTCTCGGCCAAGACCCAGGTCGTCCAGCCGGGGGACGACGACTTCGTCCGCAACCGGCTGACCCACTCCCTGGAGGTGGCCCAGATCGGTCGTGAGTTCGGGGCGGCCCTGGGGTGCAGCGGCGACGTCGTCGACACGGCCTGCCTGGCCCACGACCTGGGTCACCCACCGTTCGGGCACAACGGTGAACAGGCGCTCGACGCCGTGGCCGCGGACATCGGTGGCTTCGAGGGGAACGCGCAGACGCTGCGGCTGCTCTCGCGCCTGGAGCCCAAGCGCACCCACCCCGACGGACGCCCCGCCGGCCTCAACCTCACCCGGGCCAGCCTCGACGCCGCCACCAAGTACCCGTGGGCGAGGGGTGCCGCGCCCGTCGAGGTGGGGCCGACACGCAAGTTCGGGGTCTACGAGGACGACCTGCCCGTGTTCGAGTGGTTCCGCGAGGGTCGGCCGTCCGCTGAGCGCTGCCTCGAAGCCGATGTCATGGACTGGTCCGACGACGTGGCGTACTCCGTCCACGACGTCGAGGACGCGATCGCCTCGGGCCGGCTCGACGTGCGGCGCCTGCGTGACGGGTCCGACGTCGACAGCGTCCTCGCGGTCGCGACGGGCCTCTACGCCGCGGACCTGGGCACCGACGCGCTCGGTGCCGCGCTGGAACGCGTGCTGGCCAGCGGTGCCGTGCCCGTGGCATACGACGGCACCCGGATCGACCGGGCAGCGTTGAAGGACATGACTTCTCGGCTCATCGGACGGTTCGTGCTCGCCGTGGAGGTGGCCACCCGCGAACGGCACGGGACCGGGTCGCTGGCACGGTACGAGGCGGACCTCGTCGTCCCCGACGACACCCGCGCGGAGTGCGCCGTCCTCAAGGCCGTGGCCGCGCACTTCGTCATGCACGCCCAGGAGCGGGTGACGGTGATGGCCGGCCAGCGGCAGGTGGTGCGCTCGCTCGTCGAGGCGTACCAGGCAGATCCGCCCGGTCGGCTCGACCCGGACCTGCTTGCCGACTGGAAGGCCGCGGACAGTGACGCCGCCGCACTGCGACTGATCGTCGACCAGGTCGCCTCGCTCACCGACGTCCGCGCGCTGGCCCTGCACGCCCGCTGGTGCTGACGGGCGCGGGCGCGGCCTGGTGGTGACGGGCGCGAGCGCGGTTGGGCGCCGGCAGCGGGGAGAGCGCCTCAGGCGGGGCTGAAGGCGCGGGCCTCGCCGACCACGCTGAGACCGACGATCGACCCCGTGGACGGGACGTCGGTGCCGTGGATGCGGGCGGTGACCACGGTGTGGTCGGCCTGCAGGCGCAGCGCGACGAGGGCGTCGTGACCGAAGTACGTCGTCGACAGCACCTCGGCGCAGGGCCGGCCCTCGGCGACGGTGCCGAGCTGGATCTGTTCCGGGCGCAGCAGGACGTCGACGGTGCCGGGTGGGGCGGGCTGGTGCACCGGGATGGTGCCGAGCGCGGTGGCCACGCAGTTGCCCTCGGCTCGGCCGCGCAGGAACACCGCGTCACCGAGGAAGGCGGCCGCGTGCCGGTCGGCGGGGGTCGCGTAGACCTCGGTCGGCGCGCCCACCTGCGCGAACCGGCCCTCGTGCATGATCGCCACCTCGTCGGCGAACGACAACGCCTCGGACTGGTCGTGGGTGACCAGCACGACGGTGACCCCCTCGTGGGCCAGGGCGTCGGCGACGGCCTGGCGGGTCGAGGCGCGCAGCCCGGCGTCCAGGGACGAGAAGGGCTCGTCGAGCAGCACCACGGACGGTTGGCGCGCGAGGGCGCGGGCCAGGGCGACGCGCTGCTGCTGGCCGCCGCTGAGCTGGTCGGGGCGACGGTCGGCGAGGTCCGCGGACAGGCCGACCAGCTCGAGCATCTCCTCGACGCGGTGACCGCTGCGGCGAGCTGCCCGGGGCAGTCCGTAGGAGACGTTGTGGCCGACCGAGAGGTGCGGGAAGAGGTTGCCCTCCTGGGGGACGTAGCCGATGCCACGACGCTCCGGGGCGACCCAGGTGTCCGGCCCGACGACCGTCTGGTCGCCGAGCTGCACCGTGCCGGCGTCGGGCGTCTGGAAGCCGGCCACGACCCGCAGCAACGTGGTCTTGCCGCACCCGGACGGGCCGAGGATCGCCGTCGTCGTCCCGGAGGCCACGACGAGGTCGATGCCGTGCAGGACCGGGCGCGGACCGTAGGAGGCGTCGACACCGCTGACGCGCAGGGTGGTCACAGGGCAGGCTCCTCGTCGGGTCGTCGCAGCAGCAGGTAGGTCAGGGGAGCGGACACGAGCACCATGGCGGCGGCATACGGCGCCGCGCCCGCGTAGTCGATGCTCTCACTCGCGCTCCAGAAGGCGGTGGCCAGTGTCTGCGTCCCGGTCGGAGCGAGCAGCAGCGTAGCGGTGAGCTCGGTCGACACGGCGATGAACACCATCGCGAAACCGGTCAGCGCCCCCGGCAGCGTCAGCGGCAGCAGCACCCGCACGAACGCCCGCAGCGGGCTGTCGCCCAGGGCCCGCGCCGCGTCGGTGAGCTCTTCGGGGGCGTGGGCCATGGCCGCACGGATGCTCACCATCGCGCGCGGGATGAACAAGATCGCGTATGCCGCGACGAGGACGATGCTGGTCTGGTAGATGGCGTTGGCGTAGCGGACCGACAAGGTGACCAGCGCCAGGGCGATGACCACCCCGGGCAGCGACGACGCGACGTAGGTGGCCCGCTCGGCGAGCAACGACAGCCAGCTGCGCCGTCGGGCGACGAGCCAGGCGATCGGGAAGGCCGCCACGACCGTGACCAGCCCGGCGCCCAGCCCGAGCCCGAGGGTGCTGCCCAGGGTCTGCAGCAACGCGGCCACGTCGGGCTGGGCGTCCCCGGCGACGAACCAGTAGACGAGGCTGCCGAGGGGGACCCCGAGGGACAGGACGGTCAGTGCGGCCAGAGCGAGCAGGGCGGGGGCCGTCCAGCGGCCGAGTCGGGCCGGGAGGGCGCGACGAGCCGCCCCACGGCCGAACCGGGAGTGCCGCACGGTGCCCCGCATCAGCAGCTCGACCGTGAGCAGGCCCAGGCACAGCGCGATGAGGACCAGGGCGAGCACGCTGCCGGCGCTGTTGCTGAACGCCACCTGGAACTGTTCGAGGATCGCCGTGGTGAAGGTCGGGAAGCGCAGCATCGCCAGCACGCCGAACTCCGAGAGCAGGTGCAGCGACACGAGCAGCATCCCGCCCAGGGCAGCCGGTCGCAGCTGCGGCAGCACGGCCCGGAAGAAGGTCGGCCACAGACCCAGCCCGAGCGAGCGGGAGGAGTCCTCCATGCTCTGGTCGAGGCCGCGCAGGACCGCGGCCACCGGGAGGAAGACGAAGGGGAAGTAGGACAGCGTCGTCACCAGGACAGCGCCGGCGAGCCCCTCGAGGTCGGGACGCACCGTGGTCCACGCGTAGCTGTTGACGAACGCCGGGACCGCGAGCGGAGCGACCAGCAGCACCCGCCAGAGCTTCGCGCCCGGCAACGACGTCCGCTCGACGAGCCAGGCCGCGGTGATGCCGATGCCGGTGGTCAGGGTGACGGTGAGGACCACCAGCGAGGCGGTGTTGCGCAGCAGCTCCCCGACCCGGGCGCGCCACAGCAGGTCCCAGGCCGCGCCGACCCCGGTGTCGAACGCGGCGACCCCGACGACGAGCAGGGGCAGCACGCACAGTGCCGCCACGACGAGGCTCGCCGTGACGACTGCTGCCGGTGCGGAGGGTGCACCCCCACGGCGTCGGTCCACCTAGAGGATGCCCGCCTCGGTCATCAGCTCGATCACCTTGGGGCCGTTGAGCGTGTAGGGGTCGACCTTCGGTGCCTGCAGGGTGTCCAACGGCTCGAGGGCCGGGTCGGAGGCGACGCCCTTGCCGACGGCGTACTCCTTGGCGTCACTGGTCGCGAGCATCGTCTGCCCCTCCTCGCTGGTGACGAACGCGAGGAACTTCTGGGCGTTGGCCGCGTGCTTGCTCGACTTGAGCACCGCGCCGCCGGAGACGCTGACGAACGCACCCGGGTCCTCGCCCCGGAAGTACAGCAGCTTGGTGTTGCCGCTGCCGGCCTTGGTCAGTGCCTGGTCGCGGTACCAGTAGTAGTGGTACATGATCCCGACCGGCACCTGGCCGGCGTTGACGGCCTTCATCACCGCGATGTTGTTCTGGTAGATCTTCGCGCCGTCCTTGAGGCCCTTCAGCCAGGCTGCGGTCTTGTCCTCGCCCTGCGTCGCGAGGACCGCGCTGACGATGGCCTGGAAGTCGGCGCCGCCGGCAGCAGCGCCCCACCGCCCCGCCCACTTCGGGTCCTGCAGGTCCAACAGCGACTTCGGCAGCTCGGCCTCGGTGATCTCGGCGGGGTTGTAGACCAGCACGGTCGAGCGAGCGGCGATGCCGACCCACTCCTTGCTGGACGGCGCGTAGCTCTCGCCGACCTGGGCGATGGTGCCCGCCTCGACCGGCGCCAGCAGCCCGGCGTTCTGGACCGTCGTCATGGCGGGGGAGTTCTCGGTGAGGAAGACATCGGCGGGGGACTTGGCCCCCTCCTGCACGATCTGGGCGCCCATGGAGGAGTCGCTGCCGTAGCGGATCTGCACCTCGGTGCCGGTGTCCTCCTGGAACTTCTTGGCCCAGGCCTCGGTGAGGTTCTCGTGCTGCGCGCTGTAGATCGTCAGCTTGTCGGGGTCGAGATTCTTCCCCGCCTCGAGCGTGCCATCACCACAGGCGGTGAGGGCCAGGGTGGCGCTCGCGGCGAGGGCGGCCAGGACGGTCCGTCGGCGGATCACGGTCGGATACTCCTACGAGGGATGGGATGTGAAGGCAAGGCTTACCTTACTGCCCACCTCTGCCGCGCCGAAATCACGGGGGAGGGGTAGGTCGTGGGGCTGCCCTGCGGCATACCAGCGGTGCCGGAGTGGGCAACGCGGGGGTCGGCGAGGTAGGGGTGCACGGACTGTGGGGGACGCCGACGGACCTGCGGGCGCACCGCCTAGACTCGGCCGCGACAAGGAGGGCCAGTTGCCGGGTCGGATCAAGGCCGAGGACGTCGCGCTCGTCAAGGAGCGCTCGTCCATCGAGGACGTCGTGCGCGAGCACGTCACGCTGCGCCCCGCAGGCCCGGGCTCGATGAAGGGGCTGTGCCCGTTCCACGACGAGAAGACGCCGTCCTTCAACATCCGCTCGACCGTCGGCGCCTGGCACTGCTTCGGCTGCGGCGAGGGCGGCGACGTCATCTCGTTCATCCAGAAGGTCGAGCACCTCAGCTTCAGTGAGGCCGTCGAGCGGCTCGCCCAGAAGCTCGGCATGGAGCTGACCTACGAGGAGGGCGGCCGGCCCCGGGACGGTGAGTCGCTCGGACGCCGCTCCCGGCTCGTCGAGGCCCACCGCGTGGCCCAGGAGTTCTACCACCACGCCCTGCTCAACTCGCCCGAGGCGCGCATCGGCCGCGACTTCCTGCGCGAGCGCGGGTTCGACAGCGAGGCGGCCAAGCGGTTCGGGGTCGGGTTCGCCCCGCGCGGTGGTGAGGAGATGTCGCGCCACCTGCGGGCGAAGGGCTTCACCGACGACGAGCTGACCCTCGGGGGCCTGTCGGGTCGCGGGAGCCGCGGGCTCTACGACCGGTTCCGTGGACGCCTGGTCTGGCCGATCCGGGACATCACCGGCGACACGGTCGGGTTCGGCGCGCGACGCCTCTACGAGGACGACCGGATCGCGGCCAAGTACCTCAACACCTCAGAGACGCCGATCTACAAGAAGTCGACCGTCCTGTACGGCCTGGACTCGGCGAAGAAGTCGATCGCGGGGGACCGCAAGGCCGTCATCGTCGAGGGCTACACCGACGTCATGGCCTGCCACCTCGCCGGCATCGAGGGCGCCGTCGCGACCTGCGGCACGTCGTTCGGGGTCGACCACATCAAGCTGCTGCGCCGCATCATGCGCGACGAGGCAGACCTCGCGCCCGCCCGGGTGGTCTTCACGTTCGACGGCGACGCCGCTGGTCAGAAGGCGGCGATGCGGGCGTTCGGGGAGGACCAGCGCTGGGCCTCGCAGTCCTTCGTGGCAGTGGCCGACGGCGGCATGGACCCGTGCGAGCTGCGGATCGCCCAGGGTGACGACGCGGTGCGCCACCTGATCGACGACGCCGTGCCGATGTTCGAGTTCGCCGTGCGGACGACGATCGAGAGGTTCGACCTGTCCACCGCCGAGGGGCGCGTGCAGGGGATGCGCGCCGTCGCGCCCATCGTCAACAGCATCCGCGACAGCTCGATGCGCCCCGAGTACATCCGCACCGTCTCCGGGTGGATCGGTGTCGAGGTCGAGCAGGTGCAGGCCGAGGTGGCCCGTGCCCAGCGGATGGCCGCCCGCGACGCCAGGGCCGAGGGCGACGCACCGGCGGGCCGCGGCCCCCACCGGCCCGACGCCGACGTGGTGCCGGAGCCGTCGCTGGAGGAGGTCCGGTCCT
>CAVRMT010000031.1:0-22600 GCA_963722015.1 uncultured Actinomycetota bacterium | reverse complement strand
CCGAGGTCGCCCCGTGGATCGCCTCGCACCGTGACGTCAACGCCATCGACCTGGCCGGTGCGGCCGAGGCCGAGGGCATCGCCTGGGGCGACCTCGAGCTGGCTGCCGCCGAGAACCTCAAGCGCGTGGTCCGTCCCGCAGGCGAGGGCGTCGAGGCGATCGAGCCCGACTGGACCCGTACGCCCGACATGGCGCGGATGACGGCGTTCCTCGAGACCAAGACCGTCTGGCACCCCAAGGGCCGCTGACCCTTGACCGGAGCCGACACCGGCGGCCGCACCGCCGCCCGCGTGGTCGTCCTCGCCGGACCCAGCGGGGCGGGCAAGTCCCGCCTCGCGCAGCGGCTGCACGAGGCGCACGGTTGGCCGATCGTGCGTCTGGACGACTTCTACCGCGACGAGGACGACCCGGCGATGCCGCGCAGCCAGGAGCTGGGCATCGTCGACTGGGACCACCCCGACTCCTGGGACCGCACGGCGGCCGTCGACGCCCTCGGCACCCTCGTCGCGACCGGCTCGGTGCTCACCCCCGTCTACGACATCGCCGCCAGCCGGGCCGTCGACACCACGACGGTCCACGCGGGCCCGCACGACCTCGTCCTCGCCGAGGGCATCTTCGCGGCCGAGATCATCGGCGACCTGCACGAGCGCGGGCTGCTCGCCGGGGCGTACTGCGTGCACCACCGGCCGGTCGTGACCTTCGTCCGGCGGCTGGCGCGCGACCTGCAGGAACGCCGCAAACCCCCGTGGACCCTGCTCCGGCGCGGCCTGGCCCTGATGCGGGCCGAACCCGCCGTCGTCGCCCGTCAGGAGTCACTCGGGGCGACCCCGGCCCGGGCCAAGGACCTCGAACCGCTGCTGTCCGCCCTCGCCCGCTGAGCCCAGCGGCAGCGCGCGCAGGGCCCTGCCCACTTGCCTGCGGGAGGGACAACTCCCCACGTCGGCAGGCCCGGCTTGGTAGGTTGCGAGGCACGCAGGGGTGGACCTGTCGACCGCGGGGAGGGGCACGGCCAGCATGAGCGACACCGACGGTGCGGCACCCCCGCCCGGCGCACCCCCCGTTCCACCAGCGTGGTCAGCCCCCGGCTCGGCTCCCGCCTCGACCGCCGGCCCGACCCCCGGCTCGGTGGGTGGCTCGGCCGCGGGCCCCGCGACATACGGCCCCCCGGCGGGGGCCTCCTCGGTGTCGCCGGCCGGAACACCTGCGGGGCCGCCACCGGTGGCACCCCCCGGTGCTGCGAACTCCAGCTGGACCAGTGCCCTCACTGCCCACAAGCCGGGCATCATCGCGCTGCGACCGCTGGGGCTCGGTGACATCCTCGAGGGCTCGTTCGCCGCGATGCGGCGCAACCCCAGGACGTTCTTCGGGCTGGCCCTGCTGACGTCGCTGGCGGTGCTGCTGCTGGTGGCGCTGGTGGGGGCGCTGGCCTACCTCGCGGCCACCCAGCTCGGGTCGTCGGGGAGCAACGACGTGCTGCTGACCATCGGGACCATCGGGGGCTTCACGCTGCTGACCGTCGCCAGCGCCGTCACCTCCGTGGCCCTGACCGGGATGCTCTCCTACCCCGTCGGGGAGGCCGTCCTCGGCCGCAAGCCCTCGATCGGCGAGACCTGGCGACGGACCCGCGGCATGCTCCTGCGGCTCACGGGACTGACCCTCATCTTGTTCGTCCCCGTCGTCCTCGTGTTCGCAGGCCTGGTCGCCCTCGTCATCGTGGCGTTCGACGCAGGCTCGAACCTCGCCGGAGGAGCAGGCATCTTCGCCATCGTCGTCGCCCTGGTCGCGATGGTGTACCTGGGGGTGCGGCTGGCCCTGTCGACTCCCTCGCTGGTGCTCGAGGAGCTCGGCATCCTGGGGTCGCTGCGCCGTTCCTGGGCGTTGACCCGGGGTAGGTTCTGGCGGACCTTCGGCGTGCTGCTCGTCGCGTCGGTGATCGTCGGCGTCGTGCAGCAGGTGCTCGCCTTCGGCTTCCAGGTCCTCGGAGCGGGTCTCGGCCTCGCGTTCGCCTCGACCGTGGAAGGGCAGGGCTCCGAGATCGGGCTCGCCATCGTGGTCTTCGGCGTGACCATCGTCGGGTCGCTGCTCGCCTCCCTGTTGGCCCAGCCGTTCCTCGCCGGCGTCACGGCCCTGCTCTACACCGACGCCCGGATCCGCAAGGAAGGCTTCGACCTCGCCCTCGTCCGGGCCGCGACGGGCTCGCGGGTCACCGGGTGAGCCTCCCCGCGGTGCCGTCCAGCCTCCTGGCCCTGCCGTCGCGCCTCGACCCCGGCAACGACGAGGCCCGGACCTGGCTGCGCGACGAGCTCGCGAAGCCGGCCTACCGCGACACCCGCGACCCGCTCCAGCGCGCCATGGACGCCCTCGGGGAGTGGCTGTCCGCCCTGCTCAGCGGGGCCCGTGCCCCCTCCGACCCGCTGCCCACCGTCGTCGCCGTGGTGATCGCCCTGGCCCTGGTCGCCCTGGTCGCCTACACGTTGCGTTTCGTCCGCCGGACCGAGCGCGGCAGCGGTGGCGCGCAGGAGGCCGTGCTCGGCGACGAGCGGCTCACCGCCGCGCAGTTCCGCGCCCGGGCGCAGCAGGCCCGGGCCGATGGGCGGTATGGCGACTGCGTCCTCGACGCGATGCGCGCCATCGCCGGCGGCGCGGTCGAGCGCACCCTGCTCGAGGACGCCCCCTCCCTCACCGCGCACGAGATCGCCGCCCGGCTGGGCACCAGCTTCCCCACCGAGGCCCAGGAGCTGCGCGAGGCGGCTGACCGGTTCGACGCCGTGGCGTACGGCGACCGATACGCCTCGCGCTCCGACGCCGAGCGGCTGCTCGACCTCGAGCGCACGGTGGCGACCACCCGACCGTTCCGCCCGCAGGTGCTCGACTCCGGGAGCCCGTCGCGCAAGGACTCCGTGGGGGCACCGTCGTGACCCTGCACGTGTGGGAGCGCACCGAGGTCGCGGCCGGCGGATCCGCGCGCCGTCGGGCGCTGTGGGCGGTGGTCCTGATGGTCGTGCTGGCGCTCGTCGTGGCCGCCGTGGTGGTGGGCATCCGGCGCAACGCGCACCAGGGGCAGCCGCTCGACCCGCAGAACCCCGGGCGCGAGGGTGCCCAGGCGATCGCCTCGGTGCTGCGTGACCGCGGCGTGGACGTGGCCGTCGCCCGCGGGCAGGACGACCTGCTCGACGCCTCGGTCGGTGCCGGGACGACCGTGCTCGTCACCGACACCGGGGAGCTCTCCGAGCAGACGGCGGCCACGATGCTCGAGCGCGCTGCCGACGCCGACCGGCTGGTGCTCGTGGCCCCGGACCGCTTCCTGCTCACCGCCCTCGAGCTCCCCGTCGACACCGGGGGCCGGTCCCTGACGCCGGACACGGTCACCGCCGACTGCACGCTCGACGGGCTGGCACCGGGTGACCGCGTGGCGCCCGGGCCGCGGACCTATGTCGTGACCGAGCCCGGACCCACCACCTGCTTCGCGCACGCCGACGCCTTCGAGCTGGTGGCGGTCCCCGCGGGTGGCAACCGGCCCGAGGTCCTCGTGCTCGGCAACAGCGCCCTGTTCGCCAACAGCGAGGTCACCCGGCTGGACCACGCCGGGGTGGCCCTGCGGATGCTCGGCCGTGGCGACCGTCTGGTCTGGTACCTGCCCTCCGCGCTCGACATCAGCGACCAGGACACGACGGCCACCTCCGAGGTCCCCCGGGCCCTCGGGCCGCTGACCTTCCTGGCGGTGTTCGGCCTGCTGGTCCTGATGCTGTGGCGCGGGCGCCGCTTCGGACCGCTGGTGACCGAGCCGCTGCCGGCCGTCGTCAAGGCCATCGAGACCACCCAGAGCCGTGGCCGGCTCTACCGCAAGGCGCGCGACACCCAGCGGGCCGGCACCGTGCTGCGGGCCCGCACGGCCAAGCGCCTCGCCGGGTACCTCGGGCTGCCCACGGGGGCCGCACCCACCGTCATCGCGCAGGCGGCGGCCTCGGCCACCCATCGCGACCCCCAGGACGTCGTCAGCCTGTTCACCGCACCACCCCCGACCACCGAGGCGGCCCTGGTCGCCCTCGCCACCGACCTGACCGAACTCGAGAAGGAAGTGCGCCGCGCATGACCGACCAGCCCCAGCCCACCGGGCACCCCGAGCCGCACCAGCCCGCGCCCACGCCCGCGCCCGTGCCCCAGGACGACAGCGGTGACACCAGCGTGGACGACCGGGCCCGCGCGTCCCTCATGGCGGTCCGCACCGAGGTCGGCAAGGCCGTCGTCGGGCAGGACGCCGCCGTGGCCGGCATCCTCATCGCCCTCCTGTGCCGTGGGCACATCCTGCTCGAGGGCGTACCCGGTGTGGCCAAGACCCTGCTCGTACGCAGCGTCGCCGCCGCCCTCGACGTGCAGACCAAGCGGGTGCAGTTCACCCCCGACCTCATGCCCGGCGACGTGACCGGCTCGCTGGTCTACGACAACGCGACCTCGGACTTCTCCTTCCGCGAGGGCCCGGTCTTCACCAACCTGCTGCTCGCCGACGAGATCAACCGCACGCCCCCGAAGACCCAGGCGTCACTGCTCGAGGCCATGGAGGAGCGACAGGTCTCCGTCGAGGGCACCGCCCGGCCACTACCCCGCCCGTTCCTCGTCGCAGCGACGCAGAACCCCGTGGAGTACGAGGGGACCTACCCCCTGCCCGAGGCCCAGCTCGACCGCTTCCTGCTCAAGGCGACGATGCCGCTGCCGCCCCGCGAGGACGAGATCGCGGTCATCACCCGGCATGCCTCCGGCTTCGACCCGCGCGACCTCGCCGCCGCCGGCCTGCGCCCCGTGGCGAGCGCCGCGGACATCGAGACCGGCGCCGAGCAGGTCCGCCACGTGCAGATCTCGCCGGAGGTCACGGCATACATCGTCGACATCGCCCGCGCCACCCGGAACTCCCCGTCGCTGGCCCTCGGGGTGAGCCCTCGTGGTGCCACCGCCCTGCTCGCCACGAGCCGGGCCTGGGCGTGGCTCAACGGACGCACGTTCGTCACCCCCGACGACGTGAAGTCCCTCGCGCAGGCGACGCTGTCGCACCGGCTGTCGCTGCGCCCCGAGGCCGAGCTCGAGGGGGTCGCCGTCTCCTCGGTCCTCGACGCCGCCATCGGCTCCGTCCCGGTCCCCCGCTGAGGTCGGTCCCGTGATCGTCAGCGGCCGCCTGCTCGGACTCGCGCTCGCCGGAGCCGTGCCCGTGCTCGTGCGACCCGAGATGAGCACGGTGTGGCTCTGGATGGGCCTGTGCCTGCTGCTCGTCCTGCTCGACCTGCTGCTCACCGGTTCGCCGCTGGCCCTCGAGCTCAGCCGGGTGCCGACGCAGCAGGTACGGCTCGGCGACGCCACCACGACCACGCTGCTGGTCGCCAACCCCGGCTCACGCACCTTCCGCGGGCACCTGCGCGACGCCTGGCAGCCCTCCGCCGGTGCCGGTGCGAACCGGCACCGCATCACCCTGCCCGCAGGCGAGCGACGCCCGGTCACCACCGCCCTGCGGCCGACCCGCCGCGGCGACCGGCTGGCGGACCGCGTCACCCTTCGCCGCCTCGGGCCGCTCGGGCTGGCCGGCCGCCAGAAGTCGGTCGTGGTCCCCGGTCACGTCCGGGCCCTGCCACCGTTCGCCTCCCGCAAGCACCTGCCGTCCCGGTTGGCGCGGCTGCGCCAGCTCGACGGGCGCTCGGCGGTCCGAACCCGGGGCCAGGGCACCGAGTTCGACTCGCTGCGCGACTACGTCGAGGGTGACGACGTGCGCAGCATCGACTGGCGGGCCACCGCCCGCCGCCGGTCCACGGTGGTGCGCACGTGGCAGCCCGAGAAGGACCGCCACATCATCCTCGTGCTCGACACGTCCCGGACCTCGGCCGGCCGGGTCGGCGACGTGCCGCGTCTGGACGCCGCGATGGACGCGGCACTGCTGCTCGCTGCGCTGGCCTCACGGGCCGGCGACCGGGTCGACCTCGTCGCCGGCGACCGCCGCGTGCACCGCAAGGTGGTCGGGTCGAGCCGCACCACCCTGCTGGGCGACCTGGTCAGCGCCATGGCCCCGCTCGAGCCCGCGCTGGTCGAGGCCGACTGGACCGTGCTGGCCGCCGAGGTGGCCCGGGTCAGCCGCCAGCGCGGGCTCGTCATCCTGCTCACGCCGTTGGAGCCGTCGGCCATCGAGGAGTCGCTGCTCGCGCCCCTGGCGGTGCTCGCCGCCCGGCACCGGGTCGTCCTCGCGTCGGTCGCCGACCCGGCGCTCACCGCGATGCTCGCTGGCACCGGTGACTCCACCCAGGTGTACGACGCGGCCGCTGCTGCACGCACCGTGGCGCTGCGTGAGCGGACCGCTGCCGCGCTGGGTCGGCTCGGGGTCGATGTCCTCGACGAGGACCCCGAGCAGCTGCCGGTCGCCCTCGCCGACCACTACCTCATGCTCAAGTCCCGCGGCCTGCTCTGACGGCTGACCCGGGCACGCTGCGCCTGCTCAGCGGGCGCACCCTACGCGACCGGTCAGCCGACGACGGGTGCTGCGTAGCCTCGGTCGGCCTCGGCGAGGTCACCGGTCTCCCCCCGGTGGTTCGCCCACCGGCCCACGGTGAAGACGTAGGTGAAGAAGGCAGCCTCCACCAGGACCCCGATGCCCACGCGCGCCCAGGTCGGCAGGCCGGAGGGGGTCACGAACGCCTCGATCAACCCCGTGAGCAGCAGCAGGACGACGAGCCCGAGGGCCACCCCGAGCGCTGCCCGGCCCTCTTGCGCGAGCGCCTGCGTCCGGGTCCGCGGCCCGGGTGACACCCACGTCCAGAACAGCCGCAGCCCCACGCCGGCAGCGACGAACACGCAGGTCAGCTCGAGCAGCCCGTGCGGCAGGATCAGGCCGAAGAACAGCCCGGCGCGGTCGTAGCGCACCATGATCGAGCCGATGACGGCCAGGTTGAGCATGTTCGTGACCAGCAGATAGATGACCGGTAGGCAGAACACCCCGAACGCGATGCACAGCGCCGACAGCCAGAAGTTGTTGGTCCAGACCCGCAGCGCGAACGAGGTCGCGGCGAACTCGCTGTAGTAGCCCTCGAAGTCGTTGGTGACGAGCTGTCGGATCTGCTCCGGCGAGGCGAACGACGACTCGATGCGCGGGTGGTCGAGCAGCCACCAGCCGATCACCACGGCCGCGAGGAGGTTGACGACCAGCGTCGCGATCCACCACCAGCGCAGGCGGTAGAGCGCTGCCGGGAACGACACGGCGAAGAACCGGCCGACGTCCGACCACGAAGCGGTGCGGGTGCCCGCCGAACGCGAACGCGCCCGAGCCAGCAGCATCGACAGGTAGCCGACGAGCGACGCATCGGGCGCGGTCGAGCGGATCATCGACAGCTGGGTCGCCACCCGCTGGTACCGGTCCAGGATCTCGTCGGCCTCGGCGCCGTCGAGGCGTCGCTGCCGCGTCAGCTCCTCGAGCCGCTCCCAGTCCCCCCGGTGGGCTGCCACGAAGGCGTCCAGGTCCACATCGGCCACCTTAGCGTCGGGCCGCGGCTAGGGTGGCCGACATGAGCAGCAGCACCGTGGGGGTCGGTGCCGACGACCTCGTCACCGGCGAGGCGGTCGCCCTGGACCTGCCCCATGCCGGCATCGGCCTGCGCCTCGCCTCCGGCCTCATCGACCTCGTCGTCGGCTACGGCCTGCTGTTCGGCCTGCAGTTCGCCGCCGGTTGGCTGGTCGGCGGCGCCGACGACGCGCTGCAGGCCGCTGCGGGAACGGCCGTGGTCGTCATCGCGCTCGTCGGGGTGCCGACGACGCTCGAGACGCTCTTGCGGGGCAAGACCCTCGGCCATCTCGCGATCGGGCTGCGCACCGTGCGCGACGACGCCGGGCCCATCGGCTTCCGCCAGGCCCTGACCCGGGCGCTGCTCGGCGTCGTGGAGGTCTACGCCTGCCTGGGCGTCCCCGCCCTGATCTGCGCGGCGATCTCCCAGCGCGGCAAACGGCTCGGCGACCTCCTCGCCGGCACGTATGTCGTCCGTGACCGCCACAAGATCACCCTGCCGCCCCCCGCGCAGATGCCACCACACCTCGCTGCCTGGGCTCGCACGGCCGACGTCGCGCCGCTGCCCGACCAGCTCGCCGTCGCGTTGCGCCAGTTCGTGGCCCGCGCCTCGACCTTCACCCCCGAGGTGCGCGAGCAGCTCGGCCAGCGGCTGCTCGAGGAGACCCGCCCGTATGTCGCGCCGGCACCTCCCGAGGGCAACCACGCGGAGTACGTGCTCATGGCGGTCCTGGCCGAGCGTCGCACGCGCGACGCCGCCCGGCTCGAGCGGGAGAACACGCTGCGGGCGCGCATCCTGCCGCCCGACACCACCACCTGACCGCCACGCCTTCGCTCCGGCGAGATGTCAGCCCTCCAGGGCGGCGTACCCCGGCTTCACGACGTCCTCGATGATGGCGAGCCGCTCGTCGAAGGGCAGGAACGCGGACTTCATCGCGTTGATGGTGACCCAGCGCAGGTCGTCGAGCGTCCAGCCCGCCTCGGTGACGAGCAGGCCCATCTCGCGCGACATCGAGGTGCCGCTCATCAGCCGGTTGTCGGTGTTGACCGTGACCCGGAAGCGCAGCCGCTTCAGCAGCGTGATCGGGTGCAGCGCCACAGATTCCGCGGCCCCGGTCTGGATGTTGCTGCTCGGGCACATCTCGAGCGGGATCCGGGTGTCGCGGACGTAGGCCGCGAGCAACCCGAGGTAGATGTCGGCCGGGTCGGCGTCGAGCGCCTTCGCCGGGTCGTCGGCGAAGGGCCGGTCGTGGACGAGGATGTCGTCGACGATCCGGACGCCGTGGCCGAGCCGGTCGGCGCCGCACCACTGGATCGCCTCCCAGATGCTGGGCAGGCCGAACGCCTCACCGGCGTGGATCGTGAAGTGGGCGTTCTCGCGGCGCAGGTACTCGAACGCGTCGAGGTGTCGGGTGGGCGGGAAGCCCGCCTCGGCCCCGGCGATGTCGAACCCGGCGACGCCCTGGTCGCGGTACCGGACCGCGAGCTCGGCGATCTCGGTGCTCTTGGCGGCGTGCCGCATGGCGGTGAGCAGGGCGGTGACCCGGATCGGCGTGCCCGCCTCGGCTGCTTCCTTCTCGCCCTCGCGGAAACCGGCGTTCACGGCCTCGACGACCTCCTCGAGCGTCAGGCCCGCGGACAGGTGCTGCTCGGGGGCGTACCGGCTCTCGGCGTAGACGACTCCGTCCGCCGCCAGGTCCAGGGCGCACTCCCTGGCCACGCGCCGCAGGCCGTCGGCGGTCTGCATGACGGCCAGGGTGTGGTCGAACGTCTCGAGGTAGCGCACCAGCGAGCCCGAGTCCGCGCTCTCCCGGAACCACACGCCGAGGCTCTCGGCGTCCTTCGCCGGCAACGCGCCGTACCCGACCTGGTCGGCGATCTCGATGATCGTCTGGGGGCGCAGGCCGCCGTCGAGGTGGTCGTGCAGCAACGCCTTCGGCGCACGCCGTACGAGGTCCCCGACGGACCCCGGCTCGGGGTTGGTCACGGAGGTGCTGGTGTCGCTCTTGTCCTTGCGGCCGAAGATCATTCGCCCTCCTCCTCCCGTCCGACGGTCTCCGGGGAGAACGCCGGCAGACACACGGCGACGTACTCGGCACCCTGCTCCCCGGTGGAGTAGCGGATCCGCTCCCCCGCCGTGGTGATGACGCTCTGGCCGGCCTCGACGCGCAGCTGGCCGCCGTCGTGGTCGATGAGCACGGTGCCCGCCAGCACGAGGGTGACCTCGTCGAACTGAGGCGTCTGGAACGGCTCGCGCCAGTCGGCAGGGGCCTTCATGTGGGCGACGGACACGGCGTCGGTGCCGGTGGTGACCCTGCCGACGTGCTCGTCGATGACCTTGCCACCGGGTACGGGGATGGTCGTGGGCGTGGTGATGAGCTGGGGCACGGCAGCCTCCTAGGAGATCTTCTCGATGACGAGCGGCAACAGGTCGGGGCGGCTGCCCGGGGGGGCGATGGTGAACGATCCCTCGAGGGACTCGAGGGCCCGGTCGAAGCGGTCAGGGGTGTCGGTGTGCAGCGTCAGCAGCTTCTCGCCGGCGCGGACCGAGGCGCCCGGCTTGGCGTGCATCTCGATGCCGGCGCCGGCCTGCACCGGGTCCTCCTTGCGGGCGCGCCCGGCACCGAGACGCCAGGCCGCCACCCCCACCTTGAGGGCGTCGAGCTCGGTGAGCACCCCGTCGGCCGGGGCGAGGACCTCGTGGGTCTCCTTCGCCACCGGCAGCGTGGCGTCCGGGTCGCCGCCCTGGGCGCGGATCATGGCCTTCCAGGCGTCCATCGCCCGGCCGTCCTCGAGGGCGTCGGCGGGGTCGACGTCGTCTCGGCCGGCCGCCGCGAGCATCTCGCGGGCCAGTGCCAGGGTGAGCTCGACGACGTCCTGCGGCCCACCGCCGGCGAGCACCTCGACCGACTCGCGGACCTCCAAGGCGTTGCCCGCGGTCAGGCCGAGCGGCACCTGCATGTTGGTGAGCAGCGCAACGGTCCTGACGCCGGCGTCGGTGCCCAGGTCGACCATGGTGCGGGCCAGCTCGCGCGCGTCCTCGACGGTCTTCATGAACGCACCGCTGCCGACCTTGACGTCGAGCACGAGGGCGCCGGTGCCCTCCGCGATCTTCTTGCTCATGATCGAGGAGGCGATGAGCGGGATGGCTTCGACGGTGCCGGTCACGTCACGCAGGGCGTACAGCTTCTTGTCGGCGGGGGCCAGTCCGTCACCGGCGGCGCAGATGACCGCCCCGACGTCCTCGAGCTGGCGCATCATCTGCTCGTTGCTCATCGCGGCCTGCCAGCCGGGGACGGCCTCGAGCTTGTCGAGCGTGCCGCCGGTGTGGCCGAGGCCGCGGCCGGACAGCTGTGGCACCGCGACGCCGCAGGCAGCCACGAGCGGCGCCAGCGGCAGGGTGATCTTGTCGCCGACCCCGCCGGTCGAGTGCTTGTCGGCGGTGGGCCGCGACAGGGACGAGAAGTCCATCCGCTCACCACTGTTGATCATGGCGTGGGTCCAGCGCGAGATCTCACGACGGTTCATGCCGTTGAGCAGGATCGCCATGGCCAGGCTCGACATCTGCTCGTCGGCGACCCCGCCCCGGGTGTACGTGTCGATCACCCAGTCGATCTGGCCGTCGGACAGCTCGCCACCGCCCCGCTTGGTGATGATGACGTCGACGGCATCGAAGCTCTCGCTCATGGCCTCATGGTGTCAGACCCCGTGCCGGCCTGGTTCGCCGCGGTTCACCTCGCCGGGACCGCGCCCCGCCGCCCGGCTCGCTCGCGCACTCACGGCGGCGACCACCGGTGGCCTTGGAGCCACCGATCGTCGTCACCAGCGCGCCATACCGACCATCGGTGGCTCTCGCGCCAGGTATGGCGCCCCCGCCACGCATGGCGCCCCCGTCACGTACGGCGCCCTCCGGCCATGCGGTACGTCCGGCTTCAGGCCCATCCCGGGAAGTGCAGCCGCCACTCGTCGCTGGTGACCTGCGCCCTCAGGCCGCACTCCTGCATCGCGCTCACCACCCGGGTCAGGGTCTGCTCGGGATGGCCGTGGATCCCCTTCGACAGGACGACGACCAGACGCCACCCGTCCTGGTCGAGTCCCTCGCGGCGCTCGACGTCGCGCTCCCACTGCTTCCTGCTCTCCGCGTGCTGACGACCGTCGTACTCGATGGCCAGGCGGTGCTCCGGGAAGGACAGGTCGAAGCGCCGGCGCCACCGACCCTCCTCGGTGTACTCGACGTGGTTCACCACCGGCTCCGGCAACCCGGCAAGGACCAGCAGCAGCCGCAGGCGGGACTCCATCGGCGAGTCCACGCCGCTCCTGACCAGCGACGCAGCACGACGGGCCAGCCGCCCGCGGCAGCCACGGACGCCGTCTGCTGCGGACTGCAGGTCTGCGCAGGTGGTCCGTCCCGCCTTCACCAGCGAGTCCCCCAGGACGACGAGGTCCACCAGGGTGAGCTCACCCGCGAGGTCGACGAACGTGTCCTCGGCCGTGGTGAGCCGGACCTCGCCGATGCGCGCGTGGCGGGCGTGGACCGCCCGCCGCCCGTCGATGCCGGGGACGCGGATCCGTCCGTGGGGCAGCGCCAGGTGCAGGTCGGGGGTGTGTGGGACCACCCCGCCCATGAGGACCGCGGCCGTGTGCCGGGCCACCAGGGCCCCGGTCGGGGCGATGACGAGCGCGGCGAGGGCGCGCAGCCGGGTGTCGAGCACGACCTCGGCCCGCACGTGCACCCGGCTGAACAGCCGCCGGTAGCGCGGCCCGCGCAGCGCCCCGGGTGTGATGCCCAGCATGCGGGCCTGGCTCCGGGTGAAGGGCTGGTCGGCGATCTCTGGCACGTGTCGAGCCTGCCCGAACCGATGGTCGGGCGTCGTCGCTCATCCACAGGTCGCCTTCGGTGGCGCCAGAGCCACCGATGGTCGCGTTATGCGGGGAACCACGACCATCGGTGGCTCCGACGCCACCGGTGGTCGAGGCGCGAGGAGGAGGGGCGAGGCGCGAGCAGGTGGCGCGAGGGGGCAGGCGGGGAGTGGCGGCCCGGTCAGGCGGGTGGCGCGGCGATCGCGAGGTTGTCCGGCCCGAACGCCTGCGGCAGGACCTCGCTCATCGGCAGCACGCCCTCGGGGGTGAGCAGCAGGCAGGTGGGCCCACCGTTCTCCCACAGCAGCTGGCGGCAGCGCCCGCACGGCATCAGGGGCTCACCGTCGCGCCCGACGCACGACACCGCGACGAGGCGGCCCCCGCCGGTGGCGTGCAGGTGGGAGACCAGGCCGCACTCGGCGCACAGGCCCACGCCGTACGCCGCGTTCTCGACGTTGCAGCCCCAGACCACCCGCCCGTCGTCGACGATGCCGGCGACCCCCACCGGGAAGCGGGAGTACGGCGCGTACGCCTTGCCCATGATCTCGGTCGCCTTGCCGCGCAGGGCGTCCCAGTCGACCTCGGGGGTATGGCGCGCACCCGGCTGCGCGGCATACGCCGCAGGCTCCCCCGGGGTGGGCTCGCGGGTCGGCTCGGTCGCCACCTAGTGCCCCTCGCCCTTGCGGTAGATCTGGCCGTCGGCGGCAGGCATGCGTAGCCGTTGGGAGGCGAACGCGAGCACGAGCAACGTGGTGACGTAGGGCGTGGTGCCGGTGAGCTCGGCGGGGACGGTCTCCGTGGCGAGGTACCACCAACCGACGAGGACGCCGACCGCGATCGCCAGGACGCCCTGGACGGTGCGGTGGTTGCGCACGACCTGCCAGATCCCGACACCGATGAGGACCACGGCGAACAGCAGGAGCAGGGCGTGCACCGTCGCACCACCGCGCAGCTGCACGGCGTCGGTGTAACCGAACAGCGCCGCACCGGTGAGCAGCCCACCGGGGCGCCAGTTGCCGAAGATCATGGCGGCGAGGCCGATGTAGCCGCGGCCACCGGTCTGGCCGTCGCGGTAGATGTTCGCCGCGACGAGTGCCAGGAAGCCACCTCCGAGGCCGGCCAGACCACCGGAGACCAGCACGGCCAGGAACTTGTAGCGCAGCACGTTGACGCCCAGGGACTCCGCGGCGACGGGCGACTCGCCCACCGACCGCAGTCGCAGGCCGAAGGCCGAGCGCCACAGGATCCACCAGGTCGACACGAACAGCACGATGGCGATGAGCGTCAGGACCGACAGGTTGGTGCACATGGCGCGCAGCACGGCCGCGAGGTCGCTGATGAAGAACCAGTGCTTGTTCTCGAGGTCACCCAGCGCCGGGGAGACCCCGGGGAGGGTGAACCGCGGCAGCGACCGGATTTGCGGTGACTGCGTGGGTCCACCGCCGGGCAGGCCGTCGAAGAACCGGGCGGCGAGGTACTTGGCGACACCGAGGCCGATGATGTTGATGGCCACACCGGAGACGATGTGGTCGACGCCGAAGCTCACGGTGGCGACAGCGTGGATCAGGCCGCCGACCATGCCCAGGGCGATCGCGCCGAGGATGCCGGCCCACGGGCCCATGTGGTAGCCGAAGAAGCCGGCGCCCCAGGTGCCCAGGATCATCATGCCCTCGAGGCCGATGTTGACCACGCCGGCGCGCTCGGACCAGAGGCCGCCGAGACCGGCGAGACCGATCGGGACCGCGAGGCCGATGGCGGCGGCGAGGGCGCCCGACGACGCGATGTCGTTCGCCCCGGTGACGACGCGCAAGATCGCGAGGATCGCGATGGCGCCGAAGGCGACGATCGCCCACTCCCTGAGGCGGAAGCGACGACGCGTGGTCCGGTCGGTCACGGTCGTGGTGTCGACCTCGAGTCCGGCGGCGCTCATGCGGCCGCTCCTTCCTTGGACGTGGCGTCGGGCTGTTTGGCGGCCAGCTCCCTGGCGACACGGTTCTGCTCGAGCCGCTTGTCGGCCCGGCGGATCAGCTCGTAGGCGATGACGACGGCGAAGAGGATGACGCCCTGGATGATGTTGACGAGCTCCTGGGCGACGTTGGCCTGGATCTGCAGCGCGTTGGACTGCACGTCGAGGAACGCCCACAGCAGCGCCGCGAACCCGATCCCGACGGCGTTGTTGCGCCCGAGCAGCGCGATGGCGATGCCGGCGAAGCCCAGGCCCGACTGGAACGTCGTGCCGTAGTTGTGGTCCTGCCCGAACAGCAGCGGCATCCCGACCAGGCCGGCGAGCGCACCCGAGGCGACCATGGCGGTCATCACCATCCGCGGGACCTTGACGCCGCTGGCGACGGCTGCGCTCTCGTTGCTGCCGGTGGCACGCAGGTCGAACCCGAACCGCGTCTTGCCCAGCACGAACCAGTAGAGGAAGCCCACGAGCACCGCCAGGAGCAGCAGCGTGTAGACGCGGTTGGTGGCGCCCGGGACGAGCAGGAAGCCCTCCAGCTGCGAGGACTCGGGGATGGTCCTGGTGTTGATGCTGTTGCTGCCCTCCTTGCGGTCGGCGACCTTGAACAGCAGCCAGCTGACGATGCCGGTCGCGAGCGCGTTGAGCATGATCGTCGAGATCACCTCGGAGACACCGCGCTTGACCTTGAGGTATGCCGCGATGCCTGCCCACATCCCGCCGGCCACCATGGCCACGAGGATGCTCACGATGATGTTGAGCCAGCCGGGCAGCCACGCCTGGCCGGCGAAGACGGCCGCGGCGAAGACGGCGATGCGGTACTGGCCGTCGACGCCGATGTTGAACAGGTTCATCCGGAAGCCGACCGCGACCGCGATGGCCGACAGGTAGAAGACGGCGGCGGCGTTGATGATGTTGACGCTCTGGCGCGGCTTCGGCACGGCGAGGATGGTCTTCCACACCTCGACCACCGGGTCTCCCACGGCCACGAGCACCAGCGAGGTGACGACGAAGGCCACCAGGAGCGCGAGGAACGGGGCTGCCGCACTCATCAGGATGCGGCGGGGGCTCAGGGCCTTCATCGGGTCTGCTCCTTGGTGTCGGCGCCGGTCATGGCGGCGCCGAGGTCTTCGGCCGTCACCTCGTCGGGGTCGAATCCGCCGGAGAGCTTGCCGCGCAGGATCACCCGGATCGTGTCGGACAGGCCGATCAGCTCCTCGAGGTCCGCGGAGATCAGCAGCACCGCGAGCCCTTCCCGCCGCGCGACCCGGATCAGGTCCCAGATGCTCGACTGCGCGCCGACGTCCACGCCACGGGTGGGGTGGGCGGCGATCAGGACCTTGGGCTGGTGGCTCATCTCGCGTCCGATGATGAGCTTCTGCTGGTTGCCGCCGGACAACGACCCCGCGGTGACGAAGATCGACGGGGTCCGCACGTCGTACTCGGCGACGATGCGCTCGGTGTCGGCCTTGGCCGCCGCGGCGTCGATCAGCTGGCCCTTGACGTTCGGCGCCTCGGTCTGGTGGCCCAGGATGCGGTTCTCCCACAGCGGGGCCTCGAGCAGCAGGGCGTGCCGTTGGCGGTCCTCGGGGATGAACCCGACCCCTGCCTCACGGATCTCGCGGGTGCCCCAGTCGGAGATGTCGGTCTCCTCGAGGTGGACGGTGCCCGTGCTGGGGTTGCGCATCCCCATGATGACTTCGACGAGCTCGGCCTGGCCGTTGCCCTCGACACCGGCGATGCCGAGCACCTCACCGGCGTGGATGGTCAGCGAGATGCCGTCGAGCAGGGGGCGGCCGGAGCCGGCGAGGACGAGGTTGTCCACCGACAGGACGACCCGGTCGGTGACGGTCGACTCCTCGGTGGTGGCAGAGGGCAGCTCGGAGCCGACCATGAGCTCGGCGAGCTGGCGGGCGTCGACCGACTTCGGGTCGACGGTGTCGATCGTCGTGCCACGGCGGATCACCGTGATCGAGTCGGCGACCTTGAGCACCTCGTCGAGCTTGTGGGAGATGAACAGGACCGTCAGGCCCTCGTCCTTGAGCTCAGCGAGCTGGGCGAACAGCTCGTCGACCTCCTGGGGCACGAGGACCGCGGTCGGCTCGTCGAGGATCAGGGTCTTGGCGCCGCGGTACAGCACCTTGAGGATCTCGATGCGCTGGCGGGCGCCGACACCGAGCTCGCTGACGAGGACGTCGGGGTCGACGTCCAGCTTGTAGGCGTCGGAGATCCGCTGGATCTCCTGGCGCGCCTGGTCGCCGATGCCGTGCAGCTTCTCGGCCCCGAGGACGACGTTCTCCAGGACCGTGAAGTTGTCGGCGAGCATGAAGTGCTGGAACACCATGCCGATGCCGGCGGCGATCGCATCGGCCGGTGAGTGCAGGTTCACCAGCGTGCCGTCGACCTTGATGGTCCCCTCGTCCGGGCGCTGCACGCCGTACAGGATCTTCATCAGGGTGGACTTGCCGGCGCCGTTCTCCCCCACGATCGCGTGGACCGTGCCGCGCCGGACCGAGAAGGTCACGTCCTTGTTGGCGACCACACCGGGAAAGCGCTTGGTGATGCCCGCGAGCTCGACGGCGGGAACACCAGCATCGGTGGTGGTCTGCGTCAGCGGTGGGGAGGCAGTGATGGCGACACTCCTGGTCCGGGCCTGCAGCGGTGCAGGCGATTTCGGCGCATGTGGTGACTTGCCCGGGTTGCGGGCGAGGGGGATCGGTTCGCAGGCGGGGACAAGCACACGGCCCGGGTCAGACGCTACCGCGCTGCCCGAGCCGTGTGGACCCTCGAGGTGATCAGGGGGTGACGGGCACCGTGATCTTGCCGTCGATGATCTGCTGCTTGTAGTCATCGAGCTTGGTCTTGATGTCGTCGACCTGGCCACCGGTCGTCGAGTAGTCGACACCGCCGGACTTCAGGTCGTAGATGTTGTTGCCGGTCTTCTCCGCACCGTCGGCCGCCGACTTGATGAAGTCGTAGACCGCGACGTCGACCTTCTTGATCATGGACGTCAGGATCACGTCGCGGACGTCCGCCGGAGCGGTGAGCGCCTGGTCGGAGTCGACGCCGATGGCAAGGCCACCAGCAGCCTTGGCGGCCGTGAAGACGCCACCACCGGAACCACCAGCAGCGTGGTAGACGACGTCTGCCCCGCCCTGGAACATGCCGTCGGCAGCCGTCTTGCCCTTGGCCGGGTCACCGAAGCCGCTGAAGTCCGGCGGCTGGGTGAGGTACTGGCTGTCGACCTTGATGCTGGGGTTCACGGCCTTGGCTCCAGCGATGTAGCCGGCCTCGAACTTCTTGATGAGCGGTACGTTGACGCCACCGACGAAGCCGATGTGGTCCGTCTTCGACTTCAGCGCGGCGGCCGCACCGACGAGGAACGACCCCTCGTTCTCGGCGAACGTGATCTGGTTGACGTTGTCGCCCTTGGAGTCGTCGGACGCGTCGTCGACGATCGCGTAGTGCACGTCGGGGTTGGCCTTGGCGGCCTTGCCCACCGATGCGGCGTAGGCGAAGCCCACCGCGACGATGTGGGTGTAGCCGGCGTCCACGAGCTGCTGGAGGCGCTCCTCACGAGCAGCTTCGTTCTCGCCGTTGACTGCAGCGGCTTCCTTGGTCTCCACGCCGAGGTCGGCCTTGGCCTTGTCGAGGCCCGCGGCGGCGGCGTCGTTGAACGACTGGTCCCCACGGCCACCCACGTCGTAGGCCATGCCAACCTTGATGTCGCTCTTCTTGGTCTCGCTGGAGCTCGACCCGCTGGCGCTGGGCTGATCGCTGCCCGAGTCACCGCACGCGGCCAACGTCAGTGCTGCCACCGACATGACTGCTGCAACCTTCATCGTGTGACGCAAGGCTGTCTCCTGTTCCTAGGTATGCATGAGGCGCTCTGGTGCGCCACTAGGCCGTGAGGATAGCCGTAAGAACTGCGGGCTCCCCCCGCCTTCTGGTGGAGTTCCTGCAAACCGTTACCGTCTTGCGACTGTCCGTTTCGCGCTGTTCTTGACCACTCCGGCCACAACTGCGCCGGCCAGCAGGCGGGCACCCTGCAGGACGGAACCCTCGTCGACGACGAGGTCCCCCTGGTGCAGGTCGTAGGTCGCGCCGCCCGGTGTGCGCGTGCCCAGCCGGGCCATCGCTCCGGGAACCTCACGCAGGTACCAGGCGAAGTCCTCGCCGCCGAGGGACTGTGGTGTGCCGACGGGCCCGAGCCCCATCCCCTCGGCGGCGCGCCGCAGGACGTCGATGGCCTCGGGGTCGTTGACCACGGGCGGCACCCCCTGGGCGTGCTCGAGGACGGCCGTGACGGCATACGGGGCCACGATGTGCTGCAGCGCCTCGGCGAGCAGCGGCCCGACGGTGCTCCACGCGGTGACGTCGAGCATGCGCAGCGTGCCGGCCACGGTGCCGCTGGAGGGGATGACGTTGGCGGCCTGGCCGGCGTGCAGCTCGCCCCACACCAGTGCGAACGCGGTCCGAGGGTCCAGCCGGCGCGAGAGCACGGCGGGCAGCTCGGTCACCACCTTGGCCAGGGCGAAGGTGAGGTCCTCGGTGAGGTGCGGACGCGACGTGTGGCCACCACGCCCGCCGAGGTGGACCACGACCCGGTCGGCGGCGGCGGTGATGGCACCCTCGCGAAGACCCACGCTGCCGACATCGAGGCTGGGGTCGCAGTGCACGGCATAGATGGCGTCGACCCCGTCGAGGGCGCCCTGCGCGAGGAGGTCGACGGCCCCGCCGGGGATGACCTCCTCGGCCGGCTGGAAGAGCAGGCGGACCCCGATCCCCCGCTCGCGGAGCTGCTCCTCGTGCTGCTTGAGCGCCAGGCCCGCGCCGAGCACCGCCGCGACGTGGACGTCGTGGCCGCAGGCGTGGCAGATGCCGGCGGTCTTCGAGGCCCACGGCACCCCGGTCAGCTCCCCCACCGGCAGGGCGTCGAGGTCGGCGCGCAGCGCCACGCGGTAGGCCGGCTGCTCGGCACCGAGGTCGGCCACCAGCCCGGAGACCGGCAGCGCCCGTACGGCCACCCCCGCGGCGCGCAGCAGAGCCTCGACGCGAGCGGTGGTGCGCACCTCCCCGCGGGACAGCTCGGGGTGGGCGTGGATGTCGCGCTGGAGGGCCAGCAGCGCGGGGGCCATGGCGTCGATGGAGTCGCCGAGATCGGCCAGGAGGTCATTGCTCATGTCACGGCGCACTCTACCCGCGCCCCCGGCCGCGCCTGGTGGGTCTTTGAAGGGTTGACCCGGTCCTGACCGGGTCAACCCTTCAAAGACCGGGCCGGGGTGGGTGGGCCGGAGGTGTGGCGCGGTCGGCGCAGGTATGGCGCGGTGGTGGGCTCGGTCAGAACGTCTCGTGCGGGACGTACAGGCCCCAGACGTCGCGCAGGGCATGACTGACCTCGCCGCCGGTGGCGCGCAGGCGTAGCGCCTCCTTCATGGGGTAGAGCAGGTTGTCGGCGCCCCGGGCGGCCTCGCGCACCGCTTCAAGGGCGCGTTCGACGGCCTCGTTGTCGCGCTCGGCTCGCAGGATGGTCAGGCGCTCGCGCTGGTCCTGCTCGATCTGCGGGTCGACACGCAGCGGGATGTACGGCTCCTCCTCGTCGAGGGCGAAGCGGTTGAGGCCGACGACGGTGCGCTCCTTGCTGTCGATCTCGAGGGCGATGCGGTAGGCCGACCGCTCGATCTCGGACTTCTGGAAGCCCTGCTCGATCGCGGCGACCGAGCCGCCCCGGTCCTCGACGGCCTGGATGAGCTCGAGCGCAGCAGCCTCGACGTCATCGGTCATCGACTCGACGACGTACGAACCAGCAAACGGGTCAACAGTTTTCGTCACATCGGTCTCGTAGGCGATGACCTGCTGGGTGCGCAGGGCGAGCCGGGCCGCCTTCTGGGTCGGCAGGGCGATCGCCTCGTCGAACGAGTTGGTGTGCAACGACTGGGTGCCGCCGAGCACGGCGCCGAGCCCCTGCAGCGCCACGCGGACCAGGTTGACCTCGGGCTGCTGCGCGGTCAGCTGCACGCCGGCGGTCTGGGTGTGGAACCGCAGCATCTCGCTCTTGGGGTTCTTCGCCCGAACTCCTGCCGCATGATCCGGGCCCAGATCCGTCGTGCCGCACGGAACTTGGCGACCTCCTCGAGCAGCGTCGTCCGGGCCACGAAGAAGAAGGACAGTCGCGGGGCGAAGTCGTCGACGTCCAGGCCGGCTGCGATCGCGGCGCGGACGTACTCCTTGGCGTTGGCGAGGGTGAAGGCGATCTCCTGCGCGGGCGTCGCCCCGGCCTCGGCCATGTGGTAGCCGCTGATGGAGATGGTGTTCCAGCGCGGCATCTCCTTGTGGCAGTAAGCGAAGATGTCGCTGATGAGCCGCAGCGACTCCTTCGGCGGGTAGATGTAGGTGCCGCGGGCGATGTACTCCTTGAGCACGTCGTTCTGGATCGTCCCAGCGAGCTTGGCGCTGTCGGCGCCGTTCTCCTCGGCCACGAGCTGGTACATCAGCAGCAGGGTCGACGCGGGGGCGTTGATGGTCATCGACGTCGACAGCTCGTCGAGCGGCAGGCCACCGAACAGGGTCCGCATGTCGTCGATGGAGTCGATCGCCACGCCGACCTTGCCGACCTCGCCGCTGGCGATGGCCTCGTCGGAGTCGTACCCCATCTGGGTCGGCAGGTCGAAGGCGACGGACAGTCCGCCGGTGCCGTGGGCGACGAGCTCGTGGTAGCGCTCGTTGCTCTCCTTGGCGGTGCCGAACCCGGCGTACTGACGCATCGTCCACGGCCGCCCGGTGTACATGTTCGGGTAGACGCCGCGGGTGTACGGGAACTGGCCGGGCTCCCCCAGCTGCTCCTGCGGGTCGAAGTCGGCGAGCGCCTCCGCCCCGTACACGGCCTTGATCGGGAGGTCGGACTCGGAACGGGCTTCGGGGACGTCGGCGGCCATGGTGCGGAGCCTAACGGCGGGGTATGCCGCCCACGGAGGACCCGTGGCCAACCTCACCCAGCACCGGGGCGAGCGCCACCTCGAGGTCTTTGAGCGTCTGACCCGGCCCTGACCGGGTCGAGGCGCTCAAAGACTCCCAAGCGAAGGAGGTTGGCTAGCGCCTAGGTGAGGTCGGAGCGCCCCTGGGCCTTGAGGGCGTCGACGATGCCCTTGACCTCCTGGGCGCGCGCTCGCGACATGACGAGCAACGCATCCGGGGTGTCGACCACGACGACGTCGTCGATGCCGACGAGCGCGACGACGCGGTCCGTGCCGGGAACGACCACCCCGGAGGAGTCGAGGGCGCGGACCCGTCCGGCGTCACCGAGCACCCGCACCCCGGGCAGTCCGTCGGCGTCGGCGAGCAGCGTGCCGAGCGAGGCGAAGTCGCCCACGTCGTCCCAACCGAACCCGCCGGGGACCACGGCCACCCTGCCCCGTGCCGCTGCCGGCTCGGCGACTGCGTGGTCGATGGCGATCTTCTCCAGTCCCGGCCAGACGTCGTCGAGGACGGCCGGGTCGGCCGCGACCGCGCGCAGCCCGGCGGCGAGCTCGGGGTGCCACTGGGCGAGCAGGTCGAGCAGCACCGTCGCCCTGACGACGAACATCCCCGCGTTCCACCGGAAGCGGCCCGTCGCGAGGTAGGCCTGCGCGCACTCGCGGTCCGGCTTCTCCACGAACTGGGCGACGGCGCGGGCCGGGCCGGCACCCAGCGTCTCGCCCAGCTCGATGTAGCCGAAGCCCGTGGCCGGGTGCGTCGGCTCGATGCCGATCGTCACGACGTGGCCGTCGGTGGCTGCCTCCGCCGCTGCCGCCACGCAGGCGCGGAACTGCTCCTCGTCGCCGATGACGTGGTCCGCGGCGAACGACCCCAGCACCGCCTCGGGGTCACGGGCCTCGAGCACCGCTGCGGCCCAGCCGATCGCGGCCATCGAGTCGCGGGGCGAGGGTTCGGCCAGCAGCTGGTCGGCCGGCAGCCGCGGCAGCTGCTGCCGCACCGCCTCGACGTGGGCGATGCCGGTGACGACGAGGACCTGGGTACCCGTCAGCGGCTCGAGCCGGTCCCAGGTGGCCTGGAGCAGGGAGCGCCCGGTCCCGGTGAGGTCGTGCAGGAACTTCGGTGACCCTGCACGCGACAGTGGCCACAGCCGCGTCCCCGCCCCACCTGCGGGGATGACGGCCCAGAAGTGCTCGATCGACATGGCGCGAACCTAGCCCACGCGCTCAGCTCCTGAAGCCCCTGTCCAACCGCTCGGTACCCGCGGGTAACTGCAC
>CAVRMT010000030.1:0-8353 GCA_963722015.1 uncultured Actinomycetota bacterium | reverse complement strand
TGACGACCTCGACGACCCCGCGGTGGTGCGCGACCTCGTGGTGGCCCTCGGCTGACCGCGTGCGGCCGGCGGGCAGATGTGCCAACCACACCCGTGCTGTTGGGCAGGTCCTGCCAACGTCAGCACCTGCCCGGCCTCCCTAGGCTCGCCGCACGACGACTGTGGGGGGTGGCATGCGGGTCCTGATCGCGCTCGGCGGCAATGCCATGACCGGCCCGGACGGCAGCGCCACCCCGCTGGCCCAGCGGGAGGCCATCGCCCGCGCGATGGGGCATGTCGCGTCCGTCGTGGCGGCCGGGCACGAGGTGGTCCTCACCCACGGCAACGGCCCCCAGGTCGGCAACCTGCTCGTCAAGAACGTGCTCGCCGCCCACGTCGTCCCACCGGTCCCGCTCGACTGGTGCGGCGCCCAGACGCAGGGCACCATCGGCTTCACGGCCCTCGACACCCTCGAGGCTGCCTTCGCCGCTCGCGGGCTCGACCGTCGCGCCGCCGCCGTGGTCAGCCGCACGCTCGTGGACCGTGACGACCCGGGGTTCGCGACCCCGACCAAGCCGGTCGGCCGGTTCCTCCCCCACGACCAGGCCCTGCCGCTGATCGAGCACGGCGAGGACCGGGCAGGACCGCGGCGACCAGGGTTGGCGCCGCATGGTCGCCTCCCCCGAACCCCTCGAGGTCCTGGACACCCACACCGTCCTGACCCTCCTGCGCGCAGGCTACGTCGTCGTCGCGGCGGGGGGCGGCGGCATACCGGTCGTGCGTGAACCGGACGGCTCGGTGCAGGGCGTCGAGGCCGTGGTGGACAAGGACCTCACCGCTGCGCTGCTCGCGCGCGCGGTCGGCGCCGACGTCCTCGTGATCGCCACCGACGTCGAGCACGCCGTCCTCGGCCACGGCACGGACCGGGCCCGGGCCCTGGGCCGGGTGCCGCTGGAGGAGCTGGAGCAGTATGCCGCGGACGGCCACTTCGCCTCCGGCTCCATGGGCCCCAAGGTCGAGGCCGCGCTCAGGTTCGTCCGCGGCGGGGGCCGTCGCAGCGTCATCACCGCCCTGGACCGCATCGCCGACGCCGTGACCGGCGAGGTCGGCACCATCGTCGAATCCGCGACCAGTGCAACTCCTGCAACCCTGACACCTGCCACTCCAATACCGGCAACCCCGACACCGGCAACCCCGACAGCTGCAACTCCCACAGAGAGGTGAATCACGTGCCCGAACCCATCGAGGTCCGCAAGGTGCCGCTCCACAGCGTCTCCGACGCCAGCGAGCTGGCCAAGCTCATCGACGACGGCGTCATCGAGGCCGGCCGGGTCGTTGCCGTCATCGGCAAGACCGAGGGCAACGGCGGGGTCAACGACTACACCCGCATCATCGCCGACCGCGCGTTCCGCGAGGTCCTGGTCGACAAGGGCGCCGACCCCGAGCAGGTCAAGCAGGTGCCGATCGTCTGGTCCGGCGGCACCGACGGCGTCATCAGCCCGCACGCCACGATCTTCGCCACCGTCCCGGCCGAGCAGGCGGAACAGTCCGACGAGCCGCGCCTGACCGTCGGGTTCGCGATGAGCGAGGTCCTGCTGCCCGAGGACATCGGCCGCACCGCGATGGTCACCAAGGTCGCCGACGCCGTGCGGGTCGCCATGGAGAAGGCCGGCATCACCGACACCGCGGACGTCCACTACGTGCAGACCAAGACGCCGCTGCTGACGATCGACACCATCCGTGACGCCAAGAGCCGGGGCAACGACGTGTTCACCGAGGACACGCTCGCGTCGATGGACGTGTCCAACGGCGGGACGGCGCTCGGCATCGCGGTCGCCCTCGGCGAGATCGAGATGCCCCGCGACGAGGACGTGCTGCGCGACCGCAGCCTCTTCTCGTCGGTCGCCTCCTGCTCCTCGGGCGTCGAGCTCGACCGGGCGCAGGTCGTCGTCGTCGGCAACACCCGCGGGATCGGGGGTCGCTACCGGATCGGGCACTCGGTCATGCGCGACGCCCTCGACGCCGACGGCATCTGGGAGGCCATCAAGGACGCTGGCCTCGAGCTGCCCGAGCGCCCGCACTCCACGGACCTGCAGGGCCGCCTCGTCAACGTGTTCCTCAAGTGCGAGACCAGCCAGGACGGCCAGGTCCGCGGCCGCCGCAACGCCATGCTCGACGACTCCGACGTGCACTGGCACCGCCAGATCAAGGCGGCGGTGGGTGGCGTGACGGCCTCGGTGACGGGCGACCCTGCGGTGTTCGTCTCCGTGTCGGCAGCGCACCAGGGCCCGGACGGTGGCGGCCCGGTCGCCGCGATCGTCGACCTGGGCTCAGGCGACCCGACGGGCTACCCCGCCCCCTGAGCCAGCAGCGCCAGCAGCGCCACCAGCGCCAAGTGATCACAGTGACCAGTCAGCGTCGCCCGACCCCGCAACCAACAGCGCCAACTGATCACAGTGACCGGTCAGCGTCGCCCGACCCCGCAACCGACAGCGCCAACTGATCACAGTGACCGGTCAGCGTCGCCCGACCCCGCAACCGACAGCGCCAACTGATCACAGTGACCGGTCAGCGTCGCCCGACCGCGCCCCGGCTAGTGGGCGAAGTGGCGGGTGCCGGTGAAGTACATCGTGATGCCGGCGTCAGCAGCAGCCTGGACGACCTCGGGGTCGCGCATCGAACCTCCCGGGGCGACGACAGCGCGGACGCCGGCGTCGAGCAGGACCTGCAGGCCGTCCGCGAACGGGAAGAAGGCGTCCGAGGACGCCACCGCACCGCGCGCTCGCTCGAACCCGGCCCGTGAGACCGCGAGGTGGCAGGAGTCGACGCGGTTGACCTGCCCCATGCCGATGCCCACGGCGGCGCCGTCGCGAGCGAGCAGGATCGCGTTGGACTTCACAGCACGCACCGAGCGCCAGGCGAACGCGAGGTCGGCCAGCGTCGCCTCGTCGGCGGCCTCGCCGGAGACGAGGTTCCAGCGCGACGGGTCGTCCCCGCCGGGCTTGTCCCCGTCGACGACGGCGTCGACCCTGTCGACGGTCTGCAGGAGCAGGCCGCCGCTGATCGGTCGCATCTCGATGTCGTTGCCGCGGTGTGCGGCACCTGCCGGCAGGCGCAGGATGCGGATGTTCTTCTTGGCCTGGAGCACCTGCAGCGCGTCGGCGTCGAAGTCGGGCGCGATGACCACCTCGGTGAAGACGTCCTTGACCTGCTCGGCCATGGCAAGGTTCACCGGGCGGTTGGCGGCGATGATGCCACCGAAGGCGGACACGGGGTCGGTGGCGTGCGCGGCGGCATACGCCTGCTCGATGGAGGACCCGACCGCGATGCCGCAGGGGTTCGCGTGCTTGACGATGGCGACGGTCGGCTGGTCGCCGTGGTCGTGGGCGGCGCGCACGGCGGCGTCGGTGTCGACGTAGTTGTTGTAGGACATCTCCTTGCCGTGCAGCTGCTCAGCTGAGGCGACCCCGCCGTGCCAGCCGCGGTAGAGCGCGGCCTTCTGGTGCGGGTTCTCGCCGTAGCGCAGGACCGTCGAGCGGGTGAAGGTCGCACCGGCCCAGGCCGGGAAACCGGTGCCGTCGGAGGTGTCGGTGTAGACGTTGCCCATCCAGTTGGCGACCGCGTTGTCGTAGTCAGCGGTGTGCACGAACGCCTGCGCCGCCAGCCGCTTGCGCTGACCCAGGGTGAACCCACCGGCCTCGACGGCCGCCAGCACAGCGCCGTACGCGGCAGGGTCCGTGACGACGGCGACGCTCGGGTGGTTCTTGGCGGCGGCGCGCACCATCGAGGGCCCGCCGATGTCGATCTGCTCGATGACCTCGTCCGGGGACGCGCCCGAGGCGACGGTCTCGCGGAACGGGTAGAGGTTGACGACGACGAGCTCGAACGGCTCGACCCCGAGCTCCGCGAGCTGGCGGACGTGGTCGTCCTTGCGGGTGTCGGCCAGGATGCCGGCGTGCACGCGCGGGTGCAGCGTCTTGACGCGGCCCTCGAGGCACTCCGGGAACCCGGTGAGGTCGGCGACTTCCGTCACCGGGAGGCCCAGGCCCTCGATGAGCTTGGCGGAGCCGCCGGTGGACACCAGCGCGACTCCGGCGGCGTGCAGGCCCCTGGCCAGCTCCTCCAGCCCGGTCTTGTCGTAGACGGAGACGAGTGCGCGACGGACCGGTCGGCGTCCTGCGTCGTCGGCGGGCCTGGGGCTGGACTGCTGGGTCACGGAATGCTGACCTTCCCATCGATGACGGTGATTCCTTCGCGGGCCGCGCGGCCCACGATGTTGACGAGCAACGGGTGCTCGACGGCTTTGATGCGCTCGTGGAGGCTGTCCTGGGTGTCGTCGGGCCGGATCTCGACCGTGGACTGGGCGAGCACGGGACCGGTGTCGACCCCGGCGTCGACGACGTGGACGGTGCACCCGGTGACGGTCATTCCCGCGGCGAGCGCGTCGCGGACGGCATGGGCGCCGGGGAACGCCGGGAGCAGGGCCGGGTGGGTGTTCAGGACGACGGGGCCGGCGAGCACCCGCGGACCGAGGATCTTCATGAATCCCGCCGAGACGACGAACGCCGGCTCGTGGTCGGCGATCCGCTCGGCCAGTGCCGCATCCCAGGCGGCACGGGTCGCGTGGTCCTCGACGCGACACACGAACGTGGTGATGCCCGCGGCGGCCGCCCGGTGCAGACCGGAGATGCCGGCGCGGTCTGCGCCCACGGCCAGGATGCGGACCCCGTATGCCGGGTCGGCGGTGGCGTCGATGAGTGCCTGCAGGTTCGTGCCCGACCCGGAGATGAGGACGACGATGCCCGTGGGCTGCGTCGTCCCGGCCGCGGTCACGCCGCAGACGATACCGACCGGCGTGGTCCGGAGCGGCACCCGCCCTTGCGGCAGAGCGGGGGTTGCTCGGCAACACCGGACTTGTAGGTCGTGGTTTCGCCGGACAAGTCCCGCTTTGCCCGTGTCGTCGCGTCCGTACGGGTCAGCGGCGCAGCTTCCAGCGGTCCCAGGCCAGCACCAGGGCGGCTCCGGCGGCCAGCTCGACGAGCAGCGCCAGGGTCATCGCCCCCGCGGGCGCGCCGATCGACGAGAGCCTGGCCTGGCCCAGGGAGGCGCCGGCGAGCAGGTCCAGCAGTCCGATGAGCCCTGCCGCGCTGGCCACGGCGACCCCGGCGACGGTGAGCTTGGTGCGTTCGGTCGACAACCGGGCCACCGAGCGCAGCGACCGCCAGCCGACGAACGCGCCGATCGCGACGGGCACGAGCACCACTGCCGGCAGCCAGCCGGGGAAGGCCCCGGGCTCCGGCAGCGCGCCGAACACCGGCACCATCGGCAGCAGCGAGGTCCGGGACCCGGTCCAGGTCGCCGAGGCACCCTCGACCGCGGAGAACCCGGTGCCGGCCAGGAACGACACGGCCCAGAGCCCCAGGTTGGGCAGGACCAGCAGCTGCGCGAGGCCGAGCACCACACCACCGACGATCCCGGGCGCCAGCTCAGCCTGGAGGTTGCTGACGTTGCCGAAGCGCAGCACCACGAAGCCGACACAGGCCAGGACCCCCACGCCGAGCAGAGCAGCAGCGCCCTCGAGCCCGGGCCGCAGACCCCTGCGCACGGCGTCGGGCAGCCAGACCGGTCGACGCAGCCGCTCCCCCGCCAGCTCAGGCCTGCGGCGCAGCAGGTGGACCAGCGCCAGCAGCGCCGACGCCACCGGGACCAGGAGCACGGGGCCGAGCAGCGTCCACAGCACCGGGCGCGGACCGGCCACGAAGGCCACCCCCGCCCACAGGGACGCGGCGGCGGCATACCCGAGGGTCCACGCGGCCAGCCCGACGGCGAGGGGGCGGTGCAGCAGGTCCCCGAGCAGGGTCACGGTGCGGTCCTCGGCGCTGTCGCGCACCGCCCGGGCGGCTGCCCAGGCGCCGCCCACCACCGCGAGCGCCAGGAACAGCAGCGGGACCACGGTGACGGTCGTGCCGCCGAGGGTGAGGTGGGCACCGGTGGCCAGGAGCCACAGGCTCGCCCCGACCCCCAGCGAGGTGGTCCAGGCGACGGTGCTCTCGGTCGCTGCCACCCACACGAGCAGGGCGGGGAGGACGAACACCAGGGCCGAGGCGGACGCGGCACCGGCCCCCGCGAACAGGGTGCGCTGGTGCGCCCTCGGGACGGGCCCGCCCGATGTCGACGTCGCCCCACGCAGCAATTCCATCACAGTCATGTCCGCACCATCGTCGCCGACCATCGGGCCTCCGCGCCGCAGGCAACGCCGGGGCGTCACGAGAAATGTCCGAACTCGCCGCAACCGGGGGTCCCGCACCCGCGTCTACTGCGGTGTGATGGCACTGAGAAGCCAGGGCGTCCACATCGCGCCGGAGCAGCAGGAGGTGACGATGGGGTCGCAGTCCGCAGAGGCGGAGTTCGACGCGTTCTACCGCGACACCGCCCGGCGGGTCGTGCACCTCGTGTACGGCTTCACCGGGGACCTCACCGTCGCCCAGGACAGCACCCAGGAGGCGTACGCGCGCGCCTGGCAGCAGTGGTCGACGGTCCGCACCCATGACGACCCGCTCGCCTGGGTGCGCACGGTCGCCAGGAGGGTGGCCATCTCGGGGTGGCGGAAGAAGAACACGCGGGACCGCGCCCACGTGCGGCACGGGACCCATGCCACGACCGGCCCGCCCACCGAGGACCGGGTCGCCGTCATCGCGGCCCTGCGGACCCTGTCCGACCCGCTGCGCGAGGCCGTGACGCTGCACTACATCGGCGACCTGTCGATCGCCCAGATCGCCCACGAGACCAACACCCCCGCAGGCACCGTCAAGGCACGCCTGCACCGGGGCCGCGCCCAGCTCGCGCAGGCCCTGCGGCACGAGGAGAGCACCCATGGCTGAGCACGAGGACTGGACGGCGGACGACGACGCCCAGGTGCGCAGCGCCTTCGCCACCCTGCGCGAGGACGTCGACGCCGTGCCGCTGAGCGAGGTGCGGTTCGTCCGGGCGCGAGGCGTACGGCGCCGCCGCCAGCGGGCGCTCACCCTCACCGCTGCCGGTGCAGCGGCCGCCGTGGTGGTCGGCACGGTCGGGTACAGCCAGCTGGGGCGCGACAGCACCCTGCCGCTCGTCCCCGCCACGCAGGCGACGGGGTCGGTGCCGACGACCCAGCCCACCGGCGGTACGACGGCTGACCCGCTCGCCAGACCCGGTGCGCTCCCCCTGGTCACCGACTGGACCAGCGCGCTCGGCCTGACCGGCACCGCCCGCCTGACCCCGGTCAAGCCCTTCGAGGCGGTCGAGTGCCTCGACACGGAACCGGGAGACAAGGTCCAGCAGGAGGGCCTCACCCTCGACGCGGGGGGCCCCTCCGGTGGGCAGGTCCGCTTCGCCCTTGCGCCGGGCACCGACGTCCGGACGGCCGCGTCCGGCGTCGCCGACGACATCTCCGACTGCGCGCTGGCACCCGGGTTCCGGGTCGACGGGCTGGTCGAGACCGATGCGGGGTCGCTCTACTCCTACACCGCGGGAGCCGCGGGGTCGGGCTGGTTCGCCATCGTCTCTGGGCAACGCGACCTCGCCGTGCTCCAGGTCGTCGACCCCGACCACGCGACCCCGGTCTTCACCCGGAAGCAGGTCGAGTCCCTGGCCACGACGGCGCAGCAGCGGCTGGCCCGCTACGGCACCGGTGCCGTGGGCGGGCCCACGTCCGCACCCGTCGCGACGACGGCCGTGGACGAGCAGATGCCGGTCACCGGGCCGGCTCCCGTTCCGTCGTCGGAGCTATTCGTCGCAGCCTCGCAATGGACCAGCCCACTGTTCGCCCGGGGCGCCACGGCCTACGCCGGCAAGGCAGACCCGCAGGACACCACCGGCGACATCGGGGTCTTCTGTGAGACCAGTGAGTACCTGGCCGGCATCGGTGGGCGGCTCGGCGAGGTGGAGATCCGCGCCGGCAGCGGCGACGCCAACGTTGTCGGCCACCAGCGGGTGCGCGTCGACGAGTCGGCGGGCGCGTCCGCGGCGTCGGACGCGGTGGGTGCCCAGGTCCGCGAGGCGCAAGCGTTGCTGGCCCAGGGCTGCACCGAGCAGGACGGCCGCGTCACCGTCACCCGGGGACCCGGCGCGGGGACCTTCCTCATGACCAAGCAGGTGAGCGGCGGCACCGCCTACCGATGGGTGGGTGTGACTGCGCTGGCCACGCAGGGAGCCTGGACGACCGTGGTGTTCCACGGCACCAGCGGCGGCCAGGGCTTCGGCGGTCGGGCCGACCAGGGTTTCGCCGAGCTCGACCGGCTGCTCTCGCTCGCCCGCCAGAAGTAGCACCCTCAGGAGGCCCGACCCCCTCCGTTTCCGTGTCCAGTCCCGAAGGGCCACCCAGCACTACGACAAG
>CAVRMT010000029.1:0-163276 GCA_963722015.1 uncultured Actinomycetota bacterium | reverse complement strand
ACGCGCCATACCGTCCTGCCTGCGGGTCGGTCGCCGACGAGGGTGTGAGCAGCGGGTAGCCTCGTCGGGTACCCCTTCGAGCACCCTGATGGAGATGTCTGTGGCCACCATTGACGCAGTAGGCGCCCGCGAGATCCTCGACTCCCGGGGCAACCCGACGGTCGAGGTCGAGGTCGCGCTCGACGACGGCACCATCGCCCGCGCGGCAGTTCCCTCCGGCGCCTCGACGGGTGCCTTCGAGGCGGTCGAACGCCGTGACGGCGACACCTCGCGCTACCTGGGCAAGGGCGTCGAGCAGGCCGTGAACGCCGTCCTGGACGACATCAACCCCAAGCTCGTCGGCTACGAGGCCAGCGAGCAGCGGATCATCGACGGCGTCATGCTCGACCTCGACGGCACCGCCAGCAAGTCCAAGCTCGGCGCCAACGCCATCCTCGGTGTCTCGCTCGCCGTCGCCAAGGCCGCTGCCGAGTCCTCCGGCCTGCCGCTGTTCCGCTACGTCGGGGGCCCGAACGCCCACGTCCTGCCGGTCCCGATGATGAACATCCTCAACGGCGGCAGCCACGCCGACTCCAACGTCGACATCCAGGAGTTCATGATCGCCCCGATCGGCGCCGACTCCTTCAGGGAGGCGCTGCGCTGGGGCACCGAGGTCTACCACTCGCTCAAGGCCGTGCTCAAGGAGAAGGGCCTGGCCACCGGGCTCGGCGACGAGGGTGGCTTCGCCCCCGACCTGGACTCCAACCGCGCTGCCCTCGACCTGATCCTGGAGGCCATCGACCGGGCCGGCTACGAGGCGGGCACGCAGATCGCCCTTGCCCTGGATGTTGCGGCGAGCGAGTTCCACGACGAGGACGGCACGTACGCCTTCGAGGGTGCCGCCAAGACCTCGGCGCAGATGGTGGACTACTACGCGGACCTGGTCGACTCCTACCCGCTGGTCTCCATCGAGGACCCGCTGGACGAGGAGGACTGGGACGGCTGGAAGGCCATGACCGACCGCCTCGGTGACCGGGTGCAGATCGTCGGCGACGACCTGTTCGTCACCAACCCGGTGCGCCTGCAGCGCGGTATCGACACGCGCACGGCCAACGCCCTGCTCGTCAAGGTCAACCAGATCGGCTCGCTCACCGAGACCCTGGACGCCGTCGACCTCGCCCACCGCAGCGGCTACCGCTGCATGATGAGCCACCGGTCCGGTGAGACCGAGGACGTCACCATCGCCGACCTCGCCGTCGCCACCAACTGCGGCCAGATCAAGACCGGCGCTCCTGCTCGGTCCGAGCGCGTCGCCAAGTACAACCAGCTCCTGCGCATCGAGGAGGAGCTCGACGACGCCGCGCGCTACGCCGGCGTCGGCGCCTTCCCCCGGTTCGCGTCGAAGTCCTGACGGCGGCGCACGGGATCGGTTGAGGTCACCCATGGCAGGAACGGGACAGGGGACGAGCGGGTCGGGCAAGCCGGCTCGCCGTCCTGCCGCACCCCGATCGGGAGGTACGCCGCGCGGCACCGCGCGCGGTACGTCCGCCCGCCCGGGTGCGGGGCCCGGACGCTCGCGCGCGACCGCGTCCGGTGCCGTGCGCAAGGCGGCGTCGGCGCAGGTCGCGACCGAGCGCAAGGCGTCGCGCACGGTGCTGCGCGGGGTCGTGCTCGCGACGATCGTCGTGCTCCTGGCGGTGACCCTCGTGCCGACGCTGCGCTCCTACCTGCGCCAGCAGGGCGAGATCGAGGCCCTGCACGGTGCCGTCGGCCAGCAGCGCACCCAGGTGAGCGAGCTGCAGAAGGAACAGGCCCGCTGGAACGACGACGCCTACGTCATGCAGCAGGCCCGGGAGCGCCTCAAGTTCGTCAAGGTCGGCGAGAAGTCGTACACCGTGATCGACGGCAAGGCCTCGGCCAAGGCGCTGCCCGGTGTCGCCAAGGCCCCGGCCGCCTCGAGCGACCACCCCTGGTACGGCCAGCTGTGGGAGTCGGTCCGGGTGGCCGACGCCGGACCGGCAGCCGGCCGGAAGTGACCGACCAGCCCTCTGCCACTCCGACGCAGGCCGAGCGACCGACGCAGGCCGAGCGACCGACGCAGGCCGACATCGCCGCGGTCGACGTCCAGCTCGGGCGGGTGCCGCGCGGCGTCGTCGCGGTCGCGCACCGGTGTGCCTGCGGCCGGCCCGACGTGCTCACCACCGAGCCGCGGCTGCCCGACGGGACGCCGTTCCCCACGACCTTCTACGCCACCTGCCCCAAGCTCACCGGCGCCATCTCGACCCTGGAGAGCACCGGGCTGATGAAGGAGATGACCGACCGGCTCGGCTCCGACGACGAGCTCGCCGGCCGGTATGCCGCCGCCCACGAGGACTACCTGCGCCGCCGGTACGAGCTCGGCCGGGTCGAGGAGATCGAGGGCACCTCGGCCGGGGGGATGCCGACCCGGGTGAAGTGCCTGCACGTGCTCGCGGCGCACTCCCTGGCCGCCGGTCCCGGCGTGAACCCGCTCGGCGACGAGACGCTGGCGCTGCTCGGTGACTGGTGGGCCGCCGGCTCCTGCGTGCCCGACCCGGACACCGTGCCCGCCGGCTCGCCCGACGCCGACAGGGCGTCCGACGGCTCGTCCGACGCCGACAGGGCGTCCGACGGCTCGTCCGACGCCGACGGCTCGTCCGCGTGACCCGCGTCGGGGCGGTCGACTGCGGCACCAACTCGATCCGCCTGCTCGTCGCCGACATCGACCCGACCACCGGGGCGCTGACCGACGTGCTGCGACGGATGGAGGTCGTGCGCCTGGGGTACGGCGTGGACCGCACCGGCCGCATCGACCCCGAGGCGATGGTCCGCACGCTGGCCATGGCCGACGAGTACGCCGGGCAGTGCCGCGACCTGGGCGCCGAGCGGGTGCGGTTCGTGGCGACGTCCGCCTCGCGCGACGCCTCGAACGCCGCCGAGTTCGTCACCGGTGTCCGTGCGGCCTTCGCCCACTACGGCATCGCGCCCGAGGTCGTCACCGGTGACGAGGAGGCCGCCCTGTCCTTCCGCGGCGCCACCGGCGACCTGCGCGCCGCAGCCGTCCCCGGTCCCTACCTCGTCGTCGACCTCGGCGGCGGTTCCACCGAGCTGGTCCGCGGCCTGGACACCGTCGACGCAGCCAGGTCGGTCGACGTCGGCTGTGTCCGCCTGACCGAGCGCCACCTGCGCTCCGACCCACCGACCGCGGCCGAGGTCGAGGCTGCGGTGGTCGACATCGACGCGGCGATCGACCTCGCCGCGCAACGGGTCGAGCTGGACGGCGTCGCCACCCTGGTCGGGCTGGCCGGGAGCGTCACCACGGTGACCGCGCACGCCCTGGGACTGGCCACCTACCAGCCCGAGCGCATCCACCTGGCGGAGCTGACCTCGGACGAGGTCGTCGCGGCGTGCGACGAGCTGCTGGCGATGACCCACGACGAGCGGGCCGGGCTCGGCTTCATGCACCCGGGACGCGTCGACGTCATCGGGGCAGGGGCGCTGGTCTGGCGCGAGGTCGTGCGCCGGCTCTCCGCCGTCGGCGTGGACCGCGTCGTCACCTCCGAGCACGACATCCTCGACGGCATCGCGCTGTCGGTGGCGGACACCGCCGCGTCGCCGCGCCACTGAGCTCCCCATGCCCGGTCGGGGTGCCTCCAGCGGACGCGGGGTCCGCGTCGGCATACTGGGCCCGCCCCCGTGGCCCAACTGGCAGAGGCAGGCGACTTAAAATCGCCACAGGTGCGGGTTCGACCCCCGTCGGGGGCACCAGGTCGCCCTGTTCGTCGCGCCGGTGCCCACAGGTTGCGTGGTCGGGGAACTCTCGAGTGGGTTCCACACGTACTCTTGGGTGAGCGGCCGGACGCAGGGGCCGCACGACGCCCTTCAAGGAGCAACGCATGGCCAGCAACCCGGTGTTCGACCGGATCGAGAAGGAATCCCGCAAGGGCTACGCAGGCTTCGGCCGCGCGCCCCAGCAGCAGCCCACCACCGGCATGGCGGGCACGGACGCGATGTCGTCGCAGCAGCTGCAGGACCTCTACAACCAGCCGGCCGCCGGGCCGGTGCAGACCCGTCGCCTGACGATCGACGACGTGGTCATGAAGACCACGGGGCTGTTCGCCATCGTCCTGGTCGTGGCCGCCATCGCCTGGCAGCTGACGCCGCAGTTCGGCATCGTGTTCATGCTCGGTGGCATCGCGGCGACCCTGGTGCTCGGCCTGGTCATCGCCTTCAAGAAGACGATCAGCGTGCCGTTGATCGTCACCTACGCCGTGTTCGAGGGGGTGCTCGTCGGCTCCATCAGCAACTTCTACGCCCTGGCTTTCGACGACCCCAACACGCCGGTGTTCAAGGGCATCGTGGCCCAGGCGGTCCTCGCGACCCTGTCCGTCTTCGTCGGCATGCTGATCGCCTACAAGACCGGCATCATCAAGGTCACCGAGAAGTTCCGCCGCATCGTCACCATGGCGGTCATCGGGTACGCGATCTTCGCGCTGATCAACCTCGGGTACGCCTTGTACACCGGAACCCGCTTCGGTATCGGCGGCACCGGCGCCCTCGGCATCGGCATCTCGGTGTTCGCGATCGGCCTCGCCTCGGCGATGCTGGCGCTCGACTTCGACTCCATCGACCGGGCGATCGCTGCGGGCGCTCCGGAGAAGTACTCCTGGCTGCTGGCCCACGGCCTCATCGTGACGCTGGTGTGGCTCTACCTCGAGATCCTGCGCCTGCTCGGCCGGCTGCGCAGCGAGTAGTCCCGAGTGCCTTCGAGATCACCTGTCCCGCAGGAGGTTTCGGCACCGCTCCAGCGCGTGGTCCGACGGTGGCAACAGCTGCCGTTGGACCACGCGCTGTCGTGTGTCCCGCAGGTCCGGGCGCTGCTGGTCGACCTCGCCGCCGAGGACGCGGTCCTGCTGCCCGACCTCGGCCCGGCCGCCCTGATGGACCAGCTCACCGTCCTGGTCCACGACGCGTGCGCCCAGGGTGAGGCCAACGCCGGGGAGCTGTCGGCCCGGTTGCGGGACCTGCTGGCGGCCCTGGGCTGACGGTCTCGGCGCCCCACGTTTCAGCCGGTTCGAGGTGAACACGCCGACGAATCGTCGGCGTGTTCACCTCGAACCGTTGGCGGGTGCGGCGGGCCTGTGGATGACGGCCGCCAGCTGTGGCCGCCGCGCAGCATGCTGGCGCGATGCCGACAGAACGGGTGCCACGGGAGGAGCTCCGCGCCCGCGCCAAGGCCGCGGTCATCTCGCGCGCCGAGCTGCGTGCCCTGGGGTGGGACCGGGACGCAGTGGCCCGCGAGGTCCGGGCGGGCCGCTGGGTGGCCCACGGGAAGCAGGCAGTCGTTCTGCATACGGGCCCGCTCGATCGTGAGGCTCGCTGGTGGAGCTCCGTCTGGGAGGTCGGCCACCGCATCGCACTGCTCGACGGAGTCACCGCACTGCAGGCTGCCGGACTGGTCGGCTTCCAGGACGACAAGGTTCACGTGTCGGTGGTCCACACCTGCAGGGTGGTGGCGCCGAAGGGCGTGCGCCTGCACAAGGTGATCCGTCGGGTGCAGGCCGAAGCCGCTGGCCAGGGCGTGCCGAGGACGGTGCCGGCGGTGGCGAGCGTGCGGGCGGCGCACTGGGCGGTCAGCGACAGGCAGGCTGCGCTCTTGCTGGTCATGCCAGTCCAACAACGCCTCGTGACCGGCGCTCGGCTGGTCGCGACCGTGGACCAGGTCAGGGGGCGCACCCGGCGAGCATTCATCAGGGCGGTGGCGCGGGACATCGCCGATGGGGCGCAGTCGCTCGGCGAGCTCGACTTCGCCGGCCTGTGTCGGGCGCGAGGACTGCCCGCTCCCACGCGCCAGGCCGTCGTGCGTGGTCCTCGCGGCCGCGTCTACCTCGACGTCCGCTGGGACGACCTGGGTCTGGTCGTCGAGATCGACGGGGCGCAGCACGCCTGGGGGCTCGCCTCGACCGACGACCAGTTCCGGCAGAATGCCGTCGTCCTGCGCGGAGACCGGGTGCTGCGGATGACGTTGATGGGGCTGCGCCTGCAGCCTCAGGAGTTCATGGACCAGGTCTGTGCTGCCCACGACCTGCTCTCGCGCCGCCGGGCGTCCTGATGCGCCCGCTGCCGACACGGTTGGAGGTGAACACGCCGACGGTTCCTCGGCGTGTTCACCTCCAACCAGTGCGGCGCAGGGCCGTCGGTCAGCTGAGGCGCTCGTAGATGATGGCCATGCCCTGGCCGCCACCCACGCACATCGTCTCGAGCCCGAACTGGCCGTCGCGCGCAGCCAGACCGTTGAGCAGGGTCGTCGTGATGCGGGCTCCGGTCGAGCCGAACGGGTGTCCGAGGGCGATGGCCCCGCCGTGCACGTTGAGCTTGTCGAAGTCCATGCCGAGCTCGTCCGCCGACGGGAGGACCTGCGCGGCGAAGGCCTCGTTGATCTCGTAGAGGTCGAGGTCGCCGATGGTCATGCCGGCCCGCGACAGCGCCTGACGCGACGCCTCGACCGGTCCGAGGCCCATGATCTCGGGCGAGAGCGCGGAGACGCCGGTGGAGACGACCCTGGCCAGTGGCGTCAGGCCGAGCTCCTTGGCCCGGGTGTCGCTCATGACGACGACCGCGGCCGCTCCGTCGTTGAGGGGGCAGCAGTTGCCGGCCGTGATGGTGCCCTGCTCGCGGAACACCGGCTTGAGCCCCTGCAGCGTCTCGACCGTGACCCCGGCGCGGGGGCCGTCGTCCTTGCTGACGACGGTGCCGTCGGCCAGCGTCACCGGCGCGATCTCGCGCTCGAAGAAGCCGTCGGCGATGGCCTTCTCGGCACGGTTCTGGCTGCTGGCACCCCACTCGTCCTGGCGCTCGCGGCTGACCCCCTTGAGGTTCGCGACGTTCTCGGCGGTCTGGCCCATCGAGAGGTAGACGTCCGGGACCAGGCCCTGCTCGCGCGGGTCGGTCCAGTCCTGGTTGGACTTCGCGATGGCCTCGCTGCGCTCCTGGGCGGGCATGAACGCGGGGTTCTGGTCGTCGCCGGCCGTGCCACCGGCCCCCGCCCAGTTGGTGTACTGCGACACGCACTCGACGCCACCGGAGAGGAAGATGTCGCCTTCACCGGCCTTGATCGCGTGGTAGGCCATGCGGGTGGTCTGCACCGACGAGGCGCAGAAGCGGTTGATCGTGGACCCCGGCAGCCCGTCGAACCCGGCCAGGACGGACACGACGCGCGCCATGTTGGACCCGTGACGTCCGGACGGCTCGGCGCAGCCCCAGTAGAGGTCCTCGATGAGCGTCGGGTCGAGCTCGGGGATCTTGGCCAGCGCGGCGCGGATGACCTGCACCGACAGGTCGTCGGGTCGCACGTCCTTCAGCGAACCCTTGAAGGCCCGGCCGATGGGTGTGCGGGCGGTGGAGACGATGACGGCTTCGGTCACGGGGGTTCCTCCTCGTCGAGGGCGACCGCGGGATAAGCGATCGCTTAGTCACTCACGATGGTATGCCGTGGAGCTGGGTCCGGGCGCGGCCCCACGGATGTGGTCTTGCTCTCGCCGACGCGGTCCTCCTCGGAGGGTCGGCCGTCGACCTGGCGGTCCGGCACCGCGTCGTGCGGGCGGCGCAGCAGCTTGGCCCAGCGTCCGCGCGGGCCGCGGGCCTGTCCGGCGATCTGGGTGGCACTGACCTCGGTTCCGGGGTCGCGCACGGCATACGTGGCCGCGACGGCGACCGGGCCGACCCCCTCACCGCGTCGGGCGTCAGGCAGGCGGTCGTCGGCGGGCTCGCCGGACCAGACGCCGAGGGCGGCGTACACGCTGGGGAGCAGCGCTGCCGCGACGCGGGCGTAGCCCGCCGGGGAAGGGTGGAACCGGTCGGCGCTGAACATCTCCTTGGGCCGCTCGTAGAACTCGGGACCGAGCAGGTCGCCGAGCGAGACGGTCCGACCGCCGGCCTCGACGACGGCCACCGTCTGGGCGGCTGCGAGGTCACGCGACCAGCGCCGCCCGATCAGGCGCAGCGGCTGGGGGATGGGCTCGATGGTGCCGAGGTCGGGACAGGTCGCGACCACCACCTCGGTGCCCAGGTCGCACAACGAGCGCACGACGGTCTCGAGGTGGCGCACCGCGACCGCCTTGTCGATGCGGTGCGTGACGTCGTTGGCTCCGACCATGATCACCGCCACGTGGGGCCTGGGGACGCGGTCGAGGGCGTCGGCGAGCTGCAGCTCCAGGCCCGCGGACTTCGCGCCGACCACGGCGGCGTTGGTCAGCAGCACGGGGCGGCCGGTCAGGGCGGAGACCCCGTTGGCGATGATCGCCCCGACGGTCTGGTGGGGGCTGTCGGCGCCCATGCCGGCGGCGGAGGAGTCCCCGAGGACGACGAGCTCGACGGGTTCGCCGGATCCCGAGCCGTACCGGCCGTTGTCGTCCGGCGCCCCGTCGAACGGCTGCCCGACCAGCCGTCGCGCGATGCGGGCCTCGACCTGCAGGACGCCGTACCCGAGCGCGCCGACGGCACCGATGCCGGCGGCGATCCCGCCACCGCCATAGGCCGCCGTGGCGGCGATCCTGCGTGCCCTGCGTGCCCGGCCCATCAGTGCTCTCCTTGGTCCTGCTGCTCGAACGGGGGTCGCTCACCCCTGCCGTGTACGCCCCCAGCGTGCCCCACGCAGCGTGGTCCGACCTCCCACAACGGTCTGAGAGGATGAGTCGGTGAAGTACGCAGAGCACATCGCCGACCTCGTCGGGAACACGCCCCTGGTCAAGCTCAACTCGGTCACCGAGGGCATCTCGGCCACCATTCTCGCGAAGGTCGAGTACCTCAACCCCGGCGGGTCCGTGAAGGACCGCATCGCGCTGAAGATGGTCGAGGCCGCGGAGGCGTCCGGCGAGCTCAAGCCCGGCGGCACCATCGTCGAGCCGACGTCCGGCAACACCGGTGTCGGGCTGGCGCTGGTGGCGCAGCGCAAGGGCTACCAGTGCGTGTTCGTGTGCCCCGACAAGGTGAGCCAGGACAAGCGCGACGTGCTCAAGGCGTATGGCGCGGAGGTCGTGGTCTGCCCGACCGCCGTCGCCCCCGACCACCCCGACTCCTACTACGAGACCTCCGACCGCCTCGTGCGCGAGATCGAGGGGGCGTGGAAGCCGAACCAGTACGCCAACCAGAACGGCCCGGCCTCGCACTACGAGTCGACCGGACCTGAGATCTGGAACGACACCGACGGCCGGGTCACCCACTTCGTGACCGGCGTCGGCACCGGCGGCACGATCACCGGAACCGGTCGCTACCTGCGGGACGCCTCGGCCGACCGTGAGGGCGGCCGCGTGCAGATCATCGGCGCCGACCCCGAGGGCTCGGTCTACTCCGGCGGCACCGGTCGGCCGTACCTGGTCGAGGGCGTGGGCGAGGACTTCTGGCCGACGGCCTACGACCCCTCCGTGGTGGACGACGTGATCGCCGTGAGCGACGCCGACTCCTTCGAGATGACCCGGCGCCTGGCCAAGGAGGAGGGCCTGCTGGTCGGCGGGTCCTGCGGCATGGCGGTCGTCGCGGCCCTGCGCGCGGCCAAGGACCTGCCGGCCGACGCCGTCGTGGTCGTGCTGCTGCCCGACAGCGGTCGCGGCTACATGTCCAAGATCTTCAACGACGAGTGGATGAGCTCCTACGGGTTCATGCGCACAGCCGGCCAGGCCACCGTCGGCGAGGTGCTGCACAGCAAGGCCGGGGACCTGCCCGCGCTCGTGCACACCCACCCCACCGAAACGGTCCGCGACGCCATCGAGATCCTGCACGAGTACTCCGTGTCGCAGATGCCGGTCGTCGGTGCCGAGCCCCCCGTCATGGCGGGCGAGGTCGCCGGCTCGGTGAGCGAACGGGCGCTGCTCGAAGCGCTGTTCAACGGCACCGCGCACCTGACCGACTCGATCCAGAAGCACATGGAGCCCGCGCTGCCGCTCGTCGGTGCCGGCGAGCCGGTGTCGGTCGCCCGGCACGAGCTCGAGAAGTCCGACGCGATCATGGTCGTCGAGGACGGCAAGCCGGTGGGCGTGCTGACCCGGGCGGACCTGCTCATCTCCCTGGTGGGCTGACCGCCGACCGGGTGACCCTGCCGCCGGTGCGTCAGCGCAGGCGGCGGGCCATCTCGGCACGCGGTGCCGGGGCGCGGTCGGGGTGCAGGATCCCGGCGAGCGCCTCGACCCCGTCGACCAGCCGGGGCCCGGGCCGGGCGAAGCTGGCGTTCGCGTCCACCGCCCAGACCGGTATGCCGTCCGGCAGCTCGCCGGACGCGATCGCCGCGTGTGCGAGCTGTGTCGAACCCTCCAGGTCGTAGCCGCACGGGGCGCAGACGACGACCTCGGGTGCGCTGTCGCGCACGGCCTCCCAGCTCACCCGCACCGACTTCTCGCCGGCGTCACCGAGGGTGTTGGTGCCGCCAGCGGCGGTGACCATCTGCGGCACCCAGTGCCCGGGGGCGAAGGCGGGGTCGGTCCACTCCAGCACGAGCGCGCGGGGCCGGGCCGCGCCGCGTACCGACTCCTCCACGGTGGCCAGCCGCCGGCGCAGGTCGCGCACCAGGGCGGCTGCGGTGTCGGCGCAGCCGCTGGCCGCACCCAGCGTGCCGATCGACGTCAGGACCTCCTCAAGGCTGTGCGGGTCGATGGTGAGGACCTCGGCGCGGCAGCCGAGGTAGGCCAGCGCGTCGTCGACCACCGACACGTCCACCGCGCACACGGCACACAAGTCCTGGGTCACGACGAGGTCGGCGTCGAGCGCGGAGAGCGCACCGGCATCGAGGTGGTAGAGGTCCTCACCCGCAGCCACGGCACGACTCACGAAGGCGTCGATCTCCTGTGGTGCCAACCCTTCCGGGATCGCGGTCGTGGAGACGATCGTGCGCTCCCGAGCCTGCACGGGGGTGTCGCACTCGAAGGTCACCCCGACGACGTGGGCGCCGGCGCCGACCGCGAACAAGATCTCGGTGGTCGAGGGCAGGAGCGAGACGATGCGCATGGGCCGACCCTACGGGCAGGCGTGCGAAACCCCGGTGGGCCGGGTTATCGTCGAGCCGTGGATCGGTGGGAGTCGCCGGTGGAGAAGGCGATCCGGGAGGCGCAGGAGCGCGGGGAGTTCGACAACCTGCCCGGCGCCGGCAAGCCCTTGCGCAGCCTGGGGAACCCGGAGATCGAGGACCCCGACTGGTGGGTCAAGGGTCTGGTGGAGCGGGAGAACCTCGACATGTCGGGGGCGATGTCGCCCTCGATGGCGCTGCGCAAGGAAGCCGCAGGGTTCCCCGAGTCACTGCTCGACCTGCACACCGAGCAGGGCGTCCGGGCGGTCCTGGAGGACTACAACCACCGGGTGCGCGAGGACCGGCTGCGCCCCGCGGTCGGGCCGCGGTCGCCGGTGTGGGCTCGGATCGTCGATGTCGAGGAGCAGGTGGGCCGCTGGCGCGACCTGCGCGAGGCGCGTCGTCAGGACGCCGAGCGGAGGGCGGCGCAAGCCGCTGCGGTCACGGTGCCCGAGGCCTCGCTGGCCACCCGCCGGGCCCGCGGCGGGTGGGTCCGCAGGCTGCTGGGCAGGACCTGACGCCGGGCGTGGCCGCGCCGCGCACGACGTCACTGGCCACGCCGCACGACGTCACTGGCGGCACCGCACGATGTCACTGGCCACACCGCGCACCCCGTCACCGGCCGCACCGCACGATGTCACTGGCCACACCGCGCACCCCGTCACCGGCCGCACCGCACTACGTCACTGGCCGCACCGCGCACCCCGTCACCTGCCACACCGCACTACGTCAGTGATCGCACAGCGCGATCAGTGACGTAGTGCGGGCACGCGTACCGGTACCGGACGTCCTGCTCGTCGTCGGCGAGGCAGCCGGGATCAGGACCGGGGCGGCAGCACGCTCTCCTGCGAGGGGAGCTGGTCCTGCTTCACCAGGCCGACCGGGCAGGTCATGCCGTTCGGGCCGTGGTTGCAGTAGCCGCCGGGGTTCTTGTCCAGGTACTGCTGGTGGTGGTCCTCGGCGTACCAGAACGGACCGGCGTCATCGGCAGACCTCAGCTCGGTGGTGATGGTCTTGAACCCGTTGTCGGTCAGCACCTTCTGGAACGCCTCGCGCGTCGCCTCGGCCGCCCGCTGCTGGTCCGCGGTGGTCCAGTAGATGGCCGAGCGGTAGGCCGTGCCGATGTCGTTGCCCTGCCGGTTGCCCTGGGTCGGGTCGTGGTTCTCCCAGAACTGCTTGAGCAGCAGCTCGGGGTTGGTCTCCTGCGGGTCGTACGCGACGAGCACCGCCTCGGCGTGCCCGGTCAGGCCGGTGCAGCTCTCCTCGTACGTGGGGTTCGGCGTGATGCCGCCCATGTAGCCCGCGGCGGTCGTGACGACGCCGGGCTGGCGCCAGAAGATGCGCTCCGCGCCCCAGAAGCAGCCCATCGCGACGTAGAGCACCTCGGTGCCGTCCGGCCAGGGACCCTCGAGGGGGGTCTGCAACACGGTGTGGGTGCCGTCGAGGTAGAACGGTCGGGTGCCGCGGCCCTGCAGGGCGTTCTCGGCAGTGGGCAGCGTGGTCTTGGCGCGTGAGCCGAACATGGGATCTCCGTCCGCTGGGGGTTCTGCCTGTCCAATGCTCGTGGGCACTCGAAGATTCCCTGACAGGCTGGGGCGATGACCGTCAGCGACCTGCAGATCCGCCCCGTCACCGGGCTCGACCCGGCAGGGGAGGACCTCTTCCGGGCCTGGGCCGCAGTGTTCGACGCCGCGAGCCGACACGACCTCGGCGACGCGAGCTCGAGCTGGGGTGTGGAGGAGCTGCGCGAGCTGGAGCGCAGCACCGAGCAGCGCCGCCTCGCCTGGGTCGCCCTGGCCGGCGACCACGTGGCGGGGGCCGTCCTCGTCGTGATGCCCCTGCACGACAACCAGGCCACGGCCCAGACGAGCCTCGCGGTCCTCCCGGACCACCGTCGGCAAGGGATCGGCAGCAGCCTGCTCGCCACTGCGGAGAAGGCAGCCCGCGCGCACGGGCGAATCGTGCTCTTCGCGGTGACGGAGTGGGCCGTCGCCGACCGCGACCGTGGAGAGGAGTTCGCCGAGCGGCACGGGTATGCGGCGGCGCAGATGACGTTGCGCAGCAGCCTCTCCCTGCCGGCGGACCGGGACCGGCTCGAGACCCTCCTCGCCGGCGCCGAGGGTGGCGGCTACACGATGCAGAGCTGCTGGAACGGCATACCGCAGCGCTGGCTGGCCGGGCGCGCTGAGCTGAGCCGCCGGATGAGCACCGACATCCCCCACGGGGACCTCCAGCTGGAGGAGGAGGTCTGGGACGAGGAGCGCGTGCGGGAGAGCTATGCGCGCATCGTGGGGATGGGTCGACGCGTCGTCGACACCTTCGCCGTCGAGGAGGCGACTGGCAGGCTCGTCGGCTACACGCAGGTTCAGGTCGGCGACCCGGGTGACCTGGCGTACCAGCAGGACACCCTCGTCGTGCGTGAGCACCGGGGGCACGGCCTCGGGCTGCGGCTCAAGGCCGCCAACACCCTGGCCGTCATGGCCGAGCTGCCGGACGTCACCAGGATCCGCACGTGGAACGCCGAGGACAACCGGCACATGCTCGCGGTCAACCGCGAGCTCGGCTACGAGGCCGACGCCCGGCTGAGGGTGTGGCAGAAGGTGGTGTGAGCACAGCCGTTAGCCTTGCGGCCATGAGCGAGCAGCAGCACGGCCACCCCGACGCGGGCGGTTTCTCCACCCGCGCGATCCACGCGGGCCAGGAGCCCGACGCCGCCACCGGCGCCGTGATCACCCCGATCTACCAGGTGTCGACCTACAAGCAGGACGGCATCGGTGGGTTCCGCGGAGGGTACGAGTACAGCCGCTCCGCCAACCCGACCCGCACCGCGCTCGAGGAGTGCTTCGCCGCCCTCGAGGGTGGCGAGCGTGCCTTCGCCTTCGCCTCCGGGCTGGCCGGTCAGGACACCGTGCTGCGGGCACTGCTCAAGCCGGGCGACCACGTCGTCGTGCCGAGCGATGCCTACGGCGGCACCTACCGCCTGTTCAACAAGGTCCTCGTCCCGTGGGGCGTCGAGCACACCGTCGCGCCGATGGGCGACGTGGAGGCCGTCCGCGCCGCGATCCGCCCCGGCCAGACCGCAGTGGTCTGGGTCGAGACACCCACCAACCCGCTGCTCGGCATCGCCGACATCGCGGCGCTCGCCGAGGTCGCGCATGCCGCCGGCGCCCTGCTCGTCGTCGACAACACCTTCGCCTCGCCCTACCTGCAGCAGCCGCTGTCCCTCGGCGCCGACATCGTCACCCACTCGACGACCAAGTACTGCGGCGGCCACTCCGACGTCGTCGGTGGCGCCGTCGTCGTCGGCCGGGGGATCGCCGTCCCGGGCTTCGAGGACGCCGTCGATCGGGTGGCGTTCCACCAGAACTCGCTCGGCGCCGTGGCCGGTCCGTTCGATGCCTGGCTGGTGCTGCGCGGCCTGAAGACCCTGGCGCTGCGGATGGAGCGCCACAGCGACAACGCCGAGCGGGTCGTCGAGTTCCTGCTCGGCCACCCTGCCGTGAGCGCCGTGCACTACCCCGGCCTCGAGAGCCATCCCGGACACGAGGTCGCAGCCCGCCAGATGAAGCGGTTCGGCGGGATGATCTCGTTCCAGGTGCGTGGTGGCGAGGACGTCGCGGTCAAGGTCTGCGGCGAGACCCGGGTCTGGACCCTCGGGGAGTCCCTCGGCGGGGTCGAGTCCCTCATCGAGCACCCGGCCCGGATGACGCACGCCTCCGTGCGGGGCACCGAGCTGGAGGTGCCCGCCGACCTGATCCGCCTGTCCACCGGCATCGAGGACGTCGAGGACCTCATCGAGGACCTCAAGCAGGCCCTCGACCGGCTCGGCTGAGCCACCGGCGAACCCCGTGGCCCGGCTGCTCTGCGTCGACTTCGGCTCGACGTTCACCAAGGCCGCGCTCGTCGACTCCTCGGGTGGGCTGGTCGCCACCGCGGCTACACCAACGACGATCGCCACCGACGTCCTGGACGGCTACCGCCTGCTGCGCCAACGGCTTTCGGTGTACGGGGAGGTCGACGAGGTGCTCGCCTGCTCCAGCGCAGGCGGTGGACTGCGCCTGGCCGTCGTGGGGTACGAGCGCGAGGTCACCGCCCGGGCGGGTCACCGCGTCGGGCTCAGCGCGGGCGCGCGCGTGGCGCACGTCGTCGCCGGCCCCATGTCGGGAGCCGACCTCGCGGAGCTGCGCTCTGCTCGGCCCGACCTCGTCCTGCTCGTCGGCGGCACCGATGGTGGCAACGCAGAGGTGTTGCTGCACAACGCTGCCCGTATGGCACGTGCCCGCCTCGGTGCCCCTGTCGTCGTCGCGGGCAACCGGGAGGTCCAGGCGGAGGTCGCCGAGCTGCTGGCATCGACCGGTCGACGGTTCACCCTCGCCGACAACGTGCTGCCCTCGATCGGGGTCATCGCCCCCGAGTCGGCGCGTGCCGCGATCCGGGCCGCCTTCCTCGAGCACGTCATCGGTGGGAAGGGGCTGTCGCGAGGTCCGCAGTTCGCGGCCATGGTGCAGGCGCCCACCCCCGACGCGGTCCTCGACGGGGTCGAGGTCCTGGCCGAGCAGCTCGACGGTGACGTGCTCGTGGTCGACGTCGGGGGCGCGACGACCGACGTCTACTCCGCGCTGCGGCCGCAGGGTGAGGACGCCGGCCTCGCCAAGGACGTCGTGGCGCCCCTGTGGCAGTCGCGCACGGTCGAGGCCGACCTCGGCATGCGCTGGAACGCCGTGGGGGTGGTGGAGGCTGCCCGGCGCGAGCACGTGGACGTCCCCGACGGCCTCGACGCGTACGCCGCCCGGGTCGCCGCCGACCCGACCCACCTGCCCGTGGACGCCACCGAGCGGGGCCACGACCTCGGCCTGGCCCGCGCTGCCGCCCTCGTCGCCGTCCGCCGCCATGCGCGGGCCCCGGGTCCGGGGGAGAGCCCTCGTCCCTTGGCGGACGTGGCCGTCCTCGTCGGGTCGGGCGGGGTGCTGCGGCACGCCGACGAGACCGGCCGCACCCACGTGCTCGCAGCGGTGGTCGCCGACCACGCCGGCGGCTGGAGGGTGCCACGCGACGCCGCGGTGGTCACCGACGCGGAATACCTGCTCTTCGCCGTGGGGCTGCTGCGCCGCAACCACCCCGAGGTGGCGCGCGTCCTGGCCCGCACCCTGGTGGGTGGAACCGGCGGCGCCGTCGCCGGCGCTGTCGGTGGTCGGTCCTAGCATCGCGGTACGGCTGACTCGGGACGGCAGGGCGCAAATGGCTCGAAGCGGCACGCGGTCACGACCTACGGTGGAGGGATGGACACCATGAGCGCTCCAGCGATCGAGGCGGAGCACCTCGTCAAGGTGTTCGGCGAGCAACGGGCCGTCGACGACGTCAGCTTCTCGGTGCCGCAGGGGTCGGTGCTGGGGCTGCTCGGCCCCAACGGTGCCGGCAAGACCACGACGGTCCGGATGATGACCACCCTGACCCGGCCGACCAGCGGCACGGCCCGGGTCGCGGGGCACGACGTCGTGCGCGAGCCGGACGCCGTGCGGCGCTCCATGGGCCTGACCGGACAGTCCGCCACCGTCGACGAGCTGCTCACCGGGCGGGAGAACCTGCGCCTCATCGGCTCCCTCTACGGCCTCTCCTCGTCCTACGTGCGGCGAGCCTCCGAGGAGCTGCTCGAGCGCTTCTCGCTCACCGAGGCCGCCGACCGCACCGCCAAGACCTACTCCGGTGGCATGCGGCGCCGGCTCGACCTTGCCGTGAGCCTGGTCGCCACCCCGCCGGTGCTCTTCCTCGACGAGCCGACCACGGGGCTGGACCCGCGCAGCCGCGTCGAGCTCTGGGAGGTGCTGCGGACCCTGGTCAGGGACGGCACCACCCTGCTGCTGACCACCCAGTACCTCGAGGAGGCCGACCAGCTCGCCGACCGGATCGTCGTCATCGACCGGGGCACGATCATCGCCGAGGGCACCGCCCTGGAGCTCAAGGACCGTTCGGGCAAGGCGAGCCTGGTGCTGACGGTGTCGCACGCCGACGACCTGCCGGCAGCCGAGGCGTTGCTGCGCACGAGGGTGGCGGAGGTGCACGTCGACGAGGCCGCCCGGCAGCTCACCTCGCCGGCCGAGGGCCTGCGCGACATGACCCGGATCGCCGCCGTGTTCGAGGACAGCCAGATCGAGCTCGACGACCTCGGCCTCAAGCGGCCGAGCCTGGACGACGTCTTCCTCCACCTCACCGGCCACCGGGCCGAGGACACCACCGACCACGACGACTCCGGCGACATCAAGGAGCAGGCGTCATGACGTCCCAGACCACCACCGAGGTCCGTTCCGGAGCCATCGCCCGGCCCGAGATCCGCCAGACCAGCCTGCTGCGCCAGTCGTGGGCCATCACGCGACGCAACCTCACCCACATCAAGCGCATGCCCGAGATGCTCATGGACGTCACCATCCAGCCGGTGATGTTCGTGCTGCTGTTCGCGTTCGTCTTCGGCGGGTCCATCCAGATCCCGGGGGGCGGCTCCAACTACCGGGAGTGGCTGCTCGGCGGCATCATGGGCCAGACCATCGCCTTCGCCTCGTTCGTCGTCGCCGTCGGCCTGACCGCCGACATCGACAAGGGCATCGTCGACCGGATGAGGTCGCTGCCGATCAACCCTGCGGCGGTGCTCGTCGGGCGGAGCATCTCCAGCCTGATGCACTCGAGCATCGGCATCATCGTGATGTCCCTGACCGGCCTGCTCATCGGTTGGCGCATCGACAACGGCTTCGGCAACGCCGTGCTCGCCTACGGGCTGCTGCTGATGTGGGGTTTCGCCATGATCTGGGTCGGCATCCTCGTCGGGTCGGCGATGCGCTCGGTCGAGGCGGTCAACGGCCTGATGTTCACGATGATGTTCCCCGTCACCTTCCTGGCCAACACGTTCGCGCCGACCGAACGCATGACGCCGTGGCTGCGCACCATCGCCGAGTGGAACCCGATCTCGTCGTTGGTGCAGGGCGTCCGAGAGCTGTGGGGCAACGTCGGGCCTGCGCCCGCCGACGCGGCCCTGCCGCTGCAGCACCCGATCCTGACCACCGTGATCTGGTGCGTGGCCATCACCGCCGTGATGGCTCCGCTGGCCATCCGCACGTTCAACCGCCGCACCCAGCAGTAGCCTCACACCACGTCGAACAGTTCGGTGTGCACCCGTCGCCGGGCGACACCGAGGTCGTCGAGGATGCGCACCGAGGCGGCCACCATGGGGGCGGGGCCGCAGACGAAGAAGTCTACCTTGCCGGGGACGCGGTGCTGCGGGATCGCTGCCTGGAGCACGGCCTCGGTGAGCCAGCCGACCTCGCCGCGCCAGTCCTGCGGAGGTTCCTCGAGGATCTCCACGACGTGCAGGTCGAGCCGCGAGTCGAGGTGCTCGTGGTCCGCGCGGTGCAGCAGCGTGTCGGCGGTGCGCCCCGCGACGATGAGGACGGCGCGGCGCCGGTCCCCGCGCTCGGCCATGGTGCGGAGCATGCTCAGCATCGGGGTGACCCCGACGCCCCCGGCGATGAAGACGAACGCGGTCGAGCGCAGTCCGTCCAGGGTCAGGTTGCCGTGCGGGCCGTCGAGGTACACCCGTCCACCCGGCTGCAGGCCGACGAGGCTCTCGGCGAAGTCACCCACCGGCCTGATGGCGAACTCCTTGCGCCACGGCTGCGTGGCGGTGGAGGCGATCGTGAAGGGATGCTCCTCGAACCCGAAGGGGGACGTACCGATCTTGAGCCACGCGAACTGACCGGGCCGGAAGGGCACCCCGGCGTGGCCGGAGGCGTGCAGGACCACGGAGATGGCACCCGGCCCGTGGATGACCTGGTCCACGACGTAGGAATGGCGCCGGGCCCGCAACGGCCGCCACGCCCACCGGTACGCGGTGACCGCGGCCACGACCGCCGCCAGCACGGCGAACCACAGCCGACCCTGGTCGTAGCGCACGAGGTCGCGCTGCCACAGGACGTGCAGGCCGGTGGCGACCAGCACCGTGTTGGCAAGCAGCACGTGGGTCAGGCGCCATCCCTCGTACCGCGGGCTGCGTGAGCGGCGCGTCACGGCCAGCCCGACCAGGACGAGCAGGGCGAACACGGCGACGGACGCGGCCCACACGCGAGGCGGGGCGACGCGCAGGTCCAGCACGGCGACGCCGTGGTCGGCGTGGGCGACGACGAACAGCAGGTGGGCCAGGGCCAGCAGGGCCGCCAGCAGGGCCAGGGCCCGGTGCTGGCGCATGAGCCGCTCGAGGCCGAGGTGGGAGGTGAACGACCGCAGCCGGGACGGCAGCACGAAGACGACGGCCAGCAAGGACGTCGCGGCCAGGGCGGTGGCAACGGAGAGCACCCGCAGGGCGTCCAGCCGCTCAGCCCGTGCCACCGACAGCAGGACCAGCCAGGGGACCGCGACGCTGGCCGCGACGAGCAGCAGCCACAGCGTGGGGGCGAGCCGCCGGCCGGGGACCGCACCGCTCGAGGTGCCCGGCCGTGGACCACCCCGGGTCGGATCGGCCACGAGGGCTCCTTGGTCGCACGGGGGACCGCGACTGCCACTGTAGGGCGCGTCGGGCCCAGCCGTCCCGAGTGCACAACGTCCGGGGAGGGTGTCCGCCAGGGCGTCCGGCAAGGGCGTCCGGGCAGGGCGCAGCCGGGCGATAGCCTGCGGCCATGGCATCACCGTTGCTGTCCGTCTCCCTCGACGACGTCCGCGCTGCGCAGGACCTGCTCAGTGGTGTCGTCCGTCCCACCCCGCTGGAGTACAGCCGGGCGCTGTCGGACCGGGTCGGCACCGAGGTGTTCCTCAAGTGCGAGAACCTCCAGCGCGCGGGCTCGTTCAAGATCCGCGGCGCCTACACGCGGATGGCGCGGCTCAGCGACGAGGACAAGGCCCGTGGTGTCGTGGCCGCCAGCGCCGGGAACCACGCCCAGGGTGTCGCGCTCGCCGGCCAGCTGCTCGGCATCGACGTCAAGGTCTACATGCCGCACGGGGCGCCGATGCCCAAGCTGCTGGCCACCGAGGCGTATGGCGCGACCATCGAGCAGGTGGGGACGACGATCGACGAGTGCCTGGTCGACGCCCGCGAGTGGGAGTCCCAGACCGGGGCGGTCCTCATCCACCCGTTCGACCACCGCGACATCGTCGCCGGGCAGGGCACCGCCGGTCTGGAGATCCTGGACCAGTGCCCCGACGTGAAGACCATCGTGGTCAGCACCGGCGGCGGTGGGCTGCTCGCCGGGATCTCGGTCGCGGTGAAGGCGGCCCGTCCCGACGTGCGCATCGTCGGCGTCCAGGCCGAACAGGCCGCGGCCTACCCGCTGTCCCTGGCCGCCGGGAAGCCGGTCGCCTTCGAGAACATGCAGACGATGGCCGACGGCATCGCCGTCGGTATGCCCGGGGACGTGCCGTACGCCCTGGTGCGCGAGCTCGTCGACGGCATGGAGACGGTGACCGAGGAGGAGCTGTCGCGGGCGCTGCTGTTCGTCCTCGAACGCGCCAAGCTCGTCGTCGAACCCGCGGGCGCGGCCGCCGTCGCGCACCTGCTCGGACGCGCCGGCCAGCACCTCGACGGCCCCGTGGTGGCGGTGCTCTCCGGCGGCAACATCGACCCGCTCCTCCTGCTGCGCATCCTGCGGCACGGCATGGCTGCGGCCGGGCGCTACCTGCAGTTCCGGGTGCGGATCTCCGACCGCCCGGGCCACCTGGCCCGGCTCCTGGCGGACTGTGCCGCCGTCGACGCCAACGTCCTGGAGGTCGAGCACATCCGGACGGGCACCACCATCACCGTGGACGAGGTCGAGATCGGTCTCCAGCTGGAGACGCGCGGGAAGAACCACTGCGAAGAGGTGCTGCGCACGTTGCGGGGCAAGGGCTACCAGCTCAAGTTCGGCTGAGCTCTCGCAGCCCGACAGACACGACGGAAAGGGCCGCACCCCCAAGGGTGCGGCCCTTTCCGGACGTGGGGGGTGGGGGTCAGGGCACGTGCGGCGTGGCGGCCTTCACGGTGACCTCGATCTTCTTGCCGTTCGGTGCCGAGTAGGTGGCCTTGTCCCCGACCTTCTTGCCGTTGATCGCATGGCCCAGCGGCGACTTCTCGCTGTACACCTCGAGGTCGGTGCCCTCGGCGATCTCACGCGAGCCGAGCAGGAACTCGACCACCTCGCCGAACATCTCCACGTGCACGACCATGCCGGGCTCGACGATGCCGTCGTCGGCGGGCTTGGTCCCCACGATGGCGTTGTCGAGCAGCTGCGTCAGCTGGCGGATGCGGGCCTCCATCTTGCCCTGCTCCTCCTTGGCCGCGTGGTAGCCGCCGTTCTCCTTGAGGTCGCCTTCGTCACGGGCCGCCTCGATCTTCTTGGCGATCTCCGTACGGCCTGGGCCGGAGAGCTGGTCCAGCTCGGCCTTCAGACGGTCGAAGGCCTCCTGGGTCAGGTAGCTCGCGGTCGGGGTCGCGGTGTCGCTCACGGTGTGCTCCTTGATCGGGTCCCCGGCACGACGCGGATGCGTCGCCGGGGAGGGTCATACGCAGAAAGGCCCGGGTCCGCACACGTTCGCGTGATCAGGCCCAGACCGCTCGGTGAAAGGACAAGGGTACAGCGCGGTCGGCGAGCCGGTCCATTCACGGCACCCGGGGACGCCGGCCGTGCACGGCGTGGACCGCACGCTCCTGCTGGTCAGCGGCCCGACGCGACGCGCGCACAGCTGTCCACGACACCGGTCACGGCGCGCGACGACGTGCGCACGACGACCTCGCGATGCACCGCGCGCTGCTGCGAGGCCGCGATGTCCACGTCGAGGACGCCGACGACGCCGAAGGTGGCGTCCAGGGCCTGCAGGCGGCAGGTGACGGCCTCACCGGCCGGCCGGTGCACGTCGAACTCGACCCGGACGCTGCGCTCGTCGATCACCTCGTAGCCGGTGTCGGTGAAGGTGATCCGGCCCACGCTGTTGGCCAGTCCCAACCACACGGCGAGCGCGACCCCGATCGTGCAGCCGATCGTGCCCACCACCCACCAACGGCCGGTGCCGGGTGCTGGGCGGGGGAGCGGCATGGCGGGCCTTCCACGAGTGAGAGGATGTCGGTCGGACGCGGAGTCGACCGACCCGCCGTCCCATTCTCTTCGATGGACGAGCGAGGTTGTGCAGGTGGTTGACCGGTTGCGGCTGATGGCGGTGCACGCGCACCCCGACGACGAGTCGAGCAAGGGCGCGGCGACGATGGCCAAGTACGTCGCGGAGGGCGCCGACGTGCTCGTCGTGTCGTGCACGGGCGGTGAGCGCGGTGACGTGCTCAACCCCCACCTCAAGAACGACGCGCACATCCTTCGCGACCTCGCCCAGGTGCGTCGCGACGAGATGAAGCGCGCCCAGCAGATCCTCGGGGTCCAGCACACCTGGCTGGGCTTCGTCGACTCCGGCCTGCCCGAGGGCGACCCGCTCCCGCCGCTGCCCGAGGGTTGCTTCGCGCTCGAGCCGATCGAGGTCACGACCGAGGCGCTGGTCCGGGAGATCCGCCGGTTCCGCCCGCACGTCATGACGACGTACGACGAGAACGGTGGCTACCCCCACCCCGACCACATCATGACCCACACGGTGTCGATGGCGGCCTTCCTCGCCGCCGGCGACGCGACGGCATACCCGCACGCGGGAGCGGCGTGGCAGCCGCTGAAGCTCTACTACAACCAGGGCTTCTCCAAGGCGCGCATCGTCGCCTTCCACGAGGCGCTCACCGCCCTGGGCGAGGAGAGCCCGTATGCCGAGTGGCTGGAGCGCTGGGAGGACCGGCCCGAGCGGGTGGTCACCACCCGCATCCCCTGCTCGGACTACTTCGACCAGCGTGACCAGGCGCTGCTCGCCCACGCCACCCAGATCGACCCGGACGGCACCTGGTTCAAGGTGCCGCGCGACGTGCAGTCGAAGGTGTGGCCGACCGAGGAGTACGAGGCGGCGCTGTCCTACCTGCCGATCGAGCCGGGCGAGGACGACCTGTTCGCCGGGATCCCGGACGCGGCCACGGGTGACGCGCTCGCAACGCGGGGCGACCTCGAGGTCGTCCACGACGGTCGCCTGGGGATGGCCCGGTGAACGGCGCCCCGTCCTCGATGGTCTCACCCGGGCTGTGGGGCTTCTTCGCCTTCTTCCTGCTCGGGCTCGCGCTCTACCTGCTCATGCGCAACATGAACGCCCGGATGCGCCGGATGTCCTACCGCTCCGAGGAGCTCGCCCGCGAGGCCGAGCAGGAGCTCGCCCAGCAGGAGCGGCCGGACCGTCCGCGCGAGGAGCAGCCGGACCGTCCGCGCGAGGCCCAGCCGGACCGCACCGGTGAGCAGCAGGACCGCGTTGCCGACGGGGACCGCCGGGACGGTCAGGCCGAGGAGCCCATGCCGTAGACGGTCAGCGACGCGGCGATGTAGTGGACGGCGAAGGCGGCCACGGTCAGCGCGTGGAAGATCTCGTGGAACCCGAACCAGCGCGGTGAGGGGTTCGGCCGCTTGATGCCGTAGACCAGAGCGCCGGCGGTGTAGAGCAGGCCGCCGACGGCGATGAGGGTGACGATGGCGGGTCCACCGAACTGCAGCAGCGGGCCGAGGTAGAACACCGCGACCCAGCCGAGGGCGACGTAGACCGGCGTGTAGAGCCAGCGCGGGGCACCGACCCAGAACACCCGGAACAGCACGCCGGCGACGGCGCCGATCCACACGATGAGCAGCATCGTGCGGGCCTGCTCGCGCGGGAGCAGCAGCGCGAACGGCGTGTAGGTGCCGGCGATGATGAGGAAGATGTTGGAGTGGTCCATCCGCTTGAGCACGCCGGCCACGCGAGGTGACCAGTTGCCGCGGTGGTAGACGGCCGAGGTGCCGAACAGCAGCCAGGCCGTGACCGAGAAGATGGTGGCGGCGATGCGCCCTGAGGTGGTTGGCGCCAGCGCGATGAGCACGATGCCGGCGGCCAGCGCGAGGGGAACCATCGCGGCGTGCAGCCAGCCGCGCAGGTGGGGCTTGACCGCGGCGACGACCGACTCGACGGGTCCCTGCTCCGAGGCGGGGGAAGATGCCGTGTTCATCGGCCCACTCTAACCTACGGTCGCGTAGGTTACTACTCCGTAGGTTGTGGCGTCGGCCTCACCGGTGCCCGTCGTCGGGGGTAGCGTGGAGCGGTGCACGGACGACCGTCCGGCGAGCCTGCGAAGGAGTCAGACGTGGCGTTGTCCGACCTCCTCTACGCCGCCTACGAGCGTCGGCTCAGCAGGCGCCTGCAGCGCGAGGCGCTCCCGCGCCACGTCGGCGTGATGCTCGACGGGAACCGTCGGTGGGCCAAGGCCCGTGGCCACGGGACCAAGGAGGGCCACCAGGCCGGCGCCGACAACATCGCGAACTTCCTCGACTGGTGCGAGGAGGCGGGGGTCGAGGTGGTCACGCTGTGGCTGCTGTCCACCGACAACCTCAGCCGCCCCGCCGCCGAGGTCGTCCCGCTGCTGTCGATCATCGAGAACACCATCGGCGACCTCGCGCAGACCAGGCGCTGGCGGCTCAACCCGGTGGGCTCGCTGGACCTGCTGCCGGCCGAGACCGCCCGACGGCTCAAGGAGAGCGCCGACCTGACCGAGGACGTCGACGGCATGACGGTCAACGTGGCGGTCGGCTACGGCGGACGCCAGGAGATCACCGACGCCGTCCGCTCGATGCTCGTGTCGCACGCCGCCAGCGGCACGACCATCGAGGAGCTCGCCGAGACCCTGCAGGTCGAGCACATCGCCGAGCACCTCTACACCAAGGGGCAGCCCGACCCCGACCTGGTCATCCGCACCTCGGGGGAGCAGCGGCTGTCCGGGTTCCTGCTGTGGCAGAGCGCCCACAGCGAGTTCTACTTCTGCGAGGCCTACTGGCCCGACTTCCGGCACGTCGACTTCCTGCGTGCCCTGCGCGCCTACGCCGAGCGCAACCGCCGCTTCGGCGGCTGACCCGGTTCGTCCCGACGTCCGAGCCCACCCTCGGACGAACGGTTCGACTGCGGGGGTCTCGGGGTGACACGCCGCGAGCCTGCCCTCCCCGAGGTCGGGTGGGTCGTACCGTCGACAGTGACGCGGAGCACCCGTTCCACGTTCGGGGAGGCCAACCTATGGAGCAGATCCAGCTCCGGGCGGAGGGCCGGAACCGGCCCCACCGTGGTGGGTTGGCCTGGTCCCGGCACCTCGTTCGCGAGTAGGCGCACTGCGCCGAAGCGCGCGCTGTGCCAAGGAGAGATCTTGGCCTCGAACCACGACACCACCCGTCGCACCTCGACCAGCTCCGCAACCACCTCCTCGGCCGCTCCCGCCGTCACCGCCGCGGCGGCGCCGCGTGTCGCACCCGCCCCGAAGCGCAAGGGCAGGGCTCGAACGCCCCAGCTGCGGACCTTCGTCCTCGACACCTCGGTCCTGCTGTCCGACCCCCGCGCCATGCTGCGGTTCAAGGAGCACGAGGTGGTCCTGCCGGTGGTGGTCGTCACCGAGCTGGAGGCCAAGCGCCACCACCCCGAGCTCGGGTACTTCGCCCGCCAGGCCCTGCGCCTCCTGGACGACATGCGCGTGCGCGAGGGCCGCCTGGACGCACCGATCCCGGTCGGGGACGACGGCGGCACGCTGCGGGTCGAGCTCAACCACACCGACGCGGGCTCGCTGCCCGCGGGCTTTCGGCTCGGCGACAACGACACCCGCATCCTCGCGGTCGCCAAGAATCTGTCCAACGAGGGGTTCGACGTCACCGTGGTGAGCAAGGACCTGCCGATGCGGGTCAAGGCCTCGGCGGTGGGTATGGCGGCGGAGGAGTACCAGGCCGAGCTCGCCGTCGAGTCGGGCTGGACCGGGATGGGCGAGCTCGACGTCACCGTCGAGGAGATGGACGCGCTGTACGAGCACGGCCGGATCGAGAACGCCAAGGCTGCCGAGATGCCCTGCCACACCGGGCTCGTCCTGCTCTCGCCGCGGGGAAGCGGTCTGGGGCGGGTCGGGGCCGACAAGCAGGTGCGCCTGGTCCGCGGAGACCGTGACGCGTTCGGGCTGCACGGCCGCAGCGCCGAGCAGCGGATCGCGCTCGACCTCCTGCTGGACCCCGACGTGGGCATCCTCAGCCTCGGCGGCCGGGCCGGCACCGGCAAGTCCGCGCTGGCCCTGTGCGCCGGTCTCGAGGCGGTCATGGAGCGACGGCAGCAGCGCAAGGTGGTCGTCTTCCGCCCGCTCTACGCGGTCGGCGGCCAGGAGCTCGGCTACCTGCCCGGCAGCGAGCAGGAGAAGATGGGGCCCTGGGGCCAGGCCGTGTTCGACACCCTCGGCGCCCTGGTGTCGCACGAGGTGGTCGAGGAGATCATGGACCGCGGGATGCTCGAGGTCCTGCCGCTCACCCACATCCGCGGCCGTTCGCTGCACGACGCGTTCGTCATCGTCGACGAGGCGCAGAGCCTGGAGCGCAACGTGCTGCTCACCGTGCTGTCCCGCGTCGGGCAGAACTCCCGGGTCGTCCTGACCCACGACGTCGCCCAGCGAGACAACCTGCGGGTCGGTCGCCACGACGGGGTCGCCGCTGTGATCGAGGCCCTCAAGGGTCACCCGTTGTTCGCCCACATCACCTTGACCCGCAGCGAGCGCAGCCCCATCGCGGCGCTCGTGACGGACCTGCTCGAGGGCCTCGAGATCTGAGGTGGGAGGTCCGTGGGGCGGTCCGGTGACGCCGGGTCGCCCGGCGGCGTGCCCGGCGGCACACCCGGTCGTGGGCTGCCTCACGCCCAGACCGGGGTGCGACTCGGACGAACGGGTCATATCGCAGCCACAGGCGTCACATGCGTCACTGTGGTGCCGGAATCGGGCAGCGGCGATTTCGGGGGGCCGTGGGTGCTCGGGTAAGGTCTCGGTTTCATAACGCGCGGGTTCGAAGGCAGGGCACCCGGCGCACCAGCCCCCGGCACCCATGAGGCCGCCACCGACGTGGCCTCCTCCTTGGAGGAACCTGTATGAGCACGCCCTACCACGGACGCCACCGCAACGCGGTGGCCCACGGCAGGAAACCCTCTCGCTTTCTCGGCCTCACTCGTTCGCTGCGCCGTCCCGCGGTGACCTCGAGCCTGCTGCTGGCCGTCGTCGCGACGACCGCCGCGGGCTACCAGGCCACCGACCAGCGCCAGACCGGCACCGCAGCCTTCACCGTGAGCACGGAGGCGGTCGCCCAGGCGAACGAGCTCGCCGATGCCCAGATCGAGGACGCCGCCCGCCTGGCTGCCGACCGCAGCGACACCAACGCCAGCATCGCCGCGGCCCAGGAGAAGGACCGCCTGCAGGCTGCCGCCGCCGCGAAGGCCGCTGCCGAGGCCCGCCGCGAGGCCGCCAAGAAGGCCGCCCGCGACAAGGCCCGCAAGGCCCTGGCGGCCAAGAAGCAGGCCCTGGTCGCCAACGCCCAGGCCGACCCGCGGGCCGCAGCGCGCGCCATGCTGGGCGACTTCGGGTTCGACGCCGGCCAGTGGAGCTGCCTGGACCAGCTCTGGACGGGCGAGAGCGGCTGGAAGCACACCGCGGAGAACCCCTCCTCCGGCGCCTATGGCATCCCGCAGTCCCTGCCGGCCTCCAAGATGGCCACGGTCGGTGCGGACTACCGCAGCAACCCGGTCACCCAGATCACCTGGGGCCTGAAGTACATCAAGGCCTCCTACGGCACCCCCTGTGCCGCCTGGGGCGCGTGGCAGAGCCGCTCCCCGCACTGGTACTGAGCCAGCAGAGCCGACGAACGCCGCCCCGGGCCCACCGGGGCGGCGTTCGGGGTACGGCGCGTGGCTACCGGGGCGGCCTGGTCATGGCCAGGACGTCGAGGGCCTCGTCGAGCTGGGCCTCGGTGAGCTCGCCGGCCTCGACGTGCCCCCGCTCGATCACCACGTCGCGGATCGGGCGACGCTCCTTGATCGACTGCTTCGCCACTGCAGCGGCGGCCTCGTAGCCGATGAACCGGTTGAGTGGCGTGACGATCGCGGGGGACCCCTCGGCGAGCTCGCGGGCCCGGGCGTGGTCGGCCTCGATGCCGTCGACGCAGCGGTCGGCGAGCAGCCGGGTCGTGGTGGACAGCAGGGTCGTGGACTCCAGGACGGCCTGGGCCATGAGGGGGAGCATCACGTTCAGCTCGAAGGCCCCCGACGCGCCGGCCACGGTGATCGTCGTGTCGTTGCCGATGACCCGCGCACAGGCCATCAGGGTCGCCTCGGGGATGACCGGGTTGACCTTGCCGGGCATGATGCTCGAGCCGGGCTGCAGGTCGGGCAGGCGGATCTCGCCGAGCCCGCTGCGGGGACCGGAGGACATCCAGCGCAGGTCGTTGCAGATCTTCGTCAGACCCACCGCCACGACCTTGAGCGCGCCGCTGAGCTCCACCACGGCATCCTGAGCGGACTGGGCCTCGAAGTGGTCGGCGGCCTCCCGGAACTCGACGCCGGTGCGCTCGCTGACCTGGGCGATCACTGCGGCGGCGAAACCGGGTGCGGCGTTGAGCCCGGTGCCCGCGGCGGTCCCGCCGAGCGGCAGCTCGGCCGTGGCGCGCGCGGCGACCAGGACACGCTCGACCCCGAGCTCGACCTGGCGGGCGTACCCGCCGAACTCCTGCCCGAGGGTGACCGGGACCGCGTCCATGAGGTGGGTGCGACCGGCCTTGACCACGTCGGCGAACTCGGCCTCCTTGGCGCGCAGCGAGCGCGCGAGGTGGACCAGCGACGGGGCGAGGTCCTGGTGGACCGCCAGGGTGGCGGCGATGCGCAGGGCGCTGGGGAAGGTGTCGTTGCTCGACTGCCCCGCGTTGACGTGGTCGTTGGGGTGCACCGCCAGGTCGGTGGCCAGGTGCGCCAGCCGGGCCAGCACCTCGTTGACGTTCATGTTGGTCGAGGTCCCCGACCCGGTCTGGAACACGTCCACCGGGAACTGGTCGTCGTGACCGCCGTCGGCCACGGCGTCGGCGGCCTCGGCGATGGCGGCGGACAGGTCACGGTCCAGGACCCCGAGGTCCGCGTTGACGCGGGCGGCGGCGCCCTTGAGCAGGGCCAGGGCGTGCACGACGCCCGGCGGGACGGGCTGGCCCGAGATGGGGAAGTTCTCCACGGCACGGGCGGTCTGCGCGCCCCAGAGGGCGTCGGCCGGCACCTGCACGTCCCCCATCGAGTCGTGCTCGGTGCGCGTGGGCGGGGCGCCGGTGGTCGGGGTGTCGGTGGGCGGGGTCGGGTCGGAAGCAGGCTCCATACCGGCCATTCTGCGCCCTACAGCTTGCGGAGGCGGATCCGGCGGACGCTGTGGTCCGCGCCCTTGGACAGGACCAGGGTGGCGCGGCTGCGCGTCGGCAGCACGTTCTCGCGCAGGTTGACCTCGTTGATCTCCGCCCAGATCTGGGCGGCCCGCACGCGGGCCTGCTCGTCGGTGAGTCCGGCGTACCGGTGGAAGTAGGAGTCGGGGTCGGCGAACGCGGTCTCGCGCAGGCGCAGGAAGCGTTCGACGTACCACCGGCGGATGTCCTCGAGGTGGGCGTCGACGTAGACGGAGAAGTCGAAGAAGTCGCTGACCGCCATGCCGGTGCGCCCGTCCCCCTGCAGGCGCGGTGCCTGCAGGACGGTGAGACCCTCGACGATGAGCACGTCGGGCTGGCGCACCACCACGTGCTGCCCGGGGACGATGTCGTAGGTCAGGTGGGAGTAGACCGGTGCCGAGACCTCGGCCTTGCCCGCCTTGACCTCGGCGACGAAGCGCAGCAGGGCCCGGCGGTCGTAGGACTCCGGAAAGCCCTTGCGCTGCAGCAGGTCACGGCGCTCGAGCTCGGCATTGGGCAGCAGGAACCCGTCGGTGGTCAGCAGCTCGACCCGCGGGGTGCCCGGCCAGCGGGAGAGCAGCTCCTTGAGCAGGCGCGCCGTCGTGGACTTGCCCACGGCGACCGAACCGGCGACGCCGATGACGAACGGCGCTTTGGCCGGGCGCTCGCCGAGGAAGTCGCTGGTGATCCGGTGCAGTCCCGCGGTGGCGCCGACGTAGAAGTTCAGCAGGCGCGAGAGCGGCAGGTAGACCTCTTCGACCTCGGTGAGGTCGATGCGCTCCCCGAGTCCCCGGAGCCGGGCGACGTCGGCGCTGTCGAGGCTGAGCGGGTGGTTCTCCCGAAGGCGCGCCCACGCGGCTCGGTCGAGCTCGACGTAGGGCGACGGGAGGGCGGCGATGCCCGCGGCCGGATGGGTCACGGGCGTCATTGTCGCCCACGGAGCCCTCGTCGCGGGCGAGATGGCGTTCCTCGGCGCGGCCCGGCCGGCACGTGCGTCCACCACGGCAGGGGCCGTTAGGCTGCAGCGCATGTGTGGAATCGTGGGATACGTCGGTCCGAACGCCGACGGCAAGGCCCTGGACGTCGTGATGGAGGGCCTGGCGCGCCTGGAGTACCGGGGTTACGACTCGGCGGGCGTGGCGCTGGTGACCGCTGACGCGGTGACGAGCGAGAAGCGGGCCGGCAAGCTCGTCAACCTCCGGGAGGCCATCGAGGCCGACGACCTGCCCGGTTCCACGACCGGCATCGGCCACACCAGGTGGGCCACCCACGGCGGTCCCACCGACCAGAACGCGCACCCGCACCGCGGCGGCGACGACGGCCGGCTCGCCCTGATCCACAACGGCATCATCGAGAACTTCCACGCGCTGAAGAAGGACCTGCTGGCGCAGGGCGTGCGCTTCGAGAGCGAGACCGACACCGAGGTCGCCGCCCACCTCGTCGCCAGCGCGTATGCCGAGACCGGTGACCTCACCGAGGCGATGAAGGCGGTCGTCAACACCCTCGAGGGCGCGTTCACCCTCCTGGCCGTGCACGCCGACAGCCCCGGTGTCGTCGTCGGCGCCCGCCGCAACAGCCCGCTCGTGGTCGGGCTCGGCGACGGCGAGAACTTCCTCGGCTCCGACGTGGCCGCGTTCATCGGCCACACCCGGCGGGCGCTCGAGCTCGGTCAGGACCAGATCGTCACGATCACCCCGGACTCCTGCACGGTCATCAACTTCGACGGCAGCGCCGCCGAGGGCAAGCCCTACGACGTGACCTGGGACGCCGCGGCCGCCGAGAAGGGCGGCTACGCGACGTTCATGGAGAAGGAGATCCACGACCAGCCGCACGCGGTCGGCGACACCCTCCTCGGCCGCACCGACTCCGACGGGCGGCTCGTGCTCGACGACATGTCGATGACCGAGGCCCAGCTGGGCGACGTCGACCGCATCATCATCGTCGCCTGCGGGACCGCCGCCTACGCGGGCATGGTCGCCAAGTACGCCATCGAGCACTGGACCCGCATCCCGGTGGAGGTGTCGCTGGCCCACGAGTTCCGCTACAGCGACCCGATCGCCAGCGAGCGCACCCTGGTGGTGTCCATCAGCCAGTCCGGCGAGACCATGGACACCCTCATGGCCGTCAAGCACGCCCGCGAGCTGGGTGCGCTGACCCTGAGCATCTGCAACACCCACGGCTCGACCATCCCGCGCGAGTCCGACGCGGTGCTCTACACCCACGCCGGCCCCGAGATCGCGGTCGCCTCCACCAAGGCGTTCCTGGCCCAGATCACCGCCTGCTACATCCTGGGCCTCTACCTCGCCCAGCTGCGCGGAGGCACGTTCGCCGACGACGCCCAGTCGGTGATGAAGGAGCTGCACGAGATCCCGGCCAAGCTCGAGGACCTGCTCGGCCGCATGGACCGGGTCAAGGAGATCGCCCGGTTCATGGCCGACACCCGGTCGGTGCTGTTCCTGGGTCGCAACGTCGGCTACCCCGTCGCGATGGAGGGTGCGCTCAAGCTCAAGGAGCTCGCCTACATCCACGCCGAGGGGTTCGCCGCCGGCGAGCTGAAGCACGGGCCCATCGCCCTGATCGACGCAGGCCAGCCGGTGTTCATCGTCGTGCCCGGTCCCGGCACCCCGCACGACCTGCACAAGAAGGTCGTCTCCAACATCCAGGAGATCCGGGCCCGCGGTGCGCGCACGATCGTGGTCGCCGAGGACGGTGACGAGGACGTCGTACCGTTCGCCGACGAGGTGATCCGCGTGCCCGTCACGTCGCCGTTGCTGGCGCCGCTGCTGACCGTCGTGCCCCTGCAGGTCTTCGCCCTGCACCTGTCGACGGCCAAGGGGCTCGACGTCGACCAGCCCCGCAACCTCGCCAAGAGCGTCACCGTCGAGTGATCGTGCGCAACCGGTGATCGTCGGGGTCGGGATCGACGTCGTGGACGTCGAGCGCTTCGGGCAGACCCTGGAGCGCACGCCCGGCCTGCTCGACCGCCTCTTCACACCCGAGGAGCGCGCCCTGCCGCTGAACTCCCTGGCTGCGCGGTTCGCCGCGAAGGAGGCCCTGGCCAAGGCGCTGGGCGCACCGGTCGGGCTCAGCTGGCAGGACGCCACGGTCCGGCGCGGCGAGGACGGCCGCCCGCACCTGCAGATCACCGGCACCGTGGAGGCGCGCGCCGAGGCGCTGGGCGTGCACGCCTGGCACGTGTCGCTGTCGCACGACGCGGGGATCGCGTCGGCTGTGGTCATCGGGGAGGGCTGAGGTGCTGCGCACCTACTGCGCGAACGCCGTCCGCGAGGCGGAGGCAGACCTGCTGGCCACCCTGGACGACCCGGGCGAGCTCATGGCGCGCGCGGCCTGGGGTCTGGCCCAGGTGTGCCGGGCCCGGCTGCGGGAGAGCGGTGGCACGCGCGTGGTCGTGCTGGCCGGCCCGGGCAACAACGGCGCGGATGCCCTGTATGCCGCAGCGCACCTCGCGGACGACGGTGCCCAGTGCGTTGCGCTGCAGGGACCGTGGCCGCTGGCGGTCGGTGACGCCGCCGCCTGGGAGGCGGCGGGCGTGCGCGTCATCGGCGTCGACGGCGACTGGGCCACGGCGCTGGCCGGGGCCGAGCTCGTGCTGGACGGGGTCCTCGGCATCGGGGGCCGCCCCGGCCTGCCCGACGAGGCCCGGGCCTGGGTGGACGCCCTGCCGCCCGACGCCTACGTCATCAGCGTCGACCTTCCCTCGGGGCAGGACCCGGCCGGCGAGGTCCCGCAGGACAGCGGCGTCTTCGCCGACGAGACGGTCACGTTCGGGGTGGCCAAGCCCGTGCACGTCCTGCCGGCCTCCGAGCCCACGGTGGGGCGGCTCACGATCGTCGACATCGGGCTCCACCTCGAGGGCGAGCCGGCCGTGGAACGACTCGACCACGCCGACGTGGCGAGCCTGTGGCCGGTGCCGCGCGCCAGCGACGACAAGTACTCCCGTGGCGTGCTCGGCGTGATCGCGGGCGGCGAGGACTACACCGGCGCCCCGGTGCTCTGCTGCACGGCGGCAGTCGGCGCCGGTGTGGGGATGCTGCGGTACGTGGGCACCCCAGCCCCGACCCTGCTCGTCCGGGCCGCCGTACCCGAGGCCGTCATCGGCGACGGCCGGGTCCAGGCCTGGGTGGTCGGCCCCGGCCTGGACGTCTCGTCGGAGGCCAGCGGGAGCGAGGCTCAACTCGACCTCGCCCGGGCTGCCCTGGCCTCGGACCTGCCGGTGCTGGTGGACGCCGGAGGACTGGACCTCGTCACCGGACGACGCACGGCGCCGACGCTGCTCACGCCGCACGCCGGTGAGCTCGCGCGCCTGCTGCGCCGCCTCGACGGTGACGACGAGGTCGACGGCGACGGTGACGGCGAGGGCGGCGACGGGGACGGGGCCGACCGCCCGGCGGTCACGCGCGAGCAGGTGCAGGCCGCCCCGCTGGCGCACGCGCGGCGGGCCGCCCGGCTGACCGGTGCCACCGTCCTGCTCAAGGGGGCGACGACCCTCGTCGTCCCACCCGAGGGCACGGTCCGGTCGCAGAACGACGCACCGGCATGGACCGCGACGGCGGGGGCCGGCGACGTCCTCGCAGGAGTGTGCGGAGCCCTGCTGGCCGCCGGCCTGTCGCCGCTGGACGCCGGCTCGCTCGGCGCCCTCGTCCACGGCGTGGCAGCGGACCGGGCCAACCCCGGGGGGCCCGTCCGCGCGCTCGCCCTGGCCCACGCCGTACCCGGCACCGTCGCCCACCTGCTCACCCGCTGACCCCCCTGTCCCGCCACCCCGCCGCTGGGCGACGGGTCGTGGACGGCTCAGCGGCGGGTCCGGGTCGGCAGGGCCGGGGCGAGCAGCAGCACGAGGACCGCGGCCACCGGGATGACGACCATCACGGCTCCCAGGCCCTGACGCTGCGCCAGGGCGCCCATCGCCAGGGGCGACACGAGCAGGGTGAGGCGAAAGCCCATGCCGATGACCGACAGGCCCAGGCCGCGCGGCAGGCCGGGGAGGTCGTCGGCAGCGCGCAGTGCGGCGGGGATCAGCGTGCCGATGCCGAGGCCGACGACACCGAGGGCCACCACGGTCAGGGCCGCGGACCCGGACAGCAGAGCGAGCCCCATCGCCGCGGCGGCGACAGCACCACCGGTACGAGCCACGGCCCGGTCGCCCCAGGCGGTGACGGCGCGGTCGCCCACCAGCCGGCCGACGGTCTGCAGGCCCTGCAGGGCCACGAAGCCGAGACCACCCACCACCGCGGCAGCCCCGAGCTCCTCCCGCAGGTAGAGCGCGCTCCACGTCGAGGTGAGGTCCTCGATGCCCTGGGCCATCGACCCGACGACGGCCAGCGCGAGCAGGCGGACCACGAGGCCCAGCCTGGTGCGGCCCCGGCTCGGCAGTGCCACGGCGTGCTCGGTTCGGGAGGTGGGCATCCGGGTCGGTGCCGGGTCCACCCCCGGCAGCAGCCTCGAGCGCACGACGAGGGTGAGGGCGACCGCTGTGACGGCGGCCAGGGCGAGGTGGGGCACGAGCGCGACGCCGAGCCCCGCTGCGGCACTGCCCATCGTGCCCCCGACCACCGCGCCGATGCTCCAGGTGGCGTGCATGGAGTTGAGCACGGAACGGCCGTAGCCGCGTTCGACGCGCAGGCCCTGGGCGTTCTCCGCGATGTCGGTGACCGAGTCGAGGGCGCCGGCGAGCCCGAGCGCGAGGACGAGCAGCAGCCACGACGGGGCAGCGCCGACCAGCACGAGGTTGGCCGCGACCGCCAGGGTGCCGCCGACGGCCACCCGCGCCGACCCGAACCGGCTCACCAGGGGCGCCGCCAGCAGGCCTGCCAGCACAGCCCCGAGGCCGTACCCCGCGACCGCGGTGCCGAACGCGGCCTCGTCCAGGCGCAGGCGCGCCACGATGTCGGGGTAGCGCGGGACGACGTTGGCGAAGACCGCCCCGTTGGTCGCGAACATCGCCGCGATGGCCCACCGTGCCCTGTGGGTCGCCTCGTCCGGGCGCTCGGACGGGACGGGCTCGCTGCTCACCGCCACAGCATCGCCCACCCGGAGGGCCGGTCGCAGGGCTGACCCTGGGGCGGGGCCACACCGGTCGTTCGGCGGAGGACGCCCCGGTCCGGCGAGAAGGTCGGGGGAGGCCGTGAAAGACTTGTCGGCGATGACCACCGACACGGCGTCCAGCACCCCTCCTGCCCCGGCCCCGCCGGGGTTTCCCGCGTGCGCCCAGGTCGACCTCGGTGCCATCAGCGGCAACGTCGCGGCCCTGCGTGGGCACGCGCCGACGGCCGAGCTGATGGCCGTGGTGAAGGCAGACGCGTACGGGCACGGCCTGGTCCCGAGCGCCCGGGCCGCCCTGCGTGGCGGTGCGACGTGGCTCGGCGTCGCCCAGCTGCCCGAGGCGCTGGAGCTGCGTCGGGCGGGGGTGACCGCGCCCGTGCTGTCGTGGCTGCACGTGCCCGGCCAGGACTTCGTCACGGCCGTCGAGCAGGACGTCCAGCTCGGCATCTCGACGACGTGGGCGCTCGACCAGGCCGTGGCAGCGGCACGGACCACCGGGACCACCGCGCGCATCCACCTCAAGGTCGACACCGGCCTGGGTCGCAACGGAGCGTGGGACGCCGACCTCGAGACCGTCCTGGACCGGGTCGCCGCCCTGGGGTCCGAGCAGGTCCTCGACGTCGTGGGGATCTTCTCCCACTTCGCGTACGCCGACGCACCGCAGCACCCGACGGTGCGCGCCCAGCAGGAGCGGTTCGAGGGGGTCGTCGAGCAGGCGGCCCGCATCGGCATACGTCCGTCGGTGCGCCACCTCGCGAACTCGGCGGCCACGCTCACCAACCCCTCCGTGCACTACGACCTGGTGCGCCCGGGGATCGCGGTGTACGGGTTGTCCCCGGTGCCCGACCTCGGCTCACCGCAGGACTTCGGCCTGCGCGAGGCGATGCGCCTGCTGTCGCACCTGTCGAGCGTCAAGCAGGCGCCGGCGGGACAAGGGGTCTCCTACGGCCACGTCCACACCACGACGGAGCAGACCATGCTGGGGCTGGTGCCGATGGGTTACTCCGACGGCGTGCCGCGCCATGCCACGAACGTGGGGCCCGTGCAGGTCGGCGGACGCCGGCACCGGGTCGCCGGCCGGGTCTGCATGGACCAGTTCGTCCTCGACCTCGGTGCCGCCAGCCACGCCGTGGCCGGTGACGAGGTGGTGCTGTTCGGGGTCGGCGCCGCCGGCGAGCCGACCGCGCAGGACTGGGCGGTCGCCACCGACACCATCAACTACGAGATCGTGACCCGTATCGGCGCCAGGGTGCCGCGGGTCCACCTGGGAGAGGTGGAGGCGTGACGCCCCCGAACCGCGGACTCCTCGGCCTCGGGGTCGGGCTCGCCGCCGCCGGGGTGGCCACCGCAGCCGGCGTCGCCGCCGGCCGGGTCAACCGGGAGCGCACCGCCAGGCTGTCGGTGCTGGCTCCGGATGGGGCCTACGCGCACACCCCTGACCGGGAGCTCGTGGTCGTCGCCGACGACGGGGTGCCGCTGCACGTCGAGATCGACGAGCCCGCTGCCGACTCCGCGCAGCCCCAGCACCCCACGGTCGTCCTGTCCCATGGCTACACGCTGAGCCTGAACAGCTGGGTGCTGCAGCGAAAAGCCCTGCAGCGTGCGGGATACCGCGTCGTGCTGTGGGACCAGCGCAGCCACGGCCGGTCCGAGGTGGCCGACGGCGACTCGTGCAACATCGAGCAGCTCGGCCGGGACCTGCACCGCGTCGTCGAGCAGGCCGCGCCCGAGGGCCCGCTGGTCCTGATCGGGCACTCGATGGGCGGCATGACCGTGATGTCGATGGCCGACCAGTTCCCGCAGACGGTGCGTGAGCGCGTCATCGCGGCGGCCTTCGTCGCGACCAGCGCGGGCGGCCAGAACATGATGACGCTCGGGTTCGGCCAGTTCGTCGGGCGGCTGCTCGGTCGTCTGGGGCCGCGCTTCCTGGCGCGGATCGGCACCCAGCAGCGGCTGGTCAACACCGCCCGCCGGGTCGGTCGCGACGTCGAGGACCTCATCGTCAACCACTACAGCTTCGCGTCCCCGGTGGCGCAGCACACGATCCGCTACACCGGTGACATGATCATGGGCACGCCGCTGAAGGTGATGGCCGACTTCCTGCCGTCGCTGAACATGCACGACAAGCAGGCCTCGCTCGAGCAGTTCCACGGCATCGAGACCCTGGTCGTCAACGGCATGCAGGACCTGCTCACCCCGCCGGACCACTCCGAGGCGATCGTGCGCCTGGTGCCGGGCGCCGAGCACGTCGTCATCGAGGACGCCGGTCACATCCTGATGCTCGAGCACCCCGAGGTCGTCAACGAGCAGTTCCTCGAGCTCGTCGAGCGCGGGATGCGCGCCTCCGCCGAGCACATCGACATCGGCCGCAAGCCTCGCCTGCGCCACACCGTGACCGACCTGTCCAAGCGTCGCCAGGTCGCCAGGGCGCGCCGTGGGGGCAGGAGTGCCTGACGTGCGCAGCCCGTCCCTGCCGACCGCGGAGTCCACCCGTGCGTGGGGGGTGCGGTTGGCCAGCGTCCTGCACGCCGGTGACCTCGTCGTGCTGACCGGGGGCCTCGGAGCGGGCAAGACCACCCTCACGCAGGGGGTCGGCGAGGGCCTCGGTGTGCGCGGACCGGTCACCTCACCCACGTTCGTCATCGCCCGGGTGCACCCGTCGCTCGTCGACGGTCCGCCGCTCGTGCACGTCGACGCCTACCGCCTCGGCGGGTTCGCCGAGCTCGACGACCTCGACCTCGACGCGTCCCTGGAGGACTGCGTGACCATCGTCGAATGGGGCCACGGCCTGGTCGAGGACCTGTCCGACGACCGGCTCGAGGTCGTCCTCGACGGCAGCGACGTCCGCTCGGCCGTGGTCACCTCCCACGGGGCGCGTTGGGCTGCGGCCGACCTCACGGTGCTGACCCGGTCGCTCGACGAGCCGCTGAACGAACCGGTGCGCTGATGCTGCTCCTCGCCATCGACACCTCCACCTCGGCGATCACCGTGGCCCTGCACGGCGACGGCGTCGCCGCCAGCGCCACGGTCCTGGACGCCCGGGGGCACTCCGAGCACGTCGCCCCACTCGTCGCGCGATGCCTCTCGACCGCTGGCCGCACCCCCTCCGACGTCACCGACGTGGTCGTGGGCAACGGTCCCGGGCCCTTCACCGGGCTGCGGGTCGGCATCGTCACCGGTCTCGTCTTCGCCCACGCCCGGGGGATCCCCGTCCACGGCCTGTGCAGCCTGGACGCCGTGGCAGCAGATGCTGCCGCCCTCGTCGGGCGCGGTGACCTGCTCGTGGCCACGGACGCCCGCCGCAAGGAGGTCTACTGGGCGCGGTATGCCGTCGAGCCCGCGGACCCTGCGCCCGCGGACCCAGAGCCTGCGGACGCGGCGCACCCCGGGAGCTGGGTCGTGCGCCGGCTCACCGCGCCGGCGGTGGACCGGCCCGCCGACCTTCCCTCGCAGGTGCGGGCCCTGCCGACCGCTGGTCGTGGGCCGGTCCTCTTCCCGGACCTGTTCCCCCACGCGCTCGACGTCCTGGACGTCCGGGCCGCCACGCTGGCTGCCCTGGCCGAACGTCGCCTGCTCGACGGCGAGGACCTACCGGTCGAGCCGCTCTACCTGCGCCGTCCCGATGCGCTCACCACGGCCGAGCGGGGCGCGAGGTGAGGGACCTGCGCTGGACCGACCTGCCCGGGGTGGCTGCCGTCGAGGGCGACCTCTTCCCCGACGACGCGTGGTCGCAGCAGGCCTGGTGGGCCGAGCTCGCCGCCCGGCCGCGGCGCTCCTACGTCGTCGAGGAGCAGGACGGCCGGGTGCTGGGCTACGCCGGCCTCGACCTGGGCGGCGAGGTCGCCGATGTCATGACGATGGCCGTGGCCCCGGCTGCGCAGGGCCGGGGGCTGGGGCGACGGCTGCTCGACGAGCTGGTCGCTCGCGCTCAGGCCGACCGCGCGGCATACCTCATGCTCGAGGTGCGTGAGGACAACGGTCCTGCCCGAAGGCTCTACGAGGCAAGGGGATTCGAGTTGTTGACGGTCCGAGGACGCTACTACCAGCCCGGTGACGTCGATGCCCACGTCATGCGCCTGGCCCTCGCAGGGGGTGCGTCGTGAGTGCAGACCAGCCGCTCGTCCTGGGGTTCGAGACGTCCTGCGACGAGACCGGGGTCGGGGTCGTGCGCGGCGAGACCCTGCTCTTCGACGCGATCGCCAGCAGCGTCGACGAGCACGCGAGGTTCGGCGGGGTGGTGCCCGAGGTGGCCAGCCGCGCCCACCTCGAGGCGATGGTGCCGACCATCGAGCGGGCCACCCGCGAGGCCGGTATCCGCCTCGACGACGTCGACGCGGTCGCGGTCACCTCCGGGCCGGGGCTCGCCGGCGCGCTCATGGTGGGCGTGGCTGCCGCCAAGTCGCTCGCCGTCGCCCTGGGCAAGCCCCTGTACGGCGTCAACCACCTTGCCTCGCACGTCGCCGTCGACATCGTCGAGCACGGCCCGCTGCCGGAGCCGACGCTGGCCCTGCTCGTGTCGGGCGGGCACTCCTCGCTGCTGCTGGTCCCCGACGTGACCCACGACATCCGGTCGCTGGGGTCGACCATCGACGACGCGGCGGGGGAGGCGTTCGACAAGGTCGCGCGCGTGCTCGGTCTGCCGTTCCCCGGTGGACCGCACATCGACCGCATGGCCCGTGAGGGCGACCGGGTGGCGATCGACTTCCCTCGTGGCCTGACCGCGGGCCGCGACATGGAGCGCCACCGGTTCGACTTCTCGTTCTCCGGGCTGAAGACCGCGGTGTCCCGCTGGGTCCAGGCCCGCGAGGCGGCGGGCGAACCCGTGCCCGTGGCCGATGTCGCGGCGTCCTTCCAGGAGGCCGTCACCGACGTGCTGACCCGCAAGGCGATCGCGGCCTGTCGCGAGCACGGGGTGCAGAACCTGCAGATCGGTGGTGGGGTCGCTGCCAACTCGCGGTTGCGGGCGATGGCCCAGGAACGCTGCGACGCTGCCGGCATCACGCTGCGGGTGCCGCGGCCGGGGCTGTGCACGGACAACGGCGCGATGGTGGCCGCCCTCGGCGCCCAGATGGTCCTCAGGGGCCGCACGCCGTCCGCCCTCGACCTGCCGGCCGACTCCTCGATGCCGGTCACCCTGGTCCAGGCCTGACCCGGCCCCGGGTGGGGCCACTCAGTCGCAGGTCACCAGACCGTGGTCGGCCTTGAGGTCCAGGACCCGGGCCGCTGCGGCGTCGACCTGCTCGGCGAAGGCGGGGCTGGTGGCGCGGCTGCGGGCGATGGCCCGGAGCATCGTGGGTGCCTGACCCGCGTCCGCCGTCAGCACGATGTCGCCACCCGCCGCGAGGAACCGGGTCGCCCGCTCGCCCACCGGCACCGCAGCGACGGCCTTGGCGGCGCCCACGTCGTCGGTGATCACCACGCCCTCGAAACCCATGCGGTCACGCAGCAGCCCGGTGATGACGGCCTTGGAGAACATCGCGCGGTGGTCGGGGTCGAGCGCCGGGTACCGCGCCGAGGAGACCATGACCACCGGCGCCCCTGCCTCGATCCCGGCGGCGAACGGCTGCAGGTAGGGGTCGCCGAGGTCGGCGGTGGAGTCGGTCGTCCCCGCGCTGGTGACATCGGTGTTCCCGGTGACCCGGCCCAGCCCGGGGAAGTGCTTGACGGTCGGGATGACGTCGGCAGCGAGCGACCCGCGGACGAACGCCGCGACATACGTGGCGTTGCCCTGTGGTGAGCCCGGCACGAAGTCGCGGCGGAAGCGCCCGATCGGCTGGTTGGCAGCACCGAGCGAGGTGGGCACGGTGTCGGCGACCGGCGCGAGGTTGACGCCGACCCCGGCCTTCGCGAGCTCGGCGGACCAGGCGCGGACGTTGGCCTCCTGCGACTTCGCACCGGTCTCGGCCTGGGCACGGGCCGACGGCATGCGCGTGAACCCCGGCCCCCTGAGCTGCTGGACCTGGCCGCCCTCCTGGTCGGCCGCGATGAGCAGCGACCCGCCGGCACCCTCCTGCAGCCGGGCCGAGGTGCGTGCCATCGACGCGGTCCCACCGGACCAGCCGCCGAGGTAGATCACCCCGCCCAGGTGCTGCGACCTGACCTGCGCCGCGAGGCGGGTCGAGCTGCCGGTGGGCTGCAGGCCGACCATGAGCAGCTGTCCGGCGCGCTCGGCCGCGGTCATCTGCGCTGCCAGCCGCTGTCCGCACGACAGCGCAGGTGCGGTCGGCGTGGTGGTCGTGGTGCCTGAGGTGGTGCTCGTCGAGGGGGTGCTCGCGGGCGGGGTGGACGAGGTGGTGGAGCCGCCGGCCGTGGGCTGCTGCGCGACCGGCGCGCCGGTGTCGCACGCCGCCGCGACGAGCAGGGTGAGCGCAGCGGCGCCGAGGGCGCGCAGGGGTCGTACGGGGCGGGCGGTCACCGCCCGAACCTATCCCGGCACCGGGGGCGCGAGGAAAACGCTCGGGTGCCGGGGCTGCGTGCTCTGGCAGGATCGCGCCATGGCCAAACCTGTCGTCCTGGACGTCGACACCGGTGTCGACGACGCCTGTGCCCTGCTGCTCGCCGCCCTGCACCCCGGGCTCGACCTGCGGGCCGTCACCTGTGTGGGCGGCAACGCCCCGGTCGACGACGTCGTGGCCAACACCCTGACCGTGCTCGACGCCGCGGGCCGCGCCGACGTCGTCGTGGCTCGGGGTGCCGAGCGACCGCTGCTCGAGGACGCGGTCGACGCCCGCCACGTCCACGGCCAGGACGGCCTCGGCGACCTCGACTGGGCCAGGTCCGGCCGGCGCGCCGACCCGCGCCACGCGGTCGAGGTGCTGCGCGACGTGCTCCTCGAGGCTGCCGAGCAGGCCGCCGGGCGGGCTGGCGGGCCGGCTGGCGGGCCGGCAGGTGAGGGTGCCGACGAGCACCTCGTCACCCTGGTACCGCTGGCGCCCCTGACCAACATCGCGCTCCTGCTGCGCACCTATCCGCAGGTCGCCCGAGGCCTGCGCGAGATCGTCTTCATGGGTGGCGCGGCCCACGTGGGCAACGCGACCGCCTCGGCCGAGTTCAACGTCTTCCACGACCCCGAGGCGGCTGCGGTCGTCCTCGACGCCTGTGCCGACCTCGACATCGCGGTGACGATGTACGGCCTCGACGTCTTCTACGAGCCGCGGATCACCCGGGCGCAGGCGGCGGACCTCGTCGCCGTCGGCGGGCACGGCGCCGCCGAGCTGGCCGGGCGGCTCGTCGCCTTCCAGTGCGACCGGTTCGCGTCCGACTCGGCCACGATCGGCGACGCCGGTGCCGTGTGCGCGGTCCTGGCCCCCGACGGGGTGCACCGCTCGAAGCTCCCGGTGCGCGTGGAGCTGGCCGGCACCTGGTCTCGCGGGCGCACCATCGTCGACCGCCGTGACTGGAGCGGCGACCTGTCGCACGACCCGCACGGCCAGGCCCGCTCGAGCATCGACGTCTGCCTGGAGGTCGACGCGCAGCGCTACGCCGACCTGTGGCTCCAGACCGTCTCGGGTGGGGGCGCCTGATGGGTCGCGTGGTCGTCCTGGGGTCGCTGAACGTCGACCTCGTGACCCACGTCGAGCGGCACCCCCGGCCGGGCGAGACCGTGCTGGCCGACGGCGGCGTCGAGCGCTACGCCGGCGGCAAGGGCGGCAACCAGGCACTGGCCGCCGCCGAGGCCGGTGCCAGTGTCTGCCTCGTGGGAGCGGTCGGTGACGACGAGCCCGGCGCCGCCTACCTGGCTCGCCTGCGGGGGCGGGGGATCGACGTCGACGCCGTCCGGGTCGTCGCCGGCCGGCCGACGGGGCAGGCCTGGATCGTCGTCGACGACGACGCCGAGAACTCCATCGTCGTCATCGCCGGGGCGAACGCCCACGCCACCGCCGAGCTGCCCGAGCTCGGGCCCGGCGACGTGCTGCTCGCCCAGCTCGAGGTGCCGTTGCCGGTGGTGGCCCGGGCCGCGCGGGCGGCCCACGCCCGCGGCGCGCGCGTGGTGATCAACGCCGCGCCGTATGCGGCCCTGCCGCACGACGTGGCCGCCCTCGCCGACCCGCTCGTGGTCAACGAGCACGAGGCCATGCAGCTCGCCGACTCCGACGTCGTGCCGACCTCGCTGCTGGTGACCTTCGGGGGCGCCGGGTCGAGCTGGGACGGCGTGCGCCACGACGGCACACCGGTGGCCGGTGGGGACGTGGTCGACACGACCGGCGCGGGGGACGCGTTCTGCGGGGCCCTGGCCGCGGCCCTGGCGGACGGCGCGGACCGCTCCACGGCGGTGCTCAGGGCCAGCGAGGCGGGAGCCGCAGCGGTGCGCCGTACCGGTGCGCAGTCCGACCCTGCGCTGTAGGTGCCTTCGGGAGCCGGTGGCAGCCCGTGGTGGCGGGTGGTCGCGGGTCGGTGTCGAGCCGTCGTTCTAGTTGACCGAGACGTGCACGTGGTCGTAGTGGTTCTCGGTCACGCTGCCGCGGTCGGCCATGGGCTTCCAGCCGCCACCGGGGTACCAGATGCGCTGCTTCCAGATGATGTACTTGATGTTCAGCGTGCCGGCCATGCCCTGCAGGTGCGCAGCGGCCGCGTCGCCGGAGGCCGTGGAGGTCATGATGTCCACGGCATGGCCCGACCCGTGGTCGCCGGGGTCACCTGCGCGGAAGCCGCCGATGTCGGTCAGGCTCGGGAAGGACGCATGGATCTCGTTGACGACGGCCACCGCGTTCGGGGCCATCCCGGCGAGCGGGCCGAGCCCCGCGCGGGAGTAGTTGGCGCCGCGGGACACCCGGGTGGGGGTGCGGTCCGAGGTGGCCGGTGCACTCGGCGCCGCGGCTGACGTGGCGGGCTTCGGCTTCGGCTTGAGCTTCGGCTTCGGCTTCGGCTTGGGGGCGGCGGTGGCCTTGAACCCGATGACGCCGAACTGGTCGACCTTCTCCGGCGCCGGAGCGGCAGCCGCGACGGCCCGCGTCGGAGCATGCTCCTGCGAGGTCAGCTGGTACGAAGGCGTCGCCGGGGGACGTGCCGAAGGCCGTGGCGACGCCGAGGGCGGTCGCGGCCAGGCCCAGACCCTTCAGGGCCGAGCGGTGGGGGGCGTGCCGCCAGAGGGCGGTCATCAAGGACGTGGGGGGCTGGCCTGCGCCGCGGTGGCGGCCGGAGCCGTGGTTCTACGGTAGGCATCGCCGTCGAGGGTAGGTCAGCCTGCCCGCCGCTGGCCAACCACGTCGGCGCGTCGCGCAGCCGACGGGCGTTTGCGTCCCCTAGGGGCTGATTGTGGTTCGGTCGGTGCCCTCAGGCTGGCTTGACGATGAGGGCCACCTGGTTGCTGCGGACCCGGGTGAGCACGACGATCGCCTCGGTCCTGCCCTTGGCGGGCAGGTGCAGCTGGCGCCGCAGCAGGTCCGCGTCGATGCTCACCCCGCGCTTCTTGACCGTCAGCCGGTCGACCCCGTGGTCACGCAGCCAGGCGCGCAGGGCCTTGACGTTGTAGGGCATGGCCTCCACGACGGCATACCGGCGGGCGTAGGGGACCTCGACCGAGCGGGAGGAACCGACGTAGCCCACACCGGCATCGAGCTCGGCGCCGTCGGTGGCGGCGGTGAGGGCGGGCACGAGACCGGCGCGCAGCACCGCGCGGTCCGGTTCGTAGAGCCACCCGCCGACCTCGGCGAGGTTGTCCACGGTGGGTGCCGTGCTGTCACCGTCGTGCTCGCTGACGAGCACGGGGGAGGCGCCGGCTCGCAGCACGGCTGCGGTCCGCCCGGCGGTCTCCACGAGCGGCCCGAACCACACGGTGCACTCCACGACCTCCCCGTCCACGGAGGTCCACTGCGCCTCGGTCCCGGCGGGCACGGCCGCGTGGGGGAACCCCGGGCTCAGCTTGGCCCCGGTGGCGGGCAGGGCCCTGGCGAGCTCCTGCACCGTCTCCCACGAGGGGGAGACCTCCTCCAGCCGGAAGAGCCGACGGGTGCGACCGGTGATGTCCGCGATGCCGGGGGTGCGCCGAGCGGGATCCAGCCACACCCCGACCCCGCGGGCACCTTCGCCGGCCGGCGCGGTGAACTCCTCGGCCAGGCCCTGCTCGACCGTGGACTCGGGCCAGTGCCGCAGGTTCACCGCGGCGATCGCCGCGGTGACCTCGTCCGCGTCGATGCCGCGGACGCGCAGGTCGAGGCCAGCCATCGCCATGGCGTCGGCGCCGATCCCGCACCCCAGGTCGTGGACGGTGTGTATGCCGGCGCTGCGAAAGCGTCGGGCGTGCTGGGCGGCGACCTCCAGGCGGGTGGCCTGTTCGAGCCCGTCGGAGGTGAACACCATGCCGCGGGCGAACTCGCCGAACTTCGTCGTCGCCCTCTCGCGCAACCGGGCCTGGTTGAGCGCCGCTGCGACGAGGTCGGGCTCGAAGCCCGCGTCCCGCAGCCGCTGCTGAAGGGGCAGGGCCGCGGCCTCGTCGTAGGGCGGCAGCGACTGCAGCAGCCCCCACCCCTCACCGGTGGTGAGCCGGTGCAGCAGGGACAGGTCCATGGGGAGCAGTCTGGCGTATGCCGCGGACCGCGCCCCGTGGCCGTCCGGCTTCGGCGCCGGTCTCGGTGGGGACGCCGGGCGCGTCAGGCGCCGCGGCGCCACTCGTACGGCGTGGTGGTGGCCACCCTGACCAGGCCGGAGCGCTCGAGGATGGGGCGCGAGTACTCGGTCGAGTCGCTGTGGATGTAGCGCTTGCCGTGGGCCATCGCCGACCGCGCCCGGGCGCAGGTCAGCGCACGGTAGATGCCGCGGCCGCGGAACTCGGGCCGGGTGGCGCCGCCCCAGAGGCCGGCGAACTGCGTGTCGGCGACCGGTTCCAGCCGGCCGGCGCTGACGATGCGGCCGTCGTGCTCGGCAACCCACAGCTGCATGTCGTCACGGGTCCGCAGGCGGTGCAGGATCGACTCGACGTGCTCGGCGGTCTCGCCGGGGTCGTCACCGAACACCTCACCCTGCATCGCGCACATGGCCCGGACCTGCGCCTCGCCGGTGACCCGGCGCACCACCACGTCCCGCGGCAGCTCGGCCTCGACGGCGAGCAGCCGCGCCTCCCCGACCATGACCGACTCCGGTTCGTCGGGGCGGAAGCCGTGCGCGACGAGCGCGTCGTGCAGACCCGGGGCGTGGTCGTGCCCGCGGGTCTTCCACTCGACCCGGGTGATCTCGGGCATCGCCTCGTAGTGCGCGAGGGCCTGTCCCACGAGTCGGGCAACCCCGTCCGTGGTGGCGGGCGCCCGGTCCGCGTCGAGGCTCCGGTAGGTGACGAAGCCCCGACCCCCGACGAAGGTCGCGAGCACGAGCGGGCCGAGGCGGTCGGTGCGCAGGGCCGAGGCCACCTCTGCCTCCTCGCGCAGTTGGGAGTCGTAGGCGTGCAGGAGGGGGTGGCTGGTGTCGGGCACGGGGCTGACCCTGCCTTCGCAAGGCCCGGCGGGGCAACTGGTTTGGCGTCCGGTGGGGGCCCGTCGTCCGCTCAGGGCGAACGCAGCGCCAAACTCTGGCACTCGAGTTGACCGAGTGCTAACCACGACCCTAGATTTGCGTCTGGCACTCAGGTTCGCCGAGTGCTAACGCAGCCAGTCGGTCGACCCCCGCGACGGCGACCGCCCGGCAGCACTGCGCACCACCGGTAGTACCAGCACCATCCACCTGTCCATCTTCGACATTCCCGAAGGGGAGGTCACCATCGTGTCGGTTTCCATCAAGCCGCTCGAAGACCGCATCGTCGTCAAGTCCGTCGAGGCCGAGCAGACCACCGCGTCTGGCCTCGTCATCCCGGACACCGCGAAGGAGAAGCCCCAGGAGGGCGAGGTCCTCGCGATCGGTCCCGGCCGGATCGACGACAACGGCAACCGCGTTCCGCTCGACGTCACCGTCGGCGACCGGGTCATCTACAGCAAGTACGGCGGCACCGAGATCAAGCACGGCGGTCAGGAGTACCTCATCCTGTCCGCCCGCGACATCCTCGCCATCGTCGGCTGACCCTGCACCACTGACAGCACGCCCCGGCGGGCCCCGCTGGGGCCCCGCCCGGGGCGTGCTGTGTTCCACCCCAGCTCCACCAGTTCCGCCCCAGCCGACCCCGGCTGCGCCGAACAGCCGGCACTCTGCTGAATCCCAATGAACCCGAAGGACACTCATGGCTAAGACGCTGGAGTTCAACGACTCCGCTCGCAAGTCGCTTGAGCGCGGAGTAGACGCGCTCGCGAACGCAGTCAAGGTGACGCTCGGCCCGAAGGGCCGCAACGTCGTCATCGACAAGAAGTGGGGCGCCCCCACGATCACCAACGACGGCGTGACCATCGCCCGTGAGGTCGAGCTCGAGGACCCCTACGAGAACCTCGGGGCACAGCTCGCCAAGGAGGTGGCCACCAAGACCAACGACGTCGCGGGTGACGGCACCACCACCGCCACCGTGCTGGCCCAGGCCATGGTCAAGGAGGGCCTGCGCAACGTTGCCGCCGGTGCTGCTCCGTCCAGCCTCAAGCGCGGCATCGACAAGGCCGTCGAGGCCGTGTCGACCCGTCTGCTCGAGACCGCCCGCGAGATCGAGGGCAAGGAGGAGATCGCCCAGGTCGCCGCACTGTCCGCGCAGGACCAGGTCATCGGCTCCACCATCGCCGACGCGTTCGACAAGGTCGGCAAGGACGGCGTCATCACCGTCGAGGAGTCCTCGACGGCGACGACCGAGCTCGAGTTCACCGAGGGCATGCAGTTCGACAAGGGCTACATCTCGCCCTACTTCGTCTCCGATGCCGAGCGCATGGAGGCCGTGGTCGAGGACGCCTACATCCTGATCAACCAGGGCAAGATCTCGGCCATCTCCGATGTCCTCCCGGTGCTGGAGAAGGTCGTCAAGTCGGGCAAGCCCCTCGTGATCATCGCCGAGGACATCGACGGCGAGGCGCTGTCGACCCTGGTGGTCAACAAGATCCGCGGCACGTTCAACGTCGTCGCGGTCAAGGCTCCCGGCTTCGGCGACCGCCGCAAGGCCATGCTCCAGGACATCGCCGTCCTCACCGGCGGCCAGGTCATCTCCGAGGAGGTCGGCCTCAAGCTCGACCAGGCCGACCTCGACGTCCTCGGCCAGGCCCGGCGGGTCGTCGTCACCAAGGACAACACGACGATCATCGACGGTGGCGGCGAGACCTCCGACGTCGAGGGCCGCGTCAACCAGATCAAGGCCGAGATCGAGCGCACCGACTCCGACTGGGACCGCGAGAAGCTCCAGGAGCGCCTCGCCAAGCTCGCCGGTGGCGTCTGCGTCATCAAGGTCGGTGCCCACACCGAGGTGGAGCTCAAGGAGAAGAAGCACCGCATCGAGGACGCCATCTCGGCGACCCGCGCGGCCATCGAGGAGGGCATCGTCGCTGGTGGCGGCTCCGCCCTCGTCCACGCGGCCGCCGTCATCGACGACCTCGGTCTCGAGGGTGACGAGGCGACCGGTTCGCTCATCGTCAAGAAGGCCGCGGCCGAGCCGCTGCGCTGGATCGCCGAGAACGCCGGTCTCGAGGGCTACGTCGCCGTCGCGAAGGTCTCCGAGCTCGAGCCCGGCAACGGCCTGAACGCGGCGACCGGCGAGTACGTCAACCTGATCAAGGCCGGCGTCATCGACCCGGTCAAGGTCACCCGCTCCGCCCTGCGCAACGCCGCGTCGATCGCGTCGATGGTCCTGACCACCGACACCCTCGTGGTGGAGAAGAAGGAAGAGGAGCCCGAGGCTGCCGGCGGCGGCCACGGCCACGGCCACGGTCACTGACCAGGACTGACCAGGGCTGACCGGGGCTGGTGCCGCGGCTCGTCCGCGGCACCCCTCTCGAAGGCCCGTCCCCTCAGGTTGGGGGCGGGCCTTCGCGCTGCCCGCTCGAGTTCAGACGCAGGGCGCAGGCGCAGGGCCCAGACGCCGGGCTCAGACGCCGGGCCCAGGCTTCGGGCTCAGGCGCCGGGGCTCAGGTGCCGGGTTCAGGCGCCGGCGACCACGCGGATCGACTGGCCGGCGAAGGTCACGCGCTGCCCGGGGCGGACCTGCGCGCCACGGCGGGTCTCGGGGGCTCCGTCGACGGACACCTCGCCGAGCTCGATCACCGACCGCGCCATCGCGCCGTCGTCGACGACACCGGCGAGCTTGAGCAGCTGGCCGAGCCTGATCGAGTCGTCGCGGATGGGGACCTCGTGCTCAGTGCTCACCCGGGGAGTCTACGAGCGCTCAGCTGGCCTCCGAGACCGCCTGGCCGGAGTAGTGCCGCTCGCGGTCGTCCTCGGTCATCGCGCCCCACACGCCGTACGGCTCACGGACCCGCAGGGCGTGCTCGCGGCACAGTCGCAGCACCGGGCAGCCGAGACAGACCTCCTTGGCCTGGGAGTCGCGCGACCGGCGAGCCGGGCCGCGCTCGCCCTCGGGGTGGAAGAAGACCTCGGGGTTCACCTGGCGGCAGGCCCCGTCCATCTGCCAGTCCCACAGGTCGGCCATCGGCCCCGGAAGTCGTGACAACTCCGCCATGTCTTCCCTCAGCTCTCGTCGCGGCAGGGTGCCGCTCCCTTCGGACGCTACTAGCGGCTGACCAGCGCAAACCTGTGCAGAACGTATGGACTTGTTCAAGGGCTGGCCACGATCTGCGACGTGGTCCGCCATCCGGACATCGCCCGGCAGGCGGACGGTCCTCGGGGTCGTCCGGGGCGTCCGCGGCCCTGCCTTACGATTGGGCCATGAGCCTTGGGTTTGACGACCGCCTTCCCGAACTCGCCCAGCAGGCCCCCGATGTCGAGGACCGCGACCCGTTCGCGAAGCTCGGGTTGACCTATGACGACGTGCTGCTGCTGCCCGGGGAGACCGACGTCATCCCCTCCGAGGTGGACACCACCGCCCGCCTCACCCGCGAGATCTCCCTGCGTGTCCCGCTGGTCTCCAGCGCGATGGACACGGTGACCGAGTCGCGGATGGCCATCGCCATGGCCCGCCAGGGCGGTCTCGGAGTGCTGCACCGCAACCTGTCGATCGAGGACCAGGCCTACCAGGTCGACCTCGTGAAGCGGACCCAGACCGGGATGATCAGCAACCCCATCACCATCGGCCGCGATGCGACCCTGGAGGAGCTCGACCGCATCTGCGGTGAGTACCGCGTCTCCGGGCTCCCCGTCGTCGCCGCGGACAACACGTTGCTGGGCATGATCACCAACCGCGACCTGCGCTTCACCCCCCTCGCCGAGTGGGGCACCACGCGCGTCCACGAGGTCATGACGCCGATGCCGCTCGTCAGCGGCGAGGTCGGCATCTCCCGCGAGGACGCGACGGCGCTGCTGCGCCAGCACAAGCGCGAGCGGCTCCCGCTGGTCGACGCGCAGGGCCGCCTGGCCGGGCTCATCACGGTGAAGGACTTCGTCAAGTCCGAGCAGTTCCCCGATGCCAGCAAGGACGACCACGGCCGCCTGCTCGTCGGCGCGGCCGTGGGCTACTTCGGCGACTCGTGGGAGCGCGCGACGACCCTGATCGAGGCCGGGGTCGACGTCCTGGTGGTGGACACCGCGCACGGCCATGCCCGCCTCCTGCTCGACATGGTCCGCCGGCTCAAGGCCGACCCGGCCACCCGGGACGTCCAGGTGATCGGCGGCAACATCGCCACCCGGGCCGGGGCGCAGGCCCTGGTCGACGCCGGGGTCGACGCCGTCAAGGTCGGCGTCGGGCCGGGCTCGATCTGCACCACCAGGGTCGTCGCCGGGGTCGGCGTGCCGCAGGTCACCGCCATCCACGATGCGTCCTTGGCCTGCCGCCGGGCGGGCGTTCCGGTCATCGGTGACGGCGGGCTGCAGTACTCCGGTGACATCGCCAAGGCCCTCGTGGCCGGTGCCGACACCGTCATGCTGGGCTCGCTGCTCGCCGGCTGCGAGGAGAGCCCGGGCGACCTGATCTTCGTCAACGGCAAGCAGTTCAAGTCCTACCGCGGCATGGGCTCGCTCGCGGCGATGTCCTCGCGGGGCAAGAAGTCGTACTCCAAGGACCGCTACTTCCAGGCCGACGTCACCAGCGACGAGAAGCTCGTGCCCGAGGGCATCGAGGGCCAGGTGGCCTACCGCGGCCCGGTGTCCGGGGTCGTGCACCAGCTCGTGGGTGGCCTGCACCAGTCGATGTTCTACGTCGGCGCGCACACCGTCCCCGAGCTGCAGGCGCGGGGCACCTTCGTCCGGATCACCTCGGCGGGCCTGAAGGAGAGCCACCCGCACGACATCCAGATGACGGTCGAAGCCCCCAACTACGGCGGTCGCTGACCCGCCCGCACGGGACCGACCCGAAAATGGGTCCATCCGCCGTACGCAATCCGGTTGAGCCGTCGCGACCGGGTGCGCTTCTAGGCTTGCTTCACGACCCGTGCGCACCGGGTCGTCGCACGGCCTCGTCCACGCTGACCTCGTCGAGCCGCACCTCGGTGAGGCACGACGCTCCCAGATGCCCCGCCGCCGGACATCCCCCTCACCCGGCGGCGGGGCATCGCCTTTTCGCGCTCGGGTCACCGGCCGCTAGCCTTGCGCGGTGACTGAGATCGAGATCGGCCGAGGCAAGCGCGGCCGTCGGGCCTACTCCTTCGACGACATCGCCGTCGTCCCGTCCCGGCGCACCCGCGACCCCGAGGAGGTGTCGGTGGGGTGGCAGATCGACGCCTACCACTTCGACATCCCCGTCATCGCGGCCCCGATGGACTCGGTGATGAGCCCGGAGTCCGCCATCAAGCTCGGCAACCTCGGTGGCCTGCCCGTCCTCGACCTCGAGGGACTGTGGACCCGGTACGACGACCCGTCGCCGCTGCTGGCCGAGATCGCGACGCTCGACCCCGCCACCGCCACCGCCCGGATGCAGGAGATCTACGCCGCCGAGATCCAGCCCGAGCTGATCGTCGAGCGGCTGCGCCAGATCCGTGCCGCCGGGGTCACCGTCGCCGGGGCCCTGAGCCCGCAGCGCACCCAGCAGTTCTGGAAGCACGTCGTCGACGCGGGCGTCGACCTGTTCGTCATCCGGGGCACGACGGTCAGCGCCGAGCACGTCTCCGGACGCGCCGAGCCGCTCAACCTCAAGCGCTTCATCTACGAGCTCGACGTGCCCGTCATCGTCGGCGGCGCAGCGTCGTACACGGCCGCCCTGCACCTGATGCGCACCGGCGCCGCCGGGGTCCTCGTCGGCTTCGGTGGGGGAGCCGCGCACACCACCCGACGCACGCTGGGCATCCACGCGCCGATGGCCAGTGCCATCGCCGACGTGGCCGCCGCGCGTCGGGACTACCTCGACGAGTCCGGCGGCCGGTACGTGCACGTCATCGCCGACGGGGGCATGGGCGACAGCGGCGACATCGTCAAGGCCGTTGCCTGCGGAGCGGACGCCGTCATGCTCGGCGCCGCCCTGGCGCGGGCCACCGACGCACCCGGCCGCGGGCTGCACTGGGGTCCGGAGGCGCACCACCAGGAGCTGCCCCGCGGGTCGCGGGTCGAGGTGGGGGCGGTCGCCCCGCTCGAGCAGATCCTGTTCGGTCCCGGTCGCACCGCCGACGGCACGACCAACCTCATCGGCGCCCTGCGCCGCGCGATGGCCACGACGGGGTACTCCGACGTCAAGGAGTTCCAGCGGGTCGAGGTCGTCGTGGCGCCCCACCAGGCCACCTGAGCCGGCTTCCCTCACGACGGCGAGCCCACCACGGAGCAGGTGGCTCGCCGTCGTCGTCACCGAGAGGTGAGACTTCGCCGGCGATTCACTGGTGGGGACCTGTGGCCGCACCTACGCTGCCCCTATGGCTCCGGACCTCATCGCCGACCCCGAGACCGACCCCACCGCGACGTATGCCGTGGACCCGGCCCTGGTCCGACGGCTGGCCCGGCGGGTGGTCGCCGCCCCGCGCGCGGAGCACCACCTGAGCCACACCCCCATGACGGGCGCGCCGTTGGGGTCACTACCGCTGTCCACCCGCGAGGACGTCGTCGTGGCGGTCGACGCCGCGCGTGCCGCGCAGCGTGCCTGGGTGCGCACGCCGATGGAGGTGCGCGAGCGGATCATGGTGCGCTACCACGACCTCGTCCTCGACCGGCAGGTCGAGCTGCTCGACACCGTGCAGCTCGAGTCGGGCAAGACGCGGGGCCAGGCGTTCGAGGAGGTCGCCGACGTCGCCCTGGTGGCGCGGCACTACGGTCGCAGCGCCGCGGCGTACCTGCGTCCTCGGCGCCGGGCCGGGCTCTTCCCGGTGCTGACCCAGACCACCGAGCACCACCACCCGCGCGGGGTCGTGGGGATCGTCAGCCCGTGGAACTACCCGCTGTCGCTCGCGATCACCGACGCGATCCCCGCGATCATGGCCGGCAACGCCGTGGTCCTGCGCCCGGACCTGCAGGCCTCCCTGACCGCCCTGCACGCCGTGCAGCTGCTCACCGAGGCCGGGCTCCCGGAGTCGGTGCTGCAGGTGGTCCTGGGCGACGGCGCGACGGTGGGCCAGGCGGTCGTCGACCTCGCCGACTACGTCTGCTTCACCGGGTCGACCGAGACCGGCCGCAGGGTCGCAGCGTCGGTGGCCCCCCGCCTCGCGGGGTACTCCCTGGAGCTCGGTGGCAAGAACGCGATGTACGTCGCCGACGACGCCGACCTCGACAAGGCCGTCGCCGGCGCCGTCCGGGCCTGTTTCGCCGCGGCCGGCCAGCTGTGCATCTCGGTCGAGCGGCTCATCGTGCACGCCAGCGTGGCCGAGGAGTTCACCACGCGCTTCGTCGAGGCCGTGGAGGCGATGAGTCTGGGACCGGACCTCGCGTTCGGCACGGACATGGGCTCGCTGGTCTCGGCCACCCAGCTCGCCCGCGTGGCCGCACACGTCGACGACGCCCGCTCCAAGGGTGCGCAGGTCCTGACGGGTGGGCGCGCGCGGCCCGACCTGGGCCCCTACTTCTACGAGCCCACGGTCCTGTCCGGGGTGAGCGCGGCGATGGACGTGCGCGACGACGAGACCTTCGGCCCCGTGGTGTCGCTGTACCGCGTGCACAGCGACGCCGAGGCGATCCGCCTGGCCAACGACACCGACTACGGCCTGAACGCCTCGGTGTGGACCCGCGACGTGGCCCGCGGGCGCCGGATCGGCACCGCGATCGCCGTCGGCACGGTCAACGTCAACGAGGGGTATGCGGCCGCCTGGGGCAGCGTCGCCGCCCCCATGGGCGGCATGAAGCAGTCCGGGGTGGGGCGTCGCCACGGCAGCGAAGGCATCCTGAAGTACACCGAGTCCCAGAACGTCACCGTGCAGCGGCTCCTGCCCGTCGCCGCGCCCCCGGGGCTGTCCGAGGAGGCCTACGCCCGCGTGATGACCGCGGCCCTGCGGACCCTCAACGCGTTCGGTCGCCGGTGACGGAGCCCGCCGGGAGCTCCTCCGGCCTGCCCGCGGGCGGCCATGTCGACGTCCTGGTCGTCGGTTCCGGGTTCGGCGGTTCCGTCGCCGCGCTGCGCCTGGCCGAGAAGGGGTACCGGGTCCACGTCGTGGAGTCGGGGCGGCGGTTCCGCGACGAGGACTTCGCCAGGACGTCGTGGGACGTCCGCAGCTACCTGTGGGCTCCGAGGCTGAAGTGCTTCGGGCTGCAACGGATCCACCGCCTGCCGGACGTGATGATCCTGGCCGGCGCGGGGGTCGGGGGAGGGTCGCTCAACTACGCGAACACGCTGTACGTGCCGCCGCAGTCGTTCTTCCGGGACCCGCAGTGGAGCGACATCACCGACTGGCAGGCCGAGCTCGAGCCGCACTACGCGACGGCCTCGGCGATGCTCGGGGTCGTCGAGAACCCGTGTGAGGGTGTCGTCGAGGACGTCATGCGCCGTACGGCGCAGGACCTCGGCGTCGGGGACACCTTCCGCAAGACCCCGACCGGGGTGTTCTACGGCATGCCCGGGCGCCGGGTCCCCGACCCGTACTTCGGCGGCGCCGGTCCCGAGCGCACCGGGTGCACGCAGTGCGGCAACTGCATGGTCGGTTGCCGCATCGGTGCCAAGAACACCCTGGTGAAGAACTACCTCGCCCTCGCCGAGGGCCTCGGCGTCACCATCGAGCCGCTGCGCACCGTCGTGCGCGTCGAGCCCCGCCGCGAGGGAGGGTATGGCGTGTCGCACGAGGCGACCGGGGCGTGGCTGCGTCGGGACCGGCGCACCGTCACCGCCGACCAGGTCGTCTTCGCCGGCGGGACCTGGGGCACCCAGAAGCTGCTGCACGCCCTTCGCCACGACGGCGCCCTGCCGAGGCTCTCGTCGCGGCTGGGCCACCTGACCCGGACCAACTCCGAGGCCCTCAACGGGGTGATGCTCGAGAAGGTCCCGCGCGGCGAGAGCCTGTCCCGGGGGGTGGCGATCACGTCCTCGTTCCACCCCGACCCCGACACCCACGTCGAGAACTGCCGCTACGGCCCCGGGTCCAACCTGATGGGGGCGCTGGCGACCATCCTGGTCCCCGGCGACCGTCTGCCGCGGCCCCTGCAGTTCCTCGTCGAGGCCGTCAGGCACCCGGTGGTCTTCGCCCGGTCGTGCTCGCAGTACCGCTGGAGTGAGCGCACCGTCATCGGCCTGGTGATGCAGAGCCGCGACAACTCGCTGCGCGTCAGCGGCACGAGGGGGCGCTTCGGAGGCCGCGGCCTGACCTCCCGGCAGGGCCACGGTGAGCCGAACCCGACCTTCATCCCGGCGGCGCAGGAGTCGATGAAGGCGCTGGCCACGCAGCTGTCGGAGGCGACGGGACTGCGGGCCTTCGCCGGCAGCAGCGTGAGCGAGGTCGTGGACATCCCGCTCACCGCCCACTTCCTCGGCGGGGTGGCGATCGGGTCCACCCCGGCACGCGGCGTGGTCGACGGCTACCAGCGCATCTGGAACTACCCGGACCTGCACGTCGTCGACGGCTCGGCCATCTCCGCGAACCTCGGGGTCAACCCGTCGCTGAGCATCACCGCCCAGGCCGAACGGGCCATGTCGCTGTGGCCCAACAAGGGTGACCAGGACCCGCGGCCGGGCCAGGGCCAGGACTACCTCGCACTCCGGCCCGTCCAGGCGGCCCGGCCCGCGGTCACCAGGTACGGCGTGGCCTGAGCGGCAGGGTGACCGCCGACGGGACCTCAAAGGCGACGGTTGGAGGGATCCCTGCATCCCGCAACCGCCGCCTCTGACGGGTGTGGCTGGAGATGAGCCGGGGGTGGAGTCTCCAGCCACACCACCCGGATCAACGAGCAGCGACAGCAGGGGTTACGCGGGTTCGCCAGATTTCTGCGGGACGCCGGCGGCGGACCCCTGACCAGCCGGGGCCTCGTCGCGCCAGGAGGCCCACAGCGCGGCATACGCGCCCCGGGCGGCGACCAGCTCGTCGTGGGTGCCGATCTCGCTGACCACGCCGTCCTGCACCACGGCGACGCGATCGGCGTCGTGGGCGGTGTGCAGGCGGTGGGCGATGGCCACGACGGTCCGGTCCTGCACCACGGCTGCCAGCGACCGCTCCAGGTGGCGCGCGGCGCGCGGGTCGAGCAGCGAGGTCGCCTCGTCGAGCACGAGGGTGTGCGGGTCGGCCAGGACGAGACGGGCCAGCGCCAGCTGCTGGGACTGCGCCTCGTTCAGGACGTGCCCGCCGCTGCCCACCACGGTGTCGAGGCCGTCGGGCAACCCCGCCGCCCAGCCCCAGGCATCGACCGCACGCAGCGCCTCGGCGAGCTCGTCGCGGGTCGCCTCGGGACGGGCGAGCAGGAGGTTGTCGACCAAGGTCCCCACGAACACGTGGTGCTCCTGGGTCACCAGGGCCACCTCACCGCGCAGCTCGCCGAGCTCGAGATCGACCAGGGGTACGCCACCGACGTCGATCCGGCCCGTGCGGGGACCGTCGACACCGGCCATGAGGCGACCCAGGGTGGACTTGCCGGCACCCGACGGGCCGACGATGGCCAGGCGCTCGCCGGGGTGCAGGTCCAGGCTCACCCCGTGCAGCACGTCGTGACCGGGGCGGTAGGCGTAGCGGACGTCCTGGACCGACAGGTCGGACCCGTCGGGGTGCTCGCCGGTGGCCGTGCGGTCGGGCGGGACCGCACCCACGCCGATCACGCGGGCGAGCGAGGTCGCCCCGACCTGGATCTCGTCGAGCCAGCCGAGGACCTCGTCGAGCGGACCGACCATCTGCTGGACGTAGAGGGCCACCGCGGTGGCGGCACCGGCGGAGATGTTGCCGTTGAGCGCCAGCCAGCCGCCCCACAGCACGGCTGCGGCGGTCGGCACGTAGTAGCCGAAGACCACCGACGGGAACCACCGCAGCCGCAGCGCCAGGGTGTAGCGCTCGGCCCGGTAGCACTCCCGCAGCGCCTCGTGGAACCGGTGGCGACGAACGCCCGCGAGCGAGAGCGCGTCGACCGTCCGCGCGCCGTCGATGCTCTCGGCGACGACCCCGTTGAGCGAGGCGTACGTGGCGCGCTCCCACAGGTAGCCGTCGGCCGCGTGCCGAAGGTAGCGCCGGGTGGAGAACCAGTAGAACGGCAGGCCCGCGAGGATCGCCAGGCTGGCCAGCGGCGAGGTGAACAGGGCCGCGACGATCGTCATCGCCACGGTCATCGTGGCGACGAACAGCGACGGGATGCCGAACCGCACCACGTGCGACAGCGCCTCGACGTCGTTGGTCGTCCGCGCCACGAGGTCGCCGGTCCCGGCCCGCTCGACGGTCGACAGCGGCAGGTTGACCGCCCGGGCGACGAACTGCTCGCGCAGCTGGGCGAAGACGGTCTCCCCGAGGATGAACGACAACCGCCGCGCCGCCCAGGTCAGGCCGGTCTGGGCGACGACGGCGACGGCCAGGCCGATGGCGACCCGGTCGACCGCCTGCAGGCTTCCCCGGCCGCTGACCTCGTCCACGAGCCGGCCGACCAGCCAGGGAGCGGCGAGCGCGGCGAGCGCAGCTAGGGCATGCAGCCCCAGCACGCGACCGAGCAGCCCGCGGTGGCTGCCCATCAGCTCACGGGTGTGCGCCCAGACCGCCCGCGAGTCCGCGATGGGCAGGGTGCGCCGGGTGTGGTCGGTCCTGACCTGCTCCGGCCGGGGCTGGTCGCTCACGCCTGGTCCTCCTCGGTGCGCAGCACGACGTGCCGGTACGCGGCGTTCTCGAGCAGGTCGTGGTGCGCCCCACGGGCCACCACGAGTCCGTCCTCGAGCAGGACGACCTCGTCGGCCTGCCCGAGCAGCAGGGGGCTCACCGTCGTGACCACGGTGGTTCGACCGCGCCGGTGGTCGGCGAGGCGCTCGGCGATGCGGGCCTCGGTGTGCGCGTCCACCGAGCTCGTGGGCTCCACGAGCACCAGGACGGGGGCGTCGGTGAGCAGTGCCCTGGCCAGGGCGAGCCGCTGGCGCTGGCCGCCGGAGTAGGACCGGCCGCGTTCCTCGACCAGGCCGTCCAGGCCGTCGGGCAGGGCCTGGAGGACATCGGTGGCGCTGGCCGCCTCGAGGGCGCGCAGCACCCGTGCGTCGTCGTGGTCGGGCAGGCGGCCGTGCCCACCTGAGCCCGGTCCGGCAGCGGCACCGAGGAGCTGGTCGCGCAGCACCCCGGTGAACAGGCGTGGGTCGGGCTCACTGACGACCACGCGGCGGCGCACGTCGGTGATCGCCAGGTCGTCCAAGCGGGTGCCGCCCCAGGTCGTCTGGTGCGGGCCGGGCCCGTGGCGGCCCAACCGGTCGGCGACCGCCGCCGACTCCTCGGGGCGCGCGGAGACGATCGCGGTGAGCCGCCCCCCACGGACGACGGTGCCGGACAGCGGGTCGACCAGGTCGTCGTCGTCGCGCGGGGCCCCGGCGGTGGCCGCCCGGCTGACGTCGTGGTCGGGCTGGACCGCCAGCACCCGCAGCACCTTGCCGGCACCGATGTGGGCCCGGATGCCGCGGTCGACGATCTCGATGACGGTCTGCAGCGGCATGGTGAGGAAGGCGGTGTAGCCGTAGAAGGCGACGAGCTGTCCGGCGGTGATCTGACCCGCGACGGCCTGGCGGGCGCCGAGCCACGTGACCAGCACGACGAACACGCCGGGCAGCAGGACCTGGGCCGAGTCGAGCGCTGCCTGGATGCCCGCGACGTGGACGCCGCGCTGTCGCACGCGCTGCGACTGCTCCTCGTAGCGACGCAGGAAGGTCTGCTCCCCACCGATGCCGCGCAGCACGCGCAGCCCGGCCACGGTGTCGGCTCCGAGCGTGGTCAGCCGCCCGGCCTCCTCCCGCTGCAGGGCCTGGCGCCGCTGCAGCGGCCGGACGATGAGGGTCAGGCCGGCCAGCATGACCGGTCCACCGGCGAGCACGAGCAGGCCGAGCGGGGGCGAGGCGGCGAGCAGGATCGCCCCGACCACGACGTAGCTGGCGACCGCGCCCGCGAACCGGCCCAGCGCGTCATACAGGCCACCGAGGCGCATGACGTCGTTGGCGAACACGGTCACCACCTCGCCGGAGGGCATGACCCGGGTGAGCACCGGACCAGCGCGCTCGGCGCCCTCGGCGGTGAGCTGGGCGCTGCGGTAGGACGCGTAGAGCCAGTTGTGGACGGCGAAGAAGTGGCGCGCTGCTGCGCTCGAGGCGGCGATCGCCCCCAGGCCGACCAGGGCCAGCGCCCACTTCACCAGGCCGTCGACGTCGCGGGGGACGATGCCCTCGTCGACGCCGCGACCGAGCGCCGCGGGCACCAGCGCGATGGAGACCATCCACACCATGCCCGTCAGCGCCCCCAGGACCTGGGTGCGCCACTGCTCGCGGCCGATCCACACCATGAACCGCAGCGTGCTGCGAGTGTCGGGACGGCCGGGATCGGGGAACGGGATCTCGCGCATCAGGGTCCCCACCGTAGGCGTGGGCACCGACGCCCCGACACTGGTTTTCCCTGCGCCCACCCACGGCGGGGGACCGGAGCGGAAGGGGCCGGGCAGGGTGGGCCACCGGTGCGCCTGCGGTCGCTGTCGGCGGCGCCTGCTTACCATGGCGTCGTGTCACCCCCGGTACCCACGCGCAGAGCCCGACTGGAGACGAAGTTCCTCAGGCGGCGCGTCGCGGCGGCCGCAGCCGCAGTCGGCCTCCTCGCGGTGACGTCGTTCGCGGTGAGCCAGGGCGCCGGTCTGCTGGTCGGCGACGACGCCGAGGCTGCCGCCGCCGCGCCCGCGACCGGGCCGAGCGCGCCGCCGACGTCCGCCGCAGCGACCGCACCGACCACGCCTCCCGCCCCGACGGTCACGCCCGAGGTGGCAGCTCCCGTGCCCAGCCCCGTCACCGCACAGGGGCAGGTGGGGGACACGGCGGCCGAGACCGCGCTGGTGCGCACGATGCGGCTCACCGGCGACCTCGCACCGAAGTCGGTCGTCGCCTCGCCGGCCGGGGTCGTCGTCGCGCAGAACATGATGTACCGCCACTCGGTCTCCGCGTTCGGCGCCGACGGCGCCCTCCTCGCCACGGTGGATGACTCCGTCGACCTCGCGAAGTTCGGGATCACGGGCCACCCGGGCACCAGCAAGGGGGCCCCCGTGGAGGCGGCGTTCACCGCCGACGGTCGCCATGCCTGGGTGTCCAACTACTCCATGTACGGCGCGGGGTACGGCCCCGAGGGGCTGGACAGCTGCCGGGCCGGGGACGGCACCTCACCGAGCACCGTCTACCGCATCGACACCACGACCTTCGAGGTCGACCGTGTCGTCGAGGTCGGGGCCGTGCCCAAGTTCGTCGCCGTCACCCCCGACGACAAGACCGTGCTGGTGACCAACTGGTGCTCGTGGGACCTGTCGGTCGTCGACGTCGCCGAGAACCGGGAGGTCGCGCGGATCCCGCTCGGCGGCACCTACCCGCGGGGGGTCGTCGTCGCGCCGGACAACCGCACGGCATACGTGGCCCTGATGGGTTCGGACCGCGTCGTGGCCGTCGACCTGCGCACCAAGGCGGTGACGCCGTTCGCCGCCACCGGAGACGGACCCCGGCACCTGGTCCTGAGCCCTGACGCGAAGCACCTGTACGTCACCAACAACGGCTCCGGCACGGTGGCCAAGCTCGAGCGCTCCACCGGCCGGTTGCTCGCCACCACCCGGGTCGGTGACCAGCCACGGTCGCTGACCATCTCCTCGGACGGCAGCGCCGTCTACTCGGTCAACTACGAGTCCTCGACGGTCAGCAAGCTGCGCACGAGCGACCTGACGGTGGTCGGGGAGGTCCCCACCGACTACCACCCGATCGGCATCACCTACGAGCCGACCCGCAAGGCGGTCTGGGTCGCCTGCTACGGCGGCAGCATCCTCGTCTTCGACGACTCGAGGCGTCCCGTAACCTGACGAGGTGCTGCGGACCGCCCTGAAGCCCCGATGGCTGGGACTGTTCGCCCTGCTCGTCCTCGTCGTCGTGACCTTCACCCAGCTTGGGCTGTGGCAGCTGCACGTCGCCCAGGACCAGGGCCTCGCCGATGCGCTCCGGACGTCGCGGGAGGCCAGACCGGCCCCGATCGACACCGTCGTCCGGCCGCACCAGGCGTTCCCGAACCCCCAGTCCAACCGTGCGGTCACCGCCATCGGCGAGTATGCGCCGCAGGACCAGTTCCTGGTCGGGCCGCGCCGTCTGGACGAGCGGCAGGGGTACTGGGTCGTCACCCCGCTGGTGGTGCAGGAGAGCGGAGCCCGCCTGGCAGTGGTGCGCGGGTTCGTCGCCGACCCCTCGGAGGCAGGGGCGGCGCCGGCCGGCCGGGTCGTCGTCGACGGGTCGCTCGCGCCGGGCGAGTCACCGGCGGCGGCCCCCACCGGTGCAGCCACGGAGCCGCAGGAGGTGCTGGGCTCGATCGACCTGTCGATCCTGGTCAACCGCTGGCCCGGCGACCTCTACAACGCGTTCGTCTTCGCCCAGTCCGAGAAGCTTGCCACCGGAGCAGGGATCGCCCCGGCCGCGGGACTAGCCCGGGTGCCGCCACCGGAGGTGACGGGCGGGCTCAGGTCGCGCAACGTGGCATACGCGCTGCAGTGGTGGGTGTTCGCGGGGTTCGCCGCGTTCATGTGGTTCAGGATGGTGCGCGATGATGCGCAGCAGGGCGTGCCGGTGCCGGACGCCGACGAGGCGCGCGGGGACCGCGAGCCGGCCGAGGAGCAGGAGAGCACAGCGTGAAGGACACCCAGCCCACGACGGGAGCCGCCGGCGGCGCGGTCAAGGACATCAAGGACGTCGAGGCGGCCGAGAAGGCGCTGAAGATCTTCGAGGTGATGGCGTTCGTCGTCGGCGTCGGCCTGCTCGTGCTCGTCCTGGAGATGGTGCTGCGGTACGGCTTCGACAACCACGCCCTGGACTGGTGGCCGCAGCCGCACGGCTTCATCTACATGGCCTACCTCGCTGCGACGGCCAACCTCGGGTTCAAGCTGGGCTGGGGTCTGGGGCGCATGGTGCTGGTGATGCTTGCCGGGGTCGTGCCCTTCCTGTCCTTCTGGGCCGAGCGCAAGGTCGCCGCCGAGGTCGAGGGCCAGCTGGCTGCTGCCCGCCGGTAGCCTTGCCCCTGTGAGCCACACCCCCGCCGGCGACATCGCCGACATCACCCAGGCCCAGGACGACGACCGCGTCGAGGCGCCCGACGGCGACCGGGTGGGGGTGGACTCCACGCCGCTGCAGGCCAAGCCCGTGCTCGTCGTCGACTTCGGCGCCCAGTACGCGCAGCTGATCGCCCGCCGCGTCCGCGAGGCGAACATCTACAGCGAGGTCGTCCCGCACTCGATGCCGGTCGCCGAGATGCTCGCCAAGGGGCCGGCGGCCATCGTGCTGTCCGGTGGGCCCTCGTCGGTCTACGCCGAGGGTGCGCCGTCCCTCGACCCGGCACTGCTGCAGGCCGGGGTCCCCGTCTTCGGCATGTGCTACGGCTTCCAGGCCATGGCCCAGGCGATGGGCGGGACCGTGGCCCACACGGGCCTGGGCGAGTACGGCTCCACCCCGGCGACGATCTCCGACCGCGACTCGACCCTGTTCAACGGCCAGCCCACCGACCAGTCGGTCTGGATGAGCCACGGCGACTCGGTGACCGAGGCCCCCGAGGGCATGCGGGTCACGGCAGCCACCGCGGGTGCTCCGGTGGCAGCCTTCGAGGACGACGACCGCCAGCTCTACGGCGTGCAGTGGCACCCCGAGGTCATGCACTCGACCTTCGGCCAGCGAGTGCTCGAGAACTTCCTCTACCGCGGCGCGAAGCTGGCAGGCGACTGGACGGCGGCGAACGTCGTCGAGGAGCTCGTCGGGGCGATCCGCGACAAGGTCGGAGAGTCCCGCGTGCTGTGCGCGCTGTCCGGTGGGGTCGACTCCTCCGTCGCCGCGGCCCTGGTGCAGGAGGCCGTCGGCGACCAGCTGACCTGTGTCTTCGTCGACCACGGCCTGCTGCGCGCCGGGGAGGCCGAGCAGGTGGAGAAGGAGTTCGTCGCGGCCACCGGGGTGGACCTGGTCGTCGTGGACGCCCGGAAGCAGTTCCTCGACGCCCTCTCCGGGGTCAGCGACCCGGAGCAGAAGCGCAAGATCATCGGCCGCGAGTTCATCCGGGTCTTCGAGCAGGCCGCCCGCGACGTCGTCGGCAGCCGTGGCGACGACGAGCACCCGGTCGAGTTCCTCGTCCAGGGCACCCTCTACCCCGATGTCGTCGAGTCCGGTGGCGGCACCGGCGCGGCGAACATCAAGTCGCACCACAACGTCGGCGGGCTCCCCGACGACCTGCAGTTCAAGCTCGTCGAGCCGCTGCGTTCGCTGTTCAAGGACGAGGTGCGCCAGGTGGGCCTCGAGCTGGGCGTCCCGGAGGCGATCGTCTGGCGCCAGCCGTTCCCGGGTCCGGGACTGGGCATCCGCATCGTCGGCGAGGTGACCGCCGAGCGCCTGGAGGTCCTTCGGGCAGCGGACGCGATCGCCCGGCACGAGCTGACGGCCGCCGGCCTCGACCGCGACATCTGGCAGTGCCCCGTGGTGTTGCTGGCAGATGTGCGCTCGGTCGGCGTGCAGGGCGACGGGCGCACCTACGGCCACCCGGTCGTCCTCCGTCCGGTCTCCTCCGAGGACGCGATGACCGCCGACTGGACCCGGGTCCCCTACGAGGTGCTCGCCAAGATCTCCACACGGATCACCAACGAGGTCCGCGAGGTCAACCGTGTCGTGCTCGACGTGACGAGCAAGCCCCCGGGCACCATCGAGTGGGAGTGACCCGGTCGTGGGTGCCGCGGGGGGCGGGGTGACGGGTCGCGAGTCCGGGGCTGCCACGGCGGCGGACCTGCTCAGCCGCGCCGTGCTGCGGCACGTGCTCATCGGCCCCCCGATCAGGCTGCTCACCAGCCTGCGCGTGGAGGGCCGCCAGTACGTGCCCCGCGAGGGCGCGCTCATCGTCGCCTCCAACCACCTGTCCTTCATGGACTCGATGGTCATCCCGCTCGCCTCGGGCAGGCAGGTGCACTTCCTCGGCAAGGCGGAGTACTTCCAGGGCCGGGGGCTGCGGGGCGCGGTCGTGCGCTGGTTCCATGCCACCGGCGGCACCATCCCCGTCGACCGTTCCGACCCCCGCGCAGCAGCCGGCGCCCTGGGCCTCGGCGAGGAGGTGCTGCGCCGCGGCGAGGCGTTCGGGGTCTACCCCGAGGGCACCCGCTCGCCCGATGGGCGCCTCTACCGGGGGCGCACCGGCGTGGCGCGGATCGCGCTCAACACCGGCGCGACGCTGCTCCCGTGCGCGGTCACCGGCACGGACCGGGTCCAGCCGCCGGGGTCCAACGGCTTCCGCCCGGCCAAGGTCACGGTGCGCTTCGGCCCGCCGATCGACGTGGCCGGGCTGGGGCAGCGGTACCAGAAGGGGGCCCTGCTGCGGGCGGTGACCGACGCGACCATGGACGCCATCGCCGGGCTGTCGGGGCAGGAACGCTCCGACCAGTACGCCTCGGACGTCAAGGCCGCGATGACTGCCGGCCCGCCGAGCTGACCGACCGCGAGCGACGCCGCGTGGGACGCGGGTCAGCGCACCGCCGGGCGACCGTTAGGGTTTGCAGCGTGCTGAGGACGACAGCGGCAGTGGTCGCAGGCAAGGCTGCCCGGGCAGCGTCCCGCCTGCGCGGAGGCGGCTCCGCCCTGCCCGGCCTGGTGGCCGAGAAGGTCGACCCCGGATTCCTCGCCCACGCGCTGGCCGACGTCCGCGGCGGCATCCTCGTGGTGACCGGTACCAACGGCAAGACGACGACCACCAAGATGCTCGTGGCGGTGCTGCGGGCGCACGGGCGGACCGTCTTCACCAACCCCACGGGCAGCAACTTCACCCGGGGGGTCATCTCCTCGATGCTCGGCGAGCTGCCGCTGCGGGGCCGGCTCGTGGCCGACCTCGCCGTGCTCGAGCTCGACGAGGCGCACGCGCTGAAGTTCGCGGCAGCCGTCACGCCCAGCCATGCGCTGCTGCTCAACGTCGCCCGCGACCAGCTCGACCGGTTCGCCGAGATCGACCACACCGCGCAGCTGCTGGCCAGCCTCGCCGAGCAGACCACCGTCGGTGTGGTGCTCAACCTCGACGACTCGTTCGTCTCCCGGATCCGCGACCGGGTCGGCGACGGGGTGGGCGTGCACTACTTCGGGGTCGACGCCTCGATCGCCGACCGCCTGCCGGAGCTGCAGGAGCAGGACGTCCGCTTCGACGACGACTTCGTGCCCCCGGTGGCCGGGCCTGACGACGGACTGCTCAAGCCCTCGGACGAACGGACCTTCGAGGTGGTCTTCGGCGACGGAGCGCCGGGGTCCGGGACCGTCGGCCCGCTCGAGCTGCAGCAGCGCGGCCTCGCCGCGATGATCAACGCGACGGCGGCCACGGCCACGGCCCGGATGCTGCTCGGCGACGACTTCGACCCCGAGCGCGCCGCTCAGGCGCTGCGCCAGGTCACCCCGCCGTTCGGCCGTGGGGAGGTCGTCGTCGTCGACGGCCAGCCGCTCGAGCTGGTGCTCGTCAAGAACCCCGCCGGCTTCACCGTCGCGCTGGGCACCTACGGCAACACCCCGGTCGCGACGATGATCGCGATCAACGACAACTACGCCGACGGCCGCGATGTCTCCTGGCTCTACGACGTGAGCTTCGAGAGCCTGCGCGAGCGCGGGGTCTCGGTCACGAGTGGGGTGCGTGGGTACGACATGGCGCTGCGGCTGCAGTACGACGACGTCACCGTCGAGCGCGTCGAGCCCGATCTCGAGCAGGCCCTCGACGCCTTCCTGGCCGCGCACCCGGACGAGCCGAAGCGGATCTTCTGCACCTACACCGCGATGATGGCGTTGCGTCGGGTGCTCGCTGCCCGCTACGACCTGCCGGACATCGGCGAGGAGGCGTCATGAGCACCCCGTCGCAGGACGTCTTCATCCCCGGGGAGCCTCAGGACTCTGCTGTCGTGCCCGACGCCGAGCGCGTGGGCAAGGGCGCGATCCACCTCGTGCACCTCTACCCGCGCGAGATGAGCATCTACGGCGACCTGGGCAACACCCGGGCGCTCGCCGCCCGCATCCGTCGGCACGGCTACAGCCCCGTCGTGCACCAGCACCACCCGGGGAACGCGTTCCCCGAGACCGTCCACCTCGTCCTCGGCGGAGGTGGGCAGGACTCCGGGCAGGTGCGCGTCGAGGACGACCTCGAGCAGATCGCCGACCGGTTGCGCGGCCTGGCTGCCGAGGGGACGCCGATGCTCATGATCTGCGGGATGTACCAGCTCTTCGGCAACGCGTTCATCACCGTCGAGGGCAAGCGCCTCCCCGGGCTGGGCATCCTGGACGTCACGACCCAGGGCAACGCCAAACGGATGATCGGGCCGGTCGTGCTCGACACCGAGTTCGGCGATGTCGTGGGCTACGAGAACCACTCCGGCTCCACCACCCTCGGAGCCGGACAGGCGGCCTTCGGGACGGTGCGCTCGGGACTGGGCAACAACGGCACCGACCAGACCGAGGGTGCGCGCACCGGCAACGTCTTCGGCTCCTACCTGCACGGCCCGATCCTGCCCGCCAACCCGGTTTTCGCCGACGCCCTGATCGGCCTGGCCGCGCAGCAGGCGACCGGCAGGCCGTTCGAGCCCGCCCCCCAGGACGACGCCTTCGCCGACGAGGCCCGCAGCCGTCAGGTGCGCCGGCTCGTCAAGCGCTGACCGCAGACCCCGTACGGCGCCTGCGGTCAAGCGCTGACCGCAGACCCTCGCTCCGTACGGCGCCTGCGCAGGTGCCGTCCGCCCGCTCGCGTGGTGGCGGCCGGCGCCGTGGGCCGAGGCGGCCTCCCTGTGCACTCCGCGCACGCCAGGGCGACCTCGCGCACCAGCCAGGTGCCCGCACAGGTCTCACGGTGCGCGAGGTCGACTCCGCGCACCTCAGGACGACGGTCTCGGCAGCCGCCAGGGCTAGAAGAAGTTCCCGTCTTTGCCAGACATTTGGTAAATATTTACCCAAGGCACTCTGTGGGGGTTTGCCTGTTCTGGCATGGTTCGCGACGGGGGACGACAGGCGTCACCCGTGACGAAGGGGCAAATCAATGTTCGCAACGAATCGAGCGCGTCGGGTCGCGATGTCGGGGGCGGCTGCAGTAGCAGTGGCCATCCCGCTGGCACTGAGCGCGGCCGGACCTGCGGCCGCCGTCGACGGGGACGTGTCGTCGGTCCGCTACTCGCCCAACGGCGGTGGCGCCAAGGCCACGGCCTACGTCGACTTCACGGGGTCGTCCTCGGTGGCGTGGCGCGACATCTACCTCAACGACTTCTGCCCCGGAGACGGGTCGCGGGCGATCCTGAAGTTCAAGGTGCGCTACGAGGGTGACAGCGGCTTCACCACGGTCGGAGAGCGCCAGGACGTCGGCGGCTGCGAGTCGGCGCCCTACACCGAGTCGGTCGCCACCTGGTCGTCGTCGCGGCGGATCAACGACGCCACGGTGGTCGCCTGCGTCGAGGGTCACGGCTGCGCCAGCGCGAGCGACAGCTACCGCGACAACCCCTACTGGTGACCACCTTGTCGCCGCGGTCCTGATGGCGGCGACGCCGGGCACGGCGTGACGGGTGGTGCCGTCGGGAGTCGATCCCGGGCGGTGCCACCCGTTGCTGTTACGCCTGGTCGGTGCTCCACCCCAGGCGCAGCCGCAGCAGCTCCGCCAAGGTGGCCGACTCGCCGTCACGGGCACCGGCACCGACCTGCAGGGGCGGCAGTGTCGGCTCGACCGCCACGGTCCGCCAGCGGCCGAAGCGCTCGGGCGCGACCACGAGGACGTAGTAGCCGCCGTCGGTGCCGATACCCACGGACCGGTCCCGGCGCAGGTACCAGCCGGTGACGCCCGTGCGGTAGCGCCCCCGCCCCGACCACGGCCGGGCGGTCAGCTCCGAGGTCGGGAAGCCGGCGGTCGACGCCTGCTCGACGAACCGGTCGATCAGCTCCTGGGCCTTGACCGACTCGCGTTCGCGTCGCTTGCGGTCGGCCTCGACGTGGTAGTCGGCCCGCTCGGCCCGCTCAGCCCGTCGCAGTTCGGCCTCGTCGGGGGCACCGCCGGAGTCAGCCACGCAAACCCTCCGGGGCGGGGTGGTCGGCGTCGTCCTCGACGTCCCCGACGGCCTCGACACCCGTACCGGTGGTCTCGCCCGGGGTGCCAGCGTCGACGCCCGCACCCGCGCCGTCCGCACCCGCGCCGTCCGCACCCGCGCCGTCCACGCCCGCGCCGCCCGCACCGTCCGCGTCGGGGTCCTCCACGGGCACCTTCTTCGGGCTGACCGACCACGCGAGCCAGCCGAGGGCGCCGAGCGGGATCTCCATGAGGTGGGTGTAGACCGAGAACAGCAGTGCGCCGGCGACGGCCTGCGCGGGTCCGGCGCCCCAGGCGATGAGGGCGGCGGCGGTCGCTGCCTCGGTGACCCCGAGCCCGCCCGGCGTGACCCCGACCGCGGTGAGCAGCCGGCCGAGGGCGTAGGCCGCGAACAGCTGGCCGTAGAACAGGTCCACGCCTGTCGTGTGCATGCAGACCAGGAAGACGACGAAGTAGACGCCGAAGAAACCGGCCAGGCCCAGCGACATGCTCAGCCAACCGGTGCGCACGATGTCGCTGATGCGGGCCCGCAGGTCGATGACCACGGCTTCGACGCTCATCCTGCGGCGTCGGAACAGTCGGCCGAGCACCTTGTCCAGGCCCTTGCCGATCGCCACGGCGGCCCGCTCCGACACGAGGATCGCGACGAAGGTCCCGAGGATGAGGGCCCCGCTGAGGGCACCCGCCACGGCAGCATCGGCCAGGCCCTTCGGGACATCCGGGTCCCGACCGGACAGCAGGGCGAGGATCGCGATGAGCGGCAACGCTATCCGCGCCAGGACGTTCCAGACGCCGGTCACGATGGCCGAGGTCGAGATGTCGCGGCGCGAGAACCCCCAGGAGCGGCAGATCGTGTAGGTCGCGGCGAGTCCCGCAGCGCCCCCACCGGGAAGCAGGTTGCCCACCGACGACCCGGCCACGTTGACGATCAGGGCCTGCCACTGCCGCAGGCCGTGCAACGACGCGGTGAGGGTGAAGGTGTAGCAGTAGAGGCCGATGACCACGCCGACCAACAGCAGGAGGGCCGTTGCGACGGGCACACCGCGCAGGATCGCCCAGATCTCGGGCCAGGTCACGTTGGAGACCCGGGGCAGGCCCCAGACCAGCAGGGCGGCCGCCAGCCCGAGGCCGAGCACCCCCTGGACGACGGTGCGAGCCATCGATCGGGTCGGCCGGGTGCCTGGGTCCCCGGCGTTCGCAGCCACGCGCGCAGCCGTGCTCACGACAGATCCTCGAAGATGTCGGTGGCGATCCGCGAGCCCTTCGGACGCGCCGGGTCGACGAACCACTCACGGCCGAACACCAGGTCGAAGAGCGGTCGCGGGATGCGCAGGAACGCCGCGAGCGTCCGGTCGGCGCCGGCCTCGGCACTCGCCTGGGAGGCGTGGGCGCGCATGGAAGCCCGCTTCGCGGCGGCATACCGGCGCACGCTGATGCGGTGGGTGATCTCGTCCCGCGCGCTGAAGGCGCGGTCGAAGCCCGCCCGGTCGAACTCCGGCGGGAAGCGGTAGAACCTTGCTGCGAGGTCGATCGCGCGGGTGATGGTGTCCCGCGGCACGGTGGCCTGCAGGACCCGCGGGGTGCCGGCGAGCTCGGCGGCGCGGGCGCCCACCTCGTGCACCCTGACGTGGTCGCGGTGGCCGTACCCCCCGTTGGGGTCGTAGGACAGCAGCACGGACGCGTCCTCCTCCTGCAGGATCGTCGCCAGGCGCGCGGCAGCCTCCTCGGCATCGGCACGCACGAACCGCACGCGCCCCGTCGGGTCCGGGGCCGGCTCGCCGACCATCCCGCTGTCGGCGTAGCCGAGCCACTCCACCCGGGCCACGCCCAGGGCGCGAGCGCTCTGGTGGAGCTCGGCGAGGCGGCGCTGGCCCAGGGCACCGTCGGCCGCGAACTCCTCGGAGGCGAGGCCGAGGTCACCGTCGGTGGCCACCACGACGACCACCCGGTGACCCTCCGCCGCGGCGCGGGCCATGGTCCCCGAGGTGAGCAGCGCTTCGTCGTCGGGGTGGGCATGGAAGGCCACCAGGGTGTGGGTCATCACGAGCCATCCTGTCGCATGGCAGGCTCAGGTCCGTGAAGGTGGCCCTGTTGACCGACTGTTACCTGCCCAGGCTGGGCGGTATCGAGGTCCAGACGCATGACCTCGCGGCGCAGCTGCAGGCCCGCGGGCACGAGGTGGAGGTCTTCACGGCGACCTCGGGAGCCCTCGGGGAGCGGAACGGCGTCGTCGAGGTCGTCGACGACGTCCCGGTCCACCGGATGGCGCTGCGACTGCCGTGGGAGCTGCCGGTGAACCCGCTCGCACCGCGCGAGGTCCGCCGGCGGCTGCAGTCGGGCGGGTTCGACGTGGCCCACGTCCACATGGGGGTGGTGAGCCCGTTCGCCACCGACCTCGCCGGGGTCGCGCTCGGGCTGGGCCTGCCCACGGCCGTCACCTGGCACTGCTTGATGGAGCGGTCGCGCCCGGTGTTTCGCCTGCTCGGTCATGCCCGCCGCTGGGGTGAGCAGGGTGCCGCGCTGTCAGCCGTCTCGGGCATCGCGGCCGCCTCGGTGCAGACCGTTGTGGGTGACCACGAGGTCAACGTGCTCCCGAACGGCCTGGACATCGGGCGCTGGTCGCCCCCGCAGGGTGGTCTGCGCGACCACGGTGGTCCCGTCGAGGTGGTCGCGTCGATGCGGTTCGCAGCCCGCAAACGGCCGCTGGCGGTGCTGGAGGTGGCGGCCCGGGCCCGCGCCCTGCTGTCCCCGGAGCACCAGCTGCGCCTGACCGTCTACGGCGAGGGGCCGCAGCGCCGTCGGCTGGAGAAGTTCGTCGCCGCGCACGCCATGGGGGACTGGGTCCACCTGCCCGGCCGGGTCACCCGCGACGAGCTGCGCGAGAGCTACTGGCGCAGCGACCTCTACCTCACGCCGTCGCGGTTGGAAGCGTTCGGCATCGCCGCCCTCGAGGCGCGCACCGCCGGGCTCCCGGTACTGGCCCGCGCCGACACCGGGGTGGCGGACTTCGTCGTCGACGGGGTCGACGGGGTCCTCGGGGCCGACGACGACGCGCTGGTCGCAGGCCTCGTGCAGCTCGTCAGCGACGCCGCCCTGCGCCACCGCATCGCCGCGCACAACGCCACGGTCGCGCCGTCGCAGACCTGGCCGGCCGTGGTCGACCGCGCCGAGGCGGAGTACCGCCGAGCCGGTGCCGTGTGAGCACCCGGCTGCGCGTCCACGGCAGGACGCCCGACGGTCACGAGGTGTCGTTCGTCCTCGGTCACGGCGCCGACCCCGTGCGTGAGCTCGAGCGGCTGGGCTGGGTGACCACCAGCCTGCTCGACGCGGCCCGCGACCCTGACGGGTCGCTCGCCCTGCGCTACGCCGTCGAGTCGGCCTCCGGCGCCGGCTCGGTGTCCGGCGCCGGTTCGGTGTCCGGCGCCGGCCCGGTGTCGGGCACCGGCTCGGTCTCCGGCGATCCCACCGTCGTGGACCCGTCCTGCGGCGTCGAGCCACCCGTACCGACCGACCACAACCTGGTCGTCGAGCCCGGTGAGGTGGCGCAGGTCCACCAGCGCACCGCTGCATACGGCGTCGTCACCAGCGACCGCGGTGTCCTGCTCACCGAGCTCTCGGCGCTGACCTCCGCACCGGGGCGGTGGACGTTGCCGGGCGGTGGCCTGGACCCCGGCGAGGAGCCCGTGGCTGCCCTGCACCGCGAGGTGTGGGAGGAGAGCGGCCAGCAGGTGCACGACGTCCGGCTCCTCGAGGCGCACACCTCCCACTGGATCGGGCGCGCTCCGAGTGGGCGGCTGGAGGACTTCCACGCCATCCGGATCGTGTATGCCGCGCGGTGCCCCGCGCCGACCGACCCCGTCGTGCACGACGTGGGCGGCTCGACGGCGTCGGTGCGGTGGGTACGGGTCGAGGACCTCGGGCGCTACCACCTGGGTCGTTCGTTCGGGCCGCACATGTCCCGGTGGCTGGGCGGGGCCGCAGCGACCTCGGGACGGCAGCAGAACCGGTCACTGTGATCACTGGGCGCTGCGGTCGGTGGGTTCCGGCGACGCGCAGTGATCACAGTGACCGGTTCGGGGGGGGCTCGATCAGGGGCGGGAGCCTCGGCGTTGGGAGCTGATCAGGCCGACTGCGCCGAGGAGGACCAGGACGGCGCCGACGGCGACGAACCCGAGCGGGCCGATATCGCCCCAGTCGACGGACAGGTTTCCGAGCTCCTGGGCGAGCACCACCGCGGCGATGGCCAGGCAGACCAGGCCGAGGACGATCGCCGGGGCGTGGGGACCGGTGGGCCGCGGCGGGACCGGGGGCGGCCAGGGGGCCGGTGTCGCCGCCGCGGCCGGTGTGGATTCCTGCACAGCAGTCGGCGCTGCCCCGTCCGGCACCTCGTCGCCTGCTCGTGCTGCTGAGATCTGTTCGGTGCGATCGGTGGACCACAGCTCCTGGGTGGGGTCCGGCCGGTCGGCCTGGGGGGTGTCGCGCTCCGCGTCGTCCACGGTGCCCTCGCTCTGCTCGTCGTTCTGCCCGTCGTACTGTCCGTCGTTCTGCTCGGCGTCCGGGTGGCGCTTGCCGGTCTGGTCGCTGGTGTCAGTCATGGGGTTCACTCCTTGCCGATCAGGATCTGGCCGAGGCCGACGTGCGCGTCGATGACCACGTCCGGGGTGCCCTCGCCGAAGGTGTGGACCGTGCTGATGTTCCGGCCGTTGTCGTTGGTGTCGGCGTAGACCAGTGGGTCCGAGCCCGGCGACGGCGGCAGCGGGTCGAACGACCCGAAGTCCGTCCGCGTGATGTCGCCGGCGTTCACCGAGCTGCGCACCTCGACGGTCAGGCCCTGCGGGATGCGGATCCGCAGCTCGCCCACGCCGACCCGGGCCGTGACCTGCCGGGCGGTACCGGGGTCGTCGGGCAGCCGGGACAGGTCGAGGTCGGCCGAGCCGAGGCCCAGCCGGTAGGACGCCGTGGTGTCCGTCGCCGAGGGCCGCCAGACCCGCTCGCCGATGCCCCCACCGAATGCGATGTCCGGCACGACCGAGGCGGCCCAGGTGACCAGGGCCAGCACGACGGCGATGAACCCCGTCAGCCCTGCGCGCCGCCCCGCCAGCCCGAGGACCAGGACGCCCAGGCCGATGACGCCGAGGGCGGCACCCAGGGCGACCGTCTGCTCGCTGCCCGCCCAGTCGCCTGCCCGGTGGGCCCACGACACGAGTCCGTACGCCGCGACGGCCAGGCCGCTGACCAGCAGCGTCGCGCCCAGACCACCCGAGCGCCGTCTCGGCACCCTGGGAGCCCGCGGGGGCCGGGGCGGCTGCGGCTGGGGAGGCCGGGGCTGCTGAGCGCTGGGGGGCCCCGGGGGAAGTGCGCCGCCGGGGGGCGTCGCCGAGCCGTACGGGCCGGTCGAGCCGTAGGGGGCTTGCGAACCGTACGGGCTGGGCGAGCCGTACGGGGCTGCCGAGCCGTACGGCGCCGTGGGTGCGCTCCACGTCACGCCCTGGGCGGAGCCGGCGGCTGCCGTGCCCTGCCCGGCCGTGCCCTGCGCTGCCGTGCCCTGCCCGGCCGTGCCCTGGGCTGCCGTGCCCTGTCCGGCGGTGGCGTGGACGACGGGGCGGGGGTTGCGCTTGCGGACCACCAGCCAGACCACCACCGCGACCGGAAGGACGACCCACCAGATCCAGCCCATGCCGGGTACGTCGCCGACGAACCCGGTGCCTCCGAGCAGCGACAGCCCGATCACGACCAGCAGGATGATGGCCAGCACGTCACCGTCGCGCAGGGCGCGTTCGGCGACGATGTCCTCCTTGTCGTTGGGCACGAAGGCCCAGGCGATGAGGTAGACGGTGATGCCCAGGCCGCCCATCACGACGAGCAGCACCAGGACGGCCCGGATGACGATGGGGTCCACGCCGAGTCGGGTGGCGATGCCGGAGCACACCCCGGCGAGCCACTTGTCGTCGCCGTCGCGGCGCAGGTCGATCGACCGGAGCCAGCCGAAGAACCGGTCGAGGCCGGAGCCGTTGGTGTCGTTCGTCGAGCCGGTCGTGGGCCCAGTGGTCTGCGTCATGTCCTCCATGGTGGCGACGCGGGACGGGTCGAACCATGAGGGTCGACCCTGAACCGACCCCGAAAGGGCCTCGCTGCACCCTGAGCGGGCTCGGTTTCGGCCCCTGAGTAGGTCAGGATGAGGGCATGCCGACTCCCTACGAGCGGCCCCTACCCCCACAGGCGGCGAGGGCCGCAGAGCGCCGTGCCGCTCGTCGTGTCCTCACCCGCCCGGCCGAGGGCAAGGTGATCGCCGGGGTGAGCGCCGGGCTGGCCGAGCACCTCGGCTGGTCGGTGCGCTGGATCCGCGTGCTGTTCGTGCTGCTGTCGATCCCGACGGGGGCCGGGCTGGTGGCCTACGTGTTCCTGTGGGCGATGACACCGCTGTCCCGCGGTGGCCTGGTCGCAGGCCAGCGCCCCACGATGGACCCGGCGTCCCCGGCTGGACAGGGTGCGGGGCCCGCGGTGGTCGAGCCGCTGCCCGAGGCCGAGCGCGATGCCACCCGGGTGCTTTTGGTCGGCGGTCTCATGCTCGCGGTCGGGCTCGCCGTCGTCGCCCAGAACGCCGGCCTCAACGCCCGGCTCGGGATCCTCCTGCCCCTGCTCGTCGTGGCGGCCGGCGCGGTGCTCGCGTGGTCCCAGCTCGACGACCGGCAGCGCGGTCGCTGGCTCGGAGGCGAGTCGGGGACGGGCCGGTTCAGTGCTGCGCGCCTGGTCTTCGGAGGCGTCCTGGCGCTCGCCGGACTGGTCATCATGGCCACTCGCGGCCGCTCGCTCGGAGCCATCTGGGACATCGGTGCCGCGGTGGTCGCCGTGCTCGCCGGGGTCGCGCTGATCGCGGCTCCGTGGGGTCTGCGGTTCTGGGCGGACCTGAGGCACGAGCAGGCCGAGCGAGCCCGCGCCACCGAGCGCGCCGACATCGCGGCCCACCTGCACGACTCCGTCCTGCAGACCCTGGCACTCATCCAGCGCAAGTCCGACGACCCCGCCGCTGTCACCCAGCTCGCCCGCGCGCAGGAACGCGAGCTGCGGTCCTGGCTCTATGCCGGACCGACCGACAGCAGCGCCACCCTGGCTACCGGGGTGGCAGAGGTGGCGCACGAGGTCGAGGACCTGCACGGCATACCCGTCGATGTCGTGTCCACCGGTGACCGGCCGCTCGACGACGGCGGCCAGGCCCTGACCCGCGCGGTGCGCGAGGCCCTCCTGAACGCCGTGCGCCATGGTGCACCCCCGGTGTCGCTGTACCTCGAGGTCGGGCCGTCAGGGGTCGAGGCGTTCGTCCGCGACCACGGCCCGGGGTTCGAGCCCGACGACGTACCCGAGGACCGCCTCGGGGTGCGCCAGTCCATCCTCGGTCGGATGGAGCGCCACGGGGGTACGGCGCGGGTGCGTCGCCTCGAGCACGGCACCGAGGTCGTGCTCACCCTCCCCGCGGTGCCGGTGACCGACCCCACCGGCGAGCCAGTCGGCACCCCACCCGCCACAGCAGCCCGTCCCCGAGGAGACCCGTGAACACGCCTGAGCGCAAACCTGTCGAGGTCGTCCTCGTGGACGACCACCGGATGTTCCGCTCCGGGGTCAAGGCCGAGCTGGGCGGGGTGGTCTCCATCGTGGGCGAGGCGCCGGACGTCGACACCGCCATCGCGCTGATCCGCCGGACGCGACCGCCCGTGGTCCTGCTCGACGTCCACCTGCCGGGCGGGAACGGCAACGGCGGGGTCGACGTCCTGCACGGCTGTCGTGGACTCGAGACCACCGACGGCCAACCGGTGCGGTTCCTGGCCCTGTCGGTCTCCGACGCCGCGGAGGACGTGATCGCTGTGATCCGGGCAGGTGCCCGCGGCTACGTCACCAAGACCATCAGCGCGACCGACCTGACCCGGGCGATCCAGCGCGTGGCCGACGGCGACGCGGTGTTCTCACCACGGCTCGCGGGCTTCGTCCTGGACGCCTTCGGTGCGGCGGCGGGCGAGATCGCGGAGGTCGACGAGGAGCTCGACCGCCTCTCGGCCCGCGAGCGCGAGGTGATGCGCCTCATCGCCCGCGGCTACCAGTACAAGGAGGTCGCCAAGGAGCTGTTCATCTCGATCAAGACCGTCGAGACTCATGTCTCCTCGGTGCTGCGCAAGCTGCAGCTGTCCTCGCGGCACGAGCTGACCGCGTGGGCGATGGGTCGACGCCTGCTCTGACCGGCCGCCTACAGCGCGACGGTCTCGTTGTCGCCGACGTCGGGCTTGTCCCCGGTGACCTTGCTCTTCACGAGGGCGATGACGCTGGCGACCCGGCCCCCGGGGCTGTCCCAGTACTCCGCGCTCTCACCGCGCACCTTCAGCAGCACCACGTCCGGGTCCTGGGGACCCTTGGCGAACCACGCCTCGGCGAAGGGGTTCCACAGCTCCTCGTTCTTGGCCGGATCCCGCACGACCTCGGCGGTCCCGGCGACCGACACCCACGATGACGTGCCCGCGAAGCCGACGTTGACGCGCGGGTCGGCCTGCACCTCGGCAACCTTGGGGGAGGAGGCCTCGGTGAAGAACCACAGGTCACCGTCGAACTCGACCTCCTGGGTGGCCATGGGCCGGCTGACGAGGGCACCATCGGGCCCGATCGTGGTGAACATGCAGGTCCGCTGGTCCTTGACGAGGTCACGGACCCTCGCGACTGCGTCGGGGTCGTGGGTCGTGCTGCTCGGGTGGGACTCGGTCACGGTCGGCTCCTTCGTCGGCGGACGCCCGGGCTCGGGCTGGTCCTTATCGACGCTAACCCGGGCGGTCACTGGCGGCATCTCCAGCCGGCGTGACGGCTGGGGCTCGGGGGGACGCCGATAGGCTGGCAGGTATGCAGCTCGTCTACGACGTGTTCGTCATCGCCCACCTCCTCGGCATGGCCGCCCTGGTCGGCGGCTGGCTGGTCCTGCTCACCGGTGGGGCGTCCACCACCGTGATGGCCTGGGGCGCCCGTGCCCAGCTCGTCACCGGGCTCGTCCTGGTCGGCCTCGCCGAAGCCGTGAGCTCGCTCGACGAGGACCTCGACCACGCCAAGATCGGCGTGAAGCTCGTCGTCGCACTCGTTGCGGTCGCCCTGATCGAGGTCGGCCGCGGTCGCGCCCGCCGCGGTCAGGACGCCAGCGGCCTCATCCGGGCCGCCGGTGCCCTCGGCGCGCTCAACGTCGTCATCGCCGCCGTCTGGCACTGACGCCCCGAGGGGTGGGTGGCCCGTCGGATGGCTACTGCGCGGGTGGGCCGCCGCGGCCGGTGGTGCGAGGTGGTTCGTAGCCTCCGTCGGGCGGCACCATCTCGGCCCGCACGCCGAGCAGGCGGATCGGCCTGTCGTCCTCCAGCGCCTGCAACAGGTCCAGCGCCGTCGCTGCGATGACGGCGGGGTCGAAGGTCGGCTCGGCGAGCTTGCGGATCCGGGTCGTGGTGAAGAACGGCGCGAAGCGCACCTTGAGGTGCACCCGCGCACAGGCCCGCTCCTCGCGCCGGATGTCCTCGACCACCTGCTCGGCCAGCACTCGCAGGGCGCTCGAGATCTCTCGTGGGTCGACGAGGTTCGTCTGGTAGGTGGTCTCCCGGCCGTGGGCGCGGGCGATCCACGGGGAGTCGTCGATCGTCGTGGCCCCCTCGCCGCGACCGAGGCGCCCGTAGTGCGGTCCCATGGAGGGACCGAACTCTGCGGCGAGGACGGCCTCGTCGGCGACCGCGAGGTCGCGCACGGTCTCGATGCCGTGGCGAGCCAGACGGGCGGCGATGCGCGCCCCGACCCCCCACAGGGCGACGGTCGGTCGGTCACCCATCACCTCGAACCAGTTCTCGCGGGTCAGCTCGAAGACCCCGCGGGGCTTGCCGAAGTCGGTGGCGATCTTGGCCCGCACGGTCGAGTCGCCGACCCCCACCGAGCAGTGCAGGTCGGTGCGCTCGAGCACGGCTGACTGGATGGCCCGGGCCACGGCCCAGGGGTCGCCGGACTCGATGCCGACGAAGGCCTCGTCCCAGCCCAGCACCTGCACCACCGCTCCGGGAACGGCCTTGAGGGTGGCCATCACCTCGGCCGAGGCCGCGTCGTACGCCGGGCCGTCGACCGCCAGCACCACCGCCTGCGGGCACTTGCGGACGGCGAGCTTGAGGGGCATGCCGGAGTGGACCCCGAACTCGCGCGCCTCGTAGGAGGCCGTCGAGACGACGGCCCGCTCGGTGGGGTCCCCGCGACCACCCACGATCACCGGGAGGCCGGCCAGCTCGGGTCGGCGCAGCACCTCCACCGCGGCGATGAACTGGTCGAGGTCGACGTGCAGCACCCACGGCCGGACGGCGGGCGCGACCTCGGGTGCCATGGCTCCATCCTGCCCCGAAGCAGTGACGGTCCGGGTGGGGCGGGCCGGCAGGGCGAGGTCGGGGTCTCACCTGCACGGGTGGCGCCACAGCCTGAACTAGAATCGGCGGCTGAACCCGACCCGGTAGGGATGGCGCCATGGCCGACTCCGCCGGGTCCACCATGAGCCGAAGGAACGCATGAGCATCGCCGAACACGTGCACGGCAGCTCAACCGGCACCCGTTCGAGCCAGGTCGGGCGACGCACGTTCCGGGCCGACATCCAGGCGCTGCGGGCCCTTGCCGTCATGTTGGTCGTCCTCAACCACCTGTGGCCGAACCGGCTGACCGGCGGGTACGTCGGCGTGGACGTCTTCTTCGTCATCTCCGGTTTCCTGATCTCCTCGCACCTGCTGAAGGAGCTGACGAGCACGGGTCGGCTCCGTCTCGGTGCCTTCTACGCCCGGCGCATCCGCCGGTTGCTGCCGGCTGCCTTCCTGGTGCTGGCGGCATCCCTGGTGGCCTCGATGGTGTGGCTGCCGTTCTCTCGTTGGGCCAGCACGGCCCACGAGGTGCTGGCCAGCACGCTGTACGCCGAGAACTGGATCCTGGCGGCCAAGTCGGTGGACTACTCGGCCTCGGCCGAGTCGGCCACGGTCGCCCAGCACTACTGGTCGCTCTCGGTGGAGGAGCAGTTCTACCTGCTGTGGCCGCTGCTGCTCCTGGGGCTGTTCCGGCTGGGTGCCCGCGGCCGCCTGTCGCGGGTGGGGACGCTGATCGCTGGCATGTCGGTGGTGACGGCGCTCGGGCTGGTGGCGTCGGTGGTGATCACCTCGGCCACGCCTAACCAGGCGTACTTCGTGACGCCGGTGCGCACCTGGGAGTTCGGGGCGGGAGCGCTGGCCGCCATGGTCGCAGGCCGGTTGCCCATCGCGGCCGGGACGGCACGGCTGGCGGGCCTGGCCGGGTTCGCGTCGATCGCCGCCGCAGCCATGGTGTTCGACGACGCCACGGCGTTCCCGGGCTGGGTGGCGCTCGTCCCCGTGCTGGGGACGGCCCTGGTCATCGTCGCCGGTTCCGACGGTCGGACTCCCGTGCTGCAGGGGGTGCTGCGTTGGCCCCTGGTCCAGTACCTGGGGAATGTCTCCTACTCGCTGTACCTGTGGCACTGGCCCCTGGTCGTCATCGTCCCGTTCGCGCTCGACCGACCGCTGTCCACCATCGACAAGCTGGTGGTCCTGTTGTCCTCCGTGCTGCTGGCGGGGGCGACCAAGACGTTCGTGGAGGACCGCGGGCAGCGCTGGCGCGTGCTCACCGCGTCGACGGAGCGCACCTTCGTCGCGATGGTCGTGGGGATGGCCCTGCTGTCCGGCATGGCTGCTGCCCAGCTGCGCGCAGCGGACGTCCAGGAGGCCGACGCCCGACGCACCGCGGCCGCCATCGCGGCGAGCCCCTGCCACGGGCCGCAGGCGCTGCTGCCGGGGGCCCGCTGCGCGGACCCGTTCGGCCGGGCGGCGGTCCCGGTGATGTCCAAGGCCAACCAGTACTGGAACCGGCCGAAGGAGTGCGGCGACAGTCGCGACGAGCTGATGTCCGGCGACACCCGCACGCACCTGGTCTGCGACTTCTCGGGCGGGCGAGCGGAGACGGACGTCGTGTGGCTGGTCGGTGACTCGCACGGCCAGCAGTGGCAGAACACCATCTTCGCCCTCGGCAAGGCGCGCCACTGGGTGGTCAAGACCGCGTTCCTGGGCGGCTGCCCGGTCGCAGACGTGGCCTTCAAGGGCTACAACGGCTCGACCGACCAGGCCAAGGCGCAGGCCTGCGTGGACTGGGCCACCAGGGTGACGGACGCGGTCGCCTCCGATCGCCCCGACATCGTGTTCACGTCCACGTACGCGCGCCGGCAGGCGGTCGACGACGGTTCGGGCCGTTCCCAGGCCGCGCAGTTCGCCACCGGGCTGGATGCCACGTGGAAGCGCTGGACGGACGCGGGCGCCATGGTCTACGTGCTCGCCGACCCGCCGCTGAACCAGGCCGTCCGGCCGGCCGACTGCGTCGCGCTGCACGCGGACGACCCGAGGGAGTGCGCCGTCGACCGGGCGCGGGCCCAGCCGGTCGACCCGCTGGCGGACGCGGCCCGGGCAAGCAGCAACCGCCGGGTGCGCCTGATCGACCTCACCGACCTCTTCTGCACCGACCAGCAGTGTTTCGCGGTCGTCGGTGGCGTGAGCGTCTACTTCGACCGGGACCACCTCAACAAGGAGTACGCCGAGCTCCTCGCGCCCATGGTGCTGGACCGGATGAGCTGACGCCCGTTGCGGTGAGGGCGCCTCCGCACGGTGTCACGGCACGGCGTCAGGGGACGAGCAGCAGCTTGCCCGTGGTGCGGCGAGCCTCGAGGTCGTCGTACGCCCGGGCCGCCTCGGCCAAGGGATAGCGACCGCCGACGTCGATCGCGAGGCGTCCGGCGGCGATGTCCCCGAGGACCGAGGTGCCCCGCTCGAGCAGCTCGGCACGGGTGGCGACGTAGCTGGCCAGCGTCGGTCGCGTCACGAACAGCGAACCACCGGTGTTGAGCCGTTGCAGGTCGAAGGGCGGGACCTGACCGCTGGCACCACCGAACAGCACCATCAGCCCGCGCGGGCGCAGGGAGGCGAGGGACGCATCGAACGTGGATCTGCCCACGCCGTCGTAGACGACGTCGACTCCCTTGTCCCCGTTGGCCTTTCGCACCTGCGCGGCAAGGTCGTCGGTCTCGGCGTAGTTGATGGTCGCGTCTGCTCCGAGTGCCGTCGCGATGTCGAGCTTGGCTGCGGAGCCGGCGGTCGCGATGACCCGACCACCCTTGGCCTTGACCAGCTGCACGAGCAGCTGGCCCACCCCACCTGCGGCGGCGTGGACCAGGGCCACGGTCCCCGGCCCCACGGCATACGTGGAGTTGGCGAGGTAGTGCGCCGTCATGCCCTGCAGCATCGCGGCAGCGGCGACGTCGAGCTCGACCCCCTCGGGCACGGGGACGAGCGACTCGACATCACGGTTGACGACCTGGGCGGCGGCGCCGAGCCCCTGCCCCCAGGCGACCCGGTCGCCGACGGCGAGCTCGGTGACCTCCGGGCCGACGGCACGGACCGTGCCGGCGCCCTCGGAGCAGGACACGTACGGCGTCGGGATCGGGTAGACGCCCTGGCGCTGGTAGACGTCGATGAAGTTGACGCCCACGGCAGCCACCTCCACCTGGACCTCGCCCGCGCCGGGGGGCTGCACGGCCCGGTCCTGGACCTCCAGGACCGAGGAGTCGCCGGAGCGCGTAACCACGAGGGCTCGGGAGGTGGGGGAGGACGTCATGTCCCGACCCTAGGCGAGCCGGACCTGAACCGACTACGCGAGCCGCGCGATCGCTGCGTCGAGCATCGCCTCGGTGAGCTTGCCGGTGAAGGTGTTCTGCTGGCTCACGTGGTAGCTGCCGACGAGTCGTACCGCGCGTCCGTCCGGGGTCGTCAGCACCGTCTCGGCGCCGTGCCCGAACCTCGGCTTCGGACGGGGGACGTCCCAGCCCGAGCGGCGGGCACTGCCCAGGACGGCGTCCCAGCCGATCGCCCCCAACGCCAGCACCGACCGCAGCCGCGGCGCCGCCAGGGCGAGGTCGCGGTCGAGCCACGGGGCGCAGGTCGCCTTCTCCCGGGTCGTCGGCTTGTTGTCCGGTGGAGCGCAGCGCACGGCAGCCACGATCCGCAGGTTGCGCAGCACGAGCCCGTCACCGGCCGCCCACGACTGCGGCTGGCTGGCGTACCCGCCGCGGTGCAGCGCGGCATACAGCCAGTCACCGGACCGGTCGCCGGTGAACATTCGGCCCGTGCGGTTGGTGCCGTTGGCTGCCGGCGCGAGCCCCACGACGAGGACCTGCGCATCGGGGTCGCCGAATCCGGGACCGGGCCGGCCCCAGTAGGGCTGGTCGGCGAAGGAGGCCCGCCGACCCGTCGTGGCCACCGACTCGCGCCAGTTCACCAGCCGCGGGCAGGCCCGGCAGACGGTGACGCGCGCGTCGAGCTCGGCCACGTCGGTGGCGCCTGCGGCGAGGTCCGCCACGGCCTCGGGGGAGCGGGCCACCGCGGTGTGCCGCGTGGCCGGGTCCCCGGGCCAGCCGGTGCCGGGCGGCACGGGCGAGTCGAAGACCTGTCCCGTGACAGGGTGCACGTCGCCCACGCGGTCGTCGTCGGTCACGCGGTCACGGTACGCGGTGGGGACCACGTCGGCAGGGCAGGACCGCGGCCACCATCCACAGGTACGTGACGGCACCACCCGCCGAGGCAGGGAGCGCAGAGGGTGGTGCTCCTCGGCAGGGGTCGCGAGGGCCGGCCTGTCCGCCCGGCACCGTAGGCTGGGCACAACATGAGCACGCTCTTCGACGACCTGATGCCCTTCAACGAGCAGGGCCCGAACGACCCGCCCGGCGCCCGGCCGAGCGCGGCCGCTGCCCGGGCGACCGCGGTGGACGAGCGCGGCGTGCCGACCTGGGCGCAGGCTGCCGCCGAGGGCCACGGCCCGGACGACGCCGCGGCCCGTCACGCCGACCCCGAGAGCCTCCTCGAGGGCCTCAACACCCAGCAGCGGGAGGCGGTCCTGCACGAGGGCTCCCCGCTGCTCATCGTGGCCGGTGCGGGGTCGGGCAAGACCCGCGTCCTCACCAACCGGATCGCCTACCTGCTCGGTGCCCGCGGCGTGCAGCCCGGCCAGGTCCTCGCGATCACGTTCACCAACAAGGCCGCCGCCGAGATGCGCGAGCGCGTCGCCGCCCTCGTCGGGCCGCGCGCCAAGGCGATGTGGGTCATGACGTTCCACTCGGCGTGCGTGCGGATCCTGCGCCGCGAGGCCGGCAAGGTGGGGCTGAAGTCGACCTTCTCCATCTACGACGCCGCCGACAGCCAGCGACTCATGGCCATGGTCATGCGCGACCTCGACCTGGACCCGAAGCGCTACCCGCCGCGCTCGTTCAGCCACCAGGTGTCCAACCTAAAGAACGAGCTCGTCGACGAGGAGACCTTCTCCTCCCAGGTCACCGAGGGCACCCACCAGGAGCGGATGCTCGCCGAGGCCTACACCGGCTACCAGCGTCGCCTGCGGCAGGCCAACGCCCTCGACTTCGACGACCTGATCATGACCACGGTCAACATCCTCCAGGCGTTCCCCGACGTCGCCGAGCACTACCGGCGCCGGTTCCGCCACGTCCTGGTCGACGAGTACCAGGACACCAACCACGCGCAGTACCAGCTCGTCCGGGAGCTGGTCGGTGGTGCCGCCGGCACCGTCGGTATGCCGCTGGGCGACGGCCCCGAGGTGCCCCCCGCCGAGCTGGTGGTGGTCGGTGACGCGGACCAGTCCATCTACGCGTTCCGGGGCGCCACGATCCGCAACATCGTCGAGTTCGAGCAGGACTACCCCGACGCGCGGACCATCCTGCTGGAGCAGAACTACCGTTCGACCCAGACCATCCTGCAGGCAGCCAACTCGGTCATCGCCAAGAACCCCGAGCGCCGCAAGAAGAACCTCTGGACAGACAGCGGCGACGGCGCCCTCATCGTGGGCTACGTCGGTGACAACGAGCACGACGAGGCGGCCTTCGTCGCCAAGCAGATCGACGAGCTCGGTGACTCCGCGGGCGTCAAGCCCAAGGACGTCGCGGTCTTCTACCGCACCAACGCCCAGTCCCGGGCCCTCGAAGAGGTCTTCGTGCGGGTCGGGCTGCCCTACAAGGTCGTCGGCGGGACGCGGTTCTACGAGCGCCGCGAGGTCAAGGACGCCCTGGCCTACCTGCGCGTCATCTCCAACCCCACCGACACGGTCAACCTGCGCCGGATCCTCAACGTGCCCAAGCGCGGCATCGGCGACCGGGCCCAGGCCTGCATCTCGGCTCTGGCCGAGCGCGAGCGCGTCCCGTTCGTGGCGGCCCTGGGCCGTCCCGAGGACGCCCCCGGCATCGCGACCCGGTCGGTTGCGGCGATCAAGGGGTTCACGGGTCTGCTCGAGGAGCTCGGCCGGGTCCACGCCGACGACGAGCAGGGCGTCGGCGTCCTGCTCGAGGCGGTCATCGAGAAGTCGGGCTACCTCGCCGAGCTGCGCGCCTCGCGCGACCCGCAGGACGAGACGCGCATCGAGAACCTCGCCGAGCTCGTCGCCGTGGCCCAGGAGTTCGACGAGACCCGTGCGCAGACCGGTGAGGTCGCCTCCCTCGAGGACTTCCTGGAGCAGGTCTCCCTCGTGGCGGATGCCGACGAGATCCCCGACGGGAAGGAGGCCGAGGACCTCGGGGTGGTGACGCTGATGACGCTGCACACCGCGAAGGGCCTGGAGTTCCCCGTGGTGTTCGTCACCGGACTCGAGGACGGCACGTTCCCGCACCTGCGCTCCCTGGGTGATCCCAAGGAGCTCGAGGAGGAGCGCCGACTGGCCTACGTCGGCATCACCCGCGCCCGTGAGCGGCTGCACCTGTCGCGGGCGGCGGTCCGTTCCGCCTGGGGGGCGCCGCAGTACAACCCGGCCAGCCGCTTCCTCGACGAGATCCCGGACCACCTCGTGGACTGGCAGCGCGCCGAGGCCGCGACGAGCTACCGGCGGTCCTCCACCCCCGCTGTGGCGCGGCTGGCGCAGCGTCCCGGTGTGCGTTCGCCCGGCAACCGCCCCCTGGTCTCGCTGCACGCGGGCGACAAGGTCACCCACGACAGCTACGGCATGGGGACGGTGGTCAAGACCGAGGGCGAGGGCGAGAAGACACAGGCCCACGTCGACTTCGGTGGCGACACCGGCGTCAAGCGCTTCCTGCTGCGTTACGCCCCCCTCGAGAAGCTCTAGACCGGGTCCCCCGGACACGACGGAGGCGCCCTGCGGAAGTCCGCGGGGCGCCTCTGTCGTGGTGCCGTGGCCTACTGCAGGCCGCGGCCCGCGAGCCAGGGAGCGGGGTCGATCGCCGCTCCACCATCGGGGTGGATCTCGAGGTGCAGGTGGGGCCCGGTAGAGCGGCCCGTGTTGCCAGAGGTGCCGACCACGTCGCCGGGAGCCACCTTGTCGCCGACCGAGACGCCGATGGAGTCCATGTGGGCGTAGACCGAGACCGTCCCGTCCCAGTACTCGACCTCGACCTTGTTGCCGTAGGCGCCGCCTGACGCGGCGGACAGGACGGTGCCGCTGGACATGGCGTGCAGCGGCGTCCCGACCGGGGTGCCGAAGTCGTTGCCCTGGTGCATGCGTCCCCAGCGCCAGCCGTAGCCGGAGGTGAAGGTCGCACCCTTGATGGGCATGATCCACTTCTCGGAGTTCTTGCGCGCGGCCTCGGCCCTGGCGATCGCGGCAGCCGCAGCCTTCTTCTGCGCGGCCTTCTTCTGTTCCGCCTTCTTGGCGACGGCCTTTTTCGCGATGGCCTTGCGCTCGGCACTGCGGGCGACCCGCTGGGCCTGGAGGTTCCGGCTCTCGACCAGCGTGAGCTGCAGCTCACGCTGCTGGGTCGCCTCGACCCGGTCGAACTCCGCGAGGGCCGCACCCTGGGCGTGGGTCGTGGTCTGGTTGCCCGCCAGGTCGACGTGCATCGGCGAGGTCTCGACGACGCTCGCACCGGTGGTGGTCACGATCAGGGCGGCTGCTGCGGCGGTGGGCAGGACGGAGCCGCCACGGAACGCTGCGGGCAGACGAGGTCCACGTCGGGGAGCGCGGTGGCGGCCGGGGGCGCGATGACGGCCCTGGTGTGCGGGGGAGGGACTCACAGAGGGGAAGCCTTGCGTGCGGGGACACGGAAGGTTCCACCGTACCGTGACCAGTTCGTTATCCAAAACGCGTGCCCACAGGGTCACCGCTGTGCTGCGCCCGCCCTGTGCCCGCTCGTCGCGCGGCTGCCGAGCGCCGGTCGGTCGGGTCAGGGGACCGGGTGGGCGGTCCGCCGCGGGAGCTCGGTCACCCCGGGGGTGACCGTGTGGCCCTCGGCGTCGAGGTGCGCGAGGGTGGAGGAGATGCCGTGCACGACGCTGCCGATGATGGGCAGCGACATGTGGCCGACCCCGTGCAGGTCGATGTTGCGCACGCTGAGGTCGGGGTGCTGCAGGGCGGCGTTGCGCTGCGGGAAGACCATCTGGTCCAGGTCGGACCAGTAGACGACGAACCGGGTGCGGCACTGCGGGACCGGCTCGTCGAGCTCGCGCATGAGCGCGCTGGAGGGTCGCAGCTGACGGGTCAGCTGGTTGTGCCACCCGTAGGCCGTGTAGGTGCCCTGGTGGGGAGTGCCCAGCGTCACCAGCGTGTGCACGCGGGCGTCGCCGCCGAGGCGGGTGACGTAGTAGCGGGCGATGAGGCCGCCCATGGAGTGGCCCACCACGTGCAGCCGTTCGTACCCCGTCTCGGCCACGAGCGCCTCGACCTCCTGCGCCAGCTGGGCGGCGGCGACACGCAGGTCGGCGGTGAACGGCGAGTAGTTCATGCTCACCACGCGGCCGAAGCCGCGGCGGCGCAGGCCGCGTCGCAGGAGGGTGAAGATCGACCGGTTGTCGGCCATGCCGTGCACCAGCAGGATGGGTGTTCCCGCAGCCTCCACGTCGGAGATGACCAGGCCCCGCTGGGTCGGCGGCAGGTGCTCGACGCGGTACTCCAGCTGGCTGCTGCGACCGTGCCGCCCCACCAGGCCCCACGGGTAAAGGGCAAGGTGCGTGGTGAGCCAGGCGGCCTCGACGGCGGCGCCGACCAGTCCTGTCGGCGTGGCCAGGGCCTTTGCGGCCCCGCCCACCACGTCCTGGGCGGTGGTGGCAGCCGCGACGGCGGTGTCCGCGACGCGGCCGACGGCCGAGCCCGCGGTCGAGCCGGCGAGGCGACCCAGGGCCCGGGCCTGTCGTGGGACGTCGCCGGACGCCGACCGCAACGCTGCTGCGCGTCGGCGCAGCTGCGGGTCCGGGTTGATCTGCGACATGACCTGTCGAATCTAGTCGAGCGTGGGTCACGGCGCGCGGCTACCGCCCCGGACGACGGGGTGTGGCGCGCATCGCCCGAGGCGATGTCCGGATCTGTCCACGGAGTGGATAGTCTGCGGCCATGACGAGCTCACCGTTGCGCGTGGTCGTGGCCAAGCCGGGCCTGGACGGCCATGACCGGGGCGCCAAGGTCGTGGCGCGTGCGCTGCGTGACGCCGGGATGGAGGTCATCTACACCGGCCTGCACCAGACGCCCGAACAGATCGTCGAGGCAGCCATCCAGGAGGACGCGGACGCCGTGGGCCTGTCGGTCCTCTCCGGCGCGCACATGACCCTGTTTGCCAAGGTGATGGACCTGCTCGCGCAGCGTGACGCCGCCGACATCGTCGTCTTCGGTGGCGGCATCATTCCCGAGGCCGACATCCCCGAGCTCGCCAAGATCGGCGTCGCCAAGGTTTTCACCCCGGGCGCGACCACGACCGAGATCGTGGCGTGGGTCCGGGGCAACGTCACCCAGCAGTAGACCCGCAGGAGGCGCCGCCTTAGGGCCCGCCCGCCGCAGGGACCCCGGCGCCGCCCGCAGGAGGCTCAGCGCACGACCGGCACGCTCAGCCTGGCCGGCGCCGTCGGTGACGCCCGCACCGTGACCGGCTGGACGGCATACGCGTTCTTGTAGGCCGCGTCGGTGCTGGCCAGCGCGAGCTGCAGCCGGTGCCCGCGCTCGACGCGGTGGACGATCGCCGGGAGCTCGATGTGGACCGACTGGGTGACGTCGGCGACGCGCACCGGGCTGATCAGCTTGTGGACCAGGGTCTTCGAGCCGTCCGGCGCCACGTCGTAGAGCTTCGCGAAGACCACGAGCTGGCCGGCGGGACCGATGGCCTGGGTCGCCGCGACGGTCGGTGACTCGAACCGCACGTCCAGGGTCGGCGACCCGACCACGTCCACCGCAGAGGTCAGGGGAGCGGTCGACCACGCCCCGAACGTGCCCGGGGTGTCGAACGGGGTCTTCAGGCCGGCGGGCAGCGGGACCTGACCCTCCAGTCCGGAGACCTCGGTGTAGGAGGTCGGCGCCCCCAGGCCCGGGTTGGACCACGACGTCGAACCGGGCTGGATCTGGGCCCTGGAGCCGACCAGCTCGTCGGCGGCGGACAGGTACCACGTGCGGCGGGTGCCGACGGGGTAGGACGAGGCGCCGGCGTAGGCGGGCGCGGCACTGCCGGTGTAGCCGACCCAGTCGCGGAAGTAGGCGAACTCGGGTCCGGTCGGGACGGAGGAATCCCTCAGGTGGTGGTCGAACCAGTTCCTGACCCGCAGGCCGAGGTAGGTGTCCTCGATGTGCTGGCCGGTGAGGTCGAGCTCACCGGGAGCCGCACCGGTGCTGCCGTTCGCCCCGCCCGAGTGCCCCCAGGACTGCCAAGCCATCGCCACGGGAACGCCGCGCGACTTCAGCGAGCGGTAGGTCGCGACGGCCTCCTGGAGGTTGAAGAGGGTGTCGTTCTGCCCCTGGATGAGGAAGGTCGGCACCGTGACGCGGTCGGCGTAGTGGGCCACCGAGACCCGGTCCGTGAGGCGGTAGGTGTCGGGGGTGGGGTATCCGAGGGTGTCGAGGGTGGCCTTGGCCCGGCAGGCCTCGAGGACGAAGTTCGGACAGCCGACGTTGCGACTGGGGTCGATCGCGGAACCCTGGAGGCCGTCGAGGATGCCGACGCCGAAGAACAACCCGGTCCACCCGACCTTCTCGGTGCCGGGGTTGGAGTTCGCGTACGTCACCCCTCGGGTCAGGCTGGTGTTGTTGGGAGCCAAGGAGTAGCGCAGGTCGTTCCACGTGATGAGGGGGACGAGGGTGTCCACGCGGGCGTCGGTGGCCGCGGTGGCGAACTGGATCTGGCCTCCGTACGAACCACCCAGCATGCCGAGCCGTGGGTCGTGCTCGACGGCATCGTCCAGGACGGTCCAGTCGACGGTGAGCCTCCCGGCGCCCCGGGTCGTCCCGCCCACGTGGGCGGAGGCGTATGGCGCGCTGCCACCCCCGCCGAGGAACGTCACCAGCGACGAGGCCGCCACCCCGTCGACGCCGGGGTCGTCGAGCGAGATCTTGCAGCCGCTGTCGGGGAACCCGAGGCCGGTGTAGGACAGCACGGTGTAGCCGCGAGCAGCGAACGCCCTGCCGAGCCCGGCCTGGTCGTCCTTGCTGCCACCGAAGCCGTTGGTCGTCAGGATCGTCGGCACCCGGGCGGACGGGGTCGCCGAGCGCGGTTTGTACAGGTCGGCGTCGATGGTGCACGTCTGCGGCCGCCCGAGGTCGTCGCGACCGGCGGGCACGGTGAACTCCAGCCCGGTGTAGGTGTCGACGGCTCCCAGCGCCACAGCAGGCCGTGGACCCGTGGGTGTGGAGGTGGCTCCGGTGGCCGGGCCCGCGGCGCCCGCCACCGCCGCGACGGCGAGAGGGGCGAGCACCAGGGCGCTGAGCCGGCGGACTCGGGACGGTGCGCGGCGCGACATCGGGCCTCCTCGGGAGATCGGGCGATGCCGGTCTGGCCGCGCCTCGGTGCTCGGACAACGACGACGACGGCCTGCTGGTTACGTGCGGCGACCGCATGGTGGATCGGACGTGCCGAGGCGTGGACGTCGGGGCTCGCGGCCCGCCTCGTCCTGACACGACCTTGGCCAACAGCAGAAGAAGCAGGGCCCGCAGCCCCCTTGCACCGCAGGTTCCCACGCATTTGGCAAAGTCTTCGCCAGATCCATTGACCCTGCGCCCGGGCGAAGAGTTAGGTCAGCACGGCGCCGAAGCCCACGGTCACTGTGCCGTCTCGGAGGGGATCGACGTCGCCCCTGGCGCGGAACCCACGTCGCGCCCTGTTCGAGAAGAGGAACACTCGTGATCCGACTGTCCACCGGCGCCGCACTCGGCGTCGCAGTCGCTGCAGCAGTGGCCACCCCACTGTCCGCCGCGTCGGCCGCCCCCACCGCGGCACCCATCCAGGCGCCCGGCGTCGTCACCGCCCAGGCCGGCGCCGACCAGGTCCGCAGCGCCCTGGGGCTCTCGCCCGACGAGAAGCTCGTCGTCCGCAGCACCGTCACCGACCGTGACGGCACCCAGCACGTCCGCTACGACCGGACCTACAAGGGTCTGCGTGTCGTCGGCGGCGACCTGGTCGTCGAGAAGGCCACGACCGGCGCGGTGCGCGACGTGCGCTGGAACGGCACCGGCAAGGTTGCCGTCGCGTCGACCGCCCCGACGGTCGCCGAGACCTCCGCGGAGAGCTCGGGTGCCAAGCGGGCCGGCTACGCGCCGAAGAAGAACGACGGCGAGCTCGTCGTCTGGGCCGGCGGGGGATCACCGCGCCTGGCCTGGGACGTCGTGACCGAGGGCGTCAAGGCCGACCAGACCCCGAGTCGCCTCCACACCCTGGTCGACGCCAAGAGCGGCGCAGTCCTGACCTCGTGGGACGAGGTCGTCGAGGGCACCGGCAACTCGATGTACTCCGGCACCGTCACCCTGAACTCGATCCAGTCCGGCAGCAGCTGGTTGCTCAAGGACTCGGTCGGCAACTACACGACCGACCTCAACGGTGCCACGTCCGGCACCGGCACGCAGTTCACCGACGCCGACAACATCTGGGGCAACGGCTCCACCAGCTCGCGCCAGACCGCCGGCGTCGACGCGCAGTACGGCGCCGAGAAGACCTTCGCCTACTACAAGAACATGTTGGGGCGCAACGGGATCTGGAACAACGGAGTCGGAGCGCGCAGCCGGGTCCACTACGGCAACGCCTACAACAACGCCTTCTGGGACGGCACCCAGATGACGTACGGCGACGGGGCCGGCAACGCCAAGCCGCTCACCTCGATCGACGTCGCCTCCCACGAGATGAGCCACGGCGTCACGGAGAACACCGCCGGGCTGGTCTACTCGGGTGACGCCGGCGGCCTGAACGAGGCCACCTCCGACATCTTCGGCACCGCCGTCGAGTTCTACGCGAACAGCGCCGCCGACCCGGGTGACTACCTCATCGGCGAGAAGATCAACATCAACGGCAACGGCACCCCGCTGCGCTACATGGACAAGCCCAGCAAGGACGGCGCGTCCCAGGACTGCTGGACCACCGGCACCAAGAACCTGGACCCGCACTACTCCTCTGGCCCGCTGAACCACTGGTTCTACATGGCCTCCGAGGGCTCGGGCGCCAAGACGATCAACGGGGTCGCGTACAACAGCCCCACCTGCGGGGGTGCTCCCGCAGTGACCGGCGCAGGTCGGACCAACATCGAGAAGGTCTGGTACCGCACGCTGTCCACCAAGCTCACCTCGAACAGCAACTACGCCGCGGCACGCAACGGTGCGATCGCCTCGGCCAAGGAGCTCTTCGGCGCCACGAGTGCCACCTGCACCGCCGTCGAGAAGTCCTTCGATGCCATCGCCGTCCCGGCGGGCTCGGAGACCTGCGGTGGCACCACGCCCCCGCCCACCGGGGGGAACCTGCTGCTCAACCCCGGCTTCGAGTCGGGGGCGGTGAACTGGACCGGCACCGCCGGCCCGATCACCAACAACACCGGCCGCCCCGCCCGCACGGGCAGCTGGAAGCTGTGGCTCGGTGGCAACGGCTCGACCTCGACCGAGACCGTCTCGCAGAGTGTCGCGATCCCTTCGAGTGCCACCGCTGCGACGCTGTCGTTCTGGATGCGCAGTGACACCGCGGAGTCCGGGAGCACGGCCTACGACACCATGAAGGTGCAGGTCGTCGATGGCTCGACCACCACGACGCTGGCGACCTACTCCAACGTCGGCACGAACGCGACGTACACGCAGAAGTCGTTCAGCCTGACGGCCTACAAGGGCAAGACCGTCTCGGTGAAGTTCCTGCTCAGCGAGGACTCCTCGCTGCAGACGTCCTTCGTCGTCGACGACACCGCCCTCGCCACCAGCTGACGAGGGGACGGGGGCCGGCGCTCGGATGAGTGCCGGCCCCCGTCCAGGTCTCGGCCCCGCCCCCACACCCAGGGGGTCGCGTGCCTCGTGGCTGCGGCTGCGCCCCGTACCCCCTTCGTGCCCGCACCGTCCGCACCCGTCGGGCCGCCACCAGAGAGCCACCCATGCCTTCCACGCAGCACCGTGTCACTGCCGCCCGTCGCCTCCTCGCGCCGCTGACCGCCACCGCGGTCGTCGCCGCTGGCATGGTCGCCCTCGCACCGGCGACGCAGGCGGCCACGAGCCCCGACATCTCGGTCACCAACACCAAGGCCCACCTCGACCAGCTCCAGTCGATCGCCACCGCCAACGGCGGCAACCGCTACACGGGTCGCTCGGGGTACGCCGCCTCCGTCAGCTACGTGAAGGGCAAGCTCGACGCCGCCGGATTCGTCACGACGGTGCAGAGCTTCAGCACCAGCGCGGGCACCTCGCAGAACCTCGTGGCCGAGTGGCCGACCGGGGACGCCAACAACGTGGTCATGCTCGGCGGCCACCTCGACAGCGTCTCCAACGGGCCGGGCATCAACGACAACGGATCCGGCAGCGCGGGAGTCCTCGAGGCCGCCCTGGCGTATGCCGCGAGCGGCCAGACCGCGAAGAACAAGCTGCGCGTGGGGTTCTGGGGGGCCGAGGAGCTCGGGCTGCTCGGCTCGAAGCACTACATGAACAGCCTGTCGACGACGAGCAAGGACAAGATCAAGGTCTACCTGAACGTGGACATGATCGCCTCGCCCAACGCGGGGTACTTCGTCTACGACGACAACCCCGCCGGCAACAGCGCCCGCGACGCGTTCACCAGCTACTACTCCTCCAAGGGGATCCCCTGGGAGTACATCGACGTGCAGGGTCGCAGCGACCATGCGGCATTCCGGTCCTACGGGATCCCCACCGCTGGCATCTTCAGCGGCGCCGAGACGCTCAAGACGACCGCCCAGGCGCAGAAGTGGGGCGGCACCGCAGCCACCGCGTTCGACCCCTGCTACCACGCGTCGTGCGACTCGGTCACCAACCTCGACCTCCTCGCGCTCGACCGGAACATCGACGCCCTGGGGCACATGCTCTGGCTGTATGCCGCCAAGGACTACGGCACGCCGCCCACCGGGACGAACCTCCTGCAGAACCCCGGCTTCGAGTCCGGTGCAGTGAGCTGGACCGGCACGGCGGGGCCCATCACCAACAACACCGGGCGTCCTGCCCGGACGGGGTCCTGGAAGGCCTGGCTCGGTGGCAACGGCGTCACCTCCAGCGAGACCATCGCCCAGTCGGTGGCCATCCCCGCCTCGGCCAGCAGCGCGGCGTTGACGTTCTGGCTGCGGGTCGACACCGCGGAGACGGGCAGCACCGCCTACGACACGCTGCGTGCCCAGGTGGTCAGCGGCCCGACGACCACGACGCTGGCGACGTACTCCAACGTCGGCGCCACCGCGACCTACGCGAAGAAGACGCTGGACCTGACGGCCTACAAGGGCAAGACGGTCTCGGTGAAGCTCCTCATGACCGAGGACTCGTCCCTGCAGACGTCGTTCGTCGTCGACGACACGGCCGTGACCGCAGGCTGACGCCCGCACAGGTCCCCCAGAACGGTGGCGGCGGAACCGGGCTCCTCCAGTCCGGTCCCGTGCCCCCACGGCGCCGCTCCAGGCGCCCATCCCCCTAAGGAGATCTCATGAAGAAGATGTCAGCAGGCCTCGCGTTCGGCGTGGTCGTCGCAGCAGCGGCCGCGACCCCGCTCGCGGGCGCCCAGGCCGCGCCGGTGGTGGCGCCGGGTGGGGGTTCCGGGCAGGAACTCACCGTCAAGAGCGTCGTCACCGACCAGGACGGCACCAAGCACGTGCGCTACGAGCGGACGTTCAACGGACTGAAGGTGATCGGCGGCGACCTGATCGTCGAGCGGACCGCAGGGGGCGCCACGAAGTCCGTGCGGTGGAACGCCACCAGGTCCGTCGACGTCGCCACGGCACCGACCCTGACTGCGGGCCGCGCCCGCAGCGCGGCCAGGGCCAGCTCCACGGCTGGCGCCGCGCTCGTCGTGTATGCCGCCGAGTCCGGTGCGCGGCTGGCCTACGACGTGGTCAGCGAGGGCGTCAAGGCCGACCAGACGCCCAGCCGTCTGCACACGATCGTGGACGCCCACAGTGGTGCCATGTTGGACCGCTACGACGACATCGTCGAGGGCACAGGAAACTCGCAGTACTCCGGCACCGTCACGCTGAACTCGATCCAGTCCGGCAGCAACTGGTTGCTCAAGGACCCGGTCGGCAACTACACCACCGATCTCAACGGTGCCACGTCCGGCACCGGCACGCAGTTCACCGACGCCGACAACATCTGGGGCAACGGCTCCACCAGCTCGCGCCAGACCGCTGCCGTGGACGCGCAGTACGGCGCCGAGAAGACCTTCGCCTACTACAAGGACACTCTGGGCCGCAACGGGATCTGGAACAACGGTGTGGGCGCGCGCAGCCGAGTGCACTACGGCAACGCCTACAACAACGCCTTCTGGGACGGCACCCAGATGACGTACGGCGACGGCGCCGGCAACACCAAGCCGCTCACCTCGATCGACGTCGCCGGGCACGAGATGAGCCACGGCGTCACGGAGAACACCGCCGGGCTGGTCTACCGCGGGGACGCCGGCGGTCTGAACGAGGCCACCTCGGACATCTTCGGCACGGCCGTCGAGTTCTACGCGAACGCTGCGGCCGACCCGGGGGACTACCTCATCGGCGAGAAGATCGACATCAACGGCAACGGCACCCCGCTGCGCTACATGGACAAGCCCAGCAAGGACGGTCGTTCTCAGGACTGCTGGACCACCGGCACCAAGAACCTGGACCCGCACTACTCCTCGGGCCCGCTGAACCACTGGTTCTTCATGGCATCGGAGGGCTCGGGCGCCAGGACGATCAACGGGGTCGCGTACAACAGCCCCACCTGCGGGGGTGCTCCCGCAGTGACCGGCGCAGGTCGGACCAACATCGAGAAGGTCTGGTACCGCACGCTGTCCACCAAGCTCACCTCGCGCAGCGACTACAAGGCCGCCCGGGAGGGTGCCATCGCCTCTGCCAAGGAGCTCTACGGCGCCGGCTCGCCCACGTGCGTCGCGGTGAAGGCGGCGTTCGACGCCATCGCTGTGCCGGCGGGTTCGCAGACCTGCTGACCCGAGTCGTACGCGACAGTGCGCCGGCGAACACGGGGTCGTCGGCGCACTGTCGTGTCCGTGCGGGACTGCGGGGTCAGCGGCAGGTGGTGCGCTCGGCCGCCGGCTTGGCGAGGTCCTCGAGCAGGGCGCCCACGGTGGGCGCGGTGCCAGGGAGGTCACCCTCCTGCAGGGCGACGCTGCCGCGCGAGGTCGTGACCGTCACGACCAGGCCGTCGGGGTGCTGGGCGGTCGCTGTCGCCGAACCGGTCGCCGTCGCCGCGGTCCGCGCCAGGGCGGCCATCGCCTCCGGGGCGACCGTGCACGTGCTCGCCCCGGACTTGGTCGTCACCTCGGCGGAGCCGTCGCGTGCCACGACGACCTTGTCGGCGAACCCCGCGAGGCCGCCGCTGCGCTCGATCGTGATCGGGAAGGCAGCACCGGCGCCGGAGGTGGTCCCGCCCGGGCTGCTGGGTGCTGTGGAACCGGGTGCTGTGGAACCGGGTGCTGTGGAGCCGGGCGCCGTGGAGCCGGACGTCGTAGGGCCCGAAACGGGCCCGGCGTCGCCCGAGCCCCCGCACGCGCCGAGCGCGAGGGCGCCGGCGAGGAGGACGGGAGCGAGGGCGGGCAGCGGACGATTTCGCGGCATACCGGACACCCTCCCACGGTCGCCGCCGACACGGGAGAGACTGCGGCATGGCCTTCTCCCTGACAGAGCTCGATGCGGCGACCGCGCTGGTGCGCCGGTACTTTCCGGCAACGCCCCAGTTCGCGTGGCCGCTGCTTGGCGAGCACGTCGGCGCCACCGTCTGGGTCAAGCACGAGAACCAGACCCCGACCGGTGCCTTCAAGGTGCGCGGCGGCCTCGTCTACGCCGACCGCCTGACGCGAGAGCGCCCGGACGTCACCGGCATCGTCTCGGCCACGCGTGGCAACCACGGCCAGTCCCTCGCCTATGCCGGACGCGCTGCCGGGCTGCGCGTCGTCATCGTCGTACCCGAGGGCAACAGCCCCGACAAGAACGCGGCGATGCAGGCGTTCGGGGCCGAGCTCGTCGTCCACGGGGCCGACTTCCAGGAGGCGCGCGAGCATGCGGCTGCCCTGGGTGCCGAGCTCGGCCTCGAGACGGTCCCGTCGTTCCACGCCGACCTCGTGGTCGGGGTCGCGACCTATGCCAAGGAGCTGTTCGACGCGGCCGGTCCGCTCGACGCCGTCTACGTCGGTGTCGGCATGGGTTCGGGCATCGCCGGGATCGTGGGGGTGCGGGACCTGCTCGGCCTGGCCACCCGGGTCGTGGGGGTCGTGGCGCAGCAGGCGCCGGCGACTGCCCTGTCCTTCGCGGCCGGCCGAGTCGTGACCACGGACCGGGCCGCGACCTTCGTCGACGGTGTCGCCTGTCGCACCCCAGACGCGGAGGCGGTCGCCACCATCGTCGCCGGAGCCGACCACATCGTGACGGTGGACGACGACGCCACCGCCGAGGCGATGCGGGTGCTGCTGCGCACGACGCACCAGCTGCCCGAGCCGGCCGGCGCGATCGCCCTGGCCGGTCTGCTCGCTGAGCGCGACGCGGCCGCGGGGGAGCGGGTGGGGGTCGTCCTCTCCGGCGGCAACTGCGATGCGACGATCCTGGCCGAGGTCCTGGCCGGTCGAACCCCGGCCGCCTGACCCCCCCCGGCCTGACCCCCCCCGGCCGCCTGACCCCCCCGCCCCCTGACCCCCTCCGCGAGTCTTTGAGCGCCATACCCGGTCCTGACCCGGTATGGCGCTCAAAGACCCACGGTGGACGGGCCGGTCGCCCGCTCGTCGTGAGATTGCTCCCACCTGCCGCACCCACGGGACCCGAACTGCTTCGACAGGGCTAGTCTCGGGGCCGAACCTCACCCATCTGCAGACGAGGACGTCAGACGTGGATCTGTTCGAATACCAGGCTCGAGACATGTTCGAGAAGCACGGCGTGCCCGTGCTCGCCGGTGCCACCGCCACCACCCCCGCGCAGGCGCGCGAGGCCGCGGAAGCCATCGGACCCAAGAGCGGCGGTGTCACCGTCGTCAAGGCCCAGGTCAAGACCGGTGGCCGCGGCAAGGCCGGCGGCGTCAAGGTCGCCAAGTCCGCCGAAGAAGCCGAGCAGCACGCGCAGGCCATCCTGGGCATGGACATCAAGGGCCACACCGTCGGCACCGTGATGATCGCCCAGGGCGCGCGCATCGCCGAGGAGTACTACTTCTCCGTGCTGCTGGACCGGGCCAACCGCACCTACCTCGCGATGTGCAGCAAGGAGGGCGGTGTCGAGATCGAGCAGCTCGCGGTCGAACGCCCCGAGGCACTCGCCCGCATCGCCGTCGACCCCAACACCGGGATCGACGCCGCCAAGGCCGCCGAGATCGTCGAGGCCGCTGGGTTCGACGCCGAGACCGGCGCCAAGATCGCGCCGGTCCTGGAGAAGCTGTGGCAGGTCTACCGCGAGGAGGACGCCACGCTGGTCGAGGTCAACCCCCTCGTCAAGACCGAGGACGGCGACATCGTCGCGCTCGACGGCAAGGTGACGCTGGACGCCAACGCGGACTTCCGCCACCCCGACCACGAGGCGCTCGAGGACAAGGCTGCGGCGGACCCGCTCGAGGCCGCGGCCAAGGAGAAGGGCCTCAACTACGTCAAGCTCGACGGCTCCGTCGGCATCATCGGCAACGGCGCCGGCCTGGTCATGTCGACCCTGGACGTGGTCGCCTACGCCGGTGAGGAGTTCGCGGGGTCGCCCAAGCCCGCCAACTTCCTCGACATCGGTGGCGGCGCCTCGGCCGAGGTCATGGCCAACGGCCTGCACATCATCCTCGGCGACGAGCAGGTGAAGTCGGTGTTCGTCAACGTCTTCGGTGGCATCACCTCCTGCGACGCAGTGGCCAACGGCATCGTCGGTGCGCTCGACGCCCTCGGTGACGAGGCGACCAAGCCGCTCGTCGTGCGGCTCGACGGCAACAACGTGGAGGAAGGCCGGCGCATCCTCGCCGACGCCAACCACCCGCTGGTGACCATCGAAGAGACCATGGACGGGGCGGCCCGCAAGGCCGCCGAGCTGGCTTCGGCCGCGCCGAGCCCCGCGAACTGAACGAAGGACCGGAGAACCAACAATGGCAATCTTTCTCGACGAGAACTCCAAGGTCATCGTCCAGGGCATGACCGGCTCCGAGGGCATGAAGCACACCCAGCGCATGCTCGCCTCGGGCACCTCGATCGTCGGCGGGGTCAACCCGCGCAAGGCCGGCACGAGCGTCGACTTCGACGGCGGTGTCTCGGTGCCGGTCTACGGCACGGTGGCCGAGGCCATCGAGGCCACCGGCGCCAACGTGTCCGTCATCTTCGTCCCCCCGGCGTTCGCGAAGTCCGCCGTGGTCGAGGCGATCGACGCCGCCATCCCGCTCGCGGTCGTCATCACCGAGGGCATCGCGGTCAAGGACTCTGCTGAGTTCTACGCCTACAGCAAGGACAAGGGCACGACCCGCATCGTCGGCCCGAACTGTCCCGGGCTGATCAGCCCCGGCAAGTCCAACGCCGGCATCATCCCGGCCAACATCGCCGGCGCCGGCCGCATCGGCCTGGTCTCCAAGTCGGGGACGCTGACCTACCAGATGATGTACGAGCTGCGGGAGTTCGGCTTCTCCTCGGCCGTCGGCATCGGTGGCGACCCCATCATCGGGACCACGCACATCGACTGCCTCGAGGCGTTCGAGAACGACCCCGACACCGACGCGATCGTCATGATCGGCGAGATCGGCGGGGACGCCGAGGAGCGCGCGGCGGCATACATCAAGGAGCACGTGACCAAGCCGGTCGTCGGCTACGTCGCGGGCTTCACGGCTCCCGAGGGCAAGACGATGGGCCACGCAGGCGCCATCGTGTCTGGCTCCGCGGGCACGGCTGCCGCCAAGCAGGAGGCCCTCGAGGCCGCCGGCGTCAAGGTCGGCAAGACGCCGTCGGCGACGGCTGACCTGATGCGCGACATCATGAAGGGCCTGCAGCAGTAGGCGACACGCACACATCTCGACGAGCGGGCGGCCACCGGTGACGGTGGTCGTCCGCTTGTCGTAGTGCTGGGTGGCCGTTCGGGACTGGACACGGAAACGGAGGGGGTCGGGCCTCCTGCGGGTGCTACTTCTGGCGGGCGAGCGAGAGCAGCCGGTCGAGCTCGGCGAAACCCTGGTCGGCCCGACCGCCGAAGCCCTGGCCGTCGCTGGTGCCGTGGAACACCACGGTCGTCCAGGCTCCCTGCGTGGCCAGCGCAGTCACACCCACCCATCGGTAGGCGGTGCCGCCGCTCACCTGCTTGGTCATGAGGAAGGTCCCCGCGCCGGGTCCCCGGGTGACGGTGACGCGGCCGTCCTGCTCGGTGCAGCCCTGGGCCAGCAACGCTTGCGCCTCGCGGACCTGGGCACCCACCGCGTCCGACGCCGCGGACGCGCCCGCCGACTCGTCGACGCGCACCCGCTGGTGGCCGACAACGTTGGCGTCGCCGCTGCCGGCGCGGATCTCCACCTCGCCGAGCCGCCCACCGATGCCGGCCAGGTACTCACTGGTCTCACAGAAGACCCCGATGTCGCCGGTGGTGTCCTGCGGGTCTGCCTTGCCGGCGTAGGCCGTGGCGCCCCGGGCGAACAGTGGGCTGGTCCATTGCGAGGCTGCGACGAATAGCTCCGACGACGGAACGGGAGCCGGCCCGGTGACCGGCATCTGCTCGTCCACGGCCGTCGTCGCGACGGGTGCGGACGTGGGCCCGCCCACGGCACCGGTGCCGTAGCGGGCCAGCCGCTGCTGCGCCGTCGTGGCCAGGGACTCGACCTGCTTCCGGGTGAAGACCGGGGTCGCGTGGTCGGGGTCGACGACCTGGAGCACGGCGAGGTCGCGTTGCCCAGAGACGATGGCGAACCAGCCCGACCCCGCGGCTCCCGCGGTGTAGGAGTAGAGCGACCCCGCATCGGTCTCGACCAGCCCGTCGACCCGGAACCCGGGTGCCAGCGCGCAGTCGGAGATGTCGTCGGCGACGCCGGACGCGGCCGTCCGGACGTCGGTGCCCGGCGCAAGGGCGAAGCGGACCTGCCCACCGGAGGGGCCCCCCGCGTCGAGGGTGAGGCCCTCCTGCTGGACCTTGTCTCCCGGTTCCGTGTCGAGGCACTCGACCGCCTCGAAGGGCTTGACCGGGGTCAGGCGGGCGGTGCCGGTCAGGCCGAGCGCGCTGGTCCAGTCGGTGACCAGGGGGAGCGCACCGGGTCTGGCGAGCGGGTCAGCCGTCGTACCGCCGGTGGGCTGGGTCGTCGGCACCGACCCCGTCGCCTGCGTGGCGGGGACGAGCGGCAGGGTGCTGTCGCGCCCCAGCTGGCTGTACCCGACCGTGCCGACCACCACGGCGGCCGCTGCACCGGCAGCGGTGAGGGTGAGCGCCCGCTGGCGGCGGCGCCGTACGCCTCGCGCCCGGACGAACCGCACCTCGCTCAGCGGCACGGCGTCGACGTCCTCGCGCAGGGTGGCGAAGGCGCTGCGCAGCTGGGCGTCGTCGTCCGCCGTCCAGTCCTCGTGCTCAGCCATGGGTGCTCTCCTCGTGCCGCAGGGCCTGCGCGAGCTGGGCGCGGCCCCGGTGCAGGCGTGCCTTGACGGTGCCTGCGGGGGTGTTGGTCTCGTGGGCGATCTGGGCGATCGACAGGTCGCCGATGTAGTGCAGCGTCACGGCCTCGCGCAGCGGGTCGGACAGGGTCCGCAGGGCCGCGATGACGGCGACCCGGTCCTCGGTGGGCGGGCCGGTCGTGGCATGGGTCCCGTGCCGCACGTGGGCGCGGTCCCGCGTGGTCTTCTTCCGCCACCCCGAGATGGCCACCCTCCTGGCGACCGTGCGCACCCAGGCGAGCGGGTCGTCATGGGTGCGGACCGTCGACCACTGCTGCCAGGCGCGCGCGTACGCCTCCTGGGTGCTGTCCTGGGCGACGGTGAGGTCCCCGGTGAAGCCGTACACGAGGTGCACGACCCGCCGGGCGGTGTCGCGGTAGAACGCGTCGAACTCCGCCTCTGCGGACTGCGACCCCATCGTCACCTCCTGCTGCTCCGGCGCGATGTGGACGCCCTGGCTTCTCAGTGCCATCACACCGCAGTAGACGCGGGTGCGGGACCCCCGGTTGCGGCGAGTTCGGACATTTCTCGTGACGCCCCGGCGTTGCCTGCGGCGCGGAGGCCCGATGGTCGGCGACGATGGTGCGGACATGACTGTGATGGAACTGCTGCGTGGGGCGACGTCGACATCGGGCGGGCCCGTCCCGAGGGCGCACCAGCGCACCCTGTTCGCGGGGGCCGGTGCCGCGTCCGCCTCGGCCCTGGTGTTCGTCCTCCCCGCCCTGCTCGTGTGGGTGGCAGCGACCGAGAGCACCGTCGCCTGGACCACCTCGCTGGGGGTCGGGGCGAGCCTGTGGCTCCTGGCCACCGGTGCCCACCTCACCCTCGGCGGCACGACCGTCACCGTGGTCCCGCTGCTGTTCCTGGCGCTCGCGGTGGTGGGCGGCGCCTGGGCAGCCGCCCGGGCGGTGCGCGACAGCGCCGAGGACCGCACCGTGACCCTGCTCGGGGACCTGCTGCACCGCCCCCTCGCCGTCGGGCTGGCCGCGTGGACCCTCGGGTATGCCGCCGCCGCGTCCCTGTGGGCGGGGGTGGCCTTCGTGGCCGGTCCGCGCCCGGTGCTGTGGACGCTGCTCGGCCCCGTGCTCCTGGTCCCGGTGGCGTCGGCGCTGCTGGCGCTGGTCCACCTGCTGCGCCGCAGGCCTGAGCTGGCGGGGGAGCGGCTGCGTCGACCGGTCTGGCTGCCCGACGCCGTGCGCAGGGGTCTGCGGCCCGGGCTCGAGGGCGCTGCTGCTCTGCTCGGCGTGGGGGTCCTGGCCTGTGTCGGCTTCGTGGTGCTGCGCTTCGGCAACGTCAGCAACCTCCAGGCTGAGCTGGCGCCCGGGATCGTCGGTGGTGTGGTGCTCGGCCTCGCGCAGCTGCTGGTCCTGCCCAACCTGGGGCTCTGGGCCGTGTCGTTCCTGGCCGGCACCGGGTTCTCCGCGGTCGAGGGTGCCTCGGCGACCTGGACCGGGTCCCGGACCTCGCTGCTGCCGATGGTGCCGGTGTTCGGCGCGCTGCCGGAGCCCGGGGCCTTCCCCGGCTGGCTGCCGGCAGTGGTGCTCGTGCCCGTCGCGATCGGCGCGTTCGTCGGCTGGCGGTCGCTGCGCTCGGTGGCCCGGTTGTCGACCGAACGCACCAAGCTCACCGTCGCCGGGGTCGCCGTGGCCAGCGCGGCAGGGCTCATCGGACTGCTGGACCTGCTCGCCGGCGCCTCCCTGGGCCAGGCCAGGCTCTCGTCGATCGGCGCGCCCGCGGGGGCGATGACCCTGGCGCTGCTCGTCGAGCTGGCCGCCGGAGCCGCCCTGGTGCTGGCCTGGGACCGCTGGAAGCTGCGCCGCTGACCCGTACGGACGCGACGACACGGGCAAAGCGGGACTTGTCCGGCGAAACCACGACCTACAAGTCCGGTGTTGCCGAGCAACCCCCGCTCTGCCGCAAGGGCGGGTGCCGCTCCGGACCACGCCGGTCGGTATCGTCTGCGGCGTGACCGCGGCCGGGACGACGCAGCCCACGGGCATCGTCGTCCTCATCTCCGGGTCGGGCACGAACCTGCAGGCACTCATCGACGCCACCGCCGACCCGGCATACGGGGTCCGCATCCTGGCCGTGGGCGCAGACCGCGCCGGCATCTCCGGTCTGCACCGGGCGGCCGCCGCGGGCATCACCACGTTCGTGTGTCGCGTCGAGGACCACGCGACCCGTGCCGCCTGGGATGCGGCACTGGCCGAGCGGATCGCCGACCACGAGCCGGCGTTCGTCGTCTCGGCGGGATTCATGAAGATCCTCGGTCCGCGGGTGCTCGCCGGCCCCGTCGTCCTGAACACCCACCCGGCCCTGCTCCCGGCGTTCCCCGGCGCCCATGCCGTCCGCGACGCGCTCGCCGCGGGAATGACCGTCACCGGGTGCACCGTCCACGTCGTCGACGCCGGGGTCGACACCGGTCCCGTGCTCGCCCAGTCCACGGTCGAGATCCGGCCCGACGACACCCAGGACAGCCTCCACGAGCGCATCAAAGCCGTCGAGCACCCGTTGCTCGTCAACATCGTGGGCCGCGCGGCCCGCGAAGGAATCACCGTCATCGATGGGAAGGTCAGCATTCCGTGACCCAGCAGTCCAGCCCCAGGCCCGCCGACGACGCAGGACGCCGACCGGTCCGTCGCGCACTCGTCTCCGTCTACGACAAGACCGGGCTGGAGGAGCTGGCCAGGGGCCTGCACGCCGCCGGAGTCGCGCTGGTGTCCACCGGCGGCTCCGCCAAGCTCATCGAGGGCCTGGGCCTCCCGGTGACGGAAGTCGCCGACCTCACCGGGTTCCCGGAGTGCCTCGAGGGCCGCGTCAAGACGCTGCACCCGCGCGTGCACGCCGGCATCCTGGCCGACACCCGCAAGGACGACCACGTCCGCCAGCTCGCGGAGCTCGGGGTCGAGCCGTTCGAGCTCGTCGTCGTCAACCTCTACCCGTTCCGCGAGACCGTCGCCTCGGGCGCGTCCCCGGACGAGGTCATCGAGCAGATCGACATCGGCGGGCCCTCGATGGTGCGCGCCGCCGCCAAGAACCACCCGAGCGTCGCCGTCGTCACGGACCCTGCCGCGTACGGCGCTGTGCTGGCGGCCGTCGAGGCCGGTGGGTTCACCCTGGGTCAGCGCAAGCGGCTGGCGGCGCAGGCGTTCGTGCACACCGCTGACTACGACAACGCGGTCGCCAACTGGATGGGCAACGTCTACACCGACACCTCCGACGGCACCGGTTTCCCGGCCTGGGCCGGTGCGACCTTCACCCGCTCGACGGTCCTGCGCTACGGCGAGAACCCGCACCAGAAGGCCGCGCTCTACCGCGGCTGGCACGGCGGGGTCGCCTCAGCTGAGCAGCTGCACGGCAAGGAGATGTCCTACAACAACTACGTCGACACCGACGCCGCCGTGCGCGCCGCCCACGACCACGGCGACCAGCCGACCGTCGCCATCGTCAAGCACGCGAACCCCTGCGGCATCGCGGTCGGGTCCTCCATCGAGCAGGCGTATGCCGCCGCGCACGCCACCGACCCCGTGTCCGCCTTCGGTGGCATCATCGCCGCCAACCGCCCGGTGAACCTTGCCATGGCCGAGCAGGTCAAGGACGTCTTCACCGAGGTGGTCATCGCGCCCGACTTCGACGCCGACGCGCTGCAGGTGCTCCAGGCCAAGAAGAACATCCGCATCCTGCGCCTGCCGGCAGGTGCCGCACACCGCGGCAACGACATCGAGATGCGACCGATCAGCGGCGGCCTGCTCCTGCAGACCGTCGACAGGGTCGACGCCGTCGTCGACGGGGACAAGCCCGGCGGGGACGACCCGTCGCGCTGGAACCTCGTCTCCGGCGAGGCCGCCGACGAGGCGACGCTGGCCGACCTCGCGTTCGCCTGGCGCTCGGTGCGTGCTGTGAAGTCCAACGCGATCCTGCTCGCTCGCGACGGCGCCGCCGTGGGCATCGGCATGGGGCAGGTCAACCGCGTCGACTCCTGCCACCTCGCGGTCTCACGGGCCGGGTTCGAGCGAGCGCGCGGTGCGGTGGCGTCCTCGGACGCCTTCTTCCCGTTCGCGGACGGCCTGCAGGTCCTGCTCGACGCCGGCGTCCGCGCTGTCGTCGCCCCGGGAGGTTCGATGCGCGACCCCGAGGTCGTCCAGGCTGCTGCTGACGCCGGCATCACGATGTACTTCACCGGCACCCGCCACTTCGCCCACTAGCCGGGGCGCGGTCGGGCGACGCTGACCGGTCACTGTGATCAGTTGGCGCTGTCGGTTGCGGGGTCGGGCGACGCTGACCGGTCACTGTGATCAGTTGGCGCTGTCGGTTGCGGGGTCGGGCGACGCTGACCGGTCACTGTGATCAGTTGGCGCTGTTGGTTGCGGGGTCGGGCGACGCTGACTGGTCACTGTGATCACTTGGCGCTGGTGGCGCTGCTGGCGCTGCTGGCTCAGGGGGCGGGGTAGCCCGTCGGGTCGCCTGAGCCCAGGTCGACGATCGCGGCGACCGGGCCGCCACCGTCCGGGCCCTGGTGCGCTGCCGACACGGAGACGAACACCGCAGGGTCGCCCGTCACCGAGGCCGTCACGCCACCCACCGCCGCCTTGATCTGGCGGTGCCAGTGCACGTCGGAGTCGTCGAGCATGGCGTTGCGGCGGCCGCGGACCTGGCCGTCCTGGCTGGTCTCGCACTTGAGGAACACGTTGACGAGGCGGCCCTGCAGGTCCGTGGAGTGCGGGCGCTCGGGCAGCTCGAGGCCAGCGTCCTTGATGGCCTCCCAGATGCCGTCGGCGTCGAGGGCGTCGCGCATGACCGAGTGCCCGATCCGGTAGCGACCCCCGATCCCGCGGGTGTTGCCGACGACGACGACCTGCGCCCGGTCGAGCTCGACGCCCGAGGAGCAGGAGGCGACCGACGAGAAGAGGCTGCGGTCGCGCAGCACGTCCTCGTCGCGGGGCATCTCGATCTCGCCGAGGGCGACCGCGATGCCGAGCGCCGTCCCGCCGTTGGACACGTCCATCGACGCGAGCGTGTCCTCGGTGAACACGTCGTTGCCCCGGCTCTTGGCGTCACGGATGGTGTCGATCGTCAGCAGCGGCGTCTTGGTCTGCACGTAGTGGACGTCCGCGGTGTCGGTGATGCCGGCCTTCTCCATGGCGACCCGCACGGCGTCGGCGACCTTGGTGACCATCGCGGTGCGGCCGATGTCCTCGGGCAGCAGGACCTCGCTCATCGCGAACCCGACGGTCAGGCGCGGCTCGTCGGACTGTTCCGCCTGCTCGGCCGGGACGGTGGCGAAGATCGTGGCGTGCGGGCTGATGACGCCGTCGGTGCCGCCGGACCAGACGATCGGCACCTGCTTGACCTGCTCGGGGTCGGCGCCCTTGTCGACCAGGACCTCGCGGAACGCGCGGTCGGCGATGATGCGGGTGTAGTCGTTGACCCCGCCGTTGCCCTCGGTCTTGCCGATGACGGCAACGACCCGGCCGGCCTCGATGACGCCGTCGTCGATGAGCTTGGCCAGCTCGCTGGCGTCGGAGACGCTGTGGAGCGGCACCTTGCGGACCTCGATGGGTTCGGGCACGTGATTCACCTCTCTGTGGGAGTTGCAGCTGTCGGGGTTGCCGGTGTCGGGGTTGCCGGTATTGGAGTGGCAGGTGTCAGGGTTGCAGGAGTTGCACTGGTCGCGGATTCGACGATGGTGCCGACCTCGCCGGTCACGGCGTCGGCGATGCGGTCCAGGGCGGTGATGACGCTGCGACGGCCCCCGCCGCGGACGAACCTGAGCGCGGCCTCGACCTTGGGGCCCATGGAGCCGGAGGCGAAGTGGCCGTCCGCGGCATACTGCTCCAGCTCCTCCAGCCGCACCCGGCCCAGGGCCCGGGCCCGGTCCGTGCCGTGGCCGAGGACGGCGTGCTCGACGTCGGTGGCGATCACGAGGACGTCGGCGCCGACCGCGCGCGCGAGCAGCGCAGCGGTGAGGTCCTTGTCCACCACGGCCTCGACGCCCTGCACCGAGCCGTCCGGTTCACGCACGACCGGTATGCCGCCGCCCCCCGCCGCGACGACGACGTAGCCTGCGCGCAGGAGGGTGAGGACGGTGTGGGTGTCCAGGACCTCGAGGGGTTCGGGGGAGGCGACCATGCGGCGCCAACCCTGGTCGCCGCGGTCCTGCCAGGTCTCGCCGTGCTCGATCAGCGGCAGGGCCTGGTCGTGGGGGAGGAACCGGCCGACCGGCTTGGTCGGGGTCGCGAACCCCGGGTCGTCACGGTCCACGAGCGTGCGGCTGACCACGGCGGCGGCGCGACGGTCGAGCCCGCGAGCGGCGAAGGCAGCCTCGAGGGTGTCGAGTGCCGTGAAGCCGATGGTGCCCTGCGTCTGGGCGCCGCACCAGTCGAGCGGGACCGGTGGGACGACGTGGGCGGCGAGCTCGTTCTTGACGAGCAGGTTGCCGACCTGGGGGCCGTTGCCGTGGGTGAGGACCACCTCGTGCCCGGCCGCCACGACGGACGCGACGTGCCCCATCGCGCGGGCGATGGCCTCCCGCTGGGCCAGCGGGGTGGCGCTGCCGTCCGGGCCGGTCATGGCATTGCCGCCGAGCGCGATCAGGACCCGCATGCCACCCCCACAGTCGTCGTGCGGCGAGCCTAGGGAGACCGGGCAGGTGCTGACGTTGGCAGGACCTGCCCAACAGCACGGGTGCGGTTGGCAGATCTGCCCGCCGACCGCACGCGGTCAGCCGAGGGCCACCACGAGGTCGCGCACCACCGCGGGGTCGTCGAGGTCGTCACCGAACAGCTCACGCAGCTGGCCGACGCGGTAGCGGACGGTCTGCTGGTGCACGAACAACGCCTCGGCCACCGCCTCGCGGCGCCCGCGGTGCAGCAACCACAGCCGCAGCGTCTCCTCCAGCTTCTCGCGCGCCACGGGGGTGAGGTCGTCCAGCGGCGCCAGCGCCGTGCGACGCAGGTCGGCGAGGGCTTCGGGGTCGGCGGCCCGCACCAGGTCGGCCAGGTGGTCCTCGGTGTCGTACGCGGCCCCCTGCCGTTCCTTGCGCGCCCGCACCAGCTGGTGGCCTCGCAGGGCCCGCTGGTAGGAGCTGCGCGCCAGCTGCCACGGCCGCGTCGGCCCGACCACCGCGCCCCGGGTGCCGATCGCGCGCAGCAGCTTGGTGCGTGCGCCGGGGGACAGGTCGGGCACGAGCAGCGCGGCGACGCTGTCGTCCGCTGCGACGTCGGGCAGGTCCTCGGCCAGGACCAGGGAGCGTGGGTCCACCAGACCTCGTATGCCGTGCAGGTCGGTCTCGCGGGCCAGCACCACGGTGACCGTGGTCGGCTTCTCCCAGCGGGCCCGGTCGACGCGGCGCAGCAGGACCTCCTGCGAGGCGCCGCGGAGCAGCTCGAGCGCGAGCCGGTCGCGCTGCTGGCGCTGGAGCCGGTCGGAGGTCGCGAGCTCGTCGGCGTGGCCGGCGACACTCGCCGCCGACAGCTCGTCGATGTAGGCGAAGACGAGCTCGGCGAACTGCGCCAGGAGGGCGGCGCTCATCCCCGCCTCGACCGCGACGGCCGACAGCTCCCGCCACGAGACGCGGGCGCCCACGCGGTAGGCGGACAACAGGGCATCCATGCTGCGCCCGCTGCGGGCCTCGCCCCGACCGAGCTCGTAGGACCCGCGCTGGGCCGGCCGCAGCGGGGTGGAGGCGTCACCGGAGCGGGCGGCCAGGGTCAGGAAGCTGCCCAGGGCCATCTGGACCGCGGCCTCGATGTTGTCCACCATGAAGCTGCGTGCCGTCGCATACCCGGGCACCTCGACGATGATGGCCGCGACGGCGTGCTCGGCCACGGAGGGCAGATGGGCGCGCAGGGCGTTCTGCACCTCGGGCGACAAGGTGAGCGCTGCTGCCCGGTCAGCGGTCACGGTGGGCGGCTCAAGGCCCTTGACGCCTTCTTCTGTCATCTGCGAACAACTCTCGTCGGAGAACTCACGCTTACGGGTCAGGATTTTAGACCCTTGAACCACCATGATGGAACCATGACCGCAGTCCTCCCTCCCCGCACAGATCGCAGCGCCCCACCCCGGCGCTCGCTGCGCGACACCCTGTCCCGGGTGGCCCAGGCAGTGACCACCCCTGTCGTCCCCGCCGAGTACCTCGACCTCATCGCCCCCATGCGCAGCGGCGCCGACCTGCGCGGACGCGTCCTGTCCGTCACGGCCGAGACCCGCGACGCGGCGACGGTGCGGATCAAGCCCGGTCGCGGCTGGAAGGGTCACGTGCCCGGCCAGTACATCCGCATCGGCGTCGACGTCGACGGCGTGCGCAACTGGCGTGCCTACTCCCTCACATCCCTGGTGGGCGACCCCGACGGAGCCGTGGCGATCACGGTCAAGGCCATCGACGGTGGCAAGGTCAGCAACCACGTGGTGCGTGAGCTCGTGCCCGGCACCCTGATCCACCTCGACCAGGCGACCGGTGAGTTCACCCTCCCGGCCGAGGCGCCGCGCAAGGCGCTGTTCCTCACCGCGGGCAGCGGCATCACCCCGGTGATGGGCATGCTGCGCAACCACCTGGACGAGCTCCCCGATGCGGTCATGGTCCACTCGGCCCCGACCCGCGACGACGTCATCTTCGGTGCGGAGCTGCGCGCCTGGGCCACCGCGGAGTCGCTGCGGCTCGTCGAGCTGCACACCGACACCAACGGCCTGCTGGGCACGGCCGACCTCGACCGCCTCGTACCTGACTGGCGTGAGCGCGAGACCTGGTGCTGCGGTCCCACCGGCATGCTCGACGCCATGGAGGCCCACTGGGCCGAGGCCGGGCTCGCCGACCAGCTCCACACCGAGCGCTTCCGCCCCGTGATCATCTCCGAGGGCGAGGGCGGCACCGTCACCTTCCGCAGGAACGGCATGGTCGTCGAGTCCGACGGCGCCACCCCGATCCTCGACGCCGGCGAGGAAGCCGGCGTCCTCATGCCTTCCGGGTGCCGCATGGGCATCTGCTTCGGCTGCGTGCTGCCGCTGCGTGAGGGCGCTGTGCGCGACCTGCGCAACGGCGAGCTCACCGTGGCCACCCCGGACGACGACGTCCGCATCCAGACCTGCGTGTCGGCAGCCGCCGGCGCCTGCGAGATCGACCTCTAGGAGCGACGACATGGCCGCCATTGCCCAGAACCGCGAGACCGACGACTTCGACCTGACCATCGACGGGTCACTGGCCGGGACGCCCCGCGCCCCCCAGCGCACCAAGCCCGTCAACAGCCGCCTGAACGTCGTCACGACCGAGCGCACCCACGCCCCCAAGCCGTCCGGCAAGCCGGACCCGGCCGGCCACCTGAGCCCGGAGGAGATCGAGGCGCTCGGCCTCGAGCTCGACGCGCTGCGCCAGGAGATCCTCGACTCGCGCGGCACCCGCGACGCGGCATACATCCGCAAGGTCCTCAAGTGGCAGCGCGGCCTGGAGATGAGCAGCCGCGCCGTGCTGCTGTTCTCGATCTTCCCGCCGGCGTGGTTCGTCGGCACCGCCGGACTGTCCGTGGCGAAGATCCTCGAGAACATGGAGCTCGGCCACAACATCATGCACGGCCAATGGGACTGGATGCGCGACCCGCGGATCCACAGCCAGGAGTGGGAGTGGGACAACGCCACCCCGTCGGAGTTCTGGAAGCACTCGCACAACCAGCTCCACCACACCTTCACCAACGTGATCGGCCGCGACAACGACCTCGGCTACGGCATCATGCGCGTCGACGAGGACCAGAAGTGGGTCCCGGCCTACCTCGGCCAGCCGGTCTACAACTTCACGAACATGCTGTTCTTCGAGTACGGCATCGCGGCGTACGACCTCGAGGTCGGCGCCTACCTCAAGGGCCGTGGCAAGTCCAAGGAGGAGTTCCGCAACGACGGCGCCAAGGTGCTGAAGAAGATCGGCCGCCACGCCCGTCGCGACTACCTCATCCACCCGCTGCTGTCCGGCCCGTCGTTCTTCCACACCATGGGGGCGAACCTCGTGGCCAACACGGTCCGCAACGTCTGGACGCACTCGGTCATCATGTGCGGCCACTTCCCCGAGGGTGTCGAGACCTTCGCCAAGACGTCCATCGAGGGCGAGACGCGTGGCGAGTGGTACCTGCGCCAGATGCTCGGCTCCGCGAACATCAGCGGCAGCAAGGCGATGCACCTGATGAGCGGCAACCTGTCGCACCAGATCGAGCACCACCTGTTCCCGGACCTGCCGAGCAACCGCTACATCGAGATCGCCCCGCGCATCCAGGAGATCTGCCAGCGCTACGGCCTGACCTACGTCACGGGTCCGATGCCCAAGCAGGTCGCCTCGGCGTGGAAGCAGGTCATCGTCCTGGCGCTGCCGAACCCGCAGCCCGGCCGCACCCGCGTCGGCATCGCCGCGGAGGCCGTGGGCAAGCGCGTCAAGCGCAAGTTCCGCCGCTCGGCCCCCCGCCGTACCGCCTGACCGGTTCGCAGCGGTACCCTCAGGTGCCGACGGCCCACCTCCTCTCGCCAGGACGTGGGCCGTCGGTCTGTCCGGATCCGCGATGCGCGTATGCCGCGGGGTCGGCAGGGGTAGCACCGGTCAGGCGCGCTGTCCTCACCTGAATCGTCACCTCGACGGTGCCGACGCCGATCTCGGTGGCGGTCTGTCCGTCGAGCGTGCTGCGAGGGACGGGTCGATCGTCGCCAGCACGTCAGGTGTCGGCCTGCGACCGGACACGACGGCGGCGGCGCAGGCCATGGCCAGCGATCCCGAGCGCTGTGGGGGCCAGCCGTCGAGCAGGCCGCTGAGCAGTCCCGCGGTCGCAGCGTCCCCGGCACCGGTCGTCGTCGCCACGCGGTTCACCGGGTATGCCTCGACCCACTCGCCGACCCCGGCCCACGCCTCTGGATCGACCAGGGCCCGCCCTGCCGCGCGCAGGCGGGCCGTGTCCGCCGTGCGCAGGAAGACGCCGCGGGCCCCCGCGGAGACCGCCACGACGCCGGCGCCCCAGTCCAGCAACATCTCGGCGAGTCGCTCGACGCCGGCGTCATCCTGGTCCGTCACCCCGAGGTGCCCGGGCAGGGCAGATGCCAGGTCGTCGACGCTGGGCGTGATGACGTCGACGTCGCTCATCGCCAGACGCAGGATCTGCTCCCAGTCCAGTGCTCCGGTCGGTGAGCGAGGGTCGAGCACCGCGAGGTCCACCGACGTCGTCACCCCCGCGCTCCTGAGCCGGGCGAGCAGCGCGCGCATCGGCGCAGCACGGTCGGCGACGAGCCCGGGAAGGAGGTTGGGGTAACCGAGGTGGAGCAGGTCCAGGTCCTGCTCCGGCTGGACCTCACTGCCGTCGAAGGAGGCGTTGCTCCCGACGTGGTGCCAGAACGTCCGGTCCATGCCCGGGGACTCGAACACCAGGCTGTACGAGGAGGTGCTCCCGGCGACCTGGCGCAGCCGCGGCGTCATACCGGACCGCTCCTCGAGCATCCCGCGCAGCAGCCCACCGAGGTCGTCGTCCCCGACCGTGGCGAAGACGTCCACGGCGTACCCCAGGTCGGCGAGGTCACCGCCGGTGTTGGCCACGCTGCCGCCCAGTCGGACCGACAGTGGCCCGACCTCCAGGAGGTGTCCCGGGTCGATGCGCTCGCCCCCCAACAGCTCGGGAACCAGGTCCAGGCACAGGTGTCCGGCGACGGCGACGCGGGTCACTTCACCCTCCCGACGAGTCGGAGCAGACACGAGGGCTCCATCGTGGCCCGAACCGGCGGCGATGTCATTACGCTGGCTGCCCATGACTGACTGGTTGAGCGGGCCCCACAGCCTCGGCAAGCTCCGCTCGCTGACCCGGATCTCCACGCAGGACGGCTTCATCGCGACCCTCGCCATCGACCACCCCGAGAACTACCTGGCGATGCTCGACCCCGACTGGCGACGGGTCACCTCCGGCGAGGTTACTCGGAGCAAGCTCGAGCTCATCGACGCCCTGGCTCCCCATGCGAGCGCGTTCCTGGTCGACCCGCTGTGGTCCCTGGCGCAGGGCATCGTCACGGGGGTGATCCCGGCGACCACGGGGGTCATCACCGGTATCGAGTCGCTCAGCTACCAGGCGGACGGCGGCTTCGGCACCACGACGGCACTGCGCGAGCAGTGGACCGTCGAGAAGATCAAGACCCTTGGCGCCGACGCGGTGAAGATGGTGGTCTGGTGGCGCCCGGACGCAGCTGACGCCGATGAGATCCGCAGGCTCGTCGCCCGCCTCGTCGAGGACTGCGAGCGTCATCAGCTCCCGTTGGTCGTCGAGCCGCTGTGGTACCCCGCCGAGGGCCAGGACCCGAAGAGCGAGGCGGCCCGTGCCGATCGGCGCGAAACGATCGTCGGGGCTGCGCAGGAGTTCGTCCGCCTCGGCATCGACGTGCTCAAGTCGGAGTTCCCGGGTGACCTCGCGGTCGGAGCGGACGGTACGAGCGGGGAGGAGGCCTGCGCCCAGGCTGCGCGGGCCATCGATGCCGCCTGCGCCGGGACCCCCTGGGTCATGTTGTCGGGGTCGGGCACCTTCGAGGTGTTCCGACGCCAGCTCACGATCGTCGCGCAGGCGGGTGCCTGCGGCTTCATGGCTGGTAGGGCGATCTGGACCGGTGCCGTCGGCGGGCCCGACGAGCAGCGCCACGAAGCCGTGCTGCGCTGCCAGGCCCGCCTCGACGAGAGCCTGGCCATCCTGCGCGCCCACGGCCGCCCCTGGCGGCAGGCGCCCGCCGTCGACGTCGTCGCCGACGACCTCACGGCAGGCTGGCACCAGCGGTACCTGGAGCCCTGACCTCCGAAGTCGCCCGCACCGCAGCGCAACGCCTGGTCGCGTCCTCGTCGGTCGGCGGCGGGCCCACGAGGGGGTATGGCGCGTCAGTCCAGCTCGTCGAGCCACTTCCGGATGGACTCGTTGTGCGCGCCGAGCGCAGGTGGGGCGTCGTGCACCTCGCGGCCACCGGCGAACGCGTTGTCGTCGAAGCGGATCGGTGGTCCCGGGACCTCGATCTGCCCCAGCACCGGGTGGTCGAGGTCGAGCACGAGTCCCTGCGAGCGCGTCTGGTCCCAGTCGTAGACGCGGTCGATCGTGCGGACCTCGCCGGCGGGGACGCCGATCTCGTCGAGCCGCGCCAGCAGGTCGGTCAACCCGATGGCGGCGAACGCGTCGTTGAGGATCTGGGTGACGTGGTCGCGGCGGGCCACCCGCTCGCGGTTGGTGGCCAGGCCGGGTGCCGCCGGGTCGATGTCGAACGCCGTCGCGAGCTTCACCCACAAGGCCTCACTGCCGCAGGCGATCTGGATCATGCCGTCGGCGCAGGTGAACAGGCCGTAGGGGCAGATGGAGGGGTGGTGGTTTCCCTGTCCGTGGCCGACCTCGTGGGCGACGGTGTAGCGCGTGCCCTGGAAGGCGTGCACCCCGACGATCGCCGCGAGCAGGGAGGTGCGCACCACCCGGCCCCGACCGGTGGTGGTGCGCTCGTGCAGGGCGGTGACGACGCCGTACGCGCCGTACATGCCGGCGAGCAGGTCGCCGATGGGGACGCCGACGCGCATGGGGGAGTGGGGGTCCGGTCCGGTGAGCGACATCAGGCCGGCCTCGCCCTGGGCGATCTGGTCGTATCCCGCGCGGCCCCCTTGCGGGCCGTCGTGACCGAAGCCGCTGATGGACAGCACGACCAGGCGGGGGTTGAGCTCGTGGAGGCGTTCGACCGTGAAGCCGAGCCGGTCCAGGACGCCGGGGCGGAAGTTCTCGATGAGGACGTCGCTGTGGCGCACCAGGCGGGTCAGGACGTCACGGCCGTCGTCGGACTTCAGGTCGAGGGTGAGCGACTCCTTGTTGCGGTTGCAGGACAGGAAGTACGTCGAGATCGGGTCGTCCTCGGGACCGACGAAGGGTGGACCCCACCCTCGGGACTCGTCGCCCGTGCCGGGCGTCTCCACCTTGATGACGCGAGCACCCATGTCCCCCAACATCATCCCCGCGTGCGGGCCGGCCAGGGCGCGGGACAGGTCGATGACGGTGATGTCCTGCAGAGGTGCGCTCACCAGCACATCCTGTCAGGGCACCGTGAACTGCACCCGGGCGATGTCCTCGCACAGGGGCACGAACAGCTCCTCACGCACCCGGTTGTGCTCGGCGTCGAGGTCGTAGCGTCGGTAGGCCTCCTCGTCGACGAAGTCCGCCGTGATCGAGAAGCCCCAGTTGCCGGGGCGGAGGCCGGCGTCCACGCCCACCCGCATGTCCACGCACCCTTCGGGGTCGAGCGCGACTATCGCGCTCAGTGCCTGCTCGACGGCTGCCCGGGGTACCCCCGGGTGCAGTCGGCCCACCACGACGTTGCGAATCATCGAGCCAGTCTGCATGTCCGCGCGCGACTTCAGGCCTACGACGCGGTGCTGCCGCGCAGGATCGCCGTCATCTTCTTGCCGCGTGCGACCTCGTCCACGAGCTTGTCCATGTACCTGATCTGCTGCATCAACGGGTCCTCGATCTCCTCCACCCTGTGCCCGCAGATCACACCGGTGATCAAGCCTGCGTTCGGGTTGATCGCTGGAGCCTCGGCGAAGAAGGTCTGCAGGTCGATCTCCTCGTCGATGACCTGGTGCAGACTCGATGGGTCGTGGCCCGTGAGCCAGCAGATGACCCGGTCCACCTCTTCCTGGGTGTGGCCCTTCCGCTCGGCCTTGGCCACGTAGTGCGGGTAGATGCTGGCGAAGGTGGTCGTGAAGATCTTGTGTCCTGGCACGATGCGGCCCCGACCTAGCTGCCGAGGTGGGCTTCGAGGCGCGCCACGGTGCCATCCACGTCCGTGAGCTTGTCGAGGCCGAACAGGCCGAGGCGGAAGGTGGAGAAGCCGTCGCGCTCGCCGCACATCAGCGGCACTCCGGCAGCCACCTGCATGCCGCCCTGCTTGAACTTCGCCCCCGTGCGGATCTCCGGGTCGTCGGTGAACGACACCACGACGCTCGGCGCAGCGAACCCGTCGGCTGCGACGGAGGGGAACCCGCGCTCGGCCAGCATCGCGCGCACGCGACCGCCGAGCGAGATCTGGGCCTCGCGCAGTACGTCGAGGCCCAGCGCACGGGCCTCGACCATGAGGGCGGCGTCCCTCGCGAGCGAGTCGGTGGGCATCGTCGCGTGGTATGGCGTCTGGCCCTGGGTGTAGGCCTCGGTGATCGTCAGCCACTTCTGCAGGTCGACCGCGAAGCTGGTCGAGGTCGTCGCCATGACGCGGTCACGGGCCGCCTCCGACAGCATGACGAACCCGGCGCACGGCGACCCGCTCCAGCCCTTCTGCGGCGCACTGAGCAGCACGTCGACGTGGAGGTCGGTCATGTCGACCCAGAGCGCCCCCGACGCGATGCAGTCGAGGACGAAGAGGCCGCCGACGGCGTGCGTCGCGTCGGCGATGGCTCGGACGTACTCGTCCGGCAGCAGGATGCCGGCCGCGGTCTCGACGTGCGCCGCGAAGACGACCTCGGGACGGTCGCGCTCGATGGCCTCGACCACCTCGGCGACGGGAGCCGGCGCCCACGGCGCCCGGGGCTCGTCGGAGGCGGGGCGGGCGAGACACACGGTCGTCTCCTCGGCGACGGAACCAGCGTCGAGGATCTGCGACCAACGGTAGGAGAACAGGCCGTTGCGCACGACCAGGCACCGACGGCCGGTGGCCAGCTGGCGAGCGACGGCCTCCATGGCGTAGGTGCCGCCACCGGGAACCACAGCAACCGTGTGCGCGGAGTAGGTCGTGCGCAGGACGTCGATGATGTCCTGCATCACCGCAACGAAGCGCTTCGACATGTGGTTGAGCGAGCGGTCGGTGAAGACCACCGAGTACTCGAGCAGGCCGTCGGGGTCGATCTCGGGGCGGGGGAGCGTGGTCACCTCAGCAGGTTGCCACACCGGACCCGAGCGCGTGGCGGCCGGCGGCAGGGCAGCACTCACAGCCAGTCGACCTCGGCGCTGGTCCGGCCGTCGGCGAGGCGGGCGTAACCGGGGCCGCGGTCGAAGAACGGCTCCTGGGCCGGGCGCGCGGCTCGCAGCTCGGCCCGCAGCCGGTCGGAGGCGGCCCGGTCGAGGACCGGCGCGTCCTTGTCACCGGTGGCGACGACGCCGTAGTCCCGGCGCGCTCCCGGGAACGACACCTTGCCCCAGCGCAGGTCGCGCACGACGTCCTCGTACGGACGGTCCAGCGGGTCGCCCCAACCACCGCCGCCGGTGGTGCGGATGCGGACCACCTGCCCCGCCTTGACGGGCTCGGCGTCGGCGAGGGCGTCGACCTCGCGCTCGTCGGGTCCACCGAGGTCGACGGTGACCTCGAAAGACGCGCCTGCCTTGCCACCCTTGACCCCCCAGCAGGCCAGGATGGAGCGGTCCGCGATGGACATGAAGTGGGCGTCCTTGAGCAAGCGGATCTGCTTCTCGTAGCCCAGCCCGCCGCGGTACCGCCCGGCCCCACCGGAGTCGACGGCGAGTCCGAGCCGCTCGACGATGAACGGGAAGCGGCTCTCGGTGAACTCGGTCGGCAGGTTCCGCGAGTCTGGGACGACGTGGATGGTGTCCTCGCCGTCGGCGTAGTAGCGCCCGCCGGAGCCGCCACCCAGCACCTCGCGCATGAGGTAGTCGTTCCCGTCGCGGTCCTTGCCGTAGACCCCCGTGTAGCGGATCGTCTCCTGGTCGGCCGGCATGCGGCCGTCGACGGCCTTGGCCACGACCCCGGCCAGCACCCCGAGCAGCCGGAGGATGACGAACGTCCGGGCGTTGGTCGGCGCCGGGAAGATCGGGGTGAGCAGGGTGCCCTTGTCGGGGAAGCGCATCTCGATCAGCGGCACGACCCCCTCGTTGACGTCGAGCTCGGCCATCCGCTCCGGGGTGTCGGCGAGGTTGCGCAGGATCGGCGCGAGCCACTTCTTGAGGAAGTTGCCGCCGACGTAGTCACCACAGTGGTTGATGGGTCCCTTGGCCTGCGGCGCGGTGCCGGTGAAGTCGATGACGAGTCGCGGGCCGCCGTCCCCGGGGCCGGGTCCGCCGGTGGGCTCCTTGGTCAGGGTGATCCGCTGGGTGTGCAGCTTCGGGTCGTCGACGCCGTCGTGCTCGGCGTAGTCCTCCCAGACGTAGGTGCCGTCGGGGATCTTGGAGAGGATCTCCCGGCGGTAGGTCTCGGTGGTCTGGTCGAGGATCGCGTCGAAAGCCGCCTCGACGTCTGCCCGGCCGTAGCGCGCGAACAGCTCACCGAGCCGGCGTGCGCCCATCAGGCAGGCCGAGCACTCGGCGTCGAGGTCGGCGGCCAGCGAGTCGGGCATCCGCGAGTTGCGGGTCATGATCCGCAGGGCGGCCTTGTTGGGAACTCCCCTGTCCCACAGCTTGATCGGCGGGACCGAGAGCCCTTCCTCGAACACCGAGGTGGCGTTGCTCGGCATCGAGCCGGGGACCGCGCCGCCGATGTCGTCGTGGTGGCCGAAGGCCTGGACGAACGCCACGACCTCGCCGCCGTCGAAGACCGGGACGGTGACGCACAGGTCGGGCAGGTGGCCGATGCCGCCCTCGGACTCGTACACGTCGTTGTGGAAGAACACGTCACCCTCGGCCATCTCGGCCAGCGGGAAGTCGCGCACGATGGGGTGGACCAGCGCGGAGTACGAACGCCCCGTGAGCTTGCGCAGCTGGCGGTCGTGGATGCCGGCGCGGAAGTCGTGGGCGTCGCGAATCATGGGGGAGCGGCTGGTGCGCGCGATGGAGGTCTCCACCTCCATCTCGACACTCGCCAGGGTGCCCTGGACGATCTCGACGAGGATCGGGTCCACGGCCCGGCCGGGTGGGGTGAGCCGGCCGCCGTGCTCGTATGCCGTGGGCAGGCCTGCGGTGTTCATCGGTCCCCTCCGTCGTTCTCGCGGGTGATGACGAGGTTGCCGATCGCGTCGACGCGGACGGTGAACCCGGGGTGGACCGGGACCGTGGAGCCGAACTCCTCGACCACGGCCGGTCCGTCGAAGGTGTCACCGGCGCACAGGTCGGGCCGCCAGAGGACCGGGGTGTCGACCACGCCCTCGTCGGCGTCGAAGCAGACACCGCGTCGGCCCCTGACCGGGGTCTTTGAGCGATCCGACGGGTCCTGGCCCGTGTGATCGCTCAAAGACTCGCGGGTGGGCAGGTCGCGCAGCTCGGGGCGGGTGATCGGACCGACGCCGGTCACCCGCAGGTTCACCCACTCGACCTGCTGGGTCGGGTCGTCGCGGAAGTCGTAGCCGTACAACGCGCGGTGCTCGGCGTGGAACGCGTCGGCGACCGCGGCGGCATACCCGTCGTCGACGGTGCCGTCCGGTGCGGCGACGCGGACCTCGAACGCCTGCCCGAAGTACCGCAGGTCGACCGTCCGCGAGTAGCGATGGGAATCGCTTGGGAACCCCTCTGCGTCAAGGGCTCTCGCAGCGCGAGCAGCGAGGTCGTCGAAGGTCCGCTGGACCGCTGCGTGGTCCAGGGCGTCGTGTCGGGACACGGCGGTCTGGACGTAGTCGTTCTTGACGTCGACGGTGAGCAGGCCGAACGCCGAGACGTTGCCGGGGTTCTGGGGGACCACGACCCCGGCGAGGTCGAGGATGTCGACGAGGCGGCAGGCCAGGAGAGAGCCCGAACCGCCGAACGTCGTCAGCATGAAGTCTCGGACGTCCAGGCCACGCTTGACGCTGACCTGGCGCAGGGCGTTCGCCTGGTTCCACGCGGAGATCTCGAGGATGCCGGTGGCACAGCGCACGGGGTCGAGGTCGAGCCGGGCGGCCAGCGCATCGATGCCCCGTCGGGCGGCGTCGACGTCGAGCGGGATCTCGCCCCCCAGCAGGTGCGGGGGGATCCGACCCAGGACGAGGTGGGCGTCGGTGATCGTCGGGTCGGTCCCACCCTTGGCGTAGCAGAGCGGGCCGGGGTCGGCGCCGGCCGAGCGGGGGCCGACCTTGAGGGTGCCCTCGGGGGTGACCCAGGCGATCGAGCCCCCGCCGGCGCCCACGGTCACGACGTCGATCATGGGGATCTTGCTGGGGTAGGCGCCCACCGTGCCCTCGGTGGTCAGGGTCGGCTCACCGCCCAGCACCACGCTGACGTCGGTCGAGGTGCCGCCACCGTCGCAGGTCAGCACCTTGGGGAAGCCGGCCCGCTGGGCGATGAGCCCGGCGCCGAGGGCGCCGGCCGCTGGTCCCGAGAGGACAGTGGTGATCGGCTGGTTGACCACCTCGTCCGCCGAGAGCACACCCCCGTTGGACTTCATGATGTAGAAGGGGATCGGCTGGTCGGTGAGCGCATCCAGCCTGGTGTGGATGTTGGCGACGTAGCGCGAGACCTTGGGCTTCACTGCGGCATCGACCAGCGTGGTCATCGACCGTTCGTACTCGCGGTACTCCCGCAGCACCTCGCTCGAGATCGAGACGACGGCCTCGGGGTGCTCCCGACGCAGCACCTCCCGGACCGCGAGCTCGTGGCTGTCGTCGGCGTAGGAGTGCAGCAGGCACACGCCGATCGTCCCGATGCCGTGGTCCCGGAACCAGTGGGCCGCCGCGACGGCCGACGCCTCGTCGAACGGGCGGATCTCGTTGCCCTCGAAGTCGACTCGGCCACCGACGGTGCGCACCATGTCAGCCGGGACGATGCGTGGAGGCTTCACCCAGAAGTAGGAGTTGCCGTACCCGTCGGGGACGGACTGGCGGGCGATCTCGAGGATGAACTCGTAGCCCTCGGTCGTGATGAAGCCGAGGGACTCGACCTTGCCCTCGAGCAGCTGGTTGGTGGCGACCGTGGTGCCGTGGCAGACCGCGGTGATGTCGGTACCGCTGGCGCCCATGAGGTCGAGGACCTTGTGGACACCGGTGATGAACCCGTCCGCGGGGTTGCCCGGCGTCGACGGCGTCTTGGTCGTGACGAGGTCGCCGGAGTCCTCGTCGAAGGCCACCACGTCGGTGAACGTGCCACCGGTGTCGATCCCGATCCGGATGCGGCGAGGGGGCTGTGGCGTCACGCACTGATTCAACCGACCCCCCACCATCGATGCGTCGGCACAATCTGCCAACCGCCGCGCTCAGGACTGTGCAGGCAGGGCGGGGCCGCGCACCGCGAGGTTCACGGGGTCCGGATCGCCGAATGGCACCGCGCGCCACCCGAGGTCGATGGTGCCGTCGGTCCGCGTCCGCACCCGGACGGTGTGCGGGGTCTCGATGAGGCGCAGGTCCGCGGCGAACGTCCCGTCCGGCTGCCACCCCCCGGCAGCCACCACCGGCAGCTCGGCCCCCTGCAGGGCCAGCACCGACGGGGCCCACTCACCGTCGCCGACCACCAGCGGCACCGCGGTGCCGTCGTGATCCAGGACCAGCTCGTATGCCGCCGCGCCGCCGCGCGCGAGGCTCACCGCGCCATACGCCTCGGGGAGGGTGCTGTCTGCGGACCTGGTCCACGACGCCTCGTCCGGCCCGCTGCCGGACGAGGCGAGCGTGGGGACGCGCAGGCTGCCGAGGCGCTCGGCGAGCTCGACGTCCGCGCCCGGGTCACCCTCCCTGTCGAAGGCGGGCAGGAGGTGCTCCCAGACGAGGTCGAGGACCGCCTGCATGTCGGTCGCCTCGGAGGTGAGGGCGATCGCGACGTCCTGCTCGGGCAGGACGATGGCGAACTGGCCGTAGGCGCCGTCCCCGCGGTAGCCGTGCCGGGCGTTCCAGAACGAGCAGCCGTAACCCTGGGCCCAGTCGGGGCTGGCGTCGGTCTCGGTGTTGGGCAGCCCGGTGGGTGCGGTGGCACGGGTGACCCAGTCGGTGGAGAGCAGCTGCGCGCCCTGCCAGGAGCCACCGTCGAGGTGCGCCTGGGCCAGGGCCAGGATCGCGTCACTGCCGACGTGGATCCCGGAGAACCCGAGCTCGCGCCCGGTTGCGGTCCGCTGCCAGCGCACGGCGGTCGCCCCCAGCGGGTCGAGCAGCCGGGGCCGGGCGAACTCGAGCAGGCCCTGGCCCGTGACCGCGCGGACGACGGCGGCGACGAGGTAGGTGGCGACCTGGTTGTAGGCCCAGACCGTGCCGGGCTCCTGCTGCGGCGGGGCTGCGAGGATCGCGCCGAGGACCGGGTCGGTGCCGTCAGCGGACGGGGTCCGGGCAGCTTGGTCGAGCGCGGCCGTCCAGGCCTCGGCCGGATGACCGGTGGCCATGGTGAGGCAGTGTCCGAGGGTGAGCCGCTGGTACCGCTCGTGGATCGGGGCACCCTGCGGGATCTCGGCTGCGGGGATGACGTCGAAGACGCGGTCGTCGAGCGAGACCCTGCCTGCGTCGACCAGCAGCCCGACGGTCGCTGCGGTGAAGGACTTGCTCAGGGAGTAGACCAGCTGGTTGCGCTCGGCGGCGTACGGTGACCACCAGCCACGTGCGACGACGTGCCCGTGGCGCGCGACGAGCAGGCTGTGCGGGTCGTGGTCGCCCTCCTCCAGCGCGTCGATGAGGTCGAGGACACCGCGGGCGTCGACGTGCTGGGCTGAGGGTGAGCTGGTCGGCAGGGGCACCCACCGAGACTAACGCGGGCAGCAGCCCTTCGGATCGTGGCGGTCAGGGCGGGTTGACGATCGAGAACGCGTCGAACCCGTGGGTTCCGGGGGCGTCCGCCACCTGGTGGGCCGCGTCCCGCACCGCGACCAGCTCCTCGAGCGTCATCTCCAGGCATGGTTCGTCGGGCTGGTAGGTCGTGCCCCGCGGGTAGTCCACCCCGGGCGTGCAGGTCATCTCGATGTGGCATCCCACGACCGCGCTGACACGTCGGTGGTCGGCGATCTCCACGAGGGAGTCGAGGCTGGTCCGGAAGGCGGCCGGGTCCTCGACGTAGAGCCGACCGCGGTAGACGGTGTCGCCGGTCAGCAGGACTCCGGTGCGCGGGTCGTACACGGCGATCGACGACGCCTCGTGACCGGGGATCCCGGTGACCTCCAGGCGACGGCCGCCGAGCTCGAAACCCACCGTCTCCCGGGGCCAGGACGCGAAGGCGAAGAACGCCGAGACCTCCGCGGGAGTGTGGCCCACCACGGTCGTGTCCGTCCGTGCCGCCATCTGGGCGTCGCCGCTCACGTGGTCGCCGTGGGCGTGGGAGTGCGCGACCACCAGGGGGTAGCGGTCGCGGGGGTGGTCGGTCAGCCACTGGTCGAGCAGGGCGTCCACCGTTGCTCGCAGCGGCATCACCCCAGGGTCGGCAACATCACCGGTGTCGAGCAGCAGGGCCCGCTCGGAGCCCAGCAGCAGGAACAGGAAGGCGCCCTCGTAGGTGAGCGACTTGCTCTGCCGCAGCACGTAGGTGGCCTCGTCGACGCGGTGCACCTGCAGGGGCGGGTCGTCGCAGGGCCGGCCTGCCGGGGCCCCGTGGATCCAGGCCACGTCCAGGACGGTCATTGCTCAGTGCGGGAACGAGGACTGTGCCGGCTGCTCGAGGTCGTCGCGGTGGTTGCGGATGAGGTCGAGGTTGCGGTCGCGCAGGTGGTCGAACCCCTGGCCGATGTTCGACCCGGGCGTCAGCGACGCCAGCGCGGTCTCGGGGTCGAGCAGAGCCGAGACCCAGCCCTCGTGCGACGCGGCCTTGGCGACGATGTGGCCGACGGGGGTGACGATGTGGGAGTTGCCGAAGTACAGGACGCCCGCCGCGTCGACGCCGGTGGCGTTGGCGCCGACGACGAACACGTGGTTGTCGTACGCCCGCGCCCGGGACGTCAGCTCCCAGATGTCGGCGGAACGCAGCAGCGCCGAGGGGCGCAGGATGACCTCCGCGCCCCGGACCGCCTGGATCCGCGACAGCTCGGGGTAGTCGCCGTCGAAGCAGACGATCATCCCGATGCGACCCAGCTGGGTGTCGACCACCGTGACCGTGTCGCCGGGCGTCACCCACCCACCGCCGTCGACGTGCTCGGTGCAGAACGGGTGGGTCTTGCGGTAGACGCCGACGACCTCGCCGGTGGGGTCGATGAGGACCGAGGCGTTGTAGACGACACCTCGTTCGGGACCGCGTTCGTAGGTGCCGACGCAGACGTGCACCCCGAGGTCCTTGGCGACCTGCTGGACGGGTTCGGTGACCGGGCCGGGGATCTGCGAGACGAGGTCCCACAGCTCCTCGGTCGAGCAGTCGGGGGTGAACCCGGTCGTCGCCGTCTCGGGCAGCACGACCAGCTCGGCGCCGGTCGCGTCGACGCACCGTCGGGTGAAGTCGACGCACTTGTCGAGGTTCTTGCGGACGACCTCCGGCGACAACGGCCCCGGCGACCGGTGCCACCTGCACGGCCGCGGCGGTGAATGCGCGCATCACTGTCTCCTCCCGAGGTTCCATCCGACGATAACCCCGGCGAGGGCCGCCGCCCCACCCGCGAGGACGCCATACGCCCAGGCGCGGTCCCGCCCGGCGCCCTCGCCGGCACGGCCGAGCGACGCGGCGGTGGCGGCAGGAGTGGCGGCGGCACCGGCGTACACGGGGGCGCCGGCCGGCGCCCCGGGGGCACGGGTGAGCACCGGGGAGGCGATGGGCTCGGGGCGGACCCCGGCGATGTCGGCGTCGACGGCGGCGAAGAACTGGCCGGCCATCTTGCGCGTCACGCCGGCGAGCATGCGCTGGCCGACCCCACCGATGACGCCACCCACGGCCGCGTCCGCGTCGTACGCGAGGTCGGTGCCACCACCCGTCCCCGCGCTGAGCCGGACCACGACGTCGGCATCGACCGTGCCCGGCCCACCGGACCCGGTGGCCTTCATCGTGAACTGCCCCGGCGGCTGGGGGTCGCGCAGGGACACCCGACCGTCGTAGGTGCCCTTGATGGCGGCGACCCCGGCGGTGACGGTCATGGCGTACTCGTCGTCCCCCACCTGCGTCAGCGACTCGCAGCCGGGCAGGCAGCGGGCGAGGACGGCCGGGTCGTGGAAGGCGTCCCAGACCTGCGCCGGGGTCGCGGTGAGGGCTGCCGTTCCGGAGATCTTCATGGTGTCCTCGGGGTGTTCGGGTGCTCGGGGTGCTCGGGGTCGACGTGGTCGACCGGCCGTCGTGGTCGCGCAGGGAGGGGAGCTCGCCGGCTGCGTGCCGCTGGCGCAGCTCCCACAGCTCGACGGGGGAGATCGGCATCGAGGTGATGGCGAAGCCCTCGGCGTCGGAGATGGCGGAGGCGATGACGGCGCTCACCGGGATGCAGCCTGCCTCACCAGCGCCCTTGATCCCCAACGGGTTCAGCGGCGACGGGGTCTGCAGGTGGTCGGTCTCGATGTGCGGGATCTCGGACGCGTACGGCATGAGGAAGTCCATGAACGACGCGTTGAGCAGCTGGCCGGACTCGTCGTAGACCATCCGTTCGTAGAGCGCGCCACCCACGCCCTGCGCCACACCGCCGTGGACCTGGCCCTCGACGATCATCGGGTTGATCATCGTGCCGCAGTCGTGGATGACGCAGTAGCGCAGGATGCGGATCTCCGCCGTCACCGGGTCGGTCTCGACGATCGCGGCGTGCATGCCGTTGGCGAAGGTGGCCTGGGTGGGGGAGTAGAAGTCGCGCCCCTCGAGACCGGGTTCGTCGTCCTCGGCGACCGGCGGCTTGTCGGGGTCGTTGTTGCCGGCGAACTGGGTCGCCGCCTTGGCCGCCTCGTCGAACGCGTAGCGCAGCGGGTTGGACATCACCGACACCGTTCCCAGCGACATCGACGTGTCCGGCGCGCCCTTGACGCGCACGATCCCGTCGACGATCTCGAGGTCGTCGGCTGCCACCTCCAGCGCGTCGGCAGCGATCCGCAGCGCCTTCGCACGGACGTTGCGAGCCGCCAGCGCGATCGCGTTGCCGCTCATCACCGCCGCGCGTGAGGCGAAAGTGCCCACGGCGTAAGGCATTCGGCGAGTGTCACCGGTCGTGACGAAGACGTCCTCGATCGGCACGCCGAGCTCCTGGGCAACCACCTGGGCGAATGCCGTCTCGTGGCCCTGCCCCTGCGAGGTCAGACCGGTCGACACGTTGACCCGGCCGCTGGTCTCGATCTGGATGTGTCCACCCTCGTAGGGGCCGACACCGGTGCCCTCGACGTAGCAGCCGATCCCGAGCCCCACCTTGCGTCCCTCGACCTGCGCACGGTCGCGGTAGTCGGCGAAGTCGTCCCAGCCGACCAGGGCCTTGAGCTTGTCGAGGGAGGCAGGGAAGTCGCCGGAGTCGTACCTCAGCGGCCGTCCGTCCTGGAACAGCAGCCCGTGGTCGTAGGGCATCTCGCCGGGGAGGATGAAGTTGCGCGAGCGCACCTCGGCGCGGTCCAGGCCCAGCTCGTCGGCGATGGCGTCCATGGTGCGCTCCATCGCGAAGCACCCCTGCGGGCGCCCCGCCCCGCGGTAGGGCGTGACGAGGACCGTGTTGGTGTAGAGCGACCAGAACTCGCAGCGGTACGCGCCCGGCTTGTAGGGACCGAGCAGCTGGGTGGAGGTGATGATCGGGACGATGATCCCGTATGGCGTGTAGGCCCCGTTGTCGTGCCAGAACCTCACGTCGAGGGCGAGCAGCCGCCCGTCGTCGTCGAAGCCGACCCGCACCTGCTGGAGCTGGCCACGCTCGTGGGCGGAGGAGATGAAGTGCTCGCGCCGGTCCTCGACCCACTTCACCTCGACCCCGAGGGTCTTGGCGACCCACGGGACGAGGACCTCCTCGGGCCACGGGTGGTTGATCTTGACCCCGAACCCGCCGCCCACGTCGGGGGCGATGCACTCGACCTTCGCCAGCGGCATACCGAGCTTGGCGGCCACCGCGGCGCGCACGCCGGTCGAGGTCTGGGTGGAGGAGTAGATGCGCAGCTCGTCGCGGTCGGCGTCCCAGCGGGCGTAGACCCCCTTGCCCTCCATGGGCATGCAGGCGCTGCGTTCGATGGCCAGGTCGAGGTCGAGGACGTGCGGGGCCGCGGCGAGGGCTGCTTCGACATCGCCGACCTCCTGGACCATGTGGGCCGCGATGTTGCCGGGGACGTCGTCGTGCACGAGCAGGTCGGCGGCGCGAGCGGCCTCGATGCCGACGACCGGGGGCAGCGGCTCGTAGTCGACGCGGATCCGCGCGCAGGCGTCCTCGGCCAGGTATCGGTCACGCGCGACGACCATGACGACGGGCTCACCCACGTGGTTGACCTCGTCCCTGGCCAGGGCGTGCTGGGTGCGGCCATGGGTCAGCGTGGGGTGGGGGATGAGCAGGGGGAGGGGTTCGCCGACGCGGCCGGGCAGGTCCTCGTGGGTGTAGATCGCGACGAGGCCCTCGATGTCCAGGGCCCCGGTGACGTCGATGTCGACGACCTTGGCGTGGGCGTGCGGGCTGCGCACGAAGGCGGCCGCGAGGGCTCCCCGGCCGAGGTCGTCGAGGAACTTGCCGCCGCCGGTGACCAGTCGGGGGTCCTCGCGGCGACGGATGGGGGCGCCGAACATCTGGGTCGTCACGAGCCGGCTCCGTCGCTCGCGGCCCGAGCATCGACCCCGGCCTTGCTCAGGTTCTCCGCCTTGATCTGCGCGGCCCGCAGGACCGACTTCACGATGTTCTGGTAGCCGGTGCAGCGGCACAGGTTGCCCGAGATCGCCTCACGGGCCTCGTCCTGCGTCGGGTCTGGGTGGTCCTGCAGGTACGCCGTGATCGTGGTCACGAAGCCAGGAGTGCAGAAGCCACACTGCAGTCCGTGGCACTCGGTGAACGCCTGCTGGACCGGGCCCATGGCGTCGATGGTGCCGAGCCCTTCGATCGTGGTGACCGCATGGGCCTGCGCGCTGACGGCGAACATCAGGCAGGCGCGCATCGGGGCGCCGTCGACGAGCACCGTGCAGGCGCCGCAGACGCCGTGCTCGCAACCGACGTGGGTGCCGGTGAGACCCAGGTCGTGGCGCAGAAAGTCGGACAGCAGCCGGCGAGCGGGCACCCGCGCATGACGCGGGACCTCGTTGACGGTGACGGTGACGTCGAGCAGCACCTCGGGAACGGGGTCGCTCATGCGGCGGGTCCTCCTGCGGTGGGGGCATCGGCGCTGACGTCGGTCGAGTCCGGTGGCAGGGCGCGGGAGTCGAGTGCGGCCTCGGCAAGCGTGAGGTGTGCGAGGCGGGTGGCCAGCATGGCGCGGTACGCCGCCGTGGCGTGGATGTCGGCCTCGGGGGTGAGGTGGTCGCGGATCAGCTCGTCGCAGACCGACCAGTCGAGGTCGTCGGGCGTCCTGCCCCGCACCGCCTCGGTCACGTCGAGGGCGCCGGGGACCTCGGTGACGGAGACGAACGACAGGCGGGCCGAGGTGATGACGCCGTCCTCGACGCGGACCGCGGCAGCGACCCCCGCGAGCGCGTAGTCACCGTGGCGCCTGGCGCGTTCGGCGAACGCCGTCCCGGTGGCACCGGCAAGTCTCGGGAAGCGCACGGCGACAGCCAGCTCGTCTTCGGCGAGGGAGGTCTCGAGGGCGCCGAGGAAGAAGGCGTGCCAGGGGATCTCACGCGAACCCCTCGGCCCGACCGCCTCCACCACGCCGTCGGTCAGGGCCAGGACCGCCGGCATCTCACCGGCGGCGTCCGCGTGGGCGATCGACCCGACCGTCGTGCCGCGGTTGCGGATGGCCGGGTGGGCCACGTGCCGCAGCGCGCGGCGCAGCAGCGGCGACGCGGCATACGCACCCTCGTGGGCCTCGAGGCCGGCGTGCCGGACCAGCGCACCGACCCGCACCGCGTCACCGGTGACAGCGACCTCGTCCAAGCCGGCCACGGTGTTGATGTCGACGAGGTGGGCGGGGGAGGCCAGGCGCATGTTGAGGATGGGGATGAGGCTCTGCCCGCCCGCGAGGACCTTGCCGTCGTGCCCCACCCGGGCGAGCACGGCGACGGCTTCCTCGACGGTTCGAGGTGCGTGGTGCACGAACGGTGCGGGCTTCACGCACTGATCCTGCCTGCTCGGGGGACGGGTGGGAAGGGTGGCACCGGGTCAGCGCCGCGGTCGCAGGTCGTCCTCCCCGTCGCCGTACGTCTCGTGGCCGACGGTGAGGACCGAACCCTCGGCCCGCGCCCGCAGGTCGGCCGGGGCGAAGGTCTTGGCGAGGTGGTAGGCGCCGACGGCGACGATGGTGCCCAGGGAGATGCCGGTGAGGGAGAACTCGTCGTTGAACACCAGGGCGACGTTGCCGATGCCGATGACGATGCCCGCGGCGACCGGGACGAGGTTGATCGGGTTGCCGAAGTCGACGTTGTTCTCCTTCCAGATCTTGGCGCCGAGCAGGCCGATCATGCCGTACAGGACCACGGTGATACCGCCGAGGACCCCGCCGGGTGTCGAGGCCACCAGGGCACCGAACTTGGGTGAGAGGCCGAAGATGATCGCCGTGATCGCGGCCACGTAGTACGCCGCCGTGGAGTAGACGCGGGTCGCCGCCATGACGCCGATGTTCTCCGCGTACGTGGTGGTGGGCGAGCCGCCGACCGAGGACGCCAGCGCGGTGCCGATGCCGTCCGCGGCGATGGCGCGGCCCATGACCGGGTCGAGGTCGGTCCTGGTCATCTCGGCGACGGCCTTGACGTGGCCGGTGTTCTCGGCGATGAGGGCGATGACGGCCGGGAGGACGAGCAGGACCGCGGCGATCGAGAAGCTCGGCGCGTGCCAGCCGACGACCTCCTGGCCGGCGATGAGCTCGGTGCGCGGCGGGAAGCCGAACCAGTCGGCGGCCTGGATGTTGGTGAAGTCGGTGCGGAAGTGGGTCGTGACCTTGCCGGTGCCGGCGTCGAGCGCGGTGATCTGGCCGAAGACCTGGTCGAAGACCCAGGACAGGGCGTACCCGAAGACCAGGGCCAGGAAGATCGCGATCCGGCTGATGAACCCCTTGAAGGCGACTGCGCAGACGATGGTGAAGGTCATGACGAGCAGGGCGACCCACTGGTCCTGCGGCCAGTAGATGTCGGCGACGACCGGGGCCAGGTTGAACCCGATGAGCATCACCACGGCGCCGGTGACGACCGGTGGGAGCACCTTGTGCAGCACGCCCGAGCCGGCGAAGTGGATCAGCACTCCGACGAGTGCGAGGACGACTCCGGCCACGAGGATCGCGCCGGTCACCTCGGCGGAGTCGCCGCCCTGGGCTCGGATCGCTGCGACCGCGCCCACGAACGACGCCGAGGTGCCGAGGTAGGAGGGCACCTTGCCCTGGACGATGAGCAGGAACGCGATGGTCGCGATGCCGCTCATCATGATCGCGAGCTGGGCGTTGAGGCCCATGATCAGGGGGAAGACGAAGGTCGCGCCGAACATCGCCACGACGTGCTGCGCGCCGAGGCCGATGGTCTTGCCCCACGAGAGACGCTCGTCGGGAGCAACGACGTCGTCGGGTCCCATCGTGTGGCCGTCACCGTGCAGTTTCCAGCCCAATGCCATGTCGGGACTCCTTGTCGACCGCCGGGCCGTGGATGGGGGGTGGAGCAGTGCTCGGGGTGGAACGTGGCGCGGCGCGGATGTGACCCTAGGGGACCGGTGGCATCCCGGGATAGGTGATCGGGGCACGCGCAGTGATCACAGTGATGTCCAGGTGCTGCCGACCGCCGCCGCCGACCGCGCGCAGTGATCACAGTGACGTCCAGGTGCTGCCGACCGCCGCCGCTGACCGCGCGCAGTGATCACAGTGACCGGTGACGTCAGCCGCGTTCGGGGAAGTGCTCTCGCCAGCCGTCGGTGGTGCTCACGACCTCACCACGCTCGCGCAGGACGGCTGCCACCCGCTGGACGGTGGCACCGGGGGTCGCGTACACGTCGCCGGACAGCGCGATGACCAGCCGCCAGCCGCGGCCGTCGAGGTCCTCGCGCCGACGCACGTCGCGCACCCACTGGCTCGAGCTCTCGGCGTGCTGGCGGCCGTCGTACTCCAGCGCCACCAACAGCTCTGGCCAGCTCAGGTCGAACCGGTAGGTCCAGCCGCCGTCCTCGTCGCGCAGGACGTGGTTGACCACAGGTTCGGGGAGGCCGGCCAGGACCACGAGCAACCGCAGCCGTGTCTCCATCGGCGAGTCGACCCCGGACCGGACCAGCGCGGCCGCTCGCCGCGCCAGCGCTGCCCGGGCGCCGCGGTGGGTGCGTGCCGCGCCGACCAGGTCGGCCGGGCTGGTCCGACCGGCCTTGACCAACGAGTCACCCAGCACCACGAGGTCGACCAGGTCCAGGGTGGCGGCGAGGTCCAGGAACGTCCGTTCGGGACCGGTCAGCGGCAGGCCCCTGAGACGTCGCGGCTCGGGCATGCGGCGAGACCGGCGGACCTCGAGCTCGGGCCGTCTGATCGGCCGCGCGTACGGCACGGTCACCTGGACCCGGGACCGTGGCGGCACGACGGCTCCCCACAACCTCGCCGCGGTCTCGTGACTGAACACCGCACCCTTGGGGAGCACGAGCAGCGCAGCCCGGCAACGCATACCGAGGGTGTCATCGGCGCGGGCCGCGACGTGTACGCCGCGCAGCAGCCGCCGGAACCGCGGCCCGCGAAGCACGCCGGTGGGCACCGCGGCCTCGCCGGCGGTGAAGGGGGCGACTGGTTCAGGGGCCACGGTCACGAGGGTGGACCATGCGAGGCTGCGGCGTCGGGCGTTGTCCACAGGCCCCGGACTGCTCACTGTGATCACTGGGCGCGCTCTGGCTTGCCGGCGGACAGCGCTCAGTGGTCACTGTGATCACTGGGCGCGCTTCGCCTCCTGGGCGGGCAGCGCTCAGTGGTCACTGTGATCACTGGGGGTCGTCGGCTGGGGGTCGCGGCTGGGGAGCGACGTCGACCGGTCAGATGCCGCGCATCTGGTGGACCTTGAGGGCCAGGGCCAGCTTCAGGCGCAGCTCGGGGTCGGAGGTGAACGGACCGAGCATCTTCTCCAGCTTGGCGATCCGGTAGCGCAGCGTGTTGTAGTGGAAGAACAGCAGCCGGGCCGTCTCCGCGACGTTCATGTTCGTGTCGATGAGCACGCTCAGGGTGGTGCGCAGGTCGGCGTTCTCGGGGACCTCGTCGCCGGCCAGCGGCCCGAGCGACTCCTGCACGAACCGCCGCAGCTCGGCGCTGTCCGGGATCAGCGACAGCAGGCGGAAGACACCGAGGCCCTCGAAGTGCGTCAGCGCCGAGTCACCGTGCAGCTGTCGCCCCACGCTCACCGCACTGAGTGCCTCCTCGTATGCCGCGGGCAGGCCCGCGGGGGAGTCGACGGGCCCCGACACCCCGGTCGAGAACGTGCGACGTCCGCCACCGCCGTCGCCTCGCACGATGCGGACGACCTCACCCACGGCACGCATGATGGCGTCGGTGTCAGCATCCGCGGGCACCGCGTGCAGTGCGACCACCTCCTGGCTGAACCCCACGACCGGCGCTCCCGGGTCGCGTACCGCCATCGCCTGGCTCCACGCGCGCGCGAACCGCTGCTGCAGCGAGGTCACCTCCTCGGGTGAGCGGGTCGAGTGGGCGTCGTCCTCGTCGGTCTCGGCGACCACGACGACCATCCGGCGGTCGATGTCCCACCCGAGGGCAGCCGCGTGCGAGACGGCCTCGGCAGGACTGCCTGCTCGTCCGGACAGGGCGTCGCGCAGGAACTCGGCGCGGTACTTGCCCTCCACCGCCGACACCGCCTGCGCCTTGGTGATCGCGAGGGCGGCCACGGTCGCGGCACGCTCGAGCAGGTGCACGTCGTCCCCGGTGAGGGTACGGTCGACGACGAACGCGCAGAGCAGCCCGTGGTCGAGCTGTCCCGCCACGATCCGCACGAGGGCGCGCCCCGCGTTGCTGCTGCCGGGGCCGCGGGCACCCACAGGCTCGCGCTCGGTGACGAGCCGGCCGGTGCGGTCGAAGCAGTCCAGCGCCAGGGCAGCCTCGAGGTCGGCCTCCGAACCCGCCCGGACCAGCACCCTGCCGTCGTTGGTGGTGACCATCGTCGCGCCTCCGAGGAAGCCCGCCAGCCGCTCGCACAGGTCCTCGAGCCCGCCGCCCGCGAGGACGATCCCGACGAGGATCTGGTGGGCCGCGTCGACGCGGGCGAGGATGCCGGACTGCTGGTCGAGCACGGCCCCGAGCACCTCGGTGACGACCAGCTCTGCGCTCGGGCCGCTCGCCAGCACCACCGGGAGCCCGGCTCGGGCGCAGGCGCTGCGCCAGTCGGGTCCGTCCCCACCCTCGTCGGACCTGACCACGAGGGCGGCGGCGCCGGCGGCCGAGAGGGACTGGACGGCCGATGCCGCGTCCACCCCGGCGGGCAGCCTCGCCGGGTCGAGGCAGACGACGTGGTTCGCGACGGCGGCGCCGGCCGGGACGCCGTCGTCGAACACCGAGGCGCGGGTGACCAGCGAGCCGAGTCGAGCCAGGTCCACGTGCGCGGAGGCTCCCGCCAGTGACGGCAGCTCCAGCACCCGGCTGAGGGGCACCCCGGTGACGAGGTCGCGGGTGGGCAGGATCGAGCTCGCCAACGCCTGCTCGGCTGGCAACTCCGCGTCATGGACGCCCGGATCCTTGGCAACATTCACCATGCGGGGACTGTAGCGGCACTCGATAACCTCGCTGCTCTTGAACCGCGCGGGACTCCCGGGTCCCCCCGTCCGTGGGTCCCGCGCGGCTCGAACCCTGCGCGACCCGACGGCCAGGAGGTGCACCCCGTGTCCGTGACGTCGTGCTCGACGACCTGGCCCGCGGCGGTCTCGGAACGTTCGGCGTCGGTGCTTGCGGCTCCCGCCCGTACGGCGACGGTGCTCGCAGCCTTCCCCCAGGCGCTGTACCTGCGCCTTCACGACGACCGCGTGCCCGGCGACCGCGTCCTGCCGGTGGTGTCGGCGACCGGCCTGCGACTGCCCACTGCGATGGTCCTCGCCACCGTCCTGCCCACCATCGGCTGGGGGGTCCAGCCGGGCGACGCGGTGGTGGTCGGCGACGGGGAGGTGCACCTGCGCGCGGTGCGGATCCGCGGTGTGCGCACGTGGCGCCCCCTCCGGGTGCCGGGCGGGGACCGACCTCCGGCCCCTGATGCTGCTCCCGCCCTGGTGTCGCTGACGGCACCAGCATGGGTCGAGGCCGCACACGTCCTGGTCGCTGCGGTGCTCGCCGGGCAGGACGTGACCCTGCAGGTGTCGGCCACCGTGGGCGGCGGCGTGGGTCTGACCCCGAGCGGTGACGACGTGCTGTGCGGCGCCCTGCTCGCCCTGCGGCTCGGTGGGGCAGCCGACGCCCGCGCCCGCCTGTGGTCGGCGGTCACCCCCCGGCTCGGTTCGACGACGAGCCTGTCGGCCGCGTTGCTCGCCGAGGCTGCCGACGGGTATGCCGTGCCGGCCGTCGTGCGCCTGGCCACGGCGCTCGCCGGTGGCCCGAGGACCGCGCACGACGGTCGTCCCCGCCGCTCGGGAGGTGGTCACCATCGGGCACTCCTCCGGGGTCGCCCTCCTGTCGGGTCTGCTCGGTGCACTCGATGCACTCGGTGCTCTCGGTGCTCTCGGGGCACGCGGTGCGTTCGGATCACCAGCGGCGCCCGGATCGCCCGGTGTGTTCGAATCACCAGGGGCGCTCACGATGCTCGACGCGCCGTACCGCGATGACGACATCGACGACCAGGATGCTGCTGCGACGAATACCGTTGTCCTGCAGCGGTTGGCGACCACGCATCCCGGGGCTCGCCCGTGACCGACCACGTCGAGCTGAGGACCGGGATCTACGTCGACTCGGTCAGCCTGATGCAGGTCTCCCGCCGGGTGGCGGCAGCCACCGGGGTGGACGCTGCCCAGGTGGCGATGGCCACCGAGCTCAACCTCGACGTGCTGCGGGGCATGGGTTTCGCCGTACCGCAGACCTCGTCACCCAACGACCTCGTCGTGGCCCTGCGCGCAGCCGACGACTCGGGCGTCGCCGCGGGCCGCGCAGCCGTGGACGAGGCCCTGGCGGCACTGCGCTCGGCCGGGAGCTCGGCCGGGAGCTCGACCGGAGGGTTCGGTGAGGCGCCCGCGCCACGCACCCTCGGTCGGGCCATCGACGCCGTGGCGGCCAACCTCGCCCTCGTCTCGGTCCCGGGCAGGCACGCCGCGGTCGAGGCGCTGGACGCGATCGACCGCGGCGTGAGCGTGATGCTGTTCTCCGACAACGTCGACCTCGAGACCGAGGTGCTCCTCAAGGACGCGGCCGCGGCCCGCGACGTGCTCGTGATGGGTCCCGACTGCGGCACGGCAGTCGTCGGCGGCGTCGCGCTGGGCTTCGCGAACGTCGTGGCGCGCGGTCGGGTCGGCCTCGTCGCGGCGTCGGGCACCGGCGCCCAGCAGGTGATGGCCCTGCTCGACGCGGCGGGGGTAGGGGTCAGCCACTGCCTGGGTGTGGGCGGGCGCGACCTGTCCTCGCGCGTCGCAGGGCGCTCGACCCGCCAGGCGCTGGCCGCGCTCGACGCCGACGAGGGCACCGACACCATCGTCGTCGTGTCCAAGCCGCCGGCTCCCGAGGTGCTCGTCGACCTGGCGGCGTATGCCGCGGGGCTGCGTACGCCGGTCCACTGGGCGACGTTGGGGGCCGGGCGCCCCGACCTCACGGCCTCGGTCGAGGCCGCACTCACCGCCATGGGCCTGACGCCGCCGTCCTGGCCGACCTGGGACCTCCCGCAGCAGCCGGTAGCCAGCGGGTCGCTGCGCGGGCTGTTCTGCGGCGGCACCCTCGCGGACGAGGCCATGCTCGTCGCGGGGCAGGTGCTTGGCGACATCCGGTCCAACATCCCGTTGCGAGCCGACCTCGCCGTCGGCGAGGACCTGCGCGCCACCAGCCACGTCGTCCTCGACTTCGGCGAGGACGACCTGACCCGTGGCCGGCCCCACCCGATGATCGACCCCGGTCTGCGGCTCGAACGCATCGGCGCCGAGGCTGCCGACCCCGGCTGTGGCGTGCTGCTGCTCGACCTGGTGCTGGGCCACGCAGCGCATCCCGACCCGGCCGGTGAGCTCGCCGACGTGGTGCGCTCCGCCCGGGCGACGGCGGCGGCAGCCGGACGCGACCTGCCGGTCGTCGTCGCGCTCATCGGCACCGCGGGCGACCCGCAGGGGCTGACGAAGTGCGCCGAAACGCTGCGCTCGGCAGGGGCGTCGGTCTTCTCGTCCAACGCCGCAGCAACGCGACGAGCAGTGTCCCTGCTGACGGCCACTGGGGAGGCCCGTGATGGCTGAGCTGCGAGGACTGCTGGCCGGCGACCCCGTCGTCGCGACCTGCGGTGTCGGTCTGCTCAGCGACGCGCTGCGCGACCAGGCCGTCGTCGTGAGTGAGGCCACGTGGCAGCCGCCGCCGGACTCCTCGGTGGAAGCGCTCGTCCAGGTGCTGGCCGACCGACGTCGGGTCGAGGCGAATACCCTTGCTTTGCAACGGATGACGGCCGCGGGCGCGGAGCTGGTCGATGTCCGAACTGCCCGGGAGGCGCTCGGTCTCGAGCGGGGCACCTTCCTCCACGCCGGCCCACCACTGGAGTGGGAGCACGCCTCCGGGCCGATGCGCGGCGCGTTGGTCGGCGCCATGCTCTTCGAGGGCCTGGCCGACCACCCCGAGGCGGCCGAGGCCGCGCTGGCCGCCGGCGAGGTCGAGCTCGAGCCCTGCCACCACCGCGACGCGGTCGGCCCGATGGCCGGCGTCGTCTCACCGTCGATGTGGCTCTACGAGCTGCGTGACGAGGTGCACGACCACACCTCGTGGTGCTCGCTCAACGAAGGGCTCGGCAAGGTGCTGCGCTACGGCGCGTACGGCCCGGAGGTCATCGACCGGCTGCACTGGATGAACTCCGTCCTCGGGCCCCTCCTGCAGCAGGCCGTCCGCGGGGCGGGGCCGGTCGACATCAAGGCGATCATCGCCCAGATGCTCCAGATGGGCGACGAGGGGCACAACCGCAACCGCGCCGGGTCGCTGATGCTGTTGCGTGAGCTGCTGCCGTCGCTGATCACCGCGAAGGGGTCGTCCGAGGACATCGCCGAGGCCGTGCGGTTCTCCGGCGCCAACGAGCACTTCTTCCTCAACCTCGGCATGCCCGCCTGCAAGCTGTCGACGATGGCCGCCGAGGGCGTCCCGGGCTCGAGCGTCGTCACGACGATGGCACGCAACGGCACCGAATTCGGCATCCGCACCGCCGGTACGGGCGACCGCTGGTTCACCGGCCCGGCCAACACCCCCGAGGGGTTGTTCCTCGGGTCCTTCGGGCCGGACGACGCGAACCCCGACATCGGCGACTCCGCGATCACCGAGACGGCGGGCATCGGCGGGTTCGCCATGGCGGCGGCCCCGGCCATCGTGAAGTTCGTCGGCGGCGACGTCCCCCTCGCGCTGCGGACCACGCGCACGATGTACGAGATCACGGTCGGGGAGCACACGGCATACCAGGTGCCCATCCTGGAGTTCCGCGGAACTCCCACCGCCATCGACGTCGCCGCGGTGGTCCGGACGGGCATCCTGCCGCAGATCAACACCGGTATGGCGGGCCGCGTCGCCGGTACGGGACAGGTCGGGGCCGGGCTGGTCACCCCGCCCGCAGGAGTGCTTCACCCAGGCCCTGGCCGCGCTCGCCGAGGCCGTGCCCGACGCGGCACCTGCAGCGGCGACGGGTTGAGCGCGTGGGCGGCCGGGGGGCCGCGCCGCCCAGCGTGGCAGGATACGGGACCGTGAGCGCGCGCATCCTGGACGGCAAGGCAGTACTCGCGACGATCAAGGAGGAGCTGCGCGGCAGGGTGGACGTCCTGCGGGAGCACGCGATGGTCCCTGGCCTGGGCACGGTCCTGGTCGGCGCGGACCCCGGCAGCACCTGGTACGTCAACGCCAAGCACAAGGACTGTGCGGAGATCGGGATCACGAGCATCCGCCGCGACCTCCCGGCGACGGCGACCCAGGCTGAGGTCGAGGCCGTCATCGACGAGCTCAACGCCGACCCCGAGTGCACCGGGTTCCTCGTGCAGCAGCCGACCGGGCTCGACGAGTTCGCGCTGCTGTCGCGGGTGCACCCGGACAAGGACGTCGACGGCCTGCACCCGACCAACCTCGGCTGGCTGGTGCTCGGCAAGGAGGCGCCGCTGCCGTGCACGCCCGCGGGCTGCATCGAGCTGCTGCGCCGGTTCGACGTGCCGATCGCCGGGGCGCGGGTCGCCCTCGTGGGCCGCGGCATCACCGTCGGTCGTCCCCTCGGCCTGATGCTCACCCGGCGCAGCGAGAACGCCACGGTCGTCCTGTGCCACACCGGCACCGCCGACCTCGCCGCGGAGGTGCGCCAGGCCGACATCGTCGTCGCGGCCGCCGGGGTGCCCGGCCTGATCACCGCCGACATGGTCAAGCCCGGCGCCGCGGTGCTCGACGTGGGGGTGAGCCGGGTCGTGGCCGAGGACGGGAGGTCCAGGGTCGCCGGTGACGTCGCTGCCGACGTGGCCGAGGTGGCCGGCTGGGTCAGCCCGAACCCGGGTGGGGTGGGCCCGATGACCCGCGCCATGCTCCTGACCAACATCGTCGCCGCCGCAGAGCGACAGCTCGCAGCCACGGTCGCGGCCTGATCCGGTGGTCATTCCCCGCCTGGGCTGGTGGTGGGTCGCCACCCCGGTCCTGGTGCTGGGGATGGTGGCGTTCGGGTTCGGGCAGGTGCGGTGGGCCGGGTTCATCCTCGCGGGAGGGCTCGGGATCGCCGCAGTGATCCGGGCTGTCCTTCCCACCGAGCGCAGCGGCGGCCTGGTCGTGCGCTCGCGCGTCGTCGACGTGCTGACCATGGGACTGCTGGGGGTGGCGCTGGCCGTCATCACCGCGAGCCTCGACCTGTCGCCACGCGGCTGACCCGTCAACCCGGCGCTGAGTGGTCACTGTGATCACTGGGCGTCGGCTGGGGCCGGGGTCGGCTGCGCTGAGTGGTCACTGTGATCACTGGGCGTCAGCCGGGGCCGGGGTCGGCTGCGCTGGGTGGTCACTGTGATCACTGGGCGTCGGCTGGGGCCGGGGTCGGCTGCGCTGAGTGGTCACTGTGATCACTGGCGGTAGCGGGTAGCGGGTGGCGGCAGCGGGTAGCGGGTAGCGACAGCGGGTACGGGTGGCGGGTGGCCGGTGCTGACACGGGAACGGCCGGTCCAGGGTGACCCGGGACCGGCCGTTCGTGTGCCGTGCGTGATACCGACGCGGAGGGTCAGCCGAGCAGGCCCAGGCCCTTGACGGCCTCGCGCTCCTCCTCGAGCTCCTTGACCGAGGCGTCGATCTTGGCGCGGGAGAACTCGTCGATGTCCAGGCCCTGCACGATCGACCACCGGCCGTCCTCGACGGTCACGGGGAACGAGGAGATCAGGCCCTCGGGGACACCGTAGGAGCCGTCGGAGCAGACCGACATCGACACCCAGTCGCCGTCCGGGGTGCCGAGCGCCCAGTCGCGGGCGTGGTCGACGGTCGCGCTCGCGGCCGAAGCCGCGGAGGACGCGCCCCGGGCCTCGATGATGGCGGCGCCGCGCTTGGCGACGGTGGGGATGAACGTGCCGGCCAGCCACTCCTGGTCGCCCACGGTCTCGGCGGCGTTCTTGCCGGAGACCTCCGCGTGGAACAGGTCGGGGTACTGCGTGGCGGAGTGGTTGCCCCAGATCGTCATCTTGCGAATCTCGGTCACCGGCACGCCGAGCTTGGCGGCGAGCTGCGAGATGGCGCGGTTGTGGTCCAGGCGGGTCAGTGCCGAGAACCGCTCGCGGCCGATGTCGGGGGCGTTGCTCATCGCGATGAGCGCGTTGGTGTTGGCGGGGTTGCCGGTCACGGTGACGCGGATGTCGTCGGCCGCGACCTTGTTCAGGGCCTTGCCCTGCGGGGCGAAGATGCCACCGTTGGCCTCGAGCAGGTCGCCACGCTCCATACCGGGGCCGCGCGGCCGGGCACCGACGAGCAGGGCGTGGTTGACGCCGTCGAAGACCTTCTCGGCGTCGTCACCGATCTCGACCTTCGCCAGCGTCGGGAAGGCGCAGTCGTCGAGCTCCATGACGACACCCTCGAGTGCCTTGAGCGCGGGGGTGATCTCGAGCAGGCGCAGCTCGACCGGGGTGTCCGGGCCGAACAGCGAACCGCTCGCGATGCGGAACAGGAGGCTGTAGCCGATCTGGCCGGCGGCGCCGGTGACGGCGACCTTGACGGGGGGAGTGCTCACGGTGGGCCCTTCACGTCGGTGGGGTGGGACAGCTGTGCACGACGCTAGCAGGGCTGCGCCGGCTCGGTTTCCGGTGGCTAGGGTCGAGGGCATGCCCACCCCGGACTTCATCCTGGCCCTGCGCGAGAAGGTCGGCACCGACCTCCTGTGGCTCACCGGAGTCACCGCCGTCGTGCGCAACGACCGGGGCGAGGTGCTGCTGGGACGACGCGCCGACAACGGCCAGTGGGCGCTGGTCAGCGGCATCCTCGAGCCCGGCGAGCAGCCGGCCGTGGGCCTGGCTCGCGAGATCGAGGAGGAGACCGGCGTGGTCGCCCGCATCGAGGCACTGACCTCGGTCTGGACCCTGCCGCAACAGGGCTACCCCAACGGTGACCGCGCGCAGTACCTCGACCTGTGCTTCCTGGCCCGCCACGTCAGCGGGCAGGCCCGGGTCAACGACGACGAGTCGCTCGAGGTGGGCTGGTTCGCGGTCGATGCCCTGCCCGAGCCGCTGATGGAGCGCGCCCGGCAGCGCCTCGAACGCGCGCTCGCCTTCGACGGCACCACCTGGTTCGACACCGGCACCCCCGGGCATGCAGGCACCCCCGGCGACACCGGCACCCCCGAGCGTGCCGCCACCCCCGTGCAGGGGTATGCCGCCGTGCCCGGTACGGGTGGGTCCGTCCCGGCAGCCCTGGCGGTGCTGCCGGCCGGGGACCGCGCGGTCGTCCTGCGGCGGGCGGTGCGGACGGACGTGCCGGGGATCGTGGGCCTGCTCGCCGACGACGTGATCGGTGCAGGACGCGAGGGTGGACGCCACCTGGCCGGCTACCTCGCGGCGTTCGAGGCCGTCGACGCCGATCCCGCCCACCTGCTCGTCGTGCTCGAGGCCGACGGCGTGGTCGCCGGGACCATGCAGCTGACCTTCGTGCCCGGGTTGTCCCGGGGCGGAGCCCTGCGCTGCCAGGTGGAGGCAGTGCGGGTCGCGCCGACGCTGCGCGGCCACGGGGTCGGTGAGGCGATGCTGCGGTGGGGGATCGAGGAGTCCCGCCGCCGGGGGGCGGCGCTGGTGCAGCTCACGACGGACAAGCGACGCGACGACGCCCAGCGCTTCTACGAGCGGCTCGGGTTCGTCAGGTCGCACGAGGGCCTCAAGCTCGACCTGACCTGACCAACCGCGGGCACGGGAACGCGATGCGCAACGGTGAGACGGAGTACAACTGGACGTGCGTGAGGCAGCGGGCGCCCGCCCGCGGCCGACGCAGGACGAGGACGAGGTGGACGCGATGGGCAGCGGAACCAAGGACGACCCCTGGGCACTGAAGACGCCTCCGGGCAGTGGTGACTACACGATGTACCGCGACGACGACACCGATCCCGTCCAGCTGGTCTGCCAGGTCGGCTCCACCCGCCTGACCTACGACGCACGGGTGGTCGAGGACCTGCACGCGTGGCTGCAGGAGCAGGGCGACTGGGTGCCGCTGGGGTCGGCCGACGAACAGAAGCCCGCCAAGGAGGGGACCGTCGAGGCCTGGGCTCGGTCCGAGACCAACCCGGTCGGCGGGTGGTACGGACTGCGCAAGGGCTATCGGGGCCGCGTCGGGATGTACCTGCCGCCGCTGCTGGAGGAGCTCGGGCTGGCCGAGGTCGAGCACCGGGCGAGGAACAACCGGATGCGGGCCCGCTGACCCAGGCCGACGCGGGCCCGTACCGCGGCGCCAACGCCTAGGCGGCCGGGAGCCAGCGGGCCGGGAGCCAGCGGGGCGGGGACAGGCAGGGCGGGGACAGGCAGGGGCGGGGACAGGCAGGGGCGGGGTCAGCCGGCGCGCTGCTCGGCGGCCTGGACCATGCGGCGGTGCATCCAGGCGTACAGCGCGACGTCGCCGAACCGGGTCGCCTCACCGTAGAGGCGGCCGCTCACGCCGTCGGGGGTGAACCCGTGCCGCACGGTCAGCCGGGACCCGTCCCCGTCGGGTTCGACCACCGCCTCGAGGAACGCCTGCCCCGGGAGGCGCGTGTCGGGTGCCAGCACGATCCGGCGACCGGCGTCGAGCGCGGTCACCGTCCAGAAGTCGACGCGGTCGCCGAGGCGCAGCGACCGGTCCGGGCGCCTGCGACGGCGCCCCGGTCCGCCGAGCAGCCGGTCCACGCCACACCGCGCCTGCCACACGACCTCGGGGGTGAACCATCCCGTGTCGCCGCCGACCGAGGTCACGACGTCCCACACCACCGGCGGTGGGGCGAGGACGTGGGAGGTGTGGCTGCCGCCGATGACTGGGTTCACCAGCCCACCGTATGGCGCGTGGGCCCGCACCGCTCGGGTCGCCGCCACGCGCCGGGTCGTCCAGACTGGCCGGGTGAGGACCGGATGACCCGCCGCTGGCTGTTCGCCGACCAGCTCGGCCCTCACTTCGACGTGGGCCGGGACGGGGTCCTGCTCGTGGAGAGCAGGGAGGCGCTGGGGCGTCGGCGCTACCACCGGCAGAAGCTGCACCTGGTCCTGTCGGCGCTGCGGCACCGGGCGGCCGAGCTCGGCGACTCCGCCGTGCTGCTGCGGACACCGACCTACGGTGCGGCGCTGCGCGAGCTCGGCGACCCCGTCCGTGTCTACGAGCCCACCTCACGGGCGGCGGCGGACTTCGTCTCGCGCCAGCTCGAGGCGGGGGTGGTCGAGGCCGTCGACCCGACGCCGGGGTTCAGCCTCCCGCGCACCGAGTTCCAGCGGTGGGCCGGGGACCGGCGCCGGCTGCGCATGGAGGACTTCTACCGGTTCCAGCGCCAGCGGCTGGACCTGCTCGTCGAGGGCGACGGCCACCCCGTCGGGGGCCGGTGGTCCTTCGACGAGGACAACCGCGAGCCTGCGCCCAAGGGGGTCAGCCGCCTCGACGTCCCGGCGCCATACCGTCCTCACGAGGACGACATCGACGCGCAGGTGAGGGACGACCTCGACCGCTGGGAGCGGGACGAAGGGCTGGCGACGGTGGGCCGCGACGGCCCGCGGCTGTTCGCCGTCACGAGGCGGGAGGCGCTCGCCGCCCTCGACCGCTTCGTCACCCAGCGGCTCGGTGCGTTCGGGCCGCACGAGGACGCCATGCTCCGCGGTGACTGGGCGATGGCCCACAGCCTCTTGTCGGTGCCGCTCAACCTCGGGCTGCTCGACCCCGTCGAGGTCGCCGAACGGGCGGTGCAGGCCTACCACGACGGCGACGCACCGCTGGCCTCCGTCGAGGGGTTCGTGCGGCAGGTCGTGGGGTGGCGTGAGTACGTCTGGCACCTCTACTGGCACTTCGGAGGGCAGTACCGCGACCGCAACGCGCTGGCCGCCCACGAGCCGCTGCCGCGGTGGTTCGCCGACCTCGACGCCGACGCGGTGGAGGCCGCCTGCCTCAAGGACGTGCTCGCCGGGGTGCGTGACCGCGGCTGGGTGCACCACATCCCGCGCCTGATGGTGCTCGGCAACTGGGCGGCGCAGCGCGGCTACGACCCCGACGCCCTGACCGAGTGGTTCCAGACGAGCTTCGTCGACGGGTACGACTGGGTCATGCCCGCCAACGTCGTCGGCATGAGCCAGTACGCCGACGGGGGCGCGATGACGACCAAGCCCTACGTGTCCGGCGGCGCCTACCTGCACCGGATGTCGGACTACTGCGGCGGCTGCCGCTACCGCCCCACGGTCCGCGTCGGCGAGGACGCCTGCCCCTTCACCGCCGGCTACTGGGCCTACCTGGACCGCACCGCGGAGCGGCTCGAGGGCAACCCCCGTATGGCGCGTCCGCTCCAGCAGCGTCACCGCCTGGCCGACCTCGAGGCAGCCGTCGACCAGGAACGGACCCGAGGCGCGACGCCCCCCTGACGCTTCCGGGTCAGGGGGGCCTGCTCCGCTCAGCGCAGCGCGCTGAGCGCCTCGTTGAACGTGCCGGACGGACGCATCACGGCAGCGGCCTTGGCTGCGTCCGGGCGGTAGTAGCCGCCGATGTCGGCGGGGTGGCCCTGCACGGCGAGCAGCTCGGCGTTGATGGTGTCCTCCTGCTCGGCCAGGGTCTGCGACACCTGGCTGAACGCCTCGGCAAGTGCGGCGTCCTGCGTCTGCTGGGCCAGCTCGGCGGCCCAGAACAGCGCGAGGTAGAAGTGGCTGCCGCGGTTGTCGATCTGGCCGACCTTGCGCGCCGGGCCCTTGTTCTCGTTGAGGAGGCGCTCGGTCGCCTTGTCGAGGGCCTCGCCCAGCAGGGCCGCCCGCGCGTTGTCCGTCGTGGTGGCCATGTGGCGCAGGCTCTCGGCGAGCGCGAGGAACTCACCGAGGCTGTCCCAGCGCAGGTAGTTCTCCTGCACGAGCTGCTGCACGTGCTTGGGGGCCGAGCCTCCGGCGCCGGTCTCGAACAGGCCTCCGCCGTTCATCAGCGGCACGACCGAGAGCATCTTGGCGCTGGTGCCGAGCTCGAGGATCGGGAAGAGGTCGGTGTTGTAGTCCCGCAGCACGTTGCCGGTGACCGAGATGGTGTCCTCACCCTGTCGGATGCGCTCGACCGAGAGCTTGGCCGCCTCGACCGGTGAGAGCACCCGCAGGTCCAGCCCGTCGGTGTCGTGGTCGCCGAGGTAGGCCTCGACCTTGGCCATGAGGTTGCGGTCGTGGGCGCGCTCGCTGTCCAGCCAGAACACCGCCGGGGTCTGCGAGGCGCGGGCACGCGTCACCGCGAGCTTGACCCAGTCGCGGATCGGGGCGTCCTTGGTCTGGCAGGCGCGCCAGATGTCACCGGGGGCGACCTCGTGCTCCATGAGCACCTCGCCCGCGGCGTTGACGACCTGGACGCGACCGGCCTCGGCGATCTCGAAGGTCTTGTCGTGGCTGCCGTACTCCTCGGCCTTCTGTGCCATGAGGCCGACGTTGGGGACCGAGCCCATGGTGGTGGGGTCGTAGGCGCCGTGTTCACGGCAGTCGTCGATGACGGCCTGGTAGACGCCGGCGTAGGAGCTGTCGGGGATGACGGCCAGGGTGTCGGCCTCCTCGCCGTCCGGGCCCCACATGTGGCCGGAGGTGCGGATCATGGCCGGCATCGAGGCGTCGACGATGACGTCGCTCGGGACGTGCAGGTTGGTGATCCCCTTGTCGGAGTTGACCATCGCGAGCTCAGGGCCGTCGGCGAGGCCCTGCTCGATCGCGGAGCGCACCTCGTCGCGCAGGTCTTCGGGGAGGGCGTCGAGCCCGTCGAGGACCGAACCCAGGCCGTTGTTGGCCGACAGGCCCGCGGCGGCGAGCTCCGCGCCGTACCGGGAGAACACCTCGGGCAGGAAGGCGCGCACGACGTGGCCGAAGATGATGGGGTCGGACACCTTCATCATCGTGGCCTTGAGGTGCACGGAGAAGAGCAGCCCCTCGGTCCTGGCGCGGGCGATCTGCTCGGTGAGGAAGGCGTCGAGCGCCGCGGCTCGCATGACGGTGGCGTCGACGACCTCGCCTTCGAGGACGTCCAGGCCGTCCTTGAGGACGGTGGTGCCCGCATCCGTGACGAGCTGGATGGTCAGGGTGTCGGCGGACGGGAGCACGACGGACAGCTCGTTGGAGCGGAAGTCGTCGGCGCCCATGGTGGCCACCCGGGTCTTGGAGTCCGCGCTCCAGGCACCCATGGAGTGCGGGTGCCGGCGTGCGTAGTTCTTCACGGCGGCAGGGGCGCGACGGTCGGAGTTGCCTTCGCGCAGCACGGGGTTCACGGCGCTGCCCTTGACGCTGTCGTACCGCGCGCGGGCGTCCTTCTCCTCGTCGGTCCCCGGCTCGTCGGGGTAGGCGGGAAGGTCGTACCCCTGCACGCGCAGCTCGGCGATGGCGGCCTTGAGCTGGGGCAGGGACGCGGAGATGTTGGGGAGCTTGATGATGTTGGCCTCGGGCGTGGTCGCCAGCTGGCCGAGCTCACCGAGGGCGTCACCGATGCGCTGCTCCTGCGGGAGGAGGTCGTCGAACGCGGCGATGATGCGGCCGCCGAGGGAGATGTCACGGGTCTCGACGTCGACGCCGGCGGTGGACGCGAAGGCCTCGATCACCGGCAGGAAGGAGTAGGTCGCCAGCATGGGCGCCTCGTCGGTGAGGGTGTAGATGATCTTGGCCATGTCGGCGGCTCTCTCCCTGGGGCTCGTCGTGCTCGCACCGTTCGCGCGCAGCGCTGCTCAGGCTATCGAACCGCCCCTGCACCGCCGGCGCCGCACCACGCGGTCGCGCGCACTATCTCCACGGTGGCTCCCACGGCCGTCGTCGACGGGCTCCATCGTCCGAACGGCTGATGGGCCCCTCGTCCTTTTGACTGGACGAAAGCGACAATCCGCCCGTGGAGGGACGGCGGCACCAACGAACTTGACTAACCAGTGGCGAAACACCTGTCGTTCCTTTACCTTTCAGGTGTGCAGAGCGGGCCGCAGGGGCTCGGAATCGCAAGACGTCGAGGACTCCGCACTGACGACCGTCCTCGGCCGCTGGGGGGCGGCTGAGGACGGTCGGGGGACCGTCCTCAGCCGGCGGTCGCGATCCAGGGGGCGATGAGCCCGGTGGCTGGTCACCCGCGGCGTGATGGGGGAGCGGGCCGCGCCCGAGCGCGCGGCAGCCGGACGCGACCCGCCGTCTACAGGTCGCGCCCGGCCGGTCCGGCCGCAGACACGACGAAGCACTCCGGGGCGCGGAACCCGCGGTCGGCGAAGGCCTTCTCGACCGCGACCTGGACGGACCCGGCGTCCTCGCGACGCACGAGGGCGATGGCCGACCCGCCGAACCCACCCCCGGTCATCCGGGCGCCGAGCGCCCCGGCACCGCAGGAGCTGGTCACCGCGGTGTCGAGCTCGTCGACCGAGATCTCGAAGTCGTCGCGCATCGAGTCGTGCGACGACAGGAAGAGTGCGCCCAGGGCGGCGAAGTCCCCGGACCGCAACGCCTCTCGGGCCTGCCGCACCCGCGCGATCTCGGTGACGACGTGTCGGGCGCGCCTGCGCAGCAGGTCGCAGGAGAGCCGGTCCAGGGCCTCGTCGAGCGCCCCCGCATCGACGTCGCGCAAGGTCTGCACCCCGAGCTCGCGAGCTGCCTGCTCGCAGGAGTCACGGCGCTCGGCGTACTGGCCGTCGACGAGCTCGTGCACCGCGCGGGTGTCGACGACGAGCAGGGCCAGGTCGTGGTCGTCGAGGTCGAACGGCACCTGCTCGGTGGAGAAGTCGCGGCAGTCCAGCAGCAGCGCGTGACCCCGTTCGGCGAGCAGTGACGCCGACTGGTCCATGCCACCGGTGGGAGCCTGGGCGACGGTGTTCTCCGCCTCGACGCAGAGGGCAGCCAGGGCGGCACGGCCGGCCGCGGACTCGAGCAGCCCGAGACCGAAGACGTCGCTCAGGGCTGCGGCGACAGCGCACTCGAGCGCCGCCGAGCTCGACAGTCCGGCACCGAGCGGCACCCGACCGTCCACGGCGACGTCGAAGCCGCCGACCCCGTGACCAGCACGCTCCAGGGCCCAGGGGACACCGGCGACGTAGGCCGCCCAGCCCTCGGGGAGCCCCGGGCCGACGTCGTCGAGGTCGAGCTCGACCACACCGTCACCCTGCGCTGACACGATCCGCAGGCGACGGTCCTCGCGGCGACGCAGCGCGGCATACGTGCGGTGGGGCAGGGCGATCGGCAGGCACAGCCCATCGTTGTAGTCGGTGTGCTCGCCGATGAGGTTGACCCGACCGGGCGCCGACCAGACCCCCTGCGGCTGGTCGCCGAAGGTGTCGCGGAACAGGCGGGCGGCGGCGTCGGGAGCCGTCACGGGGCCACCTCGCGCAGTCGCGCCGCGATGCGCTCCGGCGGCACGTCGTTGACCCAGCCGCCGACGCCGGACTCGGACCCGGCGAGGTACTTGAGCTTCTGGGGAGAACGCAGGACCGACATCACCTGCAGGTGAAGGCGGGACACGTCGCGGCCCTGCTTGGCCGGGGCCTGGTGCCAGCCGGCGATGTAGGGCAGCCGGATCGGCTCGTCGTCGGTCCCGTAGTAGCGGTCCAGCCGCTGGAGCAGGTCGAGGTAGACGCGGGCGAGGTCGTCGCGCTCCTCGTCGGTCAGCGCCACCAGGTCCGGCACGTCGCGGCGGGGTGCGAGGTGCACCTCGACCGGCCACCGGGCGGCGTAGGGCACGTACGCGACCCAGTGCTCGGTGTCGATGACCACGCGCTCCTTGGCGTGGAGCTCGGCTGCGAGGATGTCGGCACCGAGCAGGCGCCCGGTCCGGGCGTGGTGCTCGGTGGCGCGGGCGAGGATCGTCGCGCTGCGCTCGGGCAGGTAGGGGTAGGCGTAGATCTGGCCGTGCGGGTGGTGCAGCGTGACCCCGATCTCCTGGCCACGGTTCTCGAAGCAGAAGACCTGCTCCACCTCGGGCACCGCCCCGAGCTCGGCCGTGCGGTCGGCCCAGGCGTCGACGACGGTCCGGGCGCGCTCGGGGGTCAGGTCGGCGAACGTCGACTCGTGGTCGCTGGTGAAGCAGACCACCTCGCACCGGCCGAGGGCGGGCCGGCTCTGGATGAGCGCGCCGTCCTCCCCGGACGGGGGGGAGTGGTCCGAGACCGGGGCATAGCTGGGGAAGCGGTTCTCGAAGACGACGACGTCGTACTGCGCCTCCGGCACCTCCGAGGGCACGCTGCCGGTGCCGGTCGGGCACAGGGGGCACTCGTCCTTCGGGGGGAGGAAGGTGCGGTTGCTGCGGTGGCCCGCCACCGCGACCCAGTCGCCGACGAGGGCGTCGTGGCGGATCTCGCCGGAGGCCGCCCGCTCGCCCAGGGGGCGGGCGTCCTCGGCGGTGCGCTCCGGGGCCTCGGGGGAGTCGTCGAAGTAGATGATCTCGCGGCCGTCGGCCAGCCGCCCGCTGGTGCGCCGGACCGTCATGCGTGCCTCCTGCTGGTCCGGGTCGTGCGCACGGGACCGGGAGTCGCGAGAAGGATCTCGACCCCGGCCTCGCTCACGGCCGAGCGGGCCCGCGGGCCCAGGCCCGTGTCGGTGACCAGCAGGTCGACCGACGACAACGGGATGATGGTGCTGAGGCCGACCGTGCCCCACTTGGTGTGGTCGGCCAGGACGCACACCTGGCGGGCGGTCTGGACCAGGGCCTGGTTGGTCTCGGCCTCGACGAGGTTGGGGGTGGTCAGCCCGGCGCGTGCGTCCATGCCGTGCACGCCGAGGAAGAGCCGGTCGACGTGCAGCATCCGCAACGCCGCCACGGCGACCGGCCCGACAAGGGCGTCGGAGGGGGTGCGGATGCCGCCGGTCAGCACGACGGTCTGCCCCGGGGCTGCGGACTCGTGCAGCAGCTGGGCCACCGGCACCGAGTTGGTCACCACGGTGAGGTCGGGGACCGAGCGCACCGCGCGGGCGAACTCGTAGGTCGTCGTGCCCGCGGAGATGCCGATGGCCGCGCCCGGCTCGACGAGCCGGGCGGCCGCCTGGGCGATGGCGATCTTCTGCGACTGCATGAGGGCCGACTTCGCCGTGAAGCCGGGCTCCTCGCTGCTGCGGCTCCCGACGGCGAGGGCGCCACCGTGGACGCGCTCGACCAGGCCCTCGGTCGCCAGGTGCTCGATGTCGCGGCGCACCGTCATGTCCGAGACGCCGAGCTGGTCGACGAGCTCGGAGACGCGCACCGCACCGCTGTCCTCGACGAGCCCGAGGATGGTGGCGCGACGTTGGCTGGCGAGCACCTAGGCCTCCCTGATGACGGCGACGGCACCCGCCGCGAGCGGGGTGTCGGGGGTGAACGGAGCGTCCGCGACCAGGTCGTGCCCGGACACGGGGACGTGCTGCTCCGCGGGGGTGTCGTTGACGAGGAACAGCCAGGAGCCATGGTCTCCACGGCGGCGGACAGCCTCCACACCGGGGGGCACCTGGGCGGTGGCGGTGACGCCCGCGGCCTGCGTGACCTGGTCGAGGAGCGAGCCGAGGGCCGGGTCGTCGAGCAGGGTGCTGAGGTACCAGGCCGCCCCCGTCCCGGTGCTGCGCCGGGTGACGGCGGGGCGCCCCGCGAGGGGGCCGGTGGCATACCGGTCGAGGACCTCGGTGTCGACGGCGGTGACGTCCTCGCTCCACAGGGAGCCGGTGCCACCCCCCTCGAGCTCGCTGCGCTGGTCGGTCAGGAGCGGGAAGAACTCCTCCACGCGCACCCCGAGCAGGTCGCGGAACGCCCCGGGGTACCCGCCGAGGCGGACGTGGTCGTCGGTGTCGCTGATGCCGGAGAAGAAGGTGACCAGCACCTGGGCGCCGGCTTCGGCGGCCGCGGCTATGGCGTGCGCGTGCTCGTCACTGACCAGGTAGAGGGTGGGCACGACGACCACCTGGTAGGAGCTGAGGTCGGCACTCGGGTGGACCACGTCGGTGGTGATGCCACGCTCGCGCAGCACCCGGTGCACGGCGTGGGCGGTGGTGGGGTACCTCAGGGCGCCCGAGGGCATGGCCGGACCGTGCGCCGCCCACTGGGCCTGGTAGTCCCACAGGATCGCGACCTGTGCCTCGACGCGTGAGCCCAGGACCTCGCCCAGCCGTTCGGCGACGCGGCCGAGCTCGACGACCTCGCGGAAGCGGGCGCTGTCGCGACCGGCGTGGGGGACCAGGGCGGAGTGGAACTTCTCCGAGCCGGAGCGCGACTGCCGCCACTGGAAGAAGCCGAGGGTGTCGGCGCCACGGGCGACGTGGGCCAGGCTGTCGCGCAGGGTCCCGCCGGGAAGCTTGGCCGGGTTGACCGGCTGCCAGTTCACCGCACTGGTCGAGTGCTCCATGAGCAGCCACGGGCGGCCGCCGGCGAGGCCACGGGTGATGTCGCCGCTGAAGGCCAGCTCGGCCTGTGGGTGCTCGAGCTCGGCCACGACGTAGTGGTCGGTGCTGATGACGTCCTGGTCGCCGGCCCACTGGTGGTAGTCGAGGTGGTCGAAGTGCGCCAGGGTCATGAAGTTGGTCGTCACCGGGACCCCGGGTGACAGGTCCTCGAGGACGGCCTTCTCGCTCCGGTGGAAGTCCAGGAGGGTGTCGGACTGGAACCGCTTGTAGTCCAGCAGGTGGGTGGGGTTGGCGAACGACGTCGTCAGGCGCGGCGGCAGGACCTGCTCCCAGTCGGAGTAGCGCTGGCTCCAGAACGCGGTGCCCCACGCGTCGTTGAGTCGCTCGAGCGTCTCGTGCCGGCGGCGCAGCCAGACGCGGAACCCGGCGGCGCAGGTGTCGCAGTAGCAGGGGACGTTGTGGCAGGCGAACTCGTTCGAGACGTGCCACATGGCCAGGGCGGGGTGGTCGTGGTAGCGCTGGGCGAGCTGGGTCGTCAGCGCGAGGGCGTGCTCGCGGTAGACGAGCGAGCTCGGGCACCACGCCTGGCGGCTGCCCGGCCACAGGGTGTGGCCCTCGTGGTCGACGGGCAGGATCTCCGGGTGCGCAGCCGAGAGCCACGGGGGAGGGGTCGCCGTCGCCGTCGCGAGGTCCACCGCGATGTCGTTCGCGTGGAGCATCTCCATGATGTCGTCGAGCCAGGCGAAGTCGTACTCGCCCTTCGCGGGCTCGAGCCAGGACCAGGAGAAGACCCCCAGCGTGACGAAGGAGACCCCTGCCTCGCGCATGAGCTCCATGTCCTCGGACCAGAGCTCGCGCGGCCACTGCTCGGGGTTGTAGTCGCCACCCAGGGCGATCCGACTGTTCGGCCATGAACGCATGGCGCACAGTGTTGTCCCGAACAACTGGGGATGTCAACAAAAAACAACATTGCACCTCGGCTGGTGGTGAATCGCCTCCTCGGGCCGCCCTGCAGGCGACCGAGGCCTGATGTTCCGCCTGGAGTCAAGCGCCTGCGCTTCAGCGGACGCCCGGTGAAGTATGGCGCGGTTGGTACCTATTCGTCCTTGTCGACGTAATGGGTGCGCTCCAGCGCGCGTGACCAGTGCGCGTCGTGGACGGGCTGGGCCGCGACCGTTTCGTGATGGACAGACTCTTGACAGGCGTCGGAGTCGAGGACCATCCTCGGATCTTGTTGATGGTTTTTGATCGAATCTGTCGGATGACGGGTTCGGCCATCGCGCCGGTGCCACCCGTGTCAAAGGAGACCCGCATGTCCCGTCCGACGTCCGAGGCGCAGTACCTCGCCAGCCTCGTCCCTGCCTCTGTCCGCGGTGTCAGCCGTCGGACCCTCCTGCGCGGCGCCCTCGGTGCCGGCACGCTGCTCGCAGCCCCCTCGGTCCTCGCCGCGTGCGGTGGCGGCGGCTCCTCCACCTCCGGCGGTGCCGCGACGGGCACCGTCACGCTGGGGTCCAACCAGTCCGATGCCGTGCCGAAGGCGGCCATCCAGTCGGTCATGGACGCCTTCCAGAAGGCGAACTCCGGCCTGACGGTCAAGATCAACACCATCGACCACAACTCCTTCCAGGAGAACATCAACAACTACCTCCAGGGCTCCCCGGACGACGTGTGGATGTGGTTCTCCGGCTACCGCATGCGCTTCTTCGCCTCCAAGGGTCTGGCCGGCGACGTCAGCGAGGTCTGGAAGGACCTCCCGGGGATGTCCGACGCACTGAAGGCGGCGTCCACCGGGGACGACGGCAAGCAGTACTTCGTGCCCTCCACCAACTACCCGTGGGCGGTCTTCTACCGCAAGAGCGTCTTCGACAAGTTCGGCTACACCGAGCCCAAGACCCTCGACGAGTTCAAGGCCCTCGGCACCCAGATGAAGAAGGACGGCCTGGTCCCGATCGCCTTCGGCGACAAGGACGGCTGGCCCGCGATGGGCACCTTCGACCAGCTCAACCTGCGGATCAACGGCTACCAGTACCACATCGACCTCATGGCCGGTAAGGAGAGCTGGAACAGCCCGCAGGTCAAGAAGGTCTTCGACACCTGGGCCGGCCTGCTGGAGATGCACCAGCCCGACGCCCTCGGCCGCACCTGGCAGGAGGCCGCCCAGACGCTGCAGCAGAAGAAGGCCGGCACCTATGTCCTGGGCTCGTTCCTGGCCCAGCAGTTCCCCAAGGGCGCCGAGCAGGACGACCTCACCTTCTTCAACTTCCCCGAGGTCGACTCCACCATCGGTGCTGATGCCATCGAGGCACCCATCGACGGCTACATGATGGCCAAGCGACCCAGGAACGAGGCCGGCGCCCTCAAGCTGCTGTCCTACGTGGGCGGTGCCGAGGCCCAGAACCTCGCGGTGAAGGCGGACCCGAGCGTCATCGCCACGAACGACCAGGCCGACCAGAGCGGCTACACCGAGCTGCAGAAGAAGTCGGCGGAGTACGTCAAGTCGGCCAAGTCCATCGCGCAGTTCATGGACCGCGACACCCGCCCCGACTTCGCGTCGACGGTGATGATCCCGGCCATCCAGTCCTTCCTCAAGAACCCCAAGGACATCGACGGGCTGGTCAACAGCATCGAGAAGCAGAAGCAGAGCATCTTCGCGAGCTGACCGCTCGCCCCGCTGCCCACGAAGGAGCTCTGCCGTGACCACACTGACCAAGCCGAAGCCGAAGCCGAAGCCGTCGTCGAGGCGTTCGAAGTACAAGGGGATCGACCAGCTCAGCCTGACCGACCGGGTGGTGGTGACGCTCATGGTCGCGGTGCCGACGCTGCTGGTGCTGTGGCTCGTCTGGGTCCCGGCGATCGGGTCGGTCCTGCTGTCCTTCACCAACTGGGACGGGATCGGCCCGATCGCCTCGGCCAAGCCGGTCGGGCTGAAGAACTACGTCGACGTGGTGACCATCTACCCGCCGTTCTGGCCGGCGTTGCAGCACAACCTGATCTGGCTGGCGGTGATGTTCCTCATCGCCACGCCGATCGGCATGTTCCTCGCGGTCCTGCTCGACCGGGAGATGCGGGGCAGCCGGATCTACCAGACGGCGATCTACCTTCCGGTCGTGCTGTCGCTGGCCCTGGTCGGCTTCATCTGGCAGCTGATCTACAGCCGCGACCAGGGACTGATCAACCAGATCACGGGTGGCAGCATCGACTGGTACGGCGACCAGCAGTACAACCTGTGGGCGGCCCTGATCGCCTCCAGCTGGCGCCATGTCGGCTACGTCATGCTGCTCTACCTGGCCGGGCTGAAGGGCGTCGACCCGACGCTGCGTGAGGCGGCCAAGGTCGACGGTGCCAGTGAGCGGCAGACGTTCTTCAAGGTCGTGTTCCCGGTGATGTTCCCCATCAACATCATCGTCCTGGTCGTGACGGTCATCGAGTCGCTACGAGCCTTCGACCTGGTCTGGGTCATCAACAAGGGCCGCAACGGCCTGGAGCTGATCTCCACCCTGGTGACGAGCAACATCGTCGGTGAGGCGAGCCGGATCGGGTTCGGCTCCGCGCTGGCGACGTTCATGCTGCTCATCTCCTCGGTCTTCATCGTCATCTACCTACGCGTCGTCATGAGGGAGCAGAGATGACCACCAGCAGCGAGACGCCGCTCGTGGCGGCGAAGGTGAAGAACCCCCTCACCACCCGCCGGCCCGAGCGACCCGGGTCCAAGAGCCGGGGCAGCCGGGCGGTCCAGGTGTTCCTGGCGGTCGTCGCCCTGGTCTGGATCTTCCCGGTGGGCTACGCCCTGCTCAACAGCTTCCGGGACTACGCCTACACCTCCGAGAACGGCTACCTGTCGTTCGGCGGGTTCACCCTGGCCAACTACAAGAACGCCTGGGAGCAGGCCGACTTCTCCCACACGATGCTCAACTCGGCATACATCACCGTCCCGGCGGTGGTGCTCACGCTGTTCCTGTCCTGCTGCATCGCGTTCGTCGTGGCGCGGTTCTCCTTCAAGTTCAACCTCGCCCTCCTGGGCCTGTTCACGGCGGCGAACCTGCTGCCGCCACAGGCCCTGCTCATCCCGGTCTACCGCATGTTCCGGGCGATCGAGGTGCCGTTCTGGTTCAGCGACTCGGGGACCCTGCTCAACTCCTACTGGGGCCTGATCCTGGTCAACGTGGCCTTCCAGACCGGTTTCTGCTCCTTCGTCCTGGCCAACTACATGAAGACGCTGCCGCGCGAGCTCTACGAGTCCGCCGTCGTGGACGGTGCGGGGATCCTGCGCCAGTTCTTCCAGCTGACCCTGCCGCTGTGCCGACCACCGCTGGCGGCCCTGGCCACCTTGGAGGTCACCTGGATCTACAACGAGTTCTTCTGGGCGACGGTGCTGCTGCAGTCGGGCGACAAGTTCCCCGTGACGAGCTCGATCAACAACCTGCGCGGGCAGTTCTTCACCGACAACAACCTCGTGGCGGCCGGCTCGGTCGTCATCGCCCTGCCCACCCTCATCGTGTTCTTCGCGCTGCAGAAGCAGTTCGTCGCAGGCCTGACCCTGGGAGCGACCAAAGGATGACCGTCCCGACCACCACCCTCCGGTCCGCAGGCACCTGCCTGGTTCTCGAGCTCCCGGAGGGTGCACTGCCCCGCGTCCTGCACTGGGGGGTCGAGCTCCCGGACGCCGCGGTCGACCAGCTCGCCGGCGTCTTCGGCCGCCCCGTACCGCACAACGCGCTGGACGAGCCCTGGCCGTTCACGGTGCTGCCCACGGCAGCGGACGGCTGGCTCGGCACCCCGGCGTATGCCGCGCACCGCGCCGGCGGCTCGGCTGCCCCCCGCTGGGTGGTCACCACCGAGCAGGACGGCGAACGCGGTCTCGTCGTGACCGCACGGGACGGCGCGACGCAGGTGCGTGGCGTCTGGTCGCTGGACGACCACGGGGTGCTGCGGGTGAAGAACTCCGTCACCCACCTCGACACCGCCTCCGACGACACCGCCTCCGACGACACCGCGACCACCCTGGACGTCGGTGCCCTGCGAGCGGTGCTGCCGCTGCCCACCCGTGCCACCGAGGTGCTCGACCTCACCGGTCGGCACTGCCGCGAGCGGGCCCCCCAGCGCTCGACACTGCAGGACGGCACCCACCTGCGCGCCTCCCGGCGTGGCCGCACCGGCCACGATGCGACCCTGCTGCTCACGGCCGGGACGCCGGGCTTCGGTTTCCGCCACGGCGAGGTCTGGTCGGTCCACGTGGCGTGGAGCGGCAACCACGAGCACCTCGTCGAACGGCTCCCCGAAGGGGCCGGGGTGCACGCCGCGGTCCTGGGCGGGGGCGAGCTGCTCGAGCCCGGCGAGGTCCGGCTCGCACCGGGCCAGACCTACACGGCACCCGACGTCGTCTTCGTGCACTCCGCCGAGGGCCTCGACGGCCTGTCCCGCCGCCTGCACCGCAGCCAGCGGGCCACGGCCACCCACAGCAACGAGCTCCGCCCCCTGGTGCTGAACACCTGGGAGGCGGTCTACTTCGACCACGACCTCGACCGCCTCAAGGGCCTGGCCGACACGGCTGCCTCGATCGGGGTCGAGCGTTTCGTCCTGGACGACGGCTGGTTCGGCAGCCGTCGTGACGACCACAGCGGCCTCGGCGACTGGGTCGTGGCCACGGACGTGTGGCCCGACGGGCTCCAGCCGCTCGTCGAGCACGTCAAGGGACTCGGCATGGAGTTCGGGCTGTGGTTCGAGCCGGAGATGGTCAACGTCGACTCGGACCTCGTGCGCGCGCACCCGGACTGGGTGCTGGGGCCGAAGGCAGGGCTGCCACGACCCTCGCGGCACCAGCACGTCCTCGACCTCACGAACCCCGGTGCAGCGGCCCACGTCGAGGGCCAGATCAGCGCCCTGGTCTTCGAGCTCGGGATCGACTTCATCAAGTGGGACCACAACCGCGACCTGCACGAGGCGGTGCGCTCCGACGCCACCGGAACCGACCGACCGGCCGTCCACCTGCAGACCGAGGCGTTCTACGCCCTGCTCGACCGGCTCCGCGCCTCACACCCGGACCTGGAGATCGAGTCCTGCTCCAGCGGAGGCGGCCGCGTCGACCTGGGCGTCCTGGCTCGCACCGACCGCATCTGGACCAGTGACTGCAACGACGCCCTGGAGCGCGCCGCCATCCAGCGGTGGACCGCGCTGCTCGTGCCCGCCGAGCTGATGGGCACCCACGTGGGTCCTGCCACCGCGCACACGACGCACAGAACGCTCGACCTGCCGTTCCGGATGCTGCTCGCCCTGCAGGGCCATGCCGGCCTGGAGTGGGACATCGCGGAGTGCACCCCTGACGAGCTCGAGGCGCTGCGCGGGTGGTCGGCGCTGTATCGCGAGCTGCGCCCGCTGCTGCACACCGGCGACCTCGTCCGGGCCGACCTGCCCGAGGAGCAGGGCCTGCTCGTGACCGGCACGGTCGCCGCGGACCGTGCGCAGGCGGCATACACCGTCCTGCGCACCTGGACCGGTCCGGCGGCCGAGCCGGGGCTGCTGCTCCTGCCCGGGCTCGACCCGGACCGCACCTACACGGTGCGGGTCCGCGAGGAGGCAGGTCTGCCCGCCTTCACCCAGACCCGCGGGCCGCAGTGGTGGGAACGGGCCCTCGGCGACGGGATCAGCGTCAGCGGAGCAGTACTCACCCACGCCGGGCTCTCCCTCCCGGTGCTCGCCCCCGCCCAGGGATTCCTGCTCCACCTCACCTGACACAATGGCCGGCATGTCTGCGCCCTCCGCCTCCGCTGGGCTGCCCCGGATCCTGTCCGGGATGCAGCCGACCAGCGACTCACTGCACCTCGGCAACTACCTCGGGGCGCTGGTCAACTGGGTGCGGCTGCAGGACGACTTCGACGCCTTCTACTTCGTGGCGGACCTCCACGCGCTGACCGTCCCGACCGACCCGGCGGTGCTGCGTCACCGGTCCCGGGTGACTGCGGCGCAGTTCCTGGCCGGCGGGGTGGACCCCAAGCGCTCTGCGGTGTTCTGCCAGAGCCACGTCACTGCGCACGCCGAGCTCGGCTGGGTGATGAACTGCCTCACCGGTGACGGTGAGGCGCGCCGCATGACGCAGTTCAAGGACAAGGTTGCCAAGGGCCAGCACGCCACCGTCGGCCTGCTCACCTACCCGATGCTCATGGCGGCCGACATCCTCATGTACGACGCGGCGTACGTCCCCGTCGGGGAGGACCAGCGCCAGCACCTCGAGATCACGCGCGACCTCGCCGAACGGTTCAACACCCGCTTCGGTGAGGCGCTGGTCGTGCCCGAGCCCTACATCGTCAAGGGCGCGGCGAAGATCATGGACCTGCAGGAGCCCACGGCGAAGATGAGCAAGACGGGGTCGTCGCCCAAGGGTCTCATCGACCTCATGGAGGACCCGGCGCGCATCGCCAAGAACATCCGGTCGGCCGTCACCGACACCGACGCCGAGGTGCGCTACGACCCGGAGCACAAGGCCGGGGTGTCCAACCTCCTGGTCATCCACTCCGTGCTGTCGGGGACCGCGGTCCAGGACGTGGCCGCGTCGTTCGCCGGTCGCGGCTACGGCGATCTCAAGAAGGAGGTCGCGGAGGTGGTGCTCGAGGCGCTCACGCCGTTCCAGCAGCGGATGTCCGAGCTGCTGGCCGACCCCGCCGAGCTCGACCGCATCCTCGCCGACGGCGCCGACCGGGCCCGGGAGGTCGCCGCGACGACGATGGCGCGGGTGCGTGACCGGGTCGGTCTGCTCCCGAGCGTTCGATAAGGTCGATTCGTGCCCACCATTGGTGTCTCGATCGCCATCCCCTCACCGCACGCAGAGCTGCTCCAGGCGAAGCGGGCCTCGTTCGGGGACCCGCTGGCCGCCTCCATCCCCACCCACGTCACGCTGCTGCCACCCACCGACGTCGGTGACGTCGAGCTGGCCGACACGGTGAAGCACCTCGAGGAGGTCGCTGCCGACGCGCGCCCCTTCCCGATGGTGCTGCGTGGCACGGGCACCTTCCGGCCGACCTCCCCGGTCGTCTTCGTCCAGGTCTCCGGAGGCCTGGCCGACTGTGAGCTGCTGGAGAAGGAGATCCGCCGGGGGCCGCTGGAGCGGCGGCTGGAGTTCAACTACCACCCCCACGTCACGGTGGCCCACCACGTCCCCGAGGAGGCCCTCGACCGGGCCTTTGCCGAGCTCGCCGACTTCGAGTGCGACTTCGTCGTCGAGCAGTTCCACCTGTACGAGCACGGGGACGACGCCGTGTGGCGTCCGGTCCGTTCCTTCGAGCTGGGGGGCTGACGCATGCAGACCCTCAAGCAGTGGTGGGCCCGGGTGCAGGCCAGCAACGCGTGGGAGGCGTGGAAGCGGTACGGCGACGCGAAGGGCAACGTCCTCGCCGGCGGCGTCGGCTACTTCGCGTTCTTCTCGATCTTCCCGGCCGTCGCACTGGCATTCACCATCGGTGGCATCGTCCTGCGCGGTCGGCCCGAGCTGCTCGAGGAGGTGCGCCAGTACGTCGACCAGACGCTGCCGGGGTTCGTCAAGGACGAGCAGACCGGCACGGGCATCATCCCCATCGCCATCCCACAGAAGAACGCCCTGACCATCACCGGCATCGTCGGTGTCGCCGGTCTGGTCTTCGCGGGCCTGGGCTGGCTGTCGGCCCTGCGGGACGGCATGCGCGCCGTCTTCGGCGTGGACGGCCAGCCCGGCAACTTCATCATGCTCAAGCTGCGCGACCTCGCCATCATGGCGGTCCTCGGGCTGGGGGTGCTCGTCTCAGCGGTGGTGACGGTCGTGGCCGGCGGCGTCACCCGGACCGTGGCCGAGGCGATCGGCCTCGGGTCCCAGACGTGGATCGTGGCAGGCGTGGGGTTCCTGATCGGGGTGGTGCTCGACACCGGCCTGGTGGCCCTGATGCTGCGCTTCCTCAGCGGCGTGGACCTGCCGTGGACCGCGTTGCGCAACGGTGCCGTGTTCGGTGGGATCGCGCTGACCGTCCTCAAGGTGGCGGGCTCGCGCCTGGTCGCCGGGACGACCGACAACCCGGTGTACGCCTCGATCGCCGTCGTGGTCGGACTGCTCCTGTGGCTCAACCTCATCTCACGCGTCATGCTGATCGCCGCGGCCTGGGCCGCCAACGACGTGGACACCAGCGTCGACGGGCTCACCGCGGCGCAGCGGCACAAGCTGGTCGAGGGACCTGCCCCCGAGCCGGTGGACAGCATCCGCGAGCGCACCGACGCCGGCCTGCCGACCTTCGGTCAGCGGGCCGCAGACCGCACGTCGGTCGCCGCCGGAGCGGTCCTCGGCGCGGTCGGCGCCGCTGCGGTCGGGTCGCTCGGCCGCGGCCTGCGCAACGTCGCCCGCCGCCGCTGACCCGACCTCCTCGGAGAGGTGCGGGAACCTGCGGGGGTCACACCCGCGCGGGTCACACCCGCGCGGCGCCGCCGGCGGGTCGAGAGGTCAGGGCGTGGCAGCGCCGGGACTCGCCTCGAACGCGCCGCCGCACGGGTCTCCACCCATGACCATGAAGTCCGCGTACGCGCGTGCCATCGAGTCCCATGCGACCGGCGCTCCGATCGTGTCGTTGGCCACCACGACGCAGTACACGCTCGGATCCAGACCCTTCTCCTCACCGGGGACGAGCACCGTGACCTCATTCGTGCCACTCGGTTCGAACACCTGCTCGCCGACCGTGACCGGCCCAGCCGTCCGGTCCACCGGCACAGCACCCTTGCCCGGATGGTCCTGCACGTACGCGTCCTGGTAGGCGGCCATGGCCTCCACGTCCGCCATCATCGACGCATGCTCAGGTCCCGGCTGGTGATGGTGGCCGGAGTTGACCTGGCTCACGAGCGTCTGGGCGGCGGCCTTCTCGCCCTCGCTCGCCGCAGCGTCGGGCCCACGCGAGCCCTGGACGACGAGCACCGCCACCATGGCCGCGACCAGCACGGACACGACCATCGCGACGATCCCCACGCGACGCAGCGCCGGGCCGGAACCGCCGGGGCCGTCATCCTCGACACCCCCGATGGGACCATCCACATACTCGACCGAGTCGGGGCTGCTGGGGATCACCGAAGACGGGCCTCTCGATGGGAGCACGATCCTGCGCGCCAAGACGGCGCCGGGCATGATAGTACTCGACCACGCCGCGGAAAACCCCTTCTTGCGTGACTTCTCCCCGGCCCGACGGCGGCGCGGGACGTCGTCAGTGGCGGGCGCTGCGGCGGCCTCGAACGGTGGCCGCGCGGGAACCGAGCCACAGCAGCAGCGCCGCGATGACGACCAGGGTGCCGATCCCGACCCATGCCGCAGCGGCGTCGTCGCCGATCCGGCGGGGAACGGCGGCAGCGGCAGCGGTCGTCTGCGAGGACGATGCCGTGGGGGGCGACGACGTGCGGAGCAAGCCTTCGGAAGCACGTCCTTGTGCGGTGGCGGAGGGCGCCGCCGACGGTCGGCGGGTGCTCGCAGCAGGTCGGGGCGGGGTGGTCACCGTGCCAGGCTCGACGAGGGTGCCGACGGGCTGGGCGCGAGCGCCGTACCGGAACGCCCAGTCGTACATCGCGGCCTGCGGCCGCCACGAATCGTCCAGGCCGTACAGCTCGGTGAGCAGGTAGGTCTTGTCGCCACGGGTGACCGCCGAGATGTAGGTGCGCCGCGCCGCCCGGGTGTAGCCGTTCTTGATGCCCACGGTGCCGTCGTAGTTGTAGAGCAGCTTGTTGTGGCTGTTGATGACGTACGACGCGCGCTTCCCGGTCTTCGGGTCCACCCGTCCCGGAAGCTTCGCCTGCTTGGTGGTGACGTAGCGACGGAAGTCGGGCAGCCTCATCGCGGCCCGGCCGATCAGCGCCAGGTCGTAGGCGCTGGAGGTCTGCCCCGGCGCATCCAGCCCCGAGGGGTCCTTGGCCACCGTGTCGTGGGCGCCGAGGTGGCGGGCGCGGGCGTTCATCGCCGCGAGCGTGGCCTCGCGCCCGCCCCCGGCCTCCGCCAGGGCGTAGGCCGCGTCGTTGCCGGACGACATGAGCAGGGCCTCGAAGAGCTGGCGACCGGTGTAGCCCAGCCCGGGGACGAGGCCGACCCGGGTGCCGTCGGCGTGCGCGTCGGCGTCGGTGGCCGTGATGACCCGGTCGGGGCTGATCTTCGGGATGAGGGTCAGGGCGGTGAGCGTCTTGAGGGTGCTTGCCGGCAGCAGCCGGGCGTGGGGTGCCTTGGCGGCGACCACCTCGCCGGTGTCCAGGTCGGCGAGCAGCCAGGCCACGTCGCGCAGCACGGGAGGAGCGGGCACACCCTCGGGCAGGTGGGTGACGATCCCGGTGGTCGCCAGCTCGGGACCGCCGATCGACAGCTCGGGGAGCACGGTCGCCCGGGGGACGGGCAGCGTGGGCTCGGCCGGGCCGGCGACGGCGGGTGCGGCGGGGCCGGCGACGGCGGGCGCGGCGGTGCCGCCGACGGCGACGG
>CAVRMT010000028.1:0-38634 GCA_963722015.1 uncultured Actinomycetota bacterium | reverse complement strand
CCCAGGGTTCCGGCATGGAGGTCGTCGGCGCCTGCGTCTCCGGCATCGTCACCGACTCCGACCGCAGCAGCCTCGTCGAAGGGGTGCCGGTCTTCGGCTACCCCGAGGAGGCGATGGACGCGATCAACCTGCTCGACGCCGAGGTCGTGGCCGTCTCCAGCGACCCCGACCTGAGCGGTAGCGGCCTGCGTCGCCTCGCCTGGAGCCTGGAGGAGCGCAAGGTCGACCTCGTCATCGCCCCCGGGCTGTTCGAGGTGGCCGGACCCCGGTTGAGCATCCGTCCCACCGCGGGGATGCCGCTCCTGCACGTCGAGCGCCCGTCGATGTCCGGCGCCCGCCGGGTGTGCAAGCGCCTGGTCGACCTCGTCGCCGCGGTCGTCTTCCTGATCCTGACCCTTCCGGTCACCATCGTGGTCGCCCTCGCGATCCGCTGGGACTCACCCGGACCGGTGATCTTCCGCCAGACGCGAGTGGGTGCCAAGGGCCAGACGTTCTCGATGCTGAAGTTCCGCACCATGGGCGTCGATGCCGAGCAGCGCCGGGCCGACCTCATCTCGTTCCAGGCCGTCGACGCCGGCAACGACATCATGTTCAAGATGCGCAAGGACCCGCGCGTCACCCGGGTGGGCCGCGTCCTGCGCCGCTTCTCCCTCGACGAGGCGCCCCAGCTCATCAACGTCGTCCGCGGCGAGATGTCCCTGGTCGGGCCACGGCCCCCGCTGCCCGAGGAGGTGGCCCGCTACGAGCCGGACGCCGTCCGCCGGCTCCACGTCCAGCCGGGACTCACCGGACTGTGGCAGGTCAGCGGCCGCAGCGACCTGCCCTGGGACGAGTCCCTGCGCCTGGACCTCTGGTACGTCGACAACTGGTCGCTCGTCCTGGACGTCCAGATCCTGACCCGCACCCTCCGAGCCGTCCTCAAGGGACAAGGAGCCTACTGATGACCACCCTGACGCCCCTCGACGACCACCAGCTCGCCCGGGCCCTGGCCGACGCGGCCGGCGACGTCCTGCTCGCGCTGCGCAACGCCACCGGGCCGGACGCCGACCCCTCGCAGCTGCGCGCCGACGGCGACCGCCAGTCGCACCTGTTCCTCATGGACCAGCTGGCGACCGCACGCCCCGACGACGCCGTCCTCAGCGAGGAGGGCAAGGACGACCCGGTTCGCCTCGCCTCCGACCGGGTCTGGATCATCGACCCGCTCGACGGCACCCGCGAGTTCGGTGAGGTGCCGCGCGAGGACTGGGCCGTGCACGTCGCCCTCTGGGAGTGCGGCGACCTCGTGGCCGGTGCAGTGGCCCGCCCCGCGATGGGCACCACCCTGGCCACCGACCAGCAGGACGCCGCACCGACCGGCAGCGCGCCCGGAACGGCCCGGCTGCGCCTCGCCGTGAGCCGTAGCCGTCCGCCGGCCTTCGTCACCGCGCTGGCCGAGCGCCTCGACGCCGAGCTCGTGCCGATGGGCTCGGCCGGCATCAAGGCCACCGCGGTCGTCGACGGCACCGTGGACGCGTACGTCCACGCCGGCGGCCAGTTCGAGTGGGACTCCGCGGCGCCCGTCGTCGTGGCCCGTGCGGCTGGTCTGCACACGAGCCGCATCGACGGCACGCCGCTGGCGTACAACCGCGAGGACCCGCTCCTGCCCGACCTGCTGATCTGCCGCCCCGAGGTGGCCACCCATCTGCTCGACGTCATCAGAGAACTGATCAATGAGGGGACAACGACGTGAACACCACCGGCCCGGACTACCAGCTGAGCCAGCTCGACATCCTCGAGTCCGAAGCGATCCACATCATGCGTGAAGTGGTCGCAGAGTTCGAGCAGCCCGTGCTGCTCTTCTCCGGCGGCAAGGACTCCATCGTCATGCTGCGCCTGGCGCAGAAGGCGTTCCACCCTGCCCGCATCCCCTTCCCCGTGCTGCACGTGGACACCGGGCACAACTTCGACGAGGTGCTCGCCTTCCGTGACCGCAGGGTCGCCGAGCTCAACCTGCAGCTCATCGTCGCCAGCGTCCAGGAGGCGGTGGACAACGGCAGCGTCGCGCTCCCGCCCGACGGCACGCGGAACCGGGCCCAGACCCCGGTCCTGCTCGAAGCCCTCGACAAGCACCGCTTCACCGCCATCTTCGGTGGAGCCCGGCGCGACGAGGACAAGGCACGGGCCAAGGAGCGGATCTTCTCCTTCCGCGACGACTTCGGCCAGTGGGACCCCAAGAACCAGCGCCCGGAGATCTGGAGCCTCTACAACAGCCGGATCCACCCCGGCGAGAGCATCCGCGTCTTCCCGCTGTCCAACTGGACCGAGCTGGACATCTGGCACTACATCAAGCGCGAGTCGATCGACCTGCCGGCCATCTACTACGCCCACGACCGTGAGGTCTTCGAGCGCCAGGGGATGCTCTTCGCGGTCCACGAGCACAAGGTGCCCAAGCCGACCGAGAAGGTGTTCACCGCCAGGGTGCGCTACCGCACCGTCGGAGACGCCAGCCTCACCGCCGCGGTCGAGTCGGACGCCGACACGATCGACAAGGTCATCGAGGAGGTCGCCGTCACCCGGATCACCGAGCGCGGCGCGACCCGCGGTGACGACAAGTTCAGCGAAGCAGCCATGGAAGACCGTAAGCGTGAGGGGTACTTTTAAGATGGACATCCTGAGATTCGCGACCGCCGGTTCGGTGGACGACGGCAAGAGCACCCTCATCGGGCGCCTGCTGTACGACACCAAGACCGTCTTCAGCGACCAGATCGACGCCGTCGAGCGGGTCAGCCGCGAGCACGGTGACGAGCACGTCAACCTCGCGCTGCTCACCGACGGCCTGCGCGCCGAGCGCGAGCAGGGCATCACGATCGACGTGGCCTACCGCTACTTCGCCACCCCCAAGCGCAAGTTCATCATCGCCGACACCCCGGGCCACGTGCAGTACACCCGGAACATGGTGACGGGCGCGTCGACTGCCGACCTCGCCCTGGTCCTGGTGGACGCACGCAAGGGCGTCGTCGAGCAGAGCCGCCGGCACGCGTTCCTGGCCACGCTCCTGCAGGTCCCGCACATCGTCCTGTGCATCAACAAGATGGACCTGGTGGACTTCTCGCAGGAGGTCTACGACGCGATCCACGCCGACTTCACCGCCTTCGCCGCCAAGCTGCGGGTCCCCGACCTGACCATCATCCCGATGTCCGCCCTCACGGGGGACAACGTCGTGAGCCGGTCGGACAAGATGCCCTGGTACGAGGGCGCGAGCCTGCTGCACCACCTGGAGAGCGTCCACGTGGCCAGCGACCGCAACCTCATCGACGTCCGGTTCCCGGTGCAGTACGTCATCCGTCCCCAGTCCGACGCCTGGCACGACTACCGGGGCTACGCCGGAACGGTGGCCGGTGGGGTGCTGAAGAAGGGCGACGAGGTGATGGTGCTCCCGTCCGGGTTCACCTCGCGGATCAAGTCCGTGGAGACCGCCGACGGCGAGGTCGACCAGGCCTACCCGCCGATGGCCGTCACGGTGCGGCTCGAGGACGACATCGACGTCTCCCGGGGGGACATGATCTGCCGTCCGTCCAACATGCCGACGGCCTCCCAGGACATCGACGCGATGATCTGCTGGATGGACGAGAGCACGCCGCTGCGCGTCGGTGGCAAGTACCACATCAAGCACACGACGCGCAGCGCCAGGACGATCGTCAAGCGCCTCAACTACCGGCTGGACATCAACACCCTCCACCGTGACGAAGAGGCCCAGAGCCTGGGGCTGAACGACATCGGCCGCATCCAGCTGCGCACCACCCAGCCGCTGATGTGCGACACCTACAGCCGCAACCGCACGACAGGCGGCTTCATCCTGGTCGACGAGGCCACGAACCGCACCGTCGCCGCCGGAATGATCACCGAACCTGCGATGTAGGAGTGCCAACGATGAAGAACCAGGGCAAGGACGCCCGGGTGTCCGGCGGGGACCATGTCGCGTGGTCCCCGCTGCACATCGCGATGGTGGGACAGAAGGGGCTGCCGGCGACGTTCGGCGGGATCGAGCACCATGTGGAGAACATCGGTGCCCGCCTGGTCGAGCGTGGCCACCGGGTGACGGTGTACTGCCGCTCGAGCTACTCCAAGGTCTCGGTCGAGCAGCACCGGGGCATGCGGCTGGTCAGTGCGCCGACGGTCGGCACCAAGCACCTCGATGCGATCGTGCACAGCGCCACCTCGACCGGCAAGGCGCTGGTGGCGGGCGCGGACGTGGTGCACTACCACGGGATCGGGCCGGGGCTCGTGGCCCCGGTGCCGCGCTTCCTGTCCCGGTCGTCGGTCGTGATGACCGTGCACGGGCTGGACCACCAGCGGGCCAAGTGGGGCGGTCCGGCCCAGGCCGTCCTCGGGGCCGCGCACTGGATGAGCGGGCGGGTGCCCGACGAGCTGGTCGTGGTCTCCCGCGACCTCGTCGACCACTACGGCAGGCGTTCGGGTCTCGACGCCACCTACGTGCCCAATGGTGTGGTGCAGCAGCCCCGGGTGCCGGCCACCACCCTGGAGCAGTTCGGGCTCCGCCCGGGCCGGTATGCCGTGTGCGTCGGCCGGCTCGTCCCGGAGAAGCGCGCAGACCTGCTCATCCGCGCCTTCCGGCGCATCGAGGGGGACTACAAGCTGGCCATCGTCGGCGACTCCTCGTTCTCCGACGACTTCTCACGCCGGCTGCGCGAGCTCGCGGACGGGGACCCCCGCATCGTCTTCACCGGGTTCGCGTACGGCGCGACCCTGGCCGCGCTCTACCAGCACGCGGGGGTCTTCGTGCAGCCGTCGGCCCTCGAGGGTCTGCCGCTGACGCTGCTGGAGGCGGTGTCGCACGACTGCCCGGTCCTGGTGTCCGACATCCCCCCGCACCGCGAGGTGGTCGGGGACGGGTCGTCGCGGCACCGCACGGTGCCCGTGGACAGCCTCGAGGACCTGACGGTCACCCTGCGCCAGATGCTCGCCGCAGACCTCGAACCGGACCAGGGCTCGGTCGAGCTCCGGTCGGCGGTCGTGTCGCACTACTCGTGGGACACCGCAGTACAGGACCTCGAGCAGATCTACCTCAGGTCACTCACCAGGCGTCGCGGGTCGTCCGCTCGCCAGCACCACGGCAGCACGCCGGATGAGCGTCGCGCCGAAGCCAGTCTGCTCCAGAAAGGTTCCTCATGAAGAAGTACCCGTTGCTGGTGGGTGCTGCGGTCTCCGCGCTCACCGTGGTCAGCACCATCGCGCCGGCCGGGGCCTCCAGCCCCGCGGTCACGGCCGCGGTGACCGCGGTGGCGCCGTCGCTGAGCTACACGCCGTCCCCGAACTGGTGGTCGACCAACGGCCGGGTCAACGACATCAAGGTCGTCGGCGGTCGGGTCTACCTGGGCGGTGGGTTCGACTACATCGGCAGGACCGCAGGGCACGGCGTCGCCGTCGACCGCGCCAACGGCACGATCGTCGCGGGTTTCCCGACCGTGGACGGCGTCGTTCGGGCGGCCGTGCAGGACGGGCAGGGCGGTTGGTACATCGGTGGGGACTTCAGCAAGGTCGCCTCGCGTGTGCGCTCCAACCTGGCACACATCAACAGCGACGGGACGGTGGACGGGACCTTCGGACCCAAGATCCAGGGCGGCACCGTCAACGCGCTGGCGCTCACCCCGACCGGACTGGTCGTCGGCGGGACGTTCGACCGGCTCGGAGGGGTCACCGCGACCCGCCTGGTCAAGGTCGACGCGGTCACCGGCGACCGGGTCACCAGCTGGACCGGATCGGCGAACAACACCGTGCGTGCCCTGACCGCTGCCGGCGGCAAGGTCTACGTCGGCGGTGACTTCACGGTCCTCAGCGGGTCCACCCGGTCGCGGCTGGGTCGCCTCTCGGAGTCCTCGGGCAGCATCGACACGACGTTCGTCGGCTCGGCCGGCGGGGTGGTGCGGGCCCTGGCGGTGGACCCCACGAACCAACGCCTCGTCGCCGGTGGTGACTTCACCACGGCGACCGGAGGCGGCTCGCTGGTCGCGCGTCAGCGCGTGGCCGCATACGCGTTGACCAACGGGGCCCTGAGCACCTTCACCGCCAACGCCAACGGGTCGGTGCAGACGCTCGCCGTCGGCCCCACCGGGCAGCTCTACCTCGGTGGCCTGTTCACCATGGTGGGCACCACGACGCGCAACTACCTCGCCGAGGTCTCCGCCACCGGGACGGTAGGCCCTCTCGTCGGCAACTTCAGCGAGTGCAATGCGCCGCACGTGACCAAGTACGCGCACGGCATGGTGCCCTGCACGCCCGAGGTGTCGGCGCTGACCGTGGACAACGGTGTCCTCTACGTCGGTGGGCGGTTCGGCAGGTCCGGCGGTCAGGAGCGTCACGACGCCGCAGCGTTCGCCCTCGGCTCGGGGGCCCTCACGCCCTGGAACCCGGTGGTCAGCGACCGCCCGCTCGTCGTGTCGGCCGGTGCCGCCGGTGGACCCGTCTTCCTCGGTGGCGAGCTGGTGAGCGTCAACGGACTGGTCCGCAAGGGCCTCGCCGCGCTGGACGCCCAGACCGGCGCCGGGATCAGCTCCTTCTCCGCGGACACCGACGAGTTCGTGGAGGCGATGGTCCCCTCGACCGACGGCAGCCGGCTCTTCATCGCCGGACAGTTCACCACGGTGCAGGGGCAGGCACGATCGGAGCGTCGCCTCGATCATCACCGCGACCGGTGCCGTCGACCCCGCCTTCGCACCGTACTTCAACAAGGGCGCGCTCTCGCTGGCGTATGCCAAGGGCTCCCTGTGGGTCGGAGGCAAGTTCACCAAGGTGTCCAGGGTGGCCCGCGCTCGCGCGGTCAAGCTCAACGCCGCCACCGGGGCGGTCGACACCGCCTGGGTGGCCAACACCGTCGGTCCCAAGGGCCCGCTGCGTTCGAACGGGATGGTGCAGGGGCTCGAGGTGTCGCTCGACGGGACCAACGTCTTCATGGGCGGCCCGTTCACGTCGATCAACGGCACCACGGTCGCCGGAGGTCTCGCCGTGGTGAGCGGCACCACGGGGGCACTCGGGCCGAAGCAGCTGGGAGGGGTGGCCGGCTGCAGCAAGGTCGGTCCGTGGATCAACCGGCTCTACCTGAGCGAGGACGGCAAGCGGTTGTACGGCGGGGACGTCTGCCCCGACTACATCTACCAGTGGGATGCGGTGAACCTGTCCAGCACCGCGAACCCCACGGGGCTGATCTGGCGCAACCTGTGCAACGGTGGCATGCAGGGACGGTTCGAGGTCAACGGCCACTTCTACTACGGGACCCACGGCGGCAACAAGGGTTCAGGTGGGCGCTGCCAGGCCTACCCCGGCGGGCCGAACGTCGTCCAGCAGCGCTACTACGTCTTCGACAGCGCCAACGGCACGCTCCTGCCGGATGCGCCGACGTTCGACACCCCCATGGGCGTGTGGTCCTTCGCGGCCACCGATGCGGGACTGCTGGTCGGTGGTGACTTCACCTTCGCCGGAGAGCGGGGCAACGTCCAGCAGGGCCTGGCCTTCTTCCCCGGAACCCCCTGAGCTCGAGGGGGAGGACCCCTACCGCACGAAAGGCGGCCGGCGACATCGTTGCCGGCCGCCTTCGTGGTGCTCTCGTCGAGAGGCGGATCCTCGGTTGGTCCCCGGCCGGGGTGTGGGTCTGGCCAGAGCACGCCCCTGTCCGAAAGACACGGCTGGTGCGCGGCGCTACGCTGCGGTGATGAGCTCGGCAGGGGGTGGTGAGCCAGACGTTGAGCGGCCCCGGCCGCGTCCGAGCTTCAGTCCTCCACGCCTGATGCTCGTCGTGTTGTGGATCTTCGTCTTCAGCACGAGCCTCGTCGTCGGTGAGCGGCAGACGACGCTGACCGACCTGTTGAACGCCGTAGCCTCTGGGAAGGTTGCCGAGGTCCATGTCGCCGGCGCACTGCCGGCTGGTTCCTCAGGATGGACGACCCTGGACGTGCGATGGCGTCAGGGTCTCCAGGCTCGCCACGCAACCGTCGTCCAGGCAAGCCCGGACTCCGAGCGGGAAGCGGCGAACACAGGCTTGTCCTCCGCGTCGGTGGTCACCACCGATGTCGCGCGGCTCATCCGGGATCGGGCCCCCCACGTGCAGGTCCGGGTCTCGGAGGCTCGAGCGTCCAGCACGGCCGAGGTGCTGGGCTGGTCCGTGCCTTCGTGGATGCTGTTGATCGTCCTCATCGGGCTGGCCGTGACTCTTGGCCTGGTCGTCAACGGCCCGGAACCATGGCGCGCCACCCGCTGGGCCTGGGCGTGGGCGCTGCTCTTCACCGGGCCACTCGCAGCAGCGTCGTTCGCTGTCCTTTCCGGCCCTACGCCGTGGATCCCGACACCCAAAGAAGTCGCCCGGCGATTGACGGGAGGGTGGGCGTTCCTCCTGGGGGCGGTGCTGGGTTCGATGATCACGCAATCCGCCTAGTCGTTGCGGCTCATGAGGTTGTGGTCCCTCAGCTCAGCGCCGTGAAGAAAACCACGTGAGCCAACCATCTAGGTGGCATACCTGTCGGCCGACGAGCTCGGAATCGTGGACGCTCGCTTCGTCCCCGGCCGCGCCGAACACGTGCCGGGCGGGCAGTACGTCTACTGGAACGTCGACGACGTGCAGGTCACCGTCGACGACCTCGTCTCCCGCGGCGCGACGGTCTTCGAGGCACCGACCGTACGCGGTGACGGCTGGACGTCGGGCGCCGTCGTCGACCCGTTCGGCAAAATCCTGGGGCTGATCGAGAACCCGCACTGGCGAGGCGAGGAGTAACCCCGCTGCGCCCTGCCATACCGGGGCCGGCATCGCGGCGCGGGCCGCACGGTCATGCTGCACGGTCATGATGCCGATGGCCGGGCCGCCTCGCACGCCGGCCGCTCTTCGGTGTCAGACGCCGATTGCGCGTGCGGCCTGCTCGTATCGCCGCGCCTCGTCAGGCAGGTGGACGGGGACCGTCCCGGACGCAACCAAGGCATTGGTGGTCGCCACCCGGAAGAGCAGTGCTCGCGCGACCGCCGACAGAGGCACCCCCAGCATCGGGAGAGCCGACCCGTCGGCACCGTGGTGGCAGAGCGCGTCTGCGACCACCACACCTTCCGCGTAGGACGGAGGTCGCCAGTAGGGCGACAGGTCGATGACGGCGGGGGGAAGCCCAGCGGCGAACAGGACGTTGCCCGTCAGGTCGCAGTGCACGAGCTGGGGTTCGTCCGGCGGATCCGGCTGAGCCCGCAGCCGGGCGGCGACGTCGGCCAGCTCGGGCACGAAACGCATCGCCCGCTCTCCCCAGGCCACTCGGTCGGCAACCGCCCAGGGATCGTCTCGCGAGTCGACGAAGGCGGGTCGTTCGAGGTGGGCAACCGCTCGGTGGAACGCACGGCCCGCTTCGATGACGCCCACCCATGTCGACGCCAGGGAGAGGTCGGGCTCGCTACCCGTCACGAACGAGGTTGCACCCCACCCGTCCACCGTCCAGCGGACGTCGGAACTGGCGAACGGCACGGCCACGCGCACCCCGTCCAGGACGAGTCCGTCCAACGCCTCGCCGAGCCAGGGGTGCACGGGCCCGTCGCTCGGCTTGAGTACGAGGTCCCCCGCCCTGCAGGACGTGCCCTGGCCGCCGGGTAGCCGAAGCAGCCTCGAACCGGCCGCAAAGCTGCGGACCACGCTCGCAGAAGGACGCTCCCCAGGCACTCGGCCAGCCTAGGCGTGGCACGCGTCAAGCGGCCCGGAACCAGCGGCGGGCCCGGTCAGTCCTGGAGGCCGTAGCCCCACCGGGCCAACGGCTCGGCGAGCACGTCCTCGACATCGGCGAGCTGCGCGCTGGTCAGCTCGGTCTGGTAGGCGGTCCGGCGTCCGGCGGTGATGTGCTGGCGTGCGAAGCCGGCCTGGAACTCCTCGTTCCACTCCAGCCCCAGGAAGTCGAGCATCCGCTCGACGGCGCCCCGCGGGTCGGCGAGCAGGTCCTCGTACCGCACGTCGAGCCACTGGTCGGCGGGGGTGCGGTCGCGGGCGTCCTCGAACGCGCCCATCAGCATCTTCCAGCCCAGCGCGGCCAGGACCGGGAACGACTGGTGGTGGTCCTCCCACTCGGCACGCAGCTCGGGGGACAACGGTCCGTAGATCCACTTGTCCGGGCCCTTCCACCCGTCCCACCAGCCCATCTGGAGCCAGGAGTTGGCGACGGCCCGGCCGTCCCGCACCACGTTGACGACCTTGAGGTCGGGCAGGGCCTCGCGCAGGAAGCCGACCCGCGGCCAGCCCGTGAGGTGCTGGACCAGGACGTCACACTCCTGGGCGCGCTCCCTGCTCTCGAAGAAGTCCACGACGAGCGGCCGCAGGTAGGGCGTCATGTCCTCGGCGAGCAGGTCCCTGCAGGGCGTGGAGAAGCCGGCCATGACGTGGCGGTCGAAGAGCTGGTAGCCCTCGGACGGCGCGATGCGCAGCCGCCCCCGCTCGAGCAGGGCGCCCTCGGCCAGGGCGCGCATACCGGCGGGTCGCTGACCCCCCATCCGGTACAGCCGACCGTTGTGACGGCCCCGCAGGTTGAGCCTGGGGAGCTTGTCGTCCAGGCCGGAGATGAAGCCGGTGGCAGGGTGGCGCGAGAGCGTCTCCTGGACGAGAGTCGTGCCGCTGCGTCCGGTTCCGGTCACGAGAGCCAGCATGGGTTTCCTTCTCCTCGATGGTGCTCTGGTCAGAGCTCAGTGGTGGGCGGTCATGCCCAGGGGTGCCCGGTCACGCCGCCGGCGTTCGGGTCACATCCAGCGGTGCCCGGTCACGCCGAAGGTGCCCGGTCACGCCGACGGAGCCGACTGCGTCGGCGTGAGGCGGGCCGGGCGCGGCAGGCTCCGGGTGTTGAGCGGGTAGCCGAACCGGCGCAGGCCGGGCGCGGTGACCAGGGTGACCACGGCGCGGTCCCAGCGGGTCATGTCGGTGCGCCACTGGTCGTCGGCGCGCAGCCGGACGACCCCGGTGTCGTGGCGGTTGGGGTTGCCGGCGACCGAGTGGGTCGGCGCCAGCTGTACGCGGTCCGGCCCGACGAAGGGGAGCCGGTCCGGGTCCGCGCCCACCATCGTCGCGACCCGGGACAGCTGGCCGACGGGGTCGGCGACGAAGTCCTCGTAGCGGACCCGGCACACCTGCGGTCCGTCGTCCTTCCAGAACCGCACGACCGTGAGGTTCCAGACTGTCCAGAGCAGGGAGCTCTTCCACGTCTCCTGGCGCTGCATGGCCGCGCCCTCGGCCGTGTCCCGGGTGGGCTTGCGGCGCAGCCACGAGAACGCGGTGGCGCGAGGGTCCCGCACGAGGTGCAGCACGAAGAGCTCGATGCCTGGCTGCTGGCGCAGCAGCAGGCCGTAGGGCGGGAGCTTCGAACCGTCGATGATGAGGTCGGCGTCGGCCTCCGAGGCGATAGCGCGGTAGACCTGCGCGATGACCTCGTCGTCGGCGTGCGCGGCCAGCGCCCGTCGACCCAGGGCCCCCCGGGCGATGGCGCCGGGCAGACGCGCCAGGCGCAGCCTCGTGCGCAGCCGACGGCCGATGGCCGCTTCGTCGGGGCCGGACCCGTCGGCCGCCCGGACCCGCTGCATCACCGCGGTCCACACCGGGCAGGCGCTGAACGGCTCGCCGCACCCGCACAGGTGGTCCTGCTCCACACCACGCTGCCACAGGTAGCGCAGCTCACCCGCGGCGAAGGTGCGGGGCAGCTGCCCGAGGATGTTGCTCACGACGGTGCTGCCGCTGCGCCCGCTGCCGGCGAGGTAGAGGACCCGCACCCGGGTCGAGGCGTCGTGGGTCATGAGCGGCCTCCCCGGGTAGGAACCTTGGCCCCTGCGGGCACGGGGGCGCGGGTGGGGACGGGCTCGACCTTGCCCCGGTAGATCGCGTCCAGGCGCGACAGGTGCAGGGCCGGGTCGAACTCCCGCGCCAGCCGGCGCCGGCCGGACCGGCCCATCTCCAGGGCCAGCGCCGGGTCGGCGTGCAGGCGCTGCAGGGCGCCGGCCAGGGCCTGGGGGTCGTCATGGGGGACGACCAGGCCGTCGACGCCGTCACGCACGAGCTCGGGCATCCCGCCGAGGTCGGTGACGACCGCGGGGACCTCGGAGGCGTACGACTCCAGGATCGTCATGGGCTGGTTCTCGTGCCAGCGCGAGGGGACGACGCTGGCCACCGAGGCCGCCACCACCTGGCGCAGTGACTCCTTGTCGAGCCGACCGTGGAAGGTCACCTGTCCGGGTGCCACCTCGCGCGCCAGGGCCTCGAGCTCACCGCGGACGGGGCCGTCCCCGGCGATGTGCAGGTGCGCCGCGGCCGGCAGGAGTGCCATCGCCCGGATGAGGGTGTCGACCCCCTTCTCGGCAGAGAGCCTGCCCGCGAAGACGAACCCGCTGCGCTGCGTCGTCGCGGCACGTGAGGTCGTCTCGACGAAGTGGTTGAGCACGACCAGGCGCTGGGCCGAGATCCCGGTCCGGGCCATGACCCCGGCGAGGAAGCGGCTGGGGCTGATGAACACGTCGACGGCGTCGTAGGCCCGGGTTGCGCGGTGGATGGAGGACTCGACCGCGAGCAGCGTGCTGGCCACGGTGGACCCTCCCTTGCACCGGCGGCGGGCCGCGTTGAGGGCACTCCCGCCGACGCAGGCGTCGCACAGCTGGCCGTGGTCGAGCATCTGGTAGCTGGGGCACGCGAGCTTGTAGTCGTGCAGGGTCATCACGCTGCGCACCCCCGCCCGCCGCACGGCGGCGAGGATGGAGGGGGAGAGCTGGTGGTAGACGTTGTGGTGGTGCACCACGTCGGGCCGGAACCGCTCCAGGGCCCGGGTCATGCCGCGCGAGCTCTGTGGCGACCACACCATCCTGGCGCCGGCAGCGACGCCGGCCAGCCCACCCGGAGCAGGGTCGAGCTCGACGTGGGAGGGGAACGTGTCCGCGAGCGACAGGCCCTCGAGGTTGTCGGGGTGGCTCATGCCGAACAGCTCGACCGTGTGTCCCGAGCGTCGTTGCAGCTCGGCCACGTCCAGCATGTACGACTCGGCGCCCCCGCGCCGGTACAGAAACTTGTTGACGTGCAGAATGCGCACGGCGACCTCCCTCGTGCCCCTGTCTTGCTGCGCCGCGGAGACCCCCCGGCGCCCTTGACATTGTTCCGGCTCCCGCTGTCGGGAACCTACGCTGTTTGGGGGGGTTCGGCCCCCAACATCTGATGGATCACCCGATATGGGGGCAGTGCGATGTTGGTCCTGCAGCGCCATGAATGACGTTGGTTTCGGGTTGAGAGCGGTGGATGGTGTGAAGAGAAGCGGCAGGGCGACGGCCTCGAGGACCCTCCGTCGGGCCCTCACGTGGCAACCCAAGCGCCGCGGTGACCGGCCCATCAGGGTGGCGGAGCTGATCAGCCCGCTGCGCTACGACGTGCTCGTCCGGGCCCAGTTCTTCGAGTTCCTGGCCGGCCGGCCCACGGGCGAGTCCGCGGACGACCTCGTCCGCGCCGCCTGGGACGAGCCGTATGCCGTGTGGTTCCGCGAGGTCGCCATGGCCCGGTTCCGGCCGTGGGTGCTCACCGACCCCGAGGCCCTGCAGGCCAACTACGCCGAACGGGTGCTGGCCAGCCGGGACCTCCTGCGGTCCTTCGACACCAGGGGGTTCGACGCACGGACCCCGGTGACGTTGCGCCTGACCTCGGGGGTGCAGGTCTCGGACTCCGGTGCCCGCGTCAGCCGCACCGTCCACGTCGGTGACGGCGGCCACCGCCTCGCACTGCTCCTGCAGAGCGGCTCGGACCTGCAGCCCGAGATGTACCGCCTCGACCCCCGCCCGATGCCCCTCATCGACAACACCGCACGCCTGGCCGGACCGCTCGGTCTCGCCGACGCGCAGTACTGCGCGTTCGTCGGCGCCGGCTACACGCAGCAGGCCTGCCCCGACCTCGAGACGTTGGTCGCGGTCGTCGAGCAGGAGGACCCCGTCGCCGCGGTCGAGCTCCGCAGCGTGCTCGCGGCCCAGGGCCGGACCCTTCGGCCGGTGGTCTGACGTGCCCGCTCCCACGACGTCCCACGAGACGCAGGCGTGGCTGCCCTACTACCTGGGCAAGATCCGCCGGCACGTGCACTGGGCCCGGACCGAGGGCTTCGGCCGGCTCGTCGAGGAGGACCGCCTCGACCCGCGCGAGCGGGTCGCGACCGCCGTGCGCAAGGCGCGCTGGCGCCGTACCCACGGCGTCACCAAGGGCAGCGCCACGCCCGTGTACGTCGTCGGGCTCCAGCGCTCGGGAACCAACATGCTCATGCGCGGGGTCGACCAGGCGCCCGAGGTGGAGGTGTGCAACGAGAACGACCGGCGCGTCTTCAGCCGGTTCAGGTTGCGCGCCGACGAGGTCCTGGTGGCCACCGTCCGGTCCAGCCGCCATCGCCTGGTGCTGGTGAAGCCGCTCTGCGAGTCGCACCGCGTCGACGAGCTGTTGGACCTGCCGCAGCTGCCCGGTGGTCGTGCCCTGTGGGTCTACCGGGAACCGGTCGGCCGCGCCCGCTCGGAGGTCTCCAAGTTCGGCGAGTCCAACCTCGTGGCACTGCGCGCCATCGCGGACGGTCAGGGCGAGCAGGTCTGGCAGGGACAACGGCTCAGCCCCGAGTCGGTCGCCCTCGTGCGCTCCTTCGACCTGGCTGCGATGACCCCGCAGACGGCCGCCGTCCTGTTCTGGGTGGTGCGCAACCAGCTCGTCTTCGACCTCGGTCTCGACGCCCGCGACGACGTCGCCCTCGTCAGCTACGACGCCTTCGTCGCCGACCCGGTCGGGCAGATGCGGCGCATCTGCGCGTTCCTCGGACTCGGCTACCGGCCGGCCCTGTGCGCCCACGCAGAGCCGCGGTCCAGCCACGGCGCGCGGTCGCTCGCGGTGGACCCACGCGTGCTCGCACTGGCCGAGCAGCTGCGGGTGCGACTGGACGACGTGGCCGGCGTGCCGAGCCTCGAGCCGCCGCGTCGACCCGTAGGGGGCCGGGCATGAACGCCGCACGCCTGACCCTGTTCCGCGCCGGCACGGCGCTGGCCCTCGCGGCCACGATGGTCGGCGGTGTCGCCGCCTGCACCGGCAGCACCCCCGAGAAGAGCCTGGACTCGTCCACCCCTGCTGTCGTGCCCACTGACGACCCGGGCACCTCCGGGCCGGCGGTGCAGCCGCCGACCGCGGGTGCGGACCTGCCCTCGCCGTTGGGCGCCAAATGGGACTGGGGGCGCTACTCCGAGTTCAGCCCGTTCCTCAAGACGATCTCCGGTGGCAACACCTACTACGAGGTCGTCTGGTGCGGCATCGAGAAGAAGCAGGGCAGCCCTGACTGGTCGTCGCTGGACCGCGTGGCCACCAGGAGCCGGGAGCTGGGCGTCAACCTCATGCTCAAGCTGCGGGTGGGTCGGTGCTGGGCGACCAACGGGTCCGCCACGTTCGAGCGGGGCAGCAAGAACAAGACCGAGTCGGCCATGCCCAACGACCTCGAGGCGTACAAGGCGTGGGTGCAGGCAGCGGTCGAGCGCTACTCGCGCTTCGGCGTGACGACGTACGCCATCGAGAACGAGATCAACTCGGCGAGCTTCTGGGCAGGGACGCCCGAGCAGTTCACCTCGCTCGCCGAGCTGGCCGCGGCGCAGATCAGGAAGGCCAACCCCGAGGCCGAGGTCGTCGACGCGGGCCTGAGCAGCACGAGCTACGGGTACGGCATTGCCGACTGGCTGTTGCGCGAAGGGCGCGAGGAGGACGCGTTCGCCGCCTACAACGCCTACTTCCAGCGACGTATCGGCACTCGTGGTGACCAGATCGTGGAGGTGAGCACCCGCGCGGAGCTCGAGACCGCCCTGAAGTCCGAGCAGGGGGTCCGCAACCTCGCCTACCTCAACGTGATGCGTGACCTCGCGACCCGCAAGGTCGTCGATACCCGGCAGATCCACTTCTACGAGGACCACACCTCGGTTCCGCAGCTGTTCGCCTACCTCAGGGCGCACACCCCCGCCGGCACGCCCATCGAGGCGTGGGAGGTCGGCAACTTCGACAAGAGCGGGCAGACCACCGACGACGCGGCCAAGACCGAGGAGGTCGTCAAGACGATGAGCCTGGTCCTGGCCGAAGGAGCAACGGTGGCGATCTGGCTCCCGTTGGCCTTCGACCCGGGCGGGCGCAACGCCGACGAGCCGCGCTACGGGCTGCTGGACCCCGACGGCCGGCCACGGGAGGCCGGACTGATCTTCGCCTCGATGGTGGACGCCTCCCGCGGCGCCAAGCCCGTCAAGATCTCGGTGGACGGGATGGTCGGTGTGGGTTTCGACAAGGACGGTGAGTCCACCGCCTTCGTGTGGTCCGACCAGCGTGCCGTCGTCCGGCTCCCGGACGGGGCCGAGGCGGCCTCGGTGGACTCGCTCGAGAAGACCAGCTCGGACGCGACCGCCACCCTCGGAAGCACGCCGCAACGGTTGGCCCTGCCGGTGCCGACCGCGACCTTCCTCAAGGAGCAACGATGAGCCACCCGTCGCAGAGCCTGCTGTTCGTGGGCGGCCTGCACCGCAGTGGCACGACGCCGCTCGCCCGCGCGCTCGCCGCCCATCCCGAGATCAGCGGACTGCGTGACACCGGCGTGCGCGAGGACGAGGGCCAGCACCTGCAGGGCGTCTATCCCAAGGCCAAGGTGTACGGCGGGTCCGGCCGGTTCGCCAACGACCCGCGTGCCCACCTCACCGAGGAGAGCGAGCTGGTCAGCAGCGACAACGCCGCGGCGCTGCGCCGGGCGTGGGACCCCTTCTGGGACCTGGACCGTCGTTACCTGCTCGAGAAGTCGCCGCCCAACCTCGTCATGGGCCGGTTCCTGCAGGCACTCTTCCCGGGCGCGCCCATGATCGTCGTGATCCGGCACCCCGTCGTCGTGGCGCTGTCCAACAAGAAGTGGCGCAAGGCCGTCTCCGCGGACCCGCGCAAGTTCGAGACGATCACGGGCCTGGTGGAGCACTGGGTCACCGCCCACCGGACGTTCCTGGCCGATGCCGCCCAGCTGAACCCCCTGCACGTCCTGCACTACGAGGACCTCGTGTCCGACCCGGCCCGTGAGCTCGCCCGCATCGAGGCCTTCCTGGGGCTGGGCTCGCCCATCGCGGCCGACCGCATCAAGGTCGGTGCGAGCCACCCGTACGAGCAGACGTGGGACTCCTGGGCCGCGGCCTGGTGGCGCCCCGGCCACTGGCAGCGACGCCTGGTGGAGGGTCGCTTCGGGTCGGAGCTCGCCCGCTACGGGTACGAGCTCGACGACCTGTCCGTCCACCACCGGGACGGTCGGTCCCTCGCCGGGTTGGTACAAAGCGCGTAGACCATCTGGCCGATCTCAGCGACAGGCTCCTGCTGGTTCCATGGGACTGCTGTACCCGGCGCTGTGGTCCCACCGTGCCGCCTGCCCACGGAGGTTGTCATGAAGGTTCGCTCCATCGCGCTCGCCTCGACCGCCGCGCTCGCCACGTCGGTACTCATCGGCACGCCGGGGTCGACCGCAGCCCCCGAGCGACTCTCCACAGCAGCGGGCGCCGTGACGGCTGCCGCTCCCACCGCCGCCGCGCCCTGCGGCACCACCATGGCAGCACCCCAGACCTACGAGCACGTCGCCATGATCGTCTTCGAGAACAAGCCCCTGAAGAAGATCGTCGGCAACACTGCTGACGCGCCGTACCTCAACTCACTGGTCCAGGCCTGCAGCTACAGCAAGAACGACCTGTCCCTGTCCCTCACGAGCCTGACGAACTACATCGCCCTCACCTCCGGCTACCTGGGATGCAAGGCGGCGGACAGCCAGGGGGTCTGTACAGAGGAGCTGGAGATCACCTCCAACAAGGACCCCCAGACCTGGCCGCAGGCGTCCAAGAGCATCTTCGAGCTCATGGGCACCGAGGCGGTGCAGTGGGCCGAGGACATGCCGACCAACTGCAGGCTCACGAGCAGCGGCTACTTCGTCATCAACCACGCCCCCTACCAGTACTACACCCGCACGCAGGACGACGTGTGCAAGACGCAGAGCAGGCCGTTCCCGGCGGATGCCACCCAGATGCTCTCGGCGAAGTTCAACCTCATCATCCCGAACAAGCCGAACATCATGCACCTCGTGCCCAACACCACCGTCGCCCAGCGGATCAGGAACGGTGACAACTGGGCCAAGGAGATCGTCCCCCAGCTGCTGGCCTCGCCGCAGTACCAGTCGGGCAACACCGCGATCATCATCACCTGGGACGAGGGCAACAAGCGCAACTTCTACGTGCCCCTCATCGTGATCACCCCGTCCACGCAGGCCGGGGGCGTGTCCTCGGTGTCCTACAACCACTACTCGGTGCTCAAGGGCATCCAGCAGATGGTGGGCCACGCCTCCCCGCTGCTGGGGCACGCCGGTGACAGCGGGCTCAACTCGATCAGGGACGACGCCGTCTTCGACCTCAAGCCCTGAGGGAACCCCACACGCCGCGAGCGGCTCCGACGATGTCGGAGCCGCTCGCGGCGTGTGTTCCTCGCGCTGGGCGCGGGGCGTCAGCGGTAGCCGAGCTTGCGCAGGGTCCGTCCAGCGGTCAGCCGGATGAGCAGGCGCATGAACGGGTCGAGCTCCTTGCGGTAGGTGCCGACGCGAGAGGCGTAGACCGCCGCGTCGGTCCCGCCGCCGGCGCGGCGTGAGGTGGCCTGGGCGTGGTAGCGCGCAGGGACGTCGTGGGAGTGCGACTCGAAGTCGAGCATCCCCGGCTCCCAGGCCTCGCCCAGGAAGTCCATCAGCTCGCGCAGGGTGGCCTCCTGCTTGGTGACGAGGTCCTCGTAGCGAAGCTCGTGGTACTGCCGGTCAGGCAGCTTGACCCCGCCCGCCCTGGCCTGGGCGATGTAGCGCGGCCACTTCACCGAGGACTTCACGCACGACCAGTACCCGAAGCGCTTGCGGTGCGAGACGGCGACGTCGCGTCCGTCACGGATGACGTGGACGATCTGGGCGTCGGGGAACACCCGCAGGATGAAGTCCAGCTTCATCGCATACCGAGGGCTCTTGTCGGCCCACCGCTGCTTGCCGCGGGCGGTCGCGTAGTCGGCCTGGATGCCCCCGAAGAAGACGGCGATGCGCCGCAACCACTCCTCCTGCGGGAACCCGTACTGCGACAGGCGTTTCCAGTCCGACCCCACGATGCGTTCCATGTCCTCGAGGAAACGGGTCTCGGGCCCACAGCTGATCCGCGAGTGCGAGTCGAGGATCAGGCGCAGCATGGTCGTCCCCGAGCGCTGACACCCCACGACGAAGATGGGTGCGGTCGACGGGGGTGCGCTCGGGGACCCGGACGGTGCCGCGGTCGAGCTGGTCTGGGAGAACGACATCGGCAAGCCCCGTCAGCCCTTGTTGGCGGGGTGGGGGAGCGAGGCGCGAGCCTGGTTCTCCGACCCGCCCTGCTTCGGGGTCCCCGGCGCGCCGGTGGGCGTCCCGGTGCCGGCCTTCTCCGGTGAGCCCGCCTGGGACGAGGACGCGCCGCGACGGGTCGACTCCTCGTCGACCGCGGTCGGTGACGTCCCGTGGTCGGTCGCAGCGCCGGCGGTGGCAGCGGACTCCCGGCCGAGGCGACCGCGGGCCACGACCTCGAGGATGAGGACGAGGACGAGGGCGAGGAAGAAGGCCGCCGCGCCCACGGAGGCGGTGGTCTCCAGGATCTGCTGCACCCGGTCCACCGCGTGGGCGCCACCGATGAACAGGATCTTCGACGGGTCCGCGTTGGCGAGCTGGACCGACGCGGCGGACAGCTTGGCGTTGGCCGCGACCAGACCCTGCACGGCGGCATCGCGCGCCGTCGTCAGGGTGCTGTACTCGGTCAGGATCGGGGCGAACTTGGCCAGGTCGGCCTTCGCCGTGGCGATCGGGCTCGACATGGCTGCAGCCCCGACCGAGTTGCCGGACGCCTTGAGCGAGACCTGCTGCTGCGTGAGGGAGTTGACCCGGCTGAGCTGGGCCTCGTAGGCCTTCTGGGGGTCGGCCATGGCGTTCTTGGCGGTGAACTCGCCCACCGCCGCGGTCGCGTCCTCCACCGACTTCTTGGCGGCGTCGACGCGTGCCTGCGCCGACCTCACCTGGCTGTCGAACAGGGTGCGCAGCGTCGTGGTGGCGACGCCGTTCAGGACCGGGACGATGGTGTCCTTCTTGTCACCGGTGTAGGTGATCGACAGGCTCGCGCTGGTGCCGCGCTGCGTGACCGTGAGCCCGTTGTTGAGCGCCGAGGGAGAGACCTTGGTCTCGGCCGCGACCTCGCGTCGCACGACCGGCCCGGAAGCCGTCGCCTGGAAGGCGGAGACGAACTGGTTGACGCCCTGGGCGCCGGTGTACTGCGAATCGAGCGCTCCCACCAGGGCGGGCGGGTCGACCACCGCGGTGGCGGTGTAGGTCGGCGGCTGGAGGAGCATGAGCCCCGCCGTCGCCGCCATGCTGACGACGGGCAGCAGGATGACCAGCAGCATCCGGCGTCGAGCTGCTCTCAGGAAGTCGATGATCTCCACGGTTATGCGTCCCCTCGGGTTGTGTTGTCCTGCCAGGTGAAGCCCACGCCGGGCAGCTCCGCCAGGCGGTCGTTCCACGGTCGGTAGTGATCGGCCAGCTCACGCGCCAGCCCGGCCTCGATGTCGAGCGGGCGATGGGTCGCCTTGAGCCGGTCCAGGCCGTCGAGCTCGACGGGTGCCAGGCCCAGGTGGGCCCAGACCCGGTCGAGCTGGCCATGTGGGTCGGTGAACATCGACTCGCTCTGCAGCACGAGCACCTGTGCCGGGTCGAAGAGCTCGTACAGCCGCTCCAGCTGCTCGGCGTAGTGACCGCGCCGCAGGTAGGCGTGGTGGCGGTGCGAGTAGCTCTCGTACGAGGGGTCGCTCCGCAACCGCTCCTCCTGGCCGGCGAGGCGCTCGTCCTCCAGCGCCAGTGCCTCGGCGAAGGTCTTGTCCTCGAACCCCTGCTGGGTCTCGTACTGGTGGTGAGACCACGCGCGCGCCACCGGCTCACGCAGGCTCACGATCAGCTTCACCCCCGGCAGCTCGGCGGCGATCCGCTCTGGTGCCAAGGGGTGGAACATGTAGTAGGGGCTGGCCTCCCCGGTCAGCCGGTGCTGCTGCGTCGCCGCAGGGAAGCGCGAGCGGTACCAACCCCATCCGCGTCCGTGGTTGACGTCGAAGTAGTGAGTCCCCTTGTTGCTGAGGCACGGTGCGACCTCGGGGTGCTGGCTGATCCAGTGCGCGATCGAGGTCGAGCCACCTCGTTTGGTCCCCACCACGAGGTAACCGGGCACCATTCCCTGGTGGCGTCGGACGGTGGCGAGCACCGGGCTGAGGACGCGGCCGATGGCCCTACGTGAGTTCATCAGTCTTCTTTCCCCTCGATGCGTGGACGGCGAGCCGACGGCCGGTCCAGCCACGCCGGGAACGGTAGTCGCAGCCGGCTCGGTGGCGGGCGGAATCACCGGATTGCAGCACAGTTTCGGGCCATTCGGATGAGCACGTCCGCGTGCTGGGCGAAAGGCCCGTCGTATCGCAGGATTCGACGCACACCGGCCCCACGGGATGCGAGGATGGGGCCGGGGTACGAACGACGATGTGATGAGGGGTTCTCGCCATGCAACGCAGCACACTGGTGACCGCGGCAGTGGCCGTCTGCCTCCTCGGAGGATGCAGCACGACCGACGCCACGCCGTCGACCAGCACGACGTCGACGACGACGTCGTCCACATCGACGACGACCTCGACGACGGCTCCCGCGCCGACGGCGACGTCCTCGACCACCGGATCCGGTGCCGCGACGGCGGACCCCGCCCTCGCGGCGGCGTTGAACACGCTGGCGGCCCGCTCGCGGGTGCTCAGGTCCAGTGCGACGCTCGACGCGCTCAGGTCGTCGTCGGCGACGGGGACGGCGGAAGCACGCAACGGACTCAAGGCCGTCCGGGCCGCGGCATACCCCATTGCGACCAGGAGCTGCTCGCGCGTCGCCTCCGGCGTCGCGGCGACGCGGGCGGGGTCGGCCAAGGCTGCGGCCGCGGGAGCCAAGGTGCCTGCTGCGGCAGCGTCGCGTCGTGCCCAGATCGCGGCGCTGCGGTCGGCAGTGGCCGCGGTGTCGAAGCTGGCCGCAGCCCGGTCCGGGACGGTCGCCCCGACCGCGGCCGAGATCGCGGCAGCGGTGAAGGCGGCGACGGAGCAGGCGGCGGCCGAGACGACCTCACTGAACTCGGTCGTGGCCACGGTGTCGGGGGACGCGTCGAAGGCACGCGAGATGGTGTCAGCCGCGGTGACCATCTCGGGCAAGGTCTGCTGAGGTCCGGGCCCGGAGGCGACCTGGGTGGCGTTCACGCGGGCTCCCGTTCCGGACGACGGCGAGCTGCACCGCGCCGCGTGAGGGACCGGGCGAGCGCCTTGTCCTCGGGGTCGATGCGCAGGGCGGCCAGGGTGCCGAAGAAGACCACCGCGACCACGGGAGCTGCGAGCAGGACGACGTCGGTCCACGTCTGCACCCAGCGACCGACGAACCAGGCCGCCCCGGCGGCGGGCACGGTCGCAGCCGAGATCTTGAGCAGCCCTGCCCCGGCAGCATGGATGCCGACGACGAAGTGCGCCTGGAGCACCTTGACGACGTTGGCCGTGACCAGGCTGGCGCTCCACGCGATGGCGGCGCCGATGACGCCGTACTCGGGGATGAGCAGGAAGTTGAGCCCGATGTTGAGGATCAGCACGCCGACGTTGTCGAGCATGTTGAGCATCACGCGGCCGGACATGTTGAGCACCGTTCCGCACGGTCCGGCGGCGGCGCTCACGAGCTGGCCGATCGCCAGGATGACCGTGACGCCTGCCGCGCTGCGAAAGCCCGGTCCGAAGTAGTCGAGCAGTGGTCCGCCGAAGGCGACCAGCACGATGAACGACGGCATCGACAGCGTCAGGATCCACCGCGCGGCGCTGCCGTAGGCCTTTGCCGCCTCCTCGCGCCGGTCCGTGTGGATCAGGTGCGCGAGGTGCGGGGTGAACGAGGCGTTGATGGGTGCCATCACGAAGACGGCCAGCATGACCAGCCGGGTGGCGACGCTGTACGTGCCGACCTCGCTCTGGTCGCGCATCGCACCCAGCTGCAGGGTGCCGACCCAGATCAGTCCCGTCGCGGCCAGCGCCGACACCCAGCTCACCATGGAGAAGCTGAAGATCTCACGCACCTCGTAGCGCGCCGAGACCCGGGGGACCGCCCGCATCTGCTTGCGCAGGGCGACCAGGGACAGTGCGGCACTGGCCCAGGAGGAGACCAGGAGGGCCAGCAGGGCACCGTTGACGCCGTAACCGGCGGCCAGGGCGAGCACCGTCAGGACGAGGCGTGCGACGGGGTCGAAGATGCGGCCGATGACGGTGAACGGGATCTGCGTGCGCCATCCCTGCGTGGCGGCCAGGGCCGCGTCGGCGATGGTCGCCGCGGGCAGGGTCAGGGCGATGAGCCGGATCCCGGTGGCCAGCTCCGCGTCGCCGAGGACCCCGGCCAGCCACGGCGCCACCAGCGCCAGCACGCCACCGATGACGGCAGAGGCGGCGACGGTGATGCCCAGCCCCAGGTACAGCGTGCCGCGCAGGCGGCGCGGGTCGTCGTCGGCCACGTGCATCGCGACGAACCGGGTCATCGCCGAGCGGAAGCCCGCCAGCGACAGCAACCCCAGCAGGGAGAGCAGGGCGAAGGACGTGGCGTAGTGGCCCACCGCGCGCTCGCCCAACCGGGACAGGATCGAGATGATCGCGAACAGCGAGATCTGGTTGGTGACGGCGCCCACGAGGTTCAGGCCGCCGCCCCGGCCCATCCGGGTGATGGAGCTCGACGTCGACGGCGGGGGTCCGACGCGCCCCTTGGCTGCCGCGGTCACGACACCGACGCCTTCTGGGTGGGCCGGTCGGCCGGCACCTGCGACGACGTCCGCGCGGGCAGGTGGAGCCCGTCGATGCGGCCGGTGACCGGGTTGCGCCGGGCGACGTAGGAGCCGGCGGCCGAGAACGCTGCGAGGTACCACAGGCTCACGACGTTGGACATCACGTTGGCGCCGGCGCTGCCGAGCAGGAAGCACACCGCGGTGCCCAGGGCGCCGGCGGCGACAGAGTGCTCCAGGGTGCCCCGGACCGAGTTCCGCAACGCCATGATGCCGTTGCGCAGCAGCAGGAAGTGCATGGCCAGGTAGGCGCCGAGGCCGAGCAGGCCGGTCTCGACGTACGCCCGGATGAAGTCGTTGTGCGGCTGCTTCTCGGCGGTCGTGCGGTACTGGGTGATGTTGAGCCCGATCCCCGTCACCGGGTTGCTGTTGGCCAGCGGAAGCACCTCGGTCCAGAACTGCAACCGCCACTGCAGGCTGTTGCCCGTCTCCGGGCCCCCGGGCAGCTGCGGCTCGGCGGTCACGGTGGCGAACCGCGCGCCGAGCCCGGGCACGAGGGCCACGGCGAGCAGGGCGGTGGCGGCGAAGCCCACCAGCACGCCCTTGCGGCGCTGGACGATGGCGACGACGACCACGGCGACGACGGCGGCGATGATGGCGCCGCGCGTCAGCGTCATGAGCAGGAACGTCGAGGACAGCGCCAGGACGGGCACCATGAACTGGCGCTGGCGCCGTGACAGCGACGGGTAGAGCGCGACGCCGAAGACGATCATGAACGCCAGGTAGCGGGCGAAGGTGTTGGACTGGCTGAACGGCCCGGTGATGCGGGTGAAGCTGCCCTTGACCTCCGACGGGGGCTGTCCGACGAGCAGCAGCGTCACGGTGTACAGGAGGGGGAAGAGGGCGCCGGCGTATGCGGCGTAGATGACCTTGACGAGCATCTTCCGGTCGATGATGAGCTGTTCGAGGATCACGAACATCATGACCCACGACAGGATGCGCAGCGCCTCGAGGCCGGAGGCGGCAGGGACCTCGGAGCCGATGATGCTGATGGTGCCGGCGGCGACGAGGCTGAGCAGGGCGATGCGCAGGGGCGAACCCTTGAGGCGACGTCCGCTGGAGTACTGCGCAAGCAGCCACAGCACGGAGGCTGACAGGAACAGCAGGGCGATGAGGCTGGACGGGTCGAGCCCGCGGGAGGCGTTGTTGGTCGCGGTGTTGCCGGCGGAGGACCCGGAGAGCTTGAGCAGGTCGACGCTGGCGCGCGTTCCCAGCAGCAGCAGCACGAACGGCGCGAACCGGGTGAAGGCCAACGCGGCCACGCCGATGCCGAGGACGGCCACGAGGGGCAGCACGACCAGGCCCTTGTTGTCGCCACCGGCGGACAACCCGGACACCATCGCCGCCGCGCAGAGCAGCACCGCCACCGCGACGGTGGCGATCCGTGCCCGCAGGGACCCGCTCCCGGAGGGGCGCCTGCCCTGGTGCCGTCCCTGGTCCGCCACGGGCGCCTCGCTCGGGCGTTCGGTGCTCACGAGGAGATTCGCTCGGGGACGGCGGGACGGGCGGCCCGGTGGCGGCGGCTGGCCAGGGCCGGGAACCCGTGGCGACGGCGAACCACCATCCACAGGGCCGGCGCGGTCAGGGCCAGCGCGATGAGGGTGAGGGCGGTCGCCATCGTGGGGACGCCGAGCAGCTTGAGGGCCGAGGCGAGCAGGACGAAGGCGAGGAGCCGACGGACGAGTCCACCCGGTGCCCGGGAGGAGACCCGGGCGCCGATCCAGGCTCCGGGAACGCTGCCGAGGATGAGCGAGGCGGTCAGGGCCAGCTGGAAGTCACCGAAGAGGATGTGGCCCAGGGCTGCCGACATCACGAGCGGGACGGCCTGGACGAGGTCGGTGCCGACGAGGGAGTTCGCCTTGAGGGTCGGGTAGAGCGCCATCAACGCGATGATGATCAGCGAGCCGGACCCGACCGAGGTCATGCCGACGACGATGCCACCGAGGATGCCGACCAGCACGGTCGCCAGGATGCGGGGCTTGACCTGCCCAGGGCCCACGGGCAGCGGGTCGGCGGTGCCGTCACGGCGAGCGGCCCGCTCCAGCAGGCGCGTGTAGGCGCGGATCGCCAGGCCGGTCGCGGCGACGAGCAGGGCCACGCCCAGGGAGATCTGCACGATGTGCTGCAGCTGCTCACCGTCGCCGAGCTGCCTCATCACCAGGACGCCACCGAAGGCAGCCGGCACCGAACCCACCACCAGCCACTTGACGAGGCTGAGGTTGACCGTCCCGCGGCGCAGGTGCACGACGGACCCGACGGGCTTCATCACCGCTGCCGCGACCAGGTCGCTGGAGACGGCCGTCAGCGGGGGGATGTTGAAGAAGAGCACGAGCACCGGTGTCATCAGCGCGCCGCCACCCATGCCCGTGAGGCCGACGATGATGCCGATCCCGAAGGAGGCCGCCACCATCAGGGGGTCGATGTTCATCTCACGATCTCCTTGACCCATCCGCCGTCGAGCAGGATGTCGATAACGAGGCGGGCGGCCTGCGGGCGCCCGACGAGGGAGGTGTCGACGGCGAGGTCGGCGTCGGTGGGCACGTCGTAGGGCGACGAGATCCCGGTGAAGTGGGCCAGGGTGCCGGCCCGGGCGGCGGCATAGAGCCCCTTGAGGTCCCGGCGCTCGCACTCCTCCAGCGGCGTCGAGACGTGCACGAGCAGGAAGTCCCCGACCTGCTCGGCCATCTCCCGGACCTCGGCCCGGGTGGGGGCGGACGGCGCGATGGGGGAGCAGATGGCCAGGCCGCCGTGGCGGGCCACCTCCGCCGCGACGTACCCGATGCGGCGGACGTTCAGCTCGCGGGAGGCTTCGTCGAAGCCCAGCCCCGACGACAGCATCTGGCGCACCCGGTCGCCGTCGAGCAGGCTGACGGTGCGGCCGGAGTGCGTGGTGACCCACTCCGCGACGTCCCTGGCCACGGTGGACTTCCCCGAGCCGGAGAGCCCGGTGAACATGACCACCAGCCCGCGCTGGGTCCGGGGCGGACGCCAGGCGCCGAGCAGCTCGCGGACCGCGGGAGGGAAGGCGTCGAGGTCCGGCTGCGCGGTGTGGGCGAGGGCGTCGCGGGTGCTGGACCACACCTCGGCCGAGGGGCCGGGGGCGTCGTCGAGCAGGACGCGCACGTCGGGGGACTGCAGCCGCGCGCCGATCCGGCTGGCGAGCTCGAGGTCGCTCGCAGCATCGCGGCTCTCGAGCGGGACGGTGCGGATCTCGACGTCGTCGTTCCCGAGGTCGGCGACGAGCGCCTGCGCCATCCGCAGCAGGGCGGCCGTGGGCACCCGGTCGTGGCGGGGGGCCTGCTCCGCGACGAGGACCAGCGGGGCCTCGTGCTCGGCGGCCCACGAGGCGAGCAGGCTCGCATCTGCGGTGGTTGCCGGGCGCGTCATCACCAGGAGGGGGCGTCGGTGCAGGCTGGCCAGGTCGAAGTCGACCTCCGGGTGGGACCCGGTGCGCGACTCGCGCTGCCGCAGGCGTCGGGGTCGGCCGCTGATGCTGTCACCGGCGTCGCCGGCGGGTACCAGGTCCTCCAGGACCGCGAGCGGCGTGTGCTCCTCGTCGCGCAGGACGACGGCACCGTCCGCGAGGATCGGTGCCGCCAGGTCGCGACGGGGCAGGGTCAGTGAGACCCAGCCGGCTCGAGGAGGGGCACCGTCGACGATGCGACCGCCGAGCTGCTGGCCGGGAGGAAGGACCTCCGCGAGCCCGAGCAGGAGGTCGGCCACGGCGGCCGGGCCGAGGACCACGTCGCGCAGCGTGGCGGTGCGCGCCAGGGCCGCCTGGTCGGTCTGGTCGCTCTGGTCCCGCCGGTCCGGCTGGCCCGACCGGTCGGTGGCCGTCCCGGGGTCGGCCTGGCCGTCGAAGGTCAGCGTCATGGGCCGAACACCGCCAGGTGGGCGGACGGACGTGACCCGGCCTTGGTGAAGTCGCCACCGGCGACCAGTCGTCCGGTGCCGGGGTCGAAGGCCATGGCCCACACGCCGAGCGCGCTGTTCAGCCGCGGGTCGAAGTCCGTGACCGCGCTGGTCCCGGTGTCGAGGGACAGCGCCTTGCGTCGCTTGGTGAAGTCCGCGCACGAGCTGCCGGAGGTCCCGCAGTACCTGCCGAAGTGACCCCCGGCGAAGACCTCGGTGCCGGCGACGGCGACCGCCTGGGCGTTGCCGTTGACCTGGGCAGACGCCTGCAGCACCCCGTTGGTGTCCAGGACACCGACCTGGCCGCCGGGCCCCGCGTACGCCACGACGACCTGCGAGCCCACGGCCAGGACCTCGGTGGCCTTCACCCGGAGGTCGGGGTCGAACCCGGTGTCGAGCTGGCCGTCGGCGGCGTCGACCGCGGCGAGGTGCCGGGCAGCCGTCCCGTTCAGGGTGGCGAAGGACCCTGCGAGGTAGACCCTCGTGGCGTCGGGCGACAGGGCCAGGCCCTTGACCTGCTTGTCGGCGTCGGGGTGCCAGCCCGCGTCGAGGGCGCCGCTGCTGCGCGAGAACGCGGCCGTCTTGTTGCGCTTCTGGCCGTTGACCCTGTTGATGCCGCCGACGGCATACAGCCGCGACGGGGAGGTGGCCAGCTCGGCCACGGCACCCTTGACGTTGGGGGAGAAGGCCAGCGGGTCACCGGTCACGGGGTCGACCGCGGCCAGGTTGGCCCGGTTCCGGCCGCCCACGGAGGTGAACTCGCCGCCCAGGTAGACCGCGGACGAGGTGGGGGCCAGGGCGAGCACGGTGCCCACGACCGAGGGGTTCCACGGCAGGACCGTGCACGTCGCCAGGTCGAAGGCCGCCGCCCGCGAGCGCGGGTAGGTGGTGCCACCGGCCGACACCGACGAGAACTGGCCCCCGACGTAGACGGTCGAGCCGACGATCTTGATGTCCTCGACGCGGCCGTCGGCCTCGACGCACTCCACCCGGGTGGAGTCCAGCTGGGACGCCGCCTCGTGGGAGTCAGCGTGCGCCGCCGACACCGGGACCGCGCCGACCGCCAACACGGTCGTCGCACCGGCACCGACACACCTCGTGACCGAGCGGCGCCTCGTCGAGCGCAAGCGGCTGCGTGTACTCATCAATGGCCTCCTTCTCATGTCCAACGACCCCCATCGCGGTGTCCCCACCGAATTGCTGTTCCGAGACGACCAGCGGCTCGCGGCCCCACCGCACAGGGAAGGCGTGCTTCCCGCTTCGCCAGCCAGGGCGACGTGGGTCGGTCCGGCTGTGGTCCTGTCCGTCAATCCTCAGGGGACTCTCCGCAGTACGGCTCATGCAAAGATACGAGGGCGTCGACCCACTGGTGTCGGATCACGACCGGGGGTGGGAGCCCCCGGGCAGGCCCCGGGCCGCACCGGGCCGCCTCCGGGCCGCCCCGGACCACCACCGGGCCGCCATCGGGCCCCCGAACCACTCGCCGTCGCCCGTGGACCGGTGCACCGGAGCCCTCCGTATCCTTGGCCCCCTGGTGACACCGCCTCGGTCCCAGCCGTGCGGTGCTCGCGCCGTCCCACGTCGTTGCAGGAGCCCTGACCCATGACCCTCGCCCCGCTGCTCGACGCACTCGCCACCGACCCCGGTGTCGCCCGTGCGCTCGCCGCCGCGCGCGCCGGTGAGCTCGCCGTCGACATGTCCGCCCCCACCGGGGCCCGTCCGGCGCTCCTGGCCGCCTTGGCGCGCGAGGCCGGGCGTCCGCTGCTGGCGATCACCGCGACGACGCGGGAGGCCGAGGACCTCGTGGCCGCCCTCGGCTGCTTCCTCGACAGCGACCGGGTGGCCGACTTCCCGGCCTGGGAGACGCTGCCGCACGAGCGACTCAGCCCGCGCAGCGACACCGTCGGCAAGCGGCTGGCGGTCCTGCGCCGGCTGAGCCACCCGGACCCCGACGACGCGGCGTACGGCCCGCTCGACGTGGTGGTCGCCCCCGTCCGGGCCGTCCTGCAGCCGGTCGCCAAGGGGCTGGGGGAGCTGCGCCCCGTCGCCCTGCGGGCCGGGGACGAAGCGCCCCTGGAGCGGGTCGTCGAGGACCTCGCGGCCGCGGCATACACGCGCACCGACCTCGTGGAGCGCCGTGGGGAGTTCGCGGTCCGCGGAGGCATCCTCGATGTCTTCCCGCCCACCGAGGACCACCCCGTGCGGGTGGAGTACTGGGGCGACACGGTCGAGGAGATCCGCTGGTTCAAGGTCGCCGACCAGCGCAGCCTCGAGGTCGCCGAGCACGGCCTGTGGGCGCCCCCGTGCCGGGAGGTGCTGCTCACCGACGCGGTCCGCGGGCGGGCGGCGGCCCTGCTGGAGCAGCTGCCCGGTGCCGCCGACCTGCTCGGCAAGCTCGCGGAGGGCATCGCCGTGGAGGGGATGGAGTCGCTGGCGCCGGCCCTCGTGGACGGTATGGAGAGTGTCCTGGACACCCTGCGCGAGGGCACCGCGGTCGTCGTGTGCGACCCCGAGCGGGTGCGCACCCGGGCCCACGACCTCGTGGCGACCTCCCAGGAGTTCCTCGACGCCGGGTGGGCCAACGCCGCCGCCGGCAACGCCGTCCCGATCGACCTGCAGGGGGTGCTCGGCACCGCCTCCTTCTGGAGCCTGGCCGACCTGCGCGCCCACGCGGCGCGAGGCCGGTATGCCGTGGTGGGACCTCGGCCCGTTCGTCGCCGACGAGGAGCTCGCCGACGACGACGCGACCGTCGTCAACACCGGGCTCGAGGAGGCGCCGCGCTACCGGGGCTCGACGCCCGAGGCGGTGGCCGACCTGCGGCGGTGGGTCGGTGACGGGTGGCGCGTCATCGTCGTCACCGAGGGCCAGGGACTCGGCCGTCGGGTCGCCGAGGTGCTGGCGGAGGAGTCCGTGCCGTCGCGTCTGGACGCCGACCTGTCCGACCTCACCCCCGGCATGGTCCACCTGACCACCGGCTCCGTGGGAGTCGGGTTTCGTCGCGCCCGCCGGGCAGCTGGTGTTCCTCACCGAGACCGACCTCACGGGCACGCCCGGGCAGGGCGGCTCGACCAAGGACATGCGCAAGATGCCGTCGCGGCGGCGCAACCAGGTCGACCCGCTGCAGCTCAAGCCGGGCGACTTCGTCGTGCACGAACAGCACGGCGTCGGCCGGTTCGTCGAGATGGTCCAGCGCACCGTGGGCGGGGCGACCCGCGAGTACCTCGTCCTGGAGTACGCACCGTCCAAGCGCGGCCAACCGGCCGACCGGCTCTACGTCCCGACCGACCAGCTCGACCAGGTCACCCGTTACGTCGGTGGCGAGCAACCCACGCTGAGCAAGATGGGTGGCAGCGACTGGCAGAAGACCAAGGGTCGGGCGCGCCGCTACGTCAAGCAGATCGCCGCCGAGCTCATCCAGCTCTACAGCGCCCGCATGGCGACCGCCGGCCACGCCTTCGCCCCGGACACCCCGTGGCAGCGCGAGCTCGAGGACGCCTTCGCCTACGTCGAGACGCCCGACCAGCTCAGCTCCATCGACGAGGTCAAGTCCGACATGGAGCGCACGGTCCCGATGGACCGGTTGATCTGTGGCGACGTCGGCTACGGCAAGACCGAGATCGCCGTGCGTGCGGCGTTCAAGGCGATCCAGGACGGCAAGCAGGTCGCCGTGCTGGTGCCCACGACCCTGCTGGTGCAGCAGCACTTCCAGACCTTCTGCGAGCGCTACGCGCAGTTCCCCGTGACGGTCAAGGCGCTCTCGCGCTTCCAGTCCGACAAGGAGGCCCGCGAGGCGATCGCCGGTCTCGCGGACGGGTCGGTCGACCTCGTCATCGGCACGCACCGCCTGCTGTCCAAGGAGATCCGCTACAAGGACCTCGGCCTCGTCGTCATCGACGAGGAGCAGCGCTTCGGTGTCGAGCACAAGGAACAGCTCAAGTCGCTGCGCACCGCGGTCGACGTGCTCGCCATGTCGGCGACCCCGATCCCGCGCACCCTGGAGATGGCGGTCACCGGCATCCGCGAGATGTCGACGCTGGCCACCCCGCCCGAGGAGCGCCACCCCGTCCTGACCTACGTCGGCGCCTACGACGAGAAGCAGATCGTCGCGGCCGTGCGCCGCGAGCTGCTGCGTGAGGGGCAGGTCTTCCTCGTCCACAACAAGGTGTCGAGCATCGAACGGGCCGCCAGCCGGGTCCGTGAGCTGGTCCCCGAGGCCCGGGTCGCCACCGCCCACGGCAAGATGGGCGAGCACAAGCTCGAGCAGGTCGTGCTGGACTTCTGGGACAAGAAGTTCGACGTGCTCGTCTGCACGACGATCGTCGAGACCGGCCTCGACATCTCCAACGCCAACACCCTGATCGTCGAGCGCTCCGACGTCCTCGGGCTCTCCCAGCTGCACCAGCTGCGGGGTCGGGTCGGTCGAGGCCGCGAGCGGGCCTACTGCTACTTCCTCTACCCGCCCGAGAAGCCGATGACCGAGACGGCGCACGACCGGCTCCAGACGATGGCCAGCCACACCGACCTCGGCTCGGGCATCCAGATCGCCATGAAGGACCTCGAGATCCGCGGAGCCGGCAACCTGCTCGGTGGCGAGCAGTCCGGCCACATCGCCGGTGTCGGCTTCGACCTGTACGTCCGGCTGGTGGGTGAGGCCGTGGCCGAGTTCCGCGGCGACGGCCAGACCGCGCCGACCGAGATCAAGATCGAGCTGCCGGTCGACGCGCACCTCCCGCACGACTACGTGCCGGGGGAGCGACTGCGGCTCGAGGCCTACAAGAAGCTCGCGAGCGTCGTCGACGAGGCCCAGCTCGACGAGATCGAGGCCGAGCTCCTCGACCGGTACGGCGCCCTGCCGGAGCCGGTCCGCAACCTCATGGAGGTCGCCCGGCTGCGCACCGTCGCCAGGGCGGCCGGTGTCGCCGACATCTCCGTCCAGGGCGCCTTCGTGCGGTTCGGGCCGGTCGAGCTGGCCGAGTCGGCGCAGCTGCGGTTGCAGCGGCTCTACCCCGAGTCACTGGTCAAGGACGCGGTGCATACGATTCTCGTGCCGAAACCGATGACGGCGAGGGTGGCTGGCAAACCGCTGCGTGACACGGCAGTCTTGCAGTGGGCCAGTGACCTGATCCGCGCCGTACTGCTGGGCAACGTCGCCGACGCCGCCCGGGTCGGCACCCGTGAGGGTACGGTCTCGGCCAGATGAGCATGGAGAAAGGGAAGTCTGTGAAGGCACGTCCTGCAGCAATGCGCCAGGTCCTGCGTGGTTCGTTCGTGGCCCTCGTGACGGTCGGTGTGCTCGCCGTCTCCGGGTGCGCGACCGCCGACACGGCCGCGGTCGTCGACGGCCACCGGATCACCGAGCAGGACGCCCAGGAGGCCTCCCGCCAGATCCTCGCCGCACAGCCCGACTCGGGGATCACGACGTCCAGCGCCGTCGCCAGCCTGGTCATGGCCGGCTTCATCAACACCGTGGCCACCGAGGCCGGCAAGGGGCTGTCCGACTCGGCTGCCCGCATCGCCGTCGAGGTCATCGAGGACCCGGCTCCGGCGACGCTCGAGCTGGTCAAGGCGAGCCTGGCCTTCAACCAGCTGACGTCCGAGGAGCAGGGCAGGGCGGTCGCCCTCGCCTCGGCGGCCGACATCACGATCAACCCGCGCTACGGCACGTTCGACGCCAAAGAGGTTCGCTTCGACGTGAGCACCCCCAACTGGATCAAGGCCGAGCCGCAACCTGCCGCGACCCCGCAGGGCTGACCCGGCGGTGCCCGGACGCCTCACCCTGCTGGTCGGCAGTCCGCGGATCGCGCCCGGCCTGTTCACGCGCGTCGCGTGGCAGACCCTCGACGCCGCCGCGGTGGTCCTCGCCAGGACGCGGACGAGCCGCTGGCCGATGCCGTGGCCCAGGCCGGCCTCGCGGTCCAGCACGTCGGCGAGGTGACGGCTCCCGGCCTGGCGCGGGACCTGATGGACCGAGCCGCCGAGGTCCGACGTCGTCTGGGTGGCCTCGGCCGACGGCGACCCGGGCCTCACCGACGCAGTGGCCTCCGAGGTCTCGCGGCTGGGCGAGCCGCCGGAGGTCGAGGTCCTCGTCGCGTCGTGGGACGTGCCCGGGGCGCGGCTGCTCGACGTCGTCGCCGTCATGGACCGGCTGCGGTCGCCCGGCGGGTGCCCCTGGGACGCGGAGCAGACGCACGAGTCGCTGGCGAAGTACCTCATCGAGGAGTCGCACGAGGCTGTCGAGGCCATCGGGTCCGGCGACCGCGACCATCTGTGTGAAGAGCTCGGTGACGTCCTGCTGCAGGTGGCCTTCCAGTCCGCGCGTGGCGCAGGACCACGCGCAGGAGCCGTTCGACATCGACGACGTCGCCGGCACCCTGGTCGACAAGCTCGTCCGCCGACACCCGCACGTCTTCTCCGACGGCGACGCCAGCACCCCCGGTGAGGTCGAGGCGACGTGGGAGCAGATCAAGGCGGCCGAACGGGCGGGAAGGCCCGGACACCCCGGCGGTGAGGCCGGTCACGAAGGCCTGCTGCACGGCATACCGGCGTCGTTGCCCAGCCTGGTCGCCGCGGACAAGGTCCTGGCGCGCTGGGAGCGCAGCGGTCGCGGGCCGCTGCCGTCACCCGGGGACGGCGGGATCGGTCAGGAGCTCCTGGCGCTCGTGGCGCGGGCGCGGGCGGAGGGCGCCGACGCCGACGCGGAGCTGCGGCGGGTGCTGCGGGACCTCGACCAGCAGGTACGTCGTGGTCCCGACGCCTGAGCCGCACCCCGGTGCCGGCGCGCGTGGTCACGGGTACGTCGTGCGGTCCGAGTCGCAGTCGGTGGTCGTGGTCGGTGGCGCCAACATGGACATCAAGGCGCACTCGAGCGAGCCGGCGCAGCTGCACACGTCGAACCCCGGGGTCGCCTCGACCACCCCCGGTGGGGTCGGGCGCAACATCGCCGAGAACCTCGCCCGTCTCGGCAGTCCGACGCACCTCGTCGCGCCCGTGGGACGCGACGCGTTCGGTGACCAGGTGCTCGCGATGACGCGTGCAGCCGGTGTCTCCACGGACCACATGATCGTCGGCGACGGCAGCACCGGGACCTACCTGGCCGTCATCGACGCCACCGGCGAGCTGCTCGTCGCCGTCTCCAACATGGCCCTGACCGACCGGCTCACCGTGCGCCAGCTCCGGGCCGCCCGCGACCTCATCGCCCACGCCGACCTGCTCGTCGTCGACGGCAACGTCCCGCCGGCGCCCGCGGCCTGGCTGCTCGACCTCGCCGCCGCCGCCGCGGTGCCGGTCGTCGTCGACCCGGTGAGCGTCGCCAAGGCGCGCCTGCTCACCCCGATGCTGTCGCGGCAGCGCCCGCTGCTGGCCCTGACCCCCAACCTCGACGAGCTCGCGGCCGTGGTGGGGGAGCCGGTCGCGCCGACCAACGCCGCGATCGGCCGGGCGGCCGAGCTCGTGCACGCGCTCGGGGTCCAGCACGTCTGGGTGCGCCGCGGGGCCCGGGGCAGCCTGCTGAGCAGTGTCGAGGACGACGGCCGCATCGCCGTGACCGTCCTGCCCGCACCGGCGGTGGGGGTCGTCGACGTCACCGGTGGGGGCGACTCGATGACCGCGGCGTTCGTCCACGGCTCCTGCGCGGGGACAGCCCGGCGGATGCGGCACGGTTCGGTCAGATGGCTGCGGCGCCTGACCGTGTCGAGCTCGGAGACCGTGCGCCCCGACCTGACCGCCCGCCTCGTCGACGCAGAGCTGCGCAAGTCCGCGCGTCCCCACACGAGCCCCAACCGCACACCCCGGGAGAACCGATGACCACCACCCCCCACCCCTCGCTGCAGCTCACCACCGAGGTGGCGGCGGCGCTCGCCGAGGGTCGCCCCGTGGTGGCCCTGGAGAGCACGATCATCAGCCACGGCATGCCCTACCCCCGCAACGTCGCGATGGCCGTCGAGGTCGAGCAGATCATCCGGGACGGCGGTGCGACCCCCGCCACCATCGCCATCCTCGACGGCGTGCCCCGGATCGGCCTGACCCCCGACGAGCTCGAGACCCTCGCCACCCACCCCGACGTGGCCAAGGTCAGCCTGCGCGACCTGCCCCACGTCATCGCCCGCAGCGCGCACGGTGCCACGACCGTCGCCAGCACGATGCGGCTGGCTGCACTGGCCGGGATCCGGGTCTTCGTCACCGGCGGCCTGGGTGGGGTGCACCGCGGAGCCGAGCACAGCTTCGACATCTCCGCCGACCTCACCGAGCTCGGCCAGACCGATGTCGCCGTCGTCAGCGCCGGCGTGAAGTCGATCCTCGACATCGGCCTGACGCTCGAGACGCTCGAGACCCTCGGGGTCCCGGTCGTCGTCTTCGGCAGCGACGAGTTCCCTTCGTTCTACTCGCGCTCCAGCGGCCACAGCGCCCCGCTGCGGGCCGACTCCGCCGACGAGCTGGCGGCGATGATGGCCGCCAAGTGGGACCTCGGCCTGGCCGGCGCCATCGCCGTCGCCAACCCGGTGCCCGCCGCCGAGGAGATCCCGGCCGAGGAGATCGGGGTGCTCATCGACCAGGCGCTCGCCGAGTGCGCCGAGCGCGGCATCTCCGGCAAGGACATCACCCCGTTCCTGCTGGGCCGCATCGTCGAGCTCTCCGACGGTCGCTCCCTGGACACCAACATCGCCCTGGTCCGGGACAACGCCCGGCTCGGTGCGGCCATCGCCGTCGCCTACCAGCGCCTGACCTGAGCGTGCGGTCAGGTATGGCGCGTGCCCGGCACGCGCCATACCGTCCTGCCTGCGGGTCGGTCGCCGACGAGGGTGTGAGCAGCGGGTAGCCTCGTCGGGTACCCCTTCGAGCACCCTGATGGAGATGTCTGTGGCCACCATTGACGCAGTAGGCGCCCGCGAGATCCTCGACTCCCGGGGCAACCCGACGGTCGAGGTCGAGGTGGCGCTCGACGACGGCACCATCGCCCGCGCGGCAGTTCCCTCCGGCGCCTCGACGGGTGCCTTCGAGGCGGTCGAACGCCGTGACGGCGACACCTCGCGCTACCTGGGCAAGGGCGTCGAGCAGGCCGTGAACGCCGTCCTGGACGACATCAACCCCAAGCTCGTCGGCTACGAGGCCAGCGAGCAGCGGATCATCGACGGCGTCATGCTCGACCTCGACGGCACCGCCAGCAAGTCCAAGCTCGGCGCCAACGCCATCCTCGGTGTCTCGCTCGCCGTCGCCAAGGCCGCTGCCGAGTCCTCCGGCCTGCCGCTGTTCCGCTACGTCGGGGGCCCGAACGCCCACGTCCTGCCGGTCCCGATGATGAACATCCTCAACGGCGGCAGCCACGCCGACTCCAACGTCGACATCCAGGAGTTCATGATCGCCCCGATCGGCGCCGACTCCTTCAAGGAGGCGCTGCGCTGGGGCACCGAGGTCTACCACTCGCTCAAGGCCGTGCTCAAGGAGAAGGGCCTGGCCACCGGGCTCGGCGACGAGGGTGGCTTCGCCCCCGACCTGGACTCCAACCGCGCTGCCCTCGACCTGATCCTGGAGGCCATCGACCGGGCCGGCTACGAGGCGGGCACGCAGATCGCCCTTGCCCTGGACGTCGCGGCGAGCGAGTTCCACGACGAGGACGGCACGTACGCCTTCGAGGGTGCCGCCAAGACCTCGGCGCAGATGGTGGACTACTACGCGGACCTGGTCGACTCCTACCCGCTGGTCTCCATCGAGGACCCGCTGGACGAGGAGGACTGGGACGGCTGGAAGGCCATGACCGACCGCCTCGGTGACCGGGTGCAGATCGTCGGCGACGACCTGTTCGTCACCAACCCGGTGCGCCTGCAGCGCGGTATCGACACGCGCACGGCCAACGCCCTGCTCGTCAAGGTCAACCAGATCGGCTCGCTCACCGAGACCCTGGACGCCGTCGACCTCGCCCACCGCAGCGGCTACCGCTGCATGATGAGCCACCGGTCCGGTGAGACCGAGGACGTCACCATCGCCGACCTCGCCGTCGCCACCAACTGCGGTCAGATCAAGACCGGCGCTCCTGCTCGGTCCGAGCGCGTCGCCAAGTACAACCAGCTCCTGCGCATCGAGGAGGAGCTCGACGACGCCGCCCGCTACGCCGGCGTCGGCGCCTTCCCCCGGTTCGCGCCGAAGTCCTGACGGCGGCGCACGGGATCGGTTGAGGTCACCCATGGCAGGAACGGGACAGGGGACGAGCGGGTCGGGCAAGCCGGCTCGCCGTCCTGCCGCACCCCGATCGGGAGGTACGCCGCGCGGCACCGCGCGCGGTACGTCCGCCCGCCCGGGTGCGGGGCCCGGACGCTCGCGCGCGACCGCGTCCGGTGCCGTGCGCAAGGCGGCGTCGGCGCAGGTCGCGACCGAGCGCAAGGCGTCGCGCACGGTGCTGCGCGGTGTCGTGCTCGCGACGATCGTCGTGCTCCTGGCGGTGACCCTCGTGCCGACGCTGCGCTCCTACCTGCGCCAGCAGGGCGAGATCGAGGCCCTGCACGGTGCCGTCGGCCAGCAGCGCACCCAGGTGAGCGAGCTGCAGAAGGAACAGGCCCGCTGGAACGACGACGCCTACGTCATGCAGCAGGCCCGGGAGCGCCTCAAGTTCGTCAAGGTCGGCGAGAAGTCGTACACCGTGATCGACGGCAAGGCCTCGGCCAAGGCGCTGCCCGGTGTCGCCAAGGCCCCGGCCGCCTCGAGCGACCATCCCTGGTACGGCCAGCTGTGGGAGTCGGTCCGGGTGGCCGACGCCGGACCGGCAGCCGGCCGGAAGTGACCGACCAGCCCTC
>CAVRMT010000027.1:0-173496 GCA_963722015.1 uncultured Actinomycetota bacterium | reverse complement strand
CCCTCGCCCGGATCGCGCACGACGTGCTCGACGCGCTCTGACGAGGTGCAGCACGAAGGGCTGGGGAGTGCTCCCCAGCCCTTCGTGCCGTCGCGGTGCTGCTCAGGCCGGGACGTCACCCAGGTCGTCGGCGTCGACGATGCGGTAGGAGTAGCCCTGCTCGGCCAGGAAGCGCTGGCGGTGCGCGGCGAAGTCGGCGTCGACGGTGTCACGGGCGACCACCGAGTAGAAGTGCGCCGTGCGACCGTCGCCCTTGGGCCGCAGCACCCGCCCCAGGCGCTGGGCCTCCTCCTGCCGGGAACCGAAGGTGCCGCTCACCTGGATCGCCACACTCGCCTCGGGCAGGTCGATCGAGAAGTTCGCCACCTTGGAGACCACGAGCAGGTCGATCTCGCCGACGCGGAAGGCCTGGTAGAGCTTCTGCCGCTCGGTCACCGAGGTCGCACCGGTGATGACCTCGGCCCCGAGCCGCTGGGACAGCTCGTCGAGCTGGTCGAGGTACTGGCCGATCACGAGGGTGGGTTCGCCGCGGTGCTGGGCGACGATCTGCTCGACCACCGGGATCTTCACCGGGCTGCACGAGGCGAGCCGGTAGCGGTCCTCGGGCTCGGCGACGGCATACCCGAGGCGCTCGGTGTCGGGGAGGGTGACCCGCACCTCCACGCAGTCGGCAGGGGCGATGTAGCCCTGTGCCTCGATGTCCTTCCACGGGGCGTCGTACCGCTTGGGGCCGATGAGGGAGAAGACGTCCGCCTCGCGACCGTCCTCGCGCACCAGGGTCGCGGTGAGGCCGAGGCGACGGCGCGCCTGCAGGTCGGCCGTCATCCGGAAGATCGGCGCCGGGAGGAGGTGCACCTCGTCATAGACGATCAGGCCCCAGTCGCGGGCGTCGAGGAGGTCGAGGTGGGTGTAGACGCCCTTGCGACGGGTCGTCAGCACCTGGTAGGTCGCGATCGTGACCGGGCGGACCTCCTTGCGGGCACCGGAGTACTCGCCGATCTCCTCCTCGGTGAGGCTGGTGCGCTTGATCAGCTCGTCGCGCCACTGCCGGGCCGAGACCGTGTTGGTCACCAGGATCAGCGTGGTGGCCTTGGCCTGCGCCATCGCCCCCGCGCCCACGAGGGTCTTGCCCGCGCCGCAGGGCAGCACCACGACGCCGGAGCCACCGTGCCAGAACCCGTCGACGGCCTGCTGCTGGTAGGGCCGCATCGACCAGTTCGCGTTGTCGAGGTCGATCGGGTGCGCCTCGCCGTCGACGTAGCCGGCCTCGTCCTCGGCAGGCCAGCCGACCTTGAGCAGCTCCTGCTTGAGGTGGCCGCGCTCGGAGGGGTGCACGAGCACCCGGTCGGCGTCGATCCGCTCTCCCATGAGCGGCTTGATCTTCTTGTGCCGCAACACTTCCTCGAGGACCGGGCGATCGGTCGTCCGCAGCAGGAGGCCGTGCTCGGGGTCCTTCTCGAGGGTGAGGCGTCCGTACCGGTCCATGGTGTCGGCGACGTCCACGAGCAGTGCGTGCGGCACGGCATACCGGCTGTAGGTGATCAGCGCGTTGACGACCTGTTCGGCGTCGTGGCCTGCGGCCCGGGCGTTCCACAGGCCCAGTGGGGTGACCCGGTAGGTGTGGATGTGCTCGGGGGCGCGCTCGAGCTCGGCGAACGGGGCGATCGCCCGTCGGGCCTCCTCGGCGCGGGGGTGGTCGACCTCGAGCAGGAGCGTCTTGTCGCTCTGGACGATCAGGGGGCCGTCAGTCACAGGCCGGTCGACCCCACGGTGGCCAGGGCGATGAGGGCGCCGACGGCGAGGACGGCCAGGAGCACGGTGACGACGATCGCGATCCATCCCCACCTGGTCCACTTGGCCATCTCGGTCGGCTCGTCCTTCTTGGTCACCGCGATGACCGCGAAGACCAGGCCGGGGATGCCGGTGCCGCAGCCACCGAGGGTGAGCAGGCCGGCGACGACGAGCAGGGCGATGGTGCTGCCGCCCAGTGAGCCGGTGGCGCCGGTGCCGTAGTCCGCTCGGCCGTACCCGGGTGCCTGGCCGTACCCGGGAGGCGCCGGGGCGCCTGGGGCTCCGTGCTGGTCCGCGACCTCGCCCTGGCTCGGGTAGGGCTGACCGGCCGGGGGCCGTGCGTAGGGGTTCTGGGGGGCCGCGCCCTCGCCGGGGGAGGCGTACGGGTTCTGTGGGGCGCCACCGAACGGCGGGGCAGGGGGCGGCGGGGGCACGGACGAGTCCGGCCGGACCTGCTGGGTGTCCCCCGCACCGGGCAGCTGCTCGGTGCGCTCGGGCTCGCCCGAGGGCGGACCGTAGGTGGGTGCGTCGCCGGGGGCCGTCGGGTCACCGAAGACGTCGTCGGAGCTGTCGCCGCTGCCGTCGTTCCTGGGGGTGTCGCTCATGCCACGTCCTTGCGCTGGTCCGGTACTGCGACAAACCTAACGTGCGTCGCGGGCGGGCGGTGTCCGGCAAGCGGGAATCGGGCAGTGGCAAGATCGAGGACGTGACCACCGGACTGCCGCAGCTCGAGCCCGCCAGCGACCTGCCCGACGCCGTGACCATCTACGAGGTGGGCCCACGGGACGGGCTGCAGAACGAGAAGGCCGTGGTGCCTGCCGAGGTGAAGGCGCAGTTCGTGCGCCGCCTGGCGGCGGCAGGGCTGGCAACGATCGAGACGACGTCGTTCGTCCCGGCGGCCTGGGTGCCGCAGCTGGCGGACGCCACCGAGGTGCTCGAGCTGCTCGGCGAGGCCGGGCTCGGACCGCGACGGCCGGTGCTGGTCCCCAACGAGCGCGGGCTCGACCGCGCCCTCGAGGCCGGGGTCGGCGCGGTGGCGATCTTCGGCAGTGCGACCGAGACGTTCGCCGGCAAGAACCTCAACCGCACCGTCGCCGAGTCGATCGACATGTTCGCGCCCGTCGTCGAACGCGCCCGACAGAGCGGGCTGTGGGTCCGCGCCTACCTGTCGATGTGCTTCGGCGACCCCTGGGAGGGCCCGGTCCCGGTCGAGCAGGTCGCCGACGTCGCCGTGCGGCTGATGGACCTCGGCGCCGACCAGCTCTCGCTCGGCGACACCATCGGGGTCGGCACGACCGGGCACGTGAGCCGCCTGCTCGACGCCCTGGAGGCCCGCGGCATACCGGCGACGCGGGTCGGGGTGCACTTCCACGACACGTACGGGCAGGCGCTGGCCAACACCATGACGGCCCTGCGCCACGGGGTGACGGTCGTCGACGCCTCGACCGGCGGCCTGGGCGGGTGCCCCTACGCCAAGAGCGCCACCGGCAACCTCGCCACGGAGGACCTCGTGTGGGCCCTGGACGGAGCAGGGGTGCGGACCGGGGTCGACCTCGCCTCCCTCGTCGAGACGAGCACGTGGATGGCGACCCAGCTCGGTCGGCCCTCGCCGTCGCGGGTGGTCAGGGCGCTCGCCGGCAGCGACTGACCCTCAGCCGACGGCTGCGCCGGTGACCCGGTGGATCGACAGCGTGCGGCCCAGGCCCTCCGACGTGCCGTGGACGCGTCCGCCCTCGACGCGTTCGGGGTAGAACAGCAACCGCTGCACGCGCCCGTCGGCGTCGGAGTAGCCGAGCCACACGGCCTGGCGGTCGGCGGCGGCGTCGCGCAGCACGGCCAGCGTGGTGGTCGGGTCGGTGCTCGGGAGGCTGGGCCCGGGGCGGTTGGCCACCTGGTCGCGCTGGTAGTCGGCCGCCTGCTCACCCGCCCGGAGCGCACCGACGAGCGTGGTGACCAGCTCGTCGTCGACGCCGGTGGCGGTGACCGGGGAGGTCCGACGCTGCAGCGGCGTACGGTGCCGGCCCGCCTGGGGGACGACGATGCCGCCGTCGGGGGTCTCGGCCGCGGGGGCGAAACCGTTCTCCCGCAGGAAGTCGACGACCGTGTCCGCCGCGACGGGGGACACCAGGACGGTCGGCGCGATGCTGCGCAGCTGCAGGGGTGAGAGCTCGCGTTCGGCGAGCATGGCGCCGAGGGTGGTCTCGTCGTCGCAGCGGATGTAGGCGCGCATGGCCCCCACCCGGGCCTGCCCGTGGCGGCGTGCGACGTCGCGCACGAGGTAGTCCAGCGGCTGCGGGACCGGGGTGTGGCTGGCGTCGCTCAGGGCGCTCACCACCTGGTCGACCGACCACCCGGCGTCCAGGGCGCGGCGCACCGAGTCGGGGGTGAAGCGGTAGACGGTGGCGCCACCCCGGGACTCGACATCGGCGACGAGCCGCATGAACGTCGCCAGGCCTCCGGCGAGCGGCCCCGGGGCGATCGCCGTCAGGTCAGCCTGGAGCAGGACGTGCTCGACCGGATCGGGCAGGTGAGGCTGCATGGCGGCGGCGAGGGCGGACTCGTCCCGACCCTCGAGCAGGGCGCGGCCGGCACTGGAGAGCGCGCCGCGGCCGGTGACGCCGAGCCACTCGGCTTCGCGCAGCACGGCGGTGACGACGACGTCGAGCGTGCCTGGCACCCGGCGCGGACGGCCCCAGCGCAGGGCGCTGGCCACCGAGGCGTGGGTGGGCGACAGCCCGGTGGGTCCGCCACCGAGCCGGTCGAGCACGTCACGGCGAAGTCCTCTGGCCGGCGGCCAGTGGGCGTCGGGCCCGAGCGCGTTGACCGTGCCGGGGGCCCCCACGGGGGTGGTGCCGACGAGGTGGGGTGCACGGGTGGTCAGGAGCCAGGCCCGGGCCACCGCGGCCCAGCGCTGGTCGCCCGGCTGCTGCTGCCACTCGTCGTAGGCGGGGGTGGGGGCCCACGACGGGTCCAGCGACCCGTCGTCGGCGAGCAGGCCCGCGGCATGGGCGAGCTCGACGACGAACGCCGCCCGCGTCTGGTCCACGTCCAGGACCGCGCCGACCCGCTTGAGGTCGCGTACGGCCAGGCCTCCCGAGCGCAGGACCCGCGGCGGACGCAACCCCCACTCCGCGGCGAGCTCGTCGACCAGGGCCAGCAGGTCGGTGACCTCCTGGCCGGCTGCGGCGTCGATGGCCTCCGGGGAACGCAGCGGGCCGTCGAGCTCCGGGGGCGCGAGGGCGGCTCCGACGTGGCTCCGACCACCGCGCAGGACGAGGGCGACCTCCCGGGGCAGTGCGATCTGGTCGCCGCCCACCGATCGGACCAGGTGGTGCTCGAGGAGCCACCGGGCGCCCTGCGCGACCCGGTCGGGGGTGCCCGCGGGGAGCACGGCCACCGGCGGTCCCCAGGTCAGGCGGTCGAGGATCGCTCGGGCGGCAGGCGGCGCCTGCTCCACCACCGCGGTGACCTCGTCGGGGCTGGGTGCGGCGGTGGCGCCCGGCAGGTCGGTCGCCCGGGGGCCGAGTCCGGCCGGGTGGACCAGGACCTCGCCCACGGTGCGCACCACGCGCAGGCCCTCGGGGCTGCGCCACAGCAGGGCCAGCGACCACAGGTCGTGCAGGAGGGGGTCGACCTCGGGAGGAGTGGAGCCGAGCAACTGCGCGACGGCGGCGGGCTCGACGGCGGCGGACAGGCCGCCGGGAGCGGCCAGGGCGGCCTCCAGGACCTGCAGGTGGGCCAGGTCGAGGGAGTCGACGGCGCGCTGGACGCTCGCCCGGGTGCTGGCCCGGGCCGCCAGCGAGGACAGGTCGGCAGGAGCGGGTCGGGCCAGGTCCTGGCGGCGGTGCAGCAGCTCGCGCAGCGCGTCGTCGGGGCGACCACGGACGTCGTCAGCCATCGACCGCACGGTCACGGACTGGGGGCGGGACGTCGGGGGCACCGCACCACGGTAGTCGGCTGCCGTGCGGGCGGTGTACTGCGCGGCCAGCGAACGGCCCGGGTTGCTGCCATTGCGCCTCGCCGAGCCGGTGCGGGGTCGATACTGGGGAACCGCGAGAGGAGCCGCCATGTCGGAGCCCACCGACCCCACCCGTCCGCTGCCCGCGCAGGACCTCCCGGCAGCGCAGGACCCTCCGGCAGCGCAGGGTCCTCCGGCAGCGCAGGGCCCTCCGGCAGGGCAGGGCCCTCCGGCAGCACAGCAGGGTCCTTCGTCCGGGGCGCCCGGTCTCTGGCGCCAGGCCACGTCGACGGCCGGCGGCACGATCGCCGTGGTGGCGGCCGGGGTGCTGACGCTGCTGCTCGTCGTCGGTGTGCTCGGGGTGGGGGCGATGGCGGTCGTGCGGGCCGTCGTCGACCGGGACGACCACGGCGACCGGCTGGAGCAGCTGCGGGACCGCCGGAACGGCGACCTGCTGCCCGGCAACGGCCCGTACGGGGACCGAGGCGACGACAAGAAGAACGGCAAGCGCAAGAGCGACGACAAGAGCAACGGCAACGGCAACGGGGCGAACGGCGACAGGACCACCGACGGGCGCGGTGGTCTCGTTGGCCGCGACCCGGCCGCGCTCCTGGGTGGTGTCGGCGCCCTCGGCGCGGTGCAGCACGGCGAGTTCACGGTCCAGGACCTCACCGGCAAGGCCGTGGTCATGACCGTGCACCGAGGCACGGTCACCGCAGCCTCGGCCACCTCGGTCGCGGTCAGGAGTGCCGACGGCTTCACCGCGACGTACGCCGTCGACGCCACCACCCGAACTCCTGCCGACGCCGTCGCCAAGGGCGACCCGGTCCTGGTCGTCGCGCAGAAGGAGGGCAGCAGGGCTGTCTCCATCCGGGTCGTCCGTTCCTCCTGAGGTGGACGGTCGGGACGGGTGGACTCGCCGAACGGCGGTGTCGTGCAGCGGCCAGTAGCGTGAGCGGGTGAGCACCCCTCCCAGCGGCGAGCAGTGGACCCTTCGACACGGCCGTCAGGAGGCCACCATCGTCGAGGTGGGTGGCGGGCTGCGGACCTACACGGTCGATGGTGTCGATGTCGTGGCCGGCTACGCCGAGGACGAGTTCTGCCTCGCCGGCCGGGGCCAGGTGCTGATGCCCTGGCCCAACCGGATCCGCGACGGGCGCTACTCCTTCGCCGGGGTGGACCACCAGCTCGCCATCACCGAGGTCGCGTTGTCCAACTCCAACCACGGACTGGTCCGGTGGCTCCCGTGGCAGCTGCACTGGCACGACGAGGACTGGTCGGCCCTGACCGTCCGCACCCGCCTGCACCCCTCGCCCGGCTGGGGCGCCACCTTGGACCTGAGCGTCAACTACGTCCTGGACGACACCGGGCTGTCCGTGAGCGCGCACGCCGTCAACGTGGGGGACGCCCCGGCCCCCTTCGGGTATGGCGCCCATCCCTACATCGCGCTGAACCAGACCCGCCTCGCCGATGTCGAGCTGACCATCCCCGCGTCGCGGGAGGTCCTCGTGGACGAGCAGATGATCCCGCGCGCCACCGAGGCCGTCCGACCCGAGGTGGACTTCCGCACGACCCGGGCGCTGGGGCGCACGAGCCTCGACACGGCATACACCGACCTGCAGCGGACCGGGCGGGACGGTGCCTGGGAGGTTGTCGTCGGCGGCCTGTCCACCGGCGACGTGCGCGTCTGGGGGGACTCGACGCTCGACTGGGCGCAGGTGTTCACGGCCAAGGGTGCGGACACCGGCGTCAAGGGGACGCGCGGCATCGCGGTCGAGCCGATGTCCTGCCCGAGCAACGCCTTCAACTCCGGCGACGGGCTGGTCGTCCTCGAGCCCGGCGGGGCCTGGTCGGGCAGCTGGGGGATCATCCCCGGCCAGCTGGCCTGAGCCGGCGCCCGCGTCACGGTAGGGGTCGGCGTCGGGCCGCCCCCGGATGACCTCGGCCGGGCGTCAGTCGACCCTGGTCGCCGCGCACCGGCTCGCTGCTCGCGGCGACCCCGTCACCGGGACCCGCGCCGGCGGGCTCGGCCGACGGGGTGATGGGCTCGCCCTGGACGCCGTTGACCTGTGGCGGGATCCGGCGCTCGACCGCCAGCGCGAGCAGGGCCATCGCGCCGCAGCTGACCACGAGCATGACGACGAACTGCGTCGACCAGCGGTGGTTGAGCATGATCCCCGCCACGACCGGACCCAGGATCGCGCCGGCCTGGAAGGCCCCCGCACTGACCGCGTTGTAGCGCCCGCGCAGGTGGTCCGGTGCCATGTCGTTGGTGATCGCCGGGATGGTCGGCTGCAGCAGCGTCTCCCCGAGCGCGAACAGCGCGTGGAAACCGAGCACCCCGGCCGCGGCGAGCAGGGTCCCGGGGGCGAACCCCGTCAGGCCGAGCAGCACCCAGGACCCGGCCCACAGGGCGGCCATCACCAGCAGCGCCCGGGTGCGCCGGCGACCGGTGATGCGGTGCAGGACCGCGAACTGCAGCCCCACGATGACCGCGGTGTTCAGGGCGAACGCGAAGCCGATGACCTCGGTCGGGACCTGGCTGACCTGTCGGGCGAAGGCCGGGAACCCGGCCTCCATCTGGCCGTACCCGACGAAGGTGCCGAGGAAGGTCAGCGCCGTCATCCAGACCACGGCCGGCTGGCGCACGATCTCGAGGTAGGAGCCGCCGGCCCCGACGGTGCCCTCGGGCTTGGGCGCCCGGCCGTGGACGTGCCGCAGCGGACCGAGCAGCAGCCCGATCGGGACGAGCATGCTCGCGGCGTCGGCCAGGAAGATCACCGTGAAGGTCGAGGGTCGGTCGACATCGGCGTAGAGCCCGCCGACCACCCCGCCGAGGCCGATGCCGAGGTTGACCAGGGCGAAGTTGATCCCGAAGTACTGCTGTCGTGCCGGGCCCGTGGTCACGGCAGCGACCATGGCGTTGAACGCCGGCCAGGACACCCCGAAGTTGAACCCGAGGAACACGAATGCCAGGACCACCGCCCACGGCGTCGTCGCGAAGGCCAGGACGACGCTGCCGACGAGCTGGGCGCTCGTGGCGACCAGCAGCACCAGCCGGGCCCCCACCCGGTCGGTCAGGGCGCCGCCCGGCCCGGTCACGGCGAGCGCGACCACCGCGATGAACGCCATCAGCGCACCCGCGAGGTCCAGCGAGATGCCCCTGACCTCGTGGAGGTAGATCACGGTGAAGGGCAGGGTCAGGCCCCGGCCCAGCGTCTGGATCGCCACGGTCGACAGCAACCAGCGACCCTCGACGGACAGGTCGCCCCAGAACTGGCGCACGCCCTGTTTCGGGGTCTGCGTCCGCGGCTGCGGGGACGGGGACGACTCGCTCACCGGAGCATCCTCCCGCAGCCCACCGACAGTGCTGTGCCGGTCAGCCGCCGGCCCGCTACCCGTCGGCCGCCGGCCCGGTACTGGTCGGCCGCCGGTCCGCTACCGGTCGGCCGCCGGTCCGGTACCGGGTCGTCCGCGGCGGGGGGCGGGGTGGCGCGGGGGTCCGCTGCGCGGCATACCGGGAAAGGATTTGGCAGCACCAGATAGCCTTGCCATGCGCATGTAGCGCACCCAAACTTTCGATGTAGAGGTGGACTGTGCCCACTGGCAAGGTCAAGTGGTACGACGCGGAGAAGGGCTTCGGCTTCATCTCCGGCGACGACGGCAGCGATGTGTTCCTGCACGCGAACGCGCTGCCCGAGGGCGAGAGCTCGCTCAAGGGCGGGGCTCGCGTGGAGTTCAGCGTGGCCGAAGGGCGTCGGGGCACCCAGGCCCTGGCGGTCACGCTGCTCGAGCCGGCCCCCAGCGTCACGGCCGGCAAGCGCGAGCAGAACCGCAAGTCGCCCGAGGACCTGGCCCCGCTCGTCGAGGACGCCATCAAGCTGCTCGACAGCACCAGCAACTCCCTGCGTCGGGGCCGCCGCCTCGACAAGGACCACGGCACCAAGGTCGCCGCGGTCCTGCGCTTCCTCGCCGACCAGCTGGAGCCGTGAGCATGGCCACCGCCAAGCGCGACCCGGTGCTCGAGGGCGCCGTCGACCTGGCCCGCGAGGCCGCCGAGTCCATCGCGGAGGGCGGCACCGTCGGTGACCACCTCGGCATGGAGCTCGACGACGAACGTCTCGGGACCCACTACTTCGCCTGCACCGCCCGGGCCTACCCGGGCTGGCGCTGGGCGATCACCGTCGCGCGGGTGCCGCGCGGCAAGGTCGCCACGGTGTGCGAGACGAGCCTGGTCCCCGGCGAGGGCGCGCTGCTGTCACCGCAGTGGCTGCCGTACGCCGACCGGATCGCCCCCGGCGACCTCAGCGCCGGCGACGTCCTGCCCTACAAGGAGGACGACCCGCTGCTCGAGGCTGGCTTCGAGGCGACCGGCGACGAGGAGGTCGACGAGCTCGCGACGTACGAGCTCGGCCTCGGCCGCAAGCGCGTGCTGTCCGCCGAGGGCCGCGAGGCCGCGGCGCAGCGCTGGTACGAGGGCGACAACGGCCCGCACGCCGAGGTCGCCGAGAAGGCGTCCTCGCCCTGCTCGTCCTGTGGGTACTTCCTGCCGATGGCTGGTGCACTCCGCTCTTTTTTCGGCGTGTGCGCCAACGCCTGGTCACCTTCCGACGGTCGCGTCGTGAGCCTTGACCACGGCTGTGGCGCACACTCCGAGGTCGACGCGGAGCCTGCCGAGCACGTGCACACCGGAGAGCCGATCATCGACGAGCTGTCCTACGACCTCGTCTGACGCCTGACCCCTCCCACCCTTCATCCGCAAAACGCCGGTTGCTCGACACATGTCGGGCTGATACCTCGCGGTATGTCGCGCAACCGGCGGTTTGCGTGTCCACAGGTGAGGGTCGTCCGTGGGCGTCGTCAACAGGGTGCGCCCCTGACGCTGGTGCACGTCGTGGACAGCGGCAACGGTCGGCGCATGGACGGACAAGTGACTACCCGGATCTCGGCCAATGGCGGGGTCATCGGGATCGGCGAGGTCGCAGCCCTTGGCTACTCCTCGGACGACGTGCAGCGATGGGTCCGGGAAGGCCACGTCGTGAGGCTGCGCCGGGGTGCGTTCGTGGACGCGTCCGTGTGGTCCGAGGCCGGAGTCGACGAGCGGTACCGGCTGACCGTGATGGCCGTGGCGCGCTCGCGCGGTGCTGTCGAGGTGGTCAGCCGCCACAGCGCCCTTGCCCTGTGGCGCCTGCCGCTGTGGGATGTCGACCGGGCGATGGTGGTCCTGGCCTCGGACGTGGAGGAGGCGGCCACCCGGTCAGGGCTGAGGGTGACACCGGTGCGCGGGCTCGTCGCGCGAGAGAAGCTGGATGGCCTCCAGGTCCAAGCGGTGGCGGACGCCATCGTGACCACCGCCTCGTTCAGCGTCGAGGGGGCCGTCGTCGCTGCCGATGCCGCCGTCCACTCAGGGGTCTGTTCGATCGACGACCTCGACGACGCGCGGGCCCGGCTGCTGCCCGGACTACGCGGCAGTCGCAGGGTGCGGCGGGCGCTGGCATCGGTCGACGGCGCGAGCGAGTCGCCGGGGGAGAGCCGCACCCGGCTGGTCCTGTCCGCCCTGGGGCTGCCGGTGGAGTCGCAGGTCAAGGTCCGCGATGGCGGGGGCCGAGTCGTGGCCCGGGTCGACTTCCTGGTCGCAGGTCGCGTGGTCGTGGAGTTCGACGGCGCCGTGAAGTACGCCAGCGCGGACGGGCGGGCCGCCCTCGTTGCAGAGAAGGCGCGGGAGGACAGGCTGCGCGAGCTCGGCTATGCCGTGATCCGCCTGACGTGGACCGACCTCGACCGCCCGCACGAGATCCGACGCAGGATCGAGGCGGCCCTGCGTCGCGTGGCGGCGTGACGCGCCGGCGCACACGCAAAACGCTGGTTGCGTGCCATAGGTCGGGCTCCCACCTCGCGGTATGTCGCGCAACCAGCGTTTTGCGGGGATGGGGTGGGTGCCCGGGAGGGGGCGAGGTGTGCGCGCGGGAGGGGTCGGGTTATTCGGCGCCGGTGGCGTTGCCGCGACCGCGGCGGACGTAGGCGAAACCGAGCAGGCCGAGCACGATCGCCGCCACGCAGGTCCAGGGCCACCACTGCCGGTCCCCCTCGTGCAGGGACGGCACCGCGAGGATGAGACCGAGCGCCAGCAGCCAGCCGATGGTGCCCCACAACGTGACCGTCGCACTGCTCACGGCGAGCGGCTGCAGCTCCTGGGGGTCGGGCGCGCCCGGCCCCCCGGCCGAACCCGGCGCCTCGGGCGAGCCCGGCCCCCCGGCCGAACCCGGCCCCCCGGCTGCCCCCGACGAACCGCCGGGGCCGCCTCCAGCGCTCCCCGCGAGCTCGCCGGCGGACTCGTCCACGGGGCGACCCGTGGGGTGGCGCGGCGACTCGCTCATGGGCTCAGCCTATCTTTCACACGGGGCACCACGCAGGCCCTACTCTGCTGCCCATGGCGAAGCCCACACCCCCCTCCAAGCCTGCGGCGGCCACGGCCGGTCGCGGCTCCACCAGCGGACTCGACGGGTTCTTCCGGATCACCGAACGCGGCTCGACCGTCAGCCGGGAGATCCGCGGTGGCCTGGTCACCTTCTTCACGATGGCGTACATCGTCGTCCTGAACCCCCTCATCATCGGCACCCAGCAGGACGGCACGGGCCAGTACCTCGGCGGGGGCGACGTCGTCAACGCACAGACCCTCGTGGCAGCCGGTACGGCCCTCGTCGCCGGGGTGATGACGCTGCTCATGGGGGTCGTCGCGAACTACCCCCTGGCGCTCGCGACCGGCCTCGGGCTCAACGCCTTCGTGACGTTCGGCATCGCCAAGCTGCCCGACATGACCTGGGCCGACGCGATGGGCCTGATCGTCATCGAGGGCATCATCATCCTGGCGCTCGTGCTGACCGGCTTCAGGCAGGCGGTCTTCCGAGCCATCCCGGGCGAGCTCAAGACCGCGATCTCGGTCGGCATCGGCCTGTTCATCACCATCATCGGGCTCGTCGACGCGGGCTTCGTGCGCCGCACCGCCACCGGTCCGGTCCCCGTGGAGCTCGGCATCGGCGGCCAGCTCAACGGCTGGCCCTCGCTGGTGTTCATCGTCGGGGTGCTGGCGATCATCATCATGCTGGTGCTCCACGTGAAGGGCGCCATCCTCTACGGCATCCTGGGCGGCACCGTCCTGGCGATCATCGTCGAGGCGATCGGCAAGATCGGCGGACAGTTCGACGCCACGGGCACCTTCGTCAACCCGGCCGGTTGGGGTCTGAACGTCCCCGTCCTGCCGGACCAGGTCGTCGACATCCCCGACTTCTCCCTGCTGGGCGACTTCAACCTGCTGGGGTCGTTCTCCAAGATCGGCGCGGTCGCCGCGCTGCTGCTCGTCTTCACCCTGCTGCTCGCCGACTTCTTCGACACGATGGGGACGATGGTCGCCGTCGGCGCCGAGGGCGGGCTGCTCGACAAGAACGGCAACCCGCCGAACTCGGACAAGATCCTCATGGTCGACTCGGTCGCCGCCATCGCCGGTGGTGTCGGCTCGGTCTCGTCCAACACGTCCTACATCGAGTCCGCTGCCGGTGTCGGCGAGGGCGCCCGCACCGGTCTGGCCTCGGTCGTCACCGGGGTGATGTTCCTGCTCGCGACGTTCTTCGCCCCGCTGGTCCAGATCGTGCCCTACGAGGCGGCGACCCCCGCGCTCGTCGTCGTCGGCTTCCTGATGATGCAGCAGGTCAAGAACATCGACTGGGACGACCTCGAGATCGCGATCCCGGCGTTCCTCACGATCGTGCTCATGCCCTTCACGTACTCGATCACCGCGGGCATCGGCGCCGGCTTCGTCGTCTACACCCTCATCAAGGCGGTGCGCGGCAAGTCCGGCCAGATCCACCCCCTGCTGTGGGCGGTCTCAGCCCTGTTCGTGCTCTACTTCGCGATCACCCCGATCGAGGAGCTGCTCGGCGTCTGACCGGTCCCGTTCCACCGAACCGCGCACCACCCGGCAACGCCGGACCCGCACCATCCCGTATGCCGCGTGGCCCCGTGAGGGGGCCACGCGGCATACGTCGTGGTGGCCGGGGCGACCACCCCGCCACGGCCTGGTTCCCGCGCCGTGGACCGGGAAATACTTAGCACAGGTAATGAGTTATGCTAACCATCGGAACACCTAGGAGACCTCATGACCCCATCGCCGGCGCGCTCGTCACGCCGTACCGCTGAGGCTGGTCTCACCCCCGCAGCAGTCTCGCGCCTCGCCGCCGAGCTCCGCCTGGCCTGCATGCGGATCTCGCGACGGGTCAGGTTCGAGAGCACGGACGCCATTGCCCCGCACCAGTTCTCGGTCCTGAACCGACTGGAGAAGGCCCCCTGCACGCCGGGTGAGCTGGCCGAGATCGAACGGGTGAGCGCCCCCAGCATGACCCGTACCGTCGGGCGCCTCGTCGAGCTCGGGCTCGTCGAGCGCACCGACGACCCCGCCGACCGCCGACAGGTGATCCTGTCGCTCACGCCCGACGCGGTGACGCTCCTGCGGGAGATCCGTGCCAAGCGCGACGCCTGGATGTCTGTCCGCGTCGGCCACCTCACCCCGTCCGAGCAGGACATCCTGCGGCAGGCCACGGTCATCCTCACGAGGGTGGCGGGCGAGTGAGCCCCACCTTCTCCTCCCTGTCGGTGCGCAACTACCGCGTCTACGCCGCAGGCGCCTTCATCTCCAACATCGGCACGTGGATGGGCCGGGTCGCCCAGGACTGGCTGGTGCTCACCGAGCTGACCGACCACTCCTCGACCGCGCTCGGCATCGTCACCGGGCTGCAGTTCCTGCCCTTCCTCCTGCTGGCCCCGTGGGCCGGGATGATCGCCGACCGCTACCCCAAGCGCGTCATCCTCGCGATCACCCAGACCGCCCTGGCCCTGTCGTCGCTGGCCCTGGGCCTGCTCGTCGTCACCGGCACCGCGCAGCTGTGGATGGTGTACTCCATCGCCCTGCTGACCGGAGTCGCGACGGCCGTCGACAACCCCGCGCGTCAGACCTTCGTCTCCGAGATGGTGCCGCGCGAGCGACTGTCCAACGCCGTGTCGCTCAACAGCGCCTCGTTCAACGCCGGTCGCCTCATCGGTCCGGGGGTCGCCGGCTTGACGATCGCCGCCTTCGGCACCGGCTGGACCCTCCTGCTCAACACCTCCACGTTCGTGGCGGTGCTGGTCTCCCTCGCGTCGATCAACCGGGCCGAGCTGAAGCCTGCCCCGACCCTGAGCCGCGGCAAGGGTGCGATCGGTGAGGGCGTGCGCTATGTCCGCAACCGTCCGGACATCATGCTCGTCATGGCGCTGGTGTTCGTGCTGGGCACGTTCGGCATGAACTTCCAGATCACCATGGCGCTCATGGCGACCCGGGAGTTCGGCAAGGGGCCCGAGGAGTTCGGTCTGCTCGGCTCGGTCATGGCGGTGGGTTCGCTCACCGCCGCCCTGCTCTCGGCTCGCCGGCCCCGACCGCGGCTGCGGATCCTGCTCGTCGCGTTCGTGGGGTTCACCGTCTCCAGCGGACTCGCCGCCCTGGCCCCCACCTACCCGTTGTTCGCGCTGGCGCTCGTGCCGGTCGGGCTCTCGGCGCTGACGGCCCTGACCACCGCGAACGCCATGGTCCAGCTCACCGTCGACGCCGCGATGCGCGGTCGCGTGATGGCCCTCTACATGGCGATCTTCATGGGTGGCACCCCGGTCGGGGCCCCCTTCATCGGCTGGGTCGGTGACGTCTGGGGACCGCGCTGGACGATCGGCATCGGCACCCTCGCCGTTGGCCTGATCACCGTGGTGGTGTCGGTGTGGCTCGCCAGGCACGAGAATGTCCAGGTGACCTACGAGACCCAGCGACGCCCGCGGCTGAAGATCCGCACCGTTCCCGCCCCGGTCTCCGAGCCCGTTCCCGAGGCCGTACGGTGACGCCGGCCTTCCGCCGTCGGGTCACCATCGCGGTCCTGGCCATCGTCGTCGCCCTGGCGGTCGTGGCGAGCCTGGTCCGCTGAGAGTCGGCGACCGGCGCGAAGCCGCTTGCGCGGAATGCGCCGGATGTCCCTTGCCGGGGCGCAATGCGGTGCGGTGCGCCGGGTGGGCGGCGCCGCGCGATGCTCGTCCATGTGGCCGAGGCGCAGCGAGGCGGGCTGCGGGAGCCTGAAGGCATGGCAGGCGATCCGCCTACAGCAGGCGCCCTGACGATCCGACCTGAGGGCCACGGTGTCTGGAAGGTCTCGGGCTGCGGCGTCACTCGTCGCTGCACGACCCTCGAAGGGGCCCGCCGCTGGGCCTCGCTGCACCTGTCGGACTGCGGTGGCGGGCACGTGACCCTGCTCGACGAGCAGGGCCAGGAGGTCGAGGACCGCCCGGTCGAGCCCGGCAGCCTGGCCGCCCTGAGCCGGCGCGACGCCTGAGCCGGCGCGCTGAGCCGGCGCGACACCTGAACCGGCGCTTTGAACCGGCGCGCTCAGCCGGCGCCACGCGCGAGCTGCCCGGCACCTGAGCCGCTCGACACCTGAGCTGAACGACACCTGAGCTGCCCGACCCCTGAGCTGCCCGACCCCTGAGCTGCCCGACCCCTGAGCTGAACGACACCGATGGCCGCTCGACCCGATGAGCCGGTCCGCTACCGGCGGACGCAGAGCACCGTGGCGCCGAGCTCGACCACGGGGTCGTACCCGGTGGGGCACGTGCCGTCCAGGGGCAGGACCTCGAGCGGGAGCGGTGCGGTCGTGCTGCTGCTCGGCGTCGGCCTCGGGACGCTGGTGGACGAGCTCGTCGAAATCGGTGACGGCCGTGAGGAGGTGGAGCTGGAGCTGGGGGACTGGCCGGCCCCGCCCACGACGCCGACCACACCCCCGACGGTGCCGCCGAGGCCACCACCGGCCGTGCCGGAGGGAGCCGGTGTGGGGTTGTCGCCGGAGCCGGGACCGCCGGAGCCGGGACCGCCCGCGCCGGGACCGCCCGAGCTCGTCCCGCTCGGACCCGAACCGGCGCCGGACCCGGTCGGGCTCGAACCCGACATGCTCGGCGACGGCGTGGTCCCCCTGGCACCGGGCTCGGGCCGCGACGGCTGGCCGGCGGCGACGACACCGGGGCCCGAACCCGGCTGGACCTCGTCCCCGGTGGGCAGGTAGGGCCGGCCGGTGCGCTGCGCCTCGGTGAGCCCGCTGTCGGGGACCACGGCGTACCCACCGCGGTAGGCGCGCGCGATGGCGAGGACCTGGTCGGCATACGCATCGCTGTGGTTGTAGCGCAGGACGGCGGTACGGGCGCCGCTCGCGGTGCCGAGGTCGCCCGGGCCGGAACAGAGGTAGACCGCTGCTGCGGTCGCGGCGTCCATGAGGTTCTGCGGGTCCTTGCGGCCGTCCCCGTTGGCGTCGACGCCCACCGTGCGCCACGTGCCGGGGATGAACTGCATGGGCCCCATGGCCCGGTCGTGGGTGGCATCGCGGTCGAAGGCGCCGCCGTCGGTGTCGCGGATGACGGCCGTGTCGTGGGTTCCGTCGAGCGCGATCCCGTAGATGCCCGGGCGCACGGTGCCCTGCGCGTCGACGCCGTTGCCGCCGTACCGGCCGTGGTCGGACTCGACCTTGCCGATCGCTGCGAGCAGCGCCCAGTCGAGGTTGCACCCCGGATCGGCGGCGTCCACGAGCTGCGCACCGCGCCGGTAGGCCGCCAGCGCGGCGGCCGGGATGCCGTTGGCGCTGCCGGCCAGCGGCGAACCGGCGACCCTGGCGACCTGGGTCGCGCTCGTCTCGGGTGGCGCCGGCAGCTCGGGCAGGGCCGGCAGCGTCGGCGACTCGGGGTGCTGCACCGCCGTCTCGGGGACGGTGACGACGGGGCTGGAGCCGGCGACCGTGTCGGTGCTGCGGTGGCCGTCGGTCACGGCGAGGGCCAGGCCGCTGCCGACCAGCGCGACCGCAGGCAGGGCAGCAGCAGCGGTGCGCCAGTTCACTCGCGTCACGCGGGTCATCGTCGACTCCTCGGTCCGGTTCTCCCCACCCCCGGGGCTTCTACCGGGACAACGAGGATGCGCGGCCGAGGTTACGCGCGGACCGTTCTCAGCGCGCGATCAGCCCACCACGTGCTCGATGCAGGCGATGAGGGCGGACACGTCGTCGGGGTCGGTGGCCGGGAAGGTGGCCACGCGCAGCTGGTTGCGGCCGAGCTTGCGGTAGGGCTCGGTGTCGACGATCCCGTGCGCGCGCAGCGTCTTGGCGACGGCCGAGGCGTCGACCGCGTCGTCGAAGTCGATGGTGCACACGACCTGCGAGCGAGCGGCGGCGTCGGCGACGTATGGCGTGGTGTAGCTGGTGCGCTCGGCCCAGTCGTAGAGGCGGCCGCTGGAGTCGGCGGTGCGGTCGACGGCCCAGTCCAGGCCACCGTTGCCGTTGATCCAGTCGACCTGCGAGCGCAGCAGGGCCAGCGTCGACAGGGCCGGGGTGTTGTAGGTCTGGTTCTTGCGCGAGTTGTCGATCGCGGTGGGCAGGCTGAAGAAGTCGGGGACCCAGCGGCCGGTGGCGGCGATCTCCTCGACGCGGGCCAGGGCTGCGGGGGAGAACGCCGCGAGCCACAGGCCGCCGTCGGCCGCGAAGCACTTCTGCGGGCCGAAGTAGTAAACATCGGTCTCGCACACGTCGACCGGCAGGCCGCCGGCCCCGGAGGTGGCGTCGATGAGCACGAGGGCGCCGTCGTCAGCGCCGGGTACCCGCGTGACCGGGGCCATCACCCCGGTGGAGGTCTCGTTGTGCGGCCAGGCGTACACGTCGACACCGGCCTCTGCCCGCGCGGTGGCCAGGGTGCCCGGGTCGGCCTTGATGACCGTCGAGTCGCCGAGGAAGGGGGCGGTGTTCGTGACGGTGGCGAACTTGCTGGAGAACTCGCCGAACGCCAGGTGCTGCGCGCGCTCGCGCACCAGCCCGAAGGCAGCGATGTCCCAGAACGCGGTGGAGCCGCCGTTGCCGAGGACGATCTCGTACCCCTCGGGCAGGCTGAACAGGTCGGACAGCCCCTCGCGGACCGCGCCGACCAGGTTCTTCACGGGGGCCTGGCGGTGCGAGGTGCCGAGCAGGGTGGTCCCGAGGCTGGCGAGGTAGTCGACCTGCTCGGGGCGCACCTTCGAGGGTCCGGAACCGAACCGCCCGTCCTTGGGGAGCAGGTCGGCGGGGATCGTCTGGGCGGCGTTGTCGGTCACCGTGCCAGTCTCGCACTACGTCCCGAGGCGTGGGACGTCCGGTCCACCACCCGGACCCCCCCGGCCGCAGCGGCGTCGAGCGGCACCGAGCGCGCGCCATACCCATCCCTGCGCCATACCCCGCCCTGGCGCCGACCCCAGCCCTGCGCCATACCCCGCCCTGCGCCGGCCCCCGCCCTGCGCCGGCCCCCGCGCTGCGCCGGCCCCCGCCCGCGCGGGCTCTGCCTGTCGCAGTGCACCGTGCCCACGGAGCTTCACGGGCACAGTGCACTGCGGTGGGCAGAGCTCGGGAGCCGGCGCGACCGGGCCACGGCGGCTGCGACCAGGGCGGCCACGCGGTCGGGGCAGGACAGGTCGGCCCAGGTCAGCCGGACCACTTCGTACCCCCAGCTGCGCAGCCGGTCCTCCCGGACCTTCTCGGCGAACACGGCATCGCCCGACCCGTACTTGACCCGGCCGTCGAACTCGACGACGACCGGTGCGCCGTCGAGCAGGAAGTCGACCCGGTAGCGGATGCCGCCCCGGGCGATCTGGACCTGCGGGGTCGCAGCGAGGCCGAGATGCCGCAGCAGCACCGCCGTACGCGTCTCCCCGGGCGACTCGTGGCGGCCGTCCGCGTGGCGGAGCAGCGCCCTGGTCGCGGCGGTCCCGGGATGGCTGGCGCTGGTGGCCAGTGCTGCGGCCAGCGACTGCTCGCACACCAGGCCTCGACCCAGGGCGGCGTCGGCCGCGCACAGCGCCGTCAGCGCGTTGGTGACGGCGCCGGTCTGCACGATGGCGACGGACAGCCGGCTCTGTTCGTCGCTGCCCACGGTCAGAGCCGGGTGCAGGGTGAAGGACGGCTGCCGCCGGGTCTGGCGGTCCCGCAGGCGGGTGAGGTGCACCCGGGAGAGGTCGGCGTCGTCGACCGGCAGGTTCTTGAGCACCAGTGCCGAGTAGTGGCTGAGCCAGGCCCGGCCGGCGAAGTGGCGTCGCAGCGCGGTCGCGGTGAGCCGGTGCCGACCCAACGCGTCCTCGGGGGTGCCGACCGCCCACCACCCCCGCGTGAGCGAGGTGCAGGCTCCCGCACGGGCCAGGCCCTGCAGCTGGCGGGTGCCCAGGCCCAGGACCCGGGCGTCGGCGGAGCTGAAGACGCCGTCGCGGGCGATGGTGGCGACCTGCATGCCGTGACTATGGCGCAGTTCGGCCGTGCGGGATCCGAGTTGTGCACAGGGCTGGGGCGCCGGAGCCGCCGCTGGCGCAGGGCGGCGGGGGGCGGCGCGGGGCGGCGCGGGGCGGCGCGGGGCGGCGCGGCGCCATACCGGCACTCAGCCCACGTAAGTGCACCCTGCCCGTGAAGCTTCGTGGGCAGGGTGCACTGACATGGGCAGAGCGGCAGAGCGGCAGCGCGACGGCCGCCGCCCGCGGGTCAGGAACGCGCGCCGGTGACGGACTCCAGGCTGCGGGGGGCCTCGCCGGTGTAGCGGCTGCTGGGCCGGATCAGGCGACCGGTCTTCTTCTGCTCGAGGACGTGCGCCGACCAGCCGGCGGTGCGGGCGGCGGCGAACAGCGGCGTCATCATGGCGCCAGGGACCTCGGCGAAGTCGAGCAGCACGGCGGCCCAGTAGTCGACGTTGGTCTCCAGCACCCGGTCCGGCTGGCGCTCGCGCAGCTCGGCCAACGCGGCCTGCTCGAGCTCGAGGGCCACGGCGAAGCGTGGAGCGCCGAGGCGTTCGCAGGTGTCACGCAGCACGGCGGCGCGGGGGTCGTACGCGCGGTAGACCCGGTGGCCGAAGCCCATGAGCCGCTCCCCGCGGTCCAGGACCCCCTTGACGTAGGCCTTGGCGTCCCCGGTGCGCTCCACCCCCTCGATCATGTGCTGGGCGCGCGACGGGGCCCCGCCGTGCAGGGGTCCGGACAACGCGCCGATGGCGCCGGACAGGCAGGCGGCCACGTCGGCCCCGGTCGAGGCGATGACGCGGGCGGTGAACGTCGAGGCGTTCATGCCGTGCTCGGCCGCGGAGATGAAGTAGGCGTCGACGGCCTCGACGTGCTTGGGGTCGGGCTCACCGCGCCAGCGGATCATGAACCGGTCGACGATGGTCCGGCCCTCGTCCACGCGACGCTGCGGCACCATCGGCGACCCCTGCCCGTGGGCGGACTGCGCGATGAACGACAAGGCCATCACCGACGCGCGGGCCAGGTCGTCGCGGGCCTGGTCGGCGTCGATGTCGAGCAGCGGCTTGAACCCCCACAGCGGCGCGAGCTGGGCCAGCGCCGACTGCACGTCGACCCGGATGTCACCGGAGTGCACGGGCAGCGGGAACGGTTCGGCCGGCGGCAGCCCCGGGTCGAGCTCGTTGTCGACGAGCAGGCCCCAGACCTGGCCGAAGCTCACCTTGCCGACCAGCTCGTTGAGGTCGACGCCGCGGTAGCGCAGCGAACCGCCTTCCTTGTCGGGTTCGGCGATCTCGGACTCGAAGGCGATGACGCCTTCGAGCCCGGGCTTGAAGTCGCTGTCGGTCATGGTGGGGGTCCTCCCAGCTCGGCATCCTTGACGGCGTGCGTCATTGTGCCCTGTCGCGGCGGCCCGCGACCATGCCGCGCACGCCTGCCAAGACGACCGGCCGCGTGGTCGTGGGTGAGGATGATGATGATGGTGGGCCGCGGGGCTGCAGATCACGGGCTCCACCGCAGGGCAGCGCCGTCGGCGGGTGTCGTCGTCGCCGTGGGGCAGCATGGGGTCCATGGTGGATGCTGCGGTCCTGTGGCCGGACGACGACTTCGACGGCGAGACCTACACCGGCGATCTCAGTGGCGGGTCCGCGGAGAACGCCCGCTTCCTGGAGTGCGCGTTCGAGGACTGCGACCTCTCGCAGCTGCGGGCGTCGCGGGCGCGGTTCAGCGAGTGCGTGCTCGCCCGGGTGGGCGGGGCCGGCGTGGACCTGTCCGAGTCTGCGTGGCAGGACTGCACCATCCGTGGGGCGCGGCTCGGGGCCGTCCAGCTGTATGGCGCGCAGCTGCGCCGGGTGCGCTTCGAGGGCTGCAAGATCGAGTTCCTCAACCTGCGCGGCGCCACGCTGTGGGACGTGCAGTTCGTCGACTGCCAGCTCGTGGAGCCCGACCTCGCGGAGGCGCAGCTGACCCGGGTCGAGTTCGACGGTGGCCGGGTCATCGGCCCGGACTTCTCCCGCGCCCGGCTCAAGGACGTCGACCTCAGCAGCTCGGTGGTGAGCGCCCCGAGGGGAGTCGCCGGCATGGCGGGGGCGAAGATCTCCCGGCTGCAGCTCATCGACCTCGCCGAGGCGTTCGCCGTCGAGCTGAACCTCACCATCGCCGACTGACCTCAGTCCGGGTAGGGGCGCTCGCTCCCGACCCGCGTCAACCCGGGACCGACGCTCGTCCCCGGACCCGCCTCAGCCCTTGGAGCGGCGCTTGTCCCTGACCGAGAGGGTTTGCTTGCCCTCGTCGCGGATCTCGAACAGCTCGATCGCCTTGAGCAGCTTGATCAGCGAGCCGTACCCGTAGTTGCGCGAGTCGAACGAGGACTGGTTCGAGATGTACTGGCCGATCGTGCTGACCCGCGCCCAGCCGTCCTCGTCGGCAGCTCCCTCGGCGGCGCTGCGCAGCATGCGGACCAGGCGGGCGTCACCCTTGAGCTCGGCCGGGGTGCGCCGTGACGAGGCCGGGGCGTCCGCGGTCTTGCTGGTGGTGGCAGCTGCTGCTGCAGCGCTCGCCTTCTTCCTGGCCGTCGTCCGCTTCGTCGTGGTCGGGGGAGCAGTGGTGTCCGGCACCGCCCCTGTCGTGGCTGCCTCCGCCAGGGCTGCCTCCGCCACGGCGGTGTCGGCCGCCACGTCGCTCGGCTCCTCCACGGGCTCGGTCAGCTGGTCGAGCATCAGGAACCGCGTGCAGGCGGTCTGGAAGGGCTCGGGCGTCTTCGCCTCACCGAACCCGTAGACCTGGGCGCCCTTGCTCCTCAGGTGCAGCACCAGCGGCGTGAAGTCGGCATCGGACGACACGATCCCGAACGCGTCGGGGTGGTCGTTGTAGAGCAACGCCATCGCGTCGACGACCATGGCCATGTCGCTGGCGTTCTTGCCGCGGCTGTAGTCGAACTGCTGCATCGGCTGGATGGCGTTCGTGTGCAGGATCTCGGTCCACGGGCGCAGCCCGGGCTTCGTCCAGTTGCCGTACGCCCGGCGGATGCTCGTCTCCCCGAGCTTGGACAGCTCGCTGAGGATGAGGTCGAGCTTCTTGGCGGAGGAGTTGTCCGCATCGATGAGCAGGGCGATGCGCGCACGGGAGTCCATACGGCGACGCTACGCCCTGAGCCGCGGCCCGATGACCGCAGGCTGCGGTCCGATGACCGCAGGCCGATGACCGCAGGCCGATGACCGCAGGCCGCGGCCCGATGACCGCAGGCCGCGGCATAGGGTCCATCGGGTGCCGCTGCTGCTCGACCTGGCCCCGTTGCGGGAGAACGCGCCATACCGTCGTCTGTATGCGGGGTTCACCCTCTCCAACGTGGGCTCGCAGCTGGCCGTGGTCGCGATCGGGTTGCAGGTCTACGACCTGACCCGCAGCACCGCTGCCGTCGGCATCGTGGGGCTCTGCGCCCTGGTGCCCCTGGTCGTCATGGGGCTGTGGGGTGGCACCCTCGTCGACCACTACGACCGTCGCGTGGTCGGCCTCGTCGCCCAGGGCGTCGCGTTCGTCACGAGCATCGTGTGCGCCCTGCAGGCCTGGGCCGGCAACACCGAGGTGTGGGTCCTCTACCTGCTCGTCGCCCTGTGGAACGGCGCCTTCGCGGTCTCCTCGCCGGCCCGCGGCTCGATCTACCCGCGCATCCTGCGTCGCGACCAGCTCCCGGCGGCCAACGCCCTGTCGGTGTTCGCCATGAACGCGTCGATGACCGTCGGCCCGTTGCTGGCCGGTGTCCTCGTCGACGTCGGCGGCTTCAAGACGGCCTACACCGTCGACGCCGTCATCACCACGGCTGCGCTCTGGGGCCTCGCGTCGCTCCCGGCCCTACCGCCCGAGCCGGCGAAGGAGGGCGCGGCCCCCACCAGGCCCGGGCTGCGTTCGGTGCTCGACGGGTTCGCCTTCCTGGCCACCCGCCCCAACGTACGCATGACGTTCGTCGCCGACATCGCCGCGATGCTGCTGGCCCAGCCGCGCGTGCTCTTCCCTGCGGCCGGGGCCGTGATCTTCGGCGGCGGCGCCAAGACCGTGGGCGCCCTCAGCGCGGCCGCAGCGGTCGGGGGGATCGTCGCGATGTTCTTCTCAGGCCGCCTCGGGAACGTGCGACGGCAGGGCCTGGCGATCCTGGTGTCGATCCTGGGCTGGGGGTTCGCGATCGCCGGTTTCGGTGCCGCGATGCTGGCTGCCGGGGGAGAGCTCAGCCGGGGTGCGGCGCTGTGGCTGGGGCTGCTGGCGATGGCCGTGGCGGGGGCCTCGGACTCGGTGAGCGCGGTCTTCCGCACGACGATCCTGCAGGCCGCGACCCCGGACCACCTGCGCGGCCGCCTGCAGGGCGTGTTCATCGTCGTCGTGGCCGGAGGTCCTCGGCTCGGGGAGCTGGCAGGCGGCTTCCTGTCGACCGGCGTCGGGGAGGCGTGGACAGCCGTGATCGGCGGTATGGCGTGCGTGCTCGCCATCGTCGTGCTGGCCCGGCTGCAGCCGGGCTTCCTGCGCTACGACGCCCGCCACCCCACGCCCTAGCCCGGGCCCGGCGAGGCGGAACGAACCGCCGAACGATCAGCTGGCGGCTCGACGGGCGCTGTTGAGCACGAACCGAGCCGCCCTCGTCGCCAGGTGGTCGTCCGCCGGTCCGCCGGGGCCTGAACCAGCCGGCTCACTGCGGGCGCCGGTGCCTGGTGCAGCCCGCCGTAGTCCCAGTCAGCTCGCGACGTCGCGCTTCGCCAGCGCCCGGTGGCGGACGTCGTCGGGGTCCTGCATGGCCCACCGCACGGTCGCCGTCGCGAGGCCGCCGAGCGGGCGGCCGACGAAGCGTTCGGTGACGGGCAGCCAGGGCAGCCGCAGCGGCATACGGGCCCAGCGGGGGAGCATGGCGACCGCCCCCGCGGCGAGCGCGCTGTAGCCGGCCCGCGCCGCAAGCGGCAGGGGAGGGTGCACGAGCAGGAAACGAGCCGCCTCACGGGCCGCGGCGGTGGACGCGAGCTCGGGGCGGTAGTCCTCGATGGTCTGTCGCAGGGCCGCGACGGTGCGCGGTGGGTCGATGACGCCGAGGGCCTCGGCGACGACGCAGCTCTGCTCGACGTAGTGGTCCGCCTCGGCGGCGGTGAGCGGCTGCACGGCGTAGCGCTGGTAGGCGGTGAGGAAGCTGTCGGCCTCGGTCACGTGCACCCACAGCAGCAGGTGCGGGTCGGTCGCGGAGTAGGGGCGGCCGTCGTGGGCCTTGCCGCGCACCCGCTCGTGGATGCCGCGGATGCGGTCGATGAGCAGCTCGGCGTCCTCGATGGTGCCGAACGTCGTCGTCGCCAGGAACTCGCTGGTCCGCTGGAGCCGGCCCCACGGGTCGCCCTTGTAGCCGGAGTGGCCGGCGACGCCCGCCATCGCGAGGGGGTGCAGGGACTGCAGCAGCAGGGCACGGATGCCGGCCGGGAACATCGAGGCGTCGGCGTGGACCCGCCAGATGGGGTCCTCGGGGGTGAACCAGCGCGGGCCCTCGGCACCCCAGATGCGCTCGGCCTTCACCCGGGCGTCGTCCCCGGCCACCTTGGAACGCAGGGCGTGCGCGAGCTGACGCCGGGCACCGTCGGAGATCGGGTCGAGCAGGGCCACGTCAGCGCACGCCGCGGCGGCGCGGGATCTGCTTGAGGCGCTCAGCCGGGGTGGGCAGGTCGGCCGGTCGCACACGGGTCGACAGGTCGCTGTTGGCGATGAGCTCGCTGATCGGCGTCGTCGTGGTGGGGTGGGCGGCGATCGGGTCGTCGCCGGCGAACACGACCCACACGGCCTCGCCGTGGTCGGCCCTGGGGTCGAACGTCTTGAGCACCGAGCCGTCGCGGACGGTGCCGGCGTGCTCGAGGGCCCGCCGCTTGGCCTTCTGCCGGTCGATGACCTTCTGGGCCGCCGCCATGGCGGGCTCCTTGGCCTGCTGGGCGAGCACGACGGCATGGGGCCCGTACTTCACACCCCACCGGATCATGCTGCCGACGGCCTTGCCTTTGCCTGGCATCGTGTCTCCCTGTCGCTGGCTCGTTCTGCTCAGCCTAATCTCGACCCATGACAGATGCGCGGCGCGTGGACTACACCGGCGAGGGACTCTCGGAGGCGCAGGTCGCCGCGACGCCCTGGCAGCAGGCCCGGCTGTGGGTCGAGGAGGCCATCGCGCGCTCGGAGTCCCAGGGCGACGTGCCCGAGCCGACCGCCCTGTCGGTCGCCACCGTCGACGCCGCGGGGCTGCCGAACGTCCGCACCGTCCTCATGCGCTTCTTCGACGACCGCGGCCCGGGGTTCCTCACGGCCACCGTGTCCACCAAGGGCCAGGAGATCGCGGCCACCGGAGGCCTCGCCGCGGCGCTGACGTGGCCGTCGATGTTCCGTGCGATCCGCTTCCGCGGGCAGGCCCGGGAGCTGGGGCGCGACGAGGTCGAGGGGTACTTCCGCTCCCGCCCGTGGGCCTCGCGCATCTCGGCGTGGGCCTCGCAGCAGTCCCAGCCGGTCGACAGCCGCGCCGACCTCGAGGCCGCCTACGACCGGTATGCGGCGCAGTTCCCCGACCACGGGTCGATGGACGACGTGCCCGTCCCCGACTTCTGGGGCGGGTACCGCGTGCACTGCGACGAGGTGGAGTTCTGGGGCGGTCGCCGCAACCGCCTGCACGACCGGCTGGTCTTCACCCGCACCGGTGAGGGCACCCTCGACGACGCCGCGAGCTGGAGCCTGTCCCGCAGGCAGCCCTGAGCGACCAACCCGAGCAGACAGACCCTGACCGGATACGCCCTGACCGGACAGACCCTGAGCAGACAGACCCCAGACAGACCTTGAGCGGACCGCCCCTGCTGCTCGAAAACTGAGTCGGCTCAGGAGGTTCCGACCGAGGCGCGGTGCTCCTGCTCCTCCTCCGAGCGGCGCTTGGCGGCCGACCGGTGGTCGGTCCCGTCGTCCCCGTCCCGGTTGTCCTCGCCCTCGCGCACCTCGTCGTTCCCGGTGCCGGACCCCGCGCCCTCGCTGGGCTCGCGCTCCTTGCGCCGGAGCAGGAACGAGGCCAGGGCCAGCACGATGATGGTCCCGGTCAGCAGCCCCATCAGCCGCAACGTGTCGGCGAAGTCGGGCTTGCCCAACAGGTCCGGTGCCTTGACGGACAGCACGACGATCTCCTTGATCGAGGCGATGATGCCGACGAGCAGGAACGGCTCGGCCACGAGCTCGCGACGCGCCAACGTCGTGCGGACCGCGAAGAGCAGCTCGACCACGATGAACACCAGCAGCAGCAGGTCGAGGATCTCCGCCGACACCTCGGTCACGCTGCCGCTGCCCAGCCCGCCGAACGTCAGCACGGTCTTGCCGACGATGACCGCGGCGATCGCGAACAGGATCACCGCCACCGCCAGGTAGATGAAGTTCTCGACCTTCTCGATCAGCTGCTCGATCCAGGTGTTCATGGGCCCATGGTGGCGGAGCGGGTCTGGCTCGGCACCCCGGCCGCGCGAGCCGTCGTCGGCGGGAAGTCCGCATGGCGGACGGCCGTTGAGCAAATCCGGGACGTGGGCCACCGTTGTGAACCGAATCACACACGCGTACGCCGAGGATGCCGTTCGCGCGGTCCATTGATCGACCGCCGAATCCCAGGAGCTCCATGGCCATCGCAATCCACCCCGTCGTCGCCGAGGTCACCGCCCGGGTGACCGACCGAAGCCGCGTCAGCCGCGCGGCATACCTGCAGCGCCTGTCCCGGGCTGCCTCCGAGCTGAGCCTGCGCCCCGCCCGAACCGACCTCGGGTGCTCCAACCTCGCCCACGCCGTCGCGGCGTGCGGCGGGCAGGACCGCACCACCATGGCCGCCGACACCGGGGTCAGCCTCGGCGTCGTCACGTCCTACAACGACATGCTCTCGGCGCACGCGCCGTTCGAGCACTACCCGCAGGCCATCAAGGCGACGGCCCGGCAGGTGGGTGCCGTCGCGCGCGTCGCCGGCGGCGTACCCGCCATGTGCGACGGGATCACGCAGGGGCGGGCGGGGATGGAGCTCAGCCTGTTCAGCCGCGACGTCATCGCGATGTCGACGGCGATCGCCCTGTCGCACGACGTGTTCGACGGGGTCCTCATGCTCGGGGTCTGCGACAAGATCGTCCCCGGCCTGGTGGCCGGTGCCCTGTCCTTCGGCCACCTGCCGACCGCGCTGGTCCCGGCCGGACCGATGTCCTCCGGCCGGTCCAACGCCGACAAGGCCGAGACCCGCAAGGCGTATGCCGCGGGCGAGGCAGGGCGCGACGAGCTGCTCGCGAGCGAGGTCGCCTCCTACCACTCGCCGGGCACCTGCACCTTCTACGGGACCGCCAACTCCAACCAGATGCTCATGGACGTCATGGGTCTGCACCTGCCCGGCGCGGCGTTCGTCCACCCCGACGACGCGCTGCGCGACGCGCTCACCGACGCGACCACCCGTCGCGTCGCCGAGATCGCGGGGTCCGAGCAGCCGTACGGCATCGGCCAGGTGGTCGACGAGCAGACGGTCGTCAACGGCGTCGTCGCCCTGCTCGCCACCGGCGGTTCGACCAACCACACGATGCACCTCATCTCGATGGCCGCCGCGGCCGGGGTCGACCTGACGTGGGAGGACTTCGACGACCTGTCGGCGGTCATCCCCTCGGTCGCCCGGATCTACCCCAACGGCCCCGCCGACGTGAACCACTTCCACGCGGCCGGCGGCACTCCCTACCTGATCCGCACGCTGCTCGACTCCGGGATGCTGCACGAGGACGTCCTGACCCTTGCCGGTCCCGGGCTGCGCCGCTACACGCGCAAGCCGGTCCTGGTCGACGGGGTCCTCGAGTTCGTCGAGGCTCCCGCGGAGACGCTCGACGCCACGGTGCTGCGCCCCGCCCACGACCCGTTCGCCGCCGACGGCGGGCTGCGCGTCCTGCGCGGCACGCTCGGCCACGCGGTCATCAAGGTGTCGGCGGTCGCCGACGAGCACAAGGTCGTCGAGGCGCCGGCACGGGTCTTCACCGACCAGGTGGGTTTCCTCCAGGCGTTCTCGCGCCGCGAGCTCGACCGTGACGTCATCGTCGTCATCCGCGAGCAGGGCCCGAGCGCCAACGGGATGCCCGAGCTGCACGCGTTGACCCCGTCGCTCGGGGTTTTGCAGAAGCGCGGCCACGCGGTCGCGCTCGTCACCGACGGCCGCATGAGCGGTGCGTCCGGTGCGATCCCGGCAGCCATCCACGTGACGCCCGAGTCCGTCCACGCGGGTCCGATCTCCAAGATCCGCGACGGCGACGTGATCCGGGTCGACGCCCGCACCGGGCGGCTCGACGTCCTGGTCGACGAGGCCGAGTTCGCGGCGCGCCTGCCCGCCCAGCGCGTGAGCGCCGAGGGTGTCGGTACCGGTCGTGAGCTGTTCGCCCCGATGCGCGCCGCCGTGGGCCGCGCCGACGAGGGCGCCCACGTCTTCGCCGGCCTCGGCCGCGCCTACGACCACGCCACTGCTGCCATCGCCTCCGAGGAGACCCGATGACCCCCGCGACCCTGCCGGCACCCAGGCCTGTGATCTCCTCCGAGGCCGACCTGCTGAACCTCGCCCCGGTGATCCCCGTGGTCGTCGTCGACTCCGTCGAGCAGGCGGTGCCGCTCGCGAGGGCGCTGCTGCGCGGCGGCATACCGGTGATCGAGCTGACCCTGCGCAGTGCGGCCGGGCTCGGCGCGATCGAGGCGGTGGCCTCCGAGGTGGAGGGCATGGTCGTCGGTGCGGGCACCGTCGTGACCCCCGAGCAGGTGCGCCAGGTGCAGGATGCCGGCGCGCAGTTCATCGTCACGCCGGGCTCACCGCCGCGGCTGCTCGAGGCCGCGCTCGCCTCGGGGCTGCCGCTGCTCGCCGGCGCCGGCACCCTCACCGAGATGCTCACCCTGGCCGAGGCCGGGCTCGGGGCGATGAAGTTCTTCCCGGCCGAAGCCAGCGGTGGCCGCCCGTACCTGTCGGCGGTCGCCGGGCCGTGCCCGCAGCTGCGGTTCTGCCCGACCGGCGGCATCACCCGTGAGACGGCGGCCGACTGGCTGGCCCTGCCCAACGTCGGCTGTGTCGGCGGCTCGTGGCTGACGCCGAAGGAGGCGATCGCCCGTGGTGACTGGGCGCTGGTCGAGCAGCTGGCCGCCGACGCCGCCAGCCTGCGCCCGGCGGCGGCGGCTCGGCCGACTGGGTAGCCGGACCGGTCGACCGCCTGGTTGACCACACAGCGCCTCACCGGCGCTCCACAGACAGGTGGGCGGCGGTCTCGTCGGGGGATCGAGACCGCCGCTCACCGCCTCATCCGCAGCGGCCTCGCCGGCGTACTACCTACCGGCCATCGCGTCGGAACCTCCGCGGGCACGGAACAGCCCGCGGGCCTCGCTTTGCCGAAGTCGAGCGGCTCAGCATGTGCAGGGGACGACCTGCACGGCCCACGGGCTGCGGTGAACTGCTTGGGATTGCGCAGGGTCGCGCCGTCGAAGCAGTCGACGTTGCGCACCTAGCGCGCAGTCACCTCACGCGTCCAATATGAAATCAATTCCTGGACCACCTCCCTTCCGTGTACCTCGACGCTAAATCGCTTTGGCGTCTCCCGCAACGGGTTAAGGGACGGTGTTCGGATCGTGGCCTCCGCGTTGTGCCGACGCGGTGCGACGCAGTGGCGGCACGGTGCCGGCTCAAGCCGTGGTGACGACCTCGTCGAAGTCCAGTCGCGGCAGGCGGTCGAACCACGCCTCCGGTCCGGGGCGGCCGATGTTGACGACCATCAGGGCGCGGTGCCGGCCGTCCGGGAAGAACTCGCGGGTCACCGCTTCGGCGTCGAACCCGGTCATCGGGCCCGCGGCCAGACCTGCTGCGCGGACACCGAGGATGAAGTAGGCCGCCTGCAACGTCGCGTTCATCGTGGCCGTGGTGCGACGGAAGTCGTCGTCCGAGAAGACCTCCCGTGCGCCGGGGAAGATGGGGAAGACGGTGGGCAGCTCGTCGTGGAAGTCGTCGTCGGCGGCGAGGATCGCCACGAGCGGCGCGGTCGAGGTCTTCGGCTTGTTGTTGCCGCCCATGTGCTCGACGAGCCGGCCGCGCGCCTCGGGAGTGCGGACCAGGACGATGCGCAGCGGCTGGTTGTTCATCGAGGTCGGAGCCCACTTGACCAGCTCGTAGATCGCGCGCACCTGCTCGTCGGTGACGGGCTCGTCGCTGAAGGCGTTGGCGGTGCGTGCCTCGCGGAACAGCAGGTCCGCGGCTTCGGGCGACAGCGCGAGGTGGTCGGTGAACTGGGACTCGAGCTCGGTCAGGTCGTCATGCGTCTGGGTCATGCATGGTTGAACGGTCAACTTCATCGCGGCATTCCCCACTCACCACGCATCCCCGGGCGGTGGTCATGCCACACCTCCTGCGGGACGGACGGTGGTGGGGTCGATGGCGATCCAGGTGGCCTCGGCCTGCGCGAGCAGGGCACCGTCGGCGGCATACAGGGCGGTGCCGCTGAAGTGCTTGCGTCCCTGCTCGCCGCGCTGCCACGCCATCACGACGTGCGGCTCACCGGCGACAGGGAGGGCGTCGACGCGGGCGGTCATGGTGCCCAGCACCATCGGGCGGCCGGCGATGCCCGCGGCCCAGCCTCCGGGGCAGTCCAGCGCCGCCCACACGGTCTCGGTGTCGACGTCCTGCGCCGGCACCCACGCGCACGCGTACGTGTCGGTGCCCGGCACGGGCCCGGGCTGCAGCCGCAGGCCGTCCCCGTGCGTGCGAGCGGTGCCGCAGGAGAAGCAGGTGGGGAACGGGTGGTCCGCCAGCCCCTCGTAGCGCTTGCCGGCCGCCTGCGCCGCCTCGAACGACACCGGACCCGGTATGCCGCGTGGCTGCGGACCCGGGGCCGCGTGGGCCTGCGCGACGAGGTGGTCCCCGTCGGCGACCTCGAGGACGCCGTCCGCCTCGGTCGCGCCCTCTGCCTCGCTCACCGCCAGCTCGCGGTCCAGGGGTGGGGGAGTCCGGAGGCGGACCGTCACCGCGGGCCGCTCGGGCGTGGTGGAGACGAGCCGAGCCAGGTGACCGCTGACCCAGCCTCCGTTGCCGGACACGGGAGGGCCGCAGAACCTCGCAGGCACGATGAAAGCCATGGCCCGAAGGTAGCCCTTGCCCTGGAACCGGCGAGCGCCGGCTCGACGAACGCCTCATCATGGACGGCGATGGACGACTCCCCGCGACCGGACCCAGGACCCACGACGACCACGCCCTTCAGCCTGAGGGCCATCGCGGTCCCGGCCTTCGGGCCGACCATCATCGCGGCCGTCGGCACCGGCGCGGTCGTCCCCATCGTCACGTTCAGCGCTCTCGACCTCGGGGCGACGCCGTCGGTCGCGGCCCTGACAGCCGGGCTGGCGCTCGTCGCCGAGCTCGTCTTCGCCGTGCCGGCCGGCGCTCTCGTCCACCGGGTCGGGGAGCGCCGAGCGCTGCTGTGGGCCAGCGGGGTGGATGCCGCGGCAGCCTCCGTGGCGCTGATGGCACCTTCGCTCGGGGTGCTCATGGTGATGGTGTTCGCGATGGGGTTCACCGCGTCGGTGTTCCTCGTCGCACGGCAGGCCTACCTCATCGACGCGGTGCCGATCACCATGCGGGCACGGGCCATGTCGACCCTCGGCGGCGTCAACCGCATCGGGATGTTCATCGGGCCGTTCGTGGGGGCGCCGATCGTCCACGCGTGGGGGCCGCGTGCCGGTTTCGCAGTCGCGGTCGTGGCCGGGCTCGGGACGGCCGCGCTGGTCCGGTTCGGCCCCGACCTCACGACACCACCCGCGGCCCGGGCCAACGAGCAGCTGGACGAGCCGGTCCGCATGGGCACGGGGAGGGTGCTGTGGGACCACCGCCGCGTCTACCTCACCATCGGCATGGGCGTCATGGTCATCGGGGCTGCGCGCTCGGCCCGACTCGTCCTGCTGCCGCTCTGGGCGGCCCACGTCGGCCTGTCCGCCAGCACCACTGCGGTCATCTTCGGGGTCGTCGGCGGGGTCGAGATGCTGCTGTTCTACCCGGCCGGGTCGGTGATGGACCGGTTCGGCCGGATCTGGGTGGCGGTGCCGTGCGTGGTCCTGCTCGGCATCGGGATGGTCCTGCTGCCGCTGACCCACAGCGCGGTCACCGTCACGGCCGCCGCGCTGGTGGCCGCGGTGGGCAACGGCCTGGGGTCCGGCATCGTGATGACGCTGGGCGCCGACAGCGCACCCGAGCGGGGCCGGTCGCAGTTCCTGGGGGGCTGGCGGTTCGTGTCCGTTCTCGGGGCGAGCGGCTCGCCGGCCCTGGTCGGCCTCGTCACCGCGCAGGCGGGTCTGGCCGCGGCCTGCGTCACCCTGGGCGGGCTGGCCCTCGTCGGCACCGGCTGGCTGGCCCACTGGGTGCCCCGCTACGACCCGGTGCTGGCGATGCGTGCAGGACAGGTGGCCGGGCGATCGTGACGCGCTGAGCGCCGCAGGTGAGAGGCTTGCACCGTGACGGACCTGATCGACACCACCGAGATGTACCTCAAGACGATCTTCGAGCTCGAGGAAGAGGGCATCGTGCCCCTGCGCGCCCGCATCGCGGAGCGGCTCGGTCACTCCGGTCCCACGGTGTCCCAGACGGTCGCCCGGATGGAGCGCGACGGCCTGCTCAGCCTCGGCGGCGACCGCCACCTCGAGCTGTCCGAGCACGGTCGGCTGCTCGCCACCCGCGTCATGCGCAAGCACCGCCTCGCCGAGCGGCTCCTCGTCGACGTCATCGGGCTGGAGTGGGAGTACGTCCACGACGAGGCCTGCCGCTGGGAGCACGTCATGTCCGAGCGGGTCGAGCGCAAGATCCTCGCGCTGCTCAAGGACCACCACGACTCCCCGTACGGCAACCCCATCCCGGGGCTCGAGGAGCTCGGTGAGGAGGAGCCCATGGAAGGCTTCCGCACCGGCCTGCAGACGCTCACCGAGCTCGCAGGGGAGCACCCCGAGACCGTCCTGGTGCGCCGCATCGGCGAACCGGTCCAGGTCGACCACGAGGCCCTCGCCCTGCTGACCGTCGCCCGGCTGCTGCCCGGCGAGCGGGTCCGGGTGCACCGCGCCGACGGCCGGGTCGTGGCTGTGCGTGAGGACGCGCCGGACTCCACCGCGGTCTCCCTGCCCGACGACGTGGCCCAGCACGTGTTCGCCGCGCTCATCTGACCCGTACGTGTCGTGGCCGCTCGGCGGTCCGGCGGTCCGGCGGTCGGCGGTCCGGCGGTTGGCGGTCCGGCGGTCCGGCGGTCCGGCGGTTGGCGTTACGGCAGCATCGTCGCCGCGCCTGTGGCCCTCGCCCGGCGCCCGGGACCTGTCGTTTGCAGGCACGTTCTTGGCCAGGTCTTGACCCGTCGTGACACGAACGTGACATTGCTGGGGCCCTTGTGTACGGTGGTCGAGGCCTCCTCGCCCCCCGAGGAGTCTGGCCCGCTGTGGATCGCCTAGTCCTGTCACCACATCCCGGGTTCACCAGCAACACCGCTCGGCAGGAGCGGGGGACCCAACTTTCGGGCCGTCCACGGATGGTCCTTGGGGTTAAGTCCTCGCGTGAGCGCCCGCAAGGTCGGGTGGCAAACCGCGAGGGCCGGGTGATCTACCTCCACCCGAACCCGACAGCTCACCTCGTAGGCGCTGGAGGTTCATCCATCGTGGCTTCATACTCTGCTGGGCGCCACCGCGCCCCAGGCCGCTTCAACCCCGTTTCCGAGCTCGCTGACATCGCCGCCAAGGCCGTTCAGCCCGCCGTCAAGACCTCCGCCGTGCTCGTGGCCTCCGGTGGTCTCGTGGCGTCCTTCGCCCTTCCCGCCGCCGCCGCTCCGGTCGTCGAGCCGGCGACCAACGGTGTCTCCGTCGTCACGGCGCCGGTTGCCGTGCAGGCCCCCGCGGCCGCCGCCCCCCGGGCCGCTGACGCGTTCGGTGTCATCGGCTTCACGGCGACCGCCAAGCCCAAGCCCAAGCCGAAGCCGAAGCCGAGGGCGCGCCCCGTGGTTGCACCGGTGGTCGCCGAGACCCGCGCTCCGGCCACCGCCAGCCGCTCGACCCAGCGTCAGGCCCCCGCTGCACAGGCTGCGCCCAAGCCCGTGGTCAAGCCCTCCTCGAAGCCGGCCGCCGGTGGCGTCCTCGGCATCGCGGCGCAGTACGCCGGCATCATGTACGTCTACGGCGGCACGACCCCCGCGGGCTTCGACTGCTCCGGCTTCACGTCCTACGTGTTCCGCCAGGTCGGCATCAACCTGCCGCGCACGGCCGAGCAGCAGCGTCAGGCCGTCACCCCGGTGTCCAACCCGCAGCCCGGCGACCTCGTGTTCTTCGGCGCCCCGGCCTACCACATGGGCATCTACGCCGGTAACGGCATGATGTGGGACAGCCCCCGCTCGGGCAAGGCTGTCGCCCTGCGCAGCATCTGGTCCACCAGCGTCACCTACGGCCGCCCCTGAGCCCCACAGCTCCGAGGCTGACCTCCAGCTCCACGAAGGGCCCCCACCGCGACGCGGTGGGGGCCCTGCGCCGTCCCGCCGCCGCCGAAGGTCTCGGACCCGTGTGAGGATGGAGCGATGAACGCAGTGGAGATCGACGTCTGGGCCGACGTGGTCTGCCCGTGGTGCTACCTGGGCAAGCGGCGCCTCGAGCTGGCCATCGCCGAGAGTGCCCACCCGGCCGAGGTCAGCGTGACCTACCGCGCCTACGAGCTCGACCCCAGCACTCCCAGGGGTGGTGAGGAGAGCGTGCTCGCGTGGTTGGCCAGCACCTACGGCACAGACCTGGCCGGGGCCCGTGAGATGGCCGAGCGTCCCGCGACGATGGCGCGTCCCGACGGTCTCGACATCGATGTGGATGCCCAGGTGCGGGCCAACTCCTTCGACGCCCACCGGCTGGTCGCGCTCGGGCTCGCCCAGGGCGGACCGGCCCTGCAGGGCGCGGTGCTGGAGCGGATGTTCAGCGCGCACTTCACCGAGGGCAAGGCCGTCGACGACGTCGAGACGCTGCAACGGCTCGGAGCGGAGGCCGGGCTGGACGGCCGCCGCGTGTCCGTGGTGCTGGCCGGCGACGAGTACACCGAGGAGGTCCGTGGCGACGAGGAGGCTGCGCGCGACCTCGGGATCACGGCGGTGCCGTTCTACATGGGCAACCGCAGGGTCGGGCTCTCGGGCGTGCACACCGTCGAGGTCCTGGGCCGCCTGATCGAGTCCGCTGCCGCCGACGAGCGGCCCGAGGTGCGGGAACCGGCACCCGACCGGTCACTGTGATCACTTGGCGCTGATGGCGCGACCCCCCGAGCGCGCTGAGCGGTCACTGTGATCACTTGGCGCTGATGGCGCGACCCCGGGAGCGCGCTGACCGGTCACTGTGATCACTGGGCGCTGACGGCGCCACCCCCGAGCGCGCTGACCGGTCACTGTGATCACTTGGTGCTGGCCGCCTCGCCCCGGCCGTGCCGCGGCTGCGCGTGCGGGCTAGCGTCTGGGCCATGACGTTCTCCATCGCCGGTCAGGTCGGTGACGCCTTCGGGGTCGCCGTCGCGAGCAAGTTCCCGTTCGTCGGAGCAGTGGTGCCGCAGGCCCGCCTGGGAGTCGGCGCCGTCGCGAGCCAGGCGATGGCTCGGGTCTCCTACCGCGAGACCGCGCTCGCGGCGCTGGCCGGGGGAGCCGACGCCGCAGCCGCGGTGACGGCCTGCACCGAGCCGGACGACGGCCGCGAGCACCGCCAGCTGGGCGTCGTCGGGCTCGACTCGCAGGCCACCTACACCGGCGGCGAGTGCATGTCCTGGGCCGGTGGCGTCAGTGGGCGAGAGGCCACCGGTGGCTACGCCATCCAGGGCAACATCCTCACCGGTGGCGAGGTCGTGGCCGCGATGGAACAGGCGTGGCTCGACTCCGCCGGCGGGTCACTGACCGACCGCCTGCTCGCGGCGCTGCTCGCGGGTGACGAGGCCGGTGGCGACTCACGTGGTCGCCAGGGTGCTGCCCTGTATGCCGTGGCGCCCGGCGCCGGGTACGACGCCTGCGGTGTGCTCGCCGACCTGCGGGTGGACGACCATCCCCAGGCCCCGCAGGAGCTGGCCCGGCTGCTGGTGATCAACGACCTGATGTTCGGGGTGGCGCAGGACGTGCTGCCCCTCACCGGTGACCTGGCAGCCGAGGTCTCCCGGCGGCTTTCCGCCCTCGGTCACGACCAGGACGCGGTGTCCGTGGCGCTCGCGGCGTGGGCGGGGGAGGCGAACTACGAGATGCGGCTCAGCCCGGACGGGATCGACACCCGAGTGCTGGCAGCCCTGCGTGAGGCGACCAGCTAGGCCGGTTCGGTGTCCTGGCTCGGCTGCACGGGGTCCGACGGGTTGCGCAGCCGACGACGCTCGTGGGCCTCGCGCATCTCCCGGCGCTCGCGCTCCTCGCGTTGTTCGCGGGCCAGACGTTGCAGCTTGGCCTCGCGGCGCTGCGCCTCGGCGCGCTCGCGGACCTGCTTGAGGAACTCCTCGTCCGCCTTCGGGTCGGTGGCGGCGAACCTGCCGGGACGGTCGTACTCGGAGAAGCCCGAGTTCCCCCTGGAGGGCAGCCCACGTGACGCCGCCTGTGGCCTACCTGCCACCAGCCACGCGACGGCGCCCACGACCGAGGTCACCAGGACGACCCAGATCCACGTCGACTTCGACAGGTTCCGGATGCGCGAGTCGTCGGACAGGATCACGTCCAGCAGGCAGTAGATCCACAGGCCCGTTCCCAGGATCCCCAACCCCAGCTCTGCGCGAATCACCGAATGATGGTGACACGCACCGTCGCGGCGCGTCCCGAGAATGCCGCGACGACTTCTCGGTTCAGCGGCGCAGGACCCGGGCCTCCCAGGCACGCAGCGGAGCGGTGACGGAGACCGGGTCGGCGAGGTTGCCGAGCAGCAGGCTCGAGTCGGCCCAGCCGTCGAGGTCGTCCAGCACGTCGAGGGCCAGCTCGTCACCGGAGAAGTTGGCGACGACGAGGAGCTCGACACCCTCGTGGGTGCGGGTGAACGCATACAGCGTCGGGTGGTCGGCCGCGAGCATGTGGAAGTCGCCGTGACCGACCGCCGGCTCGGTGTGCCGCAGCGCGATGACTCGGCGGTAGTGGTGGAACACGGAGTCGTCGTCGGCGACCGCGGCCGCGGCATTGATCTGCGTGAAGTTGGGGTTGGTCGCGAACCACGGTGTGCCCGTGGTGAACCCGCCGTGCTCGCTGGTGTCCCACTGCATCGGCGAGCGGGCGTTGTCGCGGCTGCCCAGACGCAGGTTCCCCAGCACGGCCTCTGCCTCCGAACCCGACTCGATGGCCATTCGGTAGTAGTTCACCGACTCGATGTCGAGAAAGTCATCCGACGTCGGGAACGGCACGTTCGTCATGCCCAGCTCCTCGCCCTGGTAGACGTACGGCGTGCCACGGTGCAGGTGCAGGACGGTGCCGAGCAGCTTGGCGGAGGCGACCCGGTGCTCGGGGGAGTCCGAGCCGAACCGCGACACCGCGCGCGGCTGGTCGTGGTTGTTCCAGTAGAGCGAGTTCCAGCCGACCTCGGCGAGCCCGTCCTGCCAGCGGCCCAGCGACTTCTTCAGGTCGCGCAGGTCGAGGGCGCGGCGGTCCCACTTGTGGTCGCCGTGGTCGAGCCCGACGTGCTCGAACTGGAACACCATGTCGACCTCGCGGCGCTTCGGGTCGGTGTAGAGAATCGCGTCCTCGACCGTGACGCCGGGCATCTCGCCGACGGTCAGCAGCTTCTGCGCGCGGCCCTCGAACACCGCCGCGTGCATCTCCTGGAGGAACTCGTGGATGCGGGGCCCGTTCAGGATGTGGGGCGTCCCGTCGCCGAGGCCGGAGTTGCCCGGGATCGGGTCGCCGTCGGGCAGCGAGGTGACCTTGGAGATCATGTTGATGACGTCCATGCGGAAGCCGTCGACGCCGCGGTCCAGCCACCAGCGCATCATCGCGTAGACGGCTTCGCGAACCTCGGGATTCTCCCAGTTCAGGTCGGGCTGCTTGCGGCTGAACAGGTGCAGGTAGTACTCGCCGGAGGCCTCGTCCAGCTCCCAGGCCGAGCCGCTGAAGAACGACTCCCAGTTGTTGGGCGCGCCCCCGGGACTGCCGCCGTCAGCATCGCGCGGCGCCCGCCACCAGTACCAGTCGCGCTTGGGGTTGTCGGTGCTCGACCGTGACTGCACGAACCACGGGTGCTCGTCGGAGGTGTGGTTCACCACCAGGTCCATGACGAGGCGTATGCCGCGGGCGTGCGTCTGCGCGATGAGCTCGTCCACGTCCGCGAGGGTCCCGAACGTCGGGTCGATGTCCTGGTAGTCGGCGATGTCGTAACCGTTGTCGTCCTGCGGGCTCGTGTAGATCGGCGACAGCCAGAGCACGTCGATCCCGAGGGTCTGGAGGTAGTCGAGCCGGTCGATGATGCCCCGGAGGTCGCCGATGCCGTCGCCGTTGCTGTCCTGGAAGCTGCGCGGGTAGATCTGGTAGACGACGGCTTCACGGAACCACTGGTCATCACTCATGGGCCGAAGTCTTTCGAGCCGCGAACGTCCCGGCAACCGCGCGCCACCAACGGCCCGCACGGGTCTGCGTGATCAGGGTCGACCTAGGTTCGCTTGACGTAGGTGACCCGTTTGCGGTGGGGGCCGTCGCGGGTGATGCGGTGGTGGTAGCTGGGGTCGTGGACGCGTCGGTGGTGGTAGCCGCAGAGCGGGACGGCGTTGTCGAGGTCGGTCGCGCCGCCGGTCGCCCAGGGGTCCTGGTGGTGGTGCTCGGTCCAGGCGTAGGGCCGGTCGCAGTCGTCGGCGGCGCAGGTGTCGTAGGTCAGGGCCAGGGCGACCCGTTGGGCTTCGGTGAAGAAGCGCTGGGACCGGCCGACGTCCAGGACCTGGGACTGGCCGCCGAGGACGGCTGGGACGATGCCCGCGCCGCACGCCAGTCGGCGGGCCTCGGAGGCGGACAGGTCGTGGCCCGTGTCGAGGTGGGCCGCGCCCAGGGATGCCTGGAGGCGGTCGTGGTCGAGGGTCACCAGGATGGTGGCGTTGACCTTGCCGGACAGGTGCTCGGTGGGCAGGTGCTCGAGCAGCTCGACGAACGCGCGCCCGTACTTGTGCGACCAGTCCAGGTCCTCGGCCCGGAACGCGTCCCAGGTGGCCTCGGCGACCTGCGCCGCACTGAGGTCGCCGCCGTGCCGGGCCGCGCTGCCCCCGGCGAACGTGGCCCCGGCGAACGTGGCCGCGTCCACGGTGGCGTCCTCGGCGGCGCCTGCGGTGGCGTCCATGGTGGCGTTCCTGGCGGCGCGTTGGGCGAACCGGCGGGGCGAGGCGATCTGCTGGATGACCTTCTTGAGGATCTGCCCGGCCAGGGTCGGCACGGTGAAGTGCCCACTGATGGTGCCGTCCCGGTTGTCGTGCAGGGTCAGCTTCGTCGCGGCCAGGGCCTGCTCTTCCTCGGTGCGCAGGACGGCGTCCTCGTGGGCGTCGACCTCGGCCCGGTCCCGCGCGGCGGCTGCCAGGGCTCTGCGGGCCTTCTTGCGCAGCGCGGCCGGGTCGACGCGTTTGGCCACCGCGACCAGCGAACGCTCGATCTCGGCCCGCTCGGCCGCACCCAGACCAGCCGGCAGCTGCCGGGCGGCGTGGGCGATGACGTGGGCGTGCTCGGTCGACAGCTCGCCTCCACCCAGGGCGGCCCGCGTCGCGGCCAGGCCCTCGTCCAGCGCTGTGGCCAACCGAACCTCCCTGGCCGCCGCCGCCCCATCGCTGCGTGACCGGGCGGCCAGCCAGGCCCCGGTGCCGGTCATCCCCGCGTCCGCGGCCAGGTCGGCCTTGTCGACCACCGCCACCAGGGACAGCTTCAGGGCCTGCAACCGGGTGACCGCCCGCTCCAGCTCACCGATCAGGCTCGCGGCGGCATACCCCGGGAGGTCCTCGACCCCCGCGCAACGGTCCAGCACCGAGTGCACCTGGCGCACCCCGTCGGCCACCGCCAACGGCGGTGAGGGGTGCAACGGTGCGATGGCCATGGGCCATTCTATTCGAACAGGTGTTCGAACGTCAAGAGGTCAGTAGCAGCCGGTGACCGTGGCGGCCAGCATGTCCAGACCCTGCTTCAGCGCGAGCGTCGCGCTCCTGCCGTTGACCACGAACGCGAAGGTCTTCACCTGGCCGTCGGCCCCGACCGTCCAGCCGGACAGCGCGACGGCGTCGTTCAACGTGCCGGTCTTGGCGTGCACGCGGCCGACCGCGCACGTGGACTGCGCGGTCGTGAACCGGCCGAGCGACGACCTGAGGGTCCCGGTCCGGCCAGAGATCGGCAGCGCCGTGTCGGAGCGCAGCAGGGCGAGCTCGCGTGGCGTTGCCCGGCTCGAACGCGTTGGCCACGATGCGCGCCAGCTGCAGGCCCGAGAGCCGGCCGCTGCGTGACAGGCCCGAACCGTCATGCAACGCCGTCGCGGACAGTCCTTCCTTCCCGAGCAGGGCCTGCTGCGCCGTGCTGGCCGCCGTCCACGTGCTGCCGTACCCCGCCTCGATGGCCACCAGGCGGTGCAGCGCCTCGGCGTGCTCGTTGTCGGAGTTGAGCAGCATCGGCGTGACGATCTGGCCGACGGTGAGGCCGGCCGACGTCGCGATGACCGGGGCATCCACGGCAGCGCGGCCGCGACCGATCTTCGTTGCGGTCACACCGTTCGCCTTGAGCTGGGCGGCGAAGAGCTGGGCGGCGTCGATGCTCGTGTCGGAGCTCTGCCGGCCGTCCACGACCAGGGCGCGCAGCCAGGTCGTGTCCGCCGGGATGTACGTGGACTTCCACCCCGTCGCGAGAGTGGGCGCGGGGAAGAGGTGGTCGTCGGCGTACAGGCGCACCGTGGTCCGGCCCGCCGCCTTCGTCGCGGCCGCGGTGGCCCTGGCAAGAGTGGCTACCTGCGCCGTGCTGAAGGCCGGGTCGCCGGAGCCGACGAGGATGACCTGGTCGGGCGACGGCCCACGCTTCACGCTGGTGACGAACCGGTGGGAGGCGCCGAACACCCGCAGCGCATCGGTCGCCGTCACGAGCTTCGTGGTGGAGGCAGGCATCAGGCCGGTCGTGCCGTTGCGGCTCCACACGACGCGACCGCTCGCTGCGTCGACGACCGCGCCGGTGAACGACGAGCCGAACGTCGCCGTCGTCGCCCGCGCCTCCAGCTTGGCCTTCATCCGGAACTCGGCTGGGCGGTAGACGCTCGTCGGGCGGGTGGGTCCGGGGGAGATGGGGTCGGCCTGCGCGGGGGTGAGCGCGAGTCCCGCGAGCACGACGCCGGTCAGTGCCCCGGCCGTCAGGAGCCGGCGCAGTGGCCTGGTGCCCAGGGAGAGGGCGCTCAGGGGGTGGCGTCGCGTGCGGTGGTTCAGCAGGGATGGGGCCATGGCCGTCCTCCGGGGGTATGGCGCGCGATCCCCGGGGGCGGGAGCGGCACCTGTCACGTGCCAGGACGCTAACGGTCGGGAGCCCATCGACGCGGCGAGGTCGGCCAGGTCTGACCAGACGGCCGATCCACTGGCCGTCGGCCGACCCACCGCCCCGGCCCCCCGCAGCCCGCCGACCACTCGGGTGGGCGCGGCGAAGACGGTCGCCGCACACTGGGGGAATGGGATCCGCGTGGCAGTTCAGTGCGATCTGTTACGGCGTGGTGATCGTCGTCTGGTACGTCCAGCGCCTGCGGCACTGGAAACCACGCGGGTATGCCGACGCACCCGTGAGGTGGAAGCTCGCCAACTTCCACCTCATGTCCTACGGCGTGCTCGACGCGATCCTGATCGTCGGGTTCCTCGTCAGCCTGTTCAACGCGACCCTCCTGCTCAACGTCTAGCTGATCAGGCTCAGCTGGCGCGGCTGCTGGTGAGGTCGAGGAAGTACTGGGCCACGTCGTAGTGGCCGATGCGCAGCGCGCCGACCCGCGGGGAGGTGCCGTGGTTGTTCTCCGCGTCCGGGTCGGCGCCGGCTGCGAGCAGGGCCAGGATGGTCTCGCCGCGTCCGCGTGAGGACGACATCGCCCGCCACAGCGGGGTGTTGCCCCACTGGTCGCGCGCCTCGAGCAGCGCCCCTGCGGCCACCAGCACCGGTACCAGGTCGGCACGCTGGTACTGGGCTGCGAGGTGCAGCGGGGTGTACCCACCGGTGTCGGCCAGCGACACGTCGTACCCCTGCGCCACGAGCTGGCCCACCAGGGTGAGGTCGCCGTCGGCGGCTGCGTAGTGCAGGTCGGTGCGACCCTCATGGTCCAGATCCATGCCTCGTATGGTGCCGAGAACCGGTGCTGCGCATGGCGGTTCCCCGCCGTCCTCAGCCGGTCGGACGAGGGAGCAGGCCTACTCGGATGAAGCGGTGGCGAGGTCCGGGTCCTCTACCGCTGGAACCCCGGGTCGTCCTGGCCGCGGCGTTCGGGCTGCCTTGCGCCAGACTGGCAGTCGAGCCGCACCAGCCCGACCCCGTCAACGCAGGAAAGGCCGCCATGAGCGACACCACCTCGTCCTCGTCCACCCCCGCCGTCCCCGGTGCCAGCCGCTGGGCCGAGCGCCCGGCGCACCAGCTCTGGGTCCAGGAGCGGTTCGCGCGGATGATCGACTTCGTCCTGCCGAGCGTGCTGCCCGGAGGCGGCTTCGCCTACCTCGGTGGCGACGGGACCCCGATGCCGGGACGCGAGCCGTCGCTGCTGCTGACGGCGCGGATGACCCACGTGGCCGGCCTGGCCTCGGTGCTCGGGCTCCCGGGCTCGGGGCGGCTGCTCGACCACGGGTTGTCCTCCCTCGACGGGGTGTTCCGCGACGAGGTGGCCGGTGGCTGGTTCGGGACGTTGCAGCGGACGGGGCGCAAGACGGCATACGAGCACGTGCACGTGATCCTCGCCGCGGCCTCGGCGTTGGCGGCGCAGGCCCAGGGGGCTCGCGCCGGTGATCCCCGAGCCCTGGCGACCGAGGTGACCCGGGTCGTCGAGGAGAGGTTCTGGCGCGAGGACGAGGGCGCCCTGTGCGAGTCGTGGTCGGCGACGTGGGACGACCCCGAGGAGTACCGCGGCGCCAACGCCAACATGCACGCGGTCGAGGCGTTCCTCGCGATCGGCGACGCGCTCGACGAGGACGTCTGGCACGAGAGGGCGCTGCGGATCTGCGAACGGATCGTGAACCGGCACGCACGTGGTCGCGACTGGCTGTTGCCCGAGCACTACGACGCACAGTGGCAGGAGCTGCCGGACTACAACATCGACAACCCCAACGACCCGTTCCGTCCGTATGGTGCGACGTACGGCCACCTGCTCGAGTGGGCCCGGCTGCTGTGTGGGCTGCACGCCTCACCGCGCGTGCAGACCCCTGCCTGGGTCCTGGACTCAGCGGCGCAGCTGGCGCGAAAGGCGTTGTCCGCGTGGGGAGTCGACGGCCGCGACGGCTTGGTCTACACGGTCGACTGGGACTCCAGGCCGGTCTCCGACGTGCGCCTGCACTGGCCGGTCTGCGAGGGCATCCAGGCCACTGCGCTGCTCGGCACGCTGACCGGCGAGGCGGAGTGGGAGCAGTGGTACCGACGCCTGTGGGACCACGCGGCGGCCTACTTCGTCGACACCACGGGCAGCTGGATCAACGAGCTCGACGAGGACATGAACGAAGGATCGGTGGTGTGGCCGGGTCGCCCGGACGTCTACCACGCGACGGGCGCGTACATGGCTCCGTTGCTGCCCGCGTGGCCGTTCATGACGGTGGCCGCGGGACGACGCGCCCTGAGCCGCCGCGGGTGGCGATGCGACGGGTGTCTACGGCCGGATGATCCGCCGGCCGATGGCGGCGGCGACGGCACCGGAGCGGGTGTCGACGCCGAGCTTGCTGTAGATGTGCACCAGGTGTGACTTGACGGTTGCCTCGGACACGAACAGCTCGCGCGCCATCTCCTTGTTGCCGAGCCCGCGGGCGAGCAGCTCGAGGACCTCCACCTCACGCTCGGTGACGACGGGCCCCGGGGAGGCGGCCCGACGAACGAGGGTGGCCGCCACCGAGCTGGCCAGGACGGTCTCGCCGCGCGCCGTGGTCCGGATGCCGGCCCACAGCTCCTGCGGGGGCGCGTCCTTGAGCAGGTAGCCCGTGGCTCCGGCGTCGAGGGCACGCAGGATGTCGGCCTCGGTGTCGAAGGTGGTCAGGATGAGCACGCGCGGCGGATCGGCGAGCGCCGTCAGCCGGGCCGTCGCCTCCGCCCCGTCCGGACCGGCCCCGAAGTTCAGGTCCATCAGCACGACGTCGGGGCGCTCGGCCTCGACGATGCGCTCCGCCGTCGCGGGGTCGTCAGCCTCCCCGACGACGCGCAGGTCGTCCTGACCGTCGATCAGGGCCCGCAGGCCCGCACGGACCACCGGGTGGTCGTCGACGAGCACGACACGGATCAGGGTCATGGGGTGGTGCCTGCGCTTCCGGTGGGGAAGGCCACGGAGACCGTCGTCCCCTCGCCGGGGGCGCTCTCGACCAGGGCCCGTCCGCCGAGGTCCTCGGCTCGGGAGATGATGCCGCTGAGCCCGCGCCCGCGCGACCCGGGAGCCCGGCGGCGTGCAGGGTCGAAACCCACCCCGTCGTCACGGACGTCGAGGAGCACCTCGTCGGGGTGGTAGGTGAGGCTGATGACCACCTGGCTGGCCGCCGAGTGCTCCAGCACGTTGGCGAGCGCACCACGGGTGGTCCGGATGATCGCGCTCGCCAGGTCGCTCGCCAGGCTCGTCGGGGTGCCGTGCAACCGGACGTGGGCGGTGACGGGCGGTCCGACCCGGGCCGCCAGCCGGGAGAGCTCAGCGGGCACGGCGTCGACCGGGTCCTGCCCCTCGAGCTCGGCCGGGGCCAGGTCACGCACGACGCGGCGCACCTCGTCCAGCCCGGCGCGGGCGGACCCCGCAGCGGTGCGCATGTGGGACCGGGCTTGGTCGGGGCGAGGGTCCCAGTCCTGCTCGGCGGCGTTGAGCAGCAGGTTGATGCTGGACAGGGCCTGCCCGACGGAGTCGTGGATCTCGCGCGACAGACGGGTGCGTTCGGCCAGGGCCCCGGACCGGTGTTGGGCTGCTGCCAGGTCCTCCTGTGCGGCGAGCAGGTCGTCGAGGAGTCGTTGCCTCGTCAGCGACTCCTGCTCGAGCGCGCGGTAGGCGAGCACGGTGAGCAGCGCGATGCCGACCGGGCCGGCCACGACGGTCGGGTCGAAGCCGTCGATGATGCGCAGCCACCCGACCGTGACGACCCCCGTCATCAGCACCACGACGGACACGGCCTGGGGGAAGGCCAGCACCTCCATGGCGGCGAAGGCGAGGGGGACCGCGGTCCAGGCGAACGACGGCGCCGCGAGGGTGAGGGTCGCCCACACGAGCAGGACCACGCCCAGCCAGACCCTCGCCCCGCCGGGGCGGGCACGCACGAGCGGCCGCGCGACATACACCCCCACCAGGCAGGCGGCCCCGGCAAGGACGAGCAGGCCACGCGCGTCCAGGCCGTGGCGGCCGGCATACCGCAGGGCGGAGGTGACCACGAGCGTCACCAGGACGATGCGGAGCCAGCGTTCGAGCCGGACTGCCGGGGCGAGGACGCCGCGGCTGTCCGCGCGGAGGTCCCGCCCGGCGGTGGCCGCACTCTGCTGGGACTGCATGACCGTCCAGCCTAGGGGTGGGATGAACCCGGGTCATCAACCAACTGGTTACCGGGAAGTGGCCGGCTGTTCGACGAAGACCGGGGGCGGGGCGAGCAGACTGGCTCCGAAGCCCTGCACCCATCTCCTGCCGCGTGAACGGAGCCCGACCATGAAGCACACCATCACCACCTTGCTCGTCGGTACGACCTCTCTCGGGTTGGTCCTCGGCAGCGCCGGGCCCGCCTCCGCCGATCGTGGCGGCCGACCCGGGACCTACCAGCTGACCGGTGACCAGGGGGGATCGAAGTTCGAGGGGATCGGCGTGGACGAGCGCCGCGGACGCTTCTACGTGAGTGAGGTGACCGGTGGTGAGATCCACCGCGGCACCGCGCGGTCGCCGAGGACGGAGCAGTGGCTGCCCGGTGACGGCACCGACGGGCGCTTCACCGCCCGCGGGATCACCACCGACAGGGTCGGGAACGTCTACATCGCCGGGGGTCCCAACGGCATCGGCACCGGCCGCCCGGACCTGTGGGTCTACGACCGTCACGGCGACCTCCTTGCTGCGCTGCGCGCTCCGGCCGAGAACGTCTTCCTCAACGACGTGTGGATCGGCCCGGACGGCGCCGCCTACTTCACCAACTCCAATGCGCCGCAGGTCTTCCGGGTTGCTGCGCACCACGGCGGATTCGAGGTCGAGCTGTGGGCCGACGCCACCGGGACCATCGCGACGAGCCCCGGCTTCAACCTCGGTGGCATCGTCACCAGTCCCGACCGCGGGTCGCTCATCGTCGCCCAGGGCAACGCCGGGCGGTTGTGGCGCTTCGACCTCGGCGACAGGTCCGTCACCCCGGTCGACACCCACGGAGCCGATCTGGTCAACGCCGACGGGCTGGTGCTGCGCGGGTCGAGGTTGATCGTGGTGCGCAACTTCTCACGCGTCGTGACCACCCTGCGGCTGGCGCACGACGGCACGTCGGCCCGGCTCCTCAACGACAGGGCGAGCGACCCGGATCGGGTCCTGACCACCGCCAAGGTCCTGCGCGGGCGAATCCTCTACGTCGACAGCAAGTTCGACGAGCAGGTCGCAGCGCCGCCGTACGAGGTGGTCACCAACCCGTTCAGGTCAGGTCGCGGCCACACCAGTGACCCCAGCCGGTGAGCCGAGGACGATGAAGGCCGCTCTCGTGCGAACGGCGATGCTGGTGGTGGTCGTGCTGGCGCTCACCGCCTGCTCGTCGGCCGATCCCGCGGCGGGCGACCTGGACGGGCAGCTGCGTGACGCCGCGTGGGCGGGCGACGTCCAGCGCGCGGCGGCACTCATCGACGCGGGGGCCGATGTGAACGCCAAGGACGCCACGATGCAGTCGGCCTACCTCATCGCCACCAGTGAGGGCCACCTCGACCTGCTGGACCTGACGCTCCAGCACGGCGCCGAGGTCGACGACAAGGACAGCTGGAACGGCACCGGACTCATCCGCGCCGCCGAACGCGGACACGCCCTGGTGGTCGGACGGCTGCTCCAAGCCGGAGTCGACCGGGACCACGTCAACCGCATCGGCTACCAGGCCATCCACGAAGCCGTCTGGCTCGGCGAGGACACGTCGGACTACGTCGACACCATCCGCGTCCTGGTGGCGGGCGGGGTCGAGCTCACCCGCGAGTCGACCGACGAAGGGCTGACCCCGCTGCAGATGGCCGAGCGTCGCAGCTTCCCGGGTCTTGAGGCTGCGCTGCGGGCGGCGCTCGCCCCGTCACCGCCCACCGATCCGAAGGCGGCCCTTCTCCGGGCTGCCGAGGACGGGGAGGCCGACCGGGTCGCGCGCGCTCTGCGGGCGGGCGCGGACCTCGAGACCCGCGACCCACGGGGGCGCACTGCGCTCCTGCTCGCGGCGACCGGTGACCACGTGGACGTGGCGCGGCTGCTGGTCGCACTGGGGTCTGACCCCGACGCCCTCGACGACCAGCACGACACGGCCTGGCTCGTCACCGGGGTGACCGGCAGCGTCGCGATGCTGGAGGCGCTGCTGCCGGCCGAACCGGACCTCACGATCCTCAACCGGTATGGCGGCACCTCCCTGATCCCCGCCAGTGAACGCGGCCACGTGGAATACGTGCGTCGCGTCCTCGGCACCGGGATCGACGTCGACCACGTCAACCGGCTCGGGTGGACGGCACTGCTCGAAGCCGTGCTCCTCGGCGACGGCGGGCCCAACCACCAGGAGGTCGTGCGCCTGCTCCTGGACGCCGGCGCGGACCGATCCGTCGCGGACGGGGACGGCGTGACCGCGCTCGAACACGCCGAGGCGCGAGGCCAGGACGCCATCGCCGAGATCCTCAGCAGGGGTTGACGATCTGCTGCCGAGATACCGTCATGGCCGCGTCGGTCAGCGGCGGTCGAGCATGACCACGGGGATGACTCGCGTGGTCTTGGCCTCGTACTCGGCGAAGCCGGGGTAGCGGGTCTTCTGGTCCTGCCAGATCGGTTCGCGTTCCTCGGGGTCCAGGACGCGCGCGGTCACCTCGATGGTCTCCGTGCCGACCTCGACGCTGACCTCGGGATGGGCCAGGAGGTTGTGGTACCAGTCGGGGTTGCGGACGTCACCGGCCCGTGAGGCGAACACCGCGAAGCTCTCGCCGACGGCCTGGTACATCATCGGGTTGATCCGCTCGGTCCCGCTCTTGGCGCCGATCGTGTGCAGCAACAGCATGGGGGCGCCGGCGAAGGGCCCCCCGACCTGGCCGCCGTTGGCCCGGAACTCCTCGATCACAGACGCATTCCAGTCGGACATGACCACGAATGTACTCGCCGATCTTGGGGAACCGGCTGACCCCGCGAGGACCTGACAGCGAGAGCTCCACCGTCGGCGCCGGCGTCGGCCGGCGCACGGGCCGCGGGTACGCTCGATGTGTCCTTCCGACGGTGAGCTGTGGGCTCCCGGATCCACGTTCGCGATCGAGATGCTGAGGTCCACCGGTGCCGGTCCTGCTCCTGGTCGGCGCTGGACATGCCCACCTCCACGTCGTCAAGCGCTCCGAGGAGCTGGCTGCCGCCGGATACCAGGTGCACCTGCTGGCCCCGCGGTACTTCTACTACAGCGGAGTGGCCTCGGCCACGGCTGCCGGCGTCCTGTCCAGCGACGTCGGCAGGATCGACGTGCGGGCGCTCGCGAGCGCTGCTGGGGTGACGTTCCACGAGGCCTCACTGGAGTCCCTCGATCCGACTGCGCGCGTCGCGGTGACGTCGGACGGCGCCGAGCTGGCCTACGACGTGCTGTCGCTCAACATCGGCAGTGTGGTGGCGCGAGTGCGCATGAGCGTCCATCCGTCCGTCCTCGCGGTCAAGCCGTTGAGCGGCATCGCGGACCTGGCTGCCCGACTGCGGTCGTCGGGGCAGGCAGGAGCGAGCGTCACCGTCGTCGGTGGCGGCGCCTCGGGCCTGGAGCTCGCGGCCCACCTGGCGCAGCGCCCGGACGTGACCCGGGTCCGGTTGGTGGAGTCCGGTCCTGTCGTCGGCGCCGACCTGCCTGCGGGCGCACGCCGGCGCATCGACAAGCTCCTGGTTGCGCGGGGGGTGGAGGTATTCATCGCGCGCGCGGTGCGTGAGGTCGGCGAGCGGACGCTGGTCTTCGACGACGGCGCGGAGCTGTCCCACGACGTCGCGCTGCTCGCCACCGGGCTGGTGGCGCCGCGACTCCTCGCCGACCTCCACCTCGGCGACGAGCGGGGGGTGCCGGTGCGGGCGACTCTCCAGCACGCGGATCGCAGGGAGGTCTATGCGGCCGGCGACTGCGCGCGCTTCCTCCCCGGGCCGCTGCCGCGCATCGGCGTGCATGGGGTGCGGCAGGGCCCCGTACTGCTTCGGAGCCTGCTCGCGCGGGTGCAGGAGGAGCCGCTGCCGGTGTACCGGCCCCAACGACGCGCCCTGTCCATCCTCGATCTCGGGGGCGGCGTGGGACTCGCCGTCCGGGGGCGGTGGTGGTGGTATGGGTCCGCTTCCTTGCGGCTCAAGCGGTACATCGATCGCCGGTGGCTGCGCACCTACCAGGCGTGAGCCCGCAGCTCCCCGGCGCTACTTGGTGGCTGGACCGGAGGGTTCGGTCACACCGGTCTTGGGCGTCTCCTTCAACGGGTCCTTCAGCTTCGGGTTGAGGCTGATCGCCGTCTGCACGCTCTTGTTCCCGGCCTCGACCGCACCGCTGGCCCGCTGGAGAAGGCCCAGGTTGAGCCAGGCGGACGCTGCCTTCGGGTCCGCGGCGACGGCGCGCTCGTACAACGCCATGGCTTCCTTGTCGTCCGACCGGGCAGTGCGCAGGATCGCAAGGTTGAACAGGGCCGGCCCGTACGCCGGGTCCAGGCCCAGGACGACCCGGTACTTCTCCTCGGCGAGGCCGTAGTTGCCGTTCGCGGCGTCGATGAGGCCCAGGTTGTACAACGCGAACTTGTTCTTGTGGTCGTACTTGAGGGCTTCCTCGTAGTCGGCCGTGGCGTCGTCGAGCTTCCCCGCGGCGTGGGCCGCCAGACCTGCCTCCAGGGCCACCGAGGCCTTCTTGGCGTCAGGTGCCACGATGCCGTCGTCGCTGTTGCCGCAGGCGCCCAGCGCGAGGACCAGCGCGACCAGCGCGACGGCGTGACGGAGGTAGGGGTGTCGAGCCGTACCGCTGGGGCGCTTGACCATGGTGGGTGGAACTCCTCTTTCACATGCCAGTTCGGTACTGCGGGGCCGCCCCTGAGCGTTCGGGTCCAGGGATTTCACGGTAACAGCGGCAAAACGAGTCGGATGGCGTTTTGCGTATGGTGCGGACACGAGGCGGGCCCGCCAGGGATCTGGCGGGCCCGCGCACGTGGAGCTCGGATCAGCTGGCGCAGATCACGTACACCGTGTTGCCCGCAGTGGCCCCAGAGAAGACAGCCGTCCAGCCGGTCGGAGAAGACCCGTTGGTTGCCGCGACGCCCCCAATGGAGGGGTAGGACGCGTCGAGGTTCCTGGCGGCTGCCGGATTGCCACCGCCGCCGACTGCCTTGCCAGTCGCGCACGTGGCCGAGACCGTGGCGGCGTTGGCGCTGACCGTCACGACCGTGGTGGTCGCCGTCCCAGACGGACCGGTGGCACCGGTCGCACCTGCGGGACCTGCTGCGCCGGTGGGACCGGCCGGACCAGCGGGACCAGTGGCCCCAGCGGGGCCGGTTGCCCCAGCGGGACCAGCGACGGTCGAGTCCGCACCCTGGGCGCCCGTGGCACCGGTCGCGCCGGTGTCACCCTTGGGGCCCTGGGGTCCGGTGTCACCCGTGGCTCCGGTCTGACCCTGCTCACCGATCGGACCCTGCGGGCCGGTGGCGCCAGTCTCTCCGGCGGAGCCATCGGCACCTGCAGCACCATCGGCACCATTGAGACCGTCAGCACCGTCATCACCCTTGGGTCCCTGCGGACCAGCAGCGCCGACCTCGCCCTGCGGACCAGTCGGCCCGACAGGACCTGCTGCGCCTTCGGCGCCAACTGCACCGTCGGCACCCGCTGCGCCGGTGTCGCCCTTGGCGCCGGTGTCACCCTTGGCACCGTCCGCGCCATCAGCACCGTTCAGGCCGTCAGCGCCGTTGGCGCCGTCCTTGCCGTCGGCACCAGCAGCTCCCGTGGCTCCGATCGGTCCAGCCGGACCAGCAGGACCCTCGGGGCCAACCTCGCCCTGGGGACCCTGTGCGCCGGTGGCACCCGTCGCGCCCTGGGCGCCGTCAGCTCCGGTGTCGCCCTTGGCTCCGTCGAGGCCGTTGGCACCGTCACGCGCCGTCCTTGCCGTCGAGGCCGTTGGCGCCGTCAGCACCGGCTGCTCCGGTCTCGCCCTTGGCGCCGTCGAGGCCGTTGGCGCCGTCCGCGCCGTCGAGGCCGTTGGCACCGTCCGCGCCGTCAGCGCCGTCAGCGCCGGCTGCTCCGGTCTCGCCCTTGGCGCCGTCGAGGCCGTTGGCGCCGTCAGCGCCGTCCTTGCCGTCAGCGCCGGCTGCTCCGGTCTCGCCCTTGGCGCCGTCGAGGCCGTTGGCGCCGTCCGCGCCGTCCGGCCGGCTGCGCCGGTCTGCGCCGTCGGCGCCGTCAGTCTCGCCCTTGGCGCCGTCGAGGCCGTTGGCGCCGTCAGCGCCGTCAGCGCCGTCAGCGCCGGCTGCTCCGGTCTCGCCCTTGGCGCCGTCGAGGCCGTTGGCGCCGTCCGCGCCGTCCTTGCCGTCGAGGCCGTTGGCGCCGTCAGCGCCGTCCTTGCCGTCGAGGCCGTTGGCGCCGTCAGCGCCGTCCGCGCCGTCAGCGCCGGCTGCTCCGGTCTCGCCCTTGGCGCCGTCGAGGCCGTTGGCGCCGTCCGCGCCGTCCTTGCCGTCGAGGCCGTTGGCACCGTCAGCGCCGTCCTTGCCGTCGGCGCCGTCAGCGCCGGCTGCTCCGGTCTCGCCCTTGGCGCCGTCGAGGCCGTTGGCACCGTCCGCGCCGTCCTTGCCGTCGAGGCCGTTGGCACCGTCAGCGCCGTCCTTGCCGTCGGCGCCGTCAGCCCCGGCTGCTCCGGTCTCGCCCTTGGCACCGTCGGCGCCGGTTGCTCCGGTGTCACCCGTGGCGCCCTTGGCACCCTTCGCGCCAGTGGCCCCCTGGGGACCCATCGGGCCCGTCTGGTTCCAGGTGATGAGCTTCTCGCTCTTCGTGCAGGTGGTCTTGGAAGCGTCGATGATCCGCGTTGCACCATCGGTCTTCATGAAGCAGGCGCTGATCACGCCGTTGGAGGCAGGTATCGCTGCCTGCGCTGCGGGAATGCCACCGAGGAGGGCGAGGGCAGTTCCACCTCCGAGGATGAGCTTGCGCTTCTTCGACTTCAGCAGGCCAGACCTGCGTTCCCTGCGAGTAGACATTGAGATCCGATCCTGAAGCAGTAAGGGTGTGAACTGCGGCCCATCGAGACGCAGCGCCGAGCGACGAGACCCACCCGGTCACTGGCTGAGCGGGGGAGCATCTGCGGACGAACGGCTGACATTTCCCAACCGTTCGTCCTATGTCGGCGCTAACAGTCCCAGACCGTCGCGGCGCGGGACTCCACCTCTTGCTGTAGGTCGAAGGACTATGCCCAGGGGGCGCGAGATGGCCCGATCGGGTCAGGAGAGCCCTCCTTCGCAGCGGCAGCACGCGGGCGGCATACGCCTCTTTGGTCGAGGAGGTGGCAGATCGACCTCACCGCGCCTGGACAGGTCGATTTGCCACCCGCTGAAGGGGGCGTCACCAGCAGGACAGGTCCCCTCAACCAGCGGGTCGGTCCTCGACCTAACCCTCGAGGTCCGGCGTCCGCCTCAGCCACCACTCGCCGAGCGGCGACGTGCATCGCGAACGCCAACCAGAAGGCGAGTCCGAAGGTGAACTGATCCGGCAGGGTCAGGCCCTCGGGACCACCGTTGCGACCGATCGTGAGCGCAGTGAACAGCCCGACCCACAGCCGGATGGTGCCGACACCGACACCGACGGCGAACGCCCGGATCATCCAGCGCCGGTGCTGCGACACGTCTTTGCGCCGGATCGCGCGGAACGCGAGCACCAGGCAGGCCACGAACCAGCTGCCGAAGACCAGCGAGGCACTCGCCTCGAGGACACCACCCCAGGGAAGGAAGAGACCGAAGACGACTGCCAGGACGCCGGCCAGCAACGCAAGCGACAGGAGGACCCGGCCCAGCCGCCGGTGAACCGTGTAGTGCCGCGTGCGGAAGCGGCGGCTGAGCTGCAGCGGAGCGCCGAGCAGGTATGCCACGCCCGGCGCGATGTGCAGGTAGGCCAGCCAGGGATGCGCGACGTACCGCTGCGAGAAGTCGTCCTCAGGGACGGTACCGTCGAGGATGTGCGGCCAGTCGGTGCCGACCCGGATCGCTGCGAAGACCAGGACGATGACGACCAGCGCGGTGACGGCGCCGGCGAGCAGGACCACTCGAGGTGGCCGCGTCGCCGGAACGGGTGGCGCGTCGCTCATCGGCTCAGTATTGCTCAAGCCTGATGACGGGCCATGGCGTGAACTCGAAGCTCGTTGGGCCCAGCGGTCCTTCGCCGCGCGTCCGTCCGTCGATCATCGGCACGTCGGTGTGTTAGACAGTGCGCTTACCTGAAGGGGCATCTCGTGCAACAGCTCAGCCTTGGACTCGTCTCCCGCTCACGCAAGGAGAACGAACGCCGACTCCCGATCCACCCGCGGCACCTGGAACGCCTCGATCCCGAGCTGCGGAGCCAGATCTTCCTCGAGCACGGCTATGGCGAGGACTTCGGGGTGTCGCAGGACCACCTGCGCCCTTTCGTCGGCGGGATCCTGACCCGCGAGCAGCTCGTGGACCAGTGCGACGTCATCATGCTGCCCAAGCCCCTCGCTGCCGACGTCGCGCAGCTGAGGGAGGGGCAGGTGCTGTGGGGCTGGCCGCACTGCGTACAGGACACGGACATCACGCAGCTGGCGATCGACAAGCGACTCACGCTCATCGCCTTCGAGGCCATGAACCACTGGAAGCCGGACGGCTCGTTCAACCTCCACGTGCTGCACAAGAACAACGAGCTGGCGGGGTATGCGTCGGTGCTCCAGGCGCTCTCGCTGGTCGGTTCGACCGGTGACTACGGCCGCCGGCTCAGTGCGGTCGTCATCGGGTTCGGTGCGACGGCACGAGGCGCGGTGACCGCCTTGAGTGCGTTGGGCGTCAACCAGGTGGACGTCCTCACCCACCGCGGGGTCACCGAGGTGGCCTCGCCCATCCACTCGGCGCGCATCGTCAACTTCGACCGCGGTGAGGAGCTGGGTGGCGTCGCGGCCTTCACCGACGACGGCCCGGTGCCGCTGGCGCAGTTCCTGGCCGAGCACGACATCATCGTCAACTGCGTGCTGCAGGACCCCACCGCGCCGATGATGTTCCTCGACGACAGCGACCTGCCGACCCTCGCGCCCGGCACGCTGGTCATCGACGTCTCGTGCGACGAGGGCATGGGCTTCAGCTGGGCCAAGCCCACGACGTTCGAGGCGCCGATGTTCACCGTTGGCGACCACGTCCAGTACTACGCGGTCGACCACAGCCCCTCCTACCTGTGGGACTCGGCGACCTGGGAGATCAGTGAAGCCTTGATGCCCCACCTGTCGACGGTGCTCTCCGGCCCAGAGGCCTGGGAGGCGGATGACACCATCCGCCGGGCCATCGAGATCCGTGACGGTGTCATCCGCAACCCGACCATCCTCGCCTTCCAGTCACGCGAAGAGGCCTATCCCCACGTCCGAACCGGGGACGGCGCCGACTGACGGCACCCGGATGACGGACGCCAGGGGCCGTACGAACGTCCGCAGGGGTCTGACCGAATGGGCGATGGAGATTGGTTCGCGGTTGGCCAGACTCGTGGCAGCCGGATTTCCGGTCACGTCGACTGTTCCCCTGAAGGGCATGACATGCACCTCGAGCGCCCCTCCTCGCGCACCACTCGATGGACGATTGCGGTCGCTGCGTCCGTCACCGCGACTGCCATGTGCGTTCCGCCCGTGCAGGGTCAGGTCGTCGCTGGTGTGGACGCACCCGCTCAACCGGCCGCCCTGGTCGCCGGACCGACCAGCGGCCTCGACGGTGGCAAATGGGGTGACGCCTCCTCCGACGCCATCTCCAAGGACGCCTACGGCAAGAATCATGCTGAGAAGGATCCCGGCTCGCTCCATACGGTGCGGAAGTCGATCGGTGCGCGTGGAGTGTGGGGGAAGAAGGACCGGTCCGGCCGTCAGCTAACCGGTCAGGGCGTTGGCGTCGCGGTGCTGGACTCCGGGATCGCTCAGGTTGCGGGCTTGGACGGCCCCGGCAAGGTGACCTACGGCCCTGACCTGTCGATCGAAGCCAACGGGGTGCTCGCCCAGCAGGACACCTTCGGCCACGGCACCTTCATGGCCGGCATCATCGCCGGGCGCGCGGCAACGAACCCTTCTGCGGACCTGCCCAAGGCGCCGGCCAACGTCCAGCTCGGAGTAGCGCCGGATGCCCGACTGCTGTCCGTCAAGCTCGCCACCACGGATGGCAGCACCGACGTGTCCCAGGTGATCGCTGCGCTGGACTGGGTGACCCAGCATCCTGTGATGCCTGATGGCACCCGCGTGCGGGTCATCAACCTGTCCTACGGTACGGACTCAGCCCAGGACTACATGGCAGGGCCGTTGGCGGCCGCTGCGGAGAATGCTTGGCAGCACGGCATCGTCGTCGTCGTCTCAGCGGGCAACAACGGGGCGGACAACGGCCGGTTGAGCGCTCCAGCGATTGATCCCTACGTCATCGCAGTGGGCGCCACCGACAGCGACAACAAGCTCAACGGCTGGGGCCGTGACCGCGCTACCGCCGCTTCCTTCTCCGAGGTGGGGTCGGCAACCCGTCACGTGGACCTGGTCGCGCCGGGTACGTCGGTGGTCTCTGTCAGAGCCCCTGGTTCCTTCATCGACGTCAACCAAGCGCGCGGCCGGGTTTCTGGCGATGTCAGCGGGACGCTGTTCCGCGGTAGTGGCACCAGCCAGGCGACCGCGGTGGTCTCGGGCGCGGTGGCCTTGTTGTTGCAGGCCTACCCGGAGCTGACCCCTGATGAGGTCAAGTTTGCCCTGACGTCGTCGGCCGGGGAGATGAAGAATGCCAACCCCCTCGCGACCGGGGCCGGAGCGCTCGACCTCGAGGAAGCGCTGGACGTCGCACGCGATCTGAGCGACACGGACGAGAAGGCCACCGCCCTGCGAGCCGCTGCCGTGCAGAGCTTCCCACGCTCGACCGGACTGGGGTCCATAGACGCTGATCGAGGCGATTCCATCCTGGTGGATGCCGCGGGCAACGACGTCATCGGTGAGGTCGACGCTCAAGGCAACGTGTGGGACCCCGAAGCTTGGCAGGCGGCCTCCTCCACCTTGTCGTCCTGGTCTGGTGGTCAGTGGATGGGCAACACCTGGACTGGCGACGGCTGGCAGGCTGCCCCCGACGGCCTCAGCTCCTCACGCTGGTCCGCCTCGCGCTGGTCTGGCTCGCGATGGAGCGCAGCGGACTGGTCTGCCTCGCGTTGGTCTGCTTCCCGCTGGTCTGCTTCCCGCTGGTCTGGCTCGCGCTGGTCCTCCTCGCGCTGGTCCGCCTCACACAGGTCCTCCTCGAAGGGTTCCTGAGCGCATGCGGCGCCCTTCGACTGCCACGCAGTTCACGTGGTTCCTGAGCGCCGTACTTGCTGCCTGTGCGGCGGTTCTGACCGCAAGGACAAGCAGCGAGTCGATCATGGCGCTGCACCTGCCGACTACCGTCATCGTGCTCGCGCTGGGCGTCGGGTTCCTCTTCGCTGAACAGTTCCAGCTGAACGTGGAGTTCCGGCGACAGGCTCACACGTTCACGCTCGCGGGCGTGCCGTTGGTCATCGGGGTCCTGGTGCTCCCGCCAGTGGCCTTCGTGACCACACGCGTGGTGGCGTCGTTGCTGGCGTTCGTCTGGCAGCGGGTGTCAGTGGACAAGATGGCCTACAACGCTGCCGCCTACGCTTTCGAGGCGGCAGCCGGGGCCGCGCTCGTCCATGTCCTTTACACACCCGAACGAGGTCTGGACTCCGGGACCGCCATCGTGCTGATCGCACTGATGGCCGGAGTGGACCAGGTCATGGCCGGCCTGGTGATGATCATGATCCGGGTGCACGACGGACCCCTGAGCCGGGCGGACGCCATCGGTGTGCTCGCACCCGCCCTGGTCTTGAGTGTGACCTCGACCATGTTCGCGTTCGCACTGATCATCCTCGTGGAGCATGGCAGCCTCGGGGCTGCGGTCGCCGTCCTGCTGGTGGCCACCTTCGCCTCCGGTTATCGCACCTATGCAGCCGCACACCAGCGCCACCAGTCACTGGCGATGGTCCACGAGTTCGTCACCGGTGGTGTGGGGGCGCAGTCCTTGGAGAGCCTCGCCCAAGAACTGCTGTCCCGCATCCGCCGCCTGTTACGAGCCAGCACGGTCCAGGTGATGATCACCGAGACCGACACCAGCGACGAGGTCCCGCCAGGCACCGGTTCGGCGCTGACCCTTGCCGTCGGTGAGCAGGACACCTTGGACGTGAGCTACCAGGAGTTCGATCAGGACGACTGGGTGGTGATGCGGATCCTGTCCCAGCAGGAGCCGCTGCTGGCTGCTCGCACGAGCAAGGACCTCGATGTGCGGCAATGGCTCGACGGGCACGGTTTCCGGGACGCGATGATGATGGCCCTTCCGGACTCGGGCGGTATGCGGGGGACCTTGCGGGTCACCGACCGGCTGGGGGAGACCGCCACCTTCACCGCGGGCGACTTGACGCTGTTGCAGACGCTCACTGGTCATCTCGCTGTGGCCCTGCGCAGCGCGCATCTGGTGCAGCAGCTGGGCTACGACGCGACCCACGACGCCCTGACAGGGCTGGCCAACCGTCGGGGGCTGTACACCGACGGGCAGGCGAGACTGACCAAGGCAGCCGGCGAACGCCGGGCACTGCTGCTGTTGGACCTGGACAAGTTCAAGGAGGTCAACGACAGCCTGGGCCACCACGCCGGGGACCAGCTCCTGGTCGAGATCGCCTCGCGTCTGCGCGGGCAGCTGCGCGACGTCGACCTGTTGGCGCGGCTCGGCGGTGACGAGTTTGCCGTCCTGCTCGAGGATGTTGGGCCTGAGGAGGCTTCCAGCGTCGCCGAGGACCTGCGTGCGAAACTGGCCGAACCCTTCACCCCCATGGTCGGGCCGTCCGCCCTCGGAAGCCTGACGCTGCACTCGACCGTAAGCATCGGCATCGCCCGCTTTCCGGACGACGGGCTCGATCTGTCAGCCCTGCTACGCAAGGCCGACATCGCCATGTACAAGGCCAAGGTGTCCGGTACGGGGCACCACCTCTACAGCGACATCGACAACGCCGACGGTGCGGTCCGGCTGCGCACCGTCGACGAGCTGCAGGCCGCCATCACCCACGGCCAGTTCGTTCTGCACTACCAGCCCAAGGTCGACCTGGCGACCGGTGCGGTGCAGGCCGTCGAGGCACTGGTCCGATGGGAGCACCCTACCCGCGGTCTGCTCTACCCGGGTGCCTTCATCGACCTGGTGGAGGTGTCCGGACTGATGCGTGCCATGTCCCGGATCGTGCTCGGAATGGCCCTCGACCAAGCCCAGATCTGGCAGGACAGGGGCACGAAGCTCTCGATTGCCGTCAATCTGTCGGCGAGCTCCCTCGTGGACGACGCTCTGCCCGACGAGGTCTTCACCATGCTTGCCGTCCGGGGAGTTCCTCCCGCTGCCCTGCGGCTGGAGATCACCGAGGACTTCCTGATGGCGGACCGCGAACGAGCCCGCAAGATCCTGACTCGGCTGCGAAGCGGAGGAGTCCAGATCTCCATCGACGACTACGGCACTGGCTACAGTTCGCTCAGCTATCTGCGTGATCTTCCAGTCGACGAACTCAAGCTCGACCAGTCGTTCGTCCTTCCCATGACCGACGATGTCCGCGCTGCCGCTCTCGTTGCCTCCAGCATCGCCCTGGCCCACAGTCTGGGCCTGCGCATGGTCGCTGAAGGAGTCGAGACCGAGTCCGCATACGCCGAACTCGTGCGCCTGGGCTGCGACCAAGCTCAGGGCTACTTCATCTCCGAACCCATGCCCGCAGCCAAGCTCGATGACTGGTTGGCCGATCGCTGCGCCACGGACCACCCAACTTCAGGTGGGTCGCGGCTTTCCTCTGTGGTTTGACCCGTGTGCAAGCCGACCTGCTGGCTCTCGGCGCTGAGTGGCCGGTACAGCAGGCGCGCAGGCCGTCGTGGCCACGATGGGCAATGCAACGTGGCAGCTCGGCACGGTGACTGCCGTGGGAGTTCGTGATCCCTTTTGCAGCAATGGGATAGCGGTCCAGGCTCCGGAGGTGCGGGTTCGCGAATGTCACGCAGACCGGCAGCAGCCAAATGTGGGCGTGCGCACAGGCGACAACCGGCACGCCGATCGCCCGTTGCGCCCCGTGCGCTCTCCAATGCGTACCGCATCCAGGTCGAGCCTGGCGCAGTCATGGACGATAAGTGCCGAGGCGTCGTGGCAGCGGGAACTTCCCAGAACCTTCGGATCCCGCTTCGGCATCGATCGTCATGGTGTCGTGGGGTCATGGCGACTAGGCCACCTGGCTTCCGGCTCAATGAATCAAACTTGCGCGCAATGCCCGTTGACTTCTGCATGGAGGGTGCGTAACTTAGAACGAAGAAAGACGAAGGGCGTGCACTGCGTCTTGATCACACGAGGTGCCTGCGGCGGCGGTAACAAGCGTCCGACTGCAGCCCCTTCCATCACGTCGGTCAGCGGTCCCCACAAGAGTCCAAGACGACCGAGAGCACCCTCACTGCGCCGTGCTCAGCAAGGACGTACGACGGTACGTCGCCAGCTCCTGTAAATCCTGAGAGCACAACATCGTGGCGTCAGGGCGGGTAGCAGATCCATCACGATCGACCGCCGACAGACCTCATCAGCGCCCTCAAGAGATGACCTTCACCTACCCGTGCGCCGGCCCCGGTCGGCGCACGCCTCTCGGAACGGAAGCCCTCCATGACCAAAATTCTTGCGGTTCCGGTGCTCGCTGCCATGCTGATCATCTCCGCGTGCGGCTCGCAAGGCCCTGACGATGCCGATGGGCGCACGGGACAGGAGGCAACGAAGGCGGCCGCCCAGGCTGACGCCGCCATCGCCTCTCTCGCGGGTCAGGTCTTCAGCCGTGGCCCTCACGGTGAGGAGCCCGCGGGCTTCGAGGCCACCGAGCTGACCGAGGCAGAGGTCGAGAAGGTGCGAGCCGGCGGGTTCACCGCGGCCATCGCGCTGCACTATGGCGGGAACGACTGGTCGACGGCGCAGGTCGCCGGCCTCAAGGAGGAATTCGGCCGTCTGGGGATCGAGGTGCTCGCGGTGACCGACGCAGGGTTCGATCCTGGCAAGCAGGTCTCCAACATCGAGACCATCCTGGCACGCAAGCCGGATCTGCTGATCTCGCTACCCACGGACCCCGTCGCGACTGCCGATGCCTACAGGAAGGCCGCGGCCAGTGGCGTCAAGATCGTCTTCATGGACAACGTGCCCCAGGGCATGGTCGCCGGCAAGGACTACGTCTCCGTCGTGTCTGCCGACAACAAGGGCGCGGCCATGATCTCGGGGCACCAGCTGGCGAAGGCCCTGAATGGCAAGGGAAAGATCGGCATCATCTACCACGAGGCCGACTTCTTCGTGACCAAGCAGATGCATGAAGGCGTCCTGGAGGCACTCAAGGCATACCCCGACATCGAGATCGTCGAGGAAAAGGGAATAGCCGGGCCCGACTTCGCCGGGGACGCGCAGGCAGTCGCCAACGCCATGCTGACCAAGCACCCGGACCTGGCGGGAATGTGGGGGGTCTGGGATGTCCCCGCGGAAGGCATGCTCGCCGCTGCCCGTGCTGCAGGTCGTGGCGATCTCGCGGTGACCACGCTCGGCCTCGGGGCGAACGTCGCCACGGCGTTGGCGAAGCAGGAGCTGGTCACTGGTCTCGGTGCCGTGCGCCCGTTCGACCTCGGCATCGCGGAGGCGCGGCTGGGGGCCGCCTCGCTGATCGGCAAGACTGACCTGCCGACGTACGTCGCTGTCGAGTCCCTGCCCGTCGACCCCTCCAACGTCTTGGAGGCGTGGCAGACCGTCTTCCACACACCAGCTCCCGACAAGCTCCGTGCATCCGTCAAGAACTGAACCGGTGAGCGCTGCAATCTCGCACCGGCCGTCAGACAGGAGAGCGTCATGCCGCTAGACCCGGACGTCGTGGCCCTGCTCGCCGCAATGGAGCAGGATGGCGGAACCCCTGTCGAGCAGGCGACCCCCGTGGTCGCTCGCGCCGACTCGTGGTCCTGGCTCAAGTACGTCGGAGACCCGCAGCCGGTCCCACGGGTGGTGCACTCGTTCATACCCGGTCCGACTGCCGAGCTCCCGGTTCGGATCTACTACCCAGAGGGCGACCCACCGTTCCCCGCAGTGGTGTTCTTCCACGGCAGCGGTTGGACGATCGCCAACATCGAGATCGCCGACGCGCCACACCGCGCCTTGGCGAATGCGACCGGGGCGGTGGTGATCGCGGTCAACTATCAGAAAGCACCGGAGCACAAGTTCCCGGTACCCCTGGACGACGCGTACGCGTCGACCCAATGGGTCATGGATCATGCCACCGGGCTCGGTCTCGACCCGGCGCGGATCGGAGTGGGCGGGGACAGCGCCGGTGCGAACTTGGCGACGGCCGCTTGCCTGCGTGCGCGGGACGAGGGAGCGCCCGTGCCCGCCTTCCAGGTCTTGGTCTACCCGGTGACCGATCACGGAAACAGCGCCGACTACCAGTCTCGGCGGGAGAATGCCGAGGGGTACCTGTTGACGACCGCCGCCATGGATTGGTTCTGGCGGCAGTACCTCTCAGCACCGGAAGAGGGTGAACACCCGTACGCGTCTCCGGTCAATGCTGCCGACCTATCGGGGCTCCCGCCGGCCGTCGTCTTGACGGCGGAGTTCGACCCGCTACGCGACGAGGGCGAGCACTATGCCGACCTCATGGCCAGAGCCGGCGTCAAAGTGATCAAGCGGCGGTACGACGGGATGGTCCACGCCTTTCTGTGGATGTCCGGATCAGTCGGGAGATGCACCCAGATCTTCGCCGACATCGGGCGCGACATACGAGAGCTGGCACCCGAAAGCCGTGACCGCCAGCCCGTCGATCACGGTAGGGGTGAAGATCCAGACGGTGTTGACCTGGCTCGGTCATTCGACGGCGAAGCCGACCCGCAACAGGCACAGCCACCTGATGAGAACCGGCGCGAACCAGGCCGCCGCGGAGCGGGTCGACAGGCCTCGTAGGACCCAGCGGCTGAGATCGTCCAAGTCGACGAGCGATGGTGCGGCTCGGACCAGCCTCGGACCTGCGGGACCGTGGTGGCGCAACGTCATGGTGCCCCCGGGCAGATTCGAACTGCCGACACCCGCTTTAGGAGAGCGGTGCTCTATCCCCTGAGCTACGAGGGCGGGGGCCGGGCTCCAACGTCGCACGCAGGGCCATCGGCTCTGCAGCAGGTCGAAGCCGCGCCAGAGAAGGTTAGCCGACCGAGGGTCGGGCCGTGACCTGGCTCCGCCACAGGGTGGGGCCGGTTCCCCGTCCCCGCGAATCCGCGCAGCGGGTGCCCGGTCTCTGAATGAAGGTACGAGCGGGACCTTGGACCCTGATGTCGACGCAGATGCCACACGACGATGGAAGGGACCCGGTGGGCCCGCGCACCGTGCGCAGGCTGGGTGCCCTGAGCCCACCGGGTCCACCAACAGCTGGGCCAATAGCAGTTGGGTCCACCGACAGGAGGACGTCATGACTCGTGGATACGGGACGATCGGTCGGGGAATCCTGGTGGCCTTCGACGGCTCACCCGGCGCGGAGGTGGCCCTCGACTGGGCTGCCGCGGCGTCCCGGCGGCGGCAGCTGCCGCTCTCCGTCGTGTACTGCATCGAGATGGCCACCGTGCCGCTCGAGCCCATGTACGACGCCGAGGCGCTGCCCCGTGAGGTCCGGGAGGAGGCACAGGCCGTGCTCGACCGGGGTGTCCTGCTGGCCGAGAAGATCACCGAGCCCTCGCTCGTGACGACGGCGGTCCTCATCGGCTCCCCGGCAGCCGAGCTGGTGATCGCCTCCCGCGACGTCGAGCTCGTCGTCATCGGCTCGCGGGGCAGGGGACGAGTGGCAGCCGGGCTGCTCGGCTCCGCGTCCTACACCGTCGCCGCCCACGCGAAGTGCCCTGTGGTCGTCGTCCGAGGGGGGATGAACGTGCACCCCGACCCCAACCACCCGGTGGTCGTGGGCGTCGATGCCAGCGACGCCTCACAGCGCGCGTTGGAGCACGCCACCGAGGCCGCGGTGACGGCCCAGGCTGCGCTGCACATCGTGACCGTGGGACGGCTCCGCTCACCCGAGGGCTGGGCGTACGTCGAGAACTCCGCTGCCGGCAACGAGCACAGCCACGCGGTCCGGGAGCGGGCCCTGCCGATCCTGGACGCTGCCCGCGACCGGGTCCTCGCCCTGCACCCCGACCTGGAGGTCGAGACCGAGGTCCTCTTCGGTGACGCCGGGCACGTCCTGGCGCTCAGCGGGGTGCACGCAGGCCTGCTGGTCCTGGGCAGCCGAGGACGAGGCGGCTTCATGGGCCTGCTCCTCGGCTCGGTGAGTCACACCGTGATCCACCAGGCGGCCTGCCCCGTCATGGTGGTCCGGTAGGCGGCGCCCCAGCCGGCTCGTGGACGCTTGCCGCGCGCCCGCGGTCGCCTTCTCCTCACCCGTTCGGGCCAGACCCGGCCGGACCGGCTGACCGGCCCCAGCCGGTCCGCCTAGCGTTGCGCCCAGAGCGGCTCGCCCCCGGAGCGCTCGATCTCCCTGAAGGACGCTCCATGCGCAAACCCCTCGCTGCCCTCGTCGCCGTCGTGGCCCCGTTGGGCCTCGCCGCCGCGGTCACCGCTGCCACCCCCCAGGCCGCGACCGGCGCCACGGCGACCTACCAGTTCATGTACCTCACCCTCCCCAACGGGACCAAGGTGCCGATGCGCTGGAACGGCTGCCAGGCCGGTGTCACGTGGAAGGTCAACCTCGCCTCCGTGCCCACCGCAGACCGGGCAGCAGTGCTCGCCGAGACCAAGACCGCCGTGGCACGCATCGCGACCTACACAGGAATGACGTTCTCCTACAAGGGATTCACCACCGAGGTCCCGCAGGTCGGCTCCATGCCGAAGCAGACCGCCGAGCTCGTCATCGCCTACACGAGCCCCACCAAGACCAACTACGGCCTCAGCGGTTCGGTCCTCGGTGAGGGTGGCCTCTACGCCGCCTGGGTGTCCCGCACCGTCAGCGGCAAGACCACCTACACCGCGGCGGCGCTGCGCGGGTTCGTCGTCATCGACACCCCGCAGATGCTGACGGCGACCAAGCCCGGGTTCGGCACCGGCGCTCGCCGGACCAACCTGCTGCTCCACGAGCTCGGCCACGCCTTCGGCCTCGCCCACGTCACGACCAACACCCAGCAGATGTACCCGATGATCTCCAGCGCGTCCCCCAGCGGCATGGCCGTAGGTGACCGCGGCGGGCTCTACCGGCTGGGCAAGCCCGCGGGCTGCATCAACACCGCCTCCATGCCGTTGCCGGACCTCAGCTGAGCGCGGCGTTAGCCTGCCTGCGTGAGCCACACCCCCTCCACGCCGACCGGCACCCCGGCTGACGGCAACCCCGACCGCGCCGTCCAGCGCCGCACCATCAGCACCCTGGTCGGCTCGCAGATGCTGGGCGGTGTCGGCGTCGCCAGCGGGGTGGCGGTGGGGTCGCTGCTCGCCGAGGACATCAGCGGCTCGGCCGAGTTCGCCGGGCTCGGGGGCACCTTCCAGGTGCTCGGTGGCGCGCTCATCGCCGTACCCATGGCCCGCGTCATGGCCCACCGGGGCCGCCGGCCCGGCCTGGTCATGGGTTACGCCCTGGGCATGCTCGGCGCCGCCCTGCTCATCGTGGCGGGTGTGGTGCGCAGCTTCCCGCTGCTGCTCGTCGCCAGCGTGCTGTTCGGTGGCGCGACCACCGCCAACAGCCAGGCCCGGTATGCCGCCGCCGACCTCGCCCACGAGAGCCACCGCGGGCGCGACCTGAGCATCGTCGTCTGGGCGACGACCATCGGCGCCGTCCTCGGCCCGAACCTGGTCGGGGTCGCGGCCGACGCGGCCGACGCCCTCCACCTGCCGACGTTGACCGGCGCCTTCGTCTTCGCCCTCGTCGGGTTCGTCCTCGCCGCGCTGCTCCTGACCCTGCGGCTGCGGCCCGACCCCCTCCTGCTCGCCCGGCAGCGCGCCCACGAGGCCGCGCCCCACGACGAGGTGGAACGCCCGCACGGGTCGGTCGTACGCGGCATACGGGTGATCAGGACCCGGCCCGCGGCGCTGCTGGGGCTCGTCGCACTGTCACTCGGGCACATGACCATGGTCAGCGTCATGGTGATGACGCCGCTGCACATGCACCACGGTGGCTCCACGCTGCGCCTCATCGGGCTCGTGATCAGCATCCACATCCTCGGCATGTACGCCTTGTCGCCGGTCGTCGGCATGGCGGTCGACCGGTTCGGCGGCCGGCCCGTCGTCGGCGTCGGCTCGGTCGTCCTGCTCGCCGCGACCCTGCTCGCGGCCCAGGCCCCCACCGGCTGGTCGACGGGGCTGGCGCTCGGGCTGTTCATGCTCGGGGTCGGCTGGTCCTGCACCCTGGTCAGCGGCTCCACGCTGATCTCCGGCGCCGTTCCGGTCGCCGAACGCGCCGGCGCCCAGGGCGCCTCCGACCTCGCCATGGGCCTGGCCGCCGGCGGCGGAGGCGCGCTCGCCGGCGTCGTCGTCGGCCAGGTCGGGTATGCCGCCCTCGGCCTCGGCGCCGCCGTGGTCGCCGTCCTCATCGGGCTCGCCGCCGCCTTCCTGCGCCGTCCGGACCAGCCCGCGGAGGGGTCCGGGGACACCCCCGGCCACACCCCCGGCCACGACCCCGTGGACGGCGCTCCGGACCGGGCCGACGAAGCAGGGGACCACTTGCCGTCGACCGCGGACCCAGCCGACAGCAGGGTTCGTTAGCCTGCACAGGTGACCCAGCCGACCGACGAGACCCCCGCCGCCGCGGCTGCCGACCCCGACCCCCGTGGTGACCGCGTCGCCGCGGCCGTGAAGACCTGGCAGCGCCACCTGGTCGACCTCGGCGGCCGCAACACCCTGCTCTGGTACCGCGACCTGCCCACCGGCACCCTCGACCTCACCACTACCCACCCCGGCGGCCTCGCCATGCTCCTCGCCGGCCGGCCCACCCGCCTGTCCGACCTGGTCCGCGAGCCCGCCGCCCTCGACGAGGCGCGGCGGCGCGCACGCACCATACGGTCCAAGACCGTCGAGCTCTCCGAGGAGCGGGGCATCGCCGCCGGCTTCATCGCGATCGGTATGGCGACCTGGACCGTCCGCGGCGCGGCTCGCCCCCCGGCCGCCCCGGTGCTGCTGCGCTCGTGCGTCCTGAAGCCGACCGGCGCCGCGCGCGAGGACTTCGACCTCGACCTGGGCAGCGACGTCGAGTTCAACCCCGTCCTGGAGCACTACCTGCGCTCCGAGCAGGGCATCGACCTCGACACCGACGCGCTCGAGGACCTGGCGACCGCCGGCAGCACCTTCGACCCCTACCCCGTCTACGAGCGGCTCAAGCAGCTCTGCAAGGCCATCCCCGACTTCGCCATCACCCCGCGACTGGTCGTCGGCACCTTCTCCTACGCCAAGCTCCCGATGGTGGCCGACCTTGCGGCGCAAGGGACCTCGCTCGCCGACCACGACGTCGTCGCCGCCCTCGCCGGCGACCCCGGGGCACTGCGTGCAGTGCGTACGCAGGTGCCGGAGTTCCCCGCGGACGCCGACCCCGCCCACGAGCTGCTCATCCTCGATGCCGACTCCACCCAGCAGGCCGCCATCGACGCGGTCCGCTCGGGCGCCCACCTCGTCATCAAAGGGCCACCCGGAACGGGGAAGTCGCAAACCATCGCGAACCTCGTCGCCACCCTGGCCGGCGAGGGCAAGCGGGTGCTGTTCGTCGCCGAGAAGCGCGCCGCCATCGACGCCGTGCTCGGCCGCCTCGCCACCGTCGGCCTGTCCGACCTCGTGCTCGACGCCTACGACGGAGCCAGCAACCGGCGACGCCTGGCCCGGGAGCTCGGCGACGCCCTCGACCGCGGCACCACGACGGCCGAGCCGGACACCGCCGAGATCGAGCGCAACCTCGTCGACAGTCGCGCCACCCTCGTCGCGCACTCCAAGGCCCTGCACGAGCCGCGTCAGCCGTGGGGTGTCTCGGCCCACCAGGCGCAGGAAGCCATCGCCACGCTCGGCGCCGCCCGGCACTCCCCGACCTCCCGGGTGCGGGTGCGCGGTGAGCAGCTCGCCGCGCTGGACCGCCGCCGCGTCCAGGAGCTCGGCCGACAGCTCACCGAGGCAGCCTCCCTCGGCGCCTGGTCGACCGAGGAGGGCTCCGACCCGTGGTTCGGGGCGCGCATCCCGACCTCCGAGGAGGCGCTGCGCGCTCGCGAGATCACCAGCTCCCTCGCCGAGGGCCAGCTCCAGGACGTCGAGCAGACCATGATCGAGGTCTTCTCCGAGGTCAACCTGCCCCGCGCCGACCGGGTCGGCGACTGGGGCGCCATCCTCGACTCGGTCAGCCAGGTCCGCAACACCCTCGAGGTGTTCCGCCCCGAGGTGTTCGACATCCCGCTCGGCGACCTCGTGGCCGCCACCGGGACCAAGGCCTACCGCACCAGCAACGGCGTGGAGCTGGGCTGGTACTCCCGCTCCCGGCTGCGTCGCCAGGCCCGCTCGCTGCTGCGTCCCGGCCCACCGCCGGCCGACCTGCACGGTGCCCTCGTCGACGCCCAGCAGCAGCGCACGTCCTGGCAGGCCATGGCCGGCGCCGGTGGCCGCCCCGAGCTGCCGCTCGACCTCGACCGGGCGCGGACCGCCTACGAGTCCCTCGCCGAGGACCTGCGCTGGCTCGGTGAGCGGCTGGCTCCCACCTCCGCCGGCGGTGACCTCATGGGCACCCCGCTGTCCGAGCTGCAGCAGCGGATGGCCGATCTCGCCGCCCGACCCGACCGCCTCACCGTCGTCCCGCGCGTCCTCGGCGCCCTCGACGCGCTGCGCGCCGCCGGGATGGGACCGCTCGTCGACGACCTCGCCCGACGCGGAGTCGAGCCCGACGACGTGGCGGGCGAGCTGGACTTCGTGTGGTGGACCTCGCTGTCCGAGGACCTCGTCGTGCGCGACTCCCGGTATGGCGCCCACGACGGTGCGCAGCTCCAGCGGGTCGCCGCCGAGTACGTCGCCGCCGACCACGCGCACCTGGCGGCCAGCGCCGACCGGGTCCGCGCCGGAGCCGCCCGCAAGCTGCGCGAGGTCCTGGCCGACCACCCCGACCAGGAGGCACTGGTCCGGGCCGAGGCCGGCAAGTCCCGGCGGCACCGTCCGCTGCGCGAGCTGCTGCCCAAGGCCGGCGAGGTCCTCACCGCCGCCAAGCCCGCCTGGGCGATGAGCCCGCTCGTGGTCGCGTCGGTGCTGCCCCCCGGCCGCTGGTTCGACGTGGTGATCTTCGACGAGGCGTCGCAGATCCCGCCCGCCCAGGCCATCTCCGCGATCTCGCGGGCGCACCAGGTCGTCGTCGCCGGCGACGAGCGACAGCTCCCGCCCACGAACTTCTTCACCTCCGCGGTCGACGAGGACCTGGCCCCGGACTCGGAGACGCTGACCGAGGGGTTCGAGTCGGTGCTCGACGTGCTGACGGCCGCCCTGCCGACCCGTCGCCTGTCGTGGCACTACCGCTCGCTGGACGAGCGCCTGGTCGCCTTCGCCAACCGGGAGATGTACGACGGCTCGCTCGTCACCTTCCCCGGGACGGGCACCGACGCCGTCGTGCGGCTCGAGTCCATCGACGGCTCCGGGGTGGTCGTGCCCGGCGAGGAGGCCATCGAGTCGACCGAGGCCGAAGTCGAGCGGGTGGTGGAGCTGGTGCTCGAGCACGCCCGCACCCGGCCCCATGAGTCCCTCGGCGTCATCGCCCTGGGCATCAAGCACGCCACCCGCGTCGACGACGCGCTGCGCAAGGCGCTGCGCGAGGCCCACGGTGTCGGCGACTTCTTCGACGAGGACCGGCGCGAGCGCTTCTTCGTCAAGAACCTCGAACGCGTCCAGGGCGACGAGCGCGACGCCATCATCCTGTCCGTCGGCTACGGCAAGACGGCCCACGGACGGGTGCTGCACCGGTTCGGACCACTCAACCTCGAAGGGGGCGAGCGCCGTCTCAACGTCGCGATCACCCGCTCCCGTCGTCGGATGACCGTGGTGTCCTCGCTGCTCGCCTCCGACCTCGACCCGGCCAGGCTCAAGGCGCGCGGTGCGGTGATGCTGCGCGACTTCCTCGCGTATGCCGCCGACGGCACCCTGCCCGGCCCCGTCACCGAGGGCTCGGCCGCCCAGGTCGCCGACGAGGCTCGGGCTGCAGCAGGCCCCGCGGCGGCGACCACCGCTGCGGCGGCCACCGTGGCGACGGCGGACCAGGCGGGGGAGCCGTCCGCGGACTCGCCGCTGGAGGTGACGCCCGACCCGAGCGCACCGGCCACCGCTGCGCCGCTCGGCGGGCTGGTGCGGGCCGAGTTCGCCCGCCGGCTGCGCGAGTCCGGGCTCGTGGTGCACGAGGCGTTCGGCGGTGCCGGCCACCCGGTCGACCTCGCCGTGGAGGACCCCGAGCGACCCGGCCACGTGCTCGTCGCCGTCGAGACCGACGGTCCCGCCTACGCCGCCATGCACAGCAGCCGGGACCGGGACCGGCTGCGCGGCGAGCAGCTCGGTCGCCTCGGCTGGGAGCACCTGCGGGTGTGGACCACCGACCTGTTCCGCGACCCGGCCCGCGACGTGTCGCGTGTCCATGCAGCCGTCCAGCGCGCGGCTGCGCGCCGCGCGACGCAGGAACGGGCCGCCCGCGCCGCGGCCCCGCCGGTCGTCATCGCGCCGATCACCATGCCGGTGGTCGTCCCGCCGGTCGCGGACGAGGTCACAGCGCCGACGCCCCTGTCCGAGGACCGGGCTGGGGAGGCCCAGCTGACGTTCGAGGGTCTGCAGCCGTCCCCGGACGACTTCACGCCACAGCCGGACGAAGGCGCCCGCCAGCGGAGGGTGCGAGGACGTCGAGCCGCCTCGCCCAAGCCGGAGCAGACCAAGGACGACACCGATGCGGGCTGGGGCGAGCGACAGGACCGCTCGGCCCACGACCAGTGGTTGTTCGAGCAGCGTCCGCCGCACTGGGGCAGCGACTGACGCCGGTCGGGCAACCCGAGCGACTGACGCCGGCCGGGCAACCCCGGTCGGGGGCGCCGTCGGCTCAGATGGGCCGGTTCAGCAGGTCGCGGATCTCGCGCAGCACCAGGACGCTCTCGTCCGGGGCGTCGTCGACCTCGTCGGCCCTGGCGAAGCGGGCCTTGGCCTCCTCGTAGGGCTTCACGACGAAGAAGTAGACGACGGCGGCCATCAGCAGGAACGCGAACAGGGCAGTGAGGAACGGCCCCACCGACAGCAGTCCGCCGGGCTGGAAGTCGTCGAAGTTCTGGGCACCCCCAGCCTTGGTGACGAGCTCGATGATGATCTGCGTGAACGTGGTGACCACCGCCGCGAACGCCGAGGCCATGATGAACGCGACCGCAAGCTCGACGAGGTTGCCCCGCATGACGAAGTCTTTGAAACCCTTCATGGGATCCAGGCCTTTCCCTTGGTGAGTGGAGCAGTGGGAGCCACGCTAGCGACGGGTGTGACGCCGGGCCGGCTCCGACGCGGTGGGTCCGGGCCGGGGCAGGTCAGCGCGAGCGCAGGACGAGCGCGAGCCGGGGACGACCCAGCGCATCCTGCTGGACGGCGGACAGGTCCAGGACCGTCGTCTGGTCGACCGCCACCGTCAGCCCGGCGCCCTCCAGGTCGCTGCCGCCGAGGGCACCCGGCCCGTTGAGCACCGCGCCGAAATCCCCGGTGGGCCCGGCGTCGACCGCCAGCACGGGCGCGCCGCGGGCCACGACCCCCTCGGGTCCGACCAGGTCGACGCGGTCGCCGGGACGCACCATCGCCAACGACCGGGCGTCGGTGATCATGACGTGGAAGGCGAGCAGGTCGCGGGGCTGCCCGGTGAGCAGGCTCGAGGGGCGGGTGCGGTCGGTGGTGACCGGCTCGCCACGGTTGAGGGTCGCGGTCAGGGGCCGGCCGACCACCTGGCCGAGCGCGGTGGCAGCACCGTCGGGCACGAGGTCGCGGGGGAAGAGCAGGACCTGCAGCGCGGCAGGGGTGGTGACCTCACCGACGGCCAAGGGTCGGGCGGCGACGACGACCGGAGTCAGCTCACCACCTCGGGGAGCCCGGGCGACGGCGACGGTCCCGAGGACGGCAGCACCGGCGCACACAGCCGCCACCCCTCGGCGCAGCACCCGCCGCCGCCACTGTCGGCGACGTCCCGGCCCGGTCAGCCAACCCACGACGCGTCGCCCGGTGGCTGCGTCCATGCCCTGTCAGCCGGGCAGGGCGAAGGGCAGGGTGATCCCGTCGAGGGCGCGCCGGCACGAGCACGTGGCGCTGTCGTCCGGCTCGGCCTCGGGCAGGGCGGCCAGGGCGGAGCGCAGGACGGCCTTGAGGCGGTCGACGTTGCGGCCGAACACCGCCAGCACCTCCTGATGGGTGACCGACTCGCCGCCGTCGACCCCGGCGTCGTGGTCGGTGACCAGCGCGACCGTGGTGAAGCACAGGGCCAGCTCGCGCGCGATCGACGCTTCCGGCATACCGGTCATGCCGACCACGGTCCACCCCGCCTGCTGGTGCCACGCGGACTCGGCCTTGGAGGAGAACCTCGGACCGTTGATGACCACCAGCGTCCCCGAGTCGGCCAGGTCCAGGCCGGCGTCGGCGGCGGCGGCGATGGCGACCTCACGTCCGCGAGGGCAGTAGGGGTCGGCGAACCCGACGTGCGCGACGGGACCCTCCGCGTCGTAGACGGTGTGGGCGCGACCCCACGTGCGGTCCACGACCTGGTCGGGCACGACCACGGTGCCGGGGCCGAGCTCGGGCCGCAGGGAGCCGACCGCGCAGGGAGCCAGCACCTGCCGGACACCGACCGAGCGCAACGCCCACAGGTTGGCCCGGTAGTTCACCCGGTGGGGCGCGAAACGGTGTCCCTGGCCGTGCCGGGCGATGAACGCCACCCGGCGGCCGTCGACGTCGCCGATGAGGAGGTCGTCGCTCGGGTCGCCGAAGGGTGTGCTGATCCTGACCCGCTCGGCCTGGTCGAAGAACTCGTAGAACCCGGACCCGCCGATGAGGCCGAGGTCCGCGCGAGGCTGATCTGAGGTCATGGTGGCCAGACTACGCAGCGGACGAGGGGGCCACCCGGGGGTGCGCAGCCCCTGTGGACGCCCCCACGACGACGCCCGCCCCTGTGGACAGGGGCGGGCGTCGAGGACGAGACGGGGTCAGGCGGCCGAACCGTCCGCGACCCTGGCGGGGGCGCTGGACGCCCCGGTCCTGCTCTTGCCGGACGTGCTCGACGACGATGAGGAGCCGGACGAGGCGCCGGACGAGCCGGTACCGGACGAGCTGGACTCCGACGAACCCGAACCCGAACCCGAGGTCGACGAGGACTCGCTGGGGCTCGACGAGGAGGAGTCGCCCGAGCCGTTCGCACCGGCGTCGCTCTTGCCCGCAGGCATCGACGCCGACGAGCCGCTGCGGGAGTCGGTGCGGTAGAAGCCGTTGCCCTTGAACACGACGCCCACTGCGCTGAAGACCTTGCGCAGGCGGCCCTGGCACTCGGGGCAGACGGTGAGCGAGTCGTCGCTGAACGACTGCACCGCGTCGAAGCGGTGGGCGCACTCGGTGCAGGCGTAGGAGTACGTCGGCACAGGTTCCTCCAAGGTGGTGCGGCCGCGGGGCGGCACGGTGGTGCGGCCAGGATGCCGCGGTGGCGCTGACCCACCGGAGGCCGGCACGAAGCTGGCACTGTGGTGGGTCGACTGCCAACTATAAGGCCGCCCGGACCCTACTTCTTCCCATCGCTTCGCCGACCGGGTCGTCGGCCGGGTCGTCGGCCGGGTCGTCGGCCTGGTCGCTCGCCCGACCGGAGGCCGGGTCGGAGGGCGGGTCGCATGCCGAGGCGCGCACCCAGGCGCGTCCTGACCCGCTGGACCACGGCGCGTCCCGTGTCGACGGCAGCGACCACCCGGGTCGAAGGTCCAGCCGGTCCGTGCGACCGACCCTCCCCGCCGGCCCAACCGGCGAGGCGACCGTTCTGGCTGACGTCACGGACCCGCTTCTCGGCCCTGGAGCGCGACTCGGACGTGGCGACGATGAGCAGCTGGTCACCGCGGCGCACCGCAGTGTTGACCTCGGGCACGAAGCCCCGCTCGTCGCGCACCACGAGCGTGACGTTGGCGCCACGGGGCAGGCGCAGCTCGAAGATCTCCACCCCGTGCAGCTTGGACGCGGGACCGACCGTCACCTGCAGCAGCTCCGCGCCCATCTCCTCCAAGGGCGTGGCCTCCACCGCGAGGTCGAGGGTGGCGTGGTCCTCGATGATCCCGAGCCGCTGGGCGACCCAGGGCAGGGTCGGCCCCTGGACGATCGTGAAGATGATGACGAGCACGAAGACGAGCTCGAAGATCCAGTCGACGTTCTGCGCTCCCACGGTCAGGGGGACGGTGGCGAGCACGACGGGTACGGCGCCGCGCAGCCCGGCCCAGGACAGGAACACCTGGTCGCGCCACCCGAGTCCGAACGGGGTCACCGACACCAGCACCGACAGCGGCCGGGCCAGGAGCAGCAGGACCAACCCGATGACGATGGCGGGCACCACCTGGTCGCCCATCTTGCTGGGGGAGGCGAGCAGGCCGAGCAGCACGAACAGCCCGATCTGGGCGAGCCAGCCCAGCGCGGTGGCCAGCCCGAGGACGGCGGGTCCGTGCGGCAGCCGCAGGTTGCCCAGCACCAGGGCCGCCAGGTAGCAGGCGATGAAGCCGCTGGCGTGCACGCTGGCCGCGACGGCATACGCGAGGACGGTCAGGCCGACCACGCCGATGCTGAACAGGCCCGAGGAACCCGACGCGGAGCGGCGCATGAACTGCCCCCCCAGCCACCCCACGGCGAGCCCGATCACCGCACCGACCGTCAGCTCGACCACGGCCTGGAAGACCAGCACGGACCAGCCCTGGGCCTCGGCCGGGTCGGCGCTCCTGGCAGCCAGGGCGATGACGAGGATGACCACCGGGGCGTCGTTGAACCCGGACTCGGCCTCGAGCATCCCGGTGATCCGGCGGGGGAGCGGCACCCGGCGCAGCACGGAGAACACGGCGGCGGCGTCGGTGGAGGACAGGATGGCACCCACGAGCAGGGCGGTGTTCCAGTCGAAGTGGAGCACGAACCGGACGGCGAGGGCCACGACGAGGACCGACACGATGACGCCGAGCGTCGAGAGCACCGCGGCAGGCCCCACCGAACGCCGGATCCCCTCCCACCGGGTGCTGAGCCCACCCTCGGACAGGATGAGGATGAGGGCGGCGTATCCCAGGACCTGGGTGAGCTCGTTGGAGTCGAACCTGATGCCGAAGCCGTCCTCGCCGAGGGCCAGACCGATGCCCAGGTAGATCAGCAGGGAGGGCAACCCCGACTTCACCGACAGCCGCACGGCCGCGACGCACACGAGCAGCACCAGCGATCCGACCAGGAGCGCCGGAGTCAGCTGCTCGAGGGTGAACCCCGAGCTGCCCGTCTCCGACACCGCACCGGACATCCCACCGGACAGCCCACCGGACAGCCCTGCAGGGGTGAGTCCGGGGAGTCCAGCCTGCACGGCCCGTCACGTCCTTTCCGGGTCAGGGGTGCGGTTAGTCTCGCAGGGTGTCCCGCGTCATTCTTGCCCGCCGCCTAGCCATCGCCGTGGCGGCGCTCCTGGTCGTCGTCCTCGGAATCGTCGCGGTTCTGGCGGTCACGTGGGTGCGACGGCCGTTCCCCGTCACCGAGGGGGAGATCGAGGTCCCGGGGCTGCAGGGCAGGGTCGAGGTCATCCGGGGCGACCAGGGCATCCCGCAGATCTATGCCGACACCGCCGACGACCTGTTCCGCGCGCAGGGCTTCGTGCACGCCCAGGACCGGTTCTTCGAGATGGATCTACGCCGCCACATCACCGCCGGGCGGCTGTCCGAGATGGTCGGCGAGTCGGGTCTGGAGACCGACCGCGTGATCCGCACCCTCGGCTGGCGCCGCGTCGCCGAGGCCGAGCTGCCGACGCTCAAGCCCGAGACCCGTCGCTACCTGCAGGCCTACGCCGACGGCGTCAACGCCTACATCCACCGTCAGGGCACGCCGTCGAAGATGGCGCTGGAGTACGTCGTGCTCGGCCAGCAGGTCCCCGACTACCGGGTCGAGGACTGGGTCCCCGCCGACTCCCTCGCCTGGCTCAAGGCGATGGCCTGGGACCTGAAGAGCGACTACGACGGCGAGCTCATGCGGGCCCGGCTGGCCGGCTCGATGACGCTCGGCCAGATCAGCGAGCTCTACCCGCCCTACCCCTACGAGACCAACAAGCCGATCCTGTCGGGCCAGGACTGGACGTCCACGACCTCCAACGCCACCGCTGGTTCGGCCAACTCGGCCCTGCCGTTCGCCGCAGCCGGGACGGACAAGGCCCCGGACGCCCCCGGCACCCAGCCGGCCCTGGAGAGCGGCCCGGCCGCCCAGCAGGCGTATGCCGCCGTGTCCAAGGCCCTGGCCGCCGTCCCCGTCACCCTGGGGCGCGGCGACGGCATCGGCTCCAACTCGTGGGTGGTCGGCGGTGAGCGCACCAGCACCGGCAAGCCGTTGCTGGCCAACGACCCGCACCTCGGGGTCAGCATCCCCGGCGTCTGGTACCAGGTCGGGCTGCACTGCCGATCGGTCACCAGCAGCTGCCCGTTCGACGTGGCCGGCTACTCGTTCGCCGGGCAGCCCGGCATCGTCATCGGCCACAACCAGTCGATCGGCTGGGGCTTCACCAACCTCGCGCCCGACGTCAGCGACTTCTTCCTCGAGCAGGTGCGTGGCAAGACCTACCTGCGCGACGGCAAGCAGGTTCCGCTGACGATGCGCACCGAGACGATCAAGATCGGCGGGGGCGGGCAGCAGACCATCACGGTCCGCAGCACCGTCCACGGACCGATCCTGTCCGACGCCAGCGAGACGGTCGCCCAGGCCGGTGACAACCCGCCGGTCAACAGCCGCACCAGTCCCGGCAACTACGAGGTCGCCCTCCAGTGGACCGGCATCGAGGTCAACCAGACCGCCGACGCGATCTTCGGGCTCAACTCCGCCCAGAACTTCGAGGAGTTCCGGGCCGCGGCCAAGGACTTCAGCGTCCCCTCGCAGAACCTGCTCTACGCCGACACGGCCGGCAACATCGGCTACCAGGCCCCCGGCGCCATACCGATCCGCACCCGTTACATGGAGAGTGCCCCGGGCTTCTGGATCCGGCCCGGCTGGGTCTCCTCGTGGGACTGGAAGGGCAAGGTGCCCTTCGAGCAGATGCCGTGGACGTACAACCCGGCCGAGGGGTTCATCGTCGCCGCCAACCAGGCGGTCACCCGCAGCGGGTCGCCGTTCCTCACCACCGAGTGGGACTACGGCTTCCGCAGCCAGCGCATCCGTGCGCTGCTCGAGAAGGACACCAAGGTCACGCCGGCGACGATGTCGCAGGTCCAGGGAGACACCCGCAGCCAGTTCGCGCCGGTCCTGGTCAAGGCGCTGCTCAACGTCGACCTCGGCGGCGACGACTTCACCAAGCAGGCCCAGGACCTCCTGCGCGACTGGGACTACACCAGCCCGGTGGGCGCCAGCGACGCCGGCTCGGCCGCGGCGTACTACAACGCGGTCTGGTCCAGCCTGCTCGACCTGACCTTCAACGACGAGCTGCCCCGGGACCTGCGCGCCAATGGCGGCGACCAGTGGATGCAGGCGATGACCCAGCTGCTCGGCAAGCCGCGTTCGGCGTGGTGGGACGACAAGCGCACCGCCGGTGTCGCGGAGGGGCAGTCCGAGATCCTGCGCAAGGCCCTGGTCAACGCCCGCCTCGACCTCACGCGCGAGCTCGGCAAAGACCCCTCGGACTGGCAGTGGGGTCAGCTGCACACCCTGACCCTGGAGCACCAGGTGCTCGGTGGCGAGGACGTCCCCGGCCTGGTCCGCTCCATGTTCAACCGCGGCCCGATCGAGCTGCCCGGTGGGTCGGCCATCGTCAACGCCAACGGCTGGGACGCCAGCCAGGGTCTGGACGGCGCCAACCGTTCCAAGGCGTTCAAGGTCAACACGGCGCCGTCGATGCGGATGGTGCTCGACCTGTCGGACCTCGACCGCTCGCGCTGGGTCAACCAGACCGGCAACAGCGGACACGCCTACGCCGACCACTACAACGACCAGTCCAAGGCGTGGGCCACCAACGAGCTCTACGACTGGCCGTTCACCCGCAAGGCGGTCGACGCCGCCGGTGGGGACGAGCTCGTGCTGCTGCCCGGCGGGACGACCAGCTAGGTCGTGGGAAGCCGCGACCGGCTAGGTCGTGGTGGAGCGCCTCAGCAGGACGGCGGTGAACTGCTGCGTGCTGCCCCAGGGCGTGCGGTGGTCCTCACCGCTGGTCGCGACGACCTCGTAGCCGGGGAACTCGGCGGCCAGGTCGGTGTGGGTGTAGCGGACGATGGGCAGCCCGCTGCAGGTCGTGGGGCCGTCCGGTCCGAAGGTGGCGACCACGAGCCAGCCGCCGGGGGCCAGGCAGCGCTGGACCGACGCGAGGTAGTCCTGCCGCTCATCCTGCTCGGTGAGGAAGTGGAAGACCGCGCGGTCGTGCCAGAGCGAGAACTGTCGCCCGGGTCGGAAGTCCAGGACGTCGGCGACGTCCAGCGTGACGTCCGCACCGCCTGCTCCGAGTCGTTCGCGCACGGTGCGCAGGGCGGTGGCGGACAGGTCGATGGCGGTCAGGTCGCGGTAGCCGCGCTCGACGAGGTGGTCCACCAGGGTCGACCACCCGGCGCCCACGTCGATGATCGGCTCGTCCCGGCCCAGGTCGGTGGAGTCGACCAGCCCCAGGGAGAGCTCGGGCACCGACTGCCACCAGGAGACGCCGTCGACGTCCTTGGAGTCGTGGACCCCTTCCCAGAAGTCCTTGCGCTCCTCGGTGTCGCCGGGTCTGGTCGGTCCGTCCTGGGGTGCGGTCACCGTTCGACGGTAACCCCTTGCGTGACCGCTGCGCCGCGCCGCTGGCGGCCGTAAGGAGTTCGTAATCAGGGTCGACGCTGGCGCGGTGTGCAGCCGGTTAGCGTCGATGGCATGCCCTCTCCTGAGCTGGTGCCCGGACCCTTGGGCGATGTCGCGCGTGTCGTCGACGGGGGTGACATGGACTGCGGCAGCGGCCTGCTGCTGCTCATCACCCGAGCCATGCGCAGGCTGGAGCACGGCGACCTCCTCGCCATCCGCAGTGCCGAGCCCTCGGTGGTCGTGGACCTGCCGATCTGGGCCGACCTCGTCGGCCACGACATCACGGCCCAGCACGTCGGGGGGCCGAGCGGACCCTGGTGGTTCGCGGTGCGCAAGGTGGTCAGCGCCCAGCCCGACACGATGTTCAGCATCGGCGACCGCACCCCGGTGGGGCAGCGACTGTGGGCCTACACCAACTTCGACTGCAACCTGGCCTGCTCGTACTGCTGCGCCCAGTCCTCGCCGAAGGCCGACGCTCGCAGGCTGCTCCCGGCCGTCGCCCGGGAGGCCTTCGCCGAGTTCCGCGACCTCGGCGGCAAGGAGCTGCTGCTCACCGGCGGTGAACCCTTCCTGCACCCCGAGCTCGGTGAGCTGGTCGCAGCCGCGGAGGGGCTCGACCGCGTGATCCTCACCAACGCCATGGTCTTCGCCCGGGGGACCCGGCGCCGGACGCTGGAGGAGCTGGACCGCTCCGTACTGCTGCAGGTGAGCCTGGACTCCGCCACCGCCGAGGTGCACGACCGGCAGCGGGGCGCCGGTTCGTGGTCCAGGGCGCTCAAGGGCATCGGCGAGGCGAGGGCCCTGGGCTTCCGGGTCAGGGTGGCCGCCACCCTCTACGACGAGGACCCGGTGGGGGTGCGGGCCCTGCACACGCGGCTCGACGCGGAGGGGATCGCGCAGCAGGACCGCCTCATCCGACCCGTCGCCGCGGAGGGCTTCGCCGAGACCGGCGTCCACGTGTCCATCGACAACCTCGAGCCCGAGCCGACCATCACCTCGGACGGCGCCTGGTGGCACCCCGTGGCCGTCACCAACCCGCACCTGCGCATCGCCGACAGCCCTTTGCCGCTGTCCGAGGTCTTCGGCGTCGTGAAGGACACGCTGGCGGTCCACGACGCGGCCACCCGAGCAGGACGAGAGGTGTTTCGCTGTGCCTGACCACGACTCCGGATCCCTGGTCGACCGAGGCCGCCGCCTGCTGGGCTGGCTGCTCTCACCCGCCACCGAGGACGTCCCGCGCCACCAGGCCGTGGGTGCCACCTTCCTGCGCATCCTGCTCGGCCTGCTGTGGTTGTGGAACGCCAACTGGAAGCGCCCGCCGGACTTCGGCGAGGAGTCCAACGGTGGGCTCTTCAAGTTCACCTCGTATGCCGTGAGCGACCCGGTGATCCCCCCGTACTCCTTCGTCATCGAGAAGGTCGTGCTCCCGAACCTCGCCGTGTTCGGCTGGGGGGTCCTGGTGGCGGAGACGGCGCTCGCGGTCCTGCTGCTGACCGGGTCGTGGATCCGCCTCGCGGCGGTCCTGGGCATCGCCCAGTCGGTGGCGATCGGGCTCTCGGTGGCCTACGCGCCCGAGGAGTGGCCGTGGTCCTACCTGCTCATGCTCGGTGCGCACGTGTCCCTGCTGCTCGCCTCGTCCGGGCGCTACCTCGCGGTCGAGGGGGTGCGCCACGGCGTGACGCCGGGCAGGCTGCTCTACCGGGTCTTCGGCGGGCTCGCCGTGGCCGTCGGGCTGGTCAGCGCCGTCGCCTCCCTCGGCGACCCGCTGGCGGCGAGCGGACCACGGATCGCGATCTCGGGCTGGGAGGTCGGGTTCGGGAACTACAACCTGCTCGGTGGGCTGCTGCTCGCGGTGGTCGGTGCGCTGCTGCTGCTGGCGGACCGGCTGGGGGTGATAGCGGCGTGGGTCGCGGCGGCGCTGGCCGTGGTCGGCGCGCTGTCCCTGTACGCGCAGATCGGCTTCACCGACCCCCTGCTCGGCGGGGGTGCGACCTCGGCGGCACTGCTGCTGGCCCTGGCCGTGGTCGCGGTCACCCGGACCCGCGACGTGGCCACGCCGACCCCGGCCGGTTCGAGGTCGGACGCCTCCAGCTCGAAGGGCCCCACCTCGACCGGCTCCAGCTCGACCGGCCCGAGCCCGACCGGCCCGAGCCCGACCGGTTCGAGGAGCGCGCGATGACCCCCGTGTCCCGCCGCAGCCTCCTGCTCGGCTCCGGTGGCATCGCGCTCCTTGCCGCCTGCGGCACCTCGGCGGACTCCGCGGCCCCGAGCGCGTCCGGCTCCACAGCGGCAGGAGGGGGCGGGCCGTTGGTCATCTCGGCGATCCCCGACCAGGACCCCGAGAAGCTGAACCGGCTCTACCCCGCCCTCGCCGAGCTGCTGGCCGGTGCCACCGGGCTGGACGTCGAGTACCGCCCGGTCACCGACTACGCCGCCGTGGTGCGCGCGTTCGAGGTGGGTGACATCGAGCTGTCGTGGATGGGTGGGCTCACGGGCGTCCAGGCCCGGTCCAGGGTGCCGGGGGCCACGGCGATCGCCCAGCGCGACATCGACGCCGACTTCCACAGCGTCTTCCTGGCCAACACCGGAGCCGGGATCGGTCCCTTCACCGACGTGGCCGGGCTGAAGGCCCTCGCCGGGCACACCCTGACCTTCGGGAGCGAGACATCGACCTCCGGTCGGCTGATGCCGGAGTACTTCATCCAGCAGTCGGGCCTGGCCCTGTCCGAGCTCAAGGGCAAACCCGGGTTCTCGGGCTCGCACGACGCGACCATCGAGGCCGTCGCGTCGGGCAGCTTCGAGACCGGCGCGGTGAACGAGCAGGTGTGGACCGCGGCCCAGGAGGAGGGCAAGGTCGACCTGTCCAGGATCGTCGTCCTGTGGCGCACCCCCGGCTACGCGGACTACCACTGGCTGGTCCGCCCCGACCTCGACGCGCGGCACGGGGATGGCACGACGAAGAAGATCACCGACGCGCTGCTGGCCCTCGACGCGGCCTCGCCGAAGGACGCCGAGGTCCTCGACCTCTTCGGTGCCACGTCCTTCGTCCCCACCGCCAACGCGAACTACGACCAGATCGAGTCGATCGCCAAGGAGCTAGGGCTGCTCGCATGACCGACGCCGCCCCGGTCGTGCAGCTGCGGGGGGTCGACCGGCGCTTCGGTCAGCGCACCGCGCTGGAGGGGATCGACCTGACCGTCCACGCGGGGGAGCGGGTGGGCCTGCTCGGTGCCAGCGGAGCCGGCAAGAGCACCCTGCTCGCGCTGCTCAACGGCTCGATCCGCCCGACGACCGGCACCGTGGAGGTGTTCGGGAGCGACCTGTCCTCGTTGCCACCGGCGACCCTGCGAGCCCTGAACCAGCGGATCGGCACGATCAGCCAGCGGCTCGACCTCGTCGACCAGGTGCGCGTGCTGCACAACGTCAACGCCGGGCGGCTGGGTCACTGGAGCGTGGCGCGTTCCCTGGCTGCGCTGGTGCTGCCGCGGGCCGACCCGGTGGTCACCACCGCCCTCGAGCGGGTGGGCCTGGGCTGGGCGGTCCACGAGCGCACCGAACGGCTCTCGGGGGGTGAACGGCAGCGGGTCGCGATCGCGCGGCTGCTCGTCCAGGAGCCCGACCTCGTGCTGGCCGACGAGCCGGTGTCCAGCCTCGACCCGTCGCGAGCCGCTGAGGTCCTCGAGCTGCTGCGGGCCGCCACCCCGCACGGCACCCTGCTCGTGAGCCTGCACCAGCCCGAGCTCGCACGTCGGTACTGCACCCGCATCATCGGGCTGCAGGACGGTCGGGTCGTGGTGGACCGGCCGGCGCAGGAGCTGGAGGACTCGGTGATCTCCGACCTCTACGCCCTGACGTGAGCACCGACCTGCGGACGCCGCCTGCGGCCGAGGCCCGGACCGTCACCGGACAGCCGCAGAGGGTGAGCGCGCGGACCGTGGCCCTGCGCCGGCTGGTGGCGGTGCTGGCTGTCGTCGTGCCGGTCGGGTGGGCACTGTCCCGCGCGCTGACCCCCGATGGCGCCATCGTCAACACCGGGGGGCTGCCGCTGCTCGGCGCGCTGCTGTCCGCGGCCACCCAGCCGGCCCTGTCCGCCGACTTCGTCGGGCTCGTGGGTGAGGCAGCGCTCGTGACGGTGACGTATGCCGCGCTCGGAACCGCGGGCGCCCTGGTCATCGGGGTCGTCGGGGGTCTGGTGCTGAGCGAGGCAGCCGAACGACACCGGCCCGGGCCGGTGCGCAGGGCCGTGCGACTGGGACTGCGGGGCCTGCTCGTGGCCGCCCGGTCCATCCACGAGCTGATCTGGGCGCTGCTGCTCGTCAGCGTGCTCGGTCTGGACCCGCTGGTCGCGGTCCTGGCGATCGCGATCCCGTTCGGGGCGCAGACGGCCAAGGTCTTCGCCGAGATCCTCGACGGCGTCCCCCGCCACCCGCTCGAGGCGCTGCGGGCCGGTGGGGCCAGGTCGGTGCCTGCGCTGGCCTACGCGTTGTTCCCGCAGGCGACCCCGCTGCTGCTGTCGTACTCCTTCTACCGTTTCGAGTGCGCCGTGCGATCCGCGGTGGTGCTCGGTGTCGTCGGGGTGGGCGGGCTGGGGCAGGAGCTCGTCGTCAGCCTGAGGTCGCGCAACTGGGACGAGGTCTGGACGCTGGTGGGGGCGGTGCTGCTCCTGTCCGCGGTGATCGACTGGTGGAGCTCGCGGGTGCGCGGGGACCTCGCCGTGGTGTCGTGCTCGGACTGGTCGGGCGGCAACCGGGTGAACGCAGGGCGAAACCACTCGTGGTGGGCCCGCTGGTCCACCGTCGTGGCCGTGGTGGGGGTCGGTGTCGCCTGGTTCGCCTCGGGTGTCTCGTGGTCCGGGCTGGTGTCGGCCCGCACGCGCGAGCTGACCTTTCGCCTGGTCGACGAGCTGCTCCCCCCGGCGCTGCCCCCGGGTGGGGGCTCGGAGCTGGGCGGCGCCGTTCTCGACACGGTCGCGATGGCCGTGCTGGCGATGGTGCTGGCTGTGGGCATCACCGTGCTGCTCGGGCCTGCGGCCTCCCGGTTCCGCCCCGTCCCCTTCGCGGCGGAGCGGCCGGGCTGGTGGCGCGCACCCCGGCTGGTGGCCAGGTTCGCCGCACGGGGAGTGCTCCTGCTGCTGCGCTCGATCCCCCCGACGGTGTGGGCCGTCCTGGCCCTGGTCGTCCTGTTCCCCGGGATCCTGCCCGGGGCGGTGGCCCTGGGCCTCTACACGGCCGGGATCCTCGGCCGGCTGGTCTCCGAGGCCTGGGAGAGCATCGACATCCGCCCCCGGGACGCTTTGCGGACCGCAGGAGTCCGACCCTCGACCGCCGCGGTGGTGGCAGTCCTGCCGCCCTCGCTGCACCACCTGATGACGTACACGCTCTACCGCTTCGAGATCTGCGTCCGCGACACCGCCGTGGTCGGCGTGGTCGGCGCCGCGGGGCTGGGGCGGCTGTTCGCGGAGAACCTCGCGGTCTTCCGGTTCCCGGTCGTGTCGATGCTGCTGCTGACCTCGTTCGCCGTCAGCGTCGGCACCGAGGTCCTCGGCCGCCGCATCCGCCGGGCCGTCCGCGCCTGACCGCCGGGGTCAGCCCACCGACTCCGGTCCGGTGGGGCGCAGGTGGCGCAGGCCGACCCCGGCCGCCATGACGGCGTCCACGCGGCGGTCGTGCGGCTCGCGCGGCAGGTCCTGCGCCAGGACCTCCCACGGGTGCACGACGGCGACGAGCATCGCGGCCGTGCGCGGCAGTGAGCGGTCGTAGCAGCCCTTGCCCTGGCCGATCCGGGTGCCTCGGCCGTCGACACCGTGCGCCGGGACGAACACCACCGCAGCCCGCGCGACCGCCTCGACCCCGAGTGCTCCACCGGCAGCCACACCGCCCGCACCGTCTTCGCCACCGGCCTCCTCGACGCCTGCCTCGCGCCAGTCCAGGTCCCAGCTCGCCAGGGTGACCGGCAGCATCACGCGGACGCCGCGGGCCAGGAAGGCGGCGACCAGCGCCCCGGTGGGTGGCTCGGTCGGCCCCGACTCGTACGCCGCCACCCAGTCGCCGCGCCGTACGCCGGCCTCCCGGGCAGCGGTCAGGGCGGCGAGGGTGAGGGCCTGCTCATCTGCCGCCCGGTCCCGGCCGGGCACGCGCTCGCGCCGCAGCCGGCGCAACCGGCCACGGACCGCAACCTTGTCCTCGGGCATGCGCTCATCGTGCCTTCCGCAGTGGTCGCGCCGCGAGCGGTCGGGCCGAATAGGGTGGGCGCATGAGCAGCCAGCCCGCCCGATCTGTCACCAAGGCCGTGATCCCCGCAGCAGGTCTCGGGACCCGCTTCCTGCCGGCCACCAAGGCCACGCCGAAGGAGATGCTCCCGGTGGTGGACAAGCCCGCGATCCAGTACGTCGTCGAGGAGTCGGTGCGTGCCGGGCTCGACGACGTCCTCATCATCACCGGTCGCAACAAGAACGCGCTCGAGGACCACTTCGACCACCAGTGGGAGCTCGAGCAGGCCCTGGAGGCCAAGGGCGACACGTTCCGGTTGGAGCGGGTGCGCGAGTCGGCGGCGATGAAGGTCCACTTCGTGCGCCAGGGGCAGCCCAAGGGCCTCGGCCACGCGGTGCACGTGGCGAAGGAGCACGTCGGCGACAACGCGTTCGCGGTCCTGCTCGGTGACGACCTCATCGACGCCCGCGACCTCCTGCTGGAGCAGATGCTGCAGGTCCGCGAGGAGAAGGGTGGCAGTGTCGTCGCCCTGCTCGAGGTGCCACCGGAGTCCGTCCACCTCTACGGCTGCGCCGCGGTCGAGGACGTCGAGGGTGACGTCGTGCGCATCACGGGGCTCGTCGAGAAGCCCGACCCCGCCGAGGCGCCCAGCAACCTGGCCGTCATCGGCCGCTACATCCTCGACCCGTCGGTGTTCGGTGTCCTGGAGCAGACCCCGCCCGGTCGTGGCGGCGAGATCCAGCTGACCGACGCCCTGCAGACGCTCGCGGCGTCGACCGCGCCCGGTGGCGGGGTGCACGGGGTGGTCTTCCGCGGCCGCCGCTACGACACCGGCGACCGGCTCGACTACCTCAAGGCCGTCGTGCGCCTCGGCATCGACCACGCCGAGCTGGGTTCGGACTTCGGTGGCTGGCTCGACGAGTTCGCGGCCGACCGCCGCGACGCGAAGGCCGCCTCCCAGTGATCCCCGTCGAGCAGCACCTGGCTCGGATCCTCGAGACCGTGCAGGTCATCAGGCCGTTCGAGCAGGGTGTGCTCGACGCCCAGGGTTGTGTCCTCGCCGAGGACGTGACGGCCCGCGGCTCCCTGCCGGGCTTCACGAACTCGGCGATGGACGGGTATGCCGTGCACGCCGCCGACGTCGTCGGGGCCAGTGCCGAGCACCCCGTCGTCCTGCCCGTCGTCAACGACATCGCGGCCGGCAACACCAACGCGCTGTCCCTGGCCCAGGGCCAGACGATGCGCATCATGACCGGTGCTCCCATGCCCCGAGGGGCAGACGCCGTGGTGGCTGTCGAGAAGACCGACGGCGGGGTGGTCAAGGTCGCGATCCAGGTCGCGTCGGTCGTCGGTCAGCACGTCCGCGAGGTCGGCGAGGACATCGAGGAAGGCGCGGTGATCCTGCGCCGAGGGGCGCTGCTCGGGCCGGGCCAAATCGCCCTGCTCGCTGCCGCGGGTGTCGCGAGGGTGCGGGTCGTCCCGAGGCCGCGGGTCGTCGTGGTGTCCACCGGCGACGAGCTGGTCGAGGTGGGACGCACGCCGGGGTTCGGCCAGATCGTCGACTCCAACTCGCTCATGCTCACTGCTGCCGTCACCTCGGTGGGGGCCACCCCCTACCGCGTCGGCGGCGTGGCAGACGACGCGCGAACCCTGATGGACACCCTCGAGGGCCAGCTGGTGCGCGCCGACGCCATCATCACCACCGGCGGCGTCTCGATGGGCGCGTTCGACACCGTGAAGGAGGTGCTGTCCCGCGTGGGCACGGTGCAGTTCGACAAGGTGGCCATGCGTCCGGGGATGCCGCAGGGCTTCGGGGTGCTCGGCGACGAGCAGGTGCCCGTCTTCACCCTGCCCGGCAACCCGGTCAGTGCCCTGGTGTCCTTCCACGTGTTCGTCGCCCCTGCCCTGCGCGCGATGGCCGGGCGTCCCGAGCCGTCCTTCCCCCCGGGCTACGTGCCCGCGGTCGCGGGGGAGTCCTTCGGATCGGTCCCGGGCAAGATGGAGTTCCTCAGGGTCGCCCTCGACGGCGACCGTGCCCGCCTCGCCGGTGGCCAGGGCTCGCACATGCTCGGCGCCCTCGCAGCTGCCGATGCGCTCGCGGTCATCCCGCCCGACGTCACCCAGGTCAACGAGGGTGACGCCCTCGAGTGCCTGCCCCTGCTCGGACGGGAGGGACAGTGAGCGAGCGGCTGACCCACGTCCGCGAAGACGGGTCGGCGCACATGGTCGACGTCTCGGCCAAGGACATCACCGCCCGGGAGGCCAGTGCGGCCGGTCGGGTGCTGGTTTCGCCCAAGGCGGTCGGTGCCCTGCGCGACGGGAACGTCCCGAAGGGTGACGCGCTCGCCGTCGCGCGGATCGCCGGCATCCAGGCGGTCAAGCGCACCCCCGAGCTGATCCCGTTGGCGCACCCCGTCGCGGTGCACGGCGTGGTCGTCGACCTCGTCGTCGCCGACGACGGGGTGGACATCCGGGCGACGGTCCGGACCGCCGACCGCACCGGCATCGAGATGGAGGCGCTCACCGCGGTCTGCATCGCGGCGCTGGCGCTCATCGACATGGTCAAGGCGGTCGACAAGCACGCCCGCATCACCGACGTCCGGGTCACGGCGAAGTCCGGTGGCCGGTCCGGCGACTGGGTGGAGGAGCGATGAGCGAGCACACCGGCGTGGGCGGGGCTGACCCGACGCAGGCGACTGCCGGGGTCCCCGCGTCACCGCGAGCGGTCGTCATCACCTGCTCGACCCGGGCCGCGGACGGCGTCTACCCCGACCGTGGCGGGCCAATCATCGTGGCGGCCCTGCGCGAGCGGGGGTTCGACGTCAGCGACCCGACCGTCGTACCCGACGGACCCGGCGTGCGCGAGGCGCTCGAGGCCGCGATCTCGACGGGGCCAGACCTCGTCATCACCACCGGCGGTACCGGCCTGTCGCCGACCGACGGCACCCCCGAGGCCACCCGGCCGCTGCTCGACCGCGAGGTCGGCGGCATCGCCGAGGCGATCCGGGCCGCGGGGGTCGGCGCGGGGGTCCCCACCGCGATGCTCTCGCGGGGCCTGGCGGGGATCGCCGGGTCCACCCTCGTGGTCAACCTGCCGGGATCGACCGGTGGGGTCAAGGACGGTCTCGCCGTGCTCGAACCCGTGCTGTTGCACGCCCTCTCACAGATCCGGGGCGGCGACCACTGATGTCCGCGCGGCGCGTCTGATGGCTGTCTGGCCCGTGGAGCTGCGCGGGACGACCGTGACCGGCCAGGACGTGCTGCTCGACCAGCTCCGCCGTCGCGATCGCACGGACTGGGTGCGGGTGCGCTCGGTCAACCGCGCCTGGCTCGGCCCCTGGGAGGCCACCGCGCCCGAGGACGACCCCCGGCCGGTGTCGTTCAACGGGCTCGTGCGTCACTACCGCCGGGAGGGCCGGTCCGGCCGGATGATGCCGTTCACGATCCGCGCCGAGGGCCGGATCGTCGGACAGGTGGTGCTGTTCGGCGTCTCGTGGGGGTCCCTGCTCTCTGCCTCGGCCGGCTACTGGGTGGACCAGTCCATGGCGGGACGAGGCATCGCACCGCTGGCGCTGGCCCTGGCCGGGGACCACGCCTTGGGGTCGGTGGGCCTGCACCGCCTCGAGGTCAACATCCGTCCCGAGAACACCAACAGCCTTGCGGTCGTGGGCAAGCTGGGCTTTCGCGACGAGGGTCGGCGGGCGGCATACCTGCACATCGACGGTCGGTGGCGCGACCACCGGACGTTCGCGCTGACCCTCGAGGACCTGGGTGGGGCCACCCTCGTGGAGCGTTTGCACACCAATCACACCAGCCACATTGGCGACACACCGCCCCACCTCCCCGAGGGGCCGGTGCCCGGCACCTAACGTCGTGTTCGTGCCGCCCAGCAGTCTGATCTTCCTCGTCATCATCGCCGTCTGGGCTGCCTACTTCGTGCAGTACTGGGTCCGGCGCCGCGAGCACCTCGCGACCGCCCAGTCGGTGGACCAGTTCTCCGAGACCATGCGGGTCCTCGAGCGTCGCTCCCCGCTCCCGGTCACGGACCTGTCGACCCCCTCACGTCCGTCGTATGCCGTGAGCCCGGCCCGCGCCGTGCGCGCGCAGGTGCTCGTCAAGCGCGCCGAGACCACCACCTTCACGATGACGCCCTCGGGTGCGGTCACCCCCGGTGCCGCCCCCGTCGGGCCCGTCGGCTTCGGCCGCTCGGGTGGTCCGGCCACCCCGGCCGACCCCGCCACCCCCGCCGACCCGCGGGACGACGGCCACACCCTGGACGACGACTCGACAGCCCGGGTCCGCCCCGCTCGCGCCGTCCGCGGGCTGACGCTGCTGGCCGCGCTGGCCGCGTTCGTCGTCGCGGTGCCGCTGGCCGCGTTCGGAGTCCTGCCCTGGGCCGGGGTCCTGGCACCACTGGCCGCCGCCGCCGGCGCCGTGGTCTGGCTGCGAGCGGCCGTCGCGGCCGAGCAGAGCGCCCGCCGCGCCCGGTCCGGTGACCCCCGCCCGGCGGCTCGCCCGGCCGACCACCGCCAGCAGCCCCCACGGGCAGCATCCGAGATCCCGGTGGCCACCACCGGGGAGGTCGAGCCGCCGACCGCACGGGTCCGTGATGAGCTCTTCGACGTGCAGGAGCTCGAGCGTGAGCTCGCTGCTCCGAGCCGGGTGGCGGCTGCTGCTCCGGCGCACGTCGCGGTGTCGGCCGGCGCCCCCGGTACCGCCGTCCCCCGTCCGCTCGTCGACGAGGACGACCTCCCCCTGACCTGGGACCCGGTGCCGGTGCCCCGGCCCACGTACACGATGAAGTCCCGGGCGACCCGGCCGGCCCCCACGTCTGCGGACCTGGTCGGGGACGCCGACACCGAGTACGCGCGATACGTGCAGGAGCCGGTCCGCCGGGTCGCCGGCGCCTGACCAGCCGCCGGCGTCGGCGCCGCTAGCGGTTGCCCCACACGGCCTGGGCCCCAGCGTCCCCGGCCAGGGCGACGATCACGGTGGTCCCGACGGCGCTGATGACCACCAGGGCCGACACCAGCAGGCGCAGCCGTCGGCTCGGCTGCTCACCGCGCAGCATCAGCCACTGCGCCACGGTGGTGACCGCCAGGGCGATGGCCCAGGGGAGCACCATCGAGCCGAGCGACCGGTGGTTGTCCAGGAACGCGGGATCGCCGAGCTGGCTCGCGAGTTCGGTGCCGGCCCGGGTCGTCACGGGGACGGCCGCCAGACCCACCACCGCGCCGAGCGGGACCAGGAAGGTCAGCTTCCGCTGGGCCGCGGGCCACACGCTCACCGCCAGCGCGGCCAACGAGGTGAGGGGGAGCAGGACCACGACGAGGTGGACGAGCAGGGCGTGCGCGGGTATGCCGTTGATCTCCACAGTGCCTCAGCTCCCGACGTGGGTGGGGTTTGCGGGGTCCATGCAGTGGTGACGAGATGGCTGGGCCCGGTGTTCACCAGCAGGCTAGTCGGGCACCATGACGTCACCGGTGAACCACGGGTGTGCGCCTCTCGTACTTTACTGGGAGGGACCACAGCGAGAGGATCCCTGATCTGCGCATGCGTGGCGGAAGGAGGGTCGGTGGAGGCTGGTCAGCGACAAGCCGCCCTCCAGGGCCTGCACGACCGCCACGCCCCGGAGCTGTGGCGCTTCGCCCTCCGGCTGACCCGTGACCCCCAGGTGGCCGAGGACCTGGTCCAGGAGTCCTTGCTGCGGGCCTGGCGTGACCCCCAGCTCGGGGGCCGCAGCGAGGCCCAGGCCAGGGCGTGGTTGTTCACCGTCGTGCGCAACCTCGTCGTCGACCGTTGGCGCAGCGCCGCGAACCGGCACGAGGTCGCAGGCCTCGACTGGGTCAACCCGTTCGTCGCCGACCGCACCGGCGAGGTGCTCGACCGCTGGCTCGTCGCCGATGCCCTCGGCTCCCTGTCGCCGGACCACCGCCGGGTGGTCGCGGCGGCCTACTACGAAGGACGGACGGTGGCAGAGATCGCCGCGGAGCTGCGGATCCCCGAAGGGACGGTGAAGTCGCGCCTCCACTACGGCCTGCGCAGCCTGCGACTGGCCCTGCAGGAGAAGGGGGTGACCCGGGCATGAGCGACCACGACCAGTACGCCCAGTGGGACGCCGCCTACGTCCTGGGCGCCCTCGCCGGAGCCGAGCGGGCGCAGTACGAGGAGCACCTCGCAGGATGCACCGCGTGCCGGGCCGCCGTCGCCGAGCTGGCCGGGCTCCCCGGCCTGCTCGGTCAGCTGAGTCCGGCCGAGGCGATCGCGGTCGAGTCCGACTCCGGACCGGGCGACGGGGGTGCCGGTGGAGAAGCGGCGTCAGCCGAGCCGCGGGTCATCCCCGAACCGCCCGCCTCCCTCATGCCGCCCCTGCCCGAGATCGTGGCCGTGCCGCGGCGGTGGCTGGCACCCGTGGCTGCAGCGGCGGCCGCTGTCCTGGTCGGGGGCATCGGCGGGTACGCCGTGTCTGCCGCGCGTGATGACGTGCCCGGCGACGGGCCCTCGTCGACGCTGGCCGTGGGGAGCAGCCGGCTGGCGTTCGCGGCGGTGAGCGCCTCGCCGATGACGGCGGTCGTGGACGTCGTCCCGACCGGGCGGGGGACCGAGGTGCGGGTCGAGTGCCAGTACGCGCCCGCCACTGGGACCGCTACAGGGACCGGCACAGGCACAGGCACAGGCACGGGCGCCGCGCCCGGCACAACCACAGGCCCCGTGATCGGGCCGAGCGGGACGCGTTCGGGAGCCGGCGACGGCAGCCACCCCGGGACCCAGTACGCGATCTGGGTCGTGGGGCGCGACGGTCGCGAGATGCAGGTCAAGGAGTGGACCGCACGGTCGGGACGGGTCATGCGCCCGAGCGGGGTCACCTCGTGGCCGGTCGAGCAGATCGAGTCGGTGGAGATCCGGCTGGCCGACACCGGCGACACGGTGCTGCGGGCCCAGGTGAGCTGACCTCGTCCCACGACGTCCGGGCGGCCACAGCGGAGACCGGGGTGCCGTTTTCCGCGTCGGTCCCGCTGGTGTTATCGTTTCGTCCGCATCAAGGGGCTGTGGCGCAGTTGGTAGCGCGTCTCGTTCGCAATGAGAAGGCCCGGGGTTCGAATCCCCGCAGCTCCACCCTTGAAGAACCCCGTCTGACCAGCGCAAACGCGCTGAGTTGGGCGGGGTTCTCGTTTTGTCATTCCGCCACCTGCCCGGTGCGTGTGCCCCCGGCGTGCCCCCGGTCGTTCAGACGCGCCAATCCGGCCCGGTCGGCGGGTGTCCCGAGGTGGTGCAGGTAGAGGTTCGTCGTAGCGATCGACGCGTGCCCCATCCACGCCTGAACCGTGCCTGGGTCAACGCCGCGGGCCAGCCACAGACAGGCGGCCGTGTGACATCCGCGAGGTCGGTGGCGGCGATGCCGAGGTGGTGGGCGACCGCGCGGCGTAGGGCGATGGTGAAGCGGCGCCAGAGCTCGGGCGCCCACCACTGCCACACGACTTGCGACTCGTAGTCGTAGCAGTCGCCGCACAGTGGCTGCCCGATTGCCGGGTCGTCCTGGTCGCGAACGGTCATGCACCGCGACGTCCTGCCGTGGGGGCAACGGGCGCCGTCGTCGCGGCGGGGACGGCACCGCCCACCGTTGGCTCTGGCGCCGTGGACCGAGCCGAAGGATGGTGCGGTGAGGGTGGCGAAGACCAACGGGTTGTCGCCCACGCTGGCGGGGACGCCTTTGCCTTCGGCGACTCCGGCGCGGATGAGGTGGAAGGTGTCGGCGGCGTACTGCTTCGAGCAGGACTCACACTCGGACGCGCGACGGTTGCCGCACCGCTTGTAGGTCACCCCGGACGGCTCGTCGCCCGAGGAGTACGACCGGAGCAGCTCGCCCGTGGCCTTGGCGAAGGTGTCGGTGCGTCCGACGAGGCGGACCGGGTGGGCGCAGAACCCGACCCGGGACACCGTGGTCGACCACTGCTGGAAGTCTGGTGAAAGCAGCCGTGCCACGAGCTGCGCCTCGACGTCAGGGGACAGGTCGGGGATGCCCAGAGGCCGATTTTCCGGCGGAGGCACAGTCCTCAGGGGCCAGTCGCGATCGTCGACGGTGCTCATCGCCTGGCCCCCTTTCCCAAGAAGGGTGTGCCGTGCGGGCGCTACTTCTGTGACCCGTCCGCACGACACACCCAGTTCTTGGGTGACCACTGGCATGGCTGACCGGCGCACGGGTCACACACGTGCCGGCTTGTTGCCTGAAGACTAAAACCGTTGTCGCCCAGGGCCTTTCGCACCACGGATCAGCGTGAAAGGGATGGCGACTAGGGTTTCGTCCGCCCTTCGACGGTCTCAGCCGACCCCCTCCCAGTCCACTAATTGCAACCCCTTCGACGATCCTTGAGCAATTCTTTAACTACCGCGCCTATGCCTCGACTTTCCGACCATGGACGCCTCCAACGAAGCGACGCCGAGAACTTCCGACCCGCCTCGCGGGCGACGCGGGTCGCCAATAAAACGTCCTGTCATGCCGATGTGCGGGCGTTTCTATTAGGGCCGCTTTCCGTCGCCCATCATTCGTCAGGTTCTCGTGCCCATCCCAACACGAGGCAGGCTACGACGAACAGCGAGAGCGCAAGAAGTGCCTTGAGTATCTCCCCCGAGAGCAAGTACTTAAAGAAGAACGGGAGCGCAAAGACCAGGATCCCGATGACCAGAAGCCATTCCTTCGCGGCCAGACGACGGCTCGAACCATCAAGCCGAACAGGGCGGCCCCTTCCCTCGTGCCTGCCCCGGGCCTTGTGTTTCACCGGACGATTATGTCTCTCCGGCACCACCGACACTGATAGGTCGCCTTTGAGCCGCAGATCTTGCGCTTCACTCCTTGCCCATCGTGGGGTCGGTGGCTAGGTGTAGTCACCGACCCGAGATCCAGCGCGTGCGCCGAAACGTCCGGAACTGCCGCGATCCGGGTGTGCGTCGGGTGATTACCGGTCGCGTGACGACAGACGGTTCAGCCATCGGCGCCACGACGAGGGATGAACCAGTCGCCAATCCCTCAGGCCGATCACCCGGTCGGCGCCGACAGCCTCAAGCAAGGCAGCGCGATGCTGATCAGTCAGCCAGATCAGGTAGGACGTTCCCTCGTCAGAAAGACTCGCGACCTCGGCATGGTTGTCTCGCCAGAAGGTCGCGTCCAAAGCATGCGGCACGAAGGTGATGAAGTCTTCTCGCACTTCTCGGTCGGCGACCGACCTGACACCCGTCTGCATGTAGTCGGCGCGATCGCCTCCGGGCACGAACCGATCGCAAAGTCTGTTCGCCGCCTCCACCACCTCCGCGGGCCATCCATCGCGACTAGCCCAGGGGATGTCGGTCTCGGCCGAGCCCATCTCCGACGCAATCATCGTCAGCGCCGTTCGGGGGGCGGCACCGAACGCAGACTCGTCCAGGCCGTCAAGCCTGAGCACATACCTGGTCCACTCTCTGGTCACGCCGCGAGTATTCCAGCGACCCGGGATCGAACACCCGCAAATGCCGCAACGAGTGCGCTTAGTCCAATGCCGGGCAAGGCAGTCGACATCCCGGGGCGGAGGACTCCCGCTGGTCGTGTTCGAACTCGTAGGCACACTCGCCGCACATGCCGTCGACGTCATTTCCAGAGCCAGGGTGCTCCATCCACGGATGGCGACACTCGGCACAATCGCCAAGCTGCCGAGCCCGCTGTCGACGCTCTCTGCGCCGTTCCAGAAAAGCTCTCACGGGACAAGCATGCCCGATTTGGCATCCGGACATGCCGCTGGTCGGCCGCTCGCTCTCAGGTATTGCCGCTCGACGGCGGCAACTCTGGGGGCTTCCGCCGCAAGTAGAGCCGGAACAGTTCCCACCCTCCGGTGAGGAGTATGCCGGGTCCGATGACGACCTTCGCCCACTCAATGAAAAGTGCGAATCCGGATGCCCGTCCCACCCCATCCAGGACATCACCCGTGAAGAACAGCCCGCCCACGAAGGTGAACCACGCCTGCAACTGCGCCTTGCCGTCTCGCTGCCCGTAGTCCACGGCGAGCACACTCTCATAAGTGGATGCGTTGCACCGAGAACAGGTCATGGGGAGTCGTCAACGTTCGCATCTGCCGCTCGGAGGACGGCTACGCTCGTCCGACTCTGCCGCGTTCAGCGGTCTTGTCAGCTGAGGACAGCGTTGCGAAGGTGGACGCCTTCAGGAGTACGGCTCGTACGTGCGGCACCGCCTGAACCTCCAAGGGATGGGGAGGTGCACGGCGCCCAGGCGGACGGTATCGCCGTCCATGTCGTCGACCTTGGCGAACGAGTCATCCAGCCGACCAGCTTCGACAAAGCGTCCAGCAAGGACGCCGTACAAGATCCCGAGGATCTCTTCTCCTAAAGCCTGAGCGTCATCGTCCCAAAGGTATGTGTGTGTGCGGCCGAACGAGAGAGTGACCTCGTCCGCGTGTTCCAGGTGGGCGATGGAAACTGCGGCCGCCCCGGTCCGCTTGGGGGTCAGGTCGATGGTCCAAAGGCCGTGTCTGGGTTCGACGCTCTCGTGCACCTCTGCGGCCTCCTCACCGCCGTGGGCAGACAAGGCCAGTGTCACGGCATGCCGGACGGAGGCGCGGTATGCCTCATCCCACTCAGTCACCCAGTGATCATGCCGGGCGTACAGGTCCGGCATCCCACTAACGTCCGTATCTGCCGCGGACCGTTCGGGCGGTCGGGCCGTTGGGCGGATGCTTGCAATGGTCACGTGAGATTGTGGGCTATGGACGAAGACCGAAGCAGATCTGTGCTGCGAACGAGCGCGCGTATGACGGCGAGTTCCCTTCTGCTCGTCACCGGCTGCTCGGTTCTACGTGGTGACCCAGTCCAAGAACAGTGGCAGGACCGGGCGGCGCTGCCAAGTTGCGGCGAGATCACGCTCGCGATCGGCGAACGACTAGACGCGAGCAGCCGAGGCGAGGTGGCATGCCTTGAGGAAGCATGGGCAACCGGTGGTGGTGCAGAACTGGTTGTAGGCCACAGCACTGTCGAGGGTGACCCTGTCAAGGAGTACTTCCGCGTCGTTCCGGGGGGCGGAGCCGAAGTGTTCATCGACTCGACGCAAGATAAGTTCGGCAGCCAACGGTGGGAGTTCAGTCGCTGCGAAACTCCAACCTCTGCCCTAACCGTGAACTGCTAAAGCCAGCCAACATCCGCTCATGCCGCATTCCGCGCGGTCGCCCGATGAAATGTCACGTATCAACTGACACCGATTGTCAAGCATCACCCGGGCAGCAGGACAGACATGCCGCGATCCGACCGGTGAGGAGTTTCTTCGCATGGCTCAAGGCCGCGGCTCCGCCGCGGCGGCGCGGGACCCCGCGATGGGGCCCCGCGCTGCGGGCGGCGCTGGCGCGCCGTCCTCGCGCACCCCACCGCGCCCCGCGCCCCCAGACACAAGTACAGCGCCGCCGGTTCAGTCCCGGGACGCTGCTCTCAGCTCAGGCTTCGCTTGCCATCTACTGCGCTGTTGACGGACGGGGCCGGCACGCGGCTGGCTGCGGTATGCCCCAGGCCTCACCGTCGCCTCGACGTCACTCCGAAGACCCGTTCGGCCTGCTTTCGCACCGGCATCGCAGCCGGTCACCGGCCGGTGGCGAACAGTCCGGGCACTGCTCAGACCCGCGTTGCGATCGTTTCGCGACGGCGCCCACTTCCGTGTGCCCCCCACGTGCCCCCGACCTGTTGACCGATGCCGTTCGTGCACCCAGATACCCACCAGCCGGAGCACACCAAAGACAACCGTCAATGGCCTCCATGCCTTCGCAATGAGAAGGCCAGGGGTTCGAATCCCCTCAGCTCCACCAAAACACGAGGTCACCTGTCCAGTCCGGAATCCTCATCGAGGTCACGGCATGACCAGGTACGAACTCGGCGACGGCCCGCCCAGGGCAGCGTCGAGACCCCCTACCACCTGCGTGGCCGGGGACGAGGGCCCGCGAACGACCGTCGCCGCCTACGGTGCCATCGACGTGCGAGGTGGCCGGACCGCAGAGGTCCACGGGCCGACCGGGGGGCGTAGGCTCGGTTGAGGGACGAGGGGACGGTGTCTGCGATGGCGCGGGAATCCATGGGCCTGCTCGGTGGCATTCCCCATGTGGCGGTCGGTAGCGGACCACCGCTGATCGCCGCACCTCACGCTCGGGTTCCTGCTGGCCGCCACGGGCAGCCACGACCGAGGGCGTTGACCGATGGCTGAAGAGGCGCGGTCCGAGGTGCCCGGGATCGAGCCCACTCAGTCGGGGCGTCTGGACGCGTCCTGGGCCCCTTGCACAGGGCTGGGGGCGCTGCGGCGCTGCTCTACGTGCTCCTCGTCCTGATACCGGTGGTGCTGATCTTCACGGCGCCCGTCCCACCCGACGAGGGACGAGCCCTGCTTGAGTACATCGCTGCCCACAAAGTCGTCTATCTGACCCAGCTGGTGTGCTTTGTCGGGTTGGACGTGCCTGCTCTGGTCGTGTTCGGCGCTGTGGCTGTGGCTCTCAAGCACCTGGGCAAGACCGCGGCGGCCATCGGTGGCCTGATCGGGATCGTCTCGGAGGTCATCGCGTTGGCCGCGGGCAGCAGCCCCCAGTCACTGCACGGCGGTCTGGTCGCGCTCAGCAATTCCTACGTGACGGCTGCTCCTGATGCTGAGCGGGCAGGGTTGGCCAGTGCCGCGGATGCACTCATCGCGGACACCAACGCGGTGGGATGGAGCGGGATCCTCACCGCCGCCGCGATCCTGATCCTGTCCACAATCATGCGCAGGGGCAGCTTCGGCACGTTGGTGGGAACCCTCGGCGTGGTCACCGGAGCCGTCGGGATCGTGTCGGAGGTGCTGCGGCCCACGCTCGGGTTCGGCTATCTCCTCTACGGCCTGCTCCTCCCGACGTGGTTCGCCCTGGTGGGCTGGAAGCTCCTGCGGCTCGATCGCCGGGACGTGGCATGAGCCCCCAACGCCGTCACCTGCTTCCGGAAGGATTCTTCCGGACGGTCGATTACTCCGCCCGCACCCCATACCGTCGACCGCCTGGCTTCTACCGGCACCTGCAATCGGTCGCCCCAGTGTTCAGCGCGCTGGGTCTGACCCCCGACTATGTTGTCCGGCTTGAGGTGCCCGGTCGGCGCACGGGCCTCATCCGGAGCAGTTTCATGGTCATGGTCGCCTGCGGTGGGCAGCGGTTCCTGGTCGCGCTCGCCGGTGAGTCTGAATGGGTGCGCAACGTGCGCGCGGCCCATGGCCATGTGGTCGTGCGGCACGAGGGGCAGCGGTATGCCGCGCACCTGACCGAGGTGCCAGTCACGGAACGCGCCGAGGTCATCCGCGCCTACATTCACCGGCCGAGCCCACGGGGACGGCCCATGGTCCGGACCGGGGAGGCCCGGCACTACTTCGGGATCGAGCCCGATGCGACGCCCTCTGAGATCGAAGCAGTGGCGCCGAACTACCCAGTCTTCCGGGTCGACCGGGTCGGATCTTCCGCTTCTCTCCGCAGTCGTCCTGAGGTTCCTCCAGGAGGGTGAAGGTATCGTCACGCTGAGCATGCCGATCCCTCGTGACATTGCGGGCATAGAGTTGCCGGATGCGGGCCGTCGTGATCTATGAGTCGATGTTCGGCGACAACCAGCAGGTGGCGCGGGCCATCGCGGCCGGGCTGATCGAGGCGGGGGTAGCAGCCGAGGCGATCGAGGTGGGTACTGCCCCGACTGCGGTCGGCTCGGGCGTCGACCTTCTCGTCGTGGGGTCGCCCAACCACGCCTGGAGCATGCCGAGACCGAACACTCGTGGGAGCGCCGGGGCCAAGACGGACAGTCCTCTGGTCAGCCAGGGGATCGGGGTGCGTGAGTGGCTCGGGTCCGCCTCCCTCGTGCCCGGGCAGCGGACGGTCGCCTATGACACCCGCGGCTCGCATCCCAAGGCCGTCGTGGCGATGGACCACGCTTCGAAGAGCATCGAGAAGGGCCTGGCGAAACTAGGGGGGACGCGCCTGGCGCCCGCCGAGCACTTCCGCGTGGCGGGCTTGAAGGGCCCGCTGGAGCCCGGCGAACCTGAGCGCGCGCACGCCTGGGGCGTAATCCTGGCCGGTCTGCTGACGGCCTAGGGATGGCGGCTCACGGTCAGGTCAGCCGTAACCTCGTCGCGGATCCACCGTCGGGTTGGGTCGCAACAGGCCCGGAGCCCAAGAAAACTCCAAGGTGGCGCTGCCAGGGTGGACGGACTGGGTCGCGGCCCGGTGGGTGCAGCCTGCAGTTCGAGGGAGGGATGGCGCGATGACCGACGCGACCACGGTGCCAGAGGTGCGCCGCGTACTCCTCCGCCCGGTGACCCTGGCCCTGGGGGTGGCGCTCATGATGTCGACCAGCGCAGGCTTGCTCTTCGCCGGGGACCTCGCCGACGCCGACCTGACGGCCGCACCGGGCAGCGACTCAGCACCGGCGGCCCGCTCGGCCTCGCCGACCGCCGTCGCGCGCGCGACCACCGCGGCGCCCCAGCCCCGGGCAGCCGTGGGCGAGGCGGAGCGGATCAGGGCCATGGATCCGGTCCAGGTGGCTCGGTCCGTGGCGAGCGAGGATGCGGCAGCCAGGCCGGGGGCGGCTCCCCAGTCCGCCGTCAAGGGGGTGTGGCGGGTGGGAAAGGTCGGAACCTACCTGGTGGGCAAGGGGATCGCGCCGGGAACCTACGAGTCCGCCGGTACGACGCAGGGCCAGTGCCAGTGGTCGCGACTGCGTGACCTGAGCGGTGAGGCCTCATCCGTCATCCAGCGTGGTTCCACCACAGGGAAGAGCCTCGTGACGATCCGGTCGAGCGACGCGTTCTTCGAGACCTCCCACTGCCAGAACTGGCACAAGGTCGGCTGAACCCCACGGGGGCAGGCTCAGCCGTCAGCCGTCAGCCGGGTGCGAGCCGTGAGCGGGAGGCCGACGCGAGCTCCGCGAAGGCCCGGGCGTCGCAGGCCTGGTTGTCAGCGCGGTCGAAGGACTCGGCCAGTCGGTCCACCTGGGTCCTCAGCTCCGCCCGGAGCTGGTCGTCGCCCGCAGAGCCCACCCGCTCGACCAGCCGCAGGGTCGCACCCATGACGGACGGCGCTGACGCGGCATACCAACGCATCTCGTCGACGACCGCCGACAGCACGGTGCCCACGGTCGGGTGCCGCCAGTGCAGCCGCGCCGACCCGTCCTCGGCGTTCCTCCACTCGGTGGGCCTGGGGCGCGCCGCCATGATGGACAGGCCGACGCCGAGGTCATCCAGCGCGTTGATGGCCGTGTACGGGTCGTTGGTGCCGGGGGACAGCGCGCGCACCGCGAGCTCGGTGAGCTGTTGCGCGGCGAACGAGACGTCCTGGAAGGGCGATCGGGAGTCGCCGACCATGACGCACTCCCTGAGCTCGGCCACCACCTCGTCGTCGAGCTCCGCAGGTTCGACGCGCATGAGGGCGGTATCGGGCAGGAGGTGGTCGCCCGGCTGCACCGACATCCACACGACGAGGTCGTGCCGCACCGCCAGGTCCACGATCTCCTGGTCGTCGACCGACTGGACGTAGCCGGCGCCCTCCGCGTGGATCGTGCAGGCGGAGGCTCCCGGCTCGGACGGCGGGCGGTCGTCGGTCGGTGGACGCTCCTTCGCCTCGGCTGCGGCGTAGAGCCGGTCCACCGTCTCGAGCAGGTCGGTCCGCACCCTTCCGGACAGGGTGGAGATCTGGATCGAGTCGCTGATGTGGTGGATGAAGTAGACCAGGACGGCGACGTTGGCCACGGCAAGGAGCACCGCACCGTTCACGGCCAGGTGCGGGACGAATGGTTGGGTCGAGGACGAGTCGAGTCCGCCCACCTCCCGGATCGACCGGAGCACCAGCAGGCTGTAGAGGAAGGTCGAGACGTAGACCCCGAGGACGACCTGGTTGCCCTTGTCCGCCATGAAGTTCCGGACCAGCCGCGGCCCGTAGCTGGACGAGGTGAGGGCGAGCACCGCCATGGTGATGGAGAAGGTCGTCCCCGCGACGCCGAGGCTCGCGGACGCGATGGCGCCGAGGATGTCCCGGCTGCCGCTCTCCCCGACGCGGTAGACCAGGTTCGTCACCCAGGAGGGCAGCGAGGCGACCGCGTCCGTGCTGTCCAGCTGCACCAGCGACTCGGCCAGGATGACGGCCGTCACACACATGGCTGCAGGGAGGAACCAGAACCGTTCGCTGAGTCGCTGGAGCAGGTTCATGGGGGGAGTCTTCCACCACCCGCCGTTGCCTGCGCGGCCTCAGGCAGGCAGGCGCACCACGAACCGGCACCCAGCTCCGTGGTTGGTGACCCCGACCGTGCCGCGGTGGGCCTCCACCAGCCCGCGCACGATGGCGAGTCCCAGCCCTGCCCCGGAGTCCGGCCCCGGGGTCCGGGCGGGGGTCCCGCGCCAGCCCACCTCGAACACCGTCGCCAGCTCGTCGGGGTCGATCCCGCCGCAGCCGTCGGTGACGATCAGCTCGACGGCATCACCGGCGGCTCGTCCCTCGACCAGCACCTCCCCGTCGGCCGGCGTGTGGCGGATGGCGTTCATGACGAGGTTGCCCACCACCCTGGACAGCGCAGTGGCGTCGGCCAGGACCTCGATGCCGGGGAGCACCTGGCCCCCCACGTTGACCCGGCGCGACCGGGCCACCGGGATGGCGCCGGCGATGCTCTCGCTCACCACGTCCCGCAGGACCATGGGCTGCAGGCTGAGGTTGAGGGCCCCGGCGTGGATGCGCGAGAGCTCGAACAGGTCGTCGACCATGGCGGCCATCCGATCGGCCTCCTTGAGCATCTGCCGGTGGTAGCGCTGCGGGTCCGTCGCCAGCCCGTCGTCCAGGGCCTCGGCCATGGCCCGCAGCCCGGCCAGCGGCGTGCGCAGGTCGTGCGAGACCCAGGCCACGAGCTCGCGTCGCGACTGCTCGAGCTGCCGTTCCCGGGCCTGCAGCGTACGCAGCCGCACACTGCTCATGGCCAGCTCCTCGGCCACCGCCCGGAACTCGCGCGAGTCGCCGTCCGCCGGGTGCACCTGCTCTCCGGCGCCCACCGCCGCGGCCATGCCCCGCAGCCGGCGCGCGGACAACGTCAGCGAGCGGGCCAGGAGGAGGGCGAAGGCGGCCGACACGAGCCCCGAGACCCCGCAGACGAGGATCACCACCCCGAGGTCATGGGTCGACAAGAACATCGAGCGTGCGGTCCCGACCACACCGGCGACCACCCCGCCGATCGCCACGGCGGCGATCAGACCCGCGAACCACCGGATCGGGGCACGGCGGATCCGCCAGCCGACCAGGGCGCCGACCAGGCCCACGCCCAGCGACCAGCCTCCCGCGATGAGCGCGACACTGACCTGGTCGCGGGTCACGACGGGTCCCAGCGGTAGCCCACGCCCCACACCGTGACCAGGCGCTGCGGGTGGTGGGGGTCGACCTCGACCTTCTCGCGGAGCCGTCGAACGTGGACGGTGACGGTCGACTGGTCGCCGAACGACCAACCCCAGACCTCGCGCAACAGCGCATCGCGGGACCAGACCTGGCGCGGGTTCGCGACGAGGAAGTGCAGCAGGTCGAACTCGCGCACCGTGAGGGGCAGCACGACCCCCGCCAGCATGGCCGAGTGCTCCTCCGGCTCGACCACGAGGTCGCCGTCGGTCACCGGTTCTCCCCTGGGCGCGCGCTGACCCACCCGGCGCAGTACGGAGTCGACGCGCAGGGCCAGCTCGCGGGGGCTGAACGGCTTGGTGACGTAGTCGTCCGCCCCGAGTCGCAGCCCCACGAGCCGGTCGCTCTCCGCGCCGAGCGCGGTGAGCATGATGATCGGTACGTCGCTGGACTCACGCAGCTGCCGGCACACCTCGAGGCCGCCGACACCAGGGAGCATCAGGTCGAGCACGACGAGGTCGGCATGCCGGGCCCGCATCGCGCGGAGGGCGGCCTCGCCGTCGCCCGCCTCCTGCACCTCGTGACCGCCGGCACGCAGGTAGGACACGACGACCTCACGCACGGTGAGGTCGTCGTCGACGACGAGTACCTCAGCCACGTGGTGCTCCCTCGTGTCGTCCCGGGGCAGCACGCGGTGCTGCCACGTCCCAGAGTATGCCGCCGGTGGTGGGGACCCCGAGGGGTGAGGAGCGCCCCCCGCGGTTCCCGGCAGGGGCGCCGTCGACGAGGGCACTCACGGCTGGAGCGTCCCGCGGGCGCTCGAGCGCGCCCGCCACGCGCGGGCGAAGGCGGTGTGGGGTGCGGCCGCAGCCACCGCCGCAGCGTCGAGCGCGGTGTCGACGTCGCCGAGCTCGGCCGTGGGGAGCACGGTCCCGGCGGCGCGCTCGAGGCACTCGCGGGTGCGGGCCCAGGTGTCCGGACGGGACATCGGCACCTCGTGCAGGCCGAGGACGTCCTGCGCAGCAGTACTGGCAAGGACCCACCAGCCACCGTCGTGGGCCCGGCCCAGCACCGGTCGTCCGCTCGCGACCGCTGCCACGACCTGCTCGAGGTGTTCAGTGGTGACGTGCGGGGTGTCCATGCCGATCTGCACGACCGGGCCCCCGACCATGGCGTGGGACGTACGGTGCGCGGCCACCAGCCTGTCGCCGAAACCGGCTCCCTGCTGCGCGACGACCAGCCAGCCCCCGAGGGCCTGCCGCAGGGCGGGTGGGTCCACCGAGTGCGCCACACTGCCGGCCAGTGCCACGACCCGACGGCCCTCGACGAACACCGACTCGCACACGGCCAGGGTGTCCAGCAGCGCTGCGAACGCCAGCTCGGCCGCGCAGCGGGCACCCACGCTGGCACCCAGCCGGGTCTTGACCTGACCCGCCACCGGCGCCTTGGCCATGACCAGGACGGTCGCCGGGCTCACGGAAGGGCTCGCACGAGGTCGCGGGCCGCCCTGGCGGAGCCGAGCAGCGACCCGGACACCTTGGACGTGGTGCCAGCGGTGCGCGGCCGGTAGGTCACCTCGTGCTCGGCGATCTGCCACCCCGCCCGCTGGGCCCGGACGACCACCTCGACGGGGTAGCCGAAGCGCAGGTCCTCGACGCCGAGGGCGAGCAGGTCACGGCGACGGCACACCCGTACCGAGGGGATGTCAGCCAGGCGCAGACCGGTGCGCCTGGCGATCCACCGGACGGCCAGCAGGTTGAACAGCCGGGCGTGCCACGGGTGCACCCCGCGGGCGACGGGCCGGCGGCGGCCCACGGCCATCGTGGCGCGCCCGTCGGTGACGTCCGCGAGGAGCGCAAGGAGCTCTGCCGGGTCCAACGAGCCGTCACCGTCCATGACGGCGACGTACTCGGCCGTGGCACCGCGCACACCGGCCTGAACGGCGGCGCCGTACCCGGCACGCCCCTCGACCACGACGCGGGCCCCCAGTGACAGGGCCACCTCTGCGGTGCCGTCGGTCGACCCGTTGTCGACCACCAGCACCCGCAGGCCCTGCGGCACCCGGGCCAACAGGGCCGGGAGCGCCAGGGCCTCGTCCCGGCAGGGGAGGATCAGGTCGCAGTCGAGGTCCATGCCACGACGCTAGGCGCGCATCGCCGGGGCTTCTGGCTCCAATCCTTACGAGAGTCTGACCAGTGGCGTCGGTGGCATCGGAACGTGCATCAGCGTGCGAGGCTCGGGACGTGACCCGGAGCCGTCCTGCCCCGCGATGGCTGCACGCCGGCTCCCGCGTGGAACGGCGGCTGCTGGGTGGCGGTCTGGGTGCCGTGGCGTTGGTCGTGCTCGCCGTCCTCGTCGCACGCGTGCCCGGCGTCGACGTGCACGTGGGCTCGGTGGCTCCACTCGTGGCCGAGTGGAAGCCCCGGTTCGGGCTCGCCACCGTCGTGGCCGTGACCTTCGTCTGGTGGGCGACCACCAGGCGTCCGTGGTTGGCCGCCGCAGGGATGGGCTGGGGCGTGCTCCTGTCGGCGGCGTGGGCCCTGTCGTTCAGCTGGATGCTCGCCCTCGCCCTCGTCGACGGCCTCGACGGCGTCGCAGCGGTGCTGACCCAGGACACCGAGTACCTCGTCACCGCCCGGGGGGTCGACGACATCGGCGACCTGCTGCGCACCTTTGTCAGCCGAATTCCCCTGGAAGCCAACGGCAACTGGCCCATCCACGTCGCGGGGCACCCTCCGGGCGCGCTCCTGTTCTTCATCGCCCTGTCCGGGGTGGGGCTGGGTTCGGGGCTGGCGGCAGGCCTGGTCGTCTGCGCCGTCGCCGCCACGACCCCGGTCGCGGTGGCCGTCGCCTGCCGTGCGCTCGGGGCCGAGACGTGGGTGCGCGCCGCGCTGCCGTTCCTCGTGCTGGGTCCGTTCGCGGTGTGGCAGGCCGTCTCCGCCGATGCCGTCTTCGCGGCGGTCGCGGCGTGGTCGGTCGCGCTCGCCGCCCTGGCAGCCACGTCCACTCGCCGGTCCGCAGCAACCGGCTTCGGCATCGCCGCGGGCCTCGGGCTGGGGGTGTGCAGCATGCTGTCCTACGGCCTGCCCCTGGTGGGCGTGATCGTGCTCGCTGCCCTCGTCGCAGGCCTGGGCTGGACCCGCCAGACGGCGCTCCTGCTCGGAGCCGTCGCCGCAGGGACGCTCAGTGTCGTCGCCCTCTTCGCTGTCGCCGGGTTCGCCTATTGGGACGCTTATCCCGTTCTGCACCAACGTTATTGGGACGGCGTTGCCTCGGTGCGACCGACCGCCTACTGGCTCTGGGCCAACGTCGCCCTGCTCGCGGTGTCGGGCGGACCGGTGCTCTTCGGGTCTCTGGCGGCGACCGGCCGGCGGGTGGCCACGGCAGTCCGTCGACCGCAGGACGAACCTGCCCTCACCCTCGTCGCAGGAGCCGTGGTCGCAGTCCTGGTCGCCGACCTGTCGCTGATGAGCAAGGCCGAGGTGGAACGGATCTGGCTCCCCTTCGTGCCGTGGCTGCTGCTCAGCACGGCGGTGCTCCCGACCCGATGGCGTCGGCCGGCCCTGGGTCTTCAGGCCGGGCTCGCGCTGGTGCTCCAGAGCCTGCTCCTGACGCCCTGGTAGGCGCCTGGTAGACGCCTCGGTAGACACCTTGGTCGGACTAGCCGCGCAGCGGGTCCCGCGCGAACCCCGCGAGTCCCTGCTCAGGCGCGATACGGGCCGTGAACCCGAGCTCGGCGGTGGCGCGGGCGGGGGAGGCGACCACGTGGCGGACGTCGCCGAGGCGGTAGTCACCGGTCACCACGGGCGCCGGGGAGCCGGGCTGCCCCGCGGTCACCAGGCGGGCGACCTCGAGGATGGTCACGGGCCGGCCGGAGCAGACGTTGTATGCCGCGTGGCTCCCGGCGGGGCGGCCGACGACCGCTGCCACCGCCGCGAGGTTCGCGCGGGCGACGTCCAGGACGTGGACGAAGTCCCGTACCTGGCCGCCGTCCTCGAAGACCAGAGGGGCGCGACCGGCCTCCATGGCCGAACGGAAGATGGCGGCGACCCCGGCATAGGGGGTGTCCCTGGGCATGCCCGGGCCGTAGACGTTGTGGTAGCGCAGCGAGATGGCCGAGCCCGGCGCCTGTCGGACCCACGCGGCGGCATAGTGCTCCTGCGCGACCTTGCTCACGGCATAGCTGCTCCGGGGGTCGAGGGGGGCGTCCTCAGCGACCGTCTCCCAGCCGAGGACCTCGCCGCACCGTGGACACCGGTTGTCGAAGAGGCCGGCGTCGAGGTCCTCGATGAGCCTCGGCGCGGGAGTCTGCGGGCCGTCGGACTTGCACACGTAACGACCCTCGCCGTAGACCACCATCGACGACGCCTGCACCAGGCGGGACACCCCTGCCTCGGCCATCGCGGCGAGGAGGGCTGCCGTGCCGAGGTCGTTGTTCCCGGCGTAGAGCGGCAGGTCGGCCACGGTCACCCCGGCCCCGACCATGGCGGCGAGGTGGCAGACGACATCGGTGTCGCGCAGCAGGTCGACCCAGTCGCCGGCGTCCTTGACGTCGAGCACGTGGACGCCTTCGGGTCCGCCGCCGGAACGGCCGGAACCGCCGGAACCGCCGTGGGCCTGTGGCACCAGGGCGTCAACCCCTACGACCTCGTGGCCGGCGTCGCGCAGGACCACGGACGTCGCGGTGCCGATGAACCCGGCAGAACCCGTCAGCAGCACCCTCATCCGTGGAGTGTGCCCCGGGCCAGCGGTGGTCGGGCTGCCATGTCAGCCGGCCTCAGACGGAGACCGCGTTCCACCGGCCGTGGGCCACCGGTGGTGCGGTGGGCGACGCCAGGGTGCCCGCCTGCGGGTCCGACGGCGGGTCCGACGGCGGGGCGGCCGTCAGGTCCCCCGGCTCGGCCACCAGCGCGAACAAGCGCTCCCGGCTGGCGCGTTCGACCAGCAGCGGGACGTAGTCCCGCACGGGACCGTCGAAGGTGCGGTGCACCTCGTCGACGACCGAGCGGATCGTCGCTGCATCCACCGACGTGAACCTGGCCTCCAGGCCTTGGACAACCTGCTCGAGGGCCGTGGCCTCATCCATGCTCGACACGTCTCGTAGCGTCCTCCTCGTCGGGCCGAAGAGCAACCGCCGAGGTCATCGGCTCGGGGTCGGTCAGCCCCCGGTACACGTCGAAGGGGCACAATTTCCGCATTGTGCCCCGCTCCCGGAACCTCGACGGTAAATTCGGTCTCCTCCTGTCAGCACCGCCGTAGGAGGCGCGATCATCTTGTCGACCCCCGTCCCCGTGGCGGCCCTCGGTGTCCGGGGTGCGCTGGACGTGACCGCGAGATGACGATCCCCGGCGCCCAGCCGGTCGCCCTCATCGCTGACGACGACGAGGACGCCCGCGAGGTGCTGTCCGTGGTGGTGGGCAACGCCGGGATGGTGGCGGTCCAGGCGCACGACGGCCGCCAGGCGGTGCAGCTGCTGGAGAGCCTGCTCCCCGAGATCATCCTCCTCGACGTGCAGATGCCGGGCCTCAGCGGGATCGAGGTCTGCTGGTGGATCCGTCGCCAACGTCGGCTGGCGCACATACCCGTGGTGCTGGTCAGCGCCCGCACCTCGCCCTTCGAGATCGACGCCGGCCTGCTCGCCGGTGCCAACCAGTACGTCACCAAGCCGTTCACGCAGGCGCAGATCCTCGCGGTCGTGGCCAAGCTGCGCAGCGGTCGCCCGTCGACGGCGCAGGTGCTGCGACCCCCCGCGGCCGTGGTCATCCCCGACTTCGGGCTGACCCGCTGACGCGACCGAGCCTGGGGGCACGTGCCCCGCTCGGGTGGCCCGCGGGCCTGGGCTCGACGGCCCTGACGGCCTGAGGATGGTGCCGCCGCGGGGTCAGCCATCCCCCCGGATACTGACCCCGCGTCGGCGGCACGCCCAGTGTGGTGGGCCGCGGTCGCCAGGGGAAGCGACCTGAGGGGTTGCGGTCACATGGTGACCCAGTTGTGACCAACGCGCCGAGCGCCCGCCGTGAACCGGTGCCCCGTGGGGGTGGAAATCGCATCGCGCGTGATCTACATTTTGGTGCTGGCCGAAGGAGCGTCCATGACCACACCCACCAACCTGCGCCTGGATGACCAGCTGTGCTTCGCCCTGTACGCGGCGACCAACCAGGTCACCCGGGCGTACCGTCCGCTGCTCGAGAGCATCGGGCTGACCTACCCGCAGTACCTGGTCATGCTCGTGCTCTGGGAGCAGGACGGCGGTCCGGTCAAGGACATCGCCGGCCGTCTGCAGGTGTCGCCCCACGCCCTCAGCCCGATGCTGCGCAGGCTGGAGTCGGCTGGCTTCGTCGAGCGACAGGTCGACGCCGTCGACGGACGCGTGGTCAACATCGGCCTCACCGCCCGCGGCAGGGAGCTGGAGGCGGCGGCCTCCCGTGCGCAGTACGACGTCGTGGCCCAGACAGGGTTGTGTGGAGAAGAGCTGGGGGAGCTCCGCGGGGCCCTGCACGCGCTCGTCCTCGGCATGACGAAGGAGTCACCGTGACCCCGCACCGTACCAGCGTCCCCGACGACGCGGGGCGGCTCAGCTGGCCGGAGGTCGACCGGTCCATGTCGTGGGGCGCCCGGCAGGCGGCCAGTGAGACCGAGGCCAGGGCTGGTTCGTGCCCCGGCCCGAGAGACGAGCTGGTCCGGTGCCCGTCCTGTCACGGGACCCAGACGACCGTCGTCCTATCCGCGGACCGTGGCCCGGCCACCTCGATCCGCGCTGACAACCCCGGCTACAAGTGCTTCGGCTGCGGCACCGGTTGGACCGTGGCGATCGGCGACGACCGCGACCCCCACGACTGGTGAAGGTGGTGGCCGGGTCGGGGACAAGGGGTGACGTGGAGGGCCCCGGCCCTGCTGCCCCGAGCCGCCCGGATGCGGCCGAGGTCGCCCGCTGCTTCGAGCTCGGTCGGGTCGTGGCCCTGTCCGAGGGCCCGGTCGCCCGGGGCAGGCAGGGCCAGGTGTGGCGGCTCGACACCACCGACGGCCCGTGGGCGGTGAAGGTGGCCTACGGTGACGTCGCCGAGGCGCAGGCTGCCGGCCCAGCCACGTTGCAGGAGGCCGCTCACGCTGCCGGGGTGCCCACCCCCGCCATCCGTCGCACGCGGGAGGGCACCGTGTTCGCCGAGGTGGGAAGCCACGACGGGACCGCCGAGATCGCCGTTCGGGTGCACAGCTGGGTCGACCTCGGGCGGGCGGACCCGCTCGTGGACCCCGCGGCCGTGGGTGAGGTGGTGGCCGCGATCCACCGCCTCGACGTCCCGAGCCGGGGGGAGCCCGACCCGTGGTCGCAGGAACCGGTGGGCGAGGGGCGATGGGACGAGCTCGTCGCCGAGCTGCACGTCGCCGGGGCACCCTTCGCCGAACAGCTCGCGGAACTGCGCGACGAGCTCGTCGCGTTGGAGGACTGGCTCGAACCCCCCGAGATGCTGCGGTCCTGCCACCGCGACCTGTGGGCCGACAACGTGCTGCCCGTGGCGGGCGGTGGGCTGTGCATCATCGACTGGGACAACAGCGGACCTGCCGACCCTGCCATGGAGCTCGCTGCCGTGCTCTACGAGTTCGGAAGGACCGACCCGGCGCGAGCCCGCGCGCTCGTGGACGCCTACCGCGCCGCCGGTGGGCCGGCCACGGTCCGCCACCGAGGACACTTCTCCATGCTGATCGCCCAGCTCGGCCACATCACTGCGACTGCAGCGGGCGACTGGCTCCACCCGAACCCGCGCTCACCCAGCCGAACCGCTGCCCACGCCTGGGTGCGCGAGGCCCTCGACGAGCCGCACACCCGGACGGTCCTCGACGGTCTCCTGGCCGCAGTGGCAGGGGAGTGGAGACAGGATGCGCGCCCACAGCCCGGACAGACCCCCTGAACTCCTGTGCCGCCGCGGGTCCCTGTGTGACACTGGTGCGGGGGCGCAGCAATGCGGTGATCAGGGACAAAGGGGTGTGCGGGGTGCAGAGCCAGGACGTCCGCATCCTCATCGCCGAGGACGACGAGGACATCCGCGTGCTGCTCCACCGCGTCTTCGCCCACGCCGGGGTGCACGTGACCACGGTGGGCGACGGCGCGCAGGCCCTGGCCGCCATCGGGACGGTGGCCCCGCACTGCCTGGTGCTCGACCTGCGCATGCCCGAGGTGGACGGCATGGACGTCCTGGGCGCCATGCGCCACGACGGCTCCAGGGTCCCCACCGTGATGCTCACCGCCTCGGTCGACAGTGATGTCGAAGCCCTCGAGGCGGGGGCGTTCGCCGTCGTCCGCAAGCCGTTCCAGACGCGGGCCCTGCTGGGCGTGGTGGCCAGGGCCATCCACTCCACGACGCCCGGACTGGTCTTCCCCGAGCGGTTCGCCGCCGCCGCCCGCGTCTGAGCTCGGGGCTGTCACTCGTCACTCGTCGCGGTGCATCGCGTCGCCGTGGTCGGGGCTGCCGTCGTCGGCGTGCACCCCCAGCTGGTGCTCGAGTCTGGTCAGTGAGGCGAGGGCGTCGCCGAGGTCCCGAGCGACATCCTCGACGTGGCCGGCCTGGCCGAGGGCAGCCTCGCGAGCCAGCTCGAGGTGGCCCCGCAGCGCGGCGAGGGTGTTCCTCACCCGGTGGTCGACCGGCTCAGCCTTCATCGCCCACGGCACCGTTGGGGACGACGTTCGTCGCGACCGGGGGCACCCACCGGTACCCGATCCGGGTCTCGGTGCGGATGAACCGAGGCTCCTTCGAGTCGTCGCCGAGCTTGGCCCGCAGCGAGCGCAGGTGGGCCCGCAACGTCTGGAGCGTCTCCCCGCCGTGGCCGGCGCCCCAGATGCGCGCGATCAGCCACTGGTGGGTGAGCAGCTTGCCCGGCTGGGAGACGAACAGCTCCAGCAGTCGCCATTCCGTCGGGGTGAGCCGCAGCTCGGCACCGTCGAGCTGGACCGTCTTCATCGCGAGGTCGATGTCGAGCCCGTCGCTGCTGAGGCTCGCGGAGTCCGCGGTGGCCCCGGCCCGTCGCAGCAGCGCACGTACTCGGGCCCGCAGCTCTCCGAGGCTGAAGGGCTTCTCGAGGTAGTCGTCGGCACCCTCGTCGAGGGCGGCGATCTTGCGTTCCTCCTCGCCGTCACCCGACAGGATGAGCACCGGCACCGCGCTCCAGGACCGGACCCTGCGCAACACCTCGAGCCCGTCGATGTCCGGGAGGTTGAGGTCGAGCACGATCAGGTCGGGGGCGCTGGAGGCGGCGAGCGCGACGGCGTCCAGACCGTTGCGGGAGACGTCGACGTCGTGCCCCTCGCGCTCGAGTCCGCGGGTCAGTGCCGTCACGATCTGCGGCTCGTCATCGACCACCAGGAGTCGCGCCATGGCGCGAGTCTAGGGACACATCGTCCGCAATGACCGGGTATTGGCGCAGGTCGTGGGCGGGTACCACGACGTGGACCGCGACAGCAGCGGTCGCGGCCGGTCAGGGGCGATCGAGCGCGGTGACCCGTAGTTGCCCTGATCTTCATGTCATCTTCACGTCATCCGGGGGTTGCTCATCGCAACCTTCACACCGGCCGCTGCAGACTGGTCTCGGCACCACGGGGTGCCGGTCAGGTCGGTCCTGCTTCCCCCCACCGCAGGACCCCGACGACCGGACGGACTCGAGGAGACCCCCTGCACTCCTCGAGTCCGTCCACGCCCACGGATGAGCCAGCGGCGACGCGCTGGTGGTTGCCCCGCCGTTCCACCCCCGTCCTCGAACCGGATGAGAGACTCTGCAGACATGCCGCTCGCCCTGATCGCCGACGACGACGCGGACATCCGTGATCTGTTGTCCGTGGCGGTCGGTCGCACCGGAGCACAGACCGTGTGTGCCGAGGACGGTCGCGAGGCGGTGCGGATGCTGGAGACCTTGTCCCCAGACATCATCCTGCTCGATGTGCAGATGCCCGGGCTGAGCGGCATCGAGGTCTGCTGGTGGATCCGTCGGCAACGGCACCTCGCCCACGTCCCCGTGATCCTGGTCAGCTCACGTACCTCGCCCTTCGAGATCGATGCCGGCCTCTTGGCGGGCGCCAACCACTACGTGACCAAGCCCTTCAGCCCGGCCCACATCATGGCCGTGGTGGCCCAGCTCCTCACCGCGCGCGTCGCCCTGCGGCCACCCGTGACGGTCGTCATCCCGGACCTCCCGCCGATGCGAGAGCAGTGAGATGACCACCGCCGACCTGACCACCGCCACCGTCGCGAGCTCCTGGCACCGCCTGCCCGCCCGGACGCGTGAGGTCGCCGTCGGCGTCGGGCTGCTGGGGCTCGTCTTCGTCCTCATGCTCGGGTCCGTCGAGCTGGCGCCGCAGGGTTCCACCCTGGCGTCCTGGTGGCCTGCGGCAGGAGTCAGCGCCGGTGCCGTCCTGCTGGCCCGGGGACGTCAGCGCACCGCCATGCTCGCCGGTGTGTGGCTCGTCTGCTTCCTCGCCAACCTCGCCGGCGGCCGGACCCCGGCGGCTGCTGGGGGCTTTGCCTTCGCCAACACCGCCGAGTGCGCCGTGCTGGTCCTGCTGCTGTTCTGGTTCGGGGGCCCGGGACGATCGCTGCGGACCATGCAGGACTTCTGGCGCGTGGTGCTCGCCTCGGTCGCCGGCGCGGCCGTCGCCGGGGTGCTGGGCGGTATCACCGCGATGATGGTGATGGATGCCTCGTTCGTCGTCGTGGCTCGCTCGGTCGCGACGTCGCACCTCGCCGCCCTCCTGGTGATCATGCCCCTGTTCCTGCGGACCGCCCCTGCCGAGCAGCGCAGTCGGTGGGAGCTGGGGATGCAGTGGGCGTCGGTACTGGTCGGCACCTGCGTGGTCTTCGGCCTCACCCGGGGAATGCCGGTCGCCTCGGTGGTGACCCCGCTGCTCGTCTGGGGCGCGCTGCGCAACTCGCTCCGGACGACCTCCACCCAGCTGCTCGTCGTGGGCATCCTCGCCAGCCTCTTCACAGCGAACGGGTCCGGGCCCTTCGCCCTCAACGCGGCCGGTGCCGCGGTGCCACCCGAGACGGTGTCTGCCCTCGTGCAGGGCTTCCTCGCGATCAGCGCCTTCACCGTGCTCCCGCTCTCGGTGACGGTGATGCAGCGTCGTGAGCTGCTGGCCCGGGTGAGCGAGAGCGAGAAGGTGTTCCGGCACGGGTTCGCCGACGCCATGCTGGGCATGTTCATCCTGCGCTGCGAGGACTCCCACCCGGTCGCGGTCGAGGTCAACGACGTGGCTGCCCGCCTGCTCGGCCGGGACCGTGCCACCCTGGTCGGCGACGGGGACTGGCTCGAGCACTTCCTCGAGCCGGGCCGCGGCGAGGTCCGCGACGGACTGTTCGCGATCATGGCCGAGACCTCCCACGGGTGGCGGGGCGAGGTACGGCTCGCCGAGCACCCCACCCGGTGGGTGGAGCTGGTGCTGTCGCCGCTCAACCGGCGCGGCTCGCACTTCATGTTCACGGCGCAGCTGGTCGACACCACCGAGCGGCACGCCGCCCGCGAGCTGCAGGAGGCCGCCCTGCGCACGGAGCGCGACGCCGTACGCGAGCTCCAACGGCTCAACGACGCGAAGTCGACCTTCGTCTCGTCGGTGAGCCACGAGCTGCGGACGCCGGTGACCAGCGTCGTCGGCTACTCCGAGATGCTCATCGACGGGATGGCCGGCGAGGTGAGCTCCGAGCAGCACGACATGCTCGGCCGGATCCGGCGCAACGGCGAGCGCCTGATGGTCCTCATCGAGGACCTGCTGACCGCGTCGAGGCTGGAGTCGGGTACCGCCACGCCGGTCCTGCGCGACCACGACCTGCGCGACTCGGCCCAGGGGGCGCTCGAGGCTGTCAGCCCGCTGCTGCGCAACCGCCGGCTGCGGATCAACCTCGAGGTCGGTGGCTCGGCTGCTCCGGTCCTGGCCGACGCCGAGCAGCTCGAGCGACTGGTGATGAACCTGCTGAGCAACGCGATCAAGTTCACCCCGGACGGCGGCAGCGTCACGCTCACGGTGTCGCACGACGGCACCGACGCCCTGCTGTCGGTGTCCGACACGGGCATGGGCATCCCCGAGGACGAGCAGGACCAGCTGTTCAGCCGCTTCTTCCGGTCCAGCACCGCCCAACGCCAGGCGATCCAGGGGACCGGGATCGGCTTGTCCATCGTGCGCGGCATCGCCAGCCAGCACGGGGGTGCCGTCTCGGCGACCTCGGTCGAGGGGTTCGGGTCGACCTTCACGCTGAACCTCCCCCTGCACGACCCGGCGCAGGGCGTCAGCCGAACATCGTCCCCTCGCTGATCGCCTCCGCGTCGGACTGCAGGTCCGCGTCACGCACCACGAGACCGGGCCCCACCCGCTCGGCGAGCAGGCGCACCAGCTCGGTGTGCACCGCGTCGGCCGGGACTCCCGTCATGGCGTCGCGGACCTCGCGGATCGTGGACCGCAGCACGGCGTTCGCGGCGTCGAGCCGGGCGACGTCCTCGTCCTCGATCATCGGGCCGACGGTGCCGGGCGCGAACTCGAACCGTGTCATCGCCCGTCCTCCCCGCTGGCCCCGATCCTGACCTCGTCCCCGATCCTGCCAGTCACCGGCGGTGTCCTCCCCAGCCGGGTCGGAACCAGCCGGGTCGGAACCAGCCGGGTCGGAACCACCCGGGTCGGACCCAGCCGGGTCAGACCCAGCTGGGGAACCACATCCGCAGGGACCACTGGCCCTGCGGGATGACCTGGGCGGTGTAGATCGGCCAGAAGAAGGCGAACAGCACCAGGGTCAGCAGGCAGTAGGCACCGACGACGTAGAGGCCCACCTCTCGCCTGCGCCGGGAGTCGGTGCGTTTGCCCAGGGCCAGCCCGAGCACGAACACGACGGCCAGGACGACCCACGGCTCGAACGCCACCGTGTAGAAGGAGTAGATGGTGCGCTCCTCGAGGGCGAACCACGGCAGGTACCCCCCGGCCAGGCCGGCGAGGATGCCGCCGGCGCGCCAGTCACGCCTGAACAGCCAGTAGTAGACGAGCACGAGGATCGCCACGGCGCCGAGCCACCAGATCGAGACGGTACCGATCGAGGTGATCGCCTTGGAGCACTGGCTGACGGTGCAACCGTCCTCGCCCTGCTTGGGCCCCTCGTAGAAGAACGACGTCGGGCGCCCCTGGATGACCCAGGACCACGGGTCGGTGCGGTAGGGGTGGTTGTCGTGCAGGTTGACGTGGAAGGTGTAGATCTCCTGGTGGTAGTGCCACAGCGAGCGCAGCGAGTCCGGGATCCACGGGGTGTCCCTGGACGGGTGCGCCGCACCCCAGAGGCGGTCGTACCCGAGGTTCGAACGGAACCAGCCGACCCAGGACGCCACATAGGTCAGGGCGGCGCCGCCGACCATCAGGCCGGCGGCCCACAGGCCGTCCTTGACGATCATGGCCGAGAACCAGTGGCGCACCCCGGCGGCGCGGCGGGCACCGAGGTCCCACCACACCGTCATCAGGCCGAACGCCACGAGGAAGAACAGCCCGGACCACTTGGTGCCCGCGCACAAGCCCAGGCTGATCGCGGCCACCCATCGCCACGGCCGCCAGCCGAGCCACGGGCCGAGCCCGGTCGCGAGCTGCCGCGGCGTCAGGGCGGAGACCTTCTCGGCCAGGATCGCGCGGGACCGGTCGCGGTCGATGAGCAGCGCGCAGAAGGCGGCCAGTGCCCAGAACATGACGATGAGGTCCAGCAGCCCGGTGCGGGACTGGACGAAGTGGTGGCCCTCGAACGCCACGAGGAACGCGGCGACCGTCCCGAGCAGGGAGGACCCGAACAGCCGCCGGGCAGCCCGGCCGACCATGAGGATGGACAGGGTGCCGAGGACGCACACCGAGAAGCGCCAGCCCCACGACGACGTCTGCCCGAACAGCTGCTCGCCGGCGGCGATGACCCACTTGCCGACAGGAGGATGGACCACGAGGTCACCCTCGGTGCCGAACACGTCGGTGGTGCCGGCGGTGAACAGCTCGTCCGGCTTCTTGATGGTGTCGGGGACGCGCATCTCCACGCCGTACTCGAGCATCGAGACGCCCTGCTTGACGTAGTACGTCTCGTCGAACACGAGCTGGTGGGGCCGGTCGAGCGACCAGAAGCGCAGGATGCCGCCGACGACGGCGAAGAACAGTGGACCGAGCCAGCCCCACAACGTGTCGGTGGGCCGGAACCCGAGCAGCCGTGATCGCAGCTCGTCCGTCCGGGTCATGCGCGACATCGTATGCACACCGGGCCTGACAGGATGACACTCGTGACACCAGTGCCGAAGGCCGGAGTGCTCGTCCTCGCGGCGACCCCGATCGGCGACCCCCGCGACGCCGCACCCCGGCTGGCACAGGAGCTCGTCGGCGCGGACGTGGTGGCCGCCGAGGACACCCGCCGCCTGCGCCGGCTGTGCGCCGACCTCGGCATGACGCCCGGCGGTTCGGTCCTGAGCTACCACGAGCACAACGAGGCGGCCCGCACCCCCGAGCTCGTCGAGCGCCTGCGCGCCGGACAGCGGGTGGTGGTCGTCACCGACGCCGGTATGCCGTCGGTGTCGGACCCCGGGTACCGCCTCGTCGACGCCGCCGTGGCGGCCGGCATCCGGGTCACCTGCGTGCCCGGCCCGAGCGCGGTCCTCATGGCGCTCGCGGTCTCCGGGCTACCGGTCGACCGGTTCTGCTTCGAGGGGTTCCTGCCGCGCAAGGCCGGGGAACGGGCCCGCTCCCTGGCCGCGCTCACCGACGAACGGCGCACGATGGTCTTCTTCGAGGCGCCGCACCGCATCGAGGTGAGCCTGCGGGCGATGGCCGACGCCTGGGGTGCCGACCGACGCGGCGCCGTGTGCCGTGAGCTCACCAAGACCTACGAGGAGGTACGCCGCGGTGGCCTGGGCGACCTGGCCGACTGGGCCGCCGAGGGCGTGCGCGGGGAGATCACCGTCGTCGTGGCCGGGGCGACCCCGAGGGTGACCACCGTCGAGGAGGCGCTGCCCGCCATCCGGGAGCGGGTCGAGGCGGGGGAGCGGCTCAAGGACGTGTGCGCCGACGTGGCCGTGGCCACCGGCCTGTCCAAGAAGTCGCTGTACGACGGGTACCTCGCCGTCCGCTGAGCGGCGGCGGCGCACTGACCGATCCGCTCAGGTCAGCCACGACAGGTGGTTCTTGAGCAGGGCGTAACCGACGAAGGCGACGACGTCGAGGATGGTGTGGGCCACCACGAGCGGCCCGACGCGCTTGGTACGGGTGTACACCCAGCCGAAGAACAGACCCATGGCGATGTTGCCGACGAACCCGCCGAAGCCCTGGTAGAGGTGGTACGAACCGCGGATCAGGGCAGAGGTCACGATCACGGCGGGCACCGACCAGCCCGCCTGGCGCCACCGCGTGAAGAGGTAGCCGACCATGATGAGCTCCTCGAGCACGGCGTTCTGGACCGCGGCCAGGACCAGCACGGGGACCGTCCACCAGTGGTCGGAGAGGTTCGCCGCGGCGATGGTGGTGTTGAACCCGAACGCCTTCGCGGCGGCATACAGGGCCAGGCCCGGCAACCCCACGGCCGCGGCCAGGAACAGGCCGCGCACGAGGTCACGGGTGGGTTCGCGCAGGTCGGCGCCGATGGCGCGGGTGGCGTCCGGGCGGTCCCGGCGCAGCAGGTGGACGGCGAGGACGACCGGGACGAGGGCGATGCCGATGCCGGCGAGCTGGTAGGCGAGGTCGAGCCACGGCCGGTCGGGGGTCACCGACGAGTTCATCGCCGTCGTCTGCTGGTCCAGGGCGCGCTGCTGGGTCAGCTTGTTGACGATCGACAGCAGCGACCAGACCGCCGACGCCCCCAGGCTCACCCCCAGGACGAGCGCCGTCTCGGTCACCAGCGAGCGGCGCGAGAGCGGGGTGGGCGCGAGGGTCATGCGCCCAGTCTGTCCGCTCGCCGGCAACGCGTCATGCGGGTGCGGCCCGCCGGTCGCGGCGACGGCGGCGGCGGCGCGTCGCCCGCCACAGCCAGATCAGGAGCGCGGCGCCCACCACGAGCAGGACGATCACCAGGACCGGCAGGAACACCGCGACCAGGCTCATCCCGATGGAGGCGCCGTCCTCGGCGGTCGAGACGACCGGTGCGCCCAGCCCGAGCGACCCGGCGTTGACCAGGGGTCGGGCCGCGGTCTTGCCGGTGTGCACGATGCCGGAGACGACGACCCCCAGGACGACTCCGACCCAGGGGTGGGTCGCCATCCAGCTCGAGCGGTCGACCTCCTCCGCGGCCGACGTGGCGGCGAACACCAGGCCGCCCATGCTCGGCCGGATGAAGGTCTGCACCGCGTCGTTCACGGTGTCGACCGCCGGGATCTTGTCCAGCACCACCTCGGTGAGCAGCAGCACCGCGCCGATCCCGATGGCCCACCACGACTCGATCCAGGCGTAGGACTGCGGCAGCACGATGACGTCGCTGAAGCGCGCCACCAGGGCCACGAGCAGGAACGGGATGTAGGCGTTGAGGCCCGCTGCGGCGGACAGTCCCATGCCGGTGAGTGCGGCGATCATCGGTCACCTCCGTGGTCAGTGTGGCGCACCGGGGATGGATGGCGAAGGGCCCGGCAGCCGTGACGGCGACCGGGCCCGACGACGTGGGGACCTGTAGGTCAGCAGGCCTTGCGGGCCAGGGCGGCGTCGGAGACGATCGCCTTGCCGCCGACGGCGCGGACCAGCCTCGGTGCGAGGCGGTTCACCTGGGCCGTGGTGGCGGCCGGCGAGCACGACTGCTGCACGAGCAGGACCGGCGCACCGATGACGGCGGACGAGGTCGACGCGGAGAGCGCATCGGGGAAGGTCGAGCCGTTGGCCAGCATGACGACCCCGCCGGTGGGCAGGCCCAGGTTCTGCGCGGTCAGCGCCGCCGTGGCGTAGCGGTCAGCACCGGCGAAACGGGTGATGCGCGCATGGGGCAGGACCTCGCGGACCTTCATCGCGACAGCGCCGGAGACGGCGCCGGTGCCGCCGAGGATGCGCACCTCGGTCGGCTCGGCGTCCTCGAGGACGAAGGAGGTGAAGTCGGGCAGGCTCGACGGGCTCGTCAGCAGCAGCGGGGCCCCGGCGATGGCGCCCGCGGCGCCGCCGGCCAGGGCGTCGGCGAAGGTCGCACCACTGGAGAGGTAGACGACCGACGGCGGCGTGGGCTCGGCATCGGGGTCGGCCTCGTCGAACTGCCACGTGAGGTAGGAGGCGACGGCGGCGGTCGCGTAGCGGTCGTCACCGAAGAGGCGGTCCACGTAGTCGACGACCTGCCCGAGCTGCTCCTCGACGTCGCTGTCGACGGCGCCGGTGCCCCCCATGATGTAGACGGCTTCGACACCGAGGCGCCTGATCTCGGCGATGACCGAGGCGGGGACGGTGCCCGACGGCGGCACGAGCAGCATCGGGCCACCGATGCCGGCGGCGGCAGGGCCGCCGGCGAGGGCGTCGGGGTACTGGGTCCCCGCGGCCACGACCAGCGTGCCGCCGGCCAGCTGGCCGTCCGCGTAGGTCACCCGGGACACGGCGACGGCGGTGTCGTAGCGGTTGGCACCGGCCAGGCGGCCGGTCGTGGCCGCGGCCCGCTCGGCTGCGGGGCCAGCGGCCTGGCTCTGCGCCTGCGTGCGGGCCTGCTTCTCGGCGGTGGACCCGGACGAGGGCGCGGCGGCGGGCGCGGCGGGCGTGGCGCGCTGGTGCGCCAGCCGCGCGAGCGACTTGGCGTGCGCCACCGACTCGACGACCCCGGGGGCGACCTGCGAGGAGGGCTGGGAGGCGGGCTGGGCCGCGGGTGCCGCGGTGGCGACCCCGGCTCCGAGGGGGACGGCGATGACCGCGGCGACGATCGCGGCAGCCTTGGGCAGACGGTTGGCCATGTCTCTTCTCTCTGGAAAGGCGGCATCTCCCCGCCGCACGGGGTCACAGTAGGTCCTGCGTCCCGCCGAAGTGCGGCATAACCGGCAAACTTCGGCTGCTCGGACGGGCCGGTCCGAGCGGTCCGGCGCGGCGGGCGCCCCGGGACGAGGTCTGTGCCTGCCCCGGGGCCCGCGGTCCCCGCCCCCTAGGATTCGGCGTGTGAGCACCGCAACCGTCGTCTCATGCTCCCGCGCCCTCCCGGCCCCGCTCCTGCGCCGTCCGGGGACCCAGGCGCTCGCCGCATGAAGGTCCTGTCCGCCGTCGCCTGGCCCTACGCCAACGGCCCGAGGCATCTCGGGCACGTGGCCGGGTTCGCCGTGCCGTCCGACGTGTTCAGCCGCTACATGCGGATGGCCGGCCACGACGTGCTCATGGTCAGTGGCTCGGACGAGCACGGGACCCCGATCCTGGTGCTGGCCGACCAGCAGGGCGTGAGTGCCCGCGAGCTCGTCGACCGCAACCACGCGATCATCGCCCACGAGCTGGCCGACCTCGGTTGCTCCTACGACCTCTACACCCGCACCACCACGGCCAACCACTACGCCGTCGCCCAGGAGCTGTTCACGCAGGTCTGGAAGAACGGCTACATGGTGGAGCAGACGACGCGGGGCGCCATCTCGCCGTCGACCAGGCGCACGCTGCCCGACCGCTACATCGAGGGCACCTGCCCCATCTGCTCCTACCCCGAGGCCCGCGGCGACCAGTGCGACAACTGCGGCAACCAGCTCGACCCGACCGAGCTCATCGACCCGCGGTCGAAGGTCAACGGCGAGACCCCGGAGTTCATCGAGACCCAGCACTTCTTCCTCGACCTGCCGGCGCTCGCGGACTCCCTGCGCGAGTGGCTCGAGGGCCGCGAGGCGTCGGGCACCTGGCGTCCCAACGTCATCAAGTTCAGCCTCAACATCCTCGACGACATCCGGCCGCGTGCCATGACGCGGGACATCGACTGGGGCATCCCCGTGCCGCTCGAGGGCTGGAGCGACCAGCCGACCAAGCGCCTCTACGTCTGGTTCGACGCCGTCATCGGCTACCTGTCGGCCTCGGTCGAGTGGGCACGGCGTCTCGGCGAGCCCGAGCGCTGGCGCGAGTGGTGGAACGACCCGCAGGCCGTGTCCTACTACTTCATGGGCAAGGACAACATCACCTTCCACTCCCAGATCTGGCCGGCCGAGCTCCTGGCGTATGCCGGTCGCGGCGACAAGGGGGGCGAGGCCGGCGCGTTCGGGGAGCTGAACCTGCCCACCGAGGTGGTCTCCAGCGAGTACCTGACGATGGAGGGCAAGCAGTTCTCCACCTCGCGCGGGTTCGTCATCCACATCCGTGACGTGCTCGAGCGCTACGGCCCGGACGCGATCCGGTACTTCATCTGTGCCGCCGGCCCGGAGAACCAGGACTCCAACTTCACCTGGGCCGAGTTCGTCCAGCGCAACAACTCCGAGCTGGTCGCCGGCTGGGGCAACCTGGTCAACCGCACCGCCGCCATGGTCGCCAAGAGCTTCGGCGAGATCCCGCAGCCGGGTCCCCTGGAGCCGGTGGACGAGGCGGTGCGGGCCAAGGTGCTGGCGTCCTTCGAGGCGGTGGGTGACCTGCTGGCGCGCCAGCGGATCAAGGCGGCTGTCGCCGAGGCGATGCGCACCGTCGGTGAGGTGAACAAGTACGTGACCGACACCGAGCCGTTCAAGCTCAAGGGCGAGGACCAGCGCGAGCGCCTCGCCACCGTGCTGCACACCCTCATCCAGTGCGTCAGCGACCTCAACACGGTGCTGAGCCCGTTCCTGCCGAGCTCCTCGAACGCGGTCCACCTGGCGATCGGGGGCGAGGGCGAGTTCATGCCCATGCCGGCGGTGCAGGAGGTGCCCGGCCTCGATGCCGGGGACGAGGGTCGCAGCTACCCGGTGGTCACGGGGGAGTACACCGCCACCCCCCGCTGGGAGTCCCGTCCGGTGCGTGTCGGGGCAGGTGTGGCGAAGCCCACACCCATCTTCACCAAGCTGGACGAGTCCGTCGTCGCCGACGAGCTCGGCCGGCTCGAGCAGGGCTGACCGGGTCCAACGGCATGACCCCCGACCAGGGCTCCACCTCCGCCGCCCGCAGCGGTCCCGGGCGGGTGCCGACGGCGCCCGACCCGCTGCCCATCTCGGTGGTGGACAACCACACCCACCTCGACATCGCCAGGGACGGCCAGGACGCCCCCGACGTCGCTGCCGCGGTGGCCCAGGCGGCGGCGGTGGGGGTCGACCGGATGGTCCAGATCGGCTGCGACCTGCCGGCGGCCCGCTTCACCGTCGAGGTCGTCGACCAGCACCGGGCGGTGCTCGGTGGGGTGGCCCTGCACCCCAACGAGGCGCCCCGCCTCGCCGGGGCGGGGGAGCTGCGCGCCGCGTACGACGAGATCGAACGGCTGGCCGCCCACCCCCGCATCCGGGTCATCGGCGAGACGGGGTTGGACTACTACCGCACCGGTCCGGAAGGGGTTGGGGTGCAACAGGATTCGTTCCGATGGCACATCGACCTCGCGAAGCGGACCGGCAAGGCCCTGCAGATCCACGACCGCGACGCCCACGATGACGTGCTGCGCATCCTGGCCGAGGAGGGGGCACCCGAGAAGACGGTGCTGCACTGCTTCTCCGGTGACATGGGTATGGCGCGGGAGTGCGCCGACCGCGGGTACTACCTGTCCTTCGCCGGGACCGTCACGTTCAAGAACGCCAAGGGTCTGCGCGACGCCCTCGCGGTGACCCCGCTGGACCGGCTCCTGGTCGAGACGGACGCGCCCTACCTGACCCCGGTCCCATGGCGAGGGGCGACCAACGCCCCCTACCTGGTGCCCCACACGGTCCGCTCCATGGCGGGGGTCCTCGGGGTCGCGGTGCCGACGTTGTGCCAGGCCCTCAGTGACACCTCGGAGGCGGTCTACGGACCCTGGTGAGCGCGGATGGGCCCGCATCCCGAGCCGACCCGATGCGTTACCGGTGTGACTCCTGAGGCGCAGGGCCTTGGCGAAAGCATGAAGGTTCCGTTATCAAAAGTTGACCTGCGCGACATCGCCAGTCATGGTTGATGACTGTTGGCCGGGTTCGGACTTCCGGGTGACGCGAGCGGGGGTGCTCGATCCGTCGAAGCCAGGCGGACCAGGGCGCCCCTCTTTCTCTGCCGGAGGACCTCTACGGCAAGGCGCGACACCTGTCCGATGCCCGGGGAGCCCTACCACCTGGAGCACTGTGATCACCCGCCCCGTTCGACGCATCGCCCAAGCCGCGGTGGTGACGTCCCTCGTCGCCGGAGCCGTTGGCGTCTCGCACTACGACAAGTCCGTCACCGTCTCGGTCGACGGCAAGACCTCCACCGTCCATGCCTTCGGCAGCACGGTGGGAGACGTCCTCGCCAAGCAGGACATCACCGTCAAGGAGCACGACGTCGTCGTGCCCGCCCTCGGCACCAAGGTGTCCGACGGGCAGAAGATCGTCGTCCGCTACGGACGCAAGCTCATCGTGACCGTCGACGGCGCCACGCGTGAGTACTGGACCACCGCGACCACGGTCGACAGTGCGCTCCAGGAGCTCGGCATCCGCGCCGACTCGGCCAAGCTCTCCGCGTCACGATCGATGAGCCTGGGCCGTGAAGGCCTGACGCTCTCCGTGACCACCCCCAAGAACGTCGTCGTCCGCGTGGACGGCAAGAACCGCACCGCGACCACGACCGGCACCACCGTCGCCGCTGCGTTGAAGGACCTCGGTGTGACCCTGGACTCCGACGACCGCGTCGCCCCCGGCCCCGCCCGTCCGGTGACCAAGGGCCTGAAGATCGCCGTGCTGCGCGTCTCCGCGACCCAGGTGAAGTCCACCGAGCCCATCGCGGCCCCGGTGACGACCAAGAGCGACTCCAGCCTCTACAAGGGCCAGAGCAAGGTCCTCAAGGCCGGTTCCACCGGCGCCAAGGTGACCACCTGGCGCGTCACCAAGGTCGACGGCAAGGTCGAGAGCAAGAAGAAGCTCAAGACCGTGGTCGCCGACCCGGCCGTCGCCAAGGTGATCGCCGTGGGCACCAAGTCGCGCCCGGTGGCCAAGGCCCCGAGCGCCCCGAGTGCCCCCAGCGCTCCCAGCGCCCCCGCGGGCAACACCTCGGGCGCCGGCCTGAACCTGTCCAACGCCGCGATGTGGGACCGGATCGCCCAGTGCGAGTCGACCGGCAACTGGTCGATCAACACCGGCAACGGCTACTACGGCGGTCTGCAGTTCGACATCCGGACGTGGCTCGGTGCGGGCGGCGGCGACTTCGCCTCGCGTGCCGACCTCGCCTCCAGGGCGGAGCAGATCACCGTGGCGAACCGCGTGTACGCCAGCCGCGGCCTGCAGCCGTGGGGCTGTGGCCACGCAGCCTGACCCTTCACGCGGCAGCTGACGCGCCGCGACCCGACAGCGCCCCCGACCCCTGTGGTCGGGGGCGCTGTCGTGCGCCCCGACGGGCGTCCTCGTCGTGTCCGGGACCGGTGGTCGCCTCCCCTAGAGTTCTCCGCATGGCGGAGCAGACCAGCGGGTTCCTCGGCGCCGGCCAGATCCGCGAGATCGCCGCCGGGCTGGGGCTGCGGCCGACCAAGACGTGGGGCCAGAACTTCGTCATCGACGCCAACACGGTCAAGCGCATCGTGCGCCTCGCCGGGGTCGGCCCGGACGACGTGGTGGTCGAGGTCGGACCGGGGCTCGGCTCGCTCACCCTGGCGTTGCTGCCCGAGGTGGGCCACGTGGTCGCCGTGGAGGTGGACCCGGCGCTCGCGCAGGCGCTGCCGGGCACGGTGCGTCGGCTCGCACCGGCCTACGCCGACCGGCTCACCCTCGTGCACGCGGACGCCATGCAGGTGCGTGAGCTGCCCGACCCGCAGCCGACGGCCCTGGTCGCGAACCTGCCCTACAACGTGTCGGTGCCCGTGGTGCTGAACTTCCTCGAGGCGTTCCCGACCCTCGAACGGGTGCTCGTCATGGTGCAGCTCGAGGTCGCCGAGCGCCTTGCCGCGACCCCGGGTTCCAAGGCCTACGGGGTGCCGAGCGTCAAGGCCGGCTGGTATGCCGCCGTGCGCCTCGCGGGGACGGTGCCGCGCAGCGTGTTCTGGCCGGTGCCGAACGTCGAGTCGGGGCTGGTGCTGCTGGAGCGGCGGGCGGCACCGTCGACGCAGGCCACCCGTCAGGACACCTTCAGCTGCATCGACGCGGCCTTCGCCCAGCGCCGCAAGACGCTGCGGGCGGCCCTGGCCGGCTGGGCGGGTTCGGCACCTCGGGCTGAGGAGTGCCTGCGCGCAGCAGGGATCGACCCCCGCACGCGGGGCGAGCAGCTCGGCATCGAGCAGTTCGCGGCGATCGCGGCCGCCCGCTCCTCCCTCGGCGGCTGAGCGCTGGACCGGGTGCCGCACCGCGGTCAGGAGCCGTGGCACCCCGCCCGGGCGGCGTCGAGGTCGTCGCCGAGCGCCGATCCGGTGGGCGGTCGCTGCGCCATCAGCTCGCGCGCGCGGGCCCGGGCACGGTTCCACTCCACCGCGGTGTCGCCGTCCGGGATGGACAGGTCGCGCGTCGCGCAGGCGAAGTCGTCCGCAGGCAGGGCGGCGAGGGCGGGCCAGGCGTCGGCGGACAAGGTCCCGAGGTACGCCAGGTCGACGCCGGCCGCCGCGCCGCCGCGGGCGATGTTGTGCTCGGCGATGTACAGGTCGGGGTTGACCAGGGCCAGCCCGAGCAGGCCCACGGCTCCTGCACGGACGGCGAGCGGGACGAGCCAGCGTCGACCGCCCACGACGCCGGCCACGAGCACCAGCACCAGGACCACCCCGAGCCAGCCCTCGAACACCGAGACGAGCAGGCGCAGCCGGGTGAACCCGTACGCCTCCTCGTACAGGCGCATCCGGTGGAGCGCGGAGACGACCACGACGAGGGTCATGACGCACAGGGCGCCCAGGGCCACGTCGCGTCGGCGAGAGCGCTCGGCCTTGTGGTTGGCCCAGGCGACCACGGTCAGGGTGAGCACCGTGGCGGTCGTGAGCTGGCCGAAGCCGTCGTGCACCGAGTCGGCGTAGGTCAGCCCCGCCGTCCGCCGGAGGTGGTCGTGGCCACCGAACAGCGCTGTCGCCCGGGCCCCCAGGAAGGCGACGAACACGGCGTTGACGACCGCGACGGGGACCAGCCACTCGAAGTCCCGCCGGCTGGGGCGCAGGCGGCCCTGGAGCCGGTCGACTGCTGGCGGCGTCAGCGCGACGTAGGCGGCTGCGAGGGTGCCGGCCGTGACGAAGAGGCCCAGCACGGTCCGGGCCGGGAGGTCGTTCCAGGTGATGTCGGGGGTGATCGCGTCCACCCAGCTCGCGAACAGGGCGTCGGCGGAGGCGAAGAGCGCACCGAAGACCAGCAGCAGCACCACCGACAGCAGCGCGGTGCGCACGGCCGGGAGCCAGCTCTGGGCCCCGCCCCGCGGCCGGAGGGTGCGCCCGAGCCAGGGCAGTCCGCGGAAGGCGGCGAGCGGGACCGCGGCGGCCGAACCGAGGGTGCCGAGGACCGAGGTGGCCCTCGTGGAGCCCACGGCGACCAGGCCCAGGGCTGCCAGCAGGCACAGCACCGTGATCCAGGCGGCGTCCCGCAGGACCGGGGTGAGCAGCAGCACCGCCACCAGGGCGGCGTCGACATGGTCCGACCGGGTCCAGCGACGCCCGGTGCCGCGGGCGCGCGCTGCCAGGACGGTGCCGCAGATGGCGGCCAGGACCAGTGCGGTGCCGACTCCGAGGCGGTGGTCGGGCAGCACCAGCGCGGCGAGGAGGCCGGCCACGCAGGCCGCGGCGACCAGCCCGGTCTGGCGGCCCTGGGCGTCCGGCCAGAATGACGCGACCGTGGTGCGGACCGGACCCGACGGGGGCGGTGGGGACGGGGTGGGCGAGGTCAGGGTGCTCATGACGGGTTCCTCTGGTGTGGCTGCGACGCGGCTGGTGGGGTCGGGGTGCTCAGGACCGGCTCGTCGCTGGTGGGCGGGCGGTTGGGGGCGGCGGGGAGCACGACCTGGATGCGGCACCCGCGGTCGCTGTCGGCGACGGCGATGGAGCCGCCGTGGAGCTGGGCGACCCAGCGCGAGATGGCCAGCCCGAGCCCGGTGCCGCTGTCCTGGGCGGTACTGGTCGTGAACCTCTCGAAGACCTGGTCCCGCTCGGCCGGTGCGATCCCCGGGCCGTCGTCGGCGACGTCGAGGCGGACCTGGTCGCCGTGGCGGGAGGCGGCCACCCGGATCTCGCCGTCGGCCGGGCTGTGGCGGGCCGCGTTGTCGAGCAGGTTGGCGAGCAGCTGGTGGAGCCGGTCGGGGTCGGCGGAGACGGTCAGCCCGGGCGGGGTGACCACCACCGAGTACCGCAGCGAACCGACCCGTGCCTGGGCGACCGCTTCGCCGAGCAGGTCACCGAGGTGCACCTGCGTGACGTCCAGCGGGGTCACGCCCTCCTCGACGCGGGACAGGTCCAACAGGTCGGCGACGAGCCGGCCGAGGCGCTCGGTCTGGGCCAGGGCGGAGCGCAGCTCTTCGGGGCCGGGCTGCGACACCCCGTCGGCGAGGTTCTCCAGCACCGCCTGCAGCGCCGTGATCGGCGTCCGCAGCTCGTGGGAGACGTTGGCGACCAGGTCGCGCCGGTGCCGGTCGACCTGTTCGAGGGTGGCGGACATCCGGTTGAAGGCCCGGGCCAGCTCACCCACCTCGTCCCTGGAGGTGGCGCGGACGCGCTGGGAGTGGTCGCCGTGCGCCATCCGCTGCGCCGCCACGGTCATCTCCCGCAGCGGTGAGGTCATGCCGCGCGCCAGGAGCTGGGTGACCCCGAGGGCGGCGGCGACGGTCACGGGCACCGTGGCCCACGGCGACAGGCCGAGGCGGGTCCCGACCACGGCCAGCACGGACGCCACCGTGACCGTCACCGCGACCAGCAGGCCGAGCTTGGTCTTGATGGAGCGAGCCCGGTCCAGCGGGCGCAGGTCGTAGTTCACGAGCCGGCCTCCAGGGCGTAGCCCACCCCGTGCACGGTGCGCACGCGTTCGGCGCCGAGCTTGCGGCGCAAAGACTTCACGTGGCTGTCGACGGTGCGCGTCCCGGACGCGTCGGCCCAGCCCCACACCTCGGCGAGGAGGGCTTCGCGGCTGAGCACCGTTCCCGGGCGGGCCGCGAGGCAGGCGAGCAGGTCGAACTCGGTCGGCGTGAGGTGGACCTCCGCCTCGCTCGACCAGACCCGGCGCTGCGCCCCGTCGATGCGCAGCCCGTTCACGGCGACGGTCGGGGCGGGCGAGTGCGCCTCGGCGGCGCGCTCGACCCGGCGCAGGAGCACCCTCAGCCGGGCCACGAGCTCGCGCATCGAGAACGGCTTGGTCATGTAGTCGTCGGCGCCGATGCCCAGCCCGACGAGCAGGTCGGTCTCGTCGTCGCGCGCGGTGAGCATGAGGACCGGGACCGGGCGGGTGGCCTGCAGCCGACGGCACACCTCGAACCCGTCGAGTCCGGGGAGCATGACGTCGAGCACGACGACCTGCGGGTCCCAGACCGCCGCCCGCTCCAGCGCGACCAGGCCGTCGTGCACCTGCTGCACGTCGAAGCCCTCTGCCGCGAGGCGTGCGGTGACGGCTTCAGCGATGGTCGGCTCGTCCTCGACGACCAGGACACGGGGTGGGTGGCTCACGACAACGAGCGTAGGAGGGCCACGGGGGAGGGTCGGCGGAGAAGGTGTGGAGGTTCTGTGCAGATGTGCGGATCCGCGCGGTCTGCCCGTCCCCGTTAGGGTTGCGCCCATGACCTCTGCCGCCGTGATGCCGTCGTCGGTGACGGTACGGGTCCCGGCCAAGGTCAACCTCGAGCTGTTGGTCGGCGCACCCCGTGAGGACGGCTACCACCCGCTGTCCACGGTCTACCACGCCGTCACCCTGTACGACGAGGTCACCGTCGTCTCCTCCGGCGACTGGGGCGTGGGTGTCTGCGGGCCGCAGTCGCTGGGGGTGCCCGTCGACGAGAGCAACCTGGCCCTGCGGGCCGCTCGCCGGCTCGCCGAGCTCGCCGAGGTCGAGGACCCCGTGCACGTGAGCATCCGCAAGGACATCCCAGTCATGGGCGGTATGGCCGGTGGCTCTGCCGACGCCGCCGCCGCCCTGGTCGCGTGCGACCGGCTCTGGGGGCTGGCCCTGCCACGCACCGAGCTCGAGCGGATCGCCGCCGAGCTGGGCAGCGACGTCCCGTTCCTGCTCTCGGGCGGCACCTCGATGGGGTCCGGTCGCGGGGAGGTGCTCGCTCCGGTGCTGGCGCGGGGCAGCTTCCACTGGGTCTTCGCCCTGAGTGAGACCGGGTTGTCCACCCCGGCCGTCTACGCCGAGTGCGACCGGCTCCGTGGGGACGCGGCGGTCGAGGACCCTGCGCCCAGCCCGCAGATGATGACGGCGCTGCGTTCCGGTGACGCCCGGGCGCTGGGGGCGGCGCTGCGCAACGACCTCCAGGCGGCCGCGATCTCCCTGCGGCCGGACCTCGGGGACGTCCTCGACGCCGGGCTGGAGTTCGGGGCGCTCGGTGGCGTGGTGTCCGGCTCCGGCCCCACCGTCGCCTTCGTCGTCGAGGACAACGAGGCTGCCATCGACCTGGCCGTGGCGCTCACCGCCTCCGGGACGGTGCAGGACGTCCGCCGCGCGACCGGTCCGGCACACGGCGCCCACGAGATCAGCGGACCGCGGCCAGGCTGATGGCGAACCTCATCAGCGTCGAGCGCGCCTCACTGGCCCTCGGCACCGCCCAGGTGCTCGACGAGGTGTCCCTCGGTGTCCTCGGTGGCGACCGCATCGGCGTCGTCGGCCGCAACGGCGGCGGCAAGACCACCCTGCTCAACGTCCTGGCCGGTCACCGCGAGGTCGACAGCGGCCGGGTGACCCGTGCCGGGGTGTCCAGCGTCGGCGTGCTGGCGCAGGAGGACGTCCTCAACCCCGGTCACACCGTGCGGGAGGTCGTCCTCGGCGACCTGCCCGAGCACGTGTGGGCCGGTGACGCGCGGGTGCGCGACGTGCTGACCGGGCTGCTCGGCGGGATCGAGGCCCAGTCGATGGGGGGTTTCGAGGCGACGATCGGCCTGATGTCCGGTGGCGAACGCCGACGGCTGGCCCTGGCGCGGCTGCTCGTGCAGGACCCGACGGTGCTGTTCCTCGACGAACCCACCAACCACCTGGACGTCGAGGGGGTCGCCTGGCTGGCCGAGCACCTCGTCCGCCACCGTGCCCGCCCCGACAACGCCGTGGTCGCCATCACCCACGACCGGTGGTTCCTCGACGCGATCGCCACCTCCACGTGGGAGGTCGTCGACGGGACGGTCAACGCCTTCGAGGGTGGCTACGCGGCATACGTGCTTGCCAAGGCCGAGCGCGAGCGGATGGCGCAGGTGACCGCCGAGCGGCGCGACAACCTGCTCCGCAAGGAGCTCGCCTGGTTGCGCCGTGGCCCACCGGCGCGGACGTCGAAGCCGAAGTTCCGCATCGACGCGGCCAACAGCCTCATCGCCGACGAGCCGCCCCCGCGCGACGACGTCGAGCTGTTGCGGTTCGCGACGACGCGTCTGGGCAAGGACGTCGTCGACCTCATCGACGCCACGGTGACGCTCGGTGACCGCGTGCTGCTCGACCGGCTCACCTGGCACCTCGCGCCCGGCGAGCGGATCGGGGTGGTCGGGGTCAACGGTGCGGGCAAGTCCACCCTCCTGCGCGCGATCGCCGGCCAGCTGCCGCTGGCGTCCGGCAAGCGCAAGGAGGGCATCACCGTGCGCCTGGCCTACCTCTCGCAGGAGGTCCGGGAGCTGGAGCGGTATGCCGACTGGCGCGTCATCGAGGCGATCGAGGACGTCCGCAAGTACGTGCGACTCGGGCCGAAGGAGGTCTCGGCGTCGCAGCTCGCGACCCGGCTGGGGTTCACCGGCGGCCGTCAGCAGACCCGCGTGTCGGACCTGTCCGGTGGCGAGCGGCGGCGGCTGCAGCTGACCCGCCTGCTCATGGACGAGCCCAACGTGCTGCTGCTCGACGAGCCCACCAACGACCTCGACATCGAGACGCTCACGTCGCTGGAGGACGTGCTCGACGGCTGGGCCGGTACGTTGCTCGTCGTCTCGCACGACCGCTACCTGCTCGAGCGGGCCTGCGACCGCCAGGTCGCGCTGCTGGGTGACGGCAAGCTGCGCCAGCTGCCCGGTGGGGTCGACCAGTACCTCGAGCTCCGGCACGAGGCGATTGCATCTGCTGCGAGAGAGGTGGTTTCGTCAACGGCGCGCGCTGACGCAGCGCCGGCTTCGGGGACGTCCGGGCCCAGCCCCGCCGAGCTGCGCGAGGCCCGCAAGGACATGGCGCGCATCGAGAAGCAGCTGACCCGCCTGACCCAGCGCGAGGACAAGATCCACCTGGCGATGGCCGAGGCGGCGGCGGACCACGCCAAGGTGCTGCAGCTCAACGGCCAGCTCCGAGAGATCGTGGACGAGCGGGAGACCCTCGAGCTGGAGTGGCTCGCTGCTGCCGAGATCGTCGGCTGAGCTCAGACCTCGAACGGCGACAGCAGCCGGCGCAGCATGGCGGCGAGCTGGTCGTGGTCGGAGGCCGACAGCTCGGTCAGGAGCGTGCGTTCACGGTCGAGCAGGTCGGCCATCGCGGCGTCGACCGCCTGTTGGCCCTCGGGCGTGAGGCGCACGATGACGCCTCGGCGGTCGTGGGGGTCGGGGCTGCGGCCGACCAGGCCGCGGCGTTCGAGGCGGTCGACGCGGTTGGTCATGGTGCCGCTGGTGACCAGGGTCTGGCGGATCAGCTGGCCGGGGGAGAGCTCGTAGGGGTCACCGGCGCGGCGCAGTGCGGAGAGGACGTCGAACTCCCAGCCCTCGAGCTGGTGCTGCGCAAAGGCCTGGGTCCGGTCGAGGTCGAGGCGGCGGGCCAGCCGCGAAACCCTGGAGAACACCTGCAGCGGGGCGACGTCGAGGTCGGGGCGCTCGCGGTGCCAGGCCTCGACGATGCGGTCCACGTCGTCGGCCGGTGGCACGACGGGTCCTGCAGCCGTGGGACTCATGCGGAGAAGAGTACCTCTCATCAAGTATCTTGATATCAAGACAACATGAGGCCATCATGGGAGACATGAGCACCGACTGGGACCCGACGCAGTACGCCAAGTTCGCCGACCACCGGTCTCGGCCGTTCGCCGACCTGTTGGCTCGGGTCGGCGCCGCGTCGCCCGGTCTGGTCGTTGACCTCGGCTGTGGCAACGGCCCGCTGACGCTGGGCCTCGCACACCGTTGGCCGGAGGCCCGGGTCGTGGGGGTGGACCACTCACCCCAGATGCTGGAGGCTGCGCGGGATCTCGACGTCGACGGGGAGGTCGAGTGGGTGGAGGCGGACGTCGCGGGGTGGGACGTCTCCTCGCTCGGAGCCGCCCCCGACGTCATCGTCACCAATGCCACGTTGCAGTGGGTGCCGGGTCACCTCGACCTCGTCCGGGGCTGGGTGCAGGCGCTGGCCCCCGGCGGGTGGTTCGGGATGCAGGTGCCCGGCAACAACGCCGCCCCGTCGCACGCGCTCATGCGGGAGGCCGCGGCCGACCATCCTGCTGCAGACCGGCTGGCGCCGGCCCTGAACCGGCTCGCCGTCCACGACCCGGCGCGGTACGTCGTCGAGCTCGGGTTGCTCGGGTGCGTGGTCGACGGGTGGGAGACGACCTACCAGCACGTGCTCGACCCGGCGGGCGAGCAGGACGACCCGGTGCTGGAGTGGGTGCGCGGCACGGGCCTGCGCCCGGTCCTCGAAGCCCTCACCGACGAGGCGGAGCGCACCGCATTCCTCGCCGACTACGGCGCCAGGCTCCGCGCGGCATACCCACGCACCGCGGTGGGCGTGATCCTGCCGTTCCGGCGGGTGTTCGCCGTGGCGCACCGGGCCGGTGCCCGGTCCCCGTTGGTGGGGTCGACCACCGGCGGCCGGGCATGAGCCTCCTCGGCCTGCACCACGTGCAGCTGGCCTGCCCGGCCGGGAGCGAGGACGCGCTGCGCGGGTTCTACACGGGCGTCGTCGGGCTGCCCGAGATCGCCAAGCCGCCAGCACTCGCGGCGCGGGGAGGAGTGTGGTTCCGGGTGGGGGACCACGAGCTGCACTGCGGCGTCGAGGACGGGTTCGTCCCCGCTCGCAAGGCGCACCCGGCGATCGCCACCGACGACGTGGCGGCGCTTGCGGCCGCGGTGGCCGCAGCCGGGGCACCGGTGACCTGGGACGAGGCGATCCCCGGCGTGCTTCGTTTCCACACGAACGACCCGGTCGGGAACCGGGTGGAGTTCCAGCAGGTCTGAGGCGTGGCGCGCTGTGGCTTGCTGCCGCTACTTCGCCGAGGCGAGGCTGGGCTTCTCCTCGAGGTTGGCCAGGCCGTTCCAGGCGAGGTTGACCAGGTGCGCGGCCACGTCGGCCTTCTTCATCTTGGGTGAGTCGAGCCACCACTGGGCGGTGAGGGCGACCATGCCGACGAGCATCTGGGCGTACAGCGGGGCCGTCTTCGGGTCGCGCTTCTGTCGCTTGAACTCCGCGGCGAGGATGTGCTCGACCTGGCTCGCGACGTCGGAGATCAGGCTGGCGAACGAGCCCGTCGACTGGCCGGGGGGACTGTCGCGGACGAGGATGCGGAAGCCGTCCGTCGAGCTCTCGATGTAGTCGAGCAACGCACCGGCGGCGCGTTCCAGCGTCTGGCGACTGTTGAGGTCGGCGCTGAGCGCGCCGGTGATGCCGCCGAGGAGGGCGGCGATCTCACGGTCGACGACGACGGCATACAGGCCCTCCTTGCCCCCGAAGTGCTCGTAGACGACCGGCTTGGAGACGTTGGCCTTGGTCGCGATCTCCTCGACGGTCGTCCCCTCGAAACCCTTGTCGGCGAACAGCTTCCTGCCCACGTCGATGAGCTGCTCACGACGCTGCTTCCCGGTCATGCGTGACCTTGCGACCGGGGTCAGGGGCTTGTCATGGTTGCTGCTCACACGTTCCATCATGCCTCGTGGGTCCGCCTCGGACCGGCAGGCCGCGGGAAGGTGGCAGCGATCCGTACGGGTGGTGAGCTCGGCGTTCTGGATTGGCTACCCTTTGCAGGTCCCTCCACGGGGGCGTTCCCCGGTTGGTCTGCTGGTAGGGCCCGCCTGACTTTGAATCAGGACAAGCGACGTAGGTTCGATTCCTACCCGGGGAGCCAGACACTCAGGCAGCGACCGTCCCTCGAAGCGTCGGCGCATCACCGTGACGGCGTCGCCTCCCGGACCGTTGACGAGCGTGGCCGCGTGGGTCGCTGCCGGAGGCAGAACCAGGCACCCAGCAGAATCAGCACCGTTCCGATGCCTGACTGCATCGACACCGGCTCACTGCGGATGGTGACGCCAGCCGCGAGCGCGACGACAGGTGCCGCATAGGTGATCAGGCTCGCGCCGTGCGCTCCGGCGTTCTTGATCAGGGCGAAGAATGCCGCAAACCCTCCTGCCGTGCAGGCGGCACCGAGCAGGACAACTGCTGCCGCGCCAGTGGTGGTCCATCGAGGAGGCTCCTTCCATGGTCAGCGCCGTCAACATGGTCAGCGGGGTTGCGACGATCAGCATGGCCGCTGCGACGGTCAGGCTGGGGAGGTCCGCGAACCAGTGGTCGATCAGGACTGCTCCGAGCGCGTAGCACGCTGCCGCTGCGATGAGCAGCCACGCGCCGATCCCCGCGCTGGGTGTGCCCATGAGGAGCAGGACGCCGCTGAAGCCCAGAACGGATCCGGGGAGGATGCGTGCCCACGACTGACGGACTCCCGACGCGAGGAGGACCGACCAGACGAGGACGAAGAATGGCTCCAGGGAGATCAGGACACCTGCGGTTCCCGACGTGACGCTGCGCTCGGCAACGGCGATGAGGGTGAAGGGGATCAGGACCTCCACCACTGCCAGCAGTGCGGTTTTTCGGGGTGCCTGCCGAAGGACCTCCAGAGCTCGTGTTCGGACCACGGCGACGAGCACCAGCGCACCGACGAGGACGCGTCCCGCGACGATCGCGAGAGGTCCCAGTCCTGTGTCGAGTGCTTCTGCGATCAGGAGGTACGGGATGCCCCACAGGATCGATACGAGGGCGAAGAGCATCAGCGTTCGGGGGTTCATCGCGTGCGTCCTGGCGTATACATGGCGATAAACATAGAGCCACAGATGCGGGCGGTTCTATGGACTTTGCATCAGCTTGAGCCACGAATGTCAGGCGATCGGAGACCCAGGATCCGCTAGGTTGGTCGAATGATCGATCTGGATGAACTGGACTGGAATCTGCTCGCATTGCTGCAACGTGACGCGCGGTGGGGGTACCGCGAGCTGGCCCGGCAGTCGGGGCTCTCGCCGGCCACCGTCGCCAACCGCGTACGGCGGATGGAGAACGCTGGCGTGATCGCCGGCTATCACGCCAGGCTGGATCCACGGGCAGCTGGCTACAGCGTGACCGCGTTCATCGTCGTCGACACCAACGGTCGGCGCGAATCATTCCGAGTCGCAGAGCTTGCCGCCCAGCGACCAGCGGTGCTGGAGGACCACAGGGTCACCGGTTCTGAGGATCACGTCCTCAAGGTCGCCGTGGCAGACCTTGGCGACCTCGAGCCGCTGATCGACGAGCTCAACGAGTTCGGCCGGTCCGCGACGACCATCGTCCTCAGCTCACCCAAACCGTGGGGGCCACTCCAGCGCCCAGACGCGCGACCCAGCGGAGCTGGGCAGGTCTCTGCGTCTCGCTGAGAGCGACGTAGGTCGGTTCCTCCCCGGGTAGCCCCTCACCGATCCTGCGCGGGACGCTCCCCTGGATCGACCGCATCGAGGGAGGCGGGCACCTCCGACAGGATGCTCAGGGAGCCGTCCGTCTCGAGCACCACCGCCGAGACCTCATCCAGACCTGACTTCCCCGTTGCGCGCGCAGCCTGGCGGATCTCGTCCTCGGTCACGCGCATGCGCCGCATCGACCCGTGCAGGAAGCCGGATCTGTAGAGGAGCGTCGGCTCCGACTTCACGAGTCCTTCGACCCTGCGGCTGCGAACCGACAGCCAGGCCACGAGGAACTGCAAGGCCACCAGGACCGCCATCGCCAGCACACCCTCGGCGAGCGCGACCTCCGAGGACAGCAGGACGGTGGCGAGGGTGGATCCCAAGGCGACGGTGACGACGAAGTCGAAGGCGTTGAGCTTGGCCAGCGTGCGCTTCCCGGAGGCGCGAAGCAGCAGCAGGAGAGCGACGTAGGCGCACACACCCACGACCACGACGCGTACCAAGCCATCCCAGTTGTCGAAGAACATGGAGCACCTTCCCGTGCCGACGCCGGTGAAAGCGCACAGTACCGCCCTGTCCACCAAGCCGGTTCGCGCTCGGCGACGAACTCATCTCGTGGTCGTCGAATCGACCACCCGATCTGGAGGCAACACATGACCCGCAAGATCTCCCTGCTCGCACTCGTCCCGGCGCTGGCGCTCGGCCTTGCGGCGTGTGGCTCGACGGACCCGGACGCCGGTGCGTCGGCGTCCTCGACGTCCTCGACGTCCTCGCCGTCGGAGTCCAGCACCAGCAGCGGTGCCAGCACCACCGCGACGGCCGACCCGAGCTCCTCGAGCCCCACCACGGCACAAGCGGCAGCAGCGGTCATCTCGATCGCGGACTTCGAGTACGAGGTGCCCGCCTCGGTGGCGCCCGGCGCCACCATCACCATCGAGAACGTCGACTCGCAGGCTCACACGGTCACGTCGAAGGCGGGTGGGTTCGACGTGAAGATCGACCCCAACGGCACCGCGACCCTGACGGCGCCTAGTGAGCCGGGGAGCTACCCGTTCATCTGCTCGTTCCACTCGAACATGACCGGGACGCTGGTCGTGAAGTGACCGCCTCCGCGACTGTTGCGCCCGACCGCACCGCGACCAGCCCCGTGATCCTGGTGCTGCGCGTGGTCGTCGCCGTGGCTCTGGTGGTCGATGCGATCGTGCACCTCCGGCTGGCTCCGGGGTACCAGCAGTCCGCCCCGGGGGGCATCGGTGCGGGCAACGTGTTCCGCATCGAGGCCGTTGCGGCACTCGTGGTGGCGGCGTGGGTGTTGTGGCGCGGTAGCCGTACCGCTCTGCTCGCGGCGTTCGCCGTCGGCGCGAGTGCCGTGGTTGCCGTCGTCCTCTACCGGTATGTCAACGTCCCCGGCTTCGGTCCGTTGCCGGCGATGTACGAGCCGGTGTGGTTCCCGGAGAAGACGCTGAGCGCAGTGGCCGAGGCAGTTGCTGCTCTGGTGGCACTGGTCGCCCTGGCTGTCGCCCCGCACGGCCGTCGCCGCGTTTCTCGGGGAGATCACCCCCACGAAAAATAGTTGGGAGGTAGACCCATCCCCCTGTCGGACGACAACGAATGACCTGCACAACTGTTGGTTTCCACCGCGGCCCTCGAGTCGCACCACCAAGGAGATACCTGAATGCGTACGACCACCAAGATCGCCACAGTCGCCCTCGGATCCGCGGCGCTCCTTCCCTTCCTCGGTGCGGGCGTCGCCCAGGCTGCCGACGGCAACACGATGGCGACGTTGCGTCCCGTGGCCCTCAACGGCGTCGCGGCCAACGGCACCGCCATGGTGACCGTGAACGGAACCCGCATCGACGTGACCATGGCCGCCTCGGGCCTGCTCGCCGACTCGCCCCACGCTGCGCACATCCACTTCGGCGCCGAGGCCCGCAACGAGTGCCCGACGGCTTCTGACGACGCTGATGGCGACGGCACCCTCAACACCACCGATGGTGGTCCCGCCTACGGTGGCATCGTCGTCTCCCTGACCAAGACCGGCGACACCTCGCCCAAGAGCGGCCTGGCCGTCGACCGCTTCGATACGGCTCCCGGTGGCAAGCTCACCTACGAGCGCGGCAGCATCAACGTCTCCACCGATGTCGCCGAGGCGATCTCCGCGGGCAAGTCGGTCGTCGTCGTCCACGGTGTGGACCACAACGACAACGGCAAGTACGACGGCGACACCAAGAGCGACCTCGACCCGAGCCTGCCCACCGAGGCAACCGACCCGGCCATCTGTGGTGTCCTCGCGGCGGCTCCGGCCGGCGGCATGGACACCGGTGCGGGTGGCACGTCCACCCCGAACAACGAGGGCATGCTGCTCCTCGGTGGCGGCCTGCTCGTCGCCGCAGCGGGCACCGGTGCCTTCACCGCTCGCAAGGCTCGTAACCGCGCCTGATGTCTGACTCCTCGAAGTTCGGTGACCGCCGTGGCATCATCGCCGCGGCGGTCACCGTCGTGCTCCTGATCGTGGGCGGGGTCCTGGTCGGGAAGTCGTTCGCCGGCACCGAGGCACCGCCGCAGCCCGAGGCCGCGCAGGCCGTGCAGGAGGCGCCCGCCGCGCCTGCTCCGACGCCATCGTCCCCGGACACCGCGTCGCCATCGCCGTCGCCGTCGTCGCCCAGTGCCGCGAGCAAGGCTCCGTCACCGAGCGCCTTCGACTTCGGTCCCATCATGTCGCCGAGCGCACCGGCCGCGCTGACCATCCCCTCCATCGGGGTGAAGACCAAGGGCATCATCGACCTCGGCCTGGACAAGAACGGCAAGCTCGAGGCACCCGTCGACTTCGACCAGGCGGGGTGGTACGCGGGTGGCCCCACGCCGGGCGAGTTCGGTCCGTCCGTGATCGGCGCCCACGTCGACAGCAAGGCCGGCCCGGCGGTGTTCTACCGCCTGGGTTCGCTGAAGAAGGGCGCCGAGGTTTCCGTGCTCCGCAAGGACGGCTCGACGGCCACGTTCGTCGTGGACAGCGTCGCGCGGTACTCCAAGGCAGACTTCCCGACGGCCAAGGTCTACGGTGACACCAAGGGTCGCGCCGAGTTGCGCCTCATCACCTGTGGTGGCGCGTTCGACCAGTCCACCGGGCACTACGTCGACAACATCGTGGCCTTCGCGCACCTCAAGTCCTGAGCCCCGGCTGTCGGATCCCGCCGTCGTCTGCTGTCCGGAATGGTGTTGCGCTGCAAGGCGGTTGGGCCTGTGGATGAGGTCGGGCGTTGTCGGTGGTCGCCGATAGTGTTCGTGGTATGGCGATCAGTGCGGACCGTTCGACCCTCACCTCCGGTGATGGTCGAGGGCGCCCGGTGCTGGGTGCTGCGACGGTGGCGCGGGACGTGTTGTGCGCCGGGGAGCCGGAGCGGTTGTGGGCGTTGGGGGATGGCGAGGTCGCGGCGGCGCTGACGGCGCTGGGTGAGGTGGTGTCGGGGGCGAAGGCGTTGCTGGTGTCGGTGCTGGCCGAGGCCAAGCGGCGCAGCCTGGGGTCGGGGCAGGGGTGGGGGCCGGTGGACTGGGCGCACGCGATGACGCCGCTGTTGGCGATGCGGGACCTGCTGGACGCTGACGTGGTCGCAGCCGTGGTCGCGGCGGGGTCGTCGGTCACTGGTGCCGACCACCGGTTGGACGACGTCGTGGCTGCGGTGACGGGTGCGTGTTCGTCGGACCCTGCCCGGCGGGTGGAGGCGTTGCCGGTGGGCAAGGCCGCCCAGATCTGCCGGTTCCACCGCTCGGTGCGGGGCCTGGCCGACCCGGTCGGGCTGGCCGGGGCGACCGCGGAGCTGCTGGGCGCCGCCCGCGGTGTCCACGGGTGGGACGAACGCACGCTCGCGGTGGCGATCCGGCGCACCGGGCAGGTCGCCCGCCCTGACGGTGCGGTGGAACGGGACGCCCAGCTCCGCCGGGACCACCGGTCGCTGGTCAAGGGGCCCGGGCCGGTCGGGATGTGGCGGTACACCCTGGTCCTGGACGAGGAGGGCGCCGCGATCATCGACGATGCGGTTGACGCGTTGGCCAAACCCAGACGCGACGCCGACACCGGCGACCTGGACTCCCGCACCCCGGCCGCCCGCCGCGCCGACGCCCTGCTCGACCTCGTGTCCCGGGCGGTGTCCGCCCCGGACGGGGTGCCGCGCCAGGCCAAGACGTCGCTGGTCGTCACGATCGGCCTCGATGCGTTGCAGGGCCGGTGCCGCGGGGCCGGGCTGACGATGGACGACGAAGCCCTCACCGTCGGGACGGTGCGCCGGCTGGCGTGCGACGCCCAGGTCATCCCCGTCGTCCTGGGCACCCAAGGCGAGGTCCTGGACCAGGGCATGGCGCGGCGGTTGTTCGACCGGGCGCAGATCAGGAACCTCTGGCTTCGGGACCGGCACTGCACCTTCCCGGGCTGTTCCAGACCCGCGGCGTGGACCGACGCGCACCACCTGGTCCACTGGGCCGACGGCGGACCGACCGACCTCGACAACGCCGCCCTGCTCTGCCGGGCCCACCACAGCGTCGTCCACACCCACCGGTACGGCGCCCGGATCACCCACGGACCCGGCCGGAACTGACAGCCGCAGCGCAGCCGCAGCGGTGGCCATGGCGGCGGTGGCGGTGGCGGCCGCCTTGGTGATCACAGTGGCAGTGGCAGACCCCGGGTCGAGTGGGACCTGACCACCGACTCCTACGACACCACCCTCGCCGAGTGGCGACAACGAACCCGACCTCGAACCCAGCCCCGCCCCCTCCCCGCCACCGGCTGAGCGGGCGATGGGAGACGCCCTGCGGCCAACCAGTTCAGGCGACGCAGAACTCGTTGCCCTCGGGGTCGAGCATCACGACGTGACCCAGCTCCGCGTCATGCCTCTCCTCGCGCACGCGGGTGGCACCGGCCGAGGTGAGGTCCTCGACCTTGGCGAGGATGAGCTGCTCACGTCGACCCATGTCCCAGGGGGGTTCTCCGGCGACGCGGAGGTCCAGGTGCACGCGGTTCTTGGAGGTCTTCGGCTCGGGCACCCGCAGGAAGCCGATCGCCGGCCCGCGACCGTCGGGGTCGACGATCGAGGCGCCGTCCGGGTCGTCGTAGCCGGGCTCGACGATGTAGCCGAGTGCGCCTGCCCAGAAGGAGGCCAGGGCATGGGGGTCGTGGGCGTCACAGCCGATGGTCCACAGGGTCGCCATGACGGCAGGCTATCCCCGGCGTCCCGCACGGTCAGTCGAAGATGCTGCGGATGTCGCTGAGGCGTTCGGGGACGAGGGTGAACCACGCCCAGGTCCCTCGCCGTTCGCGGCTGAGCAGTCCCGCCTCGGTCAGCACCTTGAGGTGGTGGCTGACCGTCGGCTGCGAGACGCCCACCGCGTCGGTCATGTCGCACACGCACGCCTCGTGCTTCGGTGAGCTGCGGATGAGGTCGAGCAGCTGGAGGCGCACCGGGTCGGCGACGGCCTTGAGGAGTGTTGCCCGAGCGGTGGCGTCCTGACGCGACATCGGGGTCACGGATGCGCCGCAGCAGGCGTTGGTCGCCGTGTCCGGCAGGGCTGCACTGCTCGTCGTCACGATGGCCGTCCGTCTCCCGTTGGATCGATGGGGGTCCATATTGACACGCGGCGATGCGGATGACACCCTCCCGCCATATCGACAAAACTCGATGAATCTGCGTCGAGCCCCTGAACCCCGCCCGGAAGGCCCTCGCTCCGTGAGCACCCCCGTGACGACCAGCACCACCACGAGCCACGATCCGGTGGCCGGTCGACTGTCCACCCTCGACCGGTTGCTGCCGGTGTGGATCGGCGTGGCCATGGTGGTCGGGCTGCTGCTCGGTCGCCTCGTGCCCGGTCTGGGCGGGGCCCTGTCCGCCGTCGAGGTGGACGGGGTGTCCCTGCCGATCGCCCTCGGCCTGCTCGTGATGATGTACCCGGTGCTGGCGAAGGTCCGTTACGACCGTCTCGACTCGGTGACCGGCGACCGTCGTCTGCTGCTCGGGTCGCTGCTGCTCAACTGGGTGCTCGGGCCGGCGCTCATGTTCGCGCTGGCATGGACCTTCCTGCCCGACCTGCCGGCCTACCGCACCGGCCTGATCATCGTCGGCCTCGCCCGCTGCATCGCCATGGTCATCATCTGGAACGACCTCGCCTGCGGCGACCGGGAGGCCGCCGCCGTCCTCGTGGCGCTCAACTCGGTGTTCCAGGTCTTCGCCTTCGCCCTCCTCGGCTGGTTCTACCTCTCGGTGCTACCGGGCTGGCTGGGCCTGTCGCAGACCGGGATCGACGCCTCCACGTGGGACATCGCCCGGTCGGTGCTGATCTTCCTGGGCGTGCCGCTGGTGCTGGGGTTCCTCTCCCGTCGCCTGGGTGAGCGGCGCCGCGGGCGCGAGTGGTACGAGGCGACCTTCCTTCCCCGCGTGGGTCCCTGGGCGTTGTACGGCCTGCTCTTCACGATCGTCATCCTCTTCGCCCTGCAGGGCGACGCCATCACGTCGAACCCGCTCGACGTCGCCCGGATCGCGCTGCCGCTGCTGGTCTACTTTGCGGTGATGTGGGGTGGCGGCTTCGCTCTCGGGGCCGGGCTCGGCCTGGGGTACGCGCGCACCACGACCCTGGCGTTCACCGCGGCGGGCAACAACTTCGAGCTCGCCATCGCCGTCGCCATCGCGACCTTCGGCGCTGCATCGGGTCAGGCCCTCGCCGGCGTGGTCGGCCCCCTGATCGAGGTCCCGGCCCTGGTCGGCCTCGTCTACGTCAGCCTCGCCCTGCGGCGTCGTTTCGCCGCCTCCCCGACGACCTGAGAGGACCACGATGAGTGAGCGTCCCAGTGTCCTGTTCGTCTGCGTCCACAACGCCGGACGCTCCCAGATGGCTGCTGCCTACCTGACGCGACTGTCCGGCGGCGCCGTCGAGGTGCGCTCGGCCGGCTCGGCGCCGGGGGACCGGGTGAACCCCTCCGCCGTGGCCGCCATGGCCGAGGAGGGCATCGACATCTCGGCCGAGAAGCCGAAGGTCCTCACGACCGAGGCGGTCGAGGAGTCGGACGTCGTGGTGACGATGGGGTGTGGTGACACCTGCCCGTTCTACCCCGGAAAGCGGTACGAGGACTGGGTCCTCGACGACCCGGCAGGTCAGGGAGTCGAGGCGGTCCGGCCGATCCGTGACGAGATCAAGGCACGCGTCCTGACCCTGCTCGGCGAGCTCGACATCCCCGCCGTCAGGCACTGAACCCGGCGCGCCACCCCGCGCGCCCACCCGGCGCATCGACCGGCGCGCCAACCCGGCGCATCGACCGGCGCGCCAACCCGGGCGGAGCGGTCGAGTTCGTTCTCAGGTGGCGCGGGCGGTACGAGCCGTACAGGCGAGCTCGTAGACGATCGTCGTCATCCAGCTGAGCGAGCGGTGCTCGCCGCTGTCGAACACCGGCGACGTAGCCCAGATCTGCGCGTAGGCGGTGCGCGTCGTCTCCTCCGCACGGCTGTGGTCGCCCAGGATCGCCACGGCGAGGCCGAAGAACCTGCTCACCGTCCGGTCGTACAGGGCGCCGAAGGCCGTCGCGTCCCCGAGGGCACTCTGTCGCAGCAAGGCGTCGAGCTCGGCGCCGTGCTCCTGCTCCCGCTCGTGGCGGAGCTGGGACTGCGGTGCCATCTCCGTCATGTCCCTACTGTGAGGTCCAGCCGGACCATCCGCATTTTGGGGAGCTCGCACCCGGACGCAAGCCCCCAAACTCGGCCGAACAGCTGATACCGCTCCTCAGCGGTGTCCTGGTCGGCCGCGGAGCGAGGAGGGCCCGACCGGCGGGTAGCATGACGCCCGTCCCGTCGCACCCCACCAGATTCCTGGAGTCCCCGCGCGTGAACGCCCCCCACGGCACCCCCAGACTCGCTGCAGTCATCGTCCTCGCCGCAGGTGAGGGCACCCGGATGAAGTCCTCGACCCCCAAGGTCCTGCACCGGATCGGGGGCCGCACCCTGGTCGGCCACGCGATCGCGGCAGCCCGGGCGGCCCAGCCCGAGCACCTCGCGGTGGTGGTCCGCCACGAGCGTGACCGCGTCGCCGCCCACGTCGCCGAGGTCGACCCGTCCGCCGTCATCGCCGACCAGGACGACGTCAAGGGCACGGGCCGCGCCACCGAGTGCGCCCTCGACGTCCTGCCTGCCGACCTCGACGGCACCGTCCTGGTGACGTATGGGGACACCCCCCTGCTCGCGGGTGACTCCCTGCTGGCGCTGCTCACCGAGCACGTGGTTTCGGGAAGTGCCGCGACGGTGATCACGGCACACCTCGCCGACCCCACCGGGTACGGCCGGATCCTGCGCGACGCCGACGGTGGTGTCGAGGGGATCGTCGAGCAGAAGGACGCCACGGACGAGCAGCGGGCCATCACCGAGATCAACTCGGGCATCTACGCCTTCGACGCAGCCGTCCTGCGCAGGGCGCTCGCCGAGGTCGGCACGGACAACTCGCAGGGCGAGAAGTACCTCACCGACGTCCTGGCCATCGCCCGCGCGGCCGGCGGCCGGGTCAGTGCCCACCTCATCGAGGACCTGTGGCAGACCGAGGGCGTCAACGACCGGGTGCAGCTCGCGCGCCTCGGCAAGGAGCTCAACCGCCGCACCACGGAACGCTGGATGCGTGAGGGCGTCACCATCGTCGATCCGGACACCACGTGGATCGACACCGACGTGACCATCGGTCGCGACGTGACCGTCCTGCCCGGCACCCAGCTGCTCGGCGCCACGACGATCGGCGCCGACGCCGTGATCGGCCCGGACACCACCCTCACCGACACCGAGGTGGGGGAGGGGGCCGAGGTCAAGCGCACCGAGGCCCTGCTCGCCGTCATCGGCGCCGGTGCCACGGTCGGCCCGTTCAGCTACCTGCGCCCGGGCACCGAGCTCGGCCCCCGGGGCAAGATCGGCGGCTTCGTCGAGACCAAGAACGCGAAGATCGCCGACGGCGCGAAGGTCCCGCACCTCACGTATGCCGGCGACGTCACCATCGGTGAGGGCGCCAACATCGGCGCCGGCACCATCTTCGCCAACTACGACGGGGTCGCCAAGCACCACACCGCGGTGGGCAGCCACAGCTTCGTCGGCTCCAACTCGGTGCTCGTCGCGCCGGTCACCATCGGTGACGGCGCCTACGTCGGCGCCGGGTCGGCCGTGACCGACGACGTCGAACCGGGGCAGATCGCGGTGGCCCGTGGCCGCCAGCGCAACATCGACGGCTGGGTCGCCAAGGCGCGCGCCGGCACCAGGACCGCCCAGGCGGCGCAGGACGCGACCGCGACCACGCGGCATACCGAACACTCCACCGAAGGGCAGGGCCAGGCGTGACCGGCATCCTCAAGACCACCGAGAAGAACCTCATGGTCTTCTCGGGCCGTGCCCACCCCGGGCTCGCGCAGGACGTCGCCCGCATGCTCGGGACCGAGCTGGTGCCCACCAGTGCCTACGACTTCGCCAACGGCGAGATCTACGTGCGGTACGAGGAGTCGGTGCGCGGCTCCGACGCGTTCGTCATCCAGAGCCACACCGCCCCGCTCAACGAGGCGATCATGGAGCAGCTCATCATGATCGACGCGCTCAAGCGCGCCTCCGCCAAGCGGATCACGGTGGTGCTGCCGTTCTACGGTTACGCCCGCCAGGACAAGAAGCACCGTGGCCGCGAGCCGATCTCGGCCCGCCTGATGGCCGACCTGTTCAAGACGGCGGGAGCGAACCGGCTCATGGCTGTCGACCTGCACACCGCGCAGATCCAGGGGTTCTTCGACGGTCCCGTCGACCACCTGATGGCGTTGCCGATCCTGTCGGAGTACGTGCGCGTGAAGTACGGCCACGAGAAGCTCGCCGTCGTCTCGCCCGACGCCGGGCGCATCAAGGTGGCCGAGCAGTGGTCCGAGCGCCTCGGCGGTGCCCCGCTGGCCTTCATTCACAAGACGCGCGACATCAACCGGCCCAACGAGACCGTCGCCAACCGCGTGGTGGGTGAGGTCGAGGGCCGCATCTGCGTGCTCGTCGACGACATGATCGACACCGGGGGCACGATCACCAAGGCCGCCGACGCGCTCATGCAGGAGGGTGCGGCCGGGGTCGTCATCGCCGCCACGCACGCGATCCTGTCCGGGCCGGCGATCGAGCGACTCAAGGCCTGCACTGCCCACGAGGTCATCGTCACCGACACGTTGCCGATCGACGAGGCGCACGACTTCGACAAGCTGACGACGCTGTCGATCGCCCCCCTGATCAGCCGCGCGATCCAGGAGGTCTTCGAGGACGGGTCGGTCACCAGCCTGTTCGACGGCCACGCCTGAGCTGTCACTCGCCGACACCGCCGCTCGGGGGCCCGGGCGGTGGTTCAGGTGAGGCCGAGGCGCTTGCGCTCGTAGAACCGCTCGTTGTCCAGGGCCCTGACCCGGCCACCGAAGTCGGTGGCGTCCGCGGCCTGCGCCTGGGGATATCCGGCGATGGGGCTGTTGGCGGCGGTGCGAATCTCACTGTCCCGGATGCGGTCGAGTGCCTGGCGGGTGAAGTAGTCGCCCAGTGCCTGGTTGCCCGCCGGTGCCGTCAGGCCTCCTTGGGCCCGCAACCGGTCGAGGATGGCCGTCTGGCGGTTCTGGGAGTTCTGACCAGCCTGGGCCAGGGCCATGACGCCACCAGCCATGGCCCCGCCGCCGCCCATGACCGTGCCGCCGATCGTGGCCGAGCCACCGATCACGCTCGTCATGGGGGTGGCGCTGCCGAGGACGAGGCCGCCGATCGTGGCCGAGCCGCCGATGACGCTCGTCATGGGTGTCGCGTCGCCGAGGACGAGGCCGCCGATCGTGGCCGAGCCACCGATCACACTCGTCGTGGGGGTGGCGCTGCCGAGCACCAGCCCTCCCACGAACGCCGGTCCGCCCCCGCCGACCACCGAGGCGGCGACGATGCCTGCGCCCACGTTCCCGACCGCTGAGACCAGCTGACCGTCGCGCACGGCGATGATCGCGCGCTGGAGGATGTCGATCCCCAGGCGCAGGTAGCCCTCGGTCACGGCGACCGTCTGCATGGCCACCGTCTCGCCCTCGGCCATCAAGGGCCCGGCGTACCGGCCCAGCCCGGGCAGGCAGCAGGCGGTGCGTACCCGGGCTGCCGAGTCGATGAGGGCGGCGCTGACGTCGCGAAGGTGTGCGCCTACGGCGCCGAGCTCGTTGGGGTCGAGCCGGATCCAGGTCATCGTCGTCCTCCGATCTCAGTAGCCGGTCTTGTTGCGGTAGGTCTCGGCGCGGACTCCCTGGTAGCCGAGGGCGGACACGTTGTCCTGGTAGTTCTTGAGGGCGCTGAACGAGGGAGGGAGGCCGACCGGTGTCATGACACCCATCCGCGCGTCGAGCCCCTTCACCATCCTGGCGGTCACCTGGTTGTTGACCATCTGCGCCACGAGGTCCGTCGAACCCCCGCCACTCGGGACGACCGAGCCGGAGACGGAGGGGAAGCTGGACCCGGCGAAGAACGCAGGGTGGATCCCCTTGACGGGGTCGATGCCCCACAGCCTCCAGTCCTTGGGGCCGGTAGGAGTGCTGACGATGTCCGACGGTCCCCCCGTCGCGGGGAGGATCGCCCCGACCGCAGGTACGGAGGTCACCAGGGCGTTCTCCCTCATCGCCAGCAGCGCTCGGGCCACCGTGTCGATCGCAAGCCTGAGGTAGTCCTCGGTGATGCGGACGATGGAGGTCGCGATCGCGTCGCCCTCGGCCATGAGGGGGCCAGCGTGCCGACCGAGTCCCGCCGTGCAACAGGCGGCGCGGACACGTTGCTGGGCGCCGTCGAGGGCGAGCCCCACGTCGCGCAGCTGGACACCTGCGGTGCTGAGCTCCTGGGGGTCCAGTCTGATCCAGCTCACGGGGCCCTCCCTTCCGGTAGTGGCTTCGGGCGTGGTTGCAGTCGACTGCAGGCCGCTTAAGGCTTGCTGAAGTCGACCACGTCGCGCAGGGCCTCGGCGGGCGCGGAGGTGTGGACGGGCGTCAGGAGCACGCTGGTGGGGTCCTCGGTCGCGGACACGGACCACAGGAAGCCGTCGAGGTCCTCCAGCCAGGTCGAGTCGAGGACGGACAGCTCTTCGCCCCCTCGGTGCAGACCGCGGAGCGTCACCACCTGTCGCGCAGACAGGTCCGAGGAGCCAGTACCAGCGACCGACGCGGCAGCCCGGAGGGCGTCCACCGACGCCCGGAACGGTGCTCCCCGGGAAACGGCTGTACCGCGGGGGGCAAGCCACGCGGTGTACCGACGATGGAGGTGCAGGCCCCCGGTCCGGGACAGCACGAGGGTCCCGTGCTCGCCGGGGCTGAGCTCGACGAGCTGCCCCCTGCGACCGCCGAGGAGGACCGTGCTGTCGCCGTCAGGCCGCTGGACGGACAACAGCACGGAGCGGTCGCCCTCCAGGAGCAGGTGCAGCGACTCGTACAGTGCAGGGATCGGGCGCAGTCCCTCGTCGCCAGGCAGCAGCAAGCCACGGGCGAGCAGCGAGGCCAGCGCGCTTCCGTGGGCGGCGTCGCGGACCTCCTCGGAGGACTCCGCGGTGTACGAGCTGGGGCTGACCGGCGGGCTCGCGAGGCCGGTGAGGTGGCAGAGCACCAGGACCTCCTCGGCGCTCAGCGTGAAGGTCGGCAAGCTGGCCACCACGAAGTCGTCGAGGACCCGTGCCAGGTCGGCGGGAAGTCGAGGGCTCGGTCGCCTGTTCTCTGGTGGCACTGGTGGCGACCGCCACGCTCACTCCGGAGGGTGTGGTCCAGTAACCCGCCACTGCGAGGTCCTGCTGCCCGGCCAAGGGTGTCAGCTGCCGGAGCAGGTAGCTGCTGCCGGCACCATCCTCGCGTTCGGTGATCGCCCCGGCGAGCCAGCCACCGCTCTGGAGGACCGACCCGGCATGGTCGTCGGCAACCCCGCGCAGCAGGACGTCGAGGTCTGCCTGACGGCCGTCGGACCCCTGGGTCGCTGCCGGACTCGTGGGGACGGTCCAGAGGGTGACCGAAGCACCGCTGGTGGGGTCGGACGCATACAGGACGTCGCTTCCGGTCCACGTCGCGACCCCGGCGACGGGCGGCGCGCTCACGGGAGCCCCGCGGCACGTCGCGCAGCGATCTCGACCTCGGCCTGGTAGGCGCAGGTGTCGAGCCACGCGGCCAGGTCCAGAAGCCGGGCAGCGATCTGCTCTGCGTTCGACCCGGCCGTGGCGATGCCCGTCCGGAACTGTTCCGCGGCAGGGCCGGCATAGGCCATGGCCGCGACGCGTTGCGAGGTGGACCGCGCGGAGGTGGCGACGACGTCGGCCTCGCGCCGAAGCTGCGACGCGGCACTGCGCAGGGAAGCGGGGTCCTCCGCCACACCGTTGATGGACACGGCTGCGATGGTCAGTTGCCGGCCTGGGCGAGCGCCTCACGACGGCGGCTCACCTCTGACGAGCAGTCGGACAGGGCCTCGCCGAGGCGGCGCAGGGCCGTCTCGAACTCGGTGTTCCACGCGGTGCGGAAGCGGTCCGCAGCCGGTCCCTCCCAACGCGTGTTCTGCAGCTGCGAGCGGATCGAGGTGCTGAGCTCCTCGACCGACTGGCTGTTGCGGATGAAGACCTGCTGAAGGGTCATGAGCTGCTCGAGGTCGCCGGCGATGGCCATGGTGCTTCTCCTTGGTGAGGCCCGGCGGGTGCCGGGGCGGGTGGTGATGGGATGACGAAACCGTCTGGTGCTGAAGAGACGCTGAAGACCTCGGTCCGGGGCGGCCGTCAGGGCAGCGCCTTGCTGCAGGGGAGGTTGCGGGTTGCAGTCCATCTGGATCCGCAGCGTCCCCTTGCTCCGATAGCTGCCTGACCCGATCACGAAGGAGACGGTGGCCGCATAGGGACCGTTGACCGCGTAGTAGTAGTTGATGTCGGTGCCGTCCGGCTCGACCCGGCCCTTGCCGGTCACGGTGGCGGACAGCACCTTCCACGACTTCTGGCTCCCGGTCGCCCTGATGTGGTAGATCCCGTAGCAGGCGTAGGCCTTCGTCTTGGCCGACGGGGCCTTGAGTGCGCACGTCTTGTTGCCCGACCAGGACAGGTAGGGCTGGGTCGTGTATCGGTCCGAGACCGCCTTGAGCTTGCTCGCATCGACCGTCACGGTCCTGGTCACCGATCGGGTCACGGGTTGGGTCCGCACCGTGGTGACCCTGACCACCGAGGTCGCGGTGACCGTCGGGGCGGTGGGGCTCACACCGCTGGCCGTGAGCTGGGCCGTACCGTTCCTGCCATCGAGCACTCCCGGGCCCAGCAGCCCCGCGCTGAAGGCGACCGCCAGCGCAGCCGCTCCCGCGACGACCATCGAGCTTCGATGCACGGTCAGCACCGGGAGCCGTCGGCGCGGATCCATGGTCCGGTCGGGGTCCCGAACGTCGTGGCCGAGTCCGTCGGCCTGGGCCCCCGGCGTCCTGGGTTCCCCGGCCATGGGGACCACGGTCGGTCCGCGCACCGGGGGTGGCGTCGGGATCTCCGTGGCGGCCAACGGTTCTGGCTGCCTGGACCGTGGTTCGCCGGGCCGACTGCCCGGCCGACGAGCAGGCCGACTAGCAGGTCGACCGCCCGGTCCATCCACCGGACGGGTGCCGGAGACGGTCGCTGTAGCGCTGACCCCGGCGGTGCTCGCCGCCGGGTCGGTGACCAGGACGGCGTCCCAGCAGTGCACGGCCACACGTGCCATGGCTGGCGAGAGACCACGCTGCTCCAGGCGAGCTCGAGCATCCGCCTTCGCGCTGGGGGATGCGCCCACCGCCGCTGGGACGCCTTCCTCCGCGGCGACCACGACGGCATCGAGCTCAGCGCGCGCCTCGCGGGCGTCGGGCCCGAGCGCGTCGACGAGCAGGGCGCGAACCCTGGTCGGGTCCTCGGCCACTCGACGTCCGTGATCGCGGACGACGACGCGCAGGGCAGTGCGGACGCCCTCTGCCGCGTCGCGCACCTCAGGTGGCCAACCACCCGGGGTGTGGCCCGCTGCCAGGTCCGGCTCTCATCGGCACCACTCCTGTTGGCCCGTACCGCCAGGGGGCGGGTGGGGTGAGGAGAGTGCAGCACAGGACGGCGGTGCACCGAATCCGGCAAATGAGTGAGACCGGGGACGCGGCCCGGGGCCACGGGATAACTCCATATCCCTGTCGCTGCAGCCACGGGTTTGCCACACTCCCAGTGGCAGGCACGGGAGGCGGTGGCGATGGGCGGTCGGATCGTGGTCCGGGTGGTCTCGGGCCCCGACGCGGGCCTGACCCGTGTGGTCGCCACGCGGTGCGAGGTCGGGCGTGGTTCCGGCGCGGACCTGCTGCTCACCGACCCATCGGTCTCGCGACGACATGCCATCCTCGAACCCCGTGATCATGGACTCGTGGTGGTCGACGCCGGCTCGGCTTCGGGTACGCGGGTCGACGGAAAGCGCTCCAGCACCACGGTTCTCGCCCAACCTGGCTCGTCGGTGAGGATGGGTGACACCGTCCTGCTCGTCCTCGAGCAGAGGGTCGCCCGGCGCCACCGGGCTGGCGGTTTCGTGGTGGTCAACGGGGAGACCGATGGTGGGCGTCCAGTTCCCCTCGTCGGGGAGCTGATGGTGGGACGCGACCGCTCCAGCGACCTCTGCGTGGACCACACCAGCGTGTCCCGCCGCCACGCGATGTTGCGCGTCATCGCCGGCGAGGTGCTGTTGACCGACCTGGACTCCGCCAACGGCACGTGGATCAACGGCCAGCCCCTGCGAGGAGAGCAACGCGTCCTGCCCGGGGACGGCATCACGGTCGGCTCGGCTCCTGCGGTGCTCACCGTCCGAACGCTGGGAAGCGGTGGGCTCGCGCCCCGCCATCTCGTCGTGAGGTCCGAGACCTCGGCAGGCGGCTTCGCGGTCGCCGTCGCGGCACCTCCTGACGCCACGGTCCGGGCCGTGGTCACAGAGATGGCGCGGTACCTCGGACTGCGTGCGGGAGCCCAGACCACCTGGGGCGCCTACCTGGCTGGCTCGGGTGCCCTCCTCACCGGCTCCGACCGGTGGGTCGACCTCCCCCTGCCACGCGGCGAGGTCCTGACCATCGCGGCCTTCGTGGACGGGGCGGTGGACGGGCCGGCGAACGACGCGGTGAGCGAGGCGCGGGACGGGGCTGCGGCCGAGGAGGCAGACAGTGCCTTGTCCTTGCCGGCGGTGTGGGCCGACCCCCCGGACCCGACCGTCAACACACCCCCTCGGACCACCGCCCCGCCGGCGCCTCGGGAGCTGCGCGCCCCGATGCTGCCGGAGGGCACCGAGCTCAAGGGCCGTGGGGTGCTGTGGCAGGTCGCGGGAGGCGGGGTCGCCGTCGTCGCGGCTGCCGTGGTCGCGATCCGGTTCCCGCACGCGATGCTCTTCGCAGTGGTGGCGGCGCTGGCCGGCCTGGCCACCGTGGCGTTCGGGGTCGTCGGTGACCAGTCAAGGCGTCGCCACGGAGTCCGGAGGTTCGAGACGGACCTGGCACGGCTCGATGGGGACCTTGCGGAATGCGCTGCATCGCAGGCTGACACGTGGCGTCTGCTGAGTCCCGACCGCGACTCGATGCGGGCCTGGGTGCGAGATCGCGGACCGCGCCTGTGGGAGCGCCGCCCGAGCGACACCGACTTCCTGCGACTGCGGCTGGGCACCGGTCGGCGCCCAGTGGCGGCGGTGGTGACCGAGTCGTCGCCCGACAAGCACGGGCCGTATGCGGCCCGCCTTGCGGACTGCGTGACGCGTCACCGCACCGTCGACGACGTACCCGTGACGACACCGTCGGGTGGGGTCGTGGGCGTGGCCGGCCCGCGCGTGCTGGTCAGTCGCCTGGCCTGGCACGCCGTGGTGGAAGCCGCCGTGCTCCATGCGCCGTCTGCCCTCCAGGTGGTGGTGGTGAGTGCGAGCCCGGAATGGCGTTGGGTCAGGTGGCTACCCCACGTGAGCTCTGCAGCGGCGCGCCTGCTGGCGTCATCGGGAGCAGCTTCGGAGATCGAGGCGGCGGTGGGAGCCGCGCTGGCCAAGCGGAGTGCCCAGGACCAGCCTGCTCGGGTGCTGCTCGTCCTGGGACAGGGTTCCGCATCGAACCCCGCCGCGGTGGCGGCGATGGGGGAGGTGCGTGCCGCTGGGGGACTGGTGCTGGTCCTCGACGACGAAGCCCGCGGCCTGCCTCCAGAGTGCGAGCTCGTCTGCCGTGTGGACGCGGACGGTCGCGTGACGGCGGAAGGCCCCTGGCCGGACGGCGCGATCGGGGCATTCCAGGCGTGCAGCATGAGCCCGGCCATCGCTACCGCCCTGGCCGTCGAGCTGGGCCGGTTGCGCGACCCGCGCCTGCGGGGAGACAGCCACGTGGCTGACCGAGGCGTGCTGGCCCTGTCGGGGGCCGGGGACGGCCCGCGAGGTCCCGTTCTCGAGACGCTGTGGGACGCGCCCGCCGGGCTAGAGAGCGTGTTCGGGGCCGACGACCAGGGGCAACCGGTCACTGTTGACCTGCGCCGCGACGGCCCGCACGGCGTGATCGCCGGCACCACGGGCTCGGGCAAGAGCGAGCTGCTCCTGTCCTTCCTCGGGTCGCTCGTTGCCAGGCACCCCCCGCAGCGGCTGGTGCTGTTCCTCATCGACTTCAAGGGTGGCGCGACCTTCGCACCCCTTCGGGACCTGCCGCACGTCGTCGGCTACGTGACCGACCTCGACGGCTCGGCGCGCCTGTCCGAGCGTGCCTTCACCGCCCTCGACGCCGAGATCAGTCGTCGCAAGCGTGTCCTGTCCGAGCACGCAGTGGCCGATCTCGCTGCCTATGAACGCCTTCCGCGAGCCGAGCCGCTGCCCTCCCTGTTGGTCGTCATCGACGAGTTCGCCCTGCTCGTGACCGAGCAGCCGGAAGTCAGGGCACGCCTGGACGCGGTCGCGGCCCAGGGGCGAAGCCTCGGCATCCACCTGCTCCTGGCCACGCAGTCTCCCGGAGGCGTCATCACGCCAGCCATCCGAGCGAACACCAACATCTGGCTGTGCCTGCGGGTCGTCAGCGATGGCGAGTCCTTGGAGCTGTTGGGGGCCAAGGATGCCGCTGCGATCCCGACCGAGGAGCCGGGCCGCGCGTTCCTGCGCCGTGGTGCCGAGCGCAGCCTGTCGTCCTTCCAGACCGCGCGGATCACCCGACCCGTGGCGCGCAGTGACGCGGCCGTCTCGGTGCAGGCATTCGGTGAGCCGCAGCCCTCTCGGGCCGAGCTACCGGCGCGCGCGGAAGGCCCGCTTCCCGAGACCGAGCTGGGCACCTTGGTGGCGGCGGCGCAGGAGCTGCACCACCGCAGGGGTGCGCCCGCTCCCTTCGCGTTGTGGGTTCCGCCGCTCCCGACCGACCTCGATCCCTCCGAGCTCGACGCCACGGACCCCGGTGCGGCCGAGGCGGAGGCCCGCGAGGGTGACCGCGCCGGTGCCGAGGTCGACAGCGCTGGCCTGCTGGTGAGGCTCGGACTGGTGGACGAGCCGCACCTGCAGCGCCAACGGCCGTGGGTGCTCGACCTCGCGTTGACCAACCTGTTGGTGAGCGGGGTCTTCCGGTCCGGTCGCACCACCGCGATCCGCAGGGTCATCTCCTGCCTCACCGGGGCGCACGAGCCGGATCGCCTGCACCTGTACGTTATCGACGCGCGGGGGGGCCTGAGCGGGGTCCAGGAGCTCCCGCACACAGGTGGTTACGCGGGGGTGCACGACCGTGAGCTGATGGTGAGCGTCTTCGACCGGCTCACCGCCACCGTCGAACGTCGTCGCGAGACCGGCTTCGATCCTCACCGCGACGCCCGTGTGCTCCTCGTCGTCGACGACTACCCCGCCCTGCGTGAGGTCAGCCAGACCCTTTTGCAGGACCGCCTGAACGACCAGCTGCTCAGCCTGGTGGCGCAGGGCCGAGCCGTGGGCGTCCACGTCGTCATGACCTGTGGCCAGGTGAGTGACCTGCGCCTGACCTTCGCCTCACACTTCCAGTCCAGGCTGTTGCTGCGGCAGCCCGAGTCGGCCGACTACGTCGCCGTCGACGTGCGGATCGGGACAGCCCAGATGCCGGCCGACCTGCCCGGGCGAGGGATGGTGCGCGGTGGGCTCGAGGTACAGGTGGCGCACACGCGGGGCCTGCCGACGTTCCCCTCCGGTCGCGACGGGGGCCCTAGCCCCATACGGCGGCTGCCCCTCGAACACCATGCCTGCGTCGACGAGGGCCGGCCCGGTTGGCCAGCAGGGTGCATACCGCTCGGCATCGGTGGCGATGACGGGTCGGCGGTCTGGCTCGGTCCCCGCCACGGTCCGCACCTGCTCGTTCTCGGCGAGTCCCTGACGGGGCGGAGCACCGCCCTTCACACGGTGGCCGCGCGCCTGCTCGAGCAGGACCCTGGTCGTCGGTTGGCGGTGCTCGCCCGGCGTCGGGCCACGCTCGAGCGCTGGACCGACCACCCGAGGCTGCTCGTCGTCGGGTCGCCCGCAGACGGGCTCGAAGCGCTCTTCGAGGCTGTGGAGGGGAGCGACCATCCGGTGGTCCTGGTGATCGACGATGCCGAGGGGCTGGCCCTGCCGGGGTCGTTCGGTGACCGCCTCGATGCGCTCCTGCGCAGCGCCCGCGACACCGGCCTGCGTTCGGTGGTGGGTGCCAGGACGGCCGACTGGGCGCGCCTGTTCGACCCGTGGTCGCGCTACCTGACCAGCCTGCGGGTCGCCCTGCTGCTGGCGCCCACGCCGGAGTCAGGTCTCACACTGGAGGTGCGACTGCCTGCCACCGTGGTCCCGATGGCACCCGGGCGTGGGTTCCTCATCGCGCCAGGGGAGGCCGAGCTCGTTCAGGTCAGCGTGTTGACGCCCACGCCTGCGGCGAGGATCCCGGCCTCGTAGCGCAGGATCAGCGGCCCGAGCTCGACGCGGTCCCCGTGCGACAGCACGACGCGGCCCCCCGTGCCGGGATCGAGGGCCTCGCCGTTGACGGCGGTGCCGTTCGTGGAGCCGAGGTCCTCGAGCTCGTGAGCGCGGCTGGCGGCGCTGATCCGGGCATGCCGTCGGCTGACGTCACGGTGGTCCAGGACCACGTCGCAGTCCGCGTGGCGGCCCAGCACCGTGGTGCCTCGGCGAAGCAGGGCCCGGCTGCCGTCGGGCAACACCAGCGCTGCGCCCCCCTCCCCGGACGTGGCGACGTGGGTGACCACCGACCGGTGCTGCCTGCGCAGCCGCGGCGGGGCCAGCCGTGGGTCGTGCGCGAGGATCTGTCGCTCCACCTCGACGAGCTCCGGACCGGGCTCGACCCCCAGCTCCTGGTCGAGGAGGCGGCGGGCCCGGCGCATCGTCGCGAGGGCCTCGGACTGTCTGCCGCTCTGGTAGAGCGCGGTCGCCAGGAGCGCCCAGAGCGTCTCATGGAGCGGATTGGCACCCAGGGTCTCCTCGAGGTGGGGCAGCGATGCTTCGTGGTGCCCCACCGCGAGCAGCGAGCGGAACCAGCCGAGCTGCGCCAGGAGCCTGCGCTCCTCCAGCCGGGTGCGTTCGTTGGCCACGAAGGGCGCCCCGTCGAGGTCGGCCAGCGCCGGGCCACGCCACTGGTCCAGGGCCAGCCGGTATGCCGCTGCCGCGCCGTCGTGGTCCGCGGCTGCTGCCAGCCGCGCCCCCTCCTGGCCCGCGCGGTCGAACGCCTCGACGTCCACGGTGCCGGCGGGCAGGATCAACCGGTAACCAGGGGACTGGGTGATGAGGCAGGAGTCGATCCCGGCGGTCGCCAGGGTCTTGCGGAGACTCGCCACGTAGACCTGGACGGCATTCACCACGGTGGCGGGTGGGTCCTCCCCCCACACCTGGTCGATGATCGACGGAACGGGGCAGACCCGGCCCCCCGCGAGGGCGAGCAGCGCCAGCAGAGCCCGCGCTCGCGGAGCCCCCAAGGGAAGTGAGGCGTTGCCGAGCCGAAGGTCGAGCGGACCGAGCACGAGGATCCGGGGCTGGTCACCGGTCATGACAGGCGGTAGGTCAACGTGCCCAGCGGGTCATGGTTGCCGCCGATGCCCACCCGCACGACGTAGGTGCCGGGGCTCAGGACCGCCCCGATGTCCATCGTGGCGGTCAGGCAGCCGCTGGACGGCAGTCGTCGCGGCCACTGGTCGGTGGTGGTCGCGACGCCGACAGGGACCAGACCGCTGGGGGTCTGCCGGGCGACGGAGACGAGCAGGTCCTGGTGTGCAGCGTCCGACAGTCCGGAGTACGTCACCTGGACGCCGATGACCCTGCCGCTGGCACGGTTCCCGGCGACGCAGCCTTCGGCGATTCCGGGGCTGCCTGCTGCGGACACCTTCAGGTCGACCACCGTGCCGGACGCGTCCGCGACCACCCACGGGCTGGAGTACTGGGTCCGGCCGCGTGCCGCCGCGATGAGGGGAGCCGCCAGCTCGGCAGGTACGAGCCCGGCGAGGAGGCTGTCCTCGCGGGCCTTCTTGTTCAGGGTGGGTACGGCGATGAGCTGACCGTGGGCGTTGGCGGCCAGCCCGCCGGAGTTGCCCGGGTTGATGCGGGCGTCGGAGTTGAACAGCGACACGGCGCCCTCGAGGCGCTTGTCGTGGACCGTGCCGGAGATCACCCCCCGCGTGTAGGTGGCCGCGTCGGAGTCGGCCAGGCCGGGGTAGCCCACGACCCAGACCGGGTCGGCCGACCGTACGCGCCCGACCGGACCCACCTCGAGCTCCACCAGGGACGCCAGTGTCCTTGGCCGAGACGGCGGCACCTGTCTGGTCACCGGTGATGCGCAGCACAGCGAGGTCGAGGTAGCCGTCAACCGCGGCGACCTCCGCCCGGAAACGCTCCTCGGCAGGCCGGTCCAGGCCGTCCGAGGTCGCGATGGTGATGCTGGTCGGAGCCGGACCCAGCTCGTCGGCGAGCTGTCGGGTGCGCACCCCTCGGCCGACGGCGGTGGGTGCGGCGACGTGGGCGTTGGTCAGCACCAGCCCGCGCTCGGCGTCGACCACGGTGCCTGAGCCCGAGCCCTGGTCGGTGATGACCCGGACCGAGGCCCGGGCGAGGACGTCCAGGTCGGGACCGGAAGCGCCCGTCACGGACCGGGCCGCGCCCCATCCGCCCACTGCCAGCGCGGCCACCAGCCCGACCGCCAGGGCTGCCGCCACCGAACGGTGGGCACGGACCGCCCGGAGCGCGCGGTGCTTCATCGGGACAGGCCGCTCGCCGGAGGTCGAGGTGATGATCCGCTCGCCGGCGCGGGCATCGCCGAGCATGATCTCGGTCGTGCCGCGAAGGAGGACCCCGGGGACCCGCTGGCCGTCCACGAAGGTGCCCCGGGCGCTCCTGGTGTCGACGAGCTCCCACGTCGAGCCGGTGTGGCGCAGCAGCGCGTGGTGGCGCGACACCGTGGGGTTGGTGCAGATGATGTCGGCGTCCTCCGCCCGGCCGATGACCGTCTCGACACCCGGCGTGAGGTGATAGGTGCGGCCGGCGCACTCGAGGGCCAGCTCGTCCCCGGTGAGCAGGGTCGCGCCTGCCTCCAGCGGCTCCGCCAGCCGCCCGCCCGGCCGCAGTCCCGAGCGGTGGTCGACCAGGAGTTCCACGACTTCCGCCTTGTCACCCTGCCCCAGGACGAGTCGCGACGGCTGTGTCAGCTCGTGCGACCGCACCCGGACGCCATCGCACCAGGACCCGAGCGAGCTCGACCTGTCGTGGTAGGTCCAACGGCCTTCCTGCCACACGGCTTCGCCGTGGTGGCGGGACACGACGGGCGACAGCAGCTGCACGGTGCTGGCGGGGTCGCGTCCGAAGGTCACTGCGCGTCCCGGCTCGTGCCGGGTGGTGCCGGCGGAGGTGGTGATGACCAGGGTGCTCATGACGTCCCCGAGGGGGCTCCGTCCTCGGCGACGACCGGTCGGTTCGACGTCGTCGAGGACCCCGGCGGTGTGGTCTGGACGGGGACGGTCTGGCCCTGGCGTCGTGGTGGGGGCGAACTCGTCCGAGTGGTGGTGGGCGCAGTGACCCGCGCGCTGGTCGTCGGTGCCTGCTGGGGGTCGGCGACAGGGGTGATGGGAGACGCCGGGGACGTGACGCCGCCGGTCCATGGCTGTGTCACGAACAGGACGGCCGCGAGGGCCAACCCGGTTGCCGCGATGCCCGGGACCCACCACCGGCGGCGAGCACCCGGACCGGCCGGCCCGGGCGCGGGACCACCACCCGACCAGGCCCCGGCGGTGAGCAGCACCACGGTGACGTCGTCACCGCCCACCTGCGCCGACTCCGCGACCCACTGCGGTATCGAACCGCAGACGGTGTCGAACCCGTGCAGGCCGACCTGCGTGGCGAGGTCGGTCATCACCTCGGACTCCCACTCCTCGCTCGCGAAGGAGTTGCCGTAGCCGTCGGTGGACAGCAGAACCAGGGGCAGCTCGTCGCCGTCCACCGTCGTGGCGCCGTGGCGGAAGTCCTCGAGTGCGTTGGGAAGGCACAGGCTGGTGGTCTCGTTCGCCACGAGGCGGTCGTCCCCGGGTACCAGGTTGCTGGCCCGTCCGCGGCGGACCGTCAGGGCGGAGCCATCACCGATCTGGGTGACGGCGATCTCCCGCCCGGCGGCGAGCGCGACGATCAGGGTGGCGCCGTACAGGACCGTGAGATCCGTGGGCAGGTCGCCGCAGCGCTCGACCTCCTCGTCCTCGAGCGTATGGGCGGCGAGGTGAGCGAGCACGGCGGATCGCCATGCCGGTACGAGTCGGGTGGTCAGGTCGCGTCCGGCGAGGGGAGGATCGGGGTGTCGGACGTCGAGGAGCTCGGCCCCGATCGTGGTCGCCAGCTCGACCGCGATCCGGGCCCCGGTGCCGCTGCGGACGTACCGCCGACCCCCGTGTCCGTCTGCGACGGCAGCCACCAGGGCCTTGTCGAGTCGGCGCACCGCGTACGCATCCTGGTTGGGGGCGCCGGAGCGTTCGTGGGAGGAGCCGCGGTGGCTCGCTCCCTGCGCCTGCCACGTCACGGGGTCCGCGCGGCTCACCACACCACCTCCGAGGCATCCAGGTCGGCGGCGTGGGGTGCGCGGCTGAAGACTGGCTCCGCCGCTGCCGGGGCCAGGGACGACGCGACTCGCGACACGTGCGTCGAGGCCCACCGGATCGCGGCCACGAGGTCCTCGGGGTTGTTGGCCCGCACTGGTTCCGCGTCGTCGTCGCCCATGAACCGCACGAGCATCTCGTGGTCGGCGTCGCGGCCGATGCCCACCGCGATGCGCACCGAACGGGCTCCCCAGGGCTCGGCCTCCAGCCGCTGCAACGACTCGAGGTAGTCGTCCGTGGGCATGCCGTCGGAGATGAGGACGATTGCGGGAGGCAGGGCGCGGGACTGCATCGGTGGCACCGTCAGGACCGAACGCAACAGGTCAAGACCCGCGCTCAGGTCGGTGTACCCACCTGCGGCCAGGTCGGCCCACTGGATCTCGTCCACCGGCGTGGGATGCTCGACGTGCCACCGGGCGCCGGTCGAGAAGGCGATGCAGCGCACCAGCAGCTCGGCGTGCGGGTTGCCGTCGGCGACGTCGACCAGGTGTGGAAGAGCCTCCTGGATGGCTGCGTTGAGTGCACGCATCTTGCCGTCGCTGGCCATCGAACCCGAACAGTCGGCGAGGATGAAGAAGTGCAGGGGCCGTTGGGCCAGCCTGGCTCCCGGTCGTTCAGGCACGGGAGCTCCTCTGCGAAAGCCTGGTCACGGGGACCTCGACAGGTGCCATCATGGGCGTGGTCTGACGAGGGAGGTCGCGGCGGTGGTCAGGGTTGGGGACGTGGTGACCCTGCGCCGCTCCGCGACGCCGTGGACCGTCGGCCGGCTTCTCGGCGAGGGCAGCCAGGGCGTCGTGCACGAGCTCGTCGCGGCCGACGCCAGCGGGCGGCGACTGGCCCTGAAGTGGTATGCGCCGAACGCCGTCACCCCGAGACAACGTGAGGCGATCACGAGCGTCGCCCAGCGGCACAGTCCCGGCCCCATGTTCCTGTGGCCGACAGAGGTCGTCACGTCGACGGACGGCGGGTTCGGATACGTCATGCCGATCCGCCCGCCGGGTTACGTCGGGCTCGGGGAGCTCCTGCGTGGACGGGTGGAGGTGTCGCCGTCCCTGGCGGTGCGGTTGTGCCTGGGCCTGGCGCACGGCTTCCTGCTGCTGCACTCCCAGGGCCTGTGTTATCGCGACATCAGCTTCGGCAACGTCATGTTCCATCCGGGTACGGGCGCCACGCTCATCTGCGACAACGACAACGTCGGGATCGACGGCGAGAGCGACAGCGCGGTCCTGGGAACCCGCCGCTTCATGGCCCCCGAGATCGTCAGGGGCGAGGCTCGGCCCGGGAGCGAGACCGACCTGTACTCCCTTGCCGTGCTGATCTTCTACGTGCTGATGGTCCACCACCCACTCCTGGGCCGACGAGAGCTCGACTTCGCCTGCCTGGACCGGGAGGCCGAAGGCAAGCTGTTCGGATCCGATCCCCTGTTCGTGTTCGACCCTGACGACACCTCCAACGCCCCCGACCCCGTGGAGCACGCGACGGTGCTGGCCAACTGGGCGATCCATCCGGAGGCGGTCAAGAGCCTGTTCGTGCAGGCCTTCGGGGTGGGAGCCCACGACCCCAGGCGCAGAGTCAGGGAGAGCGTGTGGCGCGCTGTCCTGTCCCGCCTGCTGGACGCCATCCGCACCTGCGACGCGTGTGGCCGCGAGAGCTTCTCCGGCGCCGGCGCGCCGAAGACCTGCTGGGGCTGCTCGGCGGCCCTGGTGGCACCGATGCAGCTGGTCTTCCCGCACGCGGCGCTGGCCCTGGGCGCGGGGACCCGCGTCTACCGCCACCACGTCGCACGCGACTACGACTACGACACGACGATCGCCGAGGTCACCCGACACCCGTTGCGTGACCTGTGGGGGCTGCGCAACACCAGCACCACGGCCTGGGAGGTGCAGCTGCCGGGCCGCGAACCGACCTCGGTGCAGCCCGGTCAGACCGTTGCCCTCGTCCCGGACACGGTGCTGTTGATCGGTCAGGTCGAAGCCCGCTTCACCACGTGAGCCCTGGCCGCATCGAGCAGGGTTGCCGAGGGTGTTCATGACTTCATCCCCGCAGCGGTGTCGGTGGCGACGGGGACCCTGGCCCGGAGGGCTTCGAGCAGTCCCTTGCGCCTCTTCAGCCACAGCTGCCCGTCCGGAAACGTGAGCCGCGGCTGGGTGCCCTCGATCAGGTGCACGGCCGTCCAGGGGGCAGCCAGCTCGGCAGGCCCGCTCTTGGGCAACGCTGCATACCAACGGAATCCGACGTCGTCGACGACCATGGTGCCGTTGCGCACGACTTTGGTGGGCACCACGAGAACCGCCAGCACGGCTACGAGCAGCAGGAGGGTGCGGACCGGGGCAGACTCGATGAAGACCAGACCGGTGACGACGACGGTGAAGGCGCCCAGGGCGGCATAGCGCAGCCGGGGGTCGCGTCCGCGAAAGGCGTAGTAGGCGCCGACCGGGAAGCCTTCGCGCTGCATCGCCTGCACGACGGCGAACCTGGATGAGGACGGCCACGGGACCGGTGCTCCCTCTCGACCCCCCGACTGGGGGTCAGGCACCACAGAGGCCACGATCGACGACGCGTCGGGCACATCCGTTGCCATCGGGTCGTCACGGCGCCGCGGCAGCACGGTGGAGGCTGCCTCCGGCCGGAGGGCTCCAGTGGTCTCGCTGTCCGCGAGAAACCCGCCGAACCCGTCATCGGGAGCGGAGGTAGCCTGATGCGAGCGACCCCGAGCTCGAGGGGCTGCTGCGCCATGAACCGTCCGCTGCCGGGCCCGGACGCCGAGGCGCCGGCGCGGGCCACGAGTCGGCGTCGCGCAGCTCGAGACCGAGGGCCGAGACCCACAACCCCACCGCTGTCGCGCCGGCCTCGTCGGTCCAGCCGCGGGCTGCGGCGAGTGCCTCGGAGTGGCGGTCGAGGTCGGCCCGGCTGAGCGGAGCGGCTGCGCGCAGCTCGGTCGGGACGTTCTCGTCGAGCGCGGTGACGACGAGGTGCAGCTCTCGTCGGTGGGTCGTGGCGTCCTCTCCGAGGATGCGGTTGAGCCTCGACCGCAGCTGGGACGGGCGGGCGACATAGGCGCTGTGGTCGGCCTCGAGGGCAGTGCGCAGGGCTGCCAGGATCGGGGGGTCACCAGGATCGACGGACATGTCACTCACCCGAAGCACGCGTAGTTGGTGTTGCAGTGGGCCGTGACGGTCAAGGTGGCCCAGTTGCTCGTCACCCCTGCGCCGGTGAGGCGGTAGCGGATGACGTCCTGGAAGTAGCCGTTGTGGTGAGGGAAGAACTGCACCCGCTGGCCGCTGACGACGACGTCACCGTGGCCGTTCACCGAGACCGCGTCGGACACCTGCCAGGTCGAGACCGTGCCCCCCTTGATGGTGTTGATGTACCGCGAGCAGACCTGCGCGCCGTCGCCCGCCCAGTTCAGGCAGCTGGACCCGTCCCAGTAGGCCATCGTCCACGAATGTGTGCCGTTCCCGGCCGTCAACGTCTTGGGTGCCGGGGGCGGCGGTGGGGGTTTCGGCTTCGTCGAGCTGCTCGAGCGTGGCGTCGACGACTTCGATGTGGAAGCCTTCTTCGCTGTCGTGCGGACCGGTGCCGGGGCGGCCGAGCTCCGTGGTGTGGTGCGCGGGGTGGTCGCCGCCGGGCGCGGCGTGGTTCTGGCGGGCGCTGACGCACTCGCCTTCACCACCGGCTTCTTGGTCGCCTTGGTAGTGGGACGTGGCGTCGGTGCACGTGTCGTCGTGGGGGCCGGGGTCGTCGTGACCGCCGGCCCGCTCGTGGTGCTCGCTCCGGCGGCGGTGGTCGGGCCCGTGCGCGTGGCGTCGACGAGCAGGGCCGAGTCGCGGGAGGGGGCGCGGAAGCTGGACCACGCCGTGCCGCCGACGACTGCGAGGGTCGCCGCGACAGCGGCCGCGACCAGACCTCGGCGGACCCGCGCGACGCGCGGCGCCAAGGGGTCTCCGCGGTCATGACCTTCGCCGCCCCCGCCGCCCGCGCCGCCCCCGCCGCCCCGCGCCGACCCCGCCGCCCGCGCCGACCCCGCCGCCCGCGCCGACCCCGGCGGGTGCGTCCGTGGGGGGTGGGGTCTCCTCGGTGATGCGCCCGAGGCCGAACGGGAGCTCGGTCGCCCCCGGTGCCGCGGCACTCGCCGAGCCGGTGGACGGCACACCCACGGGGCCGCGCGGGGATGCGCTGGTGAGGGTGCTGTCGGTGCCCAGCGCCATCGCCCAGGTGCCGATGGCGAAGGCGGCGACGTCCTGGTCCAGCCCACGGTCGGTGAGCCGAACCACGAGTCGCTGGTCGTCGTCGACGAGGTCCGTCTCGGTGAGCACCGAGTCCTCCCGGGACAGCAGCGTGGCGGGGATGCCCTCCTCGCTGGCCAGGGCCAGTGCGTCGATCGCCGCCCGGTGCTCGCGCCCCGAGGCGCCGAGCCCGTCGGCGAGCACTGCGCGGACCCGGTCGGGGTTCTCGCTGACCCGGCGACCGAGGTCGCGCACGGCTCGCTGCAACGCCTCTTCGGGGGTCTGGGGCTGGCGGTCGTTCATGGCTGCGTCCTAGCGGGTGAGGGACATGGTGACGGTGTCGAGGGCCCCGGAGAACTCGCTGAGCGTCCGGGCCCCCTCGACGGCGGAGCCGTGGCCGACGAGCGACACGCGGGCGGCGAGCGGGATGACGGCGGCATCGGCCGTCGCGAGGGAGTGGACGAGGTTCCAGGCAGCCACTCGGTCGGTGGGGTCGAGCGTGGTCCGGGCCCGGTCTATCGCCGTGGTGATCGCCGCGTTGGCGTAGCCCTTCGCCAGCCATCGCGTGGTGACCCGCGAGTCGTACTCGCTGACGTTCTCGACAGGGTCGAGACTCACGGTCGGGTTGGCCCGGACCAGGTCGTAGACGTCGTCACCGCTCGTCTCGCTGAGGTGCCTGGAGTACTCCCGGCTCGCCCCGGTGAAGGGCTTGAGCTGGACCGTGAAGCCCACCGACTCCCAGCCCGCCGCCAGAGCGGACATGGCGGCGTCGGCCTCCACGGTGGAGTGGTACGCCACCCGGAGCACGGGGCTGCGGCCGGCGAGGAGTGTCCGGGCCCTGCTCGGGTCGACGAGCTCGTCGGCGGTGTTGCGGTGGGTCCCAGCCAAGGAGTGGAGTGCGGTACGGGTCGCCGGGCCACCCATCCTCTCCACGTAGGCCTGCCGGTCGATGGACCAGGACAGAGCCTGCCGGACCTTCTTGTCCTGCATGGCCGCCGAGTCGAAGCTCGGTGCGAGGACCTCGCGGTTGCCGTTGGTGGCCACGTGGGTGCGGTCGGCGGCCTGGCGCAAGCCAGCCTGGGCGGAGGCGGGGAGTGGCTGCAGGGCTGCGGCGAGGCGGTCGGCACCGACATCGGCCTGCAGGCGTGCGACGACGTCGGCGCTGAGGAGCCTGCCGGTGACCTCGATGCGGTCGGGATGCGCCGGGCGCAGGCGGTCCGTCGTCCGGCTCCAGCGCGTGTTGCGGACCAGCACCGAGGAGTCGCCCGAGGCGCTGGCGACCTCGACGCGATAAGGGCCGTTCGCCAGCGACCGCGGGCCACCAGCCGAGGCGACCGAGCGGTACGGCGCCAGCTCGGGAAGGGCGAGGTAACGGGCGAAGTCCAGGTGCCGGTCGGCCAGTCGGACCGTGAGCGTCAGACCCGCGCACGTGACTGCCTCGTCGAAGGCGGCCCGTGCCGTCGCGTCCACGGCGCCGGAGAACACGGGGAGGCCGTCGGGAGCGAGCGGCACGTCCACCAGACGCGCTGCCCTGAAGGAGTACCCCCGGAACTTCGCTGCCGCGAAGGCGCGTTCCACCCCTGCCTTGGCATCGGCGCAGGTGACGGGTTGGCCGTCCTCCCACACCGCGTCGTCCACGAGTGTCCACGCCCAGGTGCGACCACCGTCCGTGCTGGTGCCGGTCGAGGTCGCCAGGTCGGGAACGAGCTCGGCCGGCTCGTCGCCGTCGGTGGGCGCGAAGGCGAGCAGGCTCCGGTACAACGCCCGGTTCATGAGCAGGCGCAGGCCGACGTCCGTCGTCGCCATGGGGTCCCAGGTCACCGGGGTCGTGCTGAGCAGGTGCAGGGTCCCTCCGGAGGAACGGTCCGCAGGCCCACCTGCAGAGAGGGGCCAGAAGGCCTGGGCCCCGACCACGCCTGCCACCAGCACGGCGGCCGCGCCCGCAGCGCCCACGACGGTGCGCGTCCGGGTCGAGGGCCGCCGGAGCAGAGGTGGGCCGATCCCCTCGTCGGGATCCGCGGGTGTGAGCGCGGGTGCGCGCGCTGGGTCGACCCCGGACCCGACTGCGGACCGGCGGTGCCCCGCGACCCTGCCCACGGGCAGCTTGGTCCGGTCCCCGCGCGGCGCTTCTCCTCCGTCCGAAGACGAGAGGACCCCGCCGCTGGGGCGTGAGGACACCTCGCCGACGCTGCCGTCGGAAAGGGACCGTGTCTCGGACAGGGGCACCGCCAGGGCCGCGGCCCAGATGGTGACCGCGACGACGGCCAGGCCCGGCTGCAGACCGCGGGCCTCGAGACGGGTGACCGCCTCGTCCACAGCCGCGTCGGGGGACCCCTCGGAAGCGAGGAGGAGGCCGGGGACGCCCTCCTCGCAGGCGATGACGAGGGCGTCGACCTCGGCCCGGAGCTCGCGGGCAGAAGGTCCGAGCAGGTCGGACATCAGCGCCCGGATCCGTTCCGGCTGCGTGGTCGCCACCCGACCGTGATCCCGCACGGCCCGGCTGAGTGCCGCGGTGACGCCCGAGCTATCCATGGTGCACAGCACACTCGAGAGGCCTTAAGCCGCGCTGAAGGCTCTCCACCGCATCACCGACCATGGCCCTGACCTCCACTGCGCGCCGACCCGCTAGTCCGCATCATGGGGTCTCGGGGCCCTCACACCATCCGGCAAACAGATGACTTCAGCGAGGCAGTCGTGGCGGTCAGGTGCTGGACGCCCTCCGGGCACGGTAGGCGGCGACGTTGGCCCGGTTGCCACAGCCACCGTCGCAGTAGCGCTTGGACCGGTTCTTGGACAGGTCGACCACGACGTCCTCGCAGTCGTCAGCCGCACACACCCCCAGTCGGCTCAGCTCGTCGGCGCGGATGACGTCGACCAGGGCCATGGCTGCCTCGACGGCCATCCGGGTCGACAGCGGCGCCTCGGCCGGGGTCGCGTGCAGGTGCCACGACCACTGGTCGTGCCGGACGAGCTGGGGCAGTGCGTCGGCCTCAGCGAGCAGGGTGTTGACGAGCTCGACCGCGCGCTCCGGGTCGGCGGTCCACAGCTCACGCAGGCGGGGGCGCAGGGCGCGGACGGCGTCGAGCTCCGCCTCGTCGTGGGTGCGCGAGCCCGTCCACTGCCACTCGCGCACGAAGCTGTCCAGCTCCGCCACGGTCCGTAGGTCGTCGGTGTCGGTGGGCAGGGTCGCGGCCGTGTTGACCAGCGCCGCGCACCCACGCAGGGCAGCCTCGGTGTCATGGGCGAACAACATCTTGACTCCTGACTCGATCCATCGGTAGGGTCACGAGTATAAGACGTTTCACCGATTACCCCAGGCGACCTGCTCCAGCGCCGGCGGGCGGAGAGCGAACCCGGTCGAGGAAAGCAGGTCAGTCATGAGGTCACGCTCCACCGTGGTCGGGCTCTGGCTCGCCCTGGCGTCCGCGGCGACGTTCGGCAGCAGCGGCCCGTTCGCGAAGTCGCTGCTCGTCGAGGGCTGGAGCTCCGGGGCCATCGTCCTGCTGCGGGTCGCCGGCGCGACGCTCGTCCTCGCGATCCCGACGATCCTCGCCCTGCGCGGCCGGTGGCACCTCGTGCGCGAGAACCTCGCCGGCATCCTCACGTATGGCGCCGTGGCCGTCGCCGGCTGCCAGGTCGCCTACTTCTACGCGGTGCAGCGACTCGATGTCGGGGTCGCCCTCCTGCTGGAGTACCTCGGGGTCGTCCTCGTCGTGCTCTTCGTGTGGGCACGCACGCGCCGAGCGCCCAGCGCCCTCACCGGGGTCGGGGTGCTCCTGGCGATGGCTGGGCTGGTGCTCGTCCTCGACCTCGGCGGCCAGGTCGGGCTCGACCTCGTCGGTGTCGGCTGGGGCCTGGTGGCCGCAGCCGGCCTGGCGACCTTCTTCGTCCTTGCTGCCGAGGAGAGCCACCTTCCCCCGATCGCGCTCGCGGGACTCGGCATGGGAGCCGGCACCGTATCGCTCGCCCTCCTAGGCGTCGTCGGTGCGCTGCCGCTGAGGTTCGTGGCCACGGATGTCGTGCTCCGCGGAGCACAGGTTCCCTGGTGGGTCGCCGTCGGCGAGCTGGCGCTCGTGGCCGCCGCGGCGGCATACCTCCTTGGGGTCACGGCCGCACGCATCCTCGGTTCCACCGTGGCGTCCTTCGTGGGGCTGACCGAGGTGATGTTCGCGGTCCTGTTCGCGTGGGTGCTGCTCGGTGAGCTGCCGGGGGCCGTCCAGCTCCTCGGCGGGGTCTGCATCGTCGGGGGAGTGGTCGCCGTCCGGATCGGTGAGCTGCGCCGTGAGCGCTCCGCCCGGGCGACTGCCGCGGCGGACCAGGTGGATTTCCCTCTGCCCGCGGGCGTCGCCTAGACTCTCCGGGTTGCCTCGGCGAGGGACACTGCACGGCTGCCACCACCTGGGGGCCGGTCACGTCCGTAATTCGACGCGGTGTGGTCTCCGTGCTGCGCCCCGCGTCGAGGCCCACCGCCTACTCGAGTCCCCTCAAGGAGTCCCCGTGTCTGACACCAACCTCACGCTGTCCGCCGAGAAGCGCACCCAGTTCGGCAAGGGCGCAGCGCGCAAGATCCGCCGCGACCACAAGATCCCCGCCGTCATGTACGGCCACGGCGCCGAGCCGGTGCACATCACCCTGCCGGGCCACGAGACGATGATGGCGCTCAAGACCGCCAACGCCCTGCTCACCATCGTCATCGACGGCAACGAGCAGCTCGCCCTGGCCAAGGACGTCCAGCGCGACGCCATCAAGCCGGTCATCGAGCACATCGACCTCGTCGTCGTCCGCAAGGGCGAGAAGGTCACCGTCGACGTGCCGGTCCACCTCGAGGGCGAGGCGGCTCCCGAGACCGTCGTGACCCTGGACTCCCAGACCCTGCAGCTCGAGGTCGAGGCCACCCACATCCCGGAGAGCATCGTCGTCTCCGTCGAGGGCCTCACCGCCGGCACGCAGATCAAGGCCTCCGAGGTCGAGCTGCCCCGCGGCTCCGCCCTGGTCGTCGACGAGGACACGCTGGTCGTCAACATCACCCAGCAGATCTCCCAGGACGAGCTGGAGGCCGAGCTCGCCGAGGCCGAGGAGGAGGCCGGTATCGAGCGCGAGGAGTCCGACGAGGACGCCGCCGCCGAGGCCGACTCCGCTGCCGCGGGCGAGAAGGCCGACTCCGAGGACGCCTGAGTCCCCACGGGCGCGACGCGAGTCGTCGCGCCCCCTGCTCCACCCCGAAGGCCAGGTCCGTGACGGACCTGGCCTTCGGGCATACTTGCCGCCTGTGAGTGCAGACGGGACGTGGCTGGTCGTCGGGTTGGGCAACCCCGGTCCCACGTATGCGGGGAACCGCCACAACGTCGGCGCGATGGTGGTCGACGAGCTCGCCCGTCGCGGGTCCGTGACCCTGTCCCGGCACAAGGCGCGGGCCGTGGCCGCGACCATCCGGATCGGCACGATGAGCGGCGGCGCCCCGGGACCGCGCGCGGTGGTCGGGGTGCCCCTGACCTACATGAACGAGTCCGGTGGCCCGGTCAAGGCGCTGATGTCGTTCTTCTCCGTCGACCCCGACCACCTCGTGGTCGTCCACGACGAGCTCGACATCCCTGCGGGTGAGGTCCGGCTCAAGCAGGGGGGAGGCGAGGGCGGCCACAACGGCCTGCGCTCGATCAGCTCCTCCCTCGGGACCAAGGACTACCTGCGGGTGCGGGTGGGCATCGGCCGTCCGCCCGGACGGATGGAGGCGGCGGACTTCGTGCTGCGCGACTTCTCGCCGACCGAGCGCAAGGAGCTCCCGTTCCTGCTCGACACCGCCGCCGACGCCGCCGAGCTCGTGGTCACCGCCGGCCTGCAGGTGGCGCAGCAGAAGTTCCACAGCCCCGCCTGAGTGGCGCGAGGTGCCCTGGTCGGCAGGTCCAGCCCCGACCGGATGCGTCTCGGCCCGGGTCCGCCTGGGCGTCTGACCACGGTGTCGAGGCCCGCGTCTAGGCCAAATGGATGAGTGGGCTACGTCGCAGGCTGTAGTCCGTGTGGCCCGATCTGTCCTCCCACTCCTCCTGTACCTGCCGCGAGCGCCGCGCTGACAGCATCAGTCATCCGGATGGTGAACGCCAGCCGAACGGCTTCGCCGGGGGAACGCAGGGCAGGGGAGCGAGATGACGGATCTAGCAGGGTCGAGTGGTGCCCCGTCGGAGATCGAGGCCGCGGAGTCGGCGTTCGTGCCATCGGCGAAGGTCGGACGGGCGACTCCGTCCGAGACGGCCGTGGACGCCGCGCCTCAGGACACGGTCCAGGGCTCGCACCAGGGCTCGCACCAGGACACCAGCCAGGACGCGCCCGGCTCGGCGCCGGTGTCGTCGGACACCACCGAGGCGGCCCCTGCCCAGGACGGGCTGCAGGAAGTGCCGCGGGCCCAGTCGTCCTTCGAGACGCCTCGCCGGCCCTGGCACGTCGGGTACACGCAGCGTGCGGTCGTGGTGGACGCGACGGCCGCGCTCGCCGCGGGCGTCGTGGGGGCCCTCGTCCCCCTCGGTCGTGCCTCGACCGAGCTGCGCATCACCACCACGCTCGCCCTGCCCCTGGCCTACCTGCTGGCCCTGGTGCTCGCCCACGGCTACGAGCGGAGGTTCCTGGGAACGTCGGCCAACGAGTACCGGGCCGTCGTGCGCGCCGTCGTCGGCCTCGTCGCCATGGCCGCAGGCGTCTCGTGGTTGCTGCACGCCGAGTTCGCCCGCGGGCTCGTCCTGGTGCTGGCGCCGTCGCTGCTGCTGCTGGGCCTGCTGGGACGCCACCTGCTGCGACGCCACCTCCTGGCCCACCGCCTCGCCGGCCGGGACACGCAACGGACCCTCGTGATCGGCAACGTGCGCACCGTCGGCCCGATGATCCGTCAGCTGCGCAGGGCCCAGGGTTCCGGCATGGAGGTCGTCGGCGCCTGTGTCTCCGGCATCGTCACCGACTCCGACCGCAGCAGCCTCGTCGAAGGGGTGCCGGTCTTCGGCTACCCCGAGGAGGCCATGGACGCGATCAACCTGCTCGACGCCGAGGTCGTGGCGGTCTCCAGCGACCCCGACCTGAGCGGCAGCGGCCTGCGTCGCCTCGCCTGGAGCCTGGAGGAGCGCAAGGTCGACCTCGTCATCGCCCCGGGGCTGTTCGAGGTGGCCGGACCCCGGCTGAGCATCCGTCCCACCGCTGGTATGCCGCTCCTGCACGTGGAGCGCCCGTCGATGTCCGGCGCCCGCCGGGTGTGCAAGCGCCTGGTCGACCTCGTCGCCGCCGTCGTCTTCCTGATCCTGACCCTGCCGGTCACCATCGCGGTCGCCCTCGCGATCCGCTGGGACTCGTCCGGACCGGTGATCTTTCGCCAGACGCGGGTGGGTGCCAAGGGCCAGACGTTCTCGATGCTGAAGTTCCGCACCATGTGCGTCGACGCCGAGCAGCGCAAGGCCGACCTCATCTCGTTCCAGGCCGTCGACGCCGGCAACGACATCATGTTCAAGATGCGCAAGGACCCGCGCGTCACCCGGGTGGGCCGCATCCTGCGCCGCTTCTCCCTCGACGAGGCGCCCCAGCTCATCAACGTCGTCCGCGGCGAGATGTCCCTGGTCGGGCCCCGGCCCCCGCTGCCCGAGGAGGTGGCCCGCTACGAGCCGGATGCCGTCCGCCGGCTCCACGTCCAGCCGGGACTCACCGGGCTGTGGCAGGTCAGCGGCCGCAGCGACCTGCCCTGGGACGAGTCCCTGCGCCTGGACCTCTGGTACGTCGACAACTGGTCGCTCGTCCTGGACGTCCAGATCCTGACCCGCACCCTCCGAGCCGTCCTCAAGGGACAAGGAGCCTACTGATGACCACCCTGACGCCCCTGGACGACCACCAGCTCGCCCGGGCACTGGCCGACGCGGCCGGCGACGTCCTGCTCGCGCTGCGCAACGCCACCGGGCCCGACACCGACCCCTCCCAGCTGCGCGCCGACGGCGACCGCCAGTCGCACCTGTTCCTCATGGACCAGCTGGCGACCGCCCGCCCCGACGACGCCGTCCTCAGCGAGGAGGGCAAGGACGACCCGGTTCGCCTCGCCTCCGACCGGGTGTGGATCATCGACCCGCTCGACGGCACCCGCGAGTTCGGTGAGGTGCCGCGCGAGGACTGGGCCGTGCACGTGGCCCTCTGGGAGCGCGGCGACCTCGTGGCCGGTGCGGTGGCCCGACCCGCGATGGGCACCACCCTGGCCACCGACCAGCAGGACGCCGCACCGACCGGCAGCGCGCCCGGAACGGCCCGGCTGCGCCTCGCCGTGAGCCGTAGCCGTCCGCCGGCCTTCGT
>CAVRMT010000026.1:0-28776 GCA_963722015.1 uncultured Actinomycetota bacterium | reverse complement strand
AGCAGTTCCGCTGAGGTGGCTCCCCACGTGTGGCGCGCAGAAGTATGCCGCATCTGGACGAAGTTGAACCGGTCGGCCGAGTAGATGCTCAACCCGTCGGCGGCCACGTCGCGCAGGAAGCCGGTGTCCTCGCCGCGTCCCACGTCGGCGAACGGGTGCGCCACCGCGACGTCCCGGCGGGCGACGATGGTCGGCCCCATGACGAGGTCGGTGAACCGGTGCTCGCGCTCGGGGAACCGCAGGATGGTCACGTCGAGGGCCTCGAGGTACATGTGGTGGGCCTGCTTGCCCACGACCTGCGCCCCGGAGTAGTCCAGGGCGTGCAGCTGGTCGCGCAGGTAGTCCGCGCCATACAGGTCGTCGTCGTCCATCTTGGCCACGACGTCGCCGGACGCCGCCTCCACCAGGCGGTTCAGGCAGCCACCCAGGGTCGTGGTGGCGGGCTCGTGCAGGAGGGTGACCCGCTCCAGGCCCAGCGCGGCGGCCCGGGAGCGCAGGTCGGTGTCGGGCTCGAAGCCGTGGGTGAGCAGCACCAGCTCGCAGTCGACCCCGCGCTGGGCGGCGACGGCGGCGAGCACGTGGTCGAGCTGCTGCGGGCGGTTGGTGGACACCAGCGCACTGACCGAGGGCAGTCGTGCGGCCGACGTGTCAGCAGCCAGGCCGGCTGAGGCCAGGACGGCGTCGAGGCGTCGCGTGTAGGTGTGCGACTCCCAGATCCGGCGCTGGGCGGTGTGGACCGTGCGGTCCCGCAGCTCCGGGCTGTTGACCAGGGCCCGCAGCGTCCAGCGGGCCTCCTCGTCGGTGGCGACCTGGAGCACCTCGTCGGCGGGGAAGAACTCGCCGATCGCCCGGCTGGGCGTGGAGACGACCGGGGTGCCGCAGGCCGTGATCTCGAAGATCCGCCGGGCACACATGCTCGGTGAGCCGATGACCGAGTTGACGTTGAGGAAGACCTTGTACGCACGGTAGGCGGTGAGCATCCGCGGGTAGTCCAGCGAGCCGACCACGCGCCGGTCCAGCGGAGCCGGGAACTGGTAGCGCTCGTCGCCGCCGAGGTAGCGCGAGAACACCTCCAGCCCGGTCTGCATCCGCGAGGAGACGGCCTCGGCGGCACCCAGCAGCAGGTCCATCTGCTCGCGCCGCTCGGGGTACTTGTGGGCGAAGTACATGCCGCCGAAGCCGATGTCGCGGCTCTGGTGGCCGTCAGCGGGCCGGATCGGGTTGTGCAGCGACTGCTGGGCGGCGAACGGCAGCACGCCGACCCGGTCGTGGCCGAGGTCGCGGTGGTAGTCGGGGACTGCGGTCGGAGTCGGTCGTCCACACGTGGTCGAACAGGCGGGCGGTGTCGAGGAAGTCCGCGTAGTGGACCGGGTCCTCCTTGTTCCAGAAGACCGTCGGCACCTCGTGGTCACGGCACCACTGCACCAGCTCGACGATGGCCGGGCGCGGGGCCGAGGTGCCGGTGAGGTGGTACTGCCACGCGTCACCGTTGCCGTGCCAGGCCGACTCGACGAACAGCAGGTCCAGCCGAGGGGAGTCCACCTGCTCGCGCCACCGGTCCGGGAGCAGCGCGACCTGGTCCCACTCGTACCCCAGGGCCAGGCTGGTGAAGTCGTCCAGGACGACCCCCACCCGCAGGTCGGGGCGCCGCGGCGCGCGGAGCGGCAGCGGCCACGGCGGCACCTCGAGGGTGCCGTCCCCGGCCAGGCGGATGCTGCCGCGTGGTTGCCGCAGGTCCAGGGTGCGCCGGCGCCACCACTGGCGCACCTGTCCGGTGCCGCCGTGCCGCAGGTGCCAGACGGCGCGCCGGGCGTCGGTCACGAACCGGGACGCACCGGTGGAGGGGGATCCGGGGGCGCCGACGCCGGGCATGGTCTCCTCGAGGGGACGGCAAGGGTATGCGGCGGGGGCGGTCACCGGGTCGGGCCGGCGGCCCCCCGCGCGCAAGGTCACCGTCAACATAACGGACCCGCAGGTCGGAGCCGGCAGGTCACGGCACGGACCCGCCCGGCGCGGCGATGCGCCCGTAGTTCGAGGAGACGGCAACCTGTGCGGCACAATGTCCGAGTGCAGCGCTTCCGGGGGACCGACATCTGGCTCGGTGTCCTCGCGGTGGTGGTCAACATCGGCCTGGTCGTCGGGGTCGTGCTCCTGACCACCGACGAGCCGGCGGCGGACGACCCGACCCCGGCCAGGGCGACCTCGACCTCCACGACGTCCACCGCTTCGACCCCGACGCCGTCGGCCACGACGACCACCGCCGCGCCGCGTTCGCCGGAGGCGCTGCTCGGCTCCGACGCCAAGGTGACCATCGCGGTGCTCGGCGACCAGACCAGCGACGGTGAGGCGGAGTGGGTGACGGCCTTCAGCCAGCTCCTGGCCCAGGACCGCAAGGTCACGCTGCACCGGCTCAACCCCGCCGACCCGACGCAGTACACGATCAAGGCGACGTTCGGCAGCGCCGGGCCGGCCACCGACGTCTACAACGGCAGCCGCGCGGACGCCTCCGCCGACTACGCCGCCACCCGGGTGCCCTTCCTCGTGCCGGTGAAGCCGGACGTCGTCATCCTCAACTACGGCCGCAGCGACTCCGCGTCCAACGTCAAGGCGCACCTGCAGAGCGCGGCGTCGGCGGTCCGGGACCGGTACCCCGCCGCGACGGTCCTGGTCATGCTCCAGCCGCCGAGCCTGGACGACCAGGACAAGGCGGTCCGGACGGCGGTGGCCGCCTGGGCCAGGTCCAGGAGCCTGCGGACCCTGGACGTCGCCAAGGCCTTCCTGGCCACCGGTGAGCCGAACGCGTACGTGTCCGCTGCCGACCCCGAGGTGCTCAACTCGCGCGGCGACGCCCTGTGGGGCCAGACGGTGTTCACCCTGCTCGGCGGGACGGTCGCGGCTCCCCAGCCCTCCGCGACCCAGGCTCTGCCGACCCCCACGACCACGACCCCGTCCACGCTGTTCCCGTCGTCGTCGTCCTCGTCGGCGGCCGCGCGGCCCGTCCCACCCGCGCCGCCCGCGGCGCCCACCTCGTCGAGCTCGTCCTCGTCGTCCTCGTCGTCGGCCACGCCACCGTCGTCGCCCACCGAGCCGACCCCTTCGGATCCCCCCGTGCCGGATCCGGTCTTCCCGACGCCCAGCCGAACATGACGTCAGCGAACCTCGTCGACGCATGACCGCCCGCGGGGTCTTCGGGGGACGCCCCACGGTGCTCGGTCACCGTGGGTCGGGCCGCGGCGTGGTCGACGGCCACGTGGAGAACACCCTCGACTCCCTGCTCGCCGGCATCGCCAGCGGTCTGCGCTGGGTCGAGCTCGACGCCCGCCGCACCGCCGACGACGTCCTCGTCGTCGGGCACCACCCCACGCTGGAGGCGGGTGACTTCGTCGCCGACCTGACCTTCGACCAGGTCGCGGACCGTGGGGCGATCGCCCTCGAGCCGCTGCTGAGGGCCCTGCCCGACGGCATCGGGGTCAACCTGGACGTCAAGAGCTCGCTCGAGGACGCGCTGCGTCCCCGCGACGCGACCACAGCGGGCTTGCTGGCCCCGCTCGTCGAGGACCTCGCGTCCCGTCGACCCGTGCTCGTGTCGTCCTTCGACCCGGCTGCCCTGCTCGTGCTCGGCGACGCCGCCCCGGCCGTGCCCCGGGCCCTGCTCGCGTGGGTCGGCTTCCCGCTGCGCAAGGCGATCCCGGCCGCCGTGCACCTCGGGGTCGAGGCGGTGGCACCGCACTGGACCTCCTTCGGCCCCAACGCCGTGGACCTCGCTCCCACCTTCCGGCCCGCCGCGCATGCCGTCGACGTCGCCCACCGCGCAGGGCTCGAGGTCGTCGTCTGGTGCCCGACCGCCGAGGTGGCCGGCGAGCTCCTCGCCGTGGGGGTCGACGCCGTCGTCGTCGACGACGTGCCCACGACCCTCGCCGCGCTCCGCGGAAAGGCCGACTGACGCCGTACGGCGCGTCGGATCAGGTTTCCGGGTTCGCCCACGTGTGGGAGCCTTGGCCGCGACCACGTCGGCAAGGATGGACACGGGGAGCGCTCGTCCAGCAGGGCGGTCCCCTTCCCGTCCGGCCTTGCCCGGTTCGGCCGCCCGTCGCTGTTCCCCGAGAGGTCCTCATGTCTGCCTTGAAGTACCCGAGCGAGCCGTTTCCCGGTCCGCCCTGCGTCGCCGGGCACCTCGTCGTGCGTGCCTCCGTCCGGGGGGCACGGACCGTGCCGGTGGCCCGGTGAGCAGCGTCGTGGTGACGGTGGCCGGGCTGACGCTGCGGGTGGGTTCGGCCACCGACGTGGGTCGCGTGCGCGACCACAACGAGGACGCCCTCCTGGCCGAGGGTGCGGTGTACGCCGTGGCCGACGGCATGGGAGGACACGCCGCCGGCGAGGTCGCCAGCGCCATCGTCGTGGACACCCTGCGGGCCCTGGCCGGGCGCGAGGTGCTCGCGGGCGACGACGTGGTCACCGCGCTCGCCGCCTCCAACGAGCAGATGCAGCGGTCGGTCGCCCACCACCCCGAGCAGACCGGCATGGGCACCACCGCCGCCGGCCTGGCGGTCGTGGCCGACGACGAGGGCTCGGCCCGCTGGGCCGTCTTCAACGTCGGCGACTCCCGCGTCTACCGCTACGTCGACGGCCGGCTGCGGATGGTCACCGTCGACCACTCCGAGGTCCGTGCGCTCGTCGACGCCGGCCTGATCACCGAGGCCGAGGCCGCCCGCCACCCCCTGCGCAACGTGGTGACCCGCTCGCTGGGCTCCCACTCGATGCCGACGGTAGACCTGTGGGTCCTGGCACCCCAGGTCGGCGAACGCTTCGTCATCTGCTCCGACGGCCTGAACGGCGAGCTCGCCGACGACCAGATCGCAGCCCTGCTCGGCGAGCACGAGGACCCGCAGGACGCTGCGGTCGCCCTGGTCGATGCCGCAGTCGCCGCCGGTGGCCGCGACAACGTCACCGTGGTCGTCGTGGCCCTCGACGGTCGTGAGGACGACGGGTAGGTCCCTGCGGGCACCGAGGTCCCCCCGGCATGCGTACGGGGCACCCCCCGGCTGGGAGGTGCCCCGTTCGCGTTCGGGGGGAGGCTGCGGTCAGCGCTCCTCGGTGCCTGCGATGTAGGCCTCGAGCCTGGCGCGGCCCTCGGTGTCCTCGCGCTGCACGGGCGGGGACTTCATGAGGTAGGACGACGCGGAGATGAGCGCGCCGCCGATGCCACGGTCCTTGGCGATCTTCGCCGCACGGATGGCGTCGATGATGATGCCGGCCGAGTTGGGGGAGTCCCAGACCTCGAGCTTGTACTCCAGGTTGAGCGGGACGTCACCGAAGGCGCGACCCTCGAGGCGGACGTAGGCCCACTTGCGGTCGTCGAGCCACTGGACGTAGTCCGACGGGCCGATGTGGACGTTGCGCTCGCCCAGGTCGTGACCCAGGTTGGAGGTGACGGCCTGGGTCTTGGAGATCTTCTTGGACTCGAGGCGGTCGCGCTCCAACATGTTCTTGAAGTCCATGTTGCCACCGACGTTGAGCTGGTAGGTGCGGTCGAGCACGACACCACGGTCCTCGAACAGCTTGGCCATGACGCGGTGCGTGATGGTCGCGCCGACCTGGCTCTTGATGTCGTCACCGATGACCGGGACGCCGGCGGCCTCGAACTTCGCGGCCCACTCGGGGTCGGAGGCGATGAACACCGGCAGGGCGTTGACGAAGGCGACGCCTGCGTCGATGGCGCACTGGGCGTAGTACTTGTCCGCGATCTCCGAGCCGACCGGGAGGTAGGAGACGAGGACGTCGACCTTGGCCTCCTTCAGCGCCGCGACGATGTCCACGGGCTCGGCCTCGGACTCCTCGATGGTGAGGCGGTAGTACTTGCCGAGGCCGTCGTTGGTCACGCCGCGCTGGACGGTGACCCCGGTCGGCGGGACGTCGGCGAACTTGATGGTGTTGTTCTCGGAGGAGGCGATCGCCTCGGAGAGGTCGAAGCCGACCTTCTTGGCGTCCACGTCAAAGGCGGCGACGAACTCGACGTCCCTGACGTGGTAGTCGCCGAACATGACGTGCATCAGGCCGGGCACGGTGCCCGACGGGTCAGCGTCCTTGTAGTACTCGACTCCCTGAACCAGCGAGCTGGCGCAGTTGCCGACGCCAACGATGGCGACACGCACGGATCCCATGGGTTACTCCTTGTGGTTGAACGGGGTGATCGGTTGGTCGTTCTGGGTGGTGCTGCTGGTGGGGGTGCTGCTGGTGGGGGTGCTGCGCTCGGCGGTGATGAGCTCCTCGAGCCAGCGGACCTCACGCTCGGCGGAGTCCAGGCCGTGCCGTTCGAGCTCGGCGGTGTAGCTGTCGAAGCGCTCGCGGTTCTTGGCCGACGCGGTCCGGATGTTCTCGAGCCGTTCCTCGAGGCGGCTGCGCCGGCCCTCGAGGATGCGCAGCCGGACCTCGGCCTCGGTGCGGGCGAAGAAGGCGAAGTGCACGTCGAAGGTGTCGTCCTCCCACGCGGTGGGGCCGGCGTCGCGCAGCAGGTCCTGGAACCGTTCCTTGCCGTCGGCCGTGAGCTCGTAGACGATCCGCGCGCGCCTGCTGCCGGTGGTGCCCGCGGGCGTCTTCGGACCGGCGGCGGCCTGGGCGATCCAGCCCTTGTCGAGCAGCGACTTCAGGCAGGGGTAGAGGGTGCCGTAGGACAACGCGCGGAACGGGCCGAGGGCCGCGTTGAGCCGCTTGCGCAGCTCGTACCCGTGCTGGGGGGCCTCGTGCAGCAGGCCGAGGACGGCGAACTCGAGCAGTTCGGTACGGCGTGCAGCCATGCCTGCTCTCCTTCGCGTCGGCGGGGTGGTCAAGGTGACAAACTCGCAGTTTGTCACCTCACCATACACCGCTTGATATATCGAGTCGATACATCGACGGGGATCGGGAGTGGTCGGCCGCTGTGGCGGGGCAGCGAGCCGGGCGCCCGGTCCTGCCCGAAGCGCCGATGCGGCGTTCCCCAGGTCAGCGGTCATACTGGTGCTCAGTTGTCGGGGTGGGGCAGCACTCTCACGGGTGTGCCCCAGCCCGTGTTCCATGTCGATCGGGAAGGCCCCATGAGCTCCTCACGTCCGAAGACGCCTGGCCAGGCCAAGGTGAGCGGCGCTCGCCGTGCGAAGGGGGCCACGCCTGGCGGCAGCCGGAAGAAGGTGTGGGCCAAGCGGCTCGGGATCGCCGCGCTGGCGGGGTTCGTCCTGGCCCTGCTCGGGTTCTTCACCGCCTACGCGCTGATCAAGACCCCGGAGCCGAACGACCTGGCCGATGCGCAGGCCTCGGTCATCTACTACGCCGACGGCAAGTCCGAGCTCGACCGGATCAGCGAGGTCAACCGCGAGTCGGTGGAGCTGCGACAGATCCCCTCCGTCGTGCGCGAGGCACACCTCGCCGCCGAGGACCGCACGTTCTACGAGAACTCCGGCATCAGTCCGACCGGGATCGCGCGTGCGGTCTGGGTGGGGCTGCGCGGCGGGGCGACCCAGGGTGGTTCGACGATCACCCAGCAGTACGTCAAGAACTACTTCCTGACCCAGGACCAGACCCTGACCCGCAAGGGCAAGGAGATCGTGATCTCCATCAAGATCGCGAAGCAGAAGTCCAAGGACCAGATCCTCGAGGACTACCTCAACACCATCTACTACGGGCGTGGCTCCTACGGAGTCCAGACCGCCGCCAAGGCGTACTTCAACAAGGACGTCTCCAAGCTCAACGCCGCCGAGGGCGCGCTGCTCGCCACCGTCATCCGGGGCCCGTCGTTCTACGACCCGGGCCTGGGCGCCGAGCAGACCCAGAACGCCAAGGACCGCTGGGCCTACGTCATGGACGGCATGGTGTCGCAGGGTTACGTCACCGCCCAGGACCGCGAAACGGCGAAGTTCCCCAAGGTCGTGAAGTACTCGCCCGACAAGGGCGCCACCGGCACCAACGGCTACCTCACCCAGCAGGTCAAGCAGGAGCTGCGCAGCAAGCTCAAGCTCACCGACGCCGACATCGACCGCGGTGGCTACAAGATCGTCACCACCATCGACAAGAAGTCCCAGGCCGCGGCGGTCGCAGCGGTCAAGGCGCGGATGCCCGAAGGGGCCGCCGGCAAGGACCTGCACGTCGGGCTGACGTCGATCAAGCCGGGCGACGGCGCCATCGTCGCGATGTACGGCGGGGCGAACTACGCCGAGGAGCAGTTCAACGCGGCGACGGACGCCAAGCTGCAGGCCGGCTCGACCTTCAAGGTGTTCACGCTGCTCGCCGCCCTCAACGAGGACGTCAGCACCAAGAGCCGCTTCGACGGCAGCAGCCCGCAGTACTTCAAGGAGTTCGAGGGCGACGGCAACGAGGACGGCAAGGTCACCAACTTCGGCCTCGAGAGCTTCGGCCGGGTCGACCTGCGCACGGCCACGGCCAACTCCATCAACACGGTCTACGCCCAGCTCAACATCGAGGTCGGGGCCGACAAGACCAAGGCCGCTGCGGTCGCCGCAGGTCTGCCGGACAAGGGGCTGGGCAGCAACCCGGCCAACGTGCTCGGCACCGACACGGTGAACGTGCGCGACATGGCCAACGCCTACGCCACGGTCGCCTCGCAGGGGACGCGGGTCACGCCGTACTTCATCAAGACCGTCAAGGGCGGCCCCGGCGGTCTCGACTACAAGGTCAAGGTGGTCAAGAAGGCCGCCTTCGACAAGAAGGTCACCGCCGACGCGATCGACGCCATGACCCAGGTCGTGGAACGAGGCAGCGGCTCCTTCGCGCAGGGCCTCGGTCGCCCGGTCGCCGGCAAGACCGGTTCGACCACGGACAACAAGGCCGCCTGGTTCGACGGGTTCACCCCCCAGCTCGCGACGGCGGTCGGCATCTACCGCGGTGACGGGACCAAGTCGATGAGCAACCTGCCCGGCTTCGGTGAGCTCACCGGTGGCACGGTCCCGGTGAAGATCTGGACCGACTACATGCAGGTGGCGCTCAAGGGCCAGGAGATCCAGCAGTTCCCGGAGCGCTCCGGCATCGGTGACGACGAGCTCTACACGCCGCCGCCGCCGCCCAGCTCGTCGTCCACCTCGTCCTCGAGCTCGACCACCACCAGCTCGACCACGGCCGAGCCCTCCACGACGACGACGGCCGAGCCCTCGCCGACCACGACCGTCGCGCCGTCGCCGACCGCGACGACCAGGACCAAGACGACGGCCCCGCCGAGTCCCACGACCGGCGGGACGGTCACCCTGCTCGGGAACCGCACGCAGAGCCCCACCACGGCGCCGTGACGCAGAGGGGGGACCTGTTGCCGAGTGGTTCGCTGGCTGTCGCCGGCGGGCCGCTCGGCCGCCACGCCTCGGCGCGGGCGACCTCCTGGCTGGCGACGGTCCTGCCGCTGCTCGTCGCGGTGTCGGCGACGATGGCCTTGTCGGTGCTCGAACGGGCGCACTGCATCCAGAAGGGCTGGGCGGGCTCCGACCAGTTCTGGCACGCCTGCTTCTCCGACCTGCCGGCGCAGTACCAGCTCGGCAACCTCCAGCAGGGCCTGGCCGCCTACGTCGGCGGTGAGGGCGCCCGGGCCGACCACCCGGTGCTCACCGGTTCGGTCATGGCGTGGCTCGGTGGCCTCGTGCCGGACGGAGCGTTCCTCGACCAGACCCGCTGGTACTTCGCGCTGTGGGCCGTCCTCGGCACCGCCCTCGCGCTCGCGGTCGTCGGCCTCACCGCCGCCTCCCGGCCTCGCGACGCCGCCCTGGCGGCCCACGTCGCGCTCAGCCCGGTCCTGCTCCTGGCGGCACTGGTCTCCTCCGACCTGTTCGGCGTGGCGCTGGTCAGTGCCGGCATCTGGGCCTGGAGCCGGCGCCACCCGGTGGCCGCCGGGGTGTTCCTGGGGCTGGCGGTGACGGCGCGGACCTACCCCCTGCTCGTCCTGCTCGCCCTGGTGCTGCTCGGCCTGCGCACGGGCCGCCTGCCCGCCGTGGGCCGCACCCTGCTGGCCGCCGCAGCGGCCGTGGCCGTCGTGCTGCTGCCGTTCCTGGTCGGTCACCCCTCGGCGATCCTGCGCTCGAGCCAGGTGTGGTGGGACAGCGCTGCCGGCCTGGGCTCGGTGTGGATGCTGCCGCAGCTGCTCGGGGCGTCCCTGCCGACCTCCGCCACCACCTTCGCCGCCGTCGTCGCGCTCGTCCTCGCGCTGGCCGCCGGCACCGTCTTCGCCCTGAGCACCCGGCGCCGCCCGACCCTGGCCGAGCTCTGCCTCGTCCTGGTCGCCCTGGCCCTGCTTTCCGGCAAGGCCTTCCCCGTCCAGTCCTCGCTGTGGCTGGTCCCCCTGGTCGCCTTGTGCGGGGTGCGCTGGCGCGACCACCTCCTGTGGGCGGCAGCCGAGGCGCTGCACTTCGTGGCGGTGTGGCTCTACGTCGCGGGTCTGTCCACCCCCGACCGCGGCCTGCCCGCCGGCTGGTATGCCGCCTTCCTCGTGCTGCGCGTCCTGGCCGTCGGCCACCTCGTGTGGCGGGTCTGGCGCACCGCCGCCGCCCGCCGCGCCGCTCCCGCGGGCGCCGAGCCCATGGTCGAGCCCATGGTCGAGCCTCTGGTCTGGGCCGAGCTGATGGCGACCCCGCCGACCCCGCAGGCCGAGCCCGTGCTGCCTACCCGCTCCGGACTCGGGGCCGGCGGCGACCTCCCCTGCGCGAACGGGGACGAGGCCGTCGACAGGGACGCGGACGCGGAGGTCGACGAGCTCGAGGGTGAGTTCGCCGGAGCACCCGACCGGTTCCTCGTCCGCCTGGCCTGACCGCGCTGCACGGTCGCGCAGCGCGGTCGAGCACCTGTGGACAAGTGATTCGGCGATGTCGCCCGGTCCCGGTACTCTTGTCCAGTTCCCCCCGAGGCCCACCGCACCGGTGTGTCCAGGGGGATCGCACTGCAACCCTCCTGTCACGGAGAGACCGTGACCGCACAGACCAAAGGAGGCGGGTTATCAGCATGCGTCAGTACGAACTCATGATCATCCTCGACCCCGAGCTGGACGACCGCACGGTCGCTCCGTCGCTCGACAAGTTCCTCACCGTGATCACCAAGGACGAGGGCACCGTCGACAAGGTCGACATCTGGGGCCGCCGTCGCCTGGCGTTCGAGATCAGGAAGAAGGCCGAGGGCATCTACGCCGTCGTCAACTTCACCGCGGAGCCGGCCACGGCCAAGGAGCTGGACCGTCAGCTCGGCCTCAACGAGTCGGTCATGCGGACCAAGCTCCTGCGCCCCGGCGCCTGAGCCGCACCGATCTGATCCTGTACCACCCGTTCCACCAGACCTGACCTACCGAACAGGGGACCCGCTACATGGCTGGCGACACGATCATCACCGTCATCGGCAACATCACCGGCGACCCCGAGCTGCGCTTCACCCCCTCGGGTGCTGCCGTCGCGAACTTCACCGTGGCGTCCACGCCGCGGCAGTTCGACCGGCAGTCCAACGAGTGGAAGGACGGCGAAACGCTGTTCATGCGCTGCTCGGTGTGGCGTGACGCCGCGGAGAACGTGGCCGAGTCCCTCCAGCGGGGCACGCGCGTCATCGTCTCCGGCCGCCTGAAGTCTCGTTCGTACGAGACCAAGGAGGGCGAGAAGCGCACCGTCGTCGAGATGGAGGTCGACGAGGTCGGCCCCTCGCTGCGGTACGCGACGGCGAAGGTGAACCGCACCCAGCGTGGCAGCGGCGGCGGCGGAGGCTTCTCCGGCGGCGGCGCCCAGGGTGGCGGCGGCCAGGGCGGCGGTCAGCAGGAGGACCCGTGGGCGACCGGCCCGTCCGGTGGCCAGCAGGCCTCTCCGCAGGCAGCCCCCCAGGGTGGCGGCCAGCAGGGTGGCGGTTGGGGCGGCGGCGCGCCGTCCTACGACGAGCCCCCCTTCTGACCGACAGGTCCAGATCACACCGGGTGTGCCGCCCCGGCGGGCTCCGCACGGAGCTCACCGCGCGCCATACCCACCACTGCCCTCCCGGTTGACACCGGTCGGGCGGGACCAACTCGAAGAACACCATCCCTGGGAGACCAGGGCTCATCCGCGAAGACACTTCGCAGAAGGAGAGCACCACGATGGCCAAGCCCGTTGTGCGCAAGCCCAAGAAGAAGGCCAACCCGCTGAAGGCGGCGAAGGTCGAGAACATCGACTACAAGGACACTGCGCTGCTGCGCAAGTTCATCTCCGACCGCGGCAAGATCCGCGCTCGTCGGGTGACCGGTGTGTCCGTCCAGGAGCAGCGGCTCATCGCCACCGCGGTCAAGAACGCCCGCGAGATGGCGCTGCTGCCCTACTCCAGCTCGTCCCGCTGAGCCGGCGAAACCAGAGGAGAAGGCAACTATGAAGGTGATTCTCACGCACGAGGTCTCGAGCCTCGGCAACCCTGGCGACATCGTCGATGTCAAGGACGGCTACGCCCGCAACTTCCTGTTCCGCCGTGGCCTGGCCACCGGCTGGACCAAGGGCGGGCAGAAGCAGGTCGACGCGATCAACAAGGGCCGCGAGGTCCGCGCCGTGAAGACCCTCGAGGAGGCCAAGTCGATCAAGGGCAACCTCGAGAACAAGGCCGTGCAGGTCCTCGCCCACGCAGGCACCGGCGGCCGTCTGTTCGGCGCAGTGTCCACCACCGACATCGCCGCAGCCGTCAAGGCTGCCGGTGGCCCGGAGCTGGACCGTCGCACGATCGAGATCGGCACGCCGATCAAGTCGGTCGGCACGCACGAGGTCCTCGTCCGTCTGCACCCCGAGGTGCAGGCCAAGCTCGCGCTGGACGTCGTGGCCGGCTGACCACCGCCGCACCGTCGAAGGGCTCGCTCCTGCTGGGGCGGGCCCTTCGTCGTGCCCGCTGTCAGCCCTCGCCCCTCGACCTCGCCCCGCTGGCGTCGTACCGTCCGCGGAGTCACCGTCGGCGGGTGACCGCCCGCGGGTTCGCGTTACGGGCGCAGGCTTTCCGGTCCGCGGTGGTCGTCCGTTCGGTTGGTAGCGGCGGGGATCGAACCCGCGCCCACCCGTGGCCTTCCTATGCTCCGGCGAAGGCTCCGAACCGGGGTCCCGGATCCATCGCGTGGGGGAACGTCATGTCCAGCTCGATGCCAGCGTCGGCGTCGTCGTCGTCGCCGGAGCCGTCAGCGGGGCCGGCCACCGGACCGGCAGGCGCGTCCGCCGAGCCGTCGGGGAGCCTGTTCACCAAGCCGTCCGCCGACCTCGGCGCAGTCGGCTCGTCCGAGACCGACCCCGTCGAGCTGCGTGGGGCCGGGGCCGAGGAGCTCGTGGCCCTGATGCGGGCCAACGACCGGGGTCACCGCCGGGGGCGGACCCTGGCGGTCATCGCAGCGGTCATCGGCATCGTCGCCCTCGGCACCGGTGGCGTGTATGCCGTCCAGCAGCTCACCGACAAGGGCCCGCAGCCGGAGTCCGTGCTGCCCTCCACCACGGTGGCGTTCGTCAAGGTCGACCTCGACCCCTCTGCCTCGCAGAAGGTCGACGCCCTGCGCTTCCTGCGGTCCTTCCCGGCTGCCGACACCCGGTTCGGTGCCACCGCAGACCTGCGCCGGATCGCCTTCGAGGCCCTCCAGGAGCGCAACGGCCTCGGCACGCTCGACTACGCCGAGGACGTCGAGCCCTGGCTCGGCCAACGGCTCGGCTTCGGTCTCGTGCCGGACCCCGCCGCGAAGGAGGGCTCCCGGCCGGTCGTCGCGCTGAGCGTCACCGACCCAGCTGTCGCCGAGCGCCACCTGCCGGCGCTGGCCAACGGGCTGGGGGTCCAGTGTCGCGTCCTGGAGGACTTCGCCGTGTGCACCGGTGGCGGCACGACAGCAGCCCTGGACACGGTGCTCGCGGCCACGGCCCGAGGCTCCCTCGCCGATGCGGCGACGTACCGCCAGGACATGGACGACCTCGGTGAGGACGGGGTCGTCTCGTTCTGGAGCGACTCAGCCAAGGCAGCCGAGGCGGCGAGCACGGTGGGCGAGGTCGTCGGGCGACCGGTGCCCAGGCTGTTGGCCGCCGCCGGCGGGAGCCGCACCTCGATGGCCCTGCGCTTCGACGGCCCCAACCTGGAGCTGGTCGGTCACGTCAACGGCGTTGCGACGAAACGGGTGGCCGAGGGCGACGCCCGGCCCATCGGCGGACTGCCCTGGAACACCCTCGCGGCGGTGAGTGTCGCCCAGGCTGGTCCGCAGCTGCGTGCCTCCTGGCCGCGGACACAGGCCGCCATCGTCGAGGCCATGGGCACCAAGGAGTACACCCGGGGGTTGGCGCAGGTGGAGAGGGCGCTCGGCATCGCGATCCCCGAGGACCTCGCCGCCGGGCTGGGCAGCCGGTTCACGGCCGCGTACGGAGGCAGTGAACCCGGCAAGGGTCCGAAGGTGGCCGTCGTCGGCGACGGCGACCCTGATGTGCTGCGGACGCTGGCCGACCGGGCCGTGGCGTCCGGCGCAGGAGGCCAGCCCAGTGTCCGGCCCGCCGGTCGGGATACGATCGTGTCGACGTCGGACGGCTACGCGCAGGAGGTGGCCACGACCCGCGGCCTGGGCGAGATGCCGGCCTTCGCGGGGGCGATCAAGGACCTCGACGAGGCCCAGTTCGCGCTGTACGTCGACATCTCCGGGCTGCGGACGCAGTTCGCGGACGAGCTCGAGCGCGCCCCGGTCCCCGCTGCCGATGCCTGGGCCAACCTGTCGGCCCTCGGGGTCACCGCCAGTGCCGACGGCACCAGTGCCGAGTTCCGGATCCGCCTCACCACGAAGTAGGACCGGCTCAGCGTTCGTCGACCATGACGTCGATGCTGTAGCTCGAGGCCTTGTAGCAGTGGTCGCCGTACTCCACTGCCTTGCCTGCGGCGTCGAAAGCGCTGCGCGTCATGGTGAGCACCGGCTCGGTGCCGCGGATGCGCAGGTGCCGCCGCTCGGCCGCCGTGGGCATCCGCGCCCCGATGCTCTGGTGCGCCACGACCGGACGGATGCCGCGCTCGCGCAGCACGGCATACAGGCCGTCACGCTCGAGCTGGTCGCGGTCGACCACACCGACGGACGGGGGCAGCCAGTTGCGCATCACCGCCAGGGGGGTCGTCCCGGCACTGCGCAGCCGTTCGACAGACAGCAGCTCGGTGTCCAGCGGCAGGTCGAGGGCTGCGGCGGCGACCTCGTCGTGCACGAGCTCGTGGGACAGCACGGTCGTCGTCGGGGTGTCACCGGCCCGGGCGAGGTCGTCCCAGAGGCTGGTGAGCTCGGCCCGTCGGTGCACCTTGCGGTTGGCCACCGTGGTGCCGAGACCGCGTCGTCGGACCAGCAGGCCCTGGGAGACGAGCTCCTGGAAGGCGCGACGGACCGTGGGGCGCGACAGACCGAGCCGTTCGCCGAGCGCGACCTCGTTCTCGAAGGGGTCACCCGGCTGCAGGTCGCCGCTGGTGATCGCGGTCGAGAGCTGCTGGGACAGCTGGTGGTACAGCGGCACAGGGGAGCTGCGATCGATCCGGACACCGATCTGTTTCGCCATGGCGCCACAGTAGCGCGGATAAGCGGGGACAAAACGACATGAACATGTCCTCACATGACCTTGACAGGCTTTCGGGCCACTCGACAGGCTGGCCCGGTGAACGACAACGCGCGCTGGGTGCGCCCCCTCGGCTCGGCGGCCGAGCGGGGCTGGGACGTGGTCATCGACGACTCCGTGCAGGGGTGGCAGCACACCGGCCTGCACGTCGGGCGGCTGGCAGCAGGAGAGCGCTTCGAGCTCGCGGCGGGGCAGTGGGAGCACGTCGTGGTCCCGCTGTCCGGCTCGGTCACCGTCGAGTCCGAGGGCGACCGCGCCGTGCTGGCCGGGCGTCCCTCGGTCTTCGCCGGACCGACCGACGTGGTCTACGTCGCGCGGGACCGTCCGCTGACGGTGGTCGCCCAGGGCGGCCCGGCCCGGGTGGCGGTCTGCGCCGCGCGCGCTGCCGCGCCGCATACTCCGGCGTTCCGGCACCTGCCGGCCACGGCGGTGCCGGTCGAGCTGCGGGGAGCGGGGATCGCCAGTCGCGAGGTGCGCAACTTCGCCATCCCCGGGGTGCTGGGCGCCGACTCGATGATCGCCTGCGAGGTCATCACGCCCGCCGGCAACTGGAGCTCCTACCCGCCGCACAAGCACGACGAGGAACGCGAGGGTGTCGAGACCGAGCTCGAGGAGATCTACTACTTCGAGGTCCAGGTGTCGGCGGACTCAGCCGGCGCATCGCTGCCCGAGGGCGCGGATCCTGTTGGCTACCAACGGGTCTACGGCACCACCGAGCGACCGATCGACGTGCTCGCCGAGGTGCGCACCGGCGACGTCGTCCTCGTGCCGCACGGCTGGCACGGCCCGGCGATGGCGGCCCCCGGGTACGACCTCTACTACCTCAACGTCATGGCCGGCCCCGGTGCCGAACGCGCCTGGCTGATCTGCGACGACCCGGCGCACGGCTGGGTGCGCGCGACCTGGGAGGGCCAGGACGTCGACCCGCGACTGCCGCTGGGCCGGACCCCGCCACCCGGCTGACCCTGCGGCCGGGACCACTGTGCCCACGAAGGTGCACCCTGCCCGTGAAACGGGGTGGGCAAGGTGCACCGCCGTGGGCAGAGTCCCCCGCACAGCCGGTCGCGGGCGGTCGCGGTCGTGGCTGGCGTCAGCGGACGACGAGGGCGATGGCCGAGACGACGGTGGCGGCCAGCACGGCCTGGGTGAACCTCGCCTGGCTCAGCCGTCGCGCGGTGTGCAGGCCGGCCCAGGTCCCGAGCAGCACGAACGGCACCAGCAGCACCGTCCGCTGCACCGTGGCGGTGGTGAACAGGCCGAGCCCGGCGCTGAACGGGACCTTGGAGAGGTTGACGCCGAAGAAGAACAACGCCCCCGTCCCGAGGAACCTGCTCTTCTCCACCCCGCGCGCCACGAGGTAGAGGGTCATGACCGACCCCGCGGCGTTGGCCGTCATCGTCGTGAACCCCGCCGCCAGGCCCGTCCCCAGCGCGGCCGGCCGCGACCGCGCCACGACCGACGTGTCCGGCGAGCGCCACTGGAGAGCAAGCTGCAGGGCCGCCATGACGAGCAGCAGCACGCCGATCGAACGCCGCAGCACCGTGTCGTCGACCACGGCGAGGAACGCCGCACCGAGCGCCAGCCCGGGCAGCACGCTGGGCACCAGCCGGCGCAGCAGCCCCCAGTCCGCATGCCGCCGGTACTTCCACACCGCCACGACGTCACCGGTGATCAGCAGCAGCAGGATCGCCGCGGTCGACTCCTTGGCCGGCATCACGCTGGCGAAGATGGCGATGGAGATGCTGGCCAGGCCGCCGATCGAGGTCTTGGCGTAGCCGACCAGGAAGGCCGCGACGACGAGCAGCAGCACCTCGATCACCATCGGACTCTAGCCGCGACGCTGTCCCCTCGGTGCCACGCAGGCCCTGCCCGGGCAGCTCGGTCGTGGTCACCGTGCACACGTGGCCCGTCGGCGGGGCAGAATCGGGCGCATGGACAGGCGGGTGGCGGTCGCAGGCACGGGACCGGTGTCGGCCGATGCGGGCGTGGCAGCGGTTCGCGCAGGGGGCAACGCCGTCGACGCGGCAATCGCCGCGATGGCTGTGGCGATGTCGACGGAGCCGGGGATCGTGTCGATGCTGGGCGGTGCGTTCGTCAGCATCTGGCCGGCCGGCGGCGAGCCCGAGGTCATCGACGGCAACGTCGAGATGCCCGGTCGCGGCCTGCCCGTCGAACGTCTCGGCACCGGCCTGCGCGAGATCGCCACGTCCTACGGCGGTGGGATCACCCTCTACGCCGGACACGGCTCGGTGGCGACGCCGGGGGCCTTCGCTGCCCTCGGTATGGCGCACGAGCGGCACGGGAGCGCGCGCTGGGCCGACGTGCTGGCCCCGGCCGTGGCCGCGACGCGCGACGGCTACGCCATCGGCGCCGCGGCCGCGAGCTACCTGGCCATCACCGGCGACAGCGTCTTCGGCTGGGACGAGCACACCGCCCCCCTGGTCAAGCACGCGGACGGTTCGACGCCGGCGCCCGGCGAGCGGATCACCAACCCCGACCTCGCGCGCACGCTGGAGCACCTGGGCGAGCGGGGTGCCGCCGACCTCTACACCGGGGAGCTGGCGGACCGGATCGCCGCCGACTGCGCAGCCCGGGGTGGGCTGGTCACGGCGGCCGACCTCGCGGCATACCGCGCAGTGGTCCGCACCCCGCTGCGGATGCGGCTCGGTGACTGGGAGGTGGCCACCAACCCGCCCCCCTCGGTCGGCGGGCCGATGCTCGCGGTGATGCTCCGGGAGCTCGGCGGGGGCACCTGGGACTGGGCGAAGGTCGTCGACGTGCAGCGACACGTCCTGGCCTACCGCCACAAGGTCCACGACCTGTCGACCGACCTCGAGGAGGACGGCTACGCGCTGCTCGAGCTGGTCGAGCGACACGGCCTGGCCGGCCTGCCCACCTCGTCCTCGACGGCCCACGTGTCCGCCGTGGACAGTGACGGGACGGTCTGCGCGATCACGGCGTCGAGCGGGTACGGCTCCGGAGCGACCGTGCCCGGCACCGGCATGATGCTCAACAACTGCCTCGGCGAGCCCGAGCTCAACCGCCTCGGCCTGCACGTCCTGCCCTCCGGCACACGGCTGGCGTCCAACATGGCGCCGTCCGTGGCACGGTCCGGCGCGGGGGCCGCGCTCGCGATCGGCAGCCCCGGCGCCGACCGGATCACGACCGCGCTCATGCAGGTGCTCGCCCGGTACTGCCACCACGGGGCCTCGCTCCAGGAGGCGATCGACGCCCCTCGGGTGCACGTGCGGATCCTCGACGACGCCAGCACCCGCGTCGACCACGAGGACGACGACGAGATCGCCGCGGCGGTCGAGCAGGCCGGCCTCCCGGCGTTCACCCACGGTCCGATCTCGATGTTCTTCGGCGGGGTGGGCGCCGCCGCCCGTGGAGCCGACGGCGAGCTCGTCGCCGCCGGCGACCCCCGCCGCGAGGCCGCGACCCGAATCTCCTGACCGCACCCGCCGGGAGCGCGGGCATGCCGCCGAGGTCAGCGTGCGGCGCCGGTCACTGCCCAGGCGTGGCCGCGGATGCGGGACCAGAAGAACCCAGCCCGGATCGCCATGAACCCGGTGAACGCGACCCACAGCACCGTCAGCGCGAACGGCGCGCCGGACCCCAGCAGCCGGTCGCCGTTGAGGTGCACCGCGAGCACCAGCGGCAGGTAGAGCACCAGCGTCGCGACCATGGCCTTGGCCAGCCACCGGCCGTCCCCGGCGCCGATGAGGACGCCGTCGACCACGAAGACGTACCCGGACAGGGGTTGCCCCAGGGCGACGACGACCAGCGCCGCCGCGAGGGCCGAGCGCACGGCGGGGTCCTGGGTGAACGCCGCCGGGATGATCGTGGCGAAGGCGAGCAGGACGACCCCGAGGACCGCGCCACCCCAGACGCCCCACCGGACCATCGTCGACGTGGCGGCACGGGCACCGGCCACGTCCCCGGCACCGAGGGCCCTGCCGGTCAGAGCCTGCGCTGCGATGGCGAGGGCGTCGAGGGCGAACACGAGGAACGACCACACCGTCGCCGCGACCTGGTGGGCGGCCAGCGGCACGTCGCCGAGCCCGGCGGCGACCCAGGTCGTCACCAGCAGGATCGAGCGCAGTGCCAGGGTGCGCACCAGCAGCGGCACCCCCGTCAGGGCCGCCCGCAGCACCCGGCCGGGGTGGGCGTGCAGCCCGGCACCGGCTCGCCGCGCATGACGCACCAGGACGGTGACCAGGCCCAGCGCCATACCGGTCTGGGCCAGGACGGTGCCCCACGCGGAGCCGGCGATCCCCCACCCGAACCCGTAGACGAACAGCAGGTTGAGCACGATGTTGGCCGAGAACCCGACCGCCGACGCGACCAGCGGGGTCCGGGTGTCCTGCAGGCCGCGCAGCACCCCGGTCGCGGCGAGCGCCACGAGCATCGCGGGGATGCCGAGGGCCGAGATCCGCAGGTAGGTGGTGGCGAAGCCGACGGCCGCCTCGGAGGCGCCGAACAGCCGGCAGAGGGGTTCGGCGCCGAGGGCCACGGCCACCGAGGTCAGCGCGCCGAGGCCGACGGCGAGCCAGGTGCCGTCGATGCCGGCCTCGAGCGCACCGCGTTCGCTGCCGGCCCCGACCTGGCGGGCCACGATCGAGGTGGTGCCGTAGGCGAGGAAGACGAACAGGTTGGCCGCGGTCAGCAGCGTCGCGCTGGCGACCCCGAGGCCCGCGAGCTGGGCGGTGCCGAGGTGCCCGATGATCGCCGAGTCGGCCAGCAGGAACATCGGCTCGGCCACCAGGGCGAGGAACGCGGGGACGGCCAGGCGCAGGATCTCGCGGCTGTGCGCCGGCCGCCCGCCGCGTGCCCCGTCGCTCGCCCCGCCGCGTGCCCCGTCGCTCGCCCCGCCGCCGGCGCCGACGCCTGCCCCGACGACGGCTCCGTCGTCGCCTCGCCCGCTGCCGTCCCTGCTCACCCGGCCTATTGGACCAAAGGCGTGGGGGAGAGGTGTTCGTGGACCGCCATCCAGACCTCGTCGCGGCGGACGAAGACGATGGACTCCCGCTCGTGCAGCTCCTCGCGCTCGCCGCCGACCTCGACCACCGTGGTGACGTCGTGCGCGAACACCGCCGCGTCCGGCCCGAGGACCTGCACGACCTGGTTGGCGGAGGCGCACGAGACGACCGCGAAGCCGTCCTCGGTGACCCACTGCTCCCAGAGCGCCTCGTACGCTGCGCGCGAGCCCAACCGTTGTGGTGTCGTGTGGAAGACGAAGGTCGCCTCCGGCGCGAAGCAGGCGAAGTATGCCGCGCGGTGCCCGCCGGCGAAGGCGCGCACCAGGGCGTCGGCCGCGGCCAGGACCTGCTGCTCGACGGTCGGCTCGGTGGTCGGCTCGGTGGTCGGCTCGGTGCTGGTCATCGGGCGTTCTCGCTCTCGGGTCGGGGTGCCATGGCGCTGAGCAGCTCGTACGCCACGTGCGAGGCGGCGATGCCGGTGACCTCGGCGTGGTCGTAGGCCGGGGCCACCTCGACGATGTCGGCGCCGACGAGGTTGAGGGTCGACAGGGTGCGCAGGATCGCGAGGAGCTCGCGGCCGGTCAGGCCACCGGTCTCGGGGGTGCCGGTGCCGGGGGCGAACGCGGGGTCGAGGACGTCGATGTCGATCGAGACGTAGACGGGCCGGTCGCCGACGCGGTCGCGGATCCGTTCGGCGACGCCGCGAGCACCGAGGTCGTCCATCTCCACGCTGGGCACGATCGCGAAGCCCAGGGTGGCGTCGTCGTCGAGGTCCTTCGCGGAGTACAGCGGGCCACGGGACCCGACGTGCAGGCAGGCCTCCTTGTCGAGCAGGCCCTCCTCGGACGCCCGTCGGAACGGGGTGCCGTGGGTGTACCTCGCGCCGAAGTAGGTGTCCCACGTGTCGAGATGGGCGTCGAAGTGCACGACGGCGATCGGTCCGTGGGCTGCGGCGTGGGCGCGCAGCAGGGGCAGCGTGATCGTGTGGTCGCCACCCAGGGTCAGGACCCGGCCGGCGCGCTCGAGGACGGCGCGGGCGCCCGCCTCGATGGTGTCGACGGCCTCGTCGATGGAGAACGGGTTGACCCCGAGGTCGCCGGCGTCGACGACCTGCTGGGCCGCGAACGGTGAGACGTCCTGGGCCGGGTTGTAGGGGCGCAGCAACCGCGAGGACTCGCGGATGTGCCCGGGGCCGAAGCGGGCACCGGGGCGGTAGGACACCCCGGCGTCGAAGGGCACACCGAGCACCGCGACGTCCACGTCGGACACCTCGTCGATGCGGGGCAGCCGGGCGAACGTCGGCGGCCCGGCGAACCGGGGGACCTTGGTCGCGTCGACCTGGCCGACGCGACCACCCTCGGTGATGCGGGGCAGGTCCTCGGGGCGCGACGGGCCCGGGCTGTCCGGGGGTGGGGTCTGCTCAGCCATCGGCCCGGGCCTCCAGGTCGGCGGTGACGGTCTCGTCCATGAGGTGGCCCGGGCGGCCCTTGCGGTGCCGCGAGGCCGAGGCGTCCACGACCACCCGCGGCTCGTCGCCGTCCGAGGCGGGAACCCAGCGCGGGCCCTGCGGGCCGAACACGTAGCGGGGCTCCGGCACGGCATACAGCAGGCCGATGTAGAGCACCGCGGCCACGCCGATCGCCACCGGCAGGCTGATGTCGATGCCACCACCCACGGCGTTGCGGAACGGGCCCTCGATGAGCGGCGGGTAGTTGGCGAACATCAGGCCGGCGAGGGCCGCGGGGACCCAGGCCACCATGCCGCGCCAGTTGACGCCGTCCCGGAACCAGTACGCGCCGCCGCGCATGCCGAGGTTGAACACCTGGACGTCCGCGGGGCGGTAGTAGCCGCGGCGCACGACGAACCCGATCGTCATGATGACCATCCACGGCGTCGTGCAGATGACGATGGCGCCGATGAACGCGTTGACGCTGCCGATCAGGTCGAACGCCAGGCGCCCCACGAGGATGAAGACGAAGGCGAGCAGCCCGATGAACAGGGAGGCCTGCACCCGGCTGAGCCGCGGGAAGACGGAGGAGAAGTCCAGTCCGGTGCCGTACAGCGAGGTGACGCCGGTGGACAGGCCGCCGAGGAACGCGACGACCATGAGGAGCACGGCGTACCAGATCGGGGAGATCTTGATCAGGGCCACGATGTAGTCGGCCTCGCCCGCCACGAGCGTCGCGGTGGCGACACCGAAGATGAACGGGATGAGGGTCATCAGCTGGGCGCCGAAGGTGGCCCCCAGCAACGACTTTCGCGACGTCGCAGCCGGGATGTAGCGCGACCAGTCCCCGAGGAACGCCCCGAACGACACGGGGTTGCCCATCACGATCAGCGCCGAGAGCACGAAGGTCGGCCAGAACGCGCCCAGGGCGTACGCGCTGGGGCCGGGGTCGTAGCTGGGGTCGAAGACCGAGGCGTACGCGACGATGGCCAGCAGGATCAGCACCGTGTTGCCGACGACGACGATCTTGTTGACCAGCAGCATGAACTGGAAGCCGTAGACGACGACCACGATGACGATGGCACCGAGGATCGCGTAGACGGCGCCGCGCAGGAAGTCCGAGTCGGGGACGCCGAAGAGCCGGCCCAGGGCGCCGACGACGGCGTCGCCGCTGACCCAGACCGAGATCGAGTAGAACGCGATCGCGGTGAGCAGCGACAGGAACGAGCCGACGACGCGGCCGCGGACGCCGAAGTGGGCGCCGGAGGAGACCGCGTTGTTCGTGCCCGTCAGCGGGCCGAACAGGCCCATCGGCATGAGGAAGAGGGCGCCGACCACGACCCCTGTGAGGGTGGCGCCGACGGCCTGCCAGAAGGACAGGCCGAGCAGGATCGGGAAGGTGCCGAGGATGACGGTGGCGAAGGTGTTCGCGCCACCGAACTGGATGCGGAACAGGTCGAGGGGACGCGACGTGCGGTCGGCGTCGGGAATGGTGTCGATCCCGTGCTGCTCGACGTCGGTGATCCGGGGTCGGGGGGTCACGACAGCGCCGGGGGCGGGCCCGGACGCCGAGGGCGCGGGGGTGGGGGCGTTCGAGGTGCTCATGCGGAGGTCCCTTCGGAGGGGTGGTGCATCGCGGGAACGCTAGCGCCGGGGTTTACTGCAATGCAATAGTTGTTGACCATGAGAGTTCTTCGGATCGTCGACCTGTCGGTGCCCGTGGGCCCCGGGACCGTGACCTACCCCGGCGACCCGCAACCCGCCCTGGCGGTGCACAGCACGATCGAGCGCGACGGGTTCAACCTGCTGGACGTGCACCTCGGCTCCCAGACGGGCACCCACGTCGACGCGCCGTACCACTTCGAGCAGGACGGGGCCCGGATCGACGAGCTCGACCTCACGCTCTTCACCGGCCCCGGGGTGGTCGTCGACGCCACCGACCTCGGGCCCCGCGGGGTGGTGACCTGGGAGCACATCGCGCCCGTCGCCGACCTCATCGGCCCCGGCTCGGTCGTGCTGCTGCACACCGGCTGGGACGCGCACTACGGCACGCCCGCCTACTTCGAGAACCCCTACCTGGATGCCGACGCCTGTCAGCGGCTGCTCGACCTCGGGGTACGCACCATCGGGCTCGACGCGCTCAACCTCGACGAGACGCCGGACGACGAGCACCCGGGGGTGGGTTTCCCCTGCCACCACCTCATCGCCGGGCTCGGCGGCGTCATCATCGAGAACCTGCGCGGCCTGGGCGACATCGACTTCGCCGACCCGTTCGTCTCCGTCCTGCCGATCCGGCTCGAGGCGGCCGACGGGGCGCCGGTCCGCGCCGTTGCGATGGAACTGGCGCCATGACGACTCGCACCGCCCGGACACCACGACCGACGGTGGTCCGTGCTCCGGCCGACCGTCCCGGCACCCAGGTCCGCATCGGGGCCCGGCTGCGCGCGGCGCGGCAGGCTCGCAGCCTGACCATCGCCCAGGTCGCCGAGTCGGCGGGGTTGACCAAGGGGTTCGTCAGCCGCCTGGAGCGCGACGACGTGTCACCGTCGGTGGCCTCCCTGGTCACGGTGTGCGGGGTGCTGGGGCTGCGCGTCGGCGAGCTGTTCGACCCACCCGAGACCGCGGTGATCCGGGCCGGCCAGGGTCGCCCGATCAACTTCGGCGGCACCGGCACGCACGAGGAGCTCATCACCCCGGGCACCCAGCAGGCGCTGGAGATCATCCACGCCCGGATCGACCCGGGCGGCAACGGCGGCGCCGACCTCTACACCCTGGCCTGCGACGTCGAGTGCGCGTACGTCGTCGCCGGACACCTCACCATCGTCCTGGAGACCGGCGAGGAGGACCTCGGCCCCGGTGACACGATGACCTTCCCCGGCCGGACCCCGCACACCTGGCGCAACACCTCGGCGGACGCCGAGTGCGAGGTCCTCTGGGTGCTCGCCCCCGCCCCCTGACATACCTCGGGTCTTTGAGCGGTAGACCCTGCCAGGACCGGGTGCGCCGCTCAAAGACCCGCGCCAGCCGTGATCCCGGGCGGCCCGGCCACCGCGCCCCGGTCCCCGAAAGCCGGGGGCGGAGCCGCGCGGCGGGCAGGATGGACCCGTGACGACGATCGTGTTCCTGCACGCCCACCCCGACGACGAGGCCTCCCAGACCGCCGGCGCGATGGCGCGTGCCAGTGCCGAGGGGCACCGGGTGGTCACCGTGTTCGCGACCGGCGGTGAGCACGGCGAGCTGCCCGAGGCCGGGCTGCCGCAGGGGGAGACCCTCACCCACTGGCGGCAGCGCGAGGCTGCGGCGGCGGCCGCGGTCCTCGGCGTCCAGCGCATCGCCTGGCTCGGTTACCGCGACTCCGGCATGACCGGCTGGGAGCAGAACACCCACGACGGTGCCTTCCACGGCGCCGACCTCGACGAGGCCGCAGAGCGACTGGCGCCGATCCTCGACGAGGAGGACGCCGACATCCTCGTCGGTTACGACTGGCACGGTGGCTACGGCCATCCTGACCACGTGCGCGTCCACGCCGTCGTCCACCGTGCCGCCGAGCTGGCGGTTCGTCGGCCCCGGCTGCTCGAGTCGACGATGAACCGCGACCAGATCCGTACCTTCCACCAGGCCGCTGTTGGAGCGGGCCAGGGGGATGGTGGCTTCGACCCCGACCGCCCGATGGACGACGGCAACCCGTTCGGCACGCCGGAGGAGGAGATCCACTGGCGGGTCGACGTCACCGGGTTCCTCGCCGAGCGCCGCGCCGCCCTCGAGGCGCACCGCAGCCAGGCGACCGACATCGAGTGGATGCTCGGCATGCCCGAGGAGTACTTCCTGGCCTTCTTCGGCTTCGAGCACTACATCGAGCCGGGACGCGAACCCGGTATGCAGCCGGGCTGGCCCTTCGACGGCTGAGCCCGGAGGCGGGTCGCCCGGGCCGCCAGTGTTGCCCCGCGCCGGCCCTGCCCGTCTCACAGGTGCTTGAGGGCCTCGCGCCGGCTGAGCCCGGACAGCCTGTCGCCATACTCCTGCACCGTCGCCCGCACCCAGTCCGGATCGGTGCGCGCCTGCTGCCGCAGCGCCCAGCCGATCGCCTTGCGGATCCAGAAGCTGGTGTCCTCCAGGTTGGGTTCGATGGCGGCACGCAGCAGCCCCACGTCGGTCGCCTCCCGCAGGGTCAGCTGGCTGAGGATCGCGGTGCGGCGCAGCCACAGGTCGTCGTCGGTGGCCCACTCGACCAGGACCGGGGTGACCTCCTCGCGGTGGGACCTCAGGATCGGGCCCACCCGCCGGGCGGCGATCTCGTCGACGTGGTCCCACCACGCGCCGGTCACCACCTGGTGCCGGTAGAGGTCGAGGGTGTCGGGGTCCTGCCATCGGCGGTAGGTGCGGTGGCCGGTGAGGGCCGTCGCGGCATACCGCTCCTCACGGTGCGTCGCCTCGTCCCAGAGCTCCCGCACGGCGCCCTCCCATGCTGCCCGGTCGGCCGGCTGCAGGGCCGGGTCGGCCAGGACCGGCCGCAGCAGGGCCTTGAGCTCGGGAGCGGTGATGCCGCGGTAGGGCAGCTGCGACCTCATGTACGCCTGCTGCGCCACGGCCCGCTGCGGGTCCCCCGCGCTGGCGAGGACCGCGCGGACGGCCCCGACGACGGGGGGTGTGGGGTCAGGCCGCGCCATACCTCGCCTGCGCGCGGGCCCGGGCCTTGGCAGCCTCGGTCTCGCGGTCCTTGGGCGGGGCCGCGGTCTGCAGATGGTCGAGCAGGTGCTGGGTCACCTGCGCGATCTCGGCGACGGCCTCGTCGAACGCGGCCTGGTTGGCCTGGCTGGGCTTGGTGCTGCCGCTGACCTTGCGCACGTACTGCAGGGCCGCCGCCCGGACCTCGTCGGACGTCGCCGGGGGCTCGAAGTTGTGCAGCTGGCGGATGTTTCGACACATGCTGGCAGGCTACGTCCGGTATGCCGCGCGGCACAGCCCGTGGCGAGGTTCCGTCAAGGTTCGGTCAAGGGTTGTGCACGGGATGGACACCTCACGGACACGCCCGAGACTTTTCGCGATCCACACCGGTGGACAGAGATCGATGCAGGTCAGCGCCGCGTGCACGCTGTCGCACTGCGGATATCCACAGGGTTGTCCCCCCCTTGTGCACAAGGGGGTCGGGCGTTGCGCACACGTTGTCCACACCCTCTCCACAGGGTTGGTTTGAGTGGGTGGCCGGTCGGCCATACGGTGAGGCGGTCGTGATCCGGACGCCACGTCCACCGGGTGCCGAGCCGGCACCGAACAGGTGCCGAACGGCTGGTCCAGGGCTGGTCGAACAGGCTGGCCGAGCGCGTCGGGAAGCTTTGTCGGCGGCCCGTGGTCTACTCGAATCACACAGGTGTTCTTCGTTCTCGTTCGTGGGTCAGGAAGTTGGCAGAGTGTCTCTTGCGGAGCTGAGCACCAGCGCGTTCAGCGCTGGCGGTGACGGGCCGCCGCAGCCCGCCGACCGGGTCCCGCCGCAGGACCTCAATGCCGAGCAGTCCGTCCTCGGCGGCATGCTGCTGTCCAAGGACGCGATCGCGGACTGCGTCGAGGGGCTGCGGGGCACGGACTTCTACCGGCCGGCGCACGAGCTGATCTACGACGCGATCCTGGACCTGTACGGCCGGGGTGAGCCGGCCGACGCGATCACCGTCTCCGACGAGCTGACCAAGCGCGGGGACCTGCAGCGGATCGGCGGACAGGCCTACCTGCACACGCTGATCCAGGCCGTCCCGACCGCCGCCAACGCCGGTTACTACGCCGAGATCGTCAGCGAGCGGGCTGTCCTGCGCCGCCTCGTCGAGGCCGGCACCCGCATCGTCCAGCTCGGCTACCAGCAGGGCAACGGCGACGTCGAGGACATCGTCAACGCCGCCCAGGCGGAGGTCTACGCCGTCGCCGACAAGCGCGGTGGCGAGGACTACGTCGCCCTGGGTGACGTCCTCGAGGACACCCTCAACGAGATCGAGGTCGCTGCCGGTCGCGACGCCAGCGAGATGATCGGCGTGCCCACCGGGTTCATCGAGCTCGACGAGCTGACCCACGGCCTGCACCCCGGCCAGATGATCGTCCTCGCCGCCCGACCCGCCGTCGGAAAGTCGACGATGGGCCTGGACATCGCCCGCTCCGCCGCGATCAAGCACAAGCAGGCCACGGCCATCTTCTCCCTGGAGATGAGCCGCAGCGAGATCACCATGCGCTGCCTGTCGGCCGAGGCGCAGATCCAGCTGCAGGACCTGCGCAAGGGCACCATCGGCGACGCCGGGTGGAAGAAGCTGGCCCGGATCATGGGCCAGATCTCCGACAGCCCGCTGTTCATCGACGACTCCCCGAACATGTCGCTCATGGAGATCCGGGCCAAGTGCCGCCGGCTCAAGCAGCAGCACAACCTCAAGCTCGTCGTGATCGACTACCTGCAGCTGATGAGCTCGGGCAAGAAGGTCGAGTCGCGCCAGCAGGAGGTCTCGGAGTTCTCCCGTGCGCTCAAGCTGCTCGCCAAGGAGCTCGAGGTCCCGGTCATCGCGATCTCCCAGCTCAACCGTGGCTCGGAGCAGCGCGCCGACAAGCGGCCGGCGATGTCCGACCTGCGCGAGTCCGGCTCCATCGAGCAGGACGCCGACATGGTCATCCTGCTGCACCGCGAGCCCAAGCTCGAGGGTCGTGAGGGCGAGGTCGACGTGATCGTGGCCAAGCACCGCAACGGCCCGACCAAGGACATGGTGCTCGCGTTCCAGGGCCACTACGCCCGGTTCGCCAACATGGCCCAGAACTTCTAGCAGTGCCGCGGCCG
>CAVRMT010000025.1:0-54102 GCA_963722015.1 uncultured Actinomycetota bacterium | reverse complement strand
TCCACAGCCATCAGCTGACTGATGATCTGGGTGGTGTTCAGTCCGGAGATGAGTCCGTCGATCGAGGCCATGGTGCCGCCTCCTTCCTATCGCCAGTGGTGCTGGGGCGTGGGCCCGGGGCCGAGGTCTCCCCCGGTCCCGGGCCACGCCACGAACTCAGCCAAGCAGCTTGAGGACCGACTGCGGAGCGGAGTTGGCCTGCGCGAGCATCGAGATACCGGCCTGCGACATGATCTGCGCGCGGGTGAACGAGGTCATCTCCTTGGCCATGTCGGTGTCGCGGATGCGGGACTCCGCAGCCGAGGCGTTCTCGGCGGCGACGCTCAGGCTGTTGATGGTGTGCTGCAGGCGGTTCTGCGTGGCACCGAGGTCGGCACGCTGGCCCGACACCAGGCTGAGGGCGCTGTCGATGCTGCTGAGTGCCGAGTTGGCACCCGTCTGCGACGACACGTCGACTGCGGAGCTCACCGAGAACGACCCGGTCGTGCCACCGCTGAGGACGGTCTTGTCGAAGGTGACGACGGCGCCACCGTTGTCGGCGTTGAACGTCACGGTCTTGGCGGTGTCGTCGTAGGCGCCGATGACGGTTCCGGCCGAGTCCTTGACCTTGCCGGTGTCGATGGTGAACGAGCCCTGCACCGGGACGCCACTGGTCAGGGTGCCCACGGCGCCGGTGGGGGCGGTCGCCTTGGTCGTTCCGGCCAGGCCGAGGGTTGCGGTGTCGGTCTTGGTGATCGAGACGGACAGGTTCTGACCCGCGTTGGCGCCGACCTGCAGCTTGCCGTTGAAGGAGCCGTCGAGCAGCTTCTGGCCGTTGAACTGCGTGGACTCAGAGATGCGGTCGAGCTCCTGGCTGAGCTGCGTGACCTCCTTCTGGATGGCTCCGCGGTCCTCGGTGCTGTTCGTGTCGTTGGCGCTCTGGACAGCGAGCTGACGCATGCGCTGCAGGATGGAGTGCGTCTCGTTCAGGGCGCCTTCAGCGGTCTGGATGAGGCTGATGCCGTCCTGGGCGTTGGCGGTGGCCTGGTTGAGACCGTTGGACTGGGCGCGCAGCTTCTCGCTGATGGCCAGGCCGGCGGCGTCGTCGGCGGCACGGTTGATGCGCAGACCCGAGGAAAGGCGCTCGAGGCTGGTGGACATGGTGTTCTGGGTGGAGCTGAGGTTGCGGTAGGCGTTCATTGCCGCAACGTTGGTGTTGATCTGAAGACCCATGATGTTTTCTCTCCTTGGATGTGGTCTCGAACCGCCATCCGTGGCGGTCCGTGTCGCTCCCGTAGGGGGTGACACCAGCCTCATCGGCTGGCGCTCACCTCACCTGAGGTTTTGCGCCGGGAATCTTTCCCGGCGGTCCTACGGTCTAGAGGCCGGCTGCGAGCCGGGTACGGCCACCCTCGTGGAAGGCGGCGCTCAGGGCCTGGCGCTGGCGGTGGCTGGCACGGCCGGCGATCTCGGCGTAGTAGGCGGCTCGGCGGCGGGCCACGAGGCCGTCGTCCGCCGCAGGCAGCTGGTCGGGGTCGAGGTTGGCGTTCATGCCGTCCTTGAGCATCTTCAGCGCCTCGGTCCGGATCTGGGAGATCCGCGACTCGGTCACACCAAGCTCGTCGGCGACCTCCTTGAGCGGACGGTCCTCGAAGAAGGTGGCCTGGATGACGACCCGCAGGCGCTCGGGGAGCGACTCGACGGCGGCGTTGAGGTAGGTCTCGCGCTCCCGCTCGACGACGATCGTCTCGGGGGTCTGGCTGTGGCGCGGCAGCATGGCGTCGGCGCCGGCGTCGACGAGGGCGTCGAGGCGCAGTACGACGGACTGGTGCAGGTCCCGGTTCAGCTCGCGGACCTCGTCGACGCTGATCCCCATCTGGGCGGCCAGCTCACGGTGGTCCGGCTCGCGACGCAGCGCCGTGGCCAGGGTGTCCCGTGCCGCTTCCCGCTCGCGGGCCCTGGCCCGCAGGCTGCGGGAGGCCCAGTCGAGCGAGCGGAGCTCGTCGAGCAGGGCGCCCTTGATGCGGCGGGCGGCATACCGACCGAACGGCACCCCGCGCTCGGGGTCGAAGGACAGGGCAGCGGCTGCGAGGGCGCCCATGCCGGCGGAGGTGAGGTCGTCGAGGGTCACGTGCGACGGAAGTCGCACGCTCAGTGAACGCACCTCGTACTTAACAATGGCCAGGTGCTCTCGGCACAACCTGTCGGCGTCAACGTGCGCCGAACCCCGCTCTCGACAACCAGTAACAGTCACGTTGTAGAGGATGCTGGTCCCACGCCGGGGCTTCTAGGGACGAAGCCCCCCGCAGACTCTTCGGATGACCAACCTCAGCCGAAGGGATGACGTGGGGGTATGCCATTGGTCAACCACGGCCGCGGCGAGGGCAATTATCGCGAAATGCTCACGTCCGCGCCGGGCCTGTCGATGGGTAGGCCGTGATGAAGGTGGAACAAGACAGGGCCGCGATGGCCTGCGCCGAGCTCTCGGAGTCGCTGTGGCGCGTCCGGGACCTCCTGGAGCTGCTCGCCTACCGCGTGGAGGTGCAGCGCGCGCTCGTCGAGACGGGTCGCGCCACCTGGGTGGCACGTTCCACCCGGGACGTCGACCAGCTGCTCCAGCAGATCCGCAACGCCGAGCTACTGCGCGCGGTCGAGACGGCCCCGGCCGCCCAGGCCCTGCTCCTGTCCGACGACGCCTCCCTCAGCGAGATCGCTGCGGCGGCTCCTGTGCCGTGGGACCACGTGATCGGCGAGCACCGGCACGCCCTGCTCGAGGCGACGCGCGACCTCACCGAGGCGGCTGCCGCCAACCGTGACCTCCTGGCCAGCGGCGCCCGCGCCGTCGAGGACGTCCTGGCCCAGTTCTCCGGACCCCACACCTCGTCGACGTACAGCGCGTCGGGGACCCCCGAGCACGACCCCACCCGCCGCTTGTTCGACCAGAGCTCCTGAGGCAAAAGATGACGACGATGACCACCGCACCCCGCCCTCACACCACCGCGCTCGCCACGATCCGGCTGCGTGAGGGTCTGGTCGGGTTCCCGGACACCGAGCACTACGGCGTCATCGGCGGCGACGGAGGGGTCTTCGAGCTCACGCCCCTGGACGGCGTCGGCCCGACCTTCGTGGCGGCCGTGGCCGCGTTCTTCTTCCCGGACTACCACCCGATCCTGGACGACCTGACTGCCCAGCGGTTGGACCTCAGCCATGCAGATGACGCCCTCGTGCTGGTCATCGTTACTGTGGGTCCTGACATCAGTGCGGCGTACGGCAACCTGTTCGCTCCGGTCGTGGTCAACACACGCACCGGGGCGGCCGAGCAGGTCGTCCTCAGCGGGCAGGACTTCCCGCTGCGGGCCCCGCTCGTGGCTGCCGCCGCGGGTCGGTGACCCGCCGCACACAGCCGTTGACCGTGGCCTGAGAAGGGCCGAGGAAGGAGCCGGGACGTGCTCGTGCTCAGTCGCCGTCCCAAGGAAAGCTTCCGGATCGGTCACGACATCGTCATTACGGTGCTGGAGGTCAGTGGCGACAAGGTCCGCATCGGCATCGACGCCCCGGCGCACGTGCAGGTGCACCGCCAGGAGGTCTACCTCGAGGTGCAGCGCGCCAACCTCGAGGCCGCCTCGGCCTCGCCGTCCGCCGCTGCCGACCTCGCCGCCGCGATCCGAGGCACCACGTCGTCGCCGGCCGCAGACACTGCCGCCCCCAGCCCGGACGAGTCGGACGGCACCCCCGCCGACACGGCGCGCACCGCCGAGACCGACGACACCGGGCGCCCTCCGGCCTGACGGCCAAGGACACGAGGACCTCTTCGGCCTGATGCCCCCAGGGTCGCGGGGCTACGTCACTGATCGCAGGCTGCGATCAGTGACGTAGTCCCGCCCAACACCCTCCCCCGCAGGCGAGCCCCGCGATTAGATCGCCGCGCTCCGGGTACTCACCGGCCATGACCCCAGACGAGCGCCCCGACCTGTCCGCCATCCCCGCCCAGACCCAGGACTGGCCCGGCACCACCCGAGACCTCGACCCGCAGGCCGACCACGGCGAACACAGCTGGACCGCGCGTGGACGCCTCGAGGGCAAGCGGGTGCTCGTCACCGGTGGCGACTCCGGCATCGGGCGGGCCGTCGCCATCGTCTGCGCCAAGGAGGGGGCGGACGTCGCGATCGCCCACCTCCCCCAGGAGCAGGACGACGCGGACGAGACGGTGGGCCTGGTCGAGGCCGCGGGTCGGCGTGGGTTCAGCTTTCCCGGTGACCTGCGCACGGAGGAGGCCAACGCCACGCTGGCGCGCAAGGCCACGCAGGCGCTCGGTGGGCTCGACGTCCTCGTGTGCAACGCGGCCTTCCAGATGACCCATGACGACCTGGAGGCGTTCCCCCGCGAGCAGGTGCAGCGGACCTTCGAGACCAACGTCTTCTCGCCGTTCTGGCTCGCGCACTCGCTGGCCGACGAGCTCACCGACGGCGGCTCCATCGTGATGACCACCTCGGTCCAGGCCTACGCTCCCAGCGAGCACCTGCTCGACTACGCCTCCACCAAGGCGGCCCTGACCAACCTCGTCGTCAACCTCGCCCAGGAGCTCGGTCCGCGCGGCATCCGCGTCAACGCCGTGGCGCCCGGACCCATCTGGACCCCGCTCATCCCGGCGACGATGTCCGCGGACAAGGTCGAGGGGTTCGGCGCCGACACCCCGCTCGGGCGTGCCGGCCACCCGGTCGAGGTCGCCAGTGCCTACGTGTACCTGGCCTCCGACGAGGCGAGCTACGTGTCCGGAACGGTGCTCGGCGTGACAGGCGGCAAGCCCGTCTTCTGACGGCAGTGCCCGAGAAGGCTCGGCCCCGAGCTGTGGGTGGGCTCCCTTCGCTGAGGTCGCCAGAGTTCAATGCCCCCGGCTAGCCTGCAACGCATGGGACCCAAGGCCTCCGACCTGCTCGACGCCTTGACCGACGCGGTGCCCCGGCTGCTCGTTGCCCTCACCATCGTCGTCGTGGGGTACGCGCTCTCACGTGGCCTCCGTTGGCTGTTGCGTCGTCTGCTCGAGGCCCGACGGACCCCGAGCTTCGCGGCAGTGATGAGCAAGCTCGCCGGCTGGGTCGTGCTGTCGTTCTCCGTGGTGGCTGCGATCGTGGTGGTCTTCCCGTCGGTGAAGCCGGTGGACATGCTCGCAGGACTGGGGTTCTTCTCGGTGGCGGCGGGGTTCGCCTTCCAGGACATCTTGGAGAACCTGCTCTCCGGACTGCTGTTGATCCTGCGTCAGCCCTTCCGTTCCGGCGACCAGATCACCGTCGGTGAGATCTCCGGCACCGTCGAGGCGATCACCATCCGCGAGACCCGCCTCAAGACCTTCGACGGGCAGCTCGTGCTGATCCCCAACCGGGACGTCTACAAGTCAGTCATCACGGTGCGCACCCACTACCCGAGCCGCAGGGTGCACTTCGTGGTCGGGGTCGCCTACGAGAACGACACCGGCGAGGCGTGCCGGGTCATCCAGACCGCGCTCGCCGAGAACGTTCCGCGCCTCGCAGACACCCCTCAGCCGGAAGCCGTTGTCACCGAGCTGGGAGTCTCGACCGTCGACATCGAGGCACGGTTCTGGTGCGGTCCTGAGCAGCACGACGTCGTGCTTGCCACGGACTCCGCGATCCGGGCGGTGAAGACTGCCCTGGACGAGGCGGGTATCGAGATGCCCGCCGACATCATCGCCTTGCAGGCCACCCCCAGCCTGAGGGCGGCGATCTCGGGGGAGGCCGAGGTAACTCCCGGGGGCGGCGTGCGGGCGGGGTGAAGGCTGGGTACAAGACAGCCGCTCCGAGTCAGCGTTTCGGCTGGCTCGGAGCGGCTGCTCCGACTGTCGTCGTCCCGACCCGCGACCTTCGTCGTGGGCCCTCGGCGGTGGCGGTGGGATTTGAACCCACGGTGGAGTCTCCCCCACACACGCTTTCGAGGCGTGCTCCTTAGGCCGCTCGGACACGCCACCGCGGAGCAGGCTACTAGAGCAGGTGACGACCGACGAAATCGCCCCGGACGACCGCAGGTGCGGTACGCGTCAGGGTCCGGTGCGCGTCAGGGTCCGGCTCCGCGCTGAGGCGGGCTGCCATGTCCGGGCCGGCGCCGGTGTCCTTCGAAGAAGGCCAGCAGGACCTGAGAGCACTCCTGCTCCCGGACCCCGCCGATCACCTCGACCCGGTGGGTCGCCCGACGGTCGCGGACCAGGTCCCACACCGAGCCGGTCGCACCGAGCTTAGGGTCCCAGGCGCCGAGCACGAGTCGGGAGATCCGCGCCAGCATGAGCGCCCCGGCGCACATGGGGCACGGCTCCAGGGTCACCACGAGGGTGCACCCGTCCAGACGCCAGGACCCCACACGCTGCGCGGCGTCCCGCAGGGCGACCACCTCCGCGTGGGCGGTCGGGTCTTGCTCGACCTCGCGCAGGTTGCGTCCCACCCCGAGGACCTCGCCGTCCCGCGAGACGACCACGGCGCCCACCGGGACGTCCCCGTCGTCCGCCGCGAGAGCAGCGAGGTCGAGCGCCCGACCCATCCACGCGTCATACCGCGGATCGGCGGCTGGGCCGCGGGGGGAGGTCACGCGCTAAGTTTCGCGTATGCGCGTCCACGTTGCCGACCACCCGCTCATCACCCACAAGCTGACCTACCTGCGTGACAAGCGCACGGACAGCCCGACGTTCCGGCGGCTGACCGAGGAGCTGGTGACACTGCTCGCGTACGAGGCGACCCGCGACGTCCGCGTGGAGTCCTTCGACATCGAGACACCGGTCGCCCCGACCACGGGCATCAAGCTGTCCAACCCCAAGCCCCTCATCGTGCCGATCCTGCGGGCCGGTCTGGGCATGCTCGAGGGCATGGTCCGCCTGCTCCCGAGCGCCGAGGTGGGTTTCCTGGGTATGCAGCGCAACGAGGAGACCCTCGAGGCGATCACCTACGCGAACCGCCTTCCCGACGACCTCAGCGGACGCCAGTGCTACGTCATCGACCCGATGCTCGCGACCGGCGGCACGCTGGCCGACGCGATCCGCTACCTCGCCGACCGTGGCGCCGACGACATCACCGCCGTGACGTTGCTCGCCGCCCCCGAAGGCATCAAGGCCGTCGGCGAGGCTCTGGCCGACCTCGACATCCCCATCACCATCGTTACCGGAGCCATGGACGAACGGCTCAACGAGAAGGGCTACATCGTGCCCGGGCTCGGCGACGCGGGAGACCGCCTGTATGGCGTCGTCTGAGTCCTCGACCGGTCGCCCCCGGCGCGCCTGTGCCACTACGCAGGCCGCATCGGACACCATGGTCACCGAGGTGCGCCTGTCCGGCGGGTCCTCGGCCGCCACACCAAGGAGACGACGATGCACCGCGTGAAGAAGATCCTGCTGTGGGTCCTCGTCGCGTTCGCCGCCTACGCGATCTTCACCTCGCCCGACCAGGCGGCTGACATCGTCAGGACCTCGTGGTCGATCCTGGCCGACGGCGTCCGGAACCTCGGCAACTTCTTCGACGCCCTGCTCGGCCGGGAGTAGCCGGCCTGATGGCCGCCAGCGAGCGCCGCCACGTCGAGCTCGATCGCTACCTGCTGGACGGTGAGCGGCTCGTCACCGCGGTGCACCAGCACTGGGGCAAGGTCGCCGAGCCGGTCGCGCTCGCGGTGGCCGGCCTCGTGGTGGCACTCTGGGCGGACGCCAGGGTCGCCGCGTCCGTCGGGATCATCAGCACCATCGTGTGGTGGGCGTGGTTCGCGCTCGTCATCCGGGCGGCCTACCGCGTCGCCGAGTGGCGCCATGACTGGTTCGTCGCCACGGACAAGCGGCTCCTGCTGTTCTACGGGTTCATCACCCGCAAGGTCTCGATGATGCCGCTCGCCAAGGTGACGGACATGTCCTACGAGCGCTCCATCCCGGGGCGCCTGCTCGGCTACGGCCGGTTCGTCATGGAGTCCGCCGGCCAGGACCAGGCCCTGCGCGAGGTCAACTGGGTGCCGCAGCCCGACCACCACTACCGGGCCATCTGTGCCGAGATCTTCGGGGTGGCCGACCACGAGAGCGACGTCATCGACATGCGCTGGGAGGGCGGCAGGGCGCCGGCCGAGCCGCTCCCGGATCCCTATACGGGGTGGGACGATCCGCGCCACGGTGCAGCCGACCCCAACTCGCTCTACCGCAGTCCGGATCTCCGGGCCCGGGACCGCAGCGCCGACACCGGACCCATCCCGCTGCGCCCCCGACGGACGTCCCAGCGCGACGACCGCGACCACCGCGACGACTGACGACCACCCGCCGACCCCACCCGCCGACCCCGGCCACCGGCTACCGGCTACCGGCTACTGGCTACCGGCCCGGTGAGGCTGGCACGTAGAGGGGGTGTGGCGGCGCTACGTCACTGAACGCAGAGGGCGATCAGTGACGTAGCGCCTGCAGGTCCCCCCTACAGGGCCTTGATGATGTCCTCGACGCGCTCCTTGGCGTCGCCGAAGAGCATCTGGCTGTTGTCCTTGAAGAACAACGGGTTCTGCACCCCCGCATAACCCGTGGCCATCGAGCGCTTGAACACCACGACGTTGCGCGCCTTCCACACCTCGAGGACCGGCATGCCCGCGATCGGGCTCGTCGGGTCCTCGGCGGCCGACGGGTTCACCGTGTCGTTGGCACCGATGACGAGCACGACATCGGTGTCGGAGAGGTCGCCGTTGATCTCGTCCATCTCCAGGACGATGTCGTAGGGCACCTTGGCCTCCGCAAGCAGCACGTTCATGTGGCCGGGCAACCGTCCTGCGACGGGGTGGATGCCGAAGCGGACGTTGATGCCCTTCTTGCGCAGGTGCGAGGTCAGCTCGGCCACGGGGTACTGCGCCTGGGCCACCGCCATGCCGTACCCGGGGGTGATGACGACGGTCGAGGCGTCGCGCAGCAGCTCGGCGACATCCGCGGCGATGGTCTCGCGGTGCTCGCCGTAGTCCTTGTCCTCCCCGAGCGAGACCTCCTGCCCGAAGCCACCGGCGATGACCGACACGAACGACCGGTTCATCGCCCGGCACATGATGTAGCTGAGGATCGCACCCGAGGAGCCGACCAGGGCGCCGGTGACGATCAGCAGGTCGTTGCCGAGCATGAAGCCGGCAGCCGCTGCGGCCCAGCCCGAGTAGCTGTTGAGCATGGACACCACGACGGGCATGTCACCACCGCCGATGGAGGCCACGAGGTGCCATCCGAACGCGAGCGCGACCACGGTCATGAGCAGCAGCGGGATGATCGAGTGCGACTGCACGAACCACACCAGCAGCAGCGCCGAGACGACCAGCGCCGCGAGGTTGAGCCAGTGCCGCGCCGGCAGCATCAGGGGCGAGGACTTGATCCGGGCGCTCAGCTTGAGGAACGCCACGATCGAGCCGGTGAACGTCACCGCGCCGATGAAGACCCCGAGGAACACCTCGACGCTGTGCACGGTGTCGGAGTCGGCCCCCACGGTGAGGAACGAGTTGATGCCGACGAGCACCGCCGCCAGGCCGACGAAGCTGTGCAGCATCGCCACGAGCTCGGGCATCTGCGTCATCTCGACGACGCGGGCCCGCCACAGGCCGATGGCGGCGCCGACAGCCATCGCCACCGCGATGAACAAGAAGGTCGTGAGCGCGTGCGAGGAGCGGTCGAGCACGCCCCACACGGTGGCGACGAGGGCCAGCGCCATACCGGTGACACCGAACGCGTTGCCCTCCTTGGCGGACTCGTGCTTGGACAGCCCCGCGAGGGAAAGCACGAAGAGCACCGCCGCCACGATGTAGGCAGCCTGGACGAGGTTGAGGGTCATCGCGCCTCAGTCCTTCCGGAACATCTGGAGCATGCGACCGGTCACGGCGAACCCACCGAAGATGTTGATGCTGGCGACCGTGATGGCCAGCAGCGACAGCACCTTGACGACGTAGTCGTCGCTGTCGACCTGCAGGAGGCCGCCGACCAGGATGATGCCGCTGATCGCGTTGGTCTCGGCCATGAGCGGGGTGTGCAGGGCGTGGGCGACGTTGGAGATGACGTAGAACCCGACGATCACCGCGAGCGCGAACACCGTGAAGTGACCGAGGAAGTCCGGTGGCGAGCTGCCGGCCACCAGAGCGAACAGCACCGCGGCCAGGGCCATCACGACGTACTTGCGTCGGGGGTCTCGCGGCTTCGGCGCGGGCTTGGCAGCCGGAGGCGCCGGCGCGGCAGCAGCCGGAGCCGCGCTCACCTGGACCTGCGGTGGCGGCCACAGCGTCTCGCCGTCACGGCACACCGTCATCCCCCGCTGGACCACGTCGTCGAGGTCGAGAACCACCCGACCGTCCTTGCCGGGCGTCAACAGCTTGAGCAGGTTGACGAGGTTGGTGCCGAACAGCTGGCTGGCCTGGGTGGGCAACCGCCCCGGGAGGTCGGTGTAGCCGATGATGCGGACCCCACCCGCCGTCGTGACGAGCTGGTCGGCGACCGAGCCGGCGACGTTGCCCCCGTTGGCCGCTGCCATGTCGACGACGACCGACCCCGGCTTCATCGAGGCGACCATCTCCTCGGTGAACAGGCGTGGCGCGGGTCGTCCCGGGATGAGCGCGGTGGTGATGAGGATGTCGACGTCCTTGGCCTGCTCGGCGTACAGCGCGGCCGCCTTGGCGTTGAAGTCCTCCCCCATCTCCTTGGCGTAGCCGGTCGCCGACGGCCCGTCGTCCTCGACGTCGATGCGCAGGAACTGCGCACCCATCGACTCGACCTGTTCGCCGACCTCGGAGCGGGCGTCGAACGCCCGCACGATCGCCCCGAGGCTGTTGGCCGTGCCGATGGCAGCCAGACCGGCGACGCCGGCGCCGACGACCAGCACCTTGGCGGGGGGCACCTTGCCGGCTGCGGTCACCTGGCCGGTGAACACGCTGCCGAACTCGTGCGCCGCCTCGATGACCGCTCGGTAGCCGCCGATGTTGGCCATCGACGACAGCACGTCCAAGGACTGGGCGCGGGAGATGCGGGGCACCGCGTCCATCGCGAGCGCGGTGACGCCGGCGGCAGCGAGCCGCGCCACGAGGTCGGGGTTGAGCGCAGGGGAGACCAGCGAGGCGAGCAGCGCGCCCGGGCGCAGCAGGGCGATCTCGGCCTCCGTGGGGGCGTTCACCTTGAGGACGACGTCACCGGCCCAGGCCTGCTCGCGGGGAACGACGTCGGCGCCGGCCGCGGCATACGCGTCGTCGGAGAAGGACGCCCCTGCCCCCGCTCCGGCCTCGACGGTCACGTCGTACCCGAGGCCGACGAGCTGTCCCACGGTCTTGGGCGTGGCGGCAACCCGGGCCTCCCCCGGCTTGGACTCAGCTGGCACACCGATCAGCACTGCTTCTCCCGTCGTTGGGCTCGCGTGGACAGCAACCTAGGGGCAAACGCCCGCCCGTGGGGTGAACCCGAGCGCGGTCGCGCCCGCCGTCCACAGCGTGGACGACGGGCGCGGGTGAGCGGCCTCCAGGACCGACCGGGTACGGCGCCGCGTATGGCGCCGGGTCAGGCGTTCCCGCCCACGTCACCGTGGGGGACGGGTTGGCCCAGCCGACCGGCCTGGTAGTCCTCGAAGGCCTGCGCCAGCTCGGCGCGGGTGTTCATGACGAACGGTCCCGCCCAGGCCACGGGCTCTCGCAGCGGCCGGCCGCCGAGAACGAGCAGGTCCAGGCCCGTGGCGTAGCGCTCCTGCTGGGTGCGGGCCGAGGAGACCCGCAGGGCGTCGCCCCGGCCGAGCACCGCGAGCTGGCCGGAGCCGATCGGCGTCTGGTCGGGGCCGACGAACCCGTCGCCGCTCATGACGTAGACCAGTGCGTTGAAGTCGTTGCGCCACGGCAGGACCAGCTCACCGCCGGGGGACACGGTCGCGTGGACCATCGTCATGGGGGTGTGCGTCGAGCCGGGACCGGTCAGGCCGCCGACGTCACCGGCGATGACCCGGACCAGCGAACCGCCGTCGGCCGAGCTCAGCAGGCCGACCTCGGAGGACCGCAGGTCCTGGTAGTGCGGCGCCTTGAGCTTGTCGACCCTGGGCAGGTTGACCCACAGCTGGAAACCGTGGAACAGCCCGCCGCTGACGACGAGCTGCTCCGGCGGAGCCTCGATGTGCAGGATGCCCGACCCGGCCGTCATCCACTGGGTGTCGCCATTGGTGATCGTGCCGCCGCCGCCGAAGGAGTCCTGGTGGTCGAAGATCCCGTCGATGATGTAGGTGACGGTCTCAAAGCCCCTGTGCGGGTGCCACGACGTTCCCTTGGGCTCGCCGGGCGCGTACTCGACCGCCCCCATCTCGTCGAGGTGGATGAACGGGTCGAGGTCGCGCAGGTCGACCCCGGCGAAGGCGCGCTTGACCGGGAAGCCCTCACCCTCCATACCGGACGGAGCCGAGGACAGGGCACGTACCGGGCGCTGGACGGCCGCGGGCGCGGGCACGGGGACTCGCGGGAGGACGGTCAGGTCGGCGACGGTGACAGCAGGCATGGGACGCTCCTCTTATCGTTCAAGATTCAACCATCCAGGAGAACGACCAGCGGCGTCAAGGCATTCCCTGACCGGCCGCGGACTCACCGTCGCCCTCCGTGGCGCCGGCGTCGCCGTCGGTCCGCGCCCGGGTCGCGGCGTCGACCGCGTCGGTGAGGAACCGCAGCACCGTCTCGCGCTCGGCCACGGAGTAGGAGGCGATCGTCTCGCGCATCGTCGCGGCGATGGGCCCGAAGATCCCGGCAGCCACCCCCATCGCGTCGTCGGTCATCTCGACCGACACCCGTCGGCGGTCGACCTGGCTGTGGGTGCGCCGTACGTGGCCGAGGGACTCCAACCGGCGCAGCATCGCGGAAGTGGCCGGCGGACTGAGCCGCAGCGCGTGCGCCAGCTCGCCGGGGGACATCTCACCGCCGCAGCGGCGCGCATCCAGGACGTGGGCCAGCGCATTGAGGTCGGTGCGGTGCATCCCCGCGGCCCCGCCGCGGGTGTGGATGTAGCGGTCCATCTCGGTGGTGAAGGCGCGCAGGGCGTCGATGATCTCGCGCCCGAGCGCCGGGCCCCGTGGCCGGTCGGCCTGCGGTGTCGACATGCCACCTCCACTCCCTGCCGGTATTGTTTCCATCGTAGAACTATTTCTTGGCAGAAGTGCAGCGAACGTGATGGGGGTATGACGTGGCCGGTGGGCATGGGTTCTCGGGGGCGGGTCGCCTCCTCGGCAGGTTGGTCGGCCCGCGGGTCAAGTGGCTCGTCGTCGTGGTGGCCGTGCTCGTCTCGGCTGCGGCGTTCGCCTTCGCCGGCCAGCCCAAGGCCGTCTCGACGACGGCAGCCTCGCTGCCCGACACCGCCGAGGCCGCGCAGGTCAGCGCTCTGCGCGACCAGCTCCCGGCCAGCGGCGTCTCCCCGGCGATCGTCGTCTACACGACCGCCTCCGGCGGCCTCGACACCGCGGCCGTCGAGGCCGTCGAGGCCTCCCGTGACCGCGCCGTCGAGGTCGCGAAGACCTGGGCCCCCACCGGCGGCGCCCCCGCGTCGGCGATCCCCCCGCAGGTCTCCCCTGACAAGAGCACCGCCCTGGTCGTCGTGCCGCTGCAGGCCGACCTCGCCGACGAGGAGGTCTCCGAAGCCGTCGACGCCCTGCGCACCGCCGTCCGCGACGGCCTGCCGCAGGGACTGTCCGCCACCGTGACCGGCGGCCCGGCGTTCTCCGCCGACATCGGGGCGGTCTTCGACGGCGCCGACATCAAGCTGCTCGGCGCCACCGCCGGGGTGGTCGCGATCCTGCTGCTCATCACCTACCGCAGCCCGTGGCTCTGGCTCGTCCCGCTCAGCGTGGTCGGCGTCGGCGACCAGGTGGCCAGCAAGGCCCTGGCCATCTTGTCGCGGGTCAGCGAGGTCCGAGCCGACGGCGCGGTCACCGGCATCACCTCGGTGCTCGTCTTCGGGGCCGGCACCAACTACGCCCTCCTGCTCATCGCCCGCTACCGCGAGGAGCTGCGCCGCACCGAGGACCGTCACGACGCCATGCGCGCCGCCCTGGGGTCGGCCGCGCCCGCGATCCTGGCCAGCGGCGGCACCGTGATCCTCGCGCTGCTCAGCCTCGGGCTCGCCGACGACCCCTTCGCCCAGTCCCTGGGATATGCCGGCGCGATGGGGATCGCGATCGCCCTCGCCTACGCGTTGCTGGCCCTGCCCGCCGCGATGGTGCTGTTCGGGCGGCGGCTGTTCTGGCCGTTCGTCCCCCGCATGGGGACGCAGGACCCCAGTCACGCCGGCGTGTGGCGTCGCCTCGGCGAGACCGTGACCGGCCGCCCCGTGGTCGTGGGCCTGGCTGCGGTCGCCGTGCTGGCGACCCTTGCCCTCGGCGGCCTCGGCCTGTCGGTCGGGCAGTCCCCCAACGAGCAGTTCCTCGACAAGCCCGAGGCGGTCGTCGGCCAGGAGCAGCTGGCAGCGGCGTTCCCTGCCGGCACCAGCCAACCGACGACGATCATCGCCAGGGCCTCCGCCGCCGAGGCCGTCACGGCCGCAGCCACCTCGGTCGAGGGCGTCCAGGAGGTCCGCCGGGCCGGCGGCGACGACCGGCTCGTCGAGCTCAGCGCCATCCTCGGCGCCGCCCCCGGCACGAGCGAGGCCTTCGACCAGGTCCGCGCGCTGCGCACGGCGGTGCACGACGTCCCCGGCGCGGACGCCCTGGTGGGCGGCTCGGACGCCGAGGCGCTCGACGCCCGCACCACGGCCGCTCGCGACCGACTGCTGTTGTTCCCGCTGATCCTGGGGATCGTCGTGCTGGTGCTGCTGGTGCTGCTGCGCTCGGTCGTCGCCGCCGTGGTCCTCGTGGCCACGGTGGTCGCGACCTACGTCGCGAGCATGGGCGCGAGCTGGTTCGCCTTCGCGCACCTGCTTGACTACCCACCGCTGGCCGTGAGCACCCCGCTGCTGGCGTTCTTGTTCCTCGTCGCCCTCGGCGTCGACTACAACATCTTCCTCACCACCCGGGCTCGTGAGGAGGCTGCCGGGGGCTCCCACGCCCGCGAGTCGATCGTCACCGCCCTGGCCGTCACCGGTGGCGTCATCACGAGCGCCGGCATCCTGCTGGCGGCCGTGTTCGCCGTCCTGGGCGTCCTGCCGCTGGTGCAGCTCGCGCAGATCGGCGTCATCGTCGGGTTCGGCGTGCTGCTCGACACGCTGCTGGTGCGGTCGGTCCTCGTGCCCGCCGTGGTCAGCCTGCTCGGCGAGCGGTTCTGGTGGCCCAGCCACCCCGCCCACCGCGGCGGCGCCCACCGCAAGGGGTCACCCCGGGTGGCGGCGACCCCGACCGGCTCAGCCGCCGAGGCCGAGGTCGGCCACTGACCTCTCGCGCATCTCGACCTTACGCACCTTGCCCGTCACCGTCATCGGGAACTCCTCGACGACGGTGACATAGCGCGGGATCTTGTAGTGCGCGAGCTTGCCGGTCGAGAACGCGCGGACCGCCTCGGCGTCGAGCGGAACAGCTCCGTCCCGCATCCGGATCCACGCGCACAGCTCCTCGCCGTACTTCGCGTCCGGGACCCCGACGACCTGGGCGTCGAGGATGTCCGGGTGGGTGTGGAGGAACTCCTCGATCTCGCGCGGGTAGATGTTCTCACCACCCCTGATGACCATGTCCTTGATGCGCCCGGTGATCTGGACGTACCCCGACTCGTCCATCACGGCGAGGTCGCCGGTGTGCATCCAGCCGTCGACGAGCACCTCGTCGGTCTTGTCCTGCTGCTCCCAGTAGCCCAGCATCACCGAGTACCCCTTGGTGCAGAGCTCGCCCGCCACCCCGCGCGGCAACGTCTCACCGGTCACGGGGTCGACGACCTTGACCTCCAGGTGGGGACCGACGCGACCGACCGTGCCGACCTTCTGCTCGAAGGTGTCGTCGGTGCGGTTCTGGGTGGACACCGGTGAGGTCTCGGTCATGCCGTAGGCGATCGTCACCTCGGTGATGCCCGAGTCGATCAGCTGGGTCATCATCGTTGCAGGACAGGGTGATCCGGCCATGATGCCGGTCCGCACCGAGGACAGGTCGTACGTCGCGAAGTCGGGTAGGGACCACTCCGCGATGAACATCGTGGGCACGCCGTAGAGCGAGGTGCACTTCTCGTCGGCCGTCGCCCGCAGCGTCGCAGCGGGGTCGAAGCCCGGGGCGGGGATGACCATGGCGGCGCCGTGCGTGGTGCAGGCGAGGTTGCCCATGACCATCCCGAAGCAGTGGTAGAAGGGCACGGGGATGCAGACCCGGTCCACCTCGGTGTAGCAGCACAGCTCGCCGACGAAGTACCCGTTGTTGAGGATGTTGCGGTGGCTCAGGGTCGCGCCCTTGGGGAATCCGGTGGTGCCCGACGTGTACTGGATGTTGATCGCGTCGTTGCGGTCGAGCGTCGCCTGCACCACCGCGAGCCGCTCCGCCGTCACCTCGTCGGACCGCGCGAGCAGGTCGTCCCAGCTCTCGCGGCCCAGGACGTAGGCGCCGACGACGTCCGGACAGCTGTCGCGGACCTCCTCGAACATCGCGACGTAGTCGCTGGACCGGAACGACTCAGCGAGGAACAGCCGGGAGATCCCGGCCTGCTTGAGGACGAACTCGAGCTCGTGCGTGCGGTAGCTGGGGTTGATGTTGACCAGGATCGAGCCGATCTTCGCGGTGGCGAACTGCACCACGGTCCACTGGGCGCAGTTGGGCGCCCAGATGCCCACCCGGTCACCCGTGGCCACGCCTGCGGCGAGCAGCGCCCTGGCCAGCCGGTCCACCTCGGTGCCGAACTCCGCATACGTCCACCGGATGCCCTGCGCCACGTCGACCAGGGCCTCGCGCTCTCCGAACCGCGCGACGGTCGCGTCGAGGTTGTCGGGGATGGTCTGCTCGAGGAGCGGGACATCGGTCTCACCGACGGTGTGCGACAGGGTGGTCATGGTGCCATCCCATCCCCTCCTCCCGCCCACCACAACCCTTCCTGGCACCGGGTCCGCGAGCGCGAACCCGGTGCCGACGAGTGCTCGGGAGCGGGTAGCGTCACTGGCGACATGAGCACCACCCTCCAGGCCACCGGCCTCGCCGCCGCCCACGGCGCCCGCACCCTGTTCGCCGAGCTCGACCTCGTGGTCGGGCCGGGCGACGTCGTCGGCCTCGTCGGCGCCAACGGCGCGGGCAAGTCGACCCTGCTGCGCCTGCTCGCGGGCGAGGCCGAGCCCGAGGACGGCACGGTCACCCGCACACCGGCCAGCGCCACCGTCGGGCACCTGCCCCAGGAGCCCGAACGTCGCCCGGGCGAGACCATCGCGGACTTCCTCGGCCGCCGTACGGGGGTGGCGGCCGCCGAGGCCGCGATGAATGCGGCCGCCGAGGCCCTCGCGGATGCAGCCCCCGGCGCGGACGACCGCTACTCCGTCGCGCTGGAGACCTGGCTCGCGCTCGGCGGTGCCGACCTGGACGAACGCAGTGCCGCGACAGCCGCGTCACTGCGCCTGTGCGTCGACCTCGACACCCCCATGACGGCGCTGTCCGGTGGGCAGGCGGCCCGCGCCGGCCTCGCCGCGCTGCTGCTCTCGCGCTACGACGTGCTGCTGCTCGACGAGCCGACCAACGACCTGGACCTCGACGGGCTGGAGCGGCTGGAGCAGTTCGTCGCGGGCCTGCGCAACCCTGCCGTCATCATCAGCCACGACCGGGAGTTCCTGGCCCGCACGGTGACCCGGGTCGTCGAGCTTGACCTGGCCCAGCAGCAGGTGGCCGTCTACGAGGGCGGCTACGACAGCTACCTGGCCGAGCGGGCCGTCGCGCGGCGCCATGCCCGCGAGGCGTACGACGAGTTCGCGGGCACCAAGGAGCGACTGGAGCAGCGTGCGGTCACCCAGCGCAACTGGATGACCGTCGGCGTCCGCAACGCCCGGCGCAAGAAGCCGGACAACGACAAGATCGGGGCGGCCTTGCGCGCCGAGTCGTCGGAGAAGCAGGCGGCCAAGGCCCGCCAGACCGAGCGGATGATCGAGCGCCTCGAGGTCGTGGACGAGCCGCGCAAGGAGTGGGAGCTGCGGATGACCATCGCCGCGGCGCCGCGGTCCGGCGCTGTCGTGGCCAGCGCCTCGGGGGCCGTCGTGCGACGCGGCGACTTCACCCTGGGCCCGGTCGACGCGCAGGTGGACTGGGCCGACCGCGTCGTCATCACCGGGAGCCAACGGCTCGGGCAAGACGACCCTGCTCGGGGCGCTGCTCGGCACGATCCCCGTCGACGAGGGGAACGCAGGGCTCGGTTCCTCGGTCCGTCTCGGCGAGGTCGACCAGGCGCGTGGGCTCTTCCTCGGACCTCAGACGCTGGCCCGGGCGTTCGGTGAGGCCCTGCCGGACTGGTCCGACGCCGAGGTCCGCACCCTGCTGGCGAAGTTCGGCCTCGGGGCCGAGCACGTGCACCGCCCGGCCGAGTCGCTGTCCCCCGGCGAACGCACCCGCGCCGCCCTCGCCCTGCTCCAGGCGCGCGAGGTCAACCTGCTCGTCCTCGACGAACCCACCAACCACCTCGACCTGCCGGCCATCGAGCAGCTCGAGCAGGCGCTGGACTCCTTCGGCGGCACCGTCCTGCTCGTCACGCACGACCGCCGGATGCTGGCTCAGGTCCACGCCACGCGCCGCTGGCACGTCCAGGACGGCCGCCTCACCGAGCTCTGACTACGGAGCGGTGTCGTTGAGCAGCCGCAGCAGTCGGGCGAACTCGGCGATGTCGGTCGCCTCCCAGGTCTGGAGCTGTTGGCGCAGCCGTTCACGCCGGCCCTCGAACGACCGCTCGAGGGCCGCGGAGCCCTCCACCGTGAGCCGCACCTGGCGGGCGCGTGCGTCCAGGGGGTCGGGGATGCGCTCGATCAGGCCGAGCTCCTCGAGCACGGCGAGGTTGCGGCTCATCGTCGACTTGTGCAGCCCCAGCGCGTCCGAGATGTCGGCGCCCCTGGCCCCGCCGCCGGCCTCCGCCAGCTCGCGCACGGTGACGAGCACGGCATACCCGGAGGCGTCCAGGCCGGGGTGCACGTCGGACGCGATCCGCTGCTGGGAGCTGCGCGCCCGGCGCAGCCACCGCGTGAGCTCGACCTCGAGCTCGCCGAGAGGGGTCCTGGGTGACATGACCAGAGTTTAGAGGCGCGGCACCCTTCGTGGGCGGGGCTTTGGCCCCTGCACCTGCCCGGCCGGCCCGCCTCCGGTTCCCCGCGTGGACGTGTCAGGGTGGGCGGGTGCAGGGACGGCAGCGCTTCCATGGTCAGATCGCAGGAGTGGGCAGCACCTCCGGGGTGCGCATCGTCGTCGGACGGTGGGACTCCTCGCCGTTGGGGGCGTTCGCCGACGTCATGCTCGAGCAGCCCGACGGCCACCGGGTGCTCCTGGCGCCGAGCGCCGCCGTCGCGCAGTTCGTGTCCGACACCTACGTCTTCGACGAGGTGCTGGTCACCGACGTCGCGGCGACCACGACGCCACCGGGAGCCGCGAGAGGCCCCGCGCGCTGGGCCGTCACCGCGGCCGGGCTTGACCTGGCCTTCACGGTGGGGCGACGTGCGACGCTCGGGTGGCTGCTGCGCGCCGTACCCGCGCCGCTGGCGGCCAGCCCCCTCTTCGCCGCAGCCCTCGACCCCGTGGCCCGCGTGGTCCTGCGCGGCGTGAGCACCCGCGGACAGGCCAGGTCGGGACGGCGGGAGTGGTACGGCGCGCAGGACCTGCACCACGTCACCTCCCTGACGGGATCGTGGCGCGGGACCGACCTCGGCACCCTCGCGCCGGTGGACCCGCCCTGCCGGTTCGGCTTCTCCTCGACGCCACGGGCACCCGGGGTGACCCGGGTCGTCACCACCGTGCAGGCCAGTCAGGGGTAGTCCGCGGTGTGGCGTCCTGCCCGCGCAGCGCCGACCTTTGACAGACTGCACCCCGTGCGCCGCATCACCCAGTCCCGCAAGCTGCACCAGGTCCGCTACGACGTGCGCGGGCCGATCCTCGTCGAGGCCCAGCGGCTGGAGGCCGAGGGGCACAAGATCCTCAAGCTCAACATCGGCAACCCCGCGCCGTTCGGCTTCGAGGCGCCCGAGGCCGTCCTGCAGGACATGGTCCACCACCTGCCCAACTCCCAGGGCTACAGCGACTCCCGAGGCATCTACTCGGCCCGCACGGCGGTGGCGCACTACTACCAGTCGCGTGGCCTGACCGACACCCACGTCGACGACGTCTTCATCGGCAACGGCGTCTCCGAGCTGATCTCCATGGTGCTCACCGCGTTCGTCGACGAGGGCAACGAGATCCTGGTCCCCGCGCCGGACTACCCGCTGTGGACCGGCGCCGTGACCCTGGCCGGCGGCACCCCGGTCCACTACCGCTGCGACGAGTCGAACGGCTGGAACCCCGACCTCGAGGACATCGAGTCGAAGATCACGCCGAACACCCACGCGCTGGTCGTCATCAACCCCAACAACCCGACCGGTGCCGTGTACAGCGAGGACGTCGTGCGCGGCCTGGTCGACATCGCCCGCCGCCACGAGCTGGTCCTGATGTCCGACGAGATCTACGAGAAGATCCTCTTCGCCGACGAGCACCACCAGCCGGTCCACCACCACACCGCGACGTTCGCCGCTGACGACGTGCTCTGCCTGACGTTCAGCGGGCTGTCCAAGGCCTACCGGGTGTGCGGTTTCCGCGCCGGCTGGGTCATGGTGTCGGGTCCGCGGTCGATGGCGGCGGACTTCCTCGAGGGCCTGACGCTGCTCGCGAACATGCGGATGTGCGCCAACGTGCCCGGCCAGCACGCCATCCAGACCGCGCTCGGCGGCTACCAGTCCATCGAGGAGTACATCCGTCCCGGCGGGCGGTTCTACGAGCAGAGCAAGACGGCGTGGCGGCTGCTCAACGAGATCCCCGGCGTCTCCTGCGTCGAGCCGCACGGCGCCCTGTACTGCTTCCCGCGGCTCGACCCCGAGGTCTACGCGATCGAGGACGACCAGCAGTTCGTCATCGAGCTCTTGCGGGAGAAGAAGATCCTCGTCACGCACGGCACCGGGTTCAACTGGTTCGAGCCCGACCACTTCCGCCTCGTGACGCTGCCCGACATCGAGGTGCTCACCGAGGCGATCGGCCGCATCGGCGAGTTCCTGGAGACGCGCAGGGCCTGAGGCGCGTCCCCACGCCTCCGGCTCTGCCATCGTCGCCGTGCCTGCCGCCCGCACCGCACCTTCTCCCACCCTGCTCGCCGTCATCGCCGTCGGCGGGGCGGTGGGGTCGCTGGGCCGGTATGCGGTGGGGCTGGCGCTGCCCCACGACGCCGGCGGTTTCCCGTGGGCGACCTTCGGGGTCAACGTGACCGGGTCGCTCGCGATGGGGCTTCTGGTCGCGTGGGTGCTGTCGATGCTCACCCCGCACCCGTGGCTGCGACCGTTCCTCGGCGTCGGGGTGCTGGGTGGGTGGACGACGTTCTCGTCCCTCGCCCTCGACGTCCACACGCTGACTGCCGCTGGCCATACCGGGGGGGCCCTCACCTACGTGCTCGCGTCGTTCGTCGTCGGTCTCGTCGCCGTCGGCGTCGGACTCGGCCTGGGCCAACTCGCGTTCGGTGACCGCGGGTTCGGTGACCGCAGGTTCGGTGACCGCGGGTTCGGTGAGCGCGGGTGACGGGGCTGGCCGGGGCGTTGCTCGTGGTGGCCGGGGCTGCGGTAGGCGCGCCGCTGCGCTTCCTCGTCGACCACTGGGCCCGGGCCCGCTTCGAGGCAGGGACGATCGTCGGCACCCTGGTCGTCAATGTCGCCGGGTCGCTGGTCCTCGGGGTCACCGCAGGCTGGTCGACCGCACCGTCGTGGCTGCTGCCGCTGCTGGGCATCGGGTTCTGCGGTGCGCTGACGACGTTCTCGACCCTGGCCTTCGAGTCGTGGGTGCTGCTCGAGCGCCGGGAGTGGCGGGCGTTCGCCGCCAACCTGGCCCTCACGCTCGGCCTCGGACTGCCCGCCGTCTGGGTCGGCTTCCTGCTGGGTTCCCTGCTGCCCTGATCCGCAGCCCCACCCACGACGCGGCCGGGACCCAGATCCGGGCGGCCACGACCATCCGTGGCGTTGGAGCCACCGATGGTCCTCCTCCGTCGCCGGACGCGACCATCCGTGGCGCTGGAGCCACCGATGGTCGCCACCTGCCCCGTACCGCCGCGCGCGTTCGCTGACACACCGCGCTGGCACACTCGGCCCATGGTGAAGACGTGGCAGCTGGCGGTGGACTGCGCGGACTCCGCGCGGCTCGTGGAGTTCTGGTGTGCAGCACTGGGTTACGTCCCCGAGCCGGCCCCGACCGGGTGGGCGAGCTGGTTGGAGTACTGGCGCGCAGCCGGGATCCCGGACGCCGACCTGGTGGGCGCCGAGCACGGCAGCGGCGCGATCGTCGACCCCGACGGCGTGCGGCCGCGCATCTGGTTCCAGGAGGTGCCCGAGGGCAAGCGCGTGAAGAACCGTCTGCACCTCGACGTGCGCCACACGCCGGGTCGCGAGGAGATGGCGTATGCCGCGCGGCGCGCGAGCGTGGAGGCGGAGGTCGAGCGGTTGGTCGCCCTCGGGGCGAGCGTCGCCTACCTCAACGCCCCGGAGGGTGCCGACTTCTTCGCGGTGACCCTGCGGGACCCGGAGGGCAACGAGTTCTGCGTCACCTGAGCCGCGGTCCGGCTGCGTGGCCCCTGTCCGCCGCGGCTGGTCGCCGCGGCCGGTCGCCGCGGCCGGTCGCCGCGTTTGGTGGCTGCGGCTGATTGCTGCGGCTGGTGGCCCGTGCCAGCGGCTGAGCCAGTCAGCGCGGTGAGTGTCCGCGAGGCTGCGCCACCGGCAGCTCGATGACGAAGGTGGCCCCCCGGCCCGCGCCTGCGCTGCGGGCCGTGAGCCGTCCCCCGTGGGCCTCGACCAGGGCCCGGCTGATGGTCAACCCCACCCCGCTGCCACCGTGCTCGCGGGTGCGTGCGGGGTCGGCCCGGTAGAAGCGCTCGAAGATCCGTCCCAGGTGCTCGGCAGCGATGCCGGCGCCACTGTCCCGCACCGTCAGCTCGACCCACCCCGGCCGCGACGGTGCCGCCGCCAGCTCGACCCTCCCGCCGGCCGGGGTGTGCCGCAGCGCGTTCTCGAGAAGGTTTGCCGTCACCTGGCCCAACCGTTCCCGGTCTGCCATGACCTCGGGTGCGTCGGTCTCGGTCACCTCGAGGATGACGCCACGGGCGGCGTACGCCTCCTCGGCGGCCGCGGCGGCGGCTGTGAGGAGGTCCGCCGGGCTGGTGCTGGTGCGTCGCAGGTCGATCTGGCCCTCCTGCGCGCGAGAGACCGTGCCGATGTCCTCCGCGAGGCGGTGCAGTCGCTGCGTCGCCCCGTGCAGCACCCCCAGGGTCTCGGCGTCCAGCTCGCGCAGCCCGTCCTCGACGGCCTCAAGGTGGGCCTCGATGGCGGCCAGCGGCGTACGCATCTCGTGAGCGAGGTCGGCCAGGATCCGGCGGCGGGTCTGCTCGACGTCACTGAGCCGTTGGGCCAGGGCGTTCACGGTGTCCGCGAGCAGCTCGAACTCCAGCCCCATGGCGGGGCTGGGGATGCGGGTCTCGAAGTCACCCTCGGTGATCCGGGACGCCGCGAGGGTGACTGCGGTGGTCGAACGGTGCACCCGTCGGGTGAAATAGGCACTGACCGCGAAGGTCATCAGCAGCGCCGCGACGAGGGCGACGGCGAGGGCGATGAGCAGCGCCGACGTGAACGCCTCCTCGACATGGCCGGCTTCGGCGGAGCTGTGCTCGACCCCCGCCCGGGACAGGTGCTCGTGGAAGATCCCCGGGCCGATGAAGCTGGCGACCAGCCAGGTCGTCGCGGCACCGGCGACCAGGACCATGCCCTGGGCCACCAGGAGCCGGGGAGCGAGCCCGAGACCGGCCCGCCGCCGGACCCCGTCGGCACGCTCCCGGACGCCGTCGGCCCGCTCCCGGACCCCGTCGGCCCGCTCCCGGACCCGGTCGGCGTGGCTCACTGGCCCGTCCCCATCCGGTAGCCGACTCCCCTGACCGTGCGGATGTAGCGCGAGGCCGCGGCGTCGTCGCCGAGCTTGCGCCTCAGGTGGCCGATGTGGACGTCGACGAGGTGTTCGTCGCCGACCCAGGACTCGCCCCATACCGCCTCGATCAGCTGTCGGCGGCTGAAGGCCATCCGCGGCCTGGCCGCCAGCGCGGCGAGCACGTCGAACTCGGTCCGGGTCAGGTCGACCGGGGCACCGTCCACCCATACGTCGCGGCCCACCGCGTCGATGCCGAGGTCGCCGAACTGCCGGACGTCTGCCTGTTCGGAGGTCCCCGCACCGATGCTCCGGGGCCGGCGCAGCATCGCCCGAAGGCGGGCCACGAGCTCGCGGGGGCTGAACGGCTTCGTGACGTAGTCGTCGGCGCCCACGGACAGGCCGATGAGGGTGTCCACCTCGTCACTACGCGCCGTGAGCATCACCACGTACGCGTCGGAGAAGGTGCGCAGCTGGCGGCACACCTCGATGCCGTCCTGCCCGGGAAGGCCCACGTCGAGCACGACGACGTCCGGGTCCACCCTGCGCGCCTGGTCGACGGCGTCGAGGCCGTCGTGGCTGAGGTGGACCTCGAATCCCTCGCGCTCCAGGTAGCTGCCGATCACTGCCGCCAGGGAGACCTCGTCCTCCACCACGAGCGCGCGCCGCGTGGAGCCGCCCTCGGCACCCGGCGTCACCGGTGCGCCCGGTGGCCCTGGGGGGCGGTTGCGGGGGTCCATGTCCTCATCGTGGCAGCCACCGGCACCACCTGGTCCGTGGTCGGGGCGCCGCGACGCCATCTTCAGTGAACCTTCATGGAACCACCACGGACCCCGCACGTGACGGGGTGGACAGTGGAGCCATCGGACAAGGAGCTGACAACCATGATGTGGAACTACGGCACGGGATGGGTCGGCTGGCTGGTGATGTCGGTGCTGATGGTCGGCTTCTGGGCGGCTGTCGTGTTCGGGATCATCGCGCTGTTCCGTCGAGGCAGCGCGGGCAGCACCCCCTTCGACCGACAGGTCGCCCCCAGGGATGACGAGGCCGTCAAGGCCCTGCAGCTGCGCTTCGCCCGGGGTGAGATCGACGAGCAGGAGTACCGCAGCCGTCTCGCGGTCCTGCGCCCGGACACCCCGAGGGAGTGAGCAAGCCAGCCATGGAACGCAGACCCGGAGCAGCATTCTCCCGCCGCACGCTGCTGGTCGGCTCGGCGGCGACCGGTGTCCTGGCGGTGGGCAGCGGCCTCCTCGTGGCGTCGCAACGCTCCGGCCAGCCCGTGACCGCGACCTCGGCCGCGGTCGCCCGCGTGGAGCAGACCCGGCGCAGGGCAGGGCAGCAGACCGTGGCCGCCCGACTGCTCCCGCGCCCCGCCACCGTGGACCTCGGCGGGCTCACCGTGCAGACCTGGGCCTACGACGACGCCGTCCCCGGGCCGGTCCTGCGCGCCACGGCCGGCGACCTCCTGAGCGTCGACGTCACCAACTCGCTGAGTGAGAGCACGAGCGTCCACTGGCACGGGATCGCCCTGCGCAACGACATGGACGGCGTCCCCGGGACGACACAGGAACCCATCCCTGTTGGAGGCGACTTCACCTACGGGTTCACCGTCCCCGACCCCGGCACGTACTTCTACCACCCGCACTCCGGCCTGCAGCTCGACCGCGGGCTCTACGGCGTCCTCGTCGTCGACGACCCGCACGAGCCCGGGGACTACGACCTGGAGTGGGTGGTGGTCCTGGACGACTGGGTCGACGGCACCGGCCGGACTCCCGACGACGTCCTCGCCGAGCTCAAGCAGGGCTCCGGACAGGGCATGGGCGGCATGGGCGGGGGGATGGGTGGCATGGGTGGCATGGGTGGAAGTGGTCAGCAGTCCTCCCTCATCGGTGACGCCGGTGACGTCGACTACCCGCACTACCTCGTCAACGGCCGGGTGCCGGCCGCGCCGGTGACGCTGCGCGGCGAGCCCGGACAGAAGGTCCGCGTCCGCCTCGTCAACGCCGGCTCCGACACCGCCTTCCGCGTCGCCCTCGGAGGCCACCGCCTCACCGTGACCCACAGTGACGGGTTCCCGGTCGAGCCCACCACCGTGGACGCGGTGGTGCTCGGGATGGGGGAGCGGTATGACGTCCTGGTCACGCTCGGGGACGGTGCCTTCCCGCTGGTGGCCCAGGCCGAGGGCAAGCAGGGACGGGGTCTGGCCCTGGTCAGGACCGCCTCGGGCCAGGCACCCTCGTCGACGACGGCTGTCGCCGAGCTCGGCGGGAGGGCCCTGACGAGCACCGCCCTCCGGGCCACCGACGACGTGCGGCTCGCGAGCCGCACCGTGGACACCTCCCACGACGTCGTGCTCGGCGGCTCCATGGGGGCCTACCGTTGGACGATCAACGGCAGGACCTTCGAGGACGCCAGACCACTGCAGGTGCGCGAGGGTGAGCGGGTTCGGCTGCGCCTGCGCAACGCGACGATGATGTCCCACCCCATCCACGTACACGGGCACACCTTCGCGCTGGTTCGTGGCGGTGCCCGCAAGGACACCGTGATCGTGCCACCCATGAGACAGGTCGATGTCGAGCTCCAGGCCGACAACCCCGGACAGTGGGTCACCCACTGCCACAACGCCTACCACATGGCAGCCGGAATGATGACGACCTTGTCGTACCAGGCCTGACCTCGCCCGACCTTCATCGAATCTTCAGCGAATCCCGACCTTCTTGCCGGGGTGCGTCAGCCAAGGTCGAGGCTCCGGGCGTGAATCCACCCCGCACAGCCATCCAGGAGACTCCTCGTGCACGTCACCCGCAAGCGCCTCGCACCCACCCTCGGCCTCGCGGCCGTCCTCGCCCTCGCCGCCTGCGGCAGCGACGGGTCGACCTCGGGGACGACGATGGACGGCATGAGCGGCCACGCGAGCACGTCGTCCGCAGCGCAGGCCGGTAGCGCCGGCGACGTCATGTTCGCGCAGATGATGGTGCCGCACCACCAGCAGGCCGTCGAGATGGCCGACCTGGCGCTGCAGAAGGACTCGGTGTCCGCGGAGGTCACGTCCCTGGCCCAGCAGATCAGGGCGGCCCAGGACCCCGAGATCCAGACCATGAACACCTGGCTGGAGGAGTGGAACGCCCCCGCCTCGGCCGAGATGCACCACGGGGGAGCCGACGGAATGATGTCCGCGGACGACATGGCGTCGCTGGAGAAGGCGTCCGGCGCAGAGTTCGACCGACAGTGGCTGACGATGATGATCGAGCACCACCAAGGCGCCATCGAGATGGCTGAGAGCGTGGTGGACACCTCCTCTGACCCCCGGGTGAAGACGCTCGCGAAGGCGATCGTCGAGGGCCAGCAGAAGGAGATCACGACCATGCAGGAGCTGCTGGGCTGACCGCGAACCCACCCGCCGGGGCCATGCGGTCCCGGTGAGGACTTACTAGTCTGGCGCGGGTCGAGCGGCAGCTCGACCCGTCCAGCTCCCTGACCACGAGGTGGTGACCGTTGTACTGGGGTGCCGTCGCCATGCTGGGGTTGTCCGTGGCTGGGGTGGGCGGACTCTGGCTCGTCCATCGCGCCACCGCGGTCTGGGACCGAGGACTCGTCTCCCTGCCCTTCGAGTCGGGGTGGCTGCCGCAGGAGCACGCCCTGTCGCGTTTCCACGTGCGCTGGTACCCGGTGACCCTGGTCTTCCTCGCCTTCGACGTGGAGATGCTGTTCATGTACCCGTGGGCGGTGGTCGTCGCCGACCTCGGCGCCACGGCAGTGATCGAGATGTTCCTCTTCCTGGGCGCGCTGCTGGTCGCCGTGGCCTGGGCCTGGCGCGAGGGGGTGTTCCGTTGGGTGTGAGCGAGGTCCTCGCGCGGTATGCCGTGCGGCGAGCCCACGTGCTCCTCGTCGAGGTGCCGGGGTGGTGGTCACTGCGGGTCGCGGTGGAACGGCAGGTGCTCGCTCGGGGCTGGCAGCTGGCCGAGTCACCGGCTGACGCGGATGTCCTCGTCGTCTGCGGTGAGCCGGGACCAGAGCTCGCAGAGCTCGTGGACCGGGTCTGGGACCAGCTGCCCGGGCCCCGCGTCCGCCTTGACCTGCCCTCGGTCGAGGCGCTGGACGCAGCACTGCACAGGGTTGCCACCGCGCTGGCCGACACCGGGAGCCACCGTTCGGACGCCAGGCAGCGGGCGGGCGCACCGGACAGCGCCGCAGCCAGCGAAGACATGGACCACGGGGACATGGACCACGGGGACATGGACCACGGGGACATGGAGATGGCTCCGCACGGCATACCGCTGGCCGAAGGCGGTCCGGACCGGGACGGACTGGAGATGGACGTCCTGCACCTCCCCCTCGGCCCGATCCTGCGGCACTGGCCGGCCGGGCTCGTGCTGCGCTGCACGGTGCAGGGCGACGTGGTCGTCGAGGCGAGTGCCGCGCTCCTGGACGCCGAACACCCCGCGACCCCATCGCCCGGTGTGGACGCGCGCACAGACCGATCGGCTCGGCTGGCCGACCACGTCTGCGCCGTGCTGTCGCTCGCGGCATGGCCCGACGGCGCGGCATCGGCCCGCCTGGTGCGGGACGCGCTCCTCGACGGGCACCCCAGCGAGGTGACGACACCCCCGCTCGAGCGGCTGCGTCGGAAGGTGGCGCGCTCCCGGATGCTGCGGTGGTCGCTGCGGGGGGTCGGTCCCCTCGGCGCCCACGCGCTGGCGGGTCACCAGCTGCGGGAGCGCCTGGACGGTGACGTCCACGACCGGCTGGTCCGGATGCTCGACCACGTCGTGGAGAGCGCCCATGACGGCGCCACGGTCGACGACCCCCACGTCGCCGCCCCGGACGCCGCGGCCACGATCGTGGCCGCGCTCCCGGGCCTGGTCACCGGGATGGAGCTGGCAGCCGTCCGGCTGTTCGTGGCCAGCCTCGCCCTCGACCCGACGCCGACCCGCGAGCCGGTGGCCCGTGCCTGAGTCCCCGCTGACCACCGTGGCCGCCGGGTGGGCGCTCGGAGCCGCCGCCCTGCTCGGCGTGCTCGCCGTGTTCGCCGCCGCACTCGACTCCTTCGTCACGGCGCGCGCCGACGGCAGCGTGCGACGAGGCGCCACCGGGCCGTTGCACGAGACCGCGCGACTGATGCGCCAGCGCCGACGGACGACCGTGGCCGCCGACACCCTGCTCTGGCGGATCGGGAGCGCCGGCCTGCTCGTCACCGCCCTGATGATGGTCACGGTCGTGCCGTTGGGTCGCTGGACGATCTTCGACCTCGGGGTGGGTGTGGTCTGGTTCAACGCCATGGACGTCCTGGTGTGGGCCCTGGTGTGGCTGGTCGGCTGGGGGCCCAACTCGGTCCACTCCCTCGTCGGCGGTTACCGCTTCCTCGCGCACGGCCTCGGCTACGAGCTCCCCCTCATGTTCGCGCTCGTGGCTCCCGCCATCGCGGCCGAGAGCCTGCGGGTCGGTGACGTCGCCGCCGCCCAGCAGGGCCTGTGGTTCGTCGTCTGGATGCCGGTGGCCTTCCTCGTGTACTGCCTGGGGGTCGTCGCCTTCTCGGTCTGGGGACCGTTCGCGCCGGCCCTGGGAGCAGACCTCGCCGGCGGGGTCGGTGCCGAGCTGGCCGGCCCCGACCGGCTGCTCTTCCTCGCCGGGAGGTATGCCCTGCTCGCCGCCGGGGCGGCCTTCGCGGTGCCGCTGTTCCTGGGGGGTGGCGCCGGGCCGGTGCTGCCCGCGTGGCTGTGGACGATCCTCAAGACGCTCGTCCTGCTGGCCGGGTTCGTGCTGCTGCGGCGTCGGCTCCCCGCGCTGCGGCCGGACCTGTTCATGGAGGTCGGGTGGCTCGTGCTGCTGCCCGCCGCGCTCGTCCAGGACCTGGTGGTCGCCGCAATCGTGGTCGGGAGGCACTGAGTGCTGCTCGACATCGCCTTCTGGGCCCTGGGACTGCTGGCCGTCGCGTCGGGAGTGGCCGTCTTCCGGGTCGACTCCATGGCGCGGGCCACCTACGCCCTGGCGCTGTCGTTCATCGCCGTCGGCGTCGCCGTGCTCATGCTGCACCAGGACTACCTCGGCGTCATCACCATCCTCATGATGGTCATGGAGATGGCCGTGATGGCGGTCTACATGGTGATGTTCATGGGGATGAACCCCGCCCTGATGCCCATGAGCATGGTCCACGACAACCGACGAGCAGTGGCTGCCGCGGCAGCGACGTTCGTGGTGCTCGCCGCTGGCGCCCTGCTCGTCCCGTGGCCCGCGCGACGGGGGCTGCCCTCGGCTGACGTCACCCGCGCGCTCGGGGAGTCGCTGATGGGTCCGAAGATGCTCGTCATGGCGGTGGTCAGCCCGGTGATGGTGGCGACCATCGTGGCCGGGGTCGTGCTGGCCACCCACCGCACCCGCTACGACCGTTTCGGCGACGACCTGCGTCGCCGACCGGCGGACGACCCGCAGCGGGGAGGGTTGGGACGATGACCCTGCAGGTGGTGCTCCTCGTCGCAGCCGCGCTGTTCAGCGTCGGGCTGTACGGCGCCCTGTCGCAGCAGGTCGTCGTCATGGTGATGATGGGCCTGGAGCTGATGGTCAACGGCGTCCTGCTCGCAGCGGCCGGCTTCTGGTGGTTCCTGGCCCCGGCGCCCACCGGGCAGGTGCTGCTGCTGGTGGTCCTCGCGGCGATGACCGTCGAGATGGCGATGGGCTTCGCCGTGGCGACCCTGCTGCACCGCGAGCACGAGACCGACATGACCGACATGGCGGCGGACCTGTCGCGATGACCAGCTCGTCCACGCCCTTCGCGTCCGCCGTCCTGTGGGCCCTGGTGCTATTGCCCGCCGTCGTCGGGGTGGTCCTCCTGCTGGCGCCCCGCACCGCCCGGCTCGCCAACACCGTCGCCCTGCTCACCGCTGCCCTCGGGGTGGCCGGTTCGGCCGTCGTCGCCGTGCAGCGTCCTCAGGTGGCGGTGCCCTTCATGGCCGGCGCCGACCTCGGGCTCGGGGTCGATGCCCTGTCCGCGTTCGTCCTGCCGACCGTGAGCGTGGTGACGCTCCTGGTCCTGACCTTCGCGGTCGGCGACATCACGCAGTCACGCGGGCGGTTCCACGGGCTGATGCTGCTCTTCGCCGCAGCGGCCTCCTTCACCGCGACCGCCACGACGCTGCCGGGGTTGCTGATGGCGTGGGAGGTCATGGGCGCGACGTCGTACGCCCTGATCGGCTTCTGGTGGCGCGACGGCGTCCGGGTGTCCGCCGGCCTCACCGCCTTCCTCACCACCCGCGCCGGTGACCTCGGTCTCTACGCCGCGGCGGGTGCGGCCCTGGCGGGCGGTGCCGGTATGGCGCTCGCCGACCTGCCCGACGCGACGTCGCCGTGGCGTGACGCGCTCGCCCTGGGCATCGTGGTCGCCGCCCTGGGCAAGGCAGCGCAGCTGCCCTTCTCGTTCTGGCTGTCCCGGGCCATGGAGGGCCCCAGCCCGGTCAGCGCCCTGCTTCACTCGGCGGCCATGGTGGCGATGGGCGGCTACCTCCTCCTGCGGGTCCAGCCCCTGCTGGCCGCCACCGGCTGGGCGGCCAGCGCCACGGCCTGGGTGGGCGTGCTGACCGCCGTCGCCCTCGGCCTGGTGGCGGTGGCCCAGCACGACCTCAAGCAGCTGCTGGCCGCCTCCACCGCCGCCCAGCTCGGGTTCGTCGTGCTCGCCGCCGGACTCGGCTCGGTGGCCGGCGGCACGGCCCAGCTCGTGGCGCACGCGGCCACCAAGGCCCTGCTCTTCCTCGCCGCCGGGGCCTGGCTCTCGGCCCTGGGCACCAAGGAGCTCGACGGACTCGCCGGGGTCGCCCGGCGGTGGCCCCTGGTCGGCGCGGCGGCGACGGTCGGCGCGCTGGCCCTCGGCGGCATACCTCCGCTGTCCCTGTGGGCCACCAAGGACGCCGTGCTGGCCGCGGCCCTGGAACACTCCCCGTGGCTGTATGCCGCGGGGCTGGCGGCGTCGGTGCTGTCGGCGGCGTACGCGGGCCGCATCGTCGTGGTCGTCTGGCGGGGCAGCCCCCGCAGCGAGGGAGCCGAGGCATCCGAGGCGGCCACCTTCTTCGACCGGGAGGAGACCGGCACCCGCGCGGTGAACCCCTGGCAGCAGGCGCCGCTCGTGGTGCTCGCGGTCGGGGCCGCGCTGCTCGGGTTCCTGGCACTGCCTCCCCTGGGCCGACCCATCGCTGCGGCCCTCGGTGAGCCCGGTGGCGGCACGGCGGCTCCACTGGAGCTCGTCGTCTCAGGGGTGCTGGCCGTGGCGGTCGTGTCCGCCGTCCTGCGGTGGCCGGTGCCCCGCCCCCGGTGGGCCGTCGACTGGCTGGGGCTCGAACGCGCGGCGCACGCCGTTCTCGTCGGTCCGGCGCTGCGGCTCGGCGCGGCTCTCGCCCGGTTCGACGACGACGTCCTCGACCGCGGGGTCGAACGACTCCCGCGCGCTGTCAGCGCGATGGCCCGCCGCAGCGCCAGGTTCGACGACGACGTCCTCGACCGGGGCGTCGAACAGGTTTCCCGCGCCACGTCCGTGGTGGCTCGCCACAGCGCCCGGGTCGACGTGCGCTGGGTGGACGGCGGCGTCGAGGGACTCGCCGCCCGGGTGCGCCGCCTCGGCGACCTCGCCCGCGTGCCCCAGACGGGGCAGCTGCACCAGTACTACCTCCACGCCGTCGCGGTCCTCGCGGCCGGTCTCCTGCTCCTCGTCACGGTGAGGTGAACGTGCTCAGCCTGATCATCTTCCTTCCGCTCGCTGCCGCCCTGGTCCTGGGTATGGCGCCCCGCATCGGGGAGGACGTCGCGCGCTGGGCATGGGTGGTCGTCGCCGCGCTCGACCTGGCCCTCGTCCTCGGCGTGTGGGCCACCTACTCCACCCCCGAGCCGGGCGGCCTGGCCTTCGAGGAGAAGGCCCGGTGGATCCCCGGCGTCGACAGCAGCTACCACGTGGGGGTCGACGGGCTGTCGCTGCCGCTGGTCGCGATGACCGCGGTGATCTTCCTGGCGTGCGCGGTCTACGGCCTGCGGGAGCAGCGCCGACCGCGGCTGCACGCCGCACTGTTCCTGTTCCTGCAGAGCGTCAGCCTCGGGCTGTTCGTCTCGGCGGACCTGATCCTCTTCTTCGTCTTCTTCGACCTGTCCATCGTCGGCATGTACTTCGTCATCGCCGGGTGGGGCCACGAGAACGCCGCGCGCTCGGCACTGAAGTTCTTCCTCTACACCTTCCTCGGGTCGCTGGCCCTGCTGGCCGGGTTCATCGGGCTCTACGTCGCCGCCAGCCCGCACACCTTCGACATGGTCGAGCTGACCAGGGCCATGCCGCTGTCGGGCCGCCCGGTCGCCGGGGGGTTCGTGCTCGCCGCCATCCTGCTCGGGCTGGCCGTGAAGACCCCGACCATCCCCTTCCACACCTGGCTGCCGCCCGCCCACACCGACGCCCCCGCCGTCGGCTCCGCGGTGCTGGCCGCGGTGCTGCTGAAGATGGGCACCTACGGCTTCCTGCGGATCGCGATGCCGATGCTGCCCGAGGCCTGGCGGGCCTGGGCATGGGTGATCGTCGTCGTGGGTATGGTCTCGGTGGTCTACGGGGCCCTGGTCGCACTGGCCCAGTCCAACCTCAAGCGGATGATCGCCTACACCTCGGTCAACCACATGGGCTACGTCGTGCTGGCGGTGGGCGTCGCAGGTATGGTCGCCGGCGACACGGCCCAGGCGCGATCGGTCGCGGTCACCGGGGCCGTGACCCAGATGGTCAGCCACGGCCTGGTCACCGGGGCGCTGTTCCTGCTCGCCGGCGTGCTGCACGACCGGTCGGGCACCTACGAGATGGGTGACTACGGCGGGCTCGCCGGCCCGGCCCCACGCCTGGCCGCGTTGTTCGCCGTGGCGGCGTTCGCCTCGCTGGGCCTGCCCGGCCTGTCCGGCTTCATCGCCGAGTTCCAGATCTTCGCCGGGAGCATCGCCGCCGCGCCCGTGACCGCGGTCGCGCTGGTCGGCATCCTCATCACCGCAGCTTTGTTCCTGCTGGCGCTGCAGCGGATCTTCACCGGCGAGACGGCCGGCGCCTCGGTCGGCTTCCGCGACCTGCACCGGACCGAGTCCTGGCCCGTCGGGCTGCTGCTCCTGCTCTCCGTCGCGATCGGGGTGCTGCCCCGCTTCCTGCTCGACGTGGTCGAGCCCGCCGCCCGTACCGCCGTCGTCCTCGTGGGGCGGTGACGGTGGGGTCGGACATGGCGATGCGTCCGCTGCTGCTGCTCCCGGAGATCCTGCTGTTCGTCGGCGGGCTGGTGGCCCTGCTCGGTGGGTCGTTCCTGGCCCGGGACCGGCAGTGGGTGGCCCGCGTCGTGGCGGCCACGGCCCTGGTCGCCAGCATCGTCGCGGCGGCGTTCGCCCTGCCCGGCGACCCGGTCACCGCCTTCGAGGGGACGTTCGTCGTCGACACCGGCACCGGGGTCGCCCGGATCGTCGCGTCGGTGGGGACCCTGCTGGTCCTGGCGCTCGCCGGTGACGAGCTCGCCGGGACCGCGCGCGAGAGCGAGAGCTATGCGCTGCTGCTGTTCTCCACGGCGGGGACGCTGGTCCTGGCGGGAGCGCAGGACCTCATCGTGCTGACGGCGGGCTTCCTGCTCGCGAGCATCCCGCTCTACGCCCTGATCGGCCTGGCCCGCGGCCCCCGCGCGGCGGAGGCAGCGATGAAGACCTACCTCATGGGGGCGATGTTCGGCATCCTGCTCATGCTCGGGGTGACGATCTTGTATGCCTTGTCCGGCAGCACGGTCTACCCCGACCTCGCGACCACCCTGGCGGATGTCCCCTCCGCTGCGGTGGGCGCCGGGCTCCTGGCGGTGCTGGCCGGGCTGCTGTTCGAGGCCGGCGGGGTCCCGGCCCACTTCTGGGTGCCCGACGCTGCCCAGGGTTCGGGAGGCACGGTCGCTGCCTTCCTCACCACCGTGCCCAAGATCGGCGCACTGGTGGGGATCTACCGGCTGGTGCTCGTCATGCCGGACACGGTGGCGTGGCCGCTGCTCGTGGCGCTGCTGGCCGTCGCGAGCATGACGCTGGGCAACCTGGCCGCCTACGCGCAGCAGGACCCCCGGCGGCTGCTCGGCTGGTCGACCGTCAGCCAGGTCGGCTTCCTGCTCGTGCCCGTGGCGGTCGCCGGACGGGTGGACCTCGCCCTGCCCTCGCTGCTGCTCTACCTGACCGGCTACACCGTCACCAACCTCGCCGCCTTCGCCGTCACGTGCGCCCTGCCGCACCGGCGGGAGCTGGCGGCATACCGGGGTCTGGCACGCGAACAGCCGTGGCTGGCGCTGGCGCTGGCGGTGGCGCTGCTGGGTCTGGTGGGGACCCCACCCACCGTGGTGTTCGTCGGCAAGCTCACCACGGCGACGGCGGCCTGGGACGGCGGGATGGCCTGGCTCGCAGTCGTGGTCCTGGTGAACACGCTGGTGAGCCTGTTCTACTACCTGCGGTGGATAGCGCCGGCGTTCGTGACCACCGCAGGTGCTGGCGACGCCACTGCCGGACGAGCTGCCGAACAGGGCGCGCTGCGCTGGTCGGCGTACACCGCTCAAGGGGCCGCGCTGCTGAGCATCGTCCTCGGCCTTGGGGCAGGCTTCGTCCTGCAGGCCGTCGGCTAGCTCCGTCGGGACAGCACCTCGCGTCCCCGGTCTAGGAGCTGGTGTCCCGTCGCTGTCGGTTCTGGCGGGGTTCCGTGCGGTTCTTGGCGTCGGTGAGCTGGCGGATCAGGTCGTCGCGGACCTCGGTCAGTGCCTGGTCGAGGGGCGTCCTGCTCGAGGTCGCCACCACCCGCTCGGCGCCGGCGATCCACCCCTCCAAGGTGGTCTTCTGATCTGCTCCGTCCCGCTCCTTCACGCTCAGGACGAGCTCGACCTCGCCGGCGGGGTAGGAACGCAGTCGTGAGTCCAAGGCGGCGAACCGTTCCACCACGTGGGCCCGCTCCGTGGTGGCGATGCCGCTGCCCAGTCGCAGGCTTGCCTCGACCGTTGCGTGATCGTCGGAGTCGTTCATGGGTTGCCTCCCGAGCGTCGTCGTGCGGTGGACCCTGTGGCGTTCACGGTATCGGTGCTCACCGCCGCAAGGGCAGCCCCCGAGCCTGATCCGCTCCCCGATCCCGTGCCTCGGGCATCATGGGGCGCATGGATGTCGTCGAGGTGCTGCTTCCCGGTGTGGGTGTGCGCTACGAGTTCGACACCCACGCCGGGCCGCGCGTGGGGATCGTGTCGTACCGGGACGGGCGGTTCGAGCTCGTCCGGTACGGACCGGAGGACCCCGACTCGAGCTCGCCGCTGCTCATGCTGTCCGCCGCCGAGGCGGACACCATCGCCGAGCTGCTGGGGGCTCCGCGCCTCACCGAGCGCTTCGCCGACCTGACCCGCGAGATCCCCGGCCTGATGTCGGCCAGGGTCGAGGTGCCGGACGGGTCCCGGTTCGACGGCGGCACCCTGGGCGACACCCGCGCCCGGACCCTGACCGGCTCGTCCGTGGTGGCCGTCGTGCGGGGTGCGACGGTCATCGCCTCCCCGGCCCCTTCCGAACCCCTGCACGGGGGGGACACGCTGGTGGTCGTGGGGACCGAAGCGGGAATCGCAGGCGTCCAGAAGATCGTCACCGGCTGACAGGTGGACGACGTCGGCCGCTTCCTCGTCGAACTGGGAGCGCTCCTTGTCCTGCTCGCCGCGCTGGCGACGGTCGCTCGTCGACTGAGCCTGTCCCCGGTCCCGCTGTTCCTGCTGGGAGGACTGCTGCTGCGCGGGATCGGCGTCGGTGACACCGAGTCGACAGCGCCGTTCGTGGAGGCCACCGCGGAGATCGGGGTGCTCCTGCTCCTGCTGCTGCTGGGCCTGGAGTTCTCCGCCGCCGAGTTCAGGACCTCCCTGAAGCGGCACTCGCCCAGCGGGGTCCTCGACTTCGCCCTCAACGCCACACCGGGATACCTGGCCGGCGTGGTGCTGGGCTTCGAGTGGCAGGCCAGTCTGGCCCTGGCGGGGATCTGCTGGATCTCCTCGTCGGGCATCGTGGCACGGCTGCTCGGGGACCTGCGTCGCAGCGGTAACCGAGAGACGCCGGCGATCCTGTCGGTGCTGGTGCTCGAGGACATGGCCATGGCCGTGTACCTGCCGGTGCTGGCCGCCCTCCTCGTCGGCGAGACCGCCCAGGGCGCAGTCATCGGCGTGGTCCTGGCGGTCGTGGTGGTGGCGGCCGTGTTCGTCATCGCGTTCCGGCTGACGGGCCGGCTGGAGCGGGTGCTGCGGCACGACGACGACGAACAGGTGATGCTGCGGGTCCTGGGGCTGACGCTGCTCGTGGCCGGGCTCACGCACTGGGCGGGTGCCTCGGCGGCGGTGGGCGCCTTCCTCGTCGGGCTGGCCGTCCCGGGCGAGACCGCCCGCCGGGCGCGGGAGGTGCTCGGCCCGTTGCGAGACCTCTTTGCCGCGCTGTTCTTCCTGTCCTTCGGCATGCAGGTCGCCCCCGCAGCGATCGTGCCGGTCCTGCCGGCCGCCCTGGCCCTCGCGACGGTGACCACGCTGACCAAGGTCGCGACCGGCTGGTATGCCGCGCGGCGCGACGACGTCGCGGTGCGGGGTCGCGTGCGCGCAGGCACCGCCCTCGTGGCGAGGGGTGAGTTCTCGGTGGTCATCGCCGGGCTCGCGGTCGCTGCGGGGTACCTCGAGGTGGGCTCCCTCGCCAGTGCCTACATCCTGCTGCTCGCGGTGACCGGACCCCTCCTCGCGCGGGCGGCCGACGGCATGACGTCCCTCGCGCAACGCCGTCGATGATCAGGCGTTGATACAGGCCTGCGAGCTCCCGACCATCACGCTGACCAGCGCCGCATACGTCAGCAGCAGAGGTGCGCTGCGCCACCTGAGAAGCTGCCCCGACCGGTTCGGCAGCGCCAGCACGATGACCAGCATGCTGGCTCCGGCCCCCACGAGGACCTCCGTGCGGGCGACCTCGATCGGCGAGATGAGTGCCGCCACCCCCACGATGAGCAGGGTGTTGAAGATGTTGCTCCCGAGGACGGTCCCCACCCCGACGTCGTCGTGACCGTGGGCGCGGGCCGCCAGCATCGTGGCGATCTCGGGGGCCGAGGTGCCGAGGGCGACGAACACCGCGCCGACGGCGAAACCGTCCCAGCCCAGTGCCTCGCTGACCCCGACCGCCCCCGTCACGATCAACCGGCCCGACACGACGAGCAGCGCCAGACCCCCCACCACGCTGAGCACCGTCGCCCGGTGGGTGCGCTCCAGGAGGTCCATGACCGCCGAGTCACGCACCCGCCGGGCCGCCAGGACGGTCCGGACGAGCCAGCCCAGGAAGACGAGCAGCATCATCGTCGCCTCGAGCCGCCCGAGGGTTCCGTCCAGGCAGAACAGGCCCAGGACCGCGGGTGCCGCGAGGGCCATCGGGATGTCGCGGGCGAGGGTGCCCCCGTTCACCGTCACGGCTCCGAAGACCAGTGCCAGGCCCAGCACCACGCCGAGGTTCACCACGTTGCTGCCCAGGGCGTCGCCGAGCGCGATCTCCGGACGCCCGCGCAAGGCGGAGGTGATGGCGACGGTCAGCTCCGGGCTGGAGGTCGCGAAGGCCGCGATGGTTGCCCCGATCAGTCCCGCCGGGACGCGCCACCAGGCGGCCAGGCTCACCACCCCACGCACGAACAGGTCACCGCCCAGCACGGCACACAGGACCCCGGCGACCAGCGCTGCACTCGTGACCACTGCGACGACCTCCCCGGCTCGTGACCATCCTGCCCGACCCTCGCCCCGCGGTCCCTGTACAGCACCCACCGGCCCGAGTAGGTTTTCGGGACGACGACCCAGCGGCGGCACCGCCGTCGAGCCAGCCGCTTCCGCGCGCACGAGGGCTCCCCGGCGGGCCGATGACCGGACACGATCTGGAGTGGGTGGTCCTGCCGTGACAAGCGCATCGCCACCGGTGCGGGCGTCCGCACGACCCCCGTGGCATGCCATGCAGGGCGCCGACGTGGCCGATGCGCTGGAGGTCACGGTCCCCGCCGGGCTGAGCCCCGGGCAGGTGGAGCGACGCCAGTCGCTCCACGGGCCGAACGCGCTCCCCTCTCCCCCTCGGCGCCGGCGGATCCTGCTGCTGGTGGACCAGGTCCGCAACCCGTTGATCCTCCTGTTGTTCGCGGCCGCGCTGGTCGCGGGTCTGGTCGGGGACTACAAGGACACCGTCGTCATCTTCACCGTGATCGTCATCAACTCGCTGCTGGGCTTCGTGCAGGAGTTCCGCGCGGAGCACAGCCTGGAGTCGCTGCGCAAGATGCTGTTCCCGACGTGCGTGGTCCGACGGGACGGTCGGCTGGTCCAGATCGAGGCCGTCGAGCTCGTCCCCGGTGACGTGGTCGTCCTCGAGGCGGGCAACCAGGTCCCGGCCGACGGGAGGCTGCTGCTGGCCGAGCAGCTGCAGGTCGACGAGTCGGCCCTGACCGGGGAGTCGCTGCCCACGAGCAAACGCACCGACCCCCTGCCCGCAGGCGATGCCGCGGTGGGCGACCGGTGGTGCATGGCCTTCATGAACACCCTGGTCACTCGAGGACGGGGCGAGCTCGTGGTCACGGCGACCGGCGTGCAGACCGAGCTGGGCGTCCTGGCCGACCTCATCGCCCGGACCCCGGAGGTGGCGACGCCGATCCAGCGACAGCTGGCGCAGCTGGGAAGACGTCTCGCCGCGATCGGCGGGGTGGCGGTGGCGGTCTACCTGCTGCTCGGGCTGCTGCGCGGGGACGCCTGGCACGTCGTCCTGCTGTCGGCCGTGGCGCTGGCGGTGGCCGCGGTCCCCGAGGGCCTGCCGGTCGTCGTCACCGTCACCCTCGCCGTCGGTGTCCGCCGGATGGCCAGGAGAGGCGCCCTGGTGAAGCACCTGGCCTCCGTGGAGACCTTGGGGGCCACGTCGGTGGTGTGCACCGACAAGACGGGGACGCTGACGGTCAACCAGATGACCGTGCGCAGCGTGTGGGTCGGCGGGCGGCGCTATGAGGTCTCCGGGACCGGCTACCACGCGAAGGGCGCGGTGACCGTGGACGGTGTCGCCCTACCGGGGCCCGAGGCCGAGTCGATGGCTCGACTGGCCCGGGCTGCGGCGCTGTGCAACGACAGCAGCCTGGACGGTGACCGTGTCCTGGGGGACCCCATGGAGGCCGCGCTCCTGGTGCTCGCGACGAAGGTGGGGGTGGACCCTGACGGCCAGCGCAGCGCCATACCGCGCTGTGCCGAGATCCCTTTCGACGCACGCCACCGGTACATGGTCACCGCGCACCTCGACGCGGGGGACCCGACGAAGGTCGTGGTGATCGTCAAGGGAGCCCTGGACGTCCTGCTCGAACGCTGCACGCGGCTGCTCGAGCCACCGGGCACCACGGCCACCCTGGGCGCCTCCACGGGCGAGGACGTGTCCACGGCGATGCGACGCCTGGCTGGCGACGGCCTGCGCGTCCTTGCCGTGGCCGAACGCCGGGTGCCCCGTCAGGGCTTCGATCCCGACGCCCTCGCAGAGCTGCTCGAGGACCTCACCCTCCTCGGCCTCGTCGGGCTCCTGGATCCCCCCAGGGACAGCGTGGTGGAGTCCATCGCCGCCTGCCACGGCGCCGGGGTGGACGTCAAGATGATCACCGGCGACCATGCTGCGACCGCCGAGGCCATCGCCCAGGAGCTGGGGATCGTCGGCAGGACGTGCACCGGGGCCGACCTCGACGCGCTCGGCGACGACGACAGCACCCTCGGCGACGTCGGCGTCTTCGCTCGCGTCAGTCCCGAGCACAAGCTCCGTATCGTGCGGTCCCTCCAGCAGGCCGGGCACGTCACGGCGATGACCGGTGACGGCGTCAACGACGCCCCCGCGCTCAGGGCGGCGGACATCGGCGTGGCCATGGGCAGGGCCGGCACGCAGGTCAGCCGTGACGCTGCCGCCATGGTCCTGGTCGACGACCACTTCGCCACGATCGTCCACGCGGTCGAGGCCGGGCGCACCATCTACGCCAACATCCTGGCCTTCCTGCGGTTCCAGCTCACCACCAGCGCCGGCGCCATCGCGAGCATGCTCGTGGCTCCCCTCCTCGGGCTCCCGGCGCCACTGACCGCGCTGCAGATCCTGTGGGTCAACATGATCATGGACGGCCCACCGGCCCTGGCCCTGGGCCTGGACCCGCCCGAGCCGGACGTGATGCAGCGTCCACCGCGCGCCGCGAGCCAGCAGCTGCTGCCGCTGTCACGCATCGGCGTGATCACGTTCAACGGCTCGATCATGGCTGTCGGCACCCTGTCCGTCCTCGCCTACGGCACGGCCGTCCTGCCGAGCGAGCAGGCGAACACCCTGGCGTTCACGACCTTCGTCCTGTTCCAGGTGGTGAGCGCGCTCACGGTCCGCAGCCCCCGCCAGTCGGTGTTCGCAGCCCGGACGCTGACGAACCGGTCGCTGTGGATCGCGCTGACCTTCATCGTGGCCGTGCAGGTCGTCCTGGTGCACGTGCCGGCCGTGCAGGGGCTCTTCGAGACGGTGGCCCTCTCCCCCGGTCAGTGGCTTCTGGCCGGCGCCACCGCCTGCATGCTGCTCGTCGCCGACGAGGTCCGCAAGCTCGTCAGGCGCCATCGGCCCTGAGGGGCCGGACGACCAGGACCGGGCACGCCGCGTGTCTGACGCAGTAGTCGGTGGTCGACCCGGTGACCGCGTTCGCGACGAGGCCGTGCCCGCGTGAGCCCAGCACGAGCAGGTTCGCCTCGGCGCTGTGGCGGACGAGCAGATCCGGGGGGTGGCCGTTCAGCACCGTGGTGGTGGCCTCCACTCCGGACCTGGCCAGCTCTTCCCGCACGAGGTCCCGGCCCCAGGCCATCAGCTGCCGCGTCGTGGGTACGGTCAGCTCCACGGCGAGGTGGTCCCAGTGCACGCCGTGCAGCACCTGGAGCGTGGCGCCACGGACCAGGGCCTCCTGCGCGGCCACCTTCAGGGCGTGCCGTGCGGCCCGCGAGGAGTCGATGCCCACCAGGACCCTGCCGTGCTCCGCGCGCGTCTGTGTCCCGGGTCGGACCACCGCCACCGCGCAGGGCGCGCGATGCAGGCACCCGGCGCTGACCGAGCCCAGGAGCAGCCGGGTGATGGGGTTCCGGCCCCGCGACCCCACGACCAGCAGGTCGGCGTCGACGCCTGCCGCGCCGAGGACGGGAACGGCTCGCCCCGATCCCACGTGGAACGTGGCCGGAGTGTCGCGGGTGAGGTCGGCCACCGCCGACCGCATCTGCTCGAGCGCGGTCGCCTCATCGACCAGCTCCCCCGCAGTGACGGGAGGGAAGGGGTCCACTGCCGTCCACACCTCCAGCTCGGCACCGTGCAGGCGGGCTTCGTCGACCGCCCACCCCACAGCCGCCGTCGACGCCGTGGAGCCGTCGTAGCCCACCACCACTGTGCGCACACCAGCTCACCGCCCGGACCGAGGGGTACATCCCTTCTTCACGACGGTAGTACCGGCACCGACCGCCGTGTAGGGGCGAAGGTCATGCCGGGCTGCTCAGCCCCGCAGGTCCTCCCGGCGACGGATGCCGATGAACCCGATGGCGCTGACCACGACGGTGGTGCCCACCATGACGGCGGCCAGCCCCCAGTCGATGCCGTCGACCAGGGCCACGTTGCCGCTGTACGGGTACCAGAGGTTGAGCTTGGCCCACTCGGCGAGGGATGCCTTGATCGGCAGGAACAGGGCCAGGACCAACGACACCACCGCGATCCCGCCCGTGACGGCTGCGGTGGTGCGCGTCCTGCCGGTCAGGACGCCCACGGTGAGCGCGATCGCGGCGTAGACGAGCGTGATGAGCACCATCCAGACCGTGGCGACGAGCATCGCGCCGACGCCGAGCCCCAGGTCGCCGAAGAGGTTCCCGAGAAGCAGCCCGCCGAACATCCCCGCGGCGACGACCAGGACGTGCGTGAGCACGGCCGCGGTCTTGGCGGCGAGGAAGGTGGTGCGGCTGGTGCCTGTGGACAGCACGAGCCCGAGGGTCCGGTGCTGTTCCTCACCGGCGGTGGCGGCACTGGCAGAGACCAGGGCTGCGGCGATGAGGAAACCGGGGCCGACGATGGAGAGCATCTCCGCGTTGACCCAGCCTGCCGGGGTGTTGATGGGCGCGCTTCCGAGGATGGCGTCGAAGGCAGCGGGGAAGTCCAGGTCGGCGAAGACGTCCTCGAGCGCGATCCACAGGGCGCCGATACCGGCTCCGAAGGCGAGCGCGTAGAAGGTGAGGACGCCGATGACGGTCCGCTTGTCGGCGACGCCACGCACCCAGATGGTCCAGAAGACGGAGAGCTGCGACGGGGCCGCCGCGAAGGCGTCGGGGGTAGGGGGGCGGGTGGTGGTCCTCGTCGTCATGGTCAGCCCCTGAGGTCGCGACGGTCGAACAGGAGGTGGGCGATCACCATGGCGACCACGCAGATCGCGGCCAGCACCCCGAGGTGGGCGACGTCCACCCCGTTGCGCAGCGGGTCGCTGCTCAGGGCGTAGTGCCACGGGCTGAGCTCGGCCCACCGGTCCAGTCCCGCCAGCGGCAGCATCGTGGAGGTGAGGTATGCCGTGAGAGCGACGACGCCGCCCGCTGCGGCGGCGACCTCGGGGTGGCCCGTGGCGGCGCCCACGGCGAGGGCGATCGACGCCATGGCCAGGGCGAGGAAGACCAGGTGGGCCACCCCGGCCGCCATCTTCGCGGCGCCGAGGTCCGAGTCGAACATGGACCCACCGAGCGCCATCAGCGCCCAGAAGCACGTGCCGATCACCACGAGCGACAGGGCGAGGCTGCCTGCCTTGGCCCACAGGACCCTGGCGCGGGAGACGGGCTGGGCTGCGAGCAGCGCCATCGTGCCGTCCCGTTCCTCCCCTGCGAGGGCTGCTGACCCAGCCATCACGGCATAGACCACCAGGACGATGGGGGCGACCAGAGTGAAGAGCTCGCCGACGACGTAGCCGCCGGGCACGTCACCGCCGACGAAGGCCGCCAGAGCTGCCGGCATGGCGTCGCTGAGCGCATCGAAGGTGTCACCGAGGCTTCCGCTGATGGCGATGCCGAAGAAGGCGAAGCCGCCGAGGGCGCCCGCCATGACGGCCGTGCCGGTGCCGCGACGACGGGTGTCGTGCACGAAGAGGTCAACGGACATGGCTGGCCCCGCTCATCCGGGTCGTCTCGTCCTTCGGTGTGTCGCGGTAGTAGGTCAGGAAGATCTCCTCGAGGTCGGAGTCCCGCGAGTGCAGGGCGACGACCTCGTGGTGCAGCGCGGCGGTGAGGACGGCGTTGACCGAGCCGGTGTAGGCGACCTCGGCGTGCACCCCGTCGATCTCCACGTCGTGGGCGCCTTGCACCCCCGTGAACAGGTCGGGGGGCACGGGCTCGGCGAACTCGAAGTCGAGCCGGTTGATCGCCTCGTGCTTCAGCGTCTCGACGCGCTCGACGACCACCAGTCGCCCACGCTTGATGATGCCGACGCGGTCAGCGACCCTCTCCACCTCCGAGAGGGTGTGCGAGGACAGGAACACCGTGCGTCCCTGCGCACGGACCTCGCGCAGCAGCTCCTGGAACGTCTGCTGCACGAGCGGGTCGAGACCGGCATTCGGCTCGTCGAGGATGAGCAGCGCGGGACGGTGCATGAACGCCTGGATCAGGCCGATCTTCTGTCGGTTGCCGCTGGAGTACTCACCGACCTTCTTGCTCAGGTCGGCCTGCAGCCGCTCGGCGAGCTCGTCGACGTATGCCGCGTCGACGCCGCCGCGCAGACGGGCGAAGTAGTCGATCGTGGCCCGCCCGGTCATCTTGGGATAGAGGGCGAGATCTCCGGGGAGGTAGCCGATGCGTCGCCGGATGTCGAGGGAGTCCACCCGGCTGTCCCGGCCGAGCACGCGGGCCGAACCGCTGGTCGGCCGCAGCTGGTCCAGGAGCATCCGGATGGTCGTGGACTTCCCGGAGCCGTTGGGGCCCAGGAAGCCGAAGATCTCCCCGGTCCCCACGGTGAGGTCGAGACCGTCTACGGCCGTGAAGTCGCCGAAGCGCTTGGTCAGGCCGGTGGTCGCGATGGCCGGGTCGGGGGTGTCACTCATCGGTGCCGCCTCGGCTGTCGGCCCACCGCTGCATCAGCGCGGGCATCTCCTTCTCGAGGAACTTGTAGAAGGCGGTCATCTCGGACAGTCGACGGCGGCGCTGCTCCGACGCAGAGACGAGCACCTCCAGCCCGCGCTCCCCCAGCTGGCGGAACCGGATCGTGTCGGCTTGCTGGGCGGCCATCACCCGTTCCCAGGCGCCGGGGGCAACCCGGTAGAAGCTGCGCCGGTCCCCGGGTCGGCCGGAGCGCTCGACGAACCTGTGATGGATGAGCAGGCGCAGGCTCTGGCTCACCCCGCCCGTGCTGGACCCCAGCGCCTCGATGAGGTCTGCGGCCGTCTGCTCGGCAGGCTCACAGACCAGCAGCCACCCGAACACCCGGCCGGCTGCCCGCGGCAGACCGGCGCCGTCCATCGCCAGCCCGAAGTCCTCCACGAACTCGCGCAGGGCTCGCTCGTCCGCCTCCGGGCCACCCACGCGAGCGTGCGCGCGAGCCGGCTTGCGAACGGTCGGCAACCTGGACGAGTGACGTCTCGACGGTGTTCATGACTTTCACACTACGCTGAAACTTCAGAACCGCAAGGGACGTAGCGGCAGACCCTCGCAGGGGCGGCGACTGCGTGGCACAGGCCGCGGGCAAAGGATGAGCGAGGGACGAGCAAGGCCCCGGCCGCGTCTCCGCGGACCGGGGCCCCAAACGTCTGTCTCAACACAGAGTGCGCCCGAAGGGATTCGAACCCCTAACCTTCTGATCCGTAGTCAGATGCTCTATCCGTTGAGCTACGGGCGCGAAATGTCGCCTCGGGGATCGCCCAAGGCAACGACGGGAAAGACTACCGGCTCACCCCCTCGCACACGAAATCGGCTCGGCCATGGCCGTGGAGGCGCGCGCCATACCGTCCCGGCACCCGGTCAACCACCCCGCCACCTGCCTTGCGCGGCCCTGCCGAGCGCCTCCGCTGCCGCCCGACCGGCGCCGGCCAGGGCCGCCGGCGGACGGCGCACGCTGCAAGAACCAGGCCGTTGAGAGAAGGATCTTGCAAGCCTTGCAAGAAGCAAACATGCAGGTCAGGACGACGCGGGAGTTGTGAGGCTTTTCACCAGCAACTAGCGCGACAACGGTACCGACCACCTACGGGGCGGGGCTACCTTGGCCAGATCAGAAGCGTTCACCATGTGGACCGAGGTCCCGCGTGGACGCATTCAACCGTGGTGATCCCGGGGCGGTTGTGCCCGGGCGAAAGGGACGGCCGATCACGATGACGACCGAGGCGACGCAGCACACCGACCAGCGGGCTGGGGGCACCACGCACGCAGGCCTCCAGGCCTGGGTCGACGAGGTGGCCGCACTGACCACCCCCGACCACATCGAGTGGGTCACCGGCTCCGACGCCGAGTGGACCCGGCTCACCGACACGCTCGTGGCCGCCGGCACCTTCGTGCGGCTGAACGAGGAGCTCAAGCCCAACAGCTTCTACGCCGCCTCCGACCCGACCGACGTCGCCCGGGTCGAGGACCGCACCTACATCTGCTCCGTGGACGAGAAGGATGCCGGGCCCACCAACAACTGGATGGACCCGAACGAGATGAAGGACCTCATGCGCGGGCTGTACGCCGGGTGCATGAAGGGCCGGACGATGTACGTCATCCCCTTCGTCATGGGTCACCTCGACTCCGAGAACCCCATGTTCGGCGTCGAGCTCACCGACTCCGAGTACGTCGTGGCCTCCATGCGCGTGATGGCCCGCTGCGGCGTCAACGTCCTGCGTCGCATCGAGGAGCTCGGCGACGAGGCCAGGTACGTCCCCGCCCTGCACTCGGTCGGTGCGCCCCTCGAGCCGGGCCAGCAGGACGTGAAGTGGCCCTGCAACCCCGAGAAGTACATCGTGCAGTTCCCCGAGGAGCGGATGATCTGGAGCTACGGCTCCGGCTACGGCGGCAACGCCCTGCTCGGCAAGAAGTGCTACTCCCTGCGCATCGCCTCGGTCATGGCCCGCGACGAGGGCTGGCTGGCCGAGCACATGCTCATCCTCAAGCTCATCTCGCCGCAGGAGCAGGTCTACTACATCGCCGCAGCGTTCCCGAGCGCCTGCGGCAAGACCAACCTGGCGATGCTCGCTCCGACCATCCCGGGCTGGAAGGTCGAGACCCTCGGTGACGACATCGCCTGGATGCGCTTCGGCGAGGACGGCCGCCTGTATGCCGTGAACCCCGAGTTCGGTTTCTTCGGCGTCGCCCCCGGCACCAACGAGCACACCAACCCCAACGCCATGAAGACCATCAACAAGGGCAACTCGGTCTTCACCAACGTCGCGCTCACCGACGACGGCGACATCTGGTGGGAGGGCCTGGAGAACACCCCGGACCACGCGACCAGCTGGAAGGGCCAGGACTGGACGCCCGACTCCGACGAGCTCTCGAGCCACGCGAACAGCCGCTACTGCACCCCCATCGAGCAGTGCGACATCCTCGCCAAGGAGTACTACGACCCGAAGGGCGTGCCGATCTCAGCGATCTTCTTCGGTGGCCGCCGCAAGACCACGGTCCCCCTCGTCACCGAGGCCCGCGACTGGATCCACGGCACCTTCATGGGCGCGACGCTCTCCTCGGAGACCACTGCAGCCGCCACCGGTGCGGTCGGCGTCGTCCGTCGCGACCCGATGGCCATGCTGCCGTTCATCGGCTACAACGCCGGTGACTACTTCCAGCACTGGGTCAACCTCGGCAAGGACGCCGATGCCAGCAAGCTGCCGAAGATCTTCTACGTCAACTGGTTCCGCCGCGACGACGAGGGTGGCTTCCTGTGGCCCGGGTTCGGCGAGAACAGCCGGGTCCTGAAGTGGGCCATCGAGCGCATCGAGGGCAAGGCGGCCGCTGTCGAGACCCCGATCGGCCACGTGCCCACCCCGGAGTCGCTCGACACCAGCGGTCTCGACATGAGCGACGCCGCTCTCGAGCAGGTGCTCACCGTCGATGCCGAGGAGTGGAAGGCCGAGATCCCGCAGATCGAGGAGTGGTTCGCCAAGTTCGGCGACAACCTCCCGACCCAGCTCCAGGTGGAGCTCGACGGCCTCAAGGCGCGCCTCGGCATGGAGGTCTGAGGACTCGGGTCCACCCGTCTTCCTCATTTGGGGGCGGTGCGGTGACGAGTTCGTCACCGCACCGCCCCCAAACTCGGTCCGGGGTGCGTCGGCGAGGCGGAGCGGTCGTCACGGCATACTCGCCGCATGGCGCACACCGGAGTGGTCTTCCCCGAGGTCGACGGCAAGCGGTCCACCTCCGCGCTCGGACGCGCGGTCACCGCTGACGCCCTACGGTCGGTGGACCCGGTCGGCGCGCAGGCGGCCGAGCGCGAGACCAACTGGCGACAGGGCTACCTCACCCACTTCCGCCGGATGGTCGAGGCCGGGCTGCTGCGCGACGGCGAGGCCGCGGTCGACATCGCCCGCGCGGGTCTGGACTCCCTCCACGCACGGATGCGTTGCGCCACGCCCCGGGGTGAGCTGCCCCTGTCCGAGGCCTTCACCGCGACCCCGGAGTCCGGTGCGCCGCTGCAGACCGTGACCGTCCGTGGCACGGGCACACCGGCCACCCGGCTCAGCCTGCCGCTGCACGGCGAACGCCTCAGCGGCGACGCCCTGCACCGCCAGCTCGACCGCTGGGTCGGCGCCGGCTCGCTGGAACCCTCAGCCGCCGACAAGGTTCGCGAGGTGATGGCCAACCCCGGCTGGCTCGACCTGTCCGGCCACAAGGTCGTCGTCCTCGGCGCCGGCGCCGAGATGGGACCGCTGCGCGCCCTGCTGTCGTGGGGAGCCGAGGTCGTCGGCGTCGACCTACCGCGACCGGACATCTGGAAACGCGTGCTCGAGGTCGCCGCCGGCTCCGCCGGCACGCTGCACCTGCCCGTCGGTGCGGGCTCGGTTCGCGGCCCCGCCGTCGGCTCGGCGACCCCCCGGGTGAGCTCGCGGCGGTTGCGGGGGCCGACCTCGTGCACGGTCTGCCGTCTGTCGCCGACTGGCTCACCGGCTTGGTGGGCCCGCTCGTCCTGGGCAACTACGTGTATGCGGACGGCGCCACCAACGTGCGCGTCGCCATGGCCGTCGACGCCCTCAGTGCCGAGCTGCTGCGACGTCGCGACGACGTCGCCCTGGCGTTCCTGGCGACCCCGACCGACGTGTTCGCGGTGCCGGGCGACGCGGTCGAGTTCTCCACCCGCGCCTACCGGTCACCGTCGGCAACCATGCGGGTGCTCCGCCCGGCCCTGCGCACCGCGAGCGGTGGACGGCTGCTGCAGCGCAACTACGCGCCGGGCTCGGCGCCCGGCCTCAACGACAGCCTCGTCCCCCAGCAGGGTCCCAACTACGCACTGGCCAAACGGCTCCAGCGCTGGCGTGCGACCGTGGCGGCCCGTGAGGGTGTGGCCGTCTCCCTCAACGTCGCCCCGCCGACACGGACCCGGTCGGTGGTCAAGAACCGCGCCCTGGCCTCGGCCTACGCCGGTGCCCACCGCTTCGGGATCGAGGTCTTCGAGCCCGCCACCAGCAACACCCTCATGGCGGCCCTGCTGGTCCACGACCTGCGGGCAGCCGGGCCCGGACCCCGCGCGCCGTGGCAGGACGAGGCGGACGGCGCGGTGCACGGCGGTCTGTGGCGGACGGCATACGACCCGCGCAGCGCGCTGGGCCTGGCGGTCGTGCTCGGCCTGGGCTCGGCGCGAGGCTGACACCCACGGGCACAGGACTGCCGCATGGCCGAGGTGGCCACGCGGCAGTCCTGTCGGATGCAGGTCTCCGGCACCGACGAGGTGCCGGATCCCGCGGTCAGGAAGCCCTGGCGGCCTTCACCGCGAGCACCGCGCACTGGGCGTCGAGCAGGACCTGTTGGGAGGTGCTGCCGAGGAAGAGCTTGCCCACCGGTGAGCGCTGCCGCATGCCGATCACGATGAGGGCGGCGCCTTCTGCCTCGGCCACCTTCAGGATCTCCTCGGCGGCGGCCAGGCCACCGACGGGCTGCACCACCTCGTGGTCGAGGCCGGTCTGCTCCAGCTCGGCCCTGATGGCATCGAGGTCCTGCTGCGTCGCAAAGCTCGCCGTCGCGAAGTCACCGTTCTGTCCGGTGTTGACCACGACGAGACGCGAACCGTGCAGCAGGGCTTCGCCCTTGGCCTTCACGAAGGCCGCGACGCCTTCCGGCGTCGGGATGTAGCCGACGACGACCGTGCCGGTCATGACGAGGATCCGTCCAGGCGCGTGGCCCCTGTCATGATGGCCACACCCTGACCCATGTCGTGCGTCTGGGGAGTGACGACCCCCGCTCGGCCGCCGAGCCGCTGGATGTGGATGCGGTCGGCGACCTCCCACACGTGCGGCATGTTGTGGCTGATCAGGATGATCGACAGGCCCTTGTCCCGCAGCTGCTTGACCATGTCGAGCACCATGCCGGACTCCTTGACACCGAGTGCGGCGGTCGGCTCGTCGAGGACGACGACCGTGCTGCCGAACGCCGCCGCCCGCGCGACGGCCACGGCTTGGCGCTGCCCACCGGACAGGGTCTCCACGGCCTGGCTCATGTTCTGGATCGTCTGGATCCCGAGCTCCTGCACCGACTCGCCGGCGCGCCGCTCCATCCCCTTCTTGTCCAGCATCCGCAGCACCGAGCCCAACGGACCCTTGCGACGTTCCTCACGAGCCAGGTAGAGGTTGCTCGCGATGTCGAGGGCGGGGATGACGGCCAGCTGCTGGTAGACCGTCTCGATACCCGCTGCGCGGGCGTCCTGCGGCTTGCGGAAGTGTACCCGCTTGCCGCCCATCGTGATCTCCCCGGAGTCGGGGACGTAGGCGCCGGTGAGGCACTTGATGAGGGTGGACTTGCCGGCCCCGTTGTCGCCGATGACCGCCAGGACCTCACCGGGGTACAGGTCCAGGTCGACCCCGTCGAGCCCGACGACGCGGCCGAAGGTGATGACGAGGTTGCGGGCCGACAGGACCGGCTCCTGGGAGTAGATGTGCTCCTTGCCCGCCGGGACTCCGCCGTGGGCGACCTCAATGGTCGAGGTGCTCATCGGGGCCCCCGGAAGGTATCGGAGCGACGAAGGAGCGTAGAACGTTCTGGGATGATGCTCATCGGGGTCCCCGCGAAGTATCGGAGCGAGGGACGAGCGGAGAACTTCGTGGGGTGATTCATGCCTTCACCTTCCTGATCCACTGGTCGACTGCGACGGCGATGATGACCAGGATGCCGGTCGCGAGGACCCGCCACTGCTGGTCGACGCCCATCTGGGACAGGCCGAACTGGAGCGTCTGGACGATCAGTGCCCCGATGAGCGTCCCGACCAGTCGGCCGCGACCTCCGAACAGGCTCGTGCCACCGATCACCACGGCCGTGATGCTTGCCAGGTTGGCCTCCGGGAAGGCGTTGGGTGTGGCTGCGCCGGACCGCCCGATGAGGATCCAGGCGGCGAGACCGTAGATCAGGCCGGCCACCGTGTAGACGGCCAGGAGGATCCGCTTGCTCGGCACACCGGAGAGGCGGGCCGACTCGGGGTCGTCGCCGACGGCATACACGTATCGGCCCCATGCGGTCTGCGACAGGACGAAGCCGATCACCGCGTAGATGAGGATGACCACCACGATTCCCCATGTCAGCCGGAACTGCCCGATGCCGAAGCTCTTGCCGAGGAAGTTGAGCAGGTCGGGCAGGTGGTTGGCCTGGATGCTCGCGCCGCCGGAGTAGAGCAGCGCGATGGCCGTGAAGATGCTCAGCGTGCCGAGCGTGACGATGAACGGCGGCAGGTTGAGCCGGGTCACCAGGAGGCCGTTCAACGCGCCGGCACCGGTGGCGAGCAGCAGCCCGATGGCCAGCCCGAGCAGGCCCGGCATGCCATCGTCCTTGGACAGCGTGGCCATCACCATCATCGACAGGACCATGACGGCTCCCACCGACAGGTCGATGCCGGCGGTGAGGATGACCAGGGTCTGCCCCACGGCCAGGGCGGCCACCACGGCCGTCTGCTGGAGCAGGATGCCCATCGAGTTCGCCGTGAGGAACGTCGGGGTCGCGATGTAGAAGGAGACGAACGCCACCAGCAGCAGGAACAGCGGGCTCAGCCACGGCCTGCCGTGCAGCTGGTGCTGCACGCGCTGGAGGGGCGACTGCTGCCGCCGAGCGAACTCGGCGGCAGCAGAGGTGACCTCGGGGGACATGGTCAGTTGCCCCAGCAGATCTTGGCGCCCTCTTCGGAGGAGATGCTCTCGACGCCGTCGACCTTCTGGTCGGTGACCAGGGCGACGCCGGTGTCGAAGAACTCCAGGCCCTCGGTGACCTTCGGCTTCTCGCCGCCGCGGGCGATCTTGGCGATGGCCTCCATGCCGAGCGTGGCCATCTTGAGCGGGTACTGCTGGGCGGTCGCCCCGATGACGCCGCTCTTGACGCTGTCGACCCCGGCGCAGCCGCCGTCGACCGAGACGATCATGGCTTCCTTGTTGGCCGCCTTCAGGGCAGCGTTGGCACCGACGGCAGCCGGCTCGTTGATGGTGTAGACGAGGTTGATGTCGGGGTTCCTCGCGAGGCACTTCTCCATCGCGGTGCGGCCACCGTCCTCGGCGCCGTTGCTGGCCTCGTTGCAGACGATGGTGTAGTCGCCACCCTTGCCGCCGGTGTACTTGCCGGTCTTGGCCTCGTCGCCGTTCTTCTTCGGGTCGGCGACGTCGATCCCCATGCCCTCGAGGAAGCCCTGGTCACGGTCGTAGTCGACCGAGACGATCTTGTCGCTGAACAGGTCGAGCAGGGCGATCACCGCGGGCTTGCCGTCGAGCTGCGCGGCGGCCCACTCGCCGTCGAGCTTGCCTGCGGCCCGGTTGTTGGTCGCGAAGGTGATGTCGACGGTGTCGGCCGGGTCGGGCGGGGTGTCCAGGGCGATGACGAACAGGCCGGCGTCGCGGGCCTTGGTCATGGCCGAGTTGACGCCGTCGCTCATCGGGGTGATGAGGATCCCCTTGTCACCCCTGACGATGGCGTCCTCGATGGCCGTGATCTGGCCCTGGTCGTCACCCTCCTGCTTGCCGGAGGCGATGGTCAGCTTGACGTTGTTCTTGTCGGAGTCGGCCTTGGCACCGTTCTGCATGGCGACGAAGAACGGGTTGGTGGAGTCCTTGGTGATGAGCGTGACGCCCACGGTCTCCTCGCCACCGGTGCCGGCGGTGTCGCTCGAGCTGGACCGGTTGCAGGCGCCGAGGGCCAGCGCGGTCGATGCGGCGAGGGTGATGGCCAGACTGCGGCGGACGGCGGGGCGGTGCAGGGTGGTGCGAGTCATTGAGGTCTCCCCTCTCAGGCGGCTCCATCGCCGCGTGACAACGTTGTCAGACAAAGTTCTAGACCGCTGTCGCCGATTTGTCAACGGGTGTTGTGCGCGGATGGACCCTTCCTGTACAACTGCCCTCGTGATGATGACATCGTTGTCAAAGAGCGGCCGCCCGCCGCGGGCCACCATGCGTGAGGTGGCCGCGCTCGCGGGGGTCAGCCTCAAGACGGTGTCGCGGGTGGTCAACCGTGAGCCCGGCGTCTCCCCCGATGTCGTGACCCGGGTGGAGCGCGCGGTGGTCCAGCTCGGCTACCGCCACAACCTGGCCGCCAGCAACCTGCGCCGGGCCCACGGCAAGAGCGCCATGGTCGGCGCGCTGCTCCAGGACGTCAGCAACTCGTACTCCTCGAGCCTGTTGCGCAGCCTCGAGGACGCCGCCCGTGACCGCGACGTCGCCATCATCGCCTCGAGCCTGGACGAGGAGCCCGAGCGCGAGCGCGCGCTCGTCGAGAGCCTGGTCCGGCGCCGCGTCGACGGCCTGCTCCTCATGCCGGCCACCGACCGCCACGACTACCTGGCCGACGACCTGCGCAGCGGCCTGCCGATCGTCTTCGTCGACCGGCGCCCCAACGGCGTCGACACCGACTCGGTCACGGTCGACAACGCGCTGGGCGCGCAGCTCGCCGTGCAGCAC
>CAVRMT010000024.1:0-26929 GCA_963722015.1 uncultured Actinomycetota bacterium | reverse complement strand
CCTTCCGGCGTCGGGATGTAGCCGACGACGACCGTGCCGGTCATGACGAGGATCCGTCCAGGCGCGTGGCCCCTGTCATGATGGCCACACCCTGACCCATGTCGTGCGTCTGGGGAGTGACGACCCCCGCTCGGCCGCCGAGCCGCTGGATGTGGATGCGGTCGGCGACCTCCCACACGTGCGGCATGTTGTGGCTGATCAGGATGATCGACAGGCCCTTGTCCCGCAGCTGCTTGACCATGTCGAGCACCATGCCGGACTCCTTGACACCGAGTGCGGCGGTCGGCTCGTCGAGGACGACGACCGTGCTGCCGAACGCCGCCGCCCGCGCGACGGCCACGGCTTGGCGCTGCCCACCGGACAGGGTCTCCACGGCCTGGCTCATGTTCTGGATCGTCTGGATCCCGAGCTCCTGCACCGACTCGCCGGCGCGCCGCTCCATCCCCTTCTTGTCCAGCATCCGCAGCACCGAGCCCAACGGACCCTTGCGACGTTCCTCACGAGCCAGGTAGAGGTTGCTCGCGATGTCGAGGGCGGGGATGACGGCCAGCTGCTGGTAGACCGTCTCGATACCCGCTGCGCGGGCGTCCTGCGGCTTGCGGAAGTGCACCCGCTTGCCGCCCATCGTGATCTCCCCGGAGTCGGGGACGTAGGCGCCGGTGAGGCACTTGATGAGGGTGGACTTGCCGGCCCCGTTGTCGCCGATGACCGCCAGGACCTCACCGGGGTACAGGTCCAGGTCGACCCCGTCGAGCCCGACGACGCGGCCGAAGGTGATGACGAGGTTGCGGGCCGACAGGACCGGCTCCTGGGAGTAGATGTGCTCCTTGCCCGCCGGGACTCCGCCGTGGGCGACCTCAATGGTCGAGGTGCTCATCGGGGCCCCCGGAAGGTATCGGAGCGACGAAGGAGCGTAGAACGTTCTGGGATGATGCTCATCGGGGTCCCCGCGAAGTATCGGAGCGAGGGACGAGCGGAGAACTTCGTGGGGTGATTCATGCCTTCACCTTCCTGATCCACTGGTCGACTGCGACGGCGATGATGACCAGGATGCCGGTCGCGAGGACCCGCCACTGCTGGTCGACGCCCATCTGGGACAGGCCGAACTGGAGCGTCTGGACGATCAGTGCCCCGATGAGCGTCCCGACCAGTCGGCCGCGACCTCCGAACAGGCTCGTGCCACCGATCACCACGGCCGTGATGCTTGCCAGGTTGGCCTCCGGGAAGGCGTTGGGTGTGGCTGCGCCGGACCGCCCGATGAGGATCCAGGCGGCGAGACCGTAGATCAGGCCGGCCACCGTGTAGACGGCCAGGAGGATCCGCTTGCTCGGCACACCGGAGAGGCGGGCCGACTCGGGGTCGTCGCCGACGGCATACACGTATCGGCCCCATGCGGTCTGCGACAGGACGAAGCCGATCACCGCGTAGATGAGGATGACCACCACGATTCCCCATGTCAGCCGGAACTGTCCGATGCCGAAGCTCTTGCCGAGGAAGTTGAGCAGGTCGGGCAGGTGGTTGGCCTGGATGCTCGCGCCGCCGGAGTAGAGCAGCGCGATGGCCGTGAAGATGCTCAGCGTGCCGAGGGTGACGATGAACGGCGGCAGGTTGAGCCGGGTCACCAGGAGGCCGTTCAACGCGCCGGCGCCGGTGGCGAGCAGCAGCCCGATGGCCAGCCCGAGCAGGCCCGGCATGCCATCGTCCTTGGACAGCGTGGCCATCACCATCATCGACAGGACCATGACGGCTCCGACCGACAGGTCGATGCCGGCGGTGAGGATGACCAGGGTCTGCCCCACGGCCAGGGCGGCCACCACGGCCGTCTGCTGGAGCAGGATGCCCATCGAGTTGGCCGTGAGGAACGTCGGGGTCGCGATGTAGAAGGAGACGAACGCCACCAGCAGCAGGAACAGCGGGCTCAGCCACGGCCTGCCGTGCAGCTGGTGCTGCACGCGCTGGAGGGGCGACTGCTGCCGCCGAGCGAACTCGGCGGCAGCAGAGGTGACCTCGGGGGACATGGTCAGTTGCCCCAGCAGATCTTGGCGCCCTCTTCGGAGGAGATGCTCTCGACGCCGTCGACCTTCTGGTCGGTGACCAGGGCGACGCCGGTGTCGAAGAACTCCAGGCCCTCGGTGACCTTGGGCTTCTCGCCGCCGCGGGCGATCTTGGCGATGGCCTCCATGCCGAGCGTGGCCATCTTGAGCGGGTACTGCTGGGCGGTCGCCCCGATGACGCCGCTCTTGACGCTGTCGACCCCGGCGCAGCCGCCGTCGACCGAGACGATCATGGCTTCCTTGTTGGCCGCCTTCAGGGCAGCGTTGGCACCGACGGCAGCCGGCTCGTTGATGGTGTAGACGAGGTTGATGTCGGGGTTCCTCGCGAGGCACTTCTCCATCGCGGTGCGGCCACCGTCCTCGGCGCCGTTGCTGGCCTCGTTGCAGACGATGGTGTAGTCGCCACCCTTGCCGCCGGTGTACTTGCCGGTCTTGGCCTCGTCGCCGTTCTTCTTCGGGTCGGCGACGTCGATCCCCATGCCCTCGAGGAAGCCCTGGTCACGGTCGTAGTCGACCGAGACGATCTTGTCGCTGAACAGGTCGAGCAGGGCGATCACCGCGGGCTTGCCGTCGAGCTGCGCGGCGGCCCACTCGCCGTCGAGCTTGCCTGCGGCCCGGTTGTTGGTCGCGAAGGTGATGTCGACGGTGTCGGCCGGGTCGGGCGGGGTGTCCAGGGCGATGACGAACAGGCCGGCGTCGCGGGCCTTGGTCATGGCCGAGTTGACGCCGTCGCTCATCGGGGTGATGAGGATCCCCTTGTCACCCCTGACGATGGCGTCCTCGATGGCCGTGATCTGGCCCTGGTCGTCACCCTCCTGCTTGCCGGAGGCGATGGTCAGCTTGACGTTGTTCTTGTCGGAGTCGGCCTTGGCACCGTTCTGCATGGCGACGAAGAACGGGTTGGTGGAGTCCTTGGTGATGAGCGTGACGCCCACGGTCTCCTCGCCACCGGTGCCGGCGGTGTCGCTCGAGCTGGACCGGTTGCAGGCGCCGAGGGCCAGCGCGGTCGATGCGGCGAGGGTGATGGCCAGACTGCGGCGGACGGCGGGGCGGTGCAGGGTGGTGCGAGTCATTGAGGTCTCCCCTCTCAGGCGGCTCCATCGCCGCGTGACAACGTTGTCAGACAAAGTTCTAGACCGCTGTCGCCGATTTGTCAACGGGTGTTGTGCGCGGATGGACCCTTCCTGTACAACTGCCCTCGTGATGATGACATCGTTGTCAAAGAGCGGCCGCCCGCCGCGGGCCACCATGCGTGAGGTGGCCGCGCTCGCGGGGGTCAGCCTCAAGACGGTGTCGCGGGTGGTCAACCGTGAGCCCGGAGTCTCCCCCGATGTCGTGACCCGGGTGGAGCGCGCGGTGGTCCAGCTCGGCTACCGCCACAACCTGGCCGCCAGCAACCTGCGCCGGGCCCACGGCAAGAGCGCCATGGTCGGCGCGCTGCTCCAGGACGTCAGCAACTCGTACTCCTCGAGCCTGTTGCGCAGCCTCGAGGACGCCGCCCGTGACCGCGACGTCGCCATCATCGCCTCGAGCCTGGACGAGGAGCCCGAGCGCGAGCGCGCGCTCGTCGAGAGCCTGGTCCGGCGCCGCGTCGACGGCCTGCTCCTCATGCCGGCCACCGACCGCCACGACTACCTGGCCGACGACCTGCGCAGCGGCCTGCCGATCGTCTTCGTCGACCGGCGCCCCAACGGCGTCGACACCGACTCGGTCACCGTCGACAACGCGCTGGGCGCGCAGCTCGCCGTGCAGCACCTGCTCTCCCACGGCCACCGCCGCATTGCGTTCCTCGGCGACCTGCCCTCGATCCAGACGGCCCAGGCCCGCCACGACGGCTACCGGCGCACCCTGCACACCGCGCGCATCGCGCCCGACCCCTCACTCGAGGCCCTGGCCCTGCGCTCCCCCGACGACGCCGCCGCCGGACTCATCCGGTTGCTCGACGGCCCGCAGCCACCCACCGCGGTCTTCGCAGCGCGGAACTCGTTGGCCATCGGGGCGATTCGCGCCCTGCACGAACGCGGACTGGCGGGCCGGGTGGCCCTCGTGGGGTTCGACGACTTCCCCCTCGCCGACATCGTCGACCCGCCGCTGACGGTGGTGAAGCAGAGCGTCGCCCTGATCGGCTCCGAGGTCGCCAGGCGGCTCTTCGCCCGCATCGACGGCGACACCTCGGCCCCCAGGCACGTGGTGATCGCGCCCGAGCTGGTCATCCGGGGCTCCGGCGAGATCCGCCCCCTCTCCTAGACCGAGCCGGTCCAGGCCCGCCTACTGCGGAGGACGCCCGGACCGCTCGCGCTGGGACGCCGGCGGGCGGACCGAGCCACAGACGGGTACGGCGCCGAAGTCCTTGCGCTGCAACGTCACCGAGCGACGCCTCGCGCGAGCCGGGGTCGGCGCAGGGGCGTGCAGGGCCAGCGACCCGATCACCGACCGAGCTGCGGCGAGCGGGCTCACGTCGTGCTCGCGTTCGGGTCGGCCGGCGCCGCGTTCGGGTCGGCCGGCACCACGCCCCGGCCGGGTTGGCCGAGCTGGCCGGGAGGCTGCTGGGTGTTGTCCGGAGCCTGCGGAACGGCGCCTTGCTGCGTCCCCAGCCGGCCGGGGCCGCCCTGGCCCCGGCCGCCGGGCCCGCCGGGCTGGAACTGCCCCGTGCCGCCAGACGTCGACCCGACGGGAAGGGCTGCAGCGGCCCCCACCGCTCCCATGGCCGAGATGCCGATGGCCAGCGCGGCGGCGATCGCGGTCTTGCGACCGGACCACACCGGTGGGTTGAGCGCCGGCGCCGTGCTCGGCGGGGAGTCACGTCCCTCGGACATCTGCGCCTCGGGTGCCGCGGGCGCGGCATACGGCAGGGTCTGGGTGGGGTCGGTCATCGGGGGCCTCCGTCGAGAGTTCAGCAGGGCTGGGTTCCCTGAAGCCTCGGACCCCGGTCTGTGCGCAGCCTGTGGCCTAACCGTGCTCTTTCTTGTGGGTGGCCCGCCAGGTCGTGTACTCGCCGACCTGCTCGACCTCGTCCCAGGCCTGCTTGAAGATGCGTGCGGACTCGGCCTTCTCCGGGTCCTCGGGCCCACGGGGCAGCTCGGCGCGCCCGTGGGCGCCGCTCACCCCCCGCTGGTCCGGTGGCACCGGCCCGTCGTACTTGCGACCGCCGGGATGGTTGGCGTACCGCCGCGCCCGGGTGAAGCCCATCTGCAGGTACTTGCGGGCCATGTCGGCTCCGACGAGGTCGCCGGCAGCGAGGTAGTCGTCGAAGGCGACCCTGAGCGCTGCCGCACTCTGCCGGGCGACGTCCGGGGTACGAAAACGCCACAGCGGCAGCAGCTCAGCCTTGTAGGGCTGCACCGTCAGGACCCCCTGCTCACCTCGCCCGACCCGGTAGCGCTCCGGGTGGGCCCGCAGGTCGGGTTCCTCGTCGCCCGGGTGTGCCGGGGTGGCTCGCGGCTGCTGGGAAGTCACACGACCAAGTATCCCCGCGTTCGACGTCCCGCTCATGTCGACCGGCGGTTCAGGGGTTTCGGCGGTTCAAAGGTTCGGGGGGTCGGGGGGTCGGCGGCCGGCGGTCGGCACAGGGGGTTCACAGGAACTGCACAGGCTGGGCGTGGTCTTTGCCCAGCGAACGGGTGTTGTCTGGGGACATGACCACGCAGCAGTCAGCCTCCACCAAGCTCCAGCGCATCGACGGCTCACCCGTGCGGGTGCTCGTCGTCGACGACGAGAGCAACCTGACCGAGCTGCTGTCGATGGCGCTGCGCTACGAGGGCTGGGAGGTGCGGACGGCGTCGAACGGCGCCTCCGCAGTCCGTGCCGCCCGGGAGTTCCAGCCCGACGCGGTGGCGCTCGACATGATGCTGCCGGACTTCGACGGCCTGGAGGTGCTACGTCGGATGCGCGTCGGACTCCCCGAGCGTGCCCGTGCTGTTCCTCACCGCCAAGGACGCGGTGGAGGACCGGGTCGCCGGTCTGACGGCCGGGGGCGACGACTACGTCACCAAGCCGTTCAGCCTCGAGGAGGTCGTGGCCCGGTTGCGTGCCCTCATGCGGCGCACCGCCGTCGTGACCGACGACTCGTCCAGCGTGATCGTCGTCGGGGACCTCACCATGGACGAGGACAGCCACGAGGTGATGCGCGGTGGCGACCAGGTCCAGCTCACGGCCACCGAGTTCGAGCTGCTGCGCTACCTCATGCGCAACCCGAAGCGGGTCCTGTCCAAGTCCCAGATCCTCGACCGGGTCTGGAACTACGACTTCGGCGGGCAGGCCAACGTCGTCGAGCTCTACATCTCCTACCTGCGCAAGAAGATCGACGCCGGTCGCGAGCCGATGATCCACACGATGCGTGGCGTCGGGTACGTCCTCAAGCCCGTCTCATGAGTGCTGCCGGCCCGCCGGACGCGGCCCGGACCCGGTTGCGACCGGCGGTCTGGTCGCTCAGCGCCAAGCTCGTCGCCACGGTCGTGGGGTTGTTCCTCACCGTCACCGTGGCGACATCGTCCCTCACCGTCGTGATGCTGCACGACTTCCTGCAGCGCCAGCTCGACAACGACGTGACCGCCAGCGTCCTGCGCGACGGCGGGCGGCTCGACCTCGACGGCGACGGCCGCGGACCCGGCGGTGGAGGCGGAGGCGGGGGCGCGCCCGGGGGAGGTGGCTCCTTCCTCAGCCTCACGCTGCGCGACGGAGCCGTCCTGGCCAACCGCGTCGCCGAAGGACGGTCCTACAGCCAGCTCACGGCTGCCCAGGTGGCCCAGCTTCAGGACGCCGGCATCAGCAGCACCCCCATGACGGTCGAGGTGACAGGCCTCGGCGACTACCGCGTCGTGTCGGTGCGCACCGGCGACGGCAGCACGGTCATCAGCGGCCTGCCGATGGCCGGCGTCACCGAGACCACCAACACCGTCACCACGCTCGTGGTCGGCGGCACCCTGGTCGGGTTCGTCGTCGTCGGCGCCGGAGGGTTGTGGCTGGTGCGACGCAACCTCGCCCCCTTGCAGCGCGTCGCCCACACCGCCACCCAGGTCTCCCGGCTGAAGCTCGGGTCGGGTGACGTCGCTCTTGCAGAGCGGGTGCCCCGTGCTGACACCGACCCGCGCACCGAGGTCGGCCAGGTGGGACTCGCCCTCAACAACCTGCTCGACAACGTCGAGGGCGCGCTGCAGTCCCGGCACGAGAGCGAGCAGCGGGTGCGGCAGTTCGTCGCTGACGCCTCACACGAGCTGCGGACACCGCTCGCCTCGATCAGGGGGTATGCCGAGCTGTCCCGGCGCGAGCGCGAGCCCGTGCCCGCCTCGGTCACCCATGCGTTGTCGCGCGTCGAGTCCGAGGCGCTGCGCATGCAGGGTCTGGTGGAGGACCTGCTCCTGCTGGCCCGGCTCGACGCCGGTCGGCCGCTCGAGCGAGAGCCGGTCGACCTGTCGCTGCTCACGATGGACGCCGTCAGCGACGCCCACGCCGCCGCCCCCGGGCACCACTGGGAGCTCGACCTGCCCGAGGTGCCCATCGAGGTCACTGGTGACCACGCCCGGTTGCACCAGGTGGTCGCGAACCTGTTGGCCAACGCCCGCACCCACACCCCTGCAGGCACCAAGGTCGTGACCTCGGTGCGCCACGACGGGGACTGGGTCAGGGTCAGCGTGGCGGATGACGGACCCGGCGTCCCGGAGCCGTTGCAGCGCAACGTGTTCCAGCGGTTCACCCGCGGGGACGACTCCCGCAACCGAGCTTCCGGATCGACCGGGCTCGGCCTGAGCATCGTCGACGCGGTCACCAGGTCCCACGGTGGTCGGGTCGAGCTCGACAGCGTCCCCGGCGACACGACCTTCACCGTCCTGCTCCCCGCCCACTGAATGCCTCAACAGCAGGCTCTGGAACCTCGTGTGGGCGTACCCTGCGAGGGTGGCAGATCCTGGCGGACGAGGACTTGCAGCGGCAGGTGGTGAGCACTGTCTGTCGTTCGCCGCGACCGAGGCCGAGCGTCAGTCGATCCTGGCCCGCTGGGTGCTGACCGGTCTCGAGGGCGGTGAGCGGTTCGTCTACGCCGACCCCGACGAGGACTGCCCCAGCCGTTCCCTCCACACCCTGCTGGTGAGCCAGCAGTTCGATGCCGACGCCGCCTCGCAGGACGGTCGTCTGGTCCGGATGCCCGTGGAGGACTTCTACTCGTCCCGGGCTCCGGCTCGCATCACCGCCACGGCGCAGTCCGACGGGTTCGCAGCGGTACGGATCGCGACCCGGGCGAGCGCGGCCATGGTGCACCTCGGACCGGAGCAGCTGCTCGCCTTCGAGGGAGAGCTCGCCAAGGCCTGTCGGACGAGGACCTTCTCCGCCCTGTGCCAGTACGACCCACTGTCGGCCGGGGAGTGGTTGAGCGAGGTGTCCAGCCTGCACCAGCTCAGCGGTGGGTCCACACCGTACTTCGCCGTACCGGGCAAGGGCACGGTCATGCTCTTCGGCGAGGTCGACTTCACCAACAGCGACGAGATGGCCCGATCCCTGCGCGAGGCAACCCTGGCGGCCAACGGCCGGCTACTGGTGGACCTCGACGGCGTACAGCTCATGAGCGCGGCCGGGTGTCGCGCCATCCTCGAGGGGACCGACGAGTTCCGGGCCGGTGGCGGTGAGGTCGTGCTCCTGACACAACGTCCCCTTGTGGGGCGGGTGCTCCACCTCATGCGGCTGGGTAGCGCTCGGGGTGTCACCATCACGAGCGCCGCCTCCTGATGGCCACCGACCGGGCTGGCGCCACGGCACCGGTCGAGGTGTCCGCCTCCCACGACGGCCTGTACTACGACTCGGACGACGACCTCGTGCAGTTCGCGGTCCCGTTCCTGCGGCAGGCCGCAGCCAAGAAGGAGACCGCCTTCGTCGTCGGCGGACCGCACACCCGTGAGCTCCTCGCCCCCGTGCTCGACGGGCTCGGGGGCATCCTGTTCGTCCCCGCGCCGCAGGTGTTCACCCGGACAGCGACCGCGCTGCTGGTCTACCAGGAGCTGGTCGAGGACGCCCTCGCCAAGGGGGCCCGTGGGGTCCGCGCCCTCAGCGAGATCGACTTCGGCAGCACGCCTGAAGGACTGACGGAGAACCTGCGTTTCGAGGCCGTCGCCAACATCGCTTTTGGCGGTCAGCCACTGTGGAACGTGTGCCTCTACGACGTGCGTCGCAGGCCGGAGCAGGTGCTGGACGCGAGCGCCAGGGCCCACCCCCACCTGGTCTTCGACCAGCGCCGCACGTCGAACCCGACGTACCTGCATCCCGCAGAGCTGCTGCGCAGGCACAGCCAGACCAGGCCTTACGACCTCGAGGCGCACGAGCCGTCGGTGGAGGTCCTCGACCTGCGCGCGGCCGGGCTGGCCGAGCTGCGCGTCAGGCTGCACCTCGTCGCCCGCCGGGAGTCCGCGCTCTCGACCGACCGCGTCGACGAGTTCATCGAGGCCGTCAACGAGCTCGTCACCAATGCCCTCGAGCACGGCGCCGGCCGGGTGGACCTCCGGCTCTGGGCCCACGGCGAGCAGCTGGTGTGCACGATCACCGACCAGGGTCAGGGCTTCGACGACCCGCTGGCCGGGTTCGTGCCCGTGCCGATCGACACCCTGCCGCAGAACGGGGCCGGCCTCTGGCTGGCCCGCAACTTCACGGACTCGCTCGACGTCACCCACTCGGGGCGCGGCTTCACCGCCCGGGTCTCATCGTGGTCACGCCGAGACCCTGGCCACGCCCCCCGCTAGCTAGCCACGTCCGTAGGGATCATCGGCTTTGCTCATCGGCCGGCTCGTCCCCCTGGTCTGACCAGCGGGGCCGAGCACCTGGGCCCATCCGTGGGCTCATGAGCCGGGCTCAGGGTTGGCACAGCAACCGCACAGCGGCCTGCCCGACTGTTGGAGCCATGGACACCATGACCCTCCACCGCAGCGCGGCCGACGGCACCCCCGCTCCTGCGCACTCCACACCCGTACCGGCGGAACCGTCCGCGCCCAGTCGTCTCCAGAGCTTGTGGCGTGGTCCCGAGGGGGACCCCTCCTGGGCCCGCCCCGCCCTGCTGGGGCTGCTGCTCGCGACCGCCCTCTTCTACGTCTACAACCTCACGTCGAGCGGGTACGCGAACTCGTTCTACTCCGCCGCGGTACAGGCGGGGAGCCAGAGCTGGCAGGCGTTCTTCTTCGGCTCCTCCGACGCCGGCAACTCCATCACCGTGGACAAGCCACCGGCCGCGCTGTGGGTCATGGCGCTGTCGGTCCGCATCTTCGGGTTGAGCTCGTTCGCGATCCTTCTGCCCGAGGTCCTCATGGGTGTGGCCACCGTCGGTGTCGTCCACGCCACCGTCCGGCGCCACTTCGGCGCGGCGGCCGGCCTCGTCGCCGGCCTCGTCATGGCACTGACCCCGGTGGCCGTCCTGATGTTCCGGTTCAACAACCCCGACGCGCTGCTGGTGCTGCTCATGGCCCTGGGCGCCTGGGCCACCCTGAAGTCCATCGACGAGGGATCCTCGAAGTGGTTCGCAGTCGTGGGTGTCCTCGTCGGCCTCGGGTTCCTCACCAAGGCGCTGCAGGTCCTGCTGGTCGTGCCGGCGTTCGGGCTCGCCTACCTCCTGCTGGCCGACACGACGCTGCGCCGTCGGGTCACCGGCGCCCTGATCGGTACGGCGGCCATGGTCCTGTCGGCCGGCTGGTGGGTCGCGATCGTCGAGCTCATCCCGGCGAGCATGCGCCCCTACATCGGTGGCAGCCAGGACAACTCGTTCCTGTCGGTCACCTTCGGCTACAACGGCCTCGGGCGCATCAACGGTGACGAGACCGGCTCCGTCGGTGGCGGCAACGGCTGGGGCACGACCGGACTGACCCGCATGTTCAGCTCGACCATCGGAGGCCAGATCTCCTGGCTCATCCCCTCGGCGTTCATCCTCCTCGCTGTCGGTCTGTTCCTGCGCGGCCGGGCGCCCCGCACGGACTCCCGTCGCGCGGCCTACGTGGTCTGGGGCGGTTGGCTCCTGGCCACCATGCTGACGTTCTCGCTGATGGCCGGGATCTTCCACGAGTACTACACCGTCGCCCTCGCACCGGCCGTCGCCGCCATCGTCGGCATGGGTGCCGGCGAGGCCTGGGAGCACCGCGGACGGTCGATCGGCTCGATCACCCTGGCCGCCGCGACAGCCGCCGCCGCGACCTGGTCCTTCGTCCTCCTGTCTCGCACGGACTGGCAGAACTGGCTGCGCGTCAGCGTCCTGGTCGTCGGGCTGGCGAGCGCCCTCCTGCTGCTGGTGATCACCGCGGTGCACCGCCGCTTCGTCCCGGTCGTCGTGGCAGGCGCGCTGGTGGCAGCCCTCGCCGGTCCCGCGGCCTACAGCATCCAGACGGTGGCCACTGCCCACACCGGCTCCATCGTGACCGCCGGCCCGTCCACCGCGGGCGCGGCTCCCGGAGGCCGTACGGCCGGCGGGCCCGCAGGGGGTGGCACCACCACCGGCGCACCCCAGGGTGGAGGGGGTGGTGGCATCGGTGGACTGCTCGACGCGAGCACCCCGACCACCGAGGTCGTCTCGGCGCTGAGCGCGGACGCCGGCTCCTACCGCTGGATCGCCGCGGCTGTCGGCTCGCAGAGCGCGGCCGGGCTCCAGCTCGGCACCGGCCTGCCTGTCATGGCCATCGGCGGGTTCAACGGCAGCGACCCGTCACCGACGCTGGCGCAGTTCCAGGCGTATGTCGCTGGCGGCGACATCCACTACCTCGCCACCAGCGGCGGTCAGGGTGGCGGGCCCGGTGGCGGGCCCGGTGGCAGCAGCTCCGGCACGGGATCGCAGATCACCGCCTGGGTGGCGGCGAACTACACCTCCGTCACGATCGGCGGCTCGACGTTCTACGACCTGACCCAGCCGCTCTCCGGCACCACGTCCGGCACCGCCGGCGCGACCACCACCCAGACCACCTGAGGAGGAGCACGATGAACACCCTGACCACCCCGGCCCCCGTGCTCGACGTCGTCATCCCCGTCCACAACGAGCAGCACATCGTGGCGGCGTGCGTTCGGCGCCTGCACCGGCACCTCGTGCAGACCTTCCCCTACCCGTTCCGGATCACCGTGGCGGACAACGCCAGCACCGACGCGACCGTCGGGGTCGCCTCGGCGCTGGTGGCCGAGCTGCCGGGCGTGAGCGTCGTCCGGCTGACGGAGAAGGGCCGGGGCAGGGCGCTCAAGACGGTCTGGCTGGCCTCGGACGCGCCGATCCTCGCCTACATGGACGTCGACCTGTCCACCGACCTCGACGCGCTGTGGCCGTTGGTCGCCCCGCTGATGTCCGGCCACTCCGACGTCGCGATCGGGTCGCGCCTGGCTCGAGGCTCACGGGTGGTTCGCGGGGCCAGGCGTGAGGTGATCTCGCGTGGCTACAACCTGATCCTGCGCGCAGGCCTCGGCGCGCGGTTCAGCGACGCCCAGTGCGGGTTCAAGGCCATCCGCGCCGATGTCGCGGCCGAGCTGCTGCCGCTCGTCGAGGACACCACCTGGTTCTTCGACACCGAGCTGCTCGTCCTGGCTCAGCGCTGCGGCCTGCGGATCCACGAGGTGCCGGTCGACTGGTTCGACGACCCCGACTCGCGGGTCGACGTGGTCGGGACCGCGCTGGACGACCTGCGCGGCGTGCGCCGGGTCCGGCGGTCGCTGGCCACGGGCGCGTTGCCGGTGGCCGACATCGCGGCACGTCTGGGCCGGGGTGCGCCGGGGGGCAGCGCGTGGCAGCAGCTCCAGCGCTTCGCGGCGGTCGGGGTCGCCAGCACAGCGATGCACCTCGGCCTGTTCGCGGCCCTGAGCAGCGGCGTCGGATCGGCCCAGGTGGCCAACCTCGCGGCCCTGCTGGTCGCCACGGTCGCCAACACCGCGCTGAACCGGCGCTGGACCTTCGGCATCCATGGTCGAGGCGCCGCCCGGCACCAGCTGCAGGGCCTGGTGATCTTCGCCCTCACCTGGCTGGTGACGGCCGGGGCGCTGGGGCTGCTGCACCTCGTCGCTGCCACCGCCCCGACCAGCGTCGCGACCGCTGTGGTCGCAGCTGCCACCGCCGCGTCCACCGTGGCGCGGTTCCTGGTGATGCGCTCGTGGATCGTCCGGCCACCCACCCGGGTCGGTGAGGTTCGTGAGCCGGCGGCCTCGCGCCGTACCGAGGAGGGGTTGCACGTGCTGTCGCCGGGATAGGACCGCAGACAGCATCGCGTGCCCCCGCTGCGTCCCGCGTGGAGGAACGGCAGAAGGACCCGACGACGAGCGTGTCGGGTCCTTCTGTGTTCGGCGGAGACGGAGGGATTTGAACCCTCGATGGGCGATAAACCCAAACCGCATTAGCAGTGCGGCGCCATAGACCGGACTAGGCGACGTCTCCACGCCCGGACGACAGTCGACCGAGCCCGCACAGGGTATCCGGACGCCACACACCGGAGCAAAACGGCCCCCCGGTGGCAGGACGTCGACGGCCCCGCGATCAGCTGCAGATGTCCTGGTCGGCCGTGCGGGCGGCGATGGTCTGGGTGTCGGTGGGGTTGCTCGTGGCGGTCACCGAGGGCTTGGGCAGCGGCTCGGTGCCCTCCCGGTTGGGGATCTCCACGGCGTCGGGAGAGTCCTTCCCCATGCTCACCTCGATGGTGGCGCCGAGGGCCGGGTCCTGCTCGACCTTGGCACCGGGGAACACGGCAGCCACGGTGCGCGCGGCCTCCTTGTTGCCGGGTCCGTAGCGCACCAGCACGCCCGTGGTCTTGGTGCCGGTGCCGGTCAGGTAGTTCTCGACCTTGAAACCCTGGACGGCCAGGTCACCGGCCGCCTGCTTGGCCAGGCCTGCCACACCCGAGTCGTTGGTGACGCGCACGGAGATGGCACTGGGGACCACCGTGAGGGCGGGCTCACTGGTCGTCGGCGAGGCCGAGGTGGTGGCCGACGGGACCTTGGTGCCCGGCAGCGCCTGGTCGTCGCGGATCGCCTTCCAGATCGTCTCGGCGGAGGGCAGCCACGCGACGCGGTTGGGGTCGGGCGCGTACACCGTGGTCGGCAGCTTGACGAAGCGGATCTGGTCGGTGCCCATCGACTGGACACTCTGGGCGATGTCCTTCATCTCGCCGACGTCCAGGCCCTGGTCGGTGGTCATGGCCTGGGTGGCGGCGTCGAGGAAGCGGAACAGCTTGTCGGGGCGCAGCAGCAGGGAGGACTTGGTGGCCTCCTGGATGACCGAGGAGAGGAACGCCTGCTGGCGGTCGATGCGGCCGAGGTCGGAGCCGTCGCCGACGGTCTTGCGGACGCGGACGTAGCCCAGGGCCTGCTTGCCGTTGACCTTGCTCTTGCCGGCCGGAAGGACGAGGTGGCTGTCCTTGTCGTTGATGGCCTGCGGGGTGCAGACCGTCACGCCCCCGAGCGCGTCCACCATCTTCTGGAAGCCGCGGAAGTCGATGACGACGAAGTGGTCGACGAAGATGCCGGTCAGACCCTCGAAGGTGCGGATCGTGCAGGCCGGGCCGCCGAGGGTGAAGTTCTGGTTCCACTGGCGCATGACGCCGTTCTCGACGGTGTCCAGCTGGTTGTTGCAGTCGCGCGGCGCCATGGTCATCGAGTCGCGCGGGATCGACACGACGATCGCGGACTTGCGGTCGGCCGACAGGTGCACGACGAGGTTGGTGTCCGAGCGGGCCCCGCTCAGGCCGTACTCCGTCTGGCCCTCGCCGAGGCTGGTCCCCTCGCGGCTGTCCGAGCCCATGATCATGATGTTGACGGGGGGGAGGTTGGTCACCGCGTCCGTCGTGGCGCCCGACTCGGGGCGGTCACCGAGGGCCTTGCTGATGTCGAGGCGGCTGATGTTGCCGTTGAGCTTGACGTAGGCGGCGATGCCCAGGGCGATGGCCACGACGAGCAGCACGGCCACCCCGTAGAGCGACCGGCGCACCCACGGGTGGCGGTGGGCCTGTCCCTGGTGCTGCGCAGACCTGCCGCCCGGCGCAGAGCCGTTGGTGGGCTCGCTCACGTGGACCTCTCTGGTTCGACTGCACCGCCGGCTGGTGGCGGGGCGATGCCTCGTTCCGCCGAGTGTAGAGGCGGGAACTGGGCATCTCGCTGGGAATGCATCTACTCCACTGACGTCCCGGCGGCGGGTTTGGTTGCCGCTGGGAGCCAGCCGCTACCGATCCGGGGACAAATAGGACAAGAACTCCCTGCCGGGTGGGGTTGGATGGGTCCATGAGCAAGCGAGCACTGGTGGGGGGCCTGACCGCGGCGGTCTTGGTGGTGGGTCTGGTCGGCGGCGGGGTGTGGTGGCGCCAGACGCAGGCCGGACGTGACGCGGACGAGCAGTCCCGGGCAGCGGTGGCGGCCTTCGCGCGGGGCTGGTCGCAGCGGTCCTTCGCCGAGGCCGGGACCGTGGTCGACGCCGGCACTGTGCAGGACCTGCAGGACGAGTTCACCACGGCCACCAAGGGCCTGGGCAGCAGCCCGGTGACGGTCACGCCCGGCGAGGTCGACCGCAAGGGCGACCGGGCCACCTCGACGCTGCAGGTCGCCTGGTCCCTCGGTGCCGACGTCACGTGGGCCTATGACGTCCCGGTCACCGTGCAGCGCCGCGGCGAGCAGTGGGCGGTCGTCCCTCCGGCGTCGGGTTCGCTGTGGCACCCCGAGCTCTCGGCGACCGACACCCTCACGGCCACCCGCACCCGGGGACAGCGGGGTGACCTGCTGGACCGCGACGGGGAGCCCCTCATGCCGGTCGGCAAGGTCTACCCCGTCCAGATCGACCCGACCCGGGCGACGGCGGCCACCGTGCGCGCCCTCGAGAAGGTCGTCGACGAACCCGCGGGGTCGCTGGTCGCCAAGCTGGAGGCCGCGACCAAGGCGGGCAGCAACGCCCCCATCGGCGTCATCACCTATCGCGAGGCCGACTTCCAAGAGCGCAAGGCCGCGCTCGACGACCTCCAGGGGGTGATCTACCCCGCCCGCGAGCAGCCACTGGCGAGGACTCGCACGTTCGGCCAACCGCTGCTCGGTTCGTACGGTGCGGTGGGCGCCGAGCTCGTCGCCGCCAGCGAGGGCCGCTACGTCGCCGGCGACCACGCCGGCCTCAGCGGTCTGCAGGGACGCTACGACAGCCGGCTCGCCGGCACACCCGGTGTCGAGGTCACCTCGAGCTCCGACCCGGACACCCCCTTGTTCAGCAAGGAGGCGGTCGACGGCACGGACGTGCGGACGACGCTGTCCCCGGACGTCCAGGCCGCCGCAGAGTCCGCGGTGGCAGGCACCGGCTCCGTGCCCTCGGCCCTGGTCGCCGTCGACGTGCAGAGCGGCGACATCCTCGCCTCGGCGAACTCCCCCGCGCTCGGCTTCGACCGTGCCCTGACCGGGCAGTACCCACCGGGTTCGGCGTTCAAGATCGTCAGCACCTACGCCCTGCTCACCCGGGGAGAGGTCACGCCCACGACGACGGTCGACTGCCCGAAGACGTTCACCGTCGACGGTCGCTCCTACAAGAACTACGAAGGCGAGTCACTGGGCAACCCGGACTTCGCGACCGACTTCGCGCACTCGTGCAACACGGCGTTCGTCAAGCTCTCCTCCACCCTCGACGACGACGACCTCGCCCGGGCGGCGGAGGCGCTCGGTCTCACCGGGTGGGCCAAGACGCTCGGCGTGGGCGACGCCTTCGACGCCAGCATCCCGAGCAACGACGGCTTGACGGACAAGGCCTCGGCCACCATCGGGCAGGGCCGCAACCTCACCTCCCCGCTCGCCCTCGCGGCGATGGTGGCGGCGGTGGCGCGCGGTAGCGCCATACCTCCGGCAGTGGTGACCGAACCCGCCGTCCCCGGCGCGGACCGCACCCCGAGGCCCGTGGACGCAAAGGTGGTCGGCCAGCTGCGCGAGCTGATGCGGCAGGTCGTCACCGACGGTTCCGGCACCGTCCTGCGGGACGCCCCCGGAGGACCGGTCCGCGGCAAGTCGGGCACGGCGGAGTACGGATCGCAGGACCCGCCGCAGACGCATGCGTGGTTCGTCGGCTACCAGGACGGGGTGGCGTTCGCGGCCCTGGTCGAGGAAGGAAAGAGCGGCGGCACCGTCGCCGCACCGGTGGCCAGGGACTTCCTCACCGCGCTGGCGAAGTAGCCCGGCCCAGCACGAGGCCCCCACCGGGATCCGGTGGGGGCCTCGTTGAAGACTGTGGTTGGGCAGTCCTCGGGTCAGATCGGGCGAACGGCGTCAGCCTGGGGACCCTTGGGTCCCTGGGTGACCTCGAACTCCACGCGCTGCGCCTCTTCCAGCGAGCGGTAGCCCGAGGAGTCGATTGCCGAGTAGTGGACGAACACGTCCGGGCCGCCGCCGTCCTGGGCGATGAAGCCGAAGCCCTTCTCAGCGTTGAACCACTTAACGGATCCCTGTGCCATGGGGTAACTCTTTCCTTCGTAGCCATTGGCGCCACGCACTCTGCGAAACACCAGGCTGCCGTACACAACCCCACTGACGAGACATGCCCGCCTCAGATGAGAAAGGCCCGCTCTGATGGTGCTAGGGCGGGCACTTCGTCGACCTTTGCGAGGAACTGCTTGATGCAACCGCGACAGACGCTAGCACGCACGAAGCCGATCGTGGAGGCCAACCGGGGTCGAATTCTGGTCGGTCGCGGGGCACCGTCGGGCAGGCTCGGGTCCACCTCAGACCCCGCGTATGGCGTGCACCGGTGGGCGGTCCCCGCGGATGGTGGCCACCATGTCCACCACCCGTCGTGTGGCGCGCACGTCGTGAGCGCGGAACACGGTGGCGCCCAGCCAGGCTGCCACTGCCGTGGCGGCGAGTGTCCCCTCGAGGCGTTCCTCCGCGTCGAGGCCGAGTGACTCGCCGACGAAGTCCTTGCGGGACAACGCCTGCAGGACAGGGAAGCCCAGGTCTGCGAGGTCGGCCGTATGGCGCAGGAGGACCAGCGAGTGGGCCGTCGTCTTGCCGAAGTCCAGGGTCGGGTCGACGAGGATCCGCTCGGCCGGGACGCCCGCGGCCAGCGCCGTCCGGGCCCCGGCAGCCAGGGTCTGCAGGACGTCGCGGACCACGCCGAGCGGGTCGGGGCCGTAGCTCATCCGGGCCGGGTCGGTCCGTGGCGGGAGGCCGCCGGTGTGAGAGCACACCACGCCTGCACCGATCTGCGCCGCGACCCGGACGAGCTCGGGGTCGTGGCCCGACCAGGTGTCGTTGACGAGGTCGAGACCGAACCGCCCCGCCTCCCGGGCGACCTCGCTGCGCCACGTGTCGAGGCTGAGCACGAGGTGGGGGTGGCAGGCGCGGGCGTGCTCGAGGAACGGCCCCACCCGGTCGAGCTCCTCCTCGCCCGAGACCTGCTCGCCGTCCTGCCCTGCTCGCACCCCACCGACGTCGACGATGTCGGCGCCGGCCTCGACCGCTTCGTCGAGGGCGCGCTTGGCGGAGTCGAGGTCGGCGTGGCGGTTCCCCGCGAAGAAGGAGTCGCGGGTGCGGTTGACGATGCCCATCACCGCCGGCGTCGAGGCGTCGAAGGTCCGGCCCCGCAGCACCAGCGGCGGGGTGCGCGGGAGGTCGACGAGCCGTGGCTCCGCAGTGGTCACGGCGTCATCCTCGCACCGGCGCCCGCGCCGGACGCTCCTTGTACGCCGTCACCCACGCCCTGGCAAGAGGACCTGCACCCTGTCCGCGAGGCCGTCGCGGTGGGACGATCGGTCATGGCCACCCCCAGCACCGCACCGGTCCGCCGGTGGATCGTCCGCACCACGATCGGCTCCTTCTCCCTCGCCGCCCTGATGGGCATCATCGCCCTCCTCGGAGCCGGCACCTTCGGCGAGTTCGAGAGCCGGATCCTGATCACCACCCTGCTCGTCGGCGTCGTGAGCATCGCCGTCCTGTGCTACCTCGCCACAGCCGGTCGACGTTCCCAACCGGTCGGGGTCGCGGGTGGCGTCGTCGTGCTCGTGCCACTCGTCAGTGCGCTGCTGATGATCTGGGGCGCCGACCTGCTCGACGGCCCGGGCGAGGGACTGCTGCGGACCTTCGGCGTGGGGGCGATCGTGGCCGCGACCCTCGCCCAGGCCAGTCTGCTGCTCGCCCTGGGCGACGCGGCGCGGGCCTCGGTACGTCGCCTGCTCGCCGCGGCCCTGTCCCTCGCCGCCCTGCTGGCCGTGCTCGGCTGCCTGCTCGTCCTCGGGCTCGAGCCCGACGACCTGTACTACCGGGTGCTCGGTGTGGTGGCCATCCTCGACGTGCTCGGCACGGTGGTGGTGGCGGCTCTGGTGAAGTTCGGTCCGTCCGCGACTGCCGACCCCGCAGGCGGGGGAGCAGCCGGCGCAGCAACCGGTCCGGCCGCCGCGCTGCCCGCGCAGCTGCGCTCACAGGTCGACGCATACGCCGCCGACCACGACCTCGGCAGCGACGAGGTGGTGGTGCGGGCGGTGCAGGCGTTCCTCCCGAACGGGTCGAGCACCACGGCCGAGACGTCTGGGTCCGGGACGGGCGCCGCGGGGTAGCGGCTGGGTAGTGTCTGGGGCGTGGCCTTTGACTTCAGCACGAGCCCAGCCGTCGAGCAGCAGCGTCGTCGGATCGCGGAGTTCGTGGCGACCGAGGTGGTCCCGCTCGAGCAGAAGGTCTTCACGCAGGGGATGACCGACGCCCTGCGGGTCGAGCTCCAGGCCAGGGCCAAGGCGGCCGGGGTGTTCGCCCCGCAGGCGCCGAAGGAGTTCGGGGGCGGCGGTTTCCGGTTCGACGAGTCGGCCGTGCTGCTCGAGGAAGCCGGGTACTCGCTGCTCGGACCGCTCGCGCTCAACTGCGCGGCCCCGGACGAAGGCAACATCCACCTGCTGCACCTGACCGGGTCGGCGATGCAGAAGGAGAAGTACCTCGAGCCGCTCGTCGCCGGTGAGATCCGCTCCTGCTTCTCGATGACCGAACCGCCGCCCGGAGCAGGGTCGGACCCGTCCGCCCTGAGGACGCGGGCCCGCCGCACCGACGGTGGCTGGCTCGTCAACGGCGACAAGTGGCTCATCACCGGCGCCGACGGTGCCGCGTTCTCGATCGTGATGGCCCTCGACGAGGGCGACGACGCCCCCGAGGGCGCGACCATGTTCCTCGTCGACGCCGACAACCCCGGGTTCGTGGTGGGCGAGCACCTCAACACCATCGACGCCACCGGCGTCGGGGGCCACTGCCGGGTGTCGCTGCGTGACTGCTTCGTGCCGGACGACCACGTCCTCGGTGAGGTCGGCAAGGGCTTCCAGAGCGCCCAGGTACGGCTGGCCCCGGCGCGGCTGACGCACTGCATGCGTTGGCTCGGCGTCGCCCGCCGCGCCCACGACATCGCCGTCGAGCGCGCTGTCGGCCGTGAGCTGTTCGGCAGCACCCTGGCCGACCTGGGCATGGCCCAGGCCCTGATCGCCGAGAACGAGATCGACCTGGACGCGGCCCGGTCGATGGTCTGGCACGCCTCGTGGGCCATCGCCGAGGGTCAGCGCAGCAGCGAGCAGTCCTCGCGCACCAAGGTGTTCGCCAGTGAGGCTGCCTGCCGGGTGGTGGACCGCTCGGTCCAGCTGGCCGGCGGCATGGGCACCTCCGAGGAGCTCGTCCTGGGCCGGATCTACCGCGACATCAGGTCCTTTCGGATCTACGACGGCGCCACCGAGGTCCACAAGATGTCGATCGCCCGGCGGGCGGCCCGCAGGGCCGCCGAACGCGTCGCCGGCCGGGAGGTGCGCGCGTGAGCCAGGCGGGCGGCATACCGGTGTCCGCGACCTCGGACCCGCTGCTGCGCGCCGAGGTGCCCGGACTCCCGCGGGGCCCGTTCACGGCGTGGGCGGCCCGGGCGGTGCCCGAGCTGGGTCCGCAGTGGACCGCGGAGGTGATCTCCGGCGGGCTGTCCAACATCACCTACCGCGTCAGCAGCCCGACGGCGGACGTCATCGTACGTCGCCCGCCCCTGGGCAAGCTGCTGCCCAGCGCCCATGACATGGGGCGTGAGGCCCGCGTGCTGACGGGACTGTGGTCGACCGAGGTCCCGGTGCCGAAGGTGCTGGCTGCCACCTCGGATCCCGACGTGGTGGGGGCGCCGTTCTACGTCATGGCGCTCGTCGACGGCGTCGTCTACCGCGACCCGTCCCAGACCGCCGAGCTCGAGGTGGCCGAGCGTCGCCAGCTCTGCGACTCCCTCGTCGAGGTCCTCGCAGCCATCCACCGCGTCGACCTCGACGCCACGGGGCTGCGCGACTTCGGCAGGCCGGACGGCTACCTCGAGCGCCAGGTGCGACGGTGGAGCGGCCAGTGGGAGGCCAGCCGCACCCGCGACCTGCCCCGGATGGACGACCTCATCCGCGGCCTGGACGCCCAGCGCCCGTCGGGTGGCGAGGTCTCGCTGGTGCACGGCGACTACCGCCTCGACAACACCCTCGTCTCCCACGAGGACGGCCACCCCCGTGTGGCTGCCGTCGTGGACTGGGAGCTCAGCACCCTCGGCGACCCGCTCGCCGACCTCGCGACCTGGCTCACCTACTACTCCGGCCCCGGTGAGGACGGCAGCGCCGTACCCGTCGCGGCAGGTCTCACCGCGCACGAGGGTTTCCCGACGACCGACGCGATCGCCGACCGGTATGCCGCCCTGACCGGACGCGACGTGTCGCGCCTGGACTACTACCGCGCCTTCACCGACTTCCGCCTCGCGGTGATCCTCGAGGGCGTGCACGCGCGCTACCTCGCGGGCAGGTCGGTGGGTGAGGGGTACGACCGCGTCGGCGACTCGGTGCCGCTGCTCGTCGACCGCGCCCTGTCGCGCCTCTAGGAGTCGAAGCCGAGGCCGAGGCGGTCGAGGGTGCGCAGCCAGGCGTTGCGCCGTCCTTCGTTCGCGTCGGCGCGGGCCAGCGCCCAGCGGGTGAGCTGGATCCCGGCGTAGGCGAACGGCTCCGGGGGGAACGGCAGCGGCTTCTCCCGCACCATCTGCAGGCGGGTGCGTTCGTTGTCGGCGCCGTCGAGCAGGTCCAGGGTGACCGCCGCGCCGAACCGGGACGCCCCTACCCCGAGGCCCGTGTAGCCCAGCGCGTAGGCGACCCGGCCGTCGTGGGCCGAGCCGTAGAACGCGCAGAAGCGGGTGCACGTGTCGATCGCGCCGCCCCAGCGGTGGCTGAACCGCAGCCCCTCGAGCTGGGGGAAGGTCTCGAAGAAGTGGGTGGCCAGGCGCTCGAACGTCTGGGGTCGCTGGTCCTTGGTGGGGCGGACCTGTCGACCGAGGTGGTAGATGGCGTCGTAGCCGCCCCAGAGGATGCGATGGTCGTCGGTGAGCCGGTAGTAGTGGAACTGGTTGGCCATGTCGCCGACCCCGGCGCGACTCCCCCAGCCGATGGACGCGAGCTGGGCGTCACTGAGCGGCTCGGTCATCAGGACGTAGTCGTAGACCGGCACCGTGTGCAGCCGGGTGCGCCGCAGTAGCGACGGAAAGGCGTTGGTGCCCAGCGCGACTCGAGCGGCGCGCACGTCGTGGCCACGCTCGGTACGAACCCGCATGCCGGCACCGTCACGGTCCAGACCGGTCACCTTGGTCCGCTCCACGATCCGCACGCCCAGGGACTCGGCTGCGGCGGCGAGGCCCCAGGCGAGCCGCGCCGGGTCGACCATCGCGGTCTCGTCCGGCGTGTGGACGCCGGCGAGGTAGGTCGGGGAGTCGAGCTCGGCGCGGATGGCGTCGCGGTCCAGGAACGTGCCCGACCCGAGGTCCTCGCGCAGCCAGTCCACCTGGTGGGGAGCGGTGGCCACGGTCAGCTCGCCCGTGCGGCGGAAGTCGCAGTCGATGCCGTGGCGCTGCACGGTGTCCTGGATCGCGTCGAGGTTGGCCAGGCCCAGGCGGTGCAGCTGGTCGTACTCCGCGGGCCACCGTTCACGGCCGTTGGCCTCACCGTGGGTGAGGCTCGCCGAGCAGAAGCCGCCGTTGCGCCCCGAGGCAGCCCACCCGATCCGCGCCGCCTCGACCAGGAGCACGTCCCGTCCGGGGTCGGCCTCCTTGGCGAGCACGGCGGTCCAGAGCCCGGTGTAACCGCCGCCGACCACGACCAGGTCGGCGGTGGTGTCGGCGTCCAGGGACGGCCGGGTCGCAGGTCGGTCCGGCCGGTCCAGCCAGAACACCGAGGGGGCCGCGTCGGCGAGGGCGCGGGCGGCAGGACCGCTCGGCGTCCCCGCCGGGCCACGTGTCGGCGGGGACGCTGTCGGCACGTCAGGCGCCGGTGTAGTGGCGGTCGGCCACCTCGAGCGCCTCGTCGAGGATGGCCAGGCCCTCGCGCACCTCGTCGGCCGTGGTCGTGCACGGTGGCACGACGTGGGTCCGGTTGAAGTGCGTGAACGGCCAGAGGCCACGCTCCTTGCAGGCAGCCGCGAAGTCGGTCATCGCCTTGGCCTCGGCGCCACTGGCGTTGAACGGCACCAGCGGCTCACGGGTCTCCCGGTCGCGGACCAGCTCCAGCGCCCAGAACGTTCCCAGGCCGCGGACCTCGCCGATGCTCGGGTGGCGTTCCGCGAGCTCGCGCAGGCCGGGTCCGATGACGTCCGCACCGAGGGCGCGGGCGTGCTCGACGATGCCCTCCTCCTTGAAGATGTTGATGGAGGCGACGGCCGAGGCACAGGCCAGCGGGTGGCCCGAGTACGTGAGGCCGCCGGGGAACGGCCTGGTGTCGAAGGACTGCGCGATCCGCTCGGAGATGATGACGCCGCCGAGCGGGACGTAGCCGCTGTTGACGCCCTTGGCGAAGGTGATGAGGTCGGGTGCGACACCCCAGTGGTCCACGGCGAACCACTCACCGCAGCGACCGAACCCGGCCATCACCTCGTCGGCGATCATGACGATGCCGAACTCGTCGCACAGGTCGCGCACGCCCTGCAGGTAGCCCGGCGGCGGCACGAGGATGCCGTTCGTGCCGACGACCGGCTCGAGGATGATCGCGGCGACGGTGTGGGCGCCCTCGACCATGAGGATGTCGCGCAGGTGCTGCAGCGCGCGCTCGCCCTCCTCCTGCTCGGTGGTCGAGTGGAAGGCCGAGCGGTAGGGGTAAGGACCCCAGTACCGGACCACGCCCGGCATACCCGGGCTCGGATGCCCACCGACGCGGATCACCGGTCATGGCAATGGATCCCGCCGTCGCGCCGTGGTAGCTGCGGTAGGCGGCGAGCACCTTGTGGCGGCCGGTGTGCAGGCGGGCCATGCGCAGGGCGTTCTCGTTCGCCTCGGCACCACCGTTGGTGAAGAAGACGCGGTTGAGGTCGCCCGGCGCGAGCTCGGTGATCAGGCGCGCGGCCTCGGAGCGGGCGTCGTTGGCGAACGCGGGGCTGATCGTCGTGAGCCGGCCGGCCTGCTCCTGGATCGCGGCGACCAGCTTGGGGTGCTGGTAGCCGATGTTGACGTTGACCAGCTGGCTGGAGAAGTCGAGGTAGCGCTGGCCCGAGTAGTCGGTGAAGTACGAACCCTGTGCCGACGCGATCGGCAGCGGGTCGATCAGACCCTGCGCCGACCACGAGTGGAACACGTGGCCGCGGTCGTCACGGCGCACCTGCTCCTCGGTGGCCCCGGTGACGGCGTCGAGCACGTCGGGCTGGACGGTGGTGTCGGTCATGGCTGCCTCTCAGCGGGTGCGCGGGAAGCCGAGGTCGACGCTGGAGGTGGCCGGGTCGGGCCACCGCTGCGTGACGACCTTGCCGCGGGTGTAGAAGTTGATGCCTTCCGGGCCGTACATGTGGGTGTCGCCGAACAAGGAGTCCTTCCAGCCGCCGAAGGAGTAGTAGGCGACGGGGACCGGGATCGGGACGTTGATGCCGACCATGCCGACCTGGACGTCGAACTGGAACTGCCGGGCCGCGCCACCGTCACGGGTGAAGATCGCCGTCCCGTTGGCGTACTGGTTGGAGTTGATCAGCTCCAGGCCCTCCTCGTAGGTGTCCACGCGGACGACCGACAGGACCGGGCCGAAGATCTCGTCGGTGTACACGGTCATCTCGGGGGTGACGTGGTCGAGCAGCGTGGTGCCGAGGAAGAAGCCCTCGGTCGGCAGGTCACCCTCGCGGCCGTCGACGACGACGGTGGCCCCGGCCTCCTGGCCGGCCCCGACGTAGCCGCGGACCTTGTCACGGTGCTCGGCGGTGATGAGTGGGCCCATGTCGCTGTCGGGGTCGACACCGTTGCCCACGGTGAGCTTGGGGAGGCGGGCTGCGATGGCATCCACGAGCGGCTGGGCCACGTCGCCGACGGCGACGGCGACGGACAACGCCATGCAGCGCTCGCCGGCCGATCCGTAGGCGGCCGAGACGACGGAGTCGGCGGCCATGTCGACATCGGCGTCGGGCAGCACCAGGGCGTGGTTCTTGGCGCCACCGAGCGCCTGGACACGCTTGCCGTTGGCCGTGCCGCGCTCGTAGATGTACTTGGCGATCGGGGTCGAGCCCACGAAGCTCACCGCCGCGATGCCGGGGTGGTCCAGGATCGCGTCGACGGCGACCTTGTCGCCGTGCAGGACGGTGAAGATGCCGTCGGGCAGTCCGGCCTCCTTCCACAGCTGGGCGAGGAACAGGGCCGCGGACGGGTCCTTCTCCGAGGGCTTGAGGATGAAGGCGTTGCCGCAGGCGATGGCGTTGGCACACATCCACAGCGGCACCATCGCGGGGAAGTTGAACGGGGTCACCCCGGCGACGACGCCGAGCGGCTGGCGGATGTTGTAGACGTCGACACCGGTGGCGGCCTGCTCGCTGAAGCCGCCCTTGAGCAGGTTGGGGACCCCGGTCGCGAACTCGACGTTCTCCAGGCCGCGGGCGATCTCCCCGGCGGCGTCGGACAGCACCTTGCCGTGCTCGGCGGTGACGATCTCCGCGAGCTCGGGAGTGCGCTCGTGCAACAGCTCGCGGAACGCGAACAGGACGGCGCTGCGGCGCGAGAGCGAGGCGTGCCGCCACTCCTTGGCTGCTGCGGCGGCGCTGGTCACAGCAGCGTCCAGCTCCTGCGCCGAGGCGAGGTCGACCTCGCCGGTCACGGCACCCGTGGCCGGGTTGTAGACCGGTGAGGTGCGTCCAGAGGTGCCCTCGGTGGGCCGGCCGTCGATCCAGTGGGAGATGCGCGTCGTCATGCGTCACACCATACGATCCAATCGGTGGTAACACAATAGAAGTATTGCTATGGTGCAATCCATGACCGACGCGACGCTCACGGCCCTGGAGGAGCGCCTCGACGCCCCCTCGGCGAAGGGCCTGGCCCACGCCGTCTCCGCCACGATCCGCGACGGGCTGCTCGTCGCGGGCGACCGGCTGCCCCCGATCCGCACCGTCGCCGCCGAGCTCGCGCTGTCGCCGACCACGGTGAGCGCCGCCTGGGCCCTGCTCGCGCGGTCGGGGACGGTGGCCACCGACGGGCGCCGTGGCACCACGGTGCTGGACCATCGGGCCGGCGGCACGGTGCGCTACCGCGCAGCACTGGACCGCCCCTCCACCTTCGACCACGACCTGTCGACCGGGGTCCCCGACCCCGACCTGCTGCCCGACCTCGGCCGCGTCCTGGCCGGTCTCGGGACGGCGCCCGACCACCGGCAGCTACCTCGACGACCCGGTGCTGCCCGACCTGGCCAGGGTCCTGCTCGCGGACTGGCCGTTCGCGGCAGAGGAGGTCGCGGTGGTCGACGGGGCGATGGACGCGATGGACCTGTTCGTGCGGACCCAGCTGCGGTTCGGTGACCGGGTGGTGGTCGAGGACCCGGGGTTCCCGCCGCTGGTCGACCTGCTCGAGTCCGTGGGTGTGCAGCTCGTGGGGGTCGCGGTCGACGAGGAGGGCCTGGACCCCGTCGCCCTCGAGACGGCCCTGCGCGACCCGGTCGCCGCGATCTTCCTGCAGCCGCGCGCCCAGAACCCCACCG
>CAVRMT010000023.1:0-75143 GCA_963722015.1 uncultured Actinomycetota bacterium | reverse complement strand
ATGTTCAACGGCACCTCGATGGCCTCCCCGCAGGCCGCCGGTGGCGCGGCGCTGCTGCTGTCCGCCTCCTTCGCGACGGGCACCGACACGACGCCGGCGCAGCTGCGCAACTCCATCTACACCTCGGCGAAGTTCGTCAAGGGCGTCGAGGCCATCGCCCAGGGCACCGGCCAGATGAACGTCCCCGGTGCCTGGACGCTGCTGCGCAAGCGTCCGGCGACGCAGGGCTACACCGTCTCCGCGCCGGTCTGCACCCCGATCTCGGACTTCCTCGCGACGCCCGACGTCGGCACGGGTGTCTACAACCGTTGTGGGAGCGACGAGGGCGGTCAGGTCTCGGGTGTCTCCAAGACCTACACGGTCTCGGCGACCCGTACGAGCGGGCGTTCCGGCCCGGCCGTGCACCAGCTGCGGCTGGTCGGCAACGACGGCACGTTCTCCCTGCCGGTGACCAAGGCCAGGATGAGCAAGGGGAGCACGATCAGCATCCCCGTGGTGGCCAGGACGACGACGCAGGGTGCCCACTCGGCCATCCTGGAGATCGACGACCCGGCAACCTCGGTGGTCGACCACCGCGTGCTCGTCACGGTGGTGCTGGCCAAGGAGCTGGTCAAGCCCTCGTACTCCGCGACGACCAGCGGCAAGGTCGGTCGCAACCTGACCAAGAAGCTGTTCGTCAACGTCCCGGAGGGCACCAAGGCCCTGCAGGTCAACCTCGGTGGCATCGCGACCAGCAGCCAGGTCCGCTTCATCGGGATCAACCCGTACGGCGTCCCGGTCGAGTCGACCTCGTCGTTGGCGTGCTACACGAACTTCAGCGACCCGAAGGTGTGCAAGCCGACGTCGCGCAACTACGCCAACCCGTTGCCCGGCATCTGGGAGTTCGAGGTCGAGGCCCGGCGCACGTCGCCGTTCCTGGACAACCCGTTCCGCCTGACCGCCGCCGCGCAGGGGGTCGTGGTCGATCCGCAGACCCAGACCCTCCCGTCGGTCCAGGCCGGCACGCCGACCCCGGTCAGCTGGAAGGTCACCAACGCCTTCGGTGCAGTCACGGTCACGCCGAAGGGCGGCTCGCTGGGCAGCTCCTCGTCGGACCGCAAGACCATCGCGGACGGCGGCGTGCAGGAGTTCGAGGTGGTGGTGCCGGCCGGTGCCGAGCGCCTCGACGTGGCGATCGGCAACACCTCCGACCTGGGGGCCGACCTCGACCTCTACGTCTACGACGAGGCCGGGAACCTGGTGGGATCGGCAGCCGACGGTGACTCCGAGGAGGCGACGAGTGTCGCCGACCCGGCTGCGGGCACCTACACCGTCGTGGTCGACGGCTACGCGGTGCCTGCGGGCTCCACGGAGTACGACTACCTCGACGTGTTCTTCGCCTCCGGCCTGGGCTCGCTCGACGTGCCCAGCACCTCGATCGACCTGCCTGCCGGTGGGTCGACGACGGTGACCGGTCAGGTCACCGCGCAGGAGGCCCCCGCCGCGGGCCGCAAGCTGTTCGGCGAGATGAACGTCGTCTCCTCCGAGGGCGCGGTGCTCGGCACCGGGTCCGTGGTGATCGGCAACGTCACGCAGTAGTCAGGACCGGGGCGACAGCCTCGACAGCAGGACCCCGCGGGCACTCGCCCGCGGGGTCCTGTGCGTCGGGGGTGGGTCGTCAGGAGTTCTGGGGGGTGGGGCGTCAGCTGGTGACGACGCTCTGCACCTCGAACGGCAGGCCCTGCTGGCAGGTCGTGGCCATCGTGTCGATCCTGGCCCCCCGAACGGTGACCTGCTGGCCGGCCTCGAGGCCGGCGGTGTTGCCGATCAGCTGCCACGGACCGTCGGGGCTGGCCGGCTCGGTGGTCAGCAGCAGGCAGCCGCTCTCGACGCCGGCAGAGACGGTCCCGGTGACCGTGACGAGCTTGCCCCGTCCGGTGCTGGGCAGGGTCGGGTTCTCGCTGTCGGTGGAGGTCGTCGTGGGGGTCGCGGGGGAGGTCGTGCTGCTGGTCGACGCCGGTGGGGTGGACGTCCGGGACTCGCTGGTCCCGCTCGTACCGCTGTTCGACGCGATCGTGCCGTCGTCCACCCCGCAGGCGCCGATCAGGGCGACGACGGACAGGGCCAGGAGCGGACGAAGGGGTCTCATCCACCCATCCTCACCCCGGGTGCGCGGCAGGGCAATGGCCGGTGGTCCCACTGCCCCGACACCACGCCATACCCCGCTGGTCGCGGGAGGCGACCCACGACAGACTGGGGGCATGGTCGACACCTGGCTCCCCGCCTACCTCCCCAGCCCTGACCGCTACGGTCCCATGCCCTACCGCAAGGTGGGCCAGAGCGGCCTGCGCCTGCCCGCCGTCTCCCTCGGCATGTGGCACAACTTCGGCGACGACAAGCCGTTCGAGGTGCAGCGGGCGATCCTGCGCCGCGCCTTCGACATCGGCATCACCCACTTCGACCTCGCCAACAACTACGGCCCGCCGTACGGCAGCGCCGAGAAGAACTTCGGGCGACACTTCGCGGCCGACTTCAAGCCGTACCGCGACGAGCTCGTCATCAGCTCCAAGGCCGGCTACGACATGTGGCCCGGGCCGTACGGCATCGGCGGCTCGCGCAAGTACCTGCTGGCCAGCCTGGACCAGAGCCTGGAACGGATGGGCCTGGACTACGTCGACATCTTCTACAGCCACTGCCCCGACGAGGACACCCCGCTCGAGGAGACCATGGGAGCGCTGGCCACCGCGGTCAAGCAGGGCAAGGCGTTGTACGCCGGGATCTCCAGCTACTCCCCGGAACGCACCGAGCGGGCAGCCGAGGTCCTCGCCGGCCTGGGGGTCCCGCTGCTCATCCACCAGCCGAGCTACTCGATGCTCAACCGCTGGGTGGAGGGTGGGTTGCTCGACACCCTGGGCCAGCAGGGCATCGGCTGCATCGCGTTCAGCCCGCTCGCGCAGGGGATGCTCACCAACAAGTACCTCGGGGGCGTCCCGGAGGGCTCGAGGGCCTCGCAGGGCAAGTCCTTGTCGCGCGACCTGCTCACCGAGGAGTCGCTGACCAACATCCGCAGGCTCAACGACCTCGCCTCCGAGCGTGGCCAGTCCCTGGCCCAGATGGCCCTGGCCTGGGCGCTGCGCGACGAGCGGGTCACCTCGGTGCTGATCGGGGCGTCGTCGGTGGAGCAGCTCGAGGACTCCGCTGCCGCCGTCGCCAACCTGCGTTTCAGCGGGACCGAGCTGGAGAAGATCGACGCGTACGCCGTGGAGGCCGGGATCGACCTGTGGCGCGGCCAGTCCGAGATCGGCTGACGCACGCCCACCCCTCCCCGCAAAACGCCGGTTGCGCGGCATACCGCGTGAACTCGACGCGAGGTATGCCGCGCAACCGGCGTTTTGCCGGGGTGGTGGAGTCCGGATTCTGAGATTTCCCCTCGCCCCGTTATGTTTGGGCTGAGCAAGGCCCTATGTGAGCGCCGCCACAACCGGTGCAGACCAGCCTGCCGCGCAACGCCAGCAGCGGTGACCCCGCGGGGTTGTCGTGGCCCGAGCCGAAGGACCCGTCATCCGCGGGACCGGAGGAAGAAGGAGTGCCTGTGAGCGACAACGCTGTCGCCAGTACCGGTGAGAAGGCCGGCGCCGTCCCCCGCGAGGAGAACGTGCTCGCCAGCCTGACCGCCCCCGTCCCCGAGGTCGGTGACGGTGGACCCGAGATGATCCAGCTGCTCACCCCGGAGGGGCAGCGCGTCGAGAACGGCGAGTACGACGAGTACGTCAAGGACCTGACCGAGGAGGACCTGCGCGGCTTCTACCGCGACCTGGTCCTGATCCGTCGGGTCGACGCCGAGGCCACCGCGCTCCAGCGCCAGGGTGAGCTGGGCATCTGGGCCAGCCTGCTCGGCCAGGAGGCGGCGCAGGTCGGGTCGGGTCGCGCGATGCGTCCGCAGGACTACGCCTTCCCGACCTACCGCGAGCACGGCGTCGCCTGGTGCCGCGGGGTCGACCCGCTCAACCTGCTCGGGCTGTTCCGCGGCGTCAACCACGGCGGCTGGGACCCGAACGAGAAGAACTTCCACCTCTACACGATCGTCATCGGCGCGCAGACGCTGCATGCGACCGGCTACGCCATGGGCATCCAGCGTGACGGCGACGTCGGCACCGGCGACGACGAGCGCGACGCGGCCGTCATCGCCTACTTCGGCGACGGCGCAACCGCCCAGGGCGACGTCAACGAGTCGTTCGTCTACGCGGCGGTGAACAACGCCCCGGTGGTCTTCTTCTGCCAGAACAACCAGTGGGCGATCTCCGAGCCCAACGAGCGCCAGACCCGGATCCCGCTCTACCAGCGGGCGCGCGGGTTCGGCTTCCCCGGCGTACGGGTCGACGGCAACGACGTGCTCGCGGTGTACGCGGTCACGCAACAGGCGCTCAACGCCGCCCGCAGCGGCAACGGCCCCACCTTCATCGAGGCCTACACCTACCGCATGGGTGCGCACACGACGTCCGACGACCCGACGAAGTACCGCGTCTCCGCCGAGGTCGAGGTGTGGAAGCACCGTGACCCGATCGAGCGCCTGAAGTCCTACCTCGTGCACACCCAGAAGGCCGACCAGGAGTTCTTCGACGCGGTCGAGGCCGAGGGCGACGAGCTCGCGGTGCGGGTGCGTGAGGGCTGCCTGTCCATGCAGGACCCGACCGGCGACTCGATGTTCGACCACGTCTACGTGGAGAAGCACCCGGTCGTCGAGGCCGAACGCAAGGAGTTCGCCGAGTACCACGCCGGCTTCACCACGGAGGGTGGTCACTGATGGGCACGATGACGATCGCCAAGGGCATCAACAACGGCATGCGCGCCGCCATGGAGCGCGACCCGAAGGTCGTCCTCATGGGTGAGGACATCGGCAAGCTCGGTGGCGTCTTCCGCGTCACCGACGGCCTGCAGAAGGACTTCGGCGAGGACCGCGTCATCGACACCCCGCTCGCCGAGGCCGGCATCGTCGGCACCGCGATCGGTATGGCGCTGCGCGGCTACCGCCCGGTCGTCGAGATCCAGTTCGACGGCTTCATCTACCCGGCGTTCGACCACATCGTCAGCCAGGTCGCCAAGATGCGGGCCCGCTCGCTGGGCAAGATCAAGCTGCCCATGGTCATCCGCATCCCCGTCGGTGGTGGCATCGGCGCGGTCGAGCACCACTCGGAGTCCAACGAGGCCTACTTCGCCCACACCGCGGGGCTGAAGGTCGTCTGCTGCTCCAACGCCGAGGACGCGTACTGGATGATCCAGCAGGCCATCGAGTCAGACGACCCGGTGCTGTTCTACGAACCCAAGCGCCGCTACTGGGACAAGGGTGAGGTCGACGAGTCGGCCGCCCCGCGCCCCCTGCTCGAGGCCCAGGTCGTCCGTGAGGGCGCCGACGCCACGCTGATCGCCTACGGCCCCATGGTCAAGACCTGCCTGCAGGCCGCCGAGGCCGCCGCGGCCGAGGGCAAGAACCTCGAGGTCATCGACCTGCGCACCCTGAGCCCGCTGGACCTGGACACGATCGCCGCATCGGTCGAGAAGACCGGCCGGACGATCGTGGTCCACGAGGCCTCGACCTTCCTCGGCATGGGTGCAGAGATCGCCGCAGCCCTGCAGCAGCGCTGCTTCTACCACCTCGAGGCACCCGTGCTCCGGGTCGGCGGCTACAACCTGCCCTACCCGCCGAGCAAGCTCGAGGAAGAGTTCCTCCCCGACCTCGACCGCGTCCTGGACGCTGTCGACCGCTCGCTGGCCTTCTGAGAGGGGCGCGAAAACGTATGGCAGTCAAGGAGTTCAAGCTTCCCGACCCCGGTGAGGGACTGACCGAGGCCGACATCGTCACGTGGAACGTCGCGGTCGGTGACACGGTGAAGGTCAACGACATCGTCGTCGAGATCGAGACGGCCAAGTCGCTGGTCGAGCTGCCCGTGCCGTTCGCCGGCACGGTCACCGCCCTGCTCGTGTCCGAGGGCGACACGGTCGAGGTCGGAACGCCGATCATCGCCGTCGACACCGCTGGTGCTGCCGGTGTGGGTGCCCCCACGTCGGTCCAGCAGGCGCCGGCCGCCGGTGCCGTCGAGCCCGGGATGGAGGGCTCGCCGGCTCCCAAGGTGGCCGCCGCCGCTGCGGCTGCCGAGGCCGAGGAGGAGGCCATCGAGGAGGGCAAGATCGGCGGCACCACGTCGACCGGTCGCACCGCCGTCCTCGTCGGGTACGGCGTCAAGCAGACCGAGGCCGTCCGTCGTCCGCGCAAGGGTGCCGCCGCCGGGGTGGCTCCTGCGGTCCAGCCCGCCTCGGCGCCCGCCGCCCAGGAGGCCAGGGCCGTCCCGGCGCCTGCCGAGCCGGCTCCCGCCGCTGCGGTGGCCCGGGAGGGTGGCGCTCGCGCGCTGGCCAAGCCGCCGGTGCGCAAGTACGCCAAGGACCTCGGGGTCGACCTCGAGGCGGTCGCAGGCTCCGGCGAGGGCGGCATCATCAGCCGCGCCGATGTCGACGCCCACGCCAACGGCGCTGCTGAGGACACGCGGTCCTCGTCCGCAGCGTCCGTGCCGTCCGGCACGGCAGGCGCGCCGGCGGCATACCAGGCTCCGGTCTTCACCCGAGGCGGTGAGCGCGAGACCCGCGTCCCCATCAAGGGGGTCCGCAAGATGACGGCCGAGGCGATGGTCGGCAGCGCGTTCACCGCGCCGCACGTCACCGAGTGGGTCACCATCGACGCGACCGCGACGATGGAGCTCGTCGAGCGGCTCAGGAAGGACCGTGAGTTCAAGGACGTCAAGGTCACGCCGCTGCTGGTGCTGGCCAAGGCGATGGCCGTCGCGATCCGTCGTCACCCCGAGATCAACGCGACGTGGGACGAGGCAGCCCAGGAGATCGTGGTCAAGCACTACGTCAACCTCGGCATCGCCGCCGCCACCCCGCGGGGCCTGATCGTGCCGAACATCAAGGACGCCGACCAGATGTCGATGCTCCAGCTCGCAGAGGCCATCGGTGCGCTCACCGCGACCGCGCGCGAGGGTCGCACCCAGCCCGCGGACATGTCGGGGGGCACCATCACGATCACCAACGTCGGCGTCTTCGGTGTCGACACGGGCACCCCGATCATCAACCCCGGTGAGGCGGCGATCATGGCGTTCGGTGCGATCCGTCGCCAGCCGTGGGTGGTCACGGCTGCCGACGGCACCGAGACGATCGAGCCGCGGTGGGTGACCCAGCTCGCGCTGAGCTTCGACCACCGGCTCGTCGACGGTGAGCTCGGCAGCAAGTTCATCGCCGACGTCGGCGCGGTCCTCGCCGACCCGGCCCGGGGCCTCGTCTGGGGCTGACCCACCCGCACGACGAAGGCCCGCGCCGGTCCTGGCTTCTCCAGCTTCTCGAGGATCGGTGCGGGCCCTCGTCGTCCCGTGCGGACCGCACCCGCCGTGGTGGCTCCGCTACTCGTCGCCGCGCAGGGTGAAGGACCGCAGACGGTCGCCGGTGAACCACAGCGACGCGACCGTCAGGGCTGCCGTGGCGACCACGGCGTACGCGAGGCCGGTGCCCGGCGCCGGGACGAGTGGGCTGATCTCCGTGGCGACCTCGCGACCCCACGCGCCGACGGCGACCCACCGGATGCCGTCGAGGACGTTGCCGAGGACCCCTTCCCACAGGAGTGCGAAGAGCAGCCCGGCCACCACTGCGTGCCTGGTGAAGGCTGCCAGGCCCAGGAAGAGTGCGGTGTATGCCGTGCCGGCCACCGCGGCGCCGACCCCCCAGGCGACCGCCTGACGGGGGTCGCCCACGTCGAGGACCAGCCCTGCTGCCAGGACCGGCAGGGCGCCGAGCACCATCGTCGCCGCCCAGGCGACGACGTACTTGCTCAGGGCGATGACGTGCCGGCTCACGGGCTTGGACAACAGGTAGACGACCGACCCGTCGTCGATCTCGGGACCGAGGACGGCAGTGGCCGCCAGCAGGGCGACCAGCGGCAGCCCGAGCGTGAAGCCGAGCCCGGTCACGGCGTCGTAGCCGACCGCCGGGTCGTCGGTCAGCGCCCGCACCACGACCGCCAGGGCCAGGAGTACCGCGGGGATCAGGACCAGCACCAGCCCCCGCCGGCGACCCAGCAGGGCCTGCGCGGAGAGTCGCAGGATGGTGGCGTTCACCGGTCGACCCCCACCAGGTAGGTGAACACGCTCTCGAGGGACTCGTCGCTGGGGATGAGCTCGACGATCCGGATCTGCTGCTGGCGTGCCACCCTGGGCAGCCGGACCGCGAAGGCTCCGAAGTCGCAGACCGAGACGTCGACCCCGCCTGCGCTGCGCAGGGAGACCGACACCACCGAGGGCTCTGCCATCAGTGCGGCAGCCAGGCGACGGTCGTCGTCCGCGACGACGACGTACTGGACCGGCCGGTCGGTCATCAGCCGTCGGATCTGGCCGAAGTCCCCGGACGCCGCATGTCGACCGGAGACCACGACCTCGATCTGCCGGGCCACCTGCTCGACCTCCTCCAGGATGTGGGAGCTGAACAGGACCGTGCGGCCCTCGGCGCCCATCCGCCGCAGCAGGCTCATGAGGTGCAGCCGTTGGCGCGGGTCGACGCCGTTGAAGGGTTCGTCGAGCAGCAGCACCGCAGGGTCGTGGACGAGCGCGGACGCGAGCTTCACCCGCTGTCGCATGCCCTTGGAGTAGGTGCCGATCCGGCGCGCGGCCGGCTCGACCATCTCCACGACCGACAGGGCCCGCTCGGTGGCGGTGCCGGGGTCGGCGAGCCCGTGCAGCTCGGCGTTGGCCAGGACGAACTGGCGGCCGGTGAGGTAGCCGAAGCTGAGCTCTCGCTCCGGCACCAGGCCGATCGTGCGGTACGCGTCGGTGTGTCGCCAGATCGGGGCGCCGTCGAGGGTGACGCTGCCTGCCGAGGGCGCGAGGAAGCCCGACATCAGGGCGATCAGGGTGGTCTTGCCGGCCCCGTTGGGACCCAGCAGGCCGGTCACGCCCGGGCGCACGGTCATCGAGATGCCGTTGACGGCGACCACGTTGCCGTACCAGCGTGAGGCCTTGTCGATGCTGATGACACTCATGCCGTGGCCACCCGTCGGTAGCGCCAGACCAGACCGACCACGCACGCAGCAGACACGAAGGTGAACACGGCCAGGTAGGCGAGCTGCATCGGGGTGCCCGTGGGTGGTGTGAGGGCCGACGAGTCGGTCCAGGTGGCCATCAGGCCGCGGTAGAGCGAGTACGGCGAGAACAGCCCGGCCACCTCGCCGACGCGTGGCTGTCCCTCCTCGGTGGCGATCGCCTGGATGGCGGACACGATGCCGTCGCCGATGAGCAGCAGCGCGATGGTGGCGACGACGGCGAACCCGCGGCGGGTGGACCACGACGCGACCAGTCCGGCCACGCCGGCCAGCGAGAGGGCGAGGAGCAGCGCGAGGCACACCGCTATTGCGGCGTCGCCGGTCTGCTGGGAGACGTCCAGCTCGCCCAGCAGCGCCACCGCGTACAGGAGCAGGATCGGGAGCAGCAGGAAGACCAGGGTGGCACCCAGCAGGGATGCCCAGCGGGCCAGCGCGTAGGTCGACGAGGGGAGGGGCCGCGCGAGGTACAGGGAGATGGTGCCGTGCCGGAGGTCACGCGAGAAGAGCACCGGCGCCTGCGAGGCGACGAAGATCCCGAGGAGCACCTGGGTCGTGGAGGCGTACTCGGCGTAGCCGATCGGCAGCTCCTGGAGCCCGACGAACACCATCACCCCGCCGATCACGAGGGCCGGCACCAGATTGAGGGCGAGCAGGATGAACGGCAGCACCTTCGACCGCCCCGAGCGGCCGAGGCCGAAGGCGTTGCGGAAGCCGGTGACGACCAGGGCCCGGGCGATGGCTGCGGGTCCCCACCGCGGGCCGGTGTACGGGCGGTAGCCGAGGTCGTGGATGACGCTGCCACCCGCAGGCGTCGCAGCCGTCGGGTCGGTCGACGAGCGGTCAGCCACGGGACGGCTGCCCGGCGTCGGCGAAGACGTCCTCGATGCGTCGGTGGTCGACCTGCAGGCGCACCAGGCCGAGGCCAAGGTCGCTCGCGGTGTCGCGGACCAGGTCGCGCACGTCCAGCTGCTCGTGGACGGCAGCGACGGTCAGCAGGGCGCCGCGCGGCGCCGTCGCGACCCCGGCACGGGTCAGGGCCTCGGTCATCCGTGCCTGCGCGTCGTCGCCGAGCACCTCGACGAGCAGGACCCCCGTGGTGTCGAGGAAGTCGTCGGTCCGCGAGGCCCGCAGCAGTCGGCCGCCGTCGAGGACCACCACGTGGTCGCTCACGCGCTCGAGCTCACCGAGCAGGTGTGAGGTCACGACCACCGCGATCCCGAAGTCGTGCCCGATCCGCTGGACCAGTCCCAGCATCTCCTCGCGCGCTGCGGGGTCGAGCCCGTTCGTCGGCTCGTCCAGCAGCACCAGCCGGGGGTCATGGGCCAGGGCCTGGGCCAGCTTGGCCTTCTGCTTCATGCCGGTGGAGTAGCCGCCCATCGGGCGGTACCGCTCCTCGGCGAGTCCCACGTGGCGCAGCACCTCGGCGGCGCGCTCACGGGCCGCGACCCGGGGGAGCCCGGACATCATCGCGAGGTGGACCACGAAGTCGCTGGCGCTGACGTCCGGCGGGAGGCAGTCGTGTTCGGGCAGGTAGCCGACCGCGGCCCGGATCGCTGGCCCGGCCGCGGCGATGTCGTGCCCGAGGACCTCGGCGCGGCCCGCGGTGGCGGGGACCAGGCCGAGCAGGATCTTGAGCAGGGTCGACTTGCCGGCCCCGTTGGCCCCGACCAGGCCGGTGATCCCGGCACCGATCTGGAGGTCGAGGCAGTCCAGGGCCAGCACGGGACCGTAGTCCTTGGTCAGGCCCTGGGTCTGCACGACGACGTCCACCTGAGCCACAGTAGCCACGAACCCCGGGCGAGCCGATGGGCTCATCCGGGGTCCAGGGACAGATCAGGGAGGACCCTCAGTGCCCGGCTGCCGGTGGCGCTGCCGCCGCGGCAGCGTCGGACTCCGCCTTCTCGGCCGCTCCGCGCTCGGAGTAGGCCGAGCCTCCGCGCAGCTCGACGTGCGGCAGGAACAGCATGATCAGGAAGCCGACGACCATGACGGCTCCCCCGACGAGGAACACGGTGTCCATCGCCTGGGAGAAGCCCTGCAGGAACGGCCTGGCCAGTCGCGGGTCGAGGTCGGTCAGGAAGGACGAGTCCTTCAGCACGCTGCCGGCGGCGCTCGTCCCACCCGGCTGCTGCGAGGCAGCCAGGGACCGGGCGAACTCGGCGTTGGCCGGGTCGGCCAGCGCGGTCTGGAACTCGGTGGTGCCCTGCGCCTTCTGCAGCGAGGAGGCGATCTTGTCGGGCACCGTCGTGAACAGGATGGACAAGAACACCGCGGTGCCCAGGGTCCCACCGATCTGGCGGGTGAAGGTGGCCGAGGACGTCGCGACCCCGATGAGGCGCGGTGACACGGCGTTCTGCACGGCCAGCGTCAGCGGCTGGAAGTTGAAGCCGAGTCCGAGGCCGAAGAAGACCATGACGATCATCGTCTGCCACAGCGGGGTGTCCGCCTGCACGTAGTGGAAGACGAACAGCGTGATGGCCAGCAGCGCCGAACCGACGATGGGGAACATCCGGTACCTCCCGGTGCGGCTGATGACCTGTCCGGAGAGGATCGAGCCGGTCATGATCCCCAGGGTGAGCGGCAGCAGCTGCAGGCCGGCCTCTGTCGGCGAGGCGCCCTTGACGATCTGCAGGTAGAGGGGCAGCGACGCGAGGCCGCCGAACATCGCCATGCCGATCAGGACCGAGGCCGCCGAGGCGACCCCGACGGTGCGGTTCTGGAACAGCGTCAGCGGCAGCAGCGCCTCGTCCTTCATCGCCCGCTCGACGAGCAGGAAGGCGATCACCCCGAGTCCGCCGACGGCGAAGGCGAGCATCGACCGGCCCGAGCCCCAGCCCCACTCGCGGCCCTGCTCGGCGACGAGCAGCAGCGGCACGAGGCCGAGGGTCAGCGTGGCCGCACCCCACCAGTCGATGCGGTGGTCGAGGCGGGTGTGGTGCAGGTGCAGGGTGCGCGAGACCACGAACAGCGCCACGATGCCGATCGGCACGTTGACCAGGAACACCCAGCGCCACCCGTCGACCCCGAGGATGGTGGACTGGCCGGCGAAGAACCCCCCGATGACCGGGCCGAGGACGCTCGAGGTGCCGAACACCGCGAGGAAGTAGCCCTGGTACTTGGCCCGCTCCCGCGGCGGGACGATGTCGCCGATGATGGCCAGCGCCAGGGAGAACAGGCCGCCGGCGCCGAGGCCCTGGACGGCGCGGTAGATGGCGAGCTGGAGCATCGACTGCGACAGGGTGCACAGGACCGAGCCGAGGATGAAGATCGTGATCGCAGTCGAGAAGAACCGTTTGCGACCGTAGATGTCCGAGAGCTTGCCGTACAGCGGCGTGACGATCGTCGAGGTGATCAGGTAGGCCGTCGTCGCCCACGCCTGCTGGTCCAGGCCCTTGAGGTCGTCGGCGATCGTGCGGATCGCGGTCGCCACGATGGTCTGGTCGAGGGCGGCGAGGAACATCCCCATCATCAGGCCGATGAGGATCGTCACGATCTGCCGGTGGGTCAGGGGGCCGTCGGGCCGCGCCGGGGCGGTGGCTGCCATGTCAGTTCTCCAGGGTGCCGGTGTCGCCGGTGCCGGCGGCAGGGGTGGGCTGGGGGGCGCGACGGCGCAGCAGGCTCTCCCGGTTGGTCTCCAGGGCGGAGCCGAATCGTTCGAGGTGGGCGGCGAAGTCGCTCGCCTGGTCGGGGGTCCAGTCGTCCATCAGCTCGCGGAACCACTCGTCGCGCTGCTGCTGGATCGCCGTCAGCAGGGTGTGGCCCTCGGCGCTGAGCCGCACGACCTGGGCGCGGCCGTCGTCGGGGTCGCTGACCTTCTCCAGCAGCCCGTGGCTGACGAGGGTGCTCACCTGGCGGCTCACGGTGGAGACGTCGGAGTGGATGAGCTCGGCGAGTGCGGAGACCCGGTGGGGTTCGGCGAGCAGGTTGAACAACAGCGGGTAGGCCGTGGCGTCGACCGCCGGGTGCAGCCGGGGGGCGTGCAGCTTCATCGACTGGAGCAGCTTCATGAGGCGCACGAGGCCCAGGCTCACGCGGTCGGCGGTCTCGCGGTCGAGGTGGTGCGGGTCCGACGGGCCGGACGGGTCGAGCTCGGGCATGGGTGACCTCGGGAGCGGAAGGTTGCTTGCGGCATACAACTATCACAAGGTAGTTGTGACGCGCAATCAGTTACCGGTCCGCGGTCCCGCCCGGGCCGTGAGGTCTGGCGGCGTGAGGTCAGGCGAGAGGTCTGGGGAGCGGGGGCTCAGGGGACGATGACGAGGTGTTCCAGCACGCGGTGCGCCACGGCCTCGTCACCGACGACGCTGAAGTGGACGTCCTCGACCTTGCCGCGACCAGCTGCCCGACGGGTCAGGCAGTCGGTGGAGAGCGTGATCGTCGTGAACACGTCGTCGGGGTCGCCGTCGTGGGCGATGCCGGAGAACAGGGGTATGCCGCGGGCCTTGCCCTCGTCGCCGGGCTCGACCCAGACGCCGGCGCGGCCCATGACCGGTCCGGTGGAGTCGATGATCACCACGTTGCCCGGCTCGATCCCTGCGTCGCGGGCGACCAGGCGGGGCAGGGCGGCGAACAGCAGGTCCATGAACACCGCGGCGCCGCCGGAGTCGAGGTTGCCGGGGCGACCCAGGGCGTGGCGCAGGTCCTGCTCGTGGGTCCAGATGTCCAGGATGCGGCGGCGGAGCGTCTCGCCCAGTGGCGCCGGACCCCACGGGCCGCGGACGACGGTCTCGAGGGTGGCCTCGGGCGCGGAGAACTCCGCGATGCGGTGCGCTGCCACGGTCTCGAGCTCGTCGACGACCTTCTGGCCGACCATGCGGCGGCGCAGCTCGACGGCCTTCTCGGTGAACTGGCCCGCGGCGTTGCGGATGTGGCCGTAGGCGGGGACGTCCACCTTGGGGACGTCACCGGTGTGCAGCCAGGACTCGAGGCCGACGACGTGGGAGATCTGGTCCTTGACCGTCCAGCCGGGGCAGGCGGTCTCCTTGTCGAAGTCGCTGTCACCGCAGGAGCGACCGAGGTCGACGATCGCCTGGGTGGTCTGCTGGTAGGCCGAGACGAGGCCGGCCAGGTCTTCGGGTGCTGCCGGATGCAGGGGCATGGCCCCACCATACTTAGGCTGGGGGCATGAGCTCACCTGCCGAGGTGTCCGTGAGACCGCAGGCGGCTGCCCCGGCCCGGCTGCCGGGCATCGCCCTGGTCGTGGCCGTGCTCCTGGCGCTGCCGCTGGCCGCCGCGGTCGGCCAGGCTGCGCTCGCCCCCGTGGTCGGTGACCCAGGGGGCGTGGTGCGCTGGGGCGTCCTCTACGCGCGGGTGCTGCACGACGTCGCCGCCTCGGTCACGATCGGACTGCTGGTCCTGGCCGCGTTCCTCGTCCCGGAGACCACGCGGACCCGCCGCCGGGTCGCCGCGACCCGACTGGCGGGGGCCGCAGCGGGGGTCTGGGCCGTGGCCGGGGCGGTGGGTGCGGTGTTCGCCATGGCCACGCTGATCGGCATCCCCGTTTCCGACCCCGGCTTCGCCCAGCAGTTCACCACCTTCGCGTGGCAGCTCCTGCCGATCAGGGAGGTGCTGATCACGACCGGCCTCGCCGCCCTCGTGTGCGTCGGCGCCCTGCTCGCCACCACGCGCACCGCGATGGCCTGGCTCGCGGTCCTGGCCGTCGTCGCGCTCCTGCCCCTCGCGCTGGCCGGCCACGCCGCCGGCGCGAGCGAGCACGGCACCGCCGTCAACGCGCTCGCCGTGCACCTGGTCGCCGTCACCGTGTGGGTCGGCGGGTTGCTGGGACTGGCGGTCCTGCGGCCGCTGCTCGCCGGCACCGACCTCGCCGCCACGGCCCAGCGGTTCTCGACCCTTGCGGGCTGGTGCTTCGCGGCCGTCGCCGTCTCGGGCATCCAGAGTGCGTTCCTGCGGGTGGGAGCCTGGTCCGACCTCGCCACGGGCTACGGCGCCCTGGTCGTCGTCAAGAGCCTGGCCCTGGTGCTGCTGGGGGTCGCCGGCTACCTGCACCGCCGCAGCGTCCTGGCCCGCCTGCGCGGGGACGCCCCTGGCGCGGCCTTCGCGCGCCTCGTGCTCGCCGAGCTGGTGGTCATGGGCATCGCCGTCGGCACGGCGGTCGCCATGGCGCGCAGCGCCCCGCCCGTCTCGCAGGAGCCCGTGCCCGACGCAACCCCGGCCTACAACCTCACCGGCTACCCCGAGCCGCCGCCGCTGACGAGCAGCAGCTGGTACTCCACCTGGACCACCGACTGGTTCTGGCTGGCGGTCGCCGTGGTCGCCGTCGGCCTCTACGTCGCCGGCGTGGTCCGGCTGCGCCGCCGCGGCGACGCGTGGCCCGTCCACCGCACCATCGTGTGGGTGCTCGGCTGGGCCGTCCTGCTGTATGCCGTGTCCGGCGCCCCCGGCGTGTACGGCCGGGTCCTGTTCTCCATGCACATGGTCATGCACATGGCCGTGGCGATGCTCGTGCCGCTGCTCCTGGTCCCGGCAGCCCCCGTCCTGCTGGCCCTGCGGACCCTGCCGTCGCGGCCCGACAAGACCTGGGGGCCGCGCGAGCTCATCCTGCAGGTCGTGCACTCCCGCGTCTTCTCGGCCTTCGCCAACCCCGTGGTGGCCGCGGCGCTGTTCTTCTTCAGCCTCGCGATCTTCTACTTCTCGCCGTTGTTCGAGGTGGCCCTGCGCACCCACACCGGGCACATGCTCATGATGTTCCACTTCCTGCTCAGCGGGTACCTCTTCGTCTGGGTGCTCGTGGGGATCGACCCCGGGCCCAAGAAGTGGTCGCCGCTGATCCTGCTCGTGATCCTCTTCGCCACCATGAGCTTCCACGCGTTCTTCGGTGTCGTCATGACCGGCAGCACCACGATCCTGGCCCCCGGCTTCTTCGAGGTCGTCAAGCTGTCGTGGATGAGCGACGTCCTCGGTGACCAGAAGACGGCGGGAGCCATCGCCTGGGGGATCGGTGAGGCGCCGACCCTGGCCCTGACCCTCATGGTCGCGCTCGCCTGGGTGCGCTCCGACCGCGCCGAGACCACGCGCAAGGACCGGCAGGCGGACCGCGACGGTGACGCCGAGCTGGCTGCCTACAACGCCCACCTCCAACAGCTCAAGCATCGACAGCAAGGACGGGGATGACCATGAAGGTCGCACTGCTGCAGGTCGCCTACGGCGATGCCGAGCCCGTGCAGGAGCGGGTCGAGCGTGTCGCCGCGCTGGTCCGCGAGCAGCGGGGGCACGATCTCGTCGTGCTGCCCGAGCTGTGGGCACCCGGCGGGTTCGCCTACCGGGAGTGGGACGACCGCGCCCAGCCCGTCGACGGTCCGGTGGGCACGGCCATGTCCGAGGCCGCGCGCGACGCGGGTGTGATGCTGCATGCCGGCTCGATCGTCGAGCGCCCCAGCGACGGGGCGACGGGCCCGGAAGGCAGGGGGCTGTGGAACACCTCGCTCGTCTACGCCGCCGACGGCCGGCTCGTCGCGACATACCGCAAGATCCACCGGTTCGGCTTCGGTGCCGGTGAGCCGCGGCTCATGGACGCGGGGGAGGACGTCGTCCTCGTCGACCTCCCCGGTGGCGCCGGGCAGGCCGGGCTGTCCACCTGCTACGACCTGAGGTTCCCCGAGCTCTACCGTCGCCAGGTCGATGCCGGCGCCACGGTGTTCGTCGTGCCCGCCGCCTGGCCGGCCGCCCGGGTGCAGCACTGGACCCTGCTCGCCCACGCCCGCGCCATCGAGGACCAGTGCGTCGTCATCGCCTGCAACACCGCAGGTACCCACGCCGGGACCGAGATGGGTGGGCACTCGCAGGTCATCTCCGCCACGGGGGAGGCGCTCGCGATGGCCGGGGCGCGCGAGGAGGTGCTCAGTGTCGACATCGACCTGACGGCCGTGGCGGCCTGGCGCGAGAAGTTCCCCGTGCTGCAGGACCGCCGGCTGTGACGGCCGCGTCCCCCCGCGCGGCGACGCGCCTGCGCGCACCCGAGCTGGCCGGTCGCGGCTGGCTCAACACCGGCGGCGCCGAGCTCGCCCTGGCCGACCTGCGCGGGCGCATCGTCATCCTCGACTTCTGGACGTTCTGCTGCGTCAACTGCCTGCACGTCCTGGACGAGCTGCGCCCGCTCGAGGAGCAGTACGCCGACTCCTTGGTCCTGATCGGCGTGCACTCGCCGAAGTTCGAGCACGAGGCCGACGCGGCCGCGCTCGCTGCCGCCGTGGAGCGGTACGCCGTGCACCACCCGGTCCTGGACGACCCGGACCTCGTGACGTGGCAGGCCTACACGGCCCGCGCGTGGCCGACGCTGGTCGTCATCGACCCCGAGGGCTACATCGTCGCCTCGATGTCGGGGGAGGGTCATGCCCACGGCCTGTCCGTCCTCGTGGAGGAGCTCATCGCCGAGCACAGCGCGAAAGGCACGCTGCGGCAAGGAGACTCACCGTATGCAGCGCCGGAGCCGGCCGAGACCGCCCTGCGGTTCCCGGGCAAGGCGGCTGGGCTCCCCGACGGCTCGTTCGTCGTCTCCGACACCACGCACCACGAGGTCGTCTGGCTCGAGCCGGACCTGGTGACCGAGCGCGGCCGCTTCGGTGGTGCGGGCGCCGGTGGGCTGAACGAGCCGCAGGGCGTGCTCGTTCTGCCCGAGGCGACGGCCCGACGCGTCGGCTACGACGTCGTGGTCGCCGACTCGGTCAACCACCGGGTCCTGGGGCTGCGGCTCGCCGACGGGTCGTGGACCGTCCTGGCCGGCACGGGCGAACAGCTGCGCGAACGCTCCGGAAGCGGCCCGGCCCTCAAGCAGGCCCTGTCGACCCCGTGGGACCTCGCCTGGTTCATCGGCCGGGTGGTGGTCGCGATGGCCGGGGTCCACCAGCTCTGGGCACTGCACCTGGCCACCGACCCGGCCGACAACACCGTCGCCGTTCTCGGCGGCACGTCGGCCGAGGGCCTGCGCGACGGCGTCGCGGACGAGGCGTGGTTCGCCCAGCCGTCGGGGCTGGCCGTGTCCGCCGACGGCAACCGCCTGTGGGTGGCCGACTCCGAGACGTCGGCGCTGCGCTCGCTCGACGTCACCGACGAGGGGTTCGTCGTGACGACCCACGTCGGCCGGGGACTGTTCGACTTCGGGCACCGCGACGGCAGCGCCGACCAGGCGCTGCTCCAGCACCCCCTCGGGGTCAGCGTGCTCCCGGACGGGTCGGTGGCCGTGTCCGACACCTACAACGGGGCGATCCGGCGGTTCGACCCCGTCGCGGCCGAGGTCACCACCCTGGCCAGCGGGCTGCGCGAGCCCTCCGACGCGCTGGTCGGAACCGACGAGTCCGGGGCGACGCACCTGCTGGTCGTCGAGTCGGCCGCCCATCAGCTGGTGAGGATCCCCCTGCCGGACAAGGCGACCCGGGTCGACGGCCTCGCTCGCCAGACGCAGCGTCCCCGCACCAGCATCGCGGCGGGCGAGGTGCGGCTCGAGGTCACCTTCACCCCGCCGACCGGCCAGAAGCTCGACCACCGGTGGGGTGACCCGACGCGACTGAACGTGTCGGCGACCCCCGAGCACCTGCTGCGCTCCGGTGGTGGCAGCGCCCGGGGTCTGACCCGGGAGCTCGACCTCGACCCGTCGGTGGGTGACGGCGTGCTGCACGTCTCGGTGCAGGCCGCGTCCTGCGACGGCGACCCGGTCACCGGCGAGGTGCCCGAGCACGCGGCCTGCCACCTCTACCAGCAGGACTGGGGCATCCCGCTCGTCCTCGTCGACGGCGCCCCGTCCGAGCTCACCCTGGACCTGCGGGGGGTCTGACCGGCTCGCCGGCCGAGCTCCGCTCCCGACAGCAGGAGGGGAGGCCGGGAGGCCGGGATGCCGGGACGGTGGGCACTGCCGGGGCCGCCCTCATGCCTTCGGTTCTTTTCTGCGCGCCCTTCCTCCAGGTCGACGGTGGCGGGTCTACAGTCGTCGCCACTCGGGTCACCCTGCGCCCGCGACCTACCAGGAGTGAGCATGTACATCGGACTCGGGATCTTCCTCATCGTCGTCGGAGCCGTGCTGACGTTCGCCGTCAACGCGTCGCTGTCCGGGGTCGACCTGGCCATGATCGGCTGGATCTGCATGGCCGCCGGTGTGCTGGCCATCCTGCTGTCCCTGGTCGTCACCCGTCGCGCCACGGCAGGCGGTGGCTACTCCTCACGCCGGGTCAGCCACACCGACCCCGCCACCGGCACCCGGGTGGACGAGGTCGACGTCGACCGCGACCGCGGCATCTGACTCCACACGCATCGCCTCCCGCACACGCGCGGGGCACGACGGGCGGGCCGCAGCACAGCGGCCCGCCCGTCGTCAGGTGCCGAGCTCCAGATCGCGGCAGAAGTCGCACCAATCCGTCGCGCGAGCAGCGCCGAACACCTTTTCGAGGTCGAGGTTCCGCCGAGCACGGGGTGGCGGTTCCTTGGTTGCGGGGACACGAAGGGCCGGCTTCCGGGGGGAGGCCGGCCCTTCGTGCGTGCCGGGAGCGGGTGGCATACCCGGGCCTCTCCCCGGTGCGGCGTCAGGCTCAGAAGGCCGACTCGGGCACGTCCATGAGGGCGTTGTCGGTCGCCTCGGCGATCGCCCGCTCGGCGGCGATCTTCGGCAGGATCGTGCGGGCGAAGAACGAGGCCGCGGCGATCTTGCCCTGGTAGAAGTCGATGTCCTTCTGCGTGAGGGTCCTGGCTGAGGCCTCGCCGGCCTCCAGGGCCGCGTGCGCGACCTCGGCCTGGCGCAGCAGCAGCCAGCCGATGACCAGGTCGCCGGCGGCGAGCAGGAGGCGAGAGGTGTTCTGGCCGACCTTGTAGAGGTTGGTGACGTCGCCGCCGTCCTGGCGCGGGTCCGACTTCATCAGCTCGCCGACCATGAACCCGAGGATCCCCTGGACGTCCTCCAGCCCCTTGCCGAGCAGCTCGCGCTCGGTGGCGAGGAACTGGCCGCCCTCCCCCGCCTTGGCGAACTCCTGGACCTGCATGGCGAGGTGCGACAACGCCTGGGCCTTGTCCTTGATGATCTTGCGGAAGAAGAAGTCCAGGCCCTGGATCGCGGTGGTGCCCTCGTAGAGCGTGTCGATCTTGGCGTCGCGGATGTACTGCTCGATGGGGTAGTCCTGCAGGAAGCCGGAGCCGCCCAGCGTCTGGAGCGACTCGGTGCCGAGCAGCACCCACGCACGCTCCGAGCCGACGCCCTTGACGAGGGGCAGCAGCAGGTCGTTGACTCGGTTGGCCAGCTCGGCCGGGCTGTCCTTGGCGATCACCTCCGAGCCGCTCTCGAGGAACGCCTGGTCCACGACGTCCTGCTGGGTCGCGGTGTAGACGACCAGGGCGCGCAGGCCCTCCGCGTACGCCTTCTGCGTCATGAGGGAGCGGCGCACGTCGGGGTGGTGGGTGATCGTCACGCGCGGGGCGGCCTTGTCGGCCTGCTGGGTGAGGTCGGCGCCCTGCACGCGCTGCTTGGCGTAGTCCAGGGCGTTGAGGTAGGCCGACGAGAGCGTCGAGATCGCCTTGGTGCCCACCAGCATGCGGGCGTGCTCGATGACCCGGAACATCTGGGCGATGCCGTCGTGGATGTCGCCGGTGAGCGTGCCGACGGCCGGTTCCCTGTCGCCGAAGGTGACCTCGCAGGTGGTGGAGACCTTCAGGCCCATCTTGTGCTCGAGGTTGGTCACGTAGGCGCCGTTGCGCTCGCCGAGCTCCCCGGTCTCGAGGTCGACGTGGAACTTGGGGACGATGAACAGGCTCAGGCCCTTGGTGCCCGGACCGGCGCCCTCGGGCCGGGCCAGCACGAAGTGGATGACGTTGTCGACCATGTCGGACTCGGCCGAGGTGATGAAGCGCTTGACGCCCGTGACGTTCCAGGTGCCGTCGGCGTTCTCGGTGGCCTTGGTGCGACCGGCGCCCACGTCGGAGCCGGCGTCGGGCTCGGTCAGCACCATGGTGCAGTGCCAGCCCTTCTCGACGATCCAGCGGGCCAGCTTCTTCTGGTCGTCGTTGCCGAGGATGTAGAGGAGCTTGGCGAAGGAGTACGACGCGGCGAACATCGCGACTGCCGGGTTGGCGCCGAGCACCATTTCGTTCATCGCCCACTTCAGCGACGGCGGGACGACGGTGCCGTCGAGCTCGCCGGGCACGTCGACGGCCCAGAAGCCGGAGGCGGTGTAGGCGGCGTAGGACTTCTTGAAGCTCTCGGGCATGGTCACCGAGTAGGTGCTGGGGTCGTAGACCGGGGGGTTGCGGTCGGCGTCGGTGAACGACTCGGCGAGCTCGTGCTCGGACAGCCGCGAGACCTCCTTGAGCATCTCGCGGGCGGTGTCCTCGTCGACCTCGGCGTACGGGCCGTGGCCCAGGACGTCCTGACGGCCGAAGACCTCGAAGAGGTTGAACTCCAGGTCTCTCAGGTTGCTCTTGTAGTGGCCCATCGCGGGCACCTCCGCACGTGTCGTACCTCGTTGGCGCCGACCGTACTGGTCGGTAACTTCCATGGTGCTACTGGCCGGTAACGATTGCAAGCGCTTGTGGCGAACCCCACCAGAACAGCCGAGGGCGGCCACGCGGCATACTCGCGGTGTGAGCGAGCAGACCCCGACCGACAGCCGCGGCGACGCCCTCGACCGGGCGCGCGCCGACCTCGAGGCCGGGCGGGAGTGGAAGGCTCGCGACACGCTCGTCGGCCACGTGGCCCACTCCTACGACCCCGAGGCCCTCGGCCTGCTGGGGGAGGTGCACGCCACGATGCGGGACCTGCCCTCGGCGGGTGCCGCCTGGTTCGGCACGAACCGCCGCGGCGCGGACGTCGATGCCGCCGTCGACGCCTGGCGCGAGCGACATGCCGACAACTTCGTCCAGATGTGGCACAGCCTGCCCCGGGCCGTGCGCGAGCACGAGGGCAACAAGCGCGTCGACGCCCTGCGCCGTCGGGTCGAGAAGGACCAGCCGGCCGCCGGGATCGACGCGGCCGAGGGCGACGGTGGGGGCGGGGTCGATGCTGCCGTCGTCATCGCCGTGGCCGTGGGACTGCTGTTCCTCGTCTGCGCGGGGATCGGGTTCGTGACGCTGCTCGGGTGGCTCGTCCCCGGTTTCTGACCCCGGCAGGGGTATGGCCCGAGCGACGACGCCCAGTGATCACAGTGACCGGTCCGGGTGCTGGCCCGGGACGTGCGACGACGCCCAGTGATCACAGTGAGCGGTCGGGGTGCTGGCCCGGGGCGTGCGACGACGCCCAGTGATCACAGTGACGGGTTGGCGCTGCCCGCGTCGGGGGCGCCGAACCGGGCCAGCAGGTGCCAGACCTGCTTGAGCGTCTGCCGGTCGTGCTGCTCGGTCGCCGCCGCGTGCCCGATGACCGCGGGGTCGAGCCACCCGTCGACGGCTACCGCCTCGGCGAGGGCGACGACGTGCGCGCCCCGGTAGTCGGGGTGCGCGCGGACCGTGTCGAGGTCGACGCGGAACCCGCCGTGCCACTCGACCTCGCAGGGCAGCTCGTCCGCGGCCCGCTCGACCTCGGCGCCCCGGAACACCGGGTCGAGCACCAGCGCCTCGACGTCCTCGGCGAGGTCGACGACGCCGTGGACGTGCGCCTCGACGTAGCTGTCGAGGTCGTCGGTGATCCCGGCGGCCAGGTCCCGGTCGGCGTGCGTCGACAGGTCGAACCGGTGCGCCGTCGCGAACAGGTCGGGCTCGAAGACCGAGTCCGGGTAGCAGAAGGTCGTCCGCGCCAGCGTGGCTGGCCTCAGCCGCAAGTGCGCCGACCCGAAGCGCGGTGCACCACCCACCGTTCGGCGCCGATGGTTCAGCGCTCCGTACTTGGGCCGCTCCCGGAACGGCGCGACGTCATACGCACCGCCGAAGATGCGCCGCTCCCACGCCCACCGGTCCCCGCCCGGGTGGGCGGTCAGGCCCCCGTTGCTCGTTCCGGTATCGAACTGGGAGCGATAGGAGCCGTCCCCGGCCATGGCCTGCAGGATCGGTATGCCGCGCACGTGCCGGTCCGGGTGGAAGTTCAGGGTGACCCGCAGGCCGGTGTCGAGGGGACCGCCCCGCGCCGAACCCTCGACGTGGGCGACGGCCGCCGCGGCCCACGGGGACAGTTCGCTCACGCGCAGGAGCCTGCCACGATCTGGTCGCCCGCCCTCGCCGCACCGGCGACGAACGGATAGTTTCGTCGGCAGAGTCCCGAGCAAGGAGAAGTGCGATGAGCCAGACCCAGTCCTCACCGACCTACCAGATCACCAACCCGGCCACGGGTGAGGTGGAGAAGACCTTCGACACGGCGACCGACGCGGAGGTCCAGGCGGCCCTCGAGTCCGCCCACGCGGCATACGCCGCCTGGAAGGACGTGCCGATCCACGAGCGCGCCAAGGTCGTCCACCGGGTCGCGGAGCTCTTCGCGCAGCGCAAGGACGAGCTGGGCGCGATCGCCACCCGCGAGATGGGCAAGCCGCTGAGCGAGGCCGTCGACGAGGCGGAGTTCTCCGGGGAGATCTTCGACTACTTCGCCAACGAGGGCCCGACGCTGGCGGCGGACCAGCCGATCAAGACGTTCTCCGGCGGCAAGGCCGTCGTGCAGAAGCTGCCGATCGGGCCGCTGCTGGGCATCATGCCGTGGAACTACCCCTTCTACCAGATCGCCCGTTTCGCAGCGCCGAACCTGATGCTGGGCAACACGATCATCCTCAAGCACGCCGAGTCGGTCCCCGGCTCCGCGCTCGCCGTCGAGCAGATCATGAAGGACGCAGGGGTGCCGGAGGGTGCCTACGTCAACGTCTTCGCCTCGCACGACCAGATCGAGACGATCATCGCCGACCCGCGCATCGCCGGTGTGTCGCTGACCGGTTCGGAGCGGGCGGGCGCCGTCGTCGCCTCGATCGCGGGCAAGAACCTCAAGAAGTGCGTGCTGGAGCTCGGTGGCTCCGACCCGTACGTCATCCTCGACACCGATGACGTTGCGGCTGCGGCCGACACCGCCTGGGAGACGCGGATCGGCAACACCGGCCAGGCCTGCAACTCCAACAAGCGAATGATCGTCATGGACGACGTCTACGACGACTTCGTGGCCCGCCTCACCGAGCACGCCATGGACCTGCGCCCGGGCGACCCGGCCGCCGAGGAGGACGGGACGTTCGCGCCGCTGTCGTCGCGCGCCGCCGCGGAGAAGCTGGCCGAGCAGGTCAAGGACGCAGTCGACAAGGGCGCCACCCTGCACGCCGGCGGTGTCCTCGGTGACGGCCCGGCGGCGTACTACTCCCCGGCCGTCCTCACCGGCATCACCACCGAGATGCGGGCCTACCGTGAGGAGCTGTTCGGCCCGGTGGCCGTGGTCTACAAGGTGTCCGGCGACGACGAGGCCCTCGCCCTGGCCAACGACACGGACTACGGGCTGGGAGGTGCGGTGTTCAGCACCGACCCCGAGCGCGCGAAGAAGGTCGCCCAGCGGCTCGAGGTGGGCATGTCCAACGTGAACACGCCTGCTGGTGAGGGTGCCGAGGTGCCCTTCGGTGGCGTCAAGCGCAGCGGCTTCGGTCGCGAGCTCGGTCCGCTCGGCATGGACGAGTTCGTCAACAAGCGGATGTTCTACGTCGCCGACTGACCAGTGCCCTCCCCGGGCCCGTCCGACTGTGAAGGTCCCCCATCGTGCGGTGGGGGACCTTCGTCGTCTCCGCGCAGACGGGCGTTCTCGCTCTCCAGGTGCAGGACCATGCCGATGCCGGCGAGGTTGAGACCGGCGTCGAGCAGGTCGCCGATGCGGCGCAGCCGGTCCAGGTCGTCCGCGCTGTACCGGCGGGTGCCCCCGTCGGTGCGTTCGGGCTCGAGCAGCCCGCGGGTCTCGTACAGGCGCAGGTTCTGCACGCCCATACCCACCAGATCGGCGGCCACGGAGATGCCGAAGACGCCGCGGGCACGGTCCGGGGTGGGCACGGTCATCGCTGCACCAACCTTCCTGGATGTTTCTGGGATGAGCTGCTTGCATCCAGCATGCCACTTGTGCTACATAAAACCTATAGCGAACGCCATAGGTTCTGAACTGGTGGCGGAGCTCAAACCATCAGAACTACACGACGGAGGTGAAGACGATGCTGATGCGCACCGACCCTTTTCGTGACCTGGACCGACTGACCCAACAGGTCTTCGGCCCCAACGGCACGCAGGCGCGGCCCTCGGCGATGCTCATGGACGCCTGGCGTGACGGGGACATGTTCCACGTCGAGTTCGACCTGCCCGGCATCAACCAGGACTCGATCGACATCGACGTGGAACGCAACGTGGTCACGGTCAAGGCCGAACGTCCCTCGCGGGCCAGCGATGCCGAGCTGCTCGCTGCGGAGCGACCGCGTGGTGTGTTCAGCCGCCAGCTCGTCCTCGGCGACAACCTGGACACCGAGCGCATCGAGGCCAGCTACCACTCGGGCGTGCTCGCCCTGAAGATCCCGGTCGCCGAGCGGGCCAAGCCGCGCAAGATCGAGATCAGCAGCGACAACGAGCGTCAGCAGGCCATCAGCGCCTGAGTCGGGCTCTACCTGAGTCAGGCACCGCTTATTCAGGCACCGCTGGGTTCAGGCACCGCTTGCTCCGAGCGCACTGACGGTCGAAGGTAGGTGGTTGCCCGACACCTTGCACTGACTGACCCGCACCGACTCTCGCCTGGGCCGCGTTCGTGCCATCGCGTCCGACGCATCCTGCGCGACGACAACGCCTTGACGGCGTACCGTTCGCGGCCCAGGCGAGGCCCAACCGTCCACCGTCGAGGTCATCGGCCGGGGACCGTCGCCTCGACGGTGGCACCGCCGTACCCGTTCTCGGAGTCGCGGCCCTCGACCGTGACCACGGTGACGTTCTCAGGAATCTGCAGACCCGTCTGGGAGCGGGTGAACGGCTGTTGGCTCGCGTGGTCATGGGCCAGCTCCATCTCCCCGAGCACCTTTCCCTCCTCGTCCAGGACCCGCCAGCCGTCGGCGTAGCGCTCGGGGGAGTCGTAGGGCGAGCTGATGGTCACGTCCACCCGGTAGGTCTGACCGTCCTCGGCGATCTCCACCGCGGTCACGTCCGGATATGTGGCCCCGGAGCCGCGCTCCGCCTCCTCGGAGGTCCCCTTGCAGCCGCCGAGCGCGAGGGCCAGGGACAGCGCCAAGATCAGGGCCGCAACCAGCGCCGGAGGGGAGCGGACGGTCGTGGTCGGCACCATCCCAGTGGACCACGTCCCTCGATGTTCCTCGCGAGGCGTGGTTGGATCGACTGGTCCGTCCTGATCCTGTGCGAGCCCTCGAGGAGACGTTGATGTCCGTCCGCAGATTCGCTGTATGTGGTGCCGTCGTCTGCCTGTCACTGCTGGGGGCCACGTCCGCGGCGGCCGAGCCGCCACGGCCCGGCTGCGGGTACGGCGACGACAACCACGCCCACCAGGCAGCGCCCGGTCGGGACCCGTTGAACCTTCGGCCGGGGCGAGGTAGCGGTGACGACAACCACCCGCACACCGCGCCACCCGGACAGGCGCCCGAGAACGGTGGCGACCAGAGCGGGCCGATGCGCGGCTGCACGGCCGCTCGGTAACCCGGCGACGCGCCGCCGTAACCCCGTCGCGATCGCTGACTACCCCTCTGCGACCGCACTCCCACGGATAGGCTTCTTGCCCCTGTAACCCTAAAGCATCGAATAGGGGTTACGATGGGCATCATGGAGGCTGTCCCGACCGTCGCTTCGGAATGGCTGGTCCTGTTCGTCAACGGCTACTCACCGCAAGCCCGGGCCGCCGCCGGAGACGACGCCGTTCCTGCCGAGGCTGCCGACGAGGCCCAGTGCGCACCGTCGGCCCTTGCCACGGCCGCCGAGAAGGAGCAGCTCGCCGGCAGGCTGTGGCAGGTGTTCAACGGCCCTGCCCGGGAACTCCAGGTCGAGGTTCTCGACGCCCTGGTGGTCGACAGCAGATTGACGCCCTTCGTGGACGCTGGGGGACGCCTGACCTGGAACGCCCCATTCGAGAGCGCGGCCGGTCGCCTGGCCGCGGCGTGTACCGCGTGCCTGGTCGATGCCGTCGCCACCCTCGGGTGGGGTCGGCTCGGGACCTGCGGTGGCCGCGACTGCCTCGACGTCTACCTCGACACGGCGGGGCGGGCGCCCCGCCGTTACTGCTCTCCCACCTGCCTCAACAGGGCCAAGGTCCGAGCCTTCCGGGCTCGCCGAGGGGCGTCCCGGTGATCCGGACGAACCAGAACCGGATGCCCACACCTACGGGACGACCAGCGAGGCGATGACCATGGCGCCACCCCGACCTCTGCACATCGTCGCAGCCGCCACCAGCGCTGGCGCCTACGGCCCCGGTCAGGAGCAGGCGCCGGCGTCCTTCCGCCGCCACGGCCTGCTCCAGGCCCTGTCAACCACCGGGCGCGTCGTGATCGACCTCGGCGATGTTGCTCAAGCGGTGTTCCGCCCGGATCCGGACCACCCGAGCGCGGCCAACGTCCAGACCGTTGCTCAGGTATGCCGAGCAGTCGCCCGCTCCGTTGCCCGGTCCTTGGACCAGGGGGCGTTGGCACTGGTGCTCGGTGGCGACTGCACCATCTCGTTGGGGACCGTCGCTGGCGCCCTGGAAGGGTCTGACAGCGTCGGCCTGATCTACATCGACGGCGATACCGACCTCAACACCCCGCTCACCGGCGACGGGATCCTGGACTGGATGGGCGCAGGCCACCTGCTCGGACTGCCCGGAGCAGACGTGGGCCTGACCACCCTCGCGCGTCGGTCGCCGATGCTGGAGCCGACCGCACTGCGGTTCGTCGCTGCTGACAACGCCAATGACGCCGAACAGGGCGTGGTCGACGAGCTCCAGCTTCAGCGTTACCCGGTGGCCACCTGCCTGGCCGACCCCCAGTCCGTCCTCGAGTCGCTTGCCACCTGGGCAGCGGACTTCGAACGCGTGCTGGTGCACGTCGACATCGACGTCCTTGATGGAGCGGACTTCCCGATCGCCGACAACACTCGACAGGTCCCCGGTCTCAGCCTGCCGGTACTGACCGAACTCCTGGATGGGCTGTGCCATCTCCCCCAGTTCGCGGCGCTGTCACTCTGCGAGGTGAACCCGGACCACGCCGAGGACGAGGCCGCGCAGGTGTCCGAGCTCATCGCAACCCTCACCACAGCGTTCCGCCCCGACCCCGTCGCCGCCACAGCCGTCTAGCCGCGCGTGCTCTGCTGCGCCGGCCCTGGAGGGCCCTCGGGCAGTGAGGGTGCGTCGGTGGGATAGATGCCGACGGCGAAGCCGTAGACCGTCTCCCCGGCCCTGGGCAGTTGGTCGAACTCCTGCACGAGCAGCGCCATCCGCTCCCAGAACTCGGCGGCCCGCTCCTCGGAGAGGCGCGCATGCCTGATGAAGGCCCACAGGGTCCGGTCCCGGAAAGCGGCTGCCGACTCCTGAGCGGCGATCTCGAAGTCGTTGAAGTCGCCGGGCAGGTCGGTGTCCCCGCTGCCCTGCTCGACGGCCACGTAGAACATCCGCGCGGTGCGGCCGTAGAAGCGCTCCTCGACCGCGCGCACCCGGCGGGTCCGTACGACGCGCACCAGTCCCGCCCCAGCCAGGACCTTGACGTGGTGGGCGACGGTGCTCTTCGGGCGGCTCACCGCGGCGGCCAGCTCGGTCACCGTGGCAGCCCGCTCGTGCAGCAGGCCCAGGATCGTGGTGCGCAGCGGGTTGCTGATGGCCCGGACCTGCGCGGGGGTCGTCAGCGCGAGCCGGTCGGCGAGGGGGTGGTCGGGAGGGGTATTGCTCGACATGGCGACTTCATACTAGTCTGACAGAACGTTCCAAACCAATGGATCGTTTGGCGAGAAGGGAAACCCATGGCTGACGTACTCGTCTACCACCATGTCCAGGGACTCACCGAGGGGGTGGTGGCCTTCGCCGACGAGCTGCGGCAGGTAGGGCACACCGTGCACACGCCGGACCTGTTCGACGGTCGCACCTTTGCGACCATCGAGGACGGCATGGCGTATGCCCGTCAGATCGGTTTCGGGGTCCTGCTCGACCGGGGTACCGCTGTAGCCGAGGGCCTGCCGGCGGACGGCATGGTCTACTCAGGGTTCTCCATGGGCGTGATGCCCGCCCAGAAGCTGGCGCAGACCCGCGAGGGAGCCCGGGGCGCCCTGCTGTTCCACGCCTGCCTGCCGGTCTCCGAGTTCGGGGAGCGCTGGCCCGACGCCGTCCCGGTCCAGGTGCACGCCATGGACGCCGACCCCTTCTTCGCCGAGGAGGGTGGCGACATCGACGCAGCCCAGGAGCTGGCCGCGTCGACCGACCTCGCAGAAGTGTTCCTCTACCCGGGCGAGGAGCACCTCTTCACCGACTCCTCCCTGCCGTCCTACGACTCGGCGGCGGCGACCCTGCTCCTGCAGCGCACGCTCGCGTTCCTGGACGACGTCACGCCCACCGCGAACCGGTAACGAGCCCGTCGTGGCGGAGCCGGTGACGCAACGAAGGACCCCCCACAGCTGACGTGTTGGGGGGTCCTTCGCATTGGAGCCGGTGACGAGAATCGAACTCGCGTGTCCAGCTTGGCAATCAGACGATGGGCGTTCTTGTGAGGTGCAGGCGAAGCACGATTTGTGCTCAGACTAGCGACCACAGGCTATCGACTTTGGTGGTGGGTTGGGGTGGGCAGGGCTCTACGTCTGGCACGTTCTGGCACGGGAACCGCTGGTGAGCGCGGCCCAGCGGGAAGCAGATGATCCCGTGAGTTGGCCATGCCGTGCGTCACCGGCTTTCGGTCTGGCTCCGGTCGAGACGGTGTGGGACGGTGCTCACATGACGGGATTCAGCAGGCGACCGCAGGAAGTGGACGCGGCGCGTGATTACCTCATCCGAGTGGCTACGGGAGCCGGCGATGCGCCGCTCCCGACGTGCGGGGACGTTGCCGCCTCGTATGGGGGTACCGCTAGGGCTGTTGGGCCGGTGCTAAACACCATTGCCCGCGATTGCGCCCAGGTGGGCGACCCCGACTTGAGCGCGCTGGTCGTGGAGAAGCGCGCAGGTCTTCCGGGGACATACGACGGGCAGTCGGTGGAGCCTGGGTCTGCGCAGGAGGTCGCGTGGCGAGCCGAGTTGGCCAAGATCCGTCGTCACGATTGGCGCACCTGATGCGGAGTGTTCTGCCGCGAACAAAGGCCATCGAGTGGGTGCTGCAGCGCCGCACTGAGCCCATGCGGCCTGTCGAGAGTTGGGCCGAACTTCAGGCGTTCGGGCGTGCGGATCCCAAGATGGAAATTCAGGTAACCACCTACGACCTCTGGGAGCGGCAGCGCATCGGCAAGGTAAGCCGCGGCCTCGACGTTGCCGACCCGCGCACGACCCTAGGAGGCGCTCATGCATGACTCGTACGCGTACGACGCGAAGCACCACCGACCTGGCTCTGTGGCGGCGCAGGGGCGATGTTCGCAGCACGGCGTTAGGTCGTGTTCTGAGTTGCCAGTCGTGTCCTTCAGGGACCGTCACAACCGATGGCAGTCAGGCTGTGCCAGGGCGCTCGCCGAACTCACGGCCCGCGGAGAGCTCTCACCGCCTAGCAATGGGATGGATAGATAGCTGAGCGAGCCACAATCGCTCGCTCAGGTGCGGAAGGGCACAGGGGACATCCAACGGGGTGCTCGCCAACTTAGCTTTGGCCCTGAAGACCCGCATGGACGTTAGGCGGGGTGAAGAGGCCGAGGATCGGTGTCCTCCAGGCCCCCGCCCTTGCCGGGTCAGGAGGGCAAGGGTCGGCTGCAGCCCAACCGCTGATGTCATGTGCCGTGTTCTGCAACTCTCTGCATCCTGACCCATTTCGGCGCGGAGTTCGGCAAGTATGAGCGCATGGGATTCCAGACACCGCTGTATGAGCTGTCCGACTACCTCAAGTGGACGACCAGCGGGAAGATCCAACTTCCCGACTTCCAGCGTGGCTACAAGTGGGAAGACGAGCGGATCAGGTCCCTCCTCGTGACGGTGTTGCGAGGACATCCCTTGGGCGTGGTCATGCTGCTCAAGGCGGGCAACGACCAGATCCGCTTCAAGCCACGGCCCGTGGAGGGTCCAACGGTTTTGGCAGCGCAGGCTCCGGAACTCCTGCTCCTCGACGGCCAGCAGAGGCTCACGTCGCTCACCCAAGCCCTGACGGGGAACGGCGTGGTCTCAACCATGGACAGCCGAGGCAAGTTTCTTGAACGGCGCTACTACGTAGACATGGCGCTGGCGCTCGAGGGAGAGGATCGCATCGAGGAAGCTGTCATCGCGGTCCCCGCGGATGGAATCGTCCGCACGAACTTCGGGAAGGACGTGGTGCTTGACCTGTCCGATCCCGAAAAGGAACGTGCCCATGGCTACTTTCCCCTGAGCCTGCTCTTCGCCGGGGCAGCCACAGTCACGTGGTTGTTCGCTCTCGAGAACAAGGAACAAGCCAGCCACTTCCACGCCCGGGTGATCCAGCCGGCAACGACATACAACATCCCAGCTATCGAGTTGGACAACTCAACCAGCAAGTCGGCGGTCGCGACCGTCTTCGAGAAGGTGAACACCGGGGGATTAGCGCTCAACGTCTTTGAGCTCCTCACAGCGACCTTCGCCGGCGACAAAGCCTACTTCGAGGCACATGGCACGGACTTCCGTCTCAACGATGACTGGGTCGAGACCCAGACCAAGTTCGCGTCGTATCCGGTGCTGGCGTCCCTGGAGAACACAGACTTCCTCCAAGCTGCGACGCTGCTCACGACGTACAAGCGAAACCGGGCCGACACAAGCAACCGGCCACCTGCCGTCTCGGCGAAGCGCGAGGATGTCCTCAAGCTGAGCCTCGACGACTACCTCGAGTGGGTCACGCCGCTGCGGGAGGCATTCATCTGGGGGTCGGACTTTCTCGCGGATCGTCACATCTTCGACGTGAAGTTCCTGCCATATCCCAAACAACTGGTGCCGCTCGCAGCGATCAGGGTGCTCATGGCCAACGAGGCCAACCTCCTGGGACCGCGGGAGAAGCTGGTCCGGTGGTTCTGGTGCGGCATCCTAGGCGAGCTCTACGGGAGCGCTATCGAGACCCGGTTCGTGCGTGACCTGGAACAAGTCCCGGCGTGGGCACGAGGTGACGAGGGTGCGGACACACCCAAGACTGTGCAGGACGCCACGTTTGTGGAGTCGCGTCTCCATTCGCTTCGGACGCGAGGGGCTGCTGCCTACAAAGGCCTCTACGCCCTCCTCCTCGATAACGGTGCACGCGACTGGATGGAAGACAAGGCGCTCGACAAGGTGCAATACGTCTCCCTCGCGGTAGACATTCATCACGTGTTCCCCCAGAAGTGGTGTTTCGACAACGACATTGACGACGAACGCCGCGAGAGCATCGTCAACAAGACGGCGATCTCTGCAACCACGAACCGAACCATTGGAGGTGCTGCCCCGTCGAGCTACCTCAACGTCATTGAGAAGAAGGCCCAGATTCCTAGCGACCAGCTCGATGGCCTGCTTGAGGCCCACCTCGTGCCCGCCGACTTGCTTCGGTCGGACGACTTCGACTCGTACTTTCGCCGGCGCAGAGAACTGCTGTGTGAGTTGGTGGAAGGAGCCATGGGCAAGGGAGTTCCCCGGGACATTGACGAAGGACACGCGCAGGAGTCCTCTGCCGAGTTTGATCAGTCTCTTGTCGGCGAAGGCCCGGGGGAGCAGGACTGACGAACCTTTCCGATGGTCTCTGGAGGCCTACCCATGGACGAACGGATCATGACGCCCATCTCGGGCTTCGTGACTCTCGTCGCCGCAAAGCTGCTTTGGGCATGAGCTAGGGCGGCGTGAAGCGCTTCCGTCCGCCGCAATTGCGGCCGACCTCCGCGGCGCTCAGCAAGGTGCCGCAGCACGCAGCGGCACGCTTATGCCCCTTCGCTGAGGGTTAGCGGACCAAGCCACAGTCCAGCGCCGCGGCTAGGCGGTCGAGCCGCCGGGCCAAGGGAGCATCCAGGGAGACGTACCTGCTACGACCCAAGCGCTCGGCGCTTACGCGCAAGACCCCCTCCAAGTCTCCTAGAGTCATCACACCCTCGCGGCGGCCTTCGCGAGCGACGCCCGCTCGGTCGCGCGCGCCCGCCAACATCGCCTCCCACGACATGGCCGACTCGACTCTCCGCGGTTCAGACAGGATCAGGCTGACGCCAGCCTCATCCGTGACGTGGTGATGCCTTCCGTCGTTCTCGCCTAGCGCGGTAGGTGCGATGAGACTCGACTGCTCAAGGACCGTGCCACCCCCATAGGCCATGTCGAATTCGATCTGGCGGTAGAAGGTGGGTGCGGCGTAGTAAACATGCGCTGGAACGGCGAACGATGCGAGGTTGCGCTCCAACTCGCAGAGGGCCGCGTGCTGGTGCCCGTCGGTGTCTATAGCGAATCTGTAGTGCTTCCCAGCGACGTGATCCCAGCTGGGCGAGTCTGGATGCCGACGGCTGACGAAGTCCACTCGCTTGAACTGGAGGAACAGCGCATAATCCACAAACTCTAGATGCGCGTCCCATCCCAGCTTCTCTTCCTGGAGGAGGGACGGCAGCACCGGAGCACCAGCGCTCTGGTACACCTGCGTTAGCTCGGCCTCGGCCTCGCGGATTGCCGCGTATCCATACGAGAACTCCGAGAATTCACACTCCATCCCGGTGACCATATACATGCGGCGTCTGGTGTGTGCTGAATCGCCCCAGATCCCGACGGGCTAGGAAGACCAAAGCCATGACAAGTCCTCGGTCCCACTCTGACCTCGGTTCGTTGATTTCTCCGGGTGTCGGTCATCTGGTAGCTGACGAGCACCCGCGTCGCCGGTACGCCCCACACCGAAGGGGTACCAGCCATCCTCTACTCGGCGAGCGATTGGTGCTTCGGAGCCGTGCCAGCTCAGCCCCCATGGCGGTTCGTAGACGACCAACTCGGCAGTCTGGTTAGGTAGCACGTCGTCGGTGAGAACGTTCTCGTTGCGAACTTCGTGGTCACCCGTCCTCGTTCTCAATGTCTCCCGAGCGACTTCAGCAGCATCCCGATTGACATCTACCCCTAGCGCGTTCACTCGCGCACCTGCGCCCTGCACAGCCCGTAACAACGTCTCCAGCATGAAACCGCAGCCGACAGTGGGATCAATCAGCGTCACCTCTGGGTCCACATCCCGGCCCGCCAGCGCTGCGATGCAGGCAATCTCTGCCGTCGCTCTGGACCCCCGGTGCTCGTTGGCAGGGATCGCATCCCTCTTCGCGTCGAGGTCGCTCGTGAGAGATCCACTTATGAGCGGCTCGAGCCACTCAGGCATTCTTGGATCGCTCAAGTCGCCGCCTCTCGCTTCTATGAGATCGCTTCATGCCGGAACTCGTCGTAGGTGCCTGCGAGGTAGCTGAGCGAGCGAGGTCTGGAAGTCGGGGTTGGCGAAGAACATGTCGAACAGGACGCCGTTCTTGTCGTGACGTTCGACGACCAGGTCCTTGATCTTCTGCCAGAGGACCATGCTCGTACTGGCCGCGGTCGTTGTTCTCGCGCCACCGTGCGCATCTCGTCGTCGCTCTTGAACGACGGCCCACTGTTGGTCGACCCAGACCTTGTCAGGCTCACCGAGGTCGGCGCCGTACCTTTCGTTCATCGCCGAGATGAGCGCTGACAGCTTGTCCAGCACCGGATCGACCTGCTTTCCCTTGCCCTCACCAGGAAGCGCATTGCCCGGCTCGTCCGAAGCCTCGCAGCTCGATGCCATCTTCGGATGTGACCGCGATGCGCAGGTGCGTGAGCTGCACGGACTTGCTCAGCTGTGGCATCGGATCATTTTCGGACCCGGGCAACTCGACAAGAAGCAGCCGTGCCGTAGAGGAACAATCGCTCCAGGTCGGTGTCGGTGAACGGCATGACCTGCGCGACAAACGCATACGCCCGGCAGAAGTTCTGCAGTGTCCCGCGGAACTTGTCCTGCGCTTCGTCCTCAAGCCAGACGAAGCGCCCGACAGCGGAGCCGAGGTTGCCGTAGATCACCGACTGCTGGGCAGGGTCCTCCGACAGCAGCGCACGCGATTGCCGCCTCCATCTCCGGCATGGACAGCACACCGGCTGCCATGAGGTCGTGCTCCATCGTGTAGAGCACGTTCGGCTCGGTCGGCGTCGCGAAGGACTCCTCGTAGAACGGCTCGAACGCGTCCTTGATCTCCTCGGCGGTGTTGGCGAAGTCGAGGACGAAGGTGTCGGCCTTGCCCGGGTGGGTGCGGTTGAGCCGCGACAGCGTCTGCACGGCCTTCACGCCGGCGAGCTTCTTGTCGACGTACATCGTGTGCAGCAGCGGCTCGTCGAAGCCGGTCTGGTACTTCTCGGCGACGACGAGCACCTGGTAGCTCGTCCTCCGCGGAACCGCTTCGGCAGCTGGCCTCTCGGAGAACCCGTTCATGCCGGCCTCGGTGTACGACAGGTCCGGGGCGTCGGGGTCGGTCACGCGTCCCGGAGAACGCCACCAGCGTCCGCAGCGGTCGCGCGCCTGCGTCGTACCCCTTGCGCTGTGATGTAGGCGTCGAGCGCCTGCTTGATGCGCACCGCGTGCAGCCGGGAGCGGGTCACGACCATCGCCTTGGCGTGGCCGTCGATCTTCGCCGGCGGTCTTCTGCCGGAAGTGCTCGACGATGACCTCGGCCTTCGGCCTCCAGCTGGTACGGGTGCAGCGAGACGAACCGCGCGCAAGCGCCGCCTTCGCCTTCGACGCGTCCATCTCGGGGTCGTTGCGCGGATGCGTGTTGGCGAGCTTGTAGTACGTCGAGTACGTCGTGTAGCTCGCGAGCACGTCGAGGATGAAGCCCTCGTCGATCGCCTGACGCATCGAGTAGGTGTGGAACGGCCGCTTGTGCCCGTCCGCGTCGAGCTGGCCGAAGGTGTCCAGCGTCTTCGGCTTCGGGGTCGCCGTGAAGGCGAAGAACGACAGGTTCTGCTGCTTGCCTCGGTGCCGCGCGCTGGCCAGCAGCAGATCGTCGGCTCGAGCGCGGCCTCGACCGCGAGGCCTCGCTCAGCCTCCGCCTCCTGGAGAGCAGCCTCGCCCCTTGAGGACCTTCTTCAGCTTCTGGCACCGAGTCGCCCGATGGTGGACGAGTGCGCCTCGTCGACGATGACCGCGAAACGGCGACCCACGATGTCCTTGCCCTCACCAGCCGCGGCTTCCTCGGCAGCGAGCTTGGCGACCACCGGGAACTTCTGGAGCGTCGTGATGATGACGCGAGCAGCGTTGCCCTCCAACGCGTCCTTGAGCTGACTGGAGTGCTGGTCGATCCGCACGATGGTGCCCGGGCGTGTGGTCGAGCCCGGCAACGGTCTCCTGCAGCTGCCGGTCCAGGACGCGGCGGTCGGTGATCACGACCACCTTGTCGAAGATCGGCTGGTCGTCCTCGCCATGCAGCCGCGACAAGGCGTGAGCGGTCCACGCGATCGTGTTCGACTTGCCCGACCCCGCCGAGTGCTGGACCAGCCGGTCGACGCCAGCCCCGTCCTTGCGGGTCGCCTCGATGAGTGAGCGGACGGCGTGCCACTGGTGGAACCGCGGGAAGAGGATCCGCGACCTCCTCGACGTGGACGAAGCTGCCGAGCAGATCGAGCCAGGCGTCGCGCTGCCAGACCTCCCGCCACAGGTACGCCGTCTGTAGATCCCGGGCATCGACCGGGTTGCCGGCAGCGCCCGGCCGACCCGGTCCGGCCGTGCCCAGGTTGAAGGGCAGGAACCGCGTGTCCTGACCCGGCCAGCTTCGTCGTCATCGCGACGAGGTGCGGGTCGACAGCGAAGTGGACCAAGGCGCGCTTGGCGAAGATCAGGTCGTGCGGGTTGCGGTCCGTGCGGTACTGCGTCATCGCGTGCTCGATGCCCTGACCCGTCAGCGGGTTCTTCAGCTCCGCCGTCGCTACGGGGATGCCATTGACGACCAAGGCGAGGTCGACCGAGTCGAACGGGTTGGACTCCGAGTGATGCAGCTGACGGACGACACCGAGCCGGTTCGCGGCGTAGCGCTTCGTCTGCTCCTCGTTGAGACCGCTGGCCGGCTTGAAGTAGCACAGACGGACGCGTGACACCGGAGTCCTTGACCGGACTGCGCAGGACACTGATAGTGCCCCGGTGGTCGATCGCCGCCGCGACGACCTTGGTGAACTTCTGCCGCGCAGTGCCTTCTCCTCCGTGACGCTTGACGAGCTGCCCCCAGGCCTTCGGCTGGGACTCCTGGACGAACGCGATGATCTCGTCCTCGAACAGACCCACACCCCGGCTGTATGCCGTCGGCTCGAGCCTATGCCACCCGTCCTCGACTAGCGCGGACTCTATATTGCCCTCGAAGGCTGCCTCTTGCGTGATTGTCATTGCCGCACCCTCATCCCGATATCTCTGTACTGGCAGTCGTGACATCCAGCTCACCAGTCACCGCAGCTGTAATTAGTGACCGCTTGTATTCGTCAAGGAGTCCGGCTCCCCGTTTGATGTCCGCCATCGCCTGCGAAGCCCCGAGTCGTATTGTGGAGGCGGCTTTCACTCGTGACTGCTGCTCCATTTCACACACCACGGGCACACGCAGCGAAAGTAGATTGCCCTCATTCAGACTCGGCATGGTTGCTGCGTTTGACTGAGCTAGGAGTTGATCCCGGGTCGAGTCGAGCTTCAGCAGAAGATCGAGCATCGCTGCCTGGACCCGTGAACCGCTCGTGTGAAGCGCGATCGAATCGCTGCCACACACCCATCCGTCCTGTTCAGGCTGAATCATCGCGGTGCGGCCTATGTCGCCCTTTCGCGACACGACCAGGTCGCCGGCCCGCAGCCGATGGCGGTCCAATCGTATGGCGGTTTCGACGGAGACTGAGTGCTGATCGTCCGGGCGCACGAGGCCATTCTTGATGTGTGTCGGGTTGATCATCGGAATTCCACCAGTGACGTAGTCGGTCGCCGCAAAGACGGTGCCGAATGGCCCGGTAGTCACGCCTACGCCAAGCCGACGCAACTCAGCGAGTTGGTCTGTTGATCGCGTCAGGCAGCGGGTGAGTTCTGTCTGCTCCAAGTCAGCGATCAACGCGATTTGCTGATGGCGGGCGGCGACGATGCAGTCAATGCGCGCGACCCGGTCATCGAGGAAGTCCGCAATTCTCCGCTGCTCCTCAAGATCGGGCCAAGCGATGGGCAGCGCCTCAAATTCGTCTGCGCTGACGGCGCGGTCGAAGGTGGTCTCGCCCCTCCCCAGCATTCGGTAAGAAGCACGATCACGCTCGCTCCGAACCGCATGGTGAAGAAAACGAGGATCCACGGCTTGCCGGGGCTGGTAGACCCGATACGCAGGACTCACCGCACCCGAGATTGTGGCGACGCCGATGCTTCCGCCGACTAGCCACATCGGGTTGACCACAAGTTCGCCAGGGTCCACGAGGGCATAGGAAGGGATTGATGCTTCGCTGGGCGCCTGCGACCCCAACCCGTCGGCGCCCGACCTGAGCACAGTGGCGCCATCGATGGTCAAGGAGAGCAACGGGGCGGCTCGGTTCTCGTTGGTCCCCCTCCGACGTTGCAAAAGTCGTCGCCGTGGAGCTTTTTGCCAGCCCTGCCTCAAAGCCCTAGCCCATTCATCCACTGCTGGATCTGGGACTCGAGCTGTTTGATCTCGGCGGCGACCTCGTCGACCGGACGGGGTGGCATGTAGACGTAGAACTGGCGGGTGAAGGGGATCTCGAAGCCGACCTTGGTCTTGGTGTGGTCGACCCAGGCATCGGGGACGTAGGGATGGATCTCGTTCTCGAGGTGAGCCTCGGCGGCGTCGACGAGTGCCTTCTCGCGCTGTGGTTCGTCGAGCTCGAGCCATCCTTCGGGCAGTGCCACGTTCTCGGCGTCGCGGAGGTCAGGGTCCGACTCGGGCGCTCCGCCACGCTTGGCGTTGATCGGGGCCTCAGGGTCGGCCACAGCGCACGCCTTCGCGAATGCCTTCTTCTGCGCGATCGTCAGTCCGTCTGTTTCGGCGAGCAGCGCCTTCTCGGACTCGAAACGCTGACCCAGCACGCTGGCATACGCATCAAAGGGAGGCGAGGCAATGGCTTCGGTCGTGATCTCCCAGCGGCGCCGCATCGGCCGTTCGACGGTTATGCGCTGGAAACCGAAGGTCTCGTTCGTGAGGACCTTGACCCGACCGTCGTCGGACGATTCGTCATGAGCTCCGCCGTAGAGCTGCACGATGTCTGCGATGGCCGTCTCGGTCAGTTCCTTGCGCTTGTCGCCCAACGACTTCCGCATCTTGGTGCCGAGCTCGCGGGCGTCGATGAGCTTGACCTTGCCGCGGTCCTGCTCGGCCTTGTCGTTGGTGAGGATCCAGACGTAGGTGGAGATGCCGGTGTTGTAGAACATCTGGTCGGGCAGGGCGACGATGCCCTCGAGCCAGTCGTTCTCGAGAATCCAGCGCCGGATCTCGGACTCACCCGACCCGGCTTGGCCAGAGAACAGCGGCGAGCCGGACAGGACGATGCCGACTCGGGAGCCGGTCGGCTTCATGTGCGACAGCATGTGCTGGAGGAAGAGAAAGGACCCGTCGGAGACGCGGGGAAGGCCAGCACCGAAGCGGCCGTGGTGGCCCTGCTTCTCGAACTCGTCCTTGATCGGCTTGGCGTAGGCCTTCCAGTCCACGCCGTAAGGCGGGTTGGCCAGGATGAAGTCGAACTTCTTCGTGGGGAAGGCGTCACCGGTGAGGGTGTTGCCGTTGCGCATCCGCGCCGGGTCGATCTCCTGCATCATCAGGTCGGACTGGGCGATGGCCCAGGTCTCGTCGTTGAGCTCCTGACCGTAGACATCGACTATCGCCTCGGAGTTCAGCTCTTTGATGCGGTGCATCGCCGTCATGAGCATTCCGCCGGTACCGGCCGCCGGGTCGTAGACGGTGCGGACCGGCTTGGGGTTGTCATGGAGTTCCGCGAACGTCTTGCCGCTGAGGAGCAGGTCGACCATGAGGCGGATCACCTCGCGTGGGGTGTAGTGCTCGCCCGCGGTCTCGTTGCTCATCTCCGAGAACTTTCGGAGGAGCTCTTCGAAGATGTAGCCCATCGCCTCGTTGCTGACCTGGCTCGGGCGCAGGTCGAGGTCCGCGAAGTCGGCGAGGACGGCGTACAGGATCCCGGCACGGTCCATGCGGGCGATCTTGTCGTCGAGGCTGTATGCCTCGATTACCCGGTAGGCGTCAGGGGAAAGCTTGCGTATGTAGCCGGCGAGGTTGTCGGCAAGGTTCTTGTAGTCGTTGAGCAGTGTCGTGAAGCTCAGCGGCGACGTGTTGTAGAACCGGTGGCCCGCGGTCTTCTTCAGGAGTGCGTCGTAGCCCTCGTTGAGGTCCTTGATGCCCTTGGCGCGGTCGAGGACCTGCTGCTTGGTCGGGGCGAGGACGGCGTCCATGCGACGCAGGACGAGGAGGGGGAGCATCACCGAGCCGTACTCGGTATGCAGTTCCTCTTGAGCCGCGGGCCGGCTCCCGCGCCTGTACGGATCTGCCGATGTGCGGGCGTTACCCATCACCGGCGACGGCGCGCTGAAGAGTGACTGGTTGGGGGGACGTGAGCGCTTCCACCTGCAAGGCGCTGCTCCCGAACGAACCGTGTCCACGAGCCGACCGATCCGTCGTCCATCGGATTAGCGGCCAGACCACCCTGAAGTTTTGCGTCGGTCCAGCCAAGCGATCCACCGGCCACTGAGCGCACCGTCCTTCACGCTTCTGGCGGTTCGAGGTGACGCGCCATCGCCGAGCCACGGTTGTGCCCGTGACATGCAGGATGCGTGCGGTTGCTCGTCCTTATGGGGGAAGTGAGGTCTTATCCGCGCCCTTAGCCTGATCGGAAGGTGCGAGGCAGGTTACGCCCGGTAAACCGATCGCAACGCCCAGGCGGGGGGAATGGTGGCTAAGAAGCACCTAGCATTCACGGTCCTGGCCGCACCCCTGTTTGACGCGATTGTTACGGACTACATACGTGAGCGCGACAATGACGCCGCCAAGTTCGATCACTTGGCTAGTGAATTCACCGCCAGGAAGGACCTTCTGCATCGGCGCGGGCGCGTGCCCGGAGAGGTGTCAAATGGCGAGTTGCGCGCGTTCCCCATTGAACTCGCGGATGGCCTTATTTGGATGATTTTTATAGAAGACTCGGCGAAGTACTGGATACTGCACGTTACGCGGGTCAAGCGGTCTCGACTACAGCGCGGACGCAGTTTGGTTCCCACCGACAGGGATTGGGCCATTGCGGAGGACCGCTTGGAGCAACTGGGCCGCCGGGCGGGCTGAAAGCGGCCGTACCTGCCCTTACACCGCCGAATAGCCCCGCAGTTGCAGTGCCTGCTCCCGACGCAGCCCCCTGACGCTTATGAGCGATGCACCTTCTACATTCATTCCAGTGACTTTGGCGTTGTCGAAGCCGCAGCGGTTCAAACTCGCGCCTACCGCCGAAACCTGCTCCATCTTGGCCCCAGAGAACTCTGCATCGTCCGCGATGACGTTGTCCAGCCTAGCGCCTCGCAGATCCGAGTCAGTGAACCGGGCACCTCGCAGAACTGCCCCATCGAAGCGCGCGCGCACAAAGTTCAACCCAGCTAGTTGCGCGCCTGAGAGGTCCACCCCGCGAAGGTCGAGTCTCTCGGTGTGCACCGTCCATTTCCGACGCCTGCGCCCGAGCACCTGCAAAGCCAACAGGACTTCTTGCATTTGAATCCCAACCTGGGGGTCGCGGGACCTGACGTGGGTTTCTAACACTGGCTGGATCACGGACCAGTAAGCATGATCCTGTTCCACTAGCATGCTCAGGGCGTAGATTCCGCCTATCCTGGCAAACTCCGAGTCCGCGTTGGACAAGTGTTGCAGAGCATTAGAAAAAGCCGTTGCACGTTGGGTGGCCTGAGTTAAAGAGTAGGTTCGCGCCGAGTAGACCAAGCCGGACGCCACAACTAATGCTGCGGCCAACTGGATCGCAACCACTCGACTGTCAACTGGCGGTCCCGGTGCCGCCGTTTTATCTTCATGAACCCGAGGCGTCAGCCAGGAGTTAAGGCCCCACCACCCCAGCCAAAGCACAAATAGCGAGAGTGTCACCCATGCGACTGCAATTAGTATCCGCCTAGTCGCCTTTGTGCCGAACTGGGAAGACATTCGGATCAGTTTGCGAGAACGACGCGCTCTAGGAGCGAGGGCGCCCATCTCATTGGCGTCCTCAGGAAGTGCCACAACGCGGCTTCGGCCGCAGCTCGCGCCCGCGAGTCCACGCCCAGCGTTTGCCAATCTAGGACCGGCTGAGGAACGAAATCAAACCGCTCCGTCGCACAGGCTTGTAGACCCTCTTGAACCCCTCTCTGAAAGTGCGTCGCGACCGGCTGGCTAGAGTCAGCGAACTGGGGATGCGCATAGATGGCAACTCGTCCAGGATCCAAGAGAAGAACCGTCGCCCCGAGGACTTTGCCTAGGAGCTCGCCAGCCGAACGGAACGCCTCCGCCGCCTGACGATCGCCGGATGCCACTCGGGCGTTCGCGAGGTCAAGACCCGCCAAGAGTGTTCGATTGTCATGCGAGTCAACGCCGATCTCTCGCAGTATCCCTTCCGCACTAGCCACAGTCTCGATGCACCCATTATGCGGGAGACCTATGCGGCAGGGCGGCCCGTCCTTCACCACTACGCGATGTCCTACCTCGCCAGCGACATTATGGGAACCGCGCGCCAAGCGCCCGTCGAATATCATTCCGGCGCCAATACCAACTCCGCTCAACAGATAAACGATGCAAGAGTCATCCCCCCTTCTGAGGAATTCAGAGATGGCCAGGCAATTCGCGTCATTCTCAACGGCAACACGAAGTTCTCTTGACACGGAGGACTGCACCCTCTTCTGCAGTTCTCGCTCAAACGGAACATCTGTCCACGGGTCTGCCGGATTGCGTAGCGACGGGCCTAACAGGACATCGCCGCTTCTTCCGTGCACGACACCTGCGACGCTGACCCCAACGCCAACGACACCCTTTCCGGCGCTTCGATTTGCCAAGTCCTCGACGGCCATAGTGGCGACTTCAAGAAGGTGCCCCCGTGTCGCCGTCGTCAAGGCGTATCGAGCAGACGCGATCTCTTCGCCCCCCATATTCGCCAGTACGCCCTGAATCCGGTCACGATGCAGGGAGAGGCCGATGACATGTGCGGCCTCCTCTGCAATTGCATAACCCCAACCCGTTTCAGATGCCTGACGCCTCGCCCACCCTCCGGCCTCCAAGGAATCGAGCAGCCGCATAGTCCACCGCCCTGGAAGGGGCGCGACGGGGTCCACCAATGCCTCGTGGCTACTGCCGCGGCCCCCGTAAGCTCGAGTTAAGGCGGTAAGTATTGGACTTAGGACCGCGTCCGCCGCAGAATCCATCAAGGCGGCCGCTATTTCGATACTTGTGAGCTGCCGCCGAACACGCCGCAGTTTCCACTTTATTTCTACCCCCAAGGCGGCCGCGTACCTAAGAACGGTTCGCAAGCGGGGATCGGCACTTCCAGACTCGAACGCTGAAACGGCGGGCTGGCCGATGCCGAGACGCTTCGCCAAGTCACGCTGACTCACCTCAAGCTGATCGCGGATTTCTTGCAGGTCGTTAACAAGCTCCAGTCGCCGTCGAGCTTCCCGCGATGCTGTCTGCCGATCGTCGTCGTGGCCGGCATGGGCTTGCAGCTCCTTCGACGCAATCGACACACCTTCCTCCCACGCGAACGTATCGAGCGTGGCGGCAACGCCTTCCGTCGCTTGGATCCTTTGTGGCTTACGGCCCTCGACACGCAGTTTCCAAGTCAGTTCAAGGTCCATAGAGCGGGCATACCGCTGCACAGTCCCCAGCTGCGGATCCGTCAAGCCGGCCTCCAGTGCGGAGATCGCGGATTGGGTCGTCCCCATCTTGGCCGCCAGTGTCCGCTGGGAAATGTCCCGCGCCCGCCTGGCGTCCTGCAGGCGACCGATCAAACTCAAGCGATCAGCATCCTCGCCAAGCCCACCGGCATGGGTCGCAGCGACGGCGCGTTCGACCAAGGCGTCGGCCAGCTCAGATCGCGCTTCACGAAACGGCAGAGTGTTCATGTCCGACACATTAGGGCCGATCTACGTTGGGGTGATTGGTTGGATGCGATCACTGTAGGGCCTTGGTCACCTCGTTTCAAGAGCGCCGCGCGACCACATGATCGAGTGTCTCCGATCGTCGGCTCGAACGTCAAGACGGCGCCTCAGGCGTCTGAGGGGTATCGCAGCCTTCGGCGGCGAGCCCCATCTGCCGTGGCTGCACGCTCTAGGGGGATCCGTGTCGCCGACAGCTCAGTGGCGGCGCGTCGGGCTACGTCTCCTGGCGGATGGGCGCGTGCCCCCGGCTCCGTTAGCGTCGAGCAACCAGGGGTGGGCGGCCTCGGTCGTCTTCGACTCAACGACCCTCGGCCGGAGATGGGGGGCACCATGAGGGCGACCAAGGCCAGCATGAGCATCACCACCGTGACGCTGCTCGTGGGCGGCTTGAGACTGCTCGCCGGCACGCATGGCTGGTCCTCGCCGACGGTCGACAGACTCGCGTGGGAGCACGACCTCAACGTGCTTGACCGACCCCGCACGGATCTTGGTCAGCTCGAGGACTTCACCCGAAACCTGTGCGGCCAGAGCGAGGAGAGCCTTGCCGTCTACCTGGCGGTGGCAAACAACCCCGAGCAAGCCAGAACCGTGATGACGATCAACTCCGGCATGTGTGTCCCAAGGACCTGCATAGGCTGCACCGAGCCTACGAGCTTGCCGACGCGGCCGCCAACAACCTCCGCTAGGCGTGCGGGATCACCCCCGAAACCCGTCCAGAGGAGTGGCTCGACCCGGCGAACTACGGACGATGCTGATCGGACCCGCATCTCAACTCGGGCAGCGTCCGCTCATGCCGCAATCCGAGCGCTCGGGGCAGATGAAAGGACAGTGTGCGGGGAGCCCGTGGGTCCTCCTAGTCCCGCGACAGCGCAGGCATGCCTAGCGCAAGGCTGAGCAGTCCAGCGTGAAACACCGGCCCCATGGAAGAGCATGAGAAGGGACGTGCCCCCCGAGAGGAGAGCCCTGGCACGCCGGCGTGCGTCTACCTCGTCTGTTCTAGGCCCATGACGGGAAGTGTCTGCCCGCTGGCGTGCCTAGCCTGATGAAACACCGACTGCTCCGCACCAGTTGGTCCGGTGCTTGTTTGGCACCATAGGTTGCTGTCTGTACTGCCCCAGGAAGGGAATGGGCATGAGACGTTCCATCAGGATGTACGCAGCCGCAGCATCAGGGGTCGCTCTAATCACCGGGCTGGTCGTAAGCCTCGACGTGCCGAAGGCAGAGGCCCTGTCTGCTCAGCCGAACATTCTTTTTCTGCTTGTGGACGACATGCGCAAGGACGAGTTGCCGCCCTTGACCTTCAGGAACGATGGCACGTGGCTCAACTTCACCTCCGCCACCGTAGAGGTGCCGATGTGCTGCCCCAGCAGGGCCTCCATTCTCACGGGGCGGTACTCCAGCGAGGTGGGGGTACGCACCAACTCAGAGGGCATGAACCTGGACGACAGCCGCACCATCGCCACGGTCATGCACGGCGCCGGCTACCGCACGGGGCTGGCGGGCAAGTACCTGAACGACTTCCCCTGGAGCCGCCCGAACACCTACGTGCCGCCGGGGTGGGACTACTGGCGGGCCGATGGATCTGCCGCGAAAGGCCGCCGAGTCCAAGGGTTACTACACCGCTGACTACCTCACGTTTGCGGCCAAGAACTTCATCAACGCCAACCCGGCGGGCAAGCCGTTCTTCCTCTACCTGGGTTACAACCAACCGCATCTGCCCGGCAAGCCGCCGAACCGGTACGCGACCGCGCCGGTCAGCTTGGCCCCCTGGCCTCCCAACTTCAACGAGGCCGATGTGTCGGACAAACCGCCGGAGATCCGCTCCCTGCCACTGGCGGACCAAAGCACCATCTCGCGGTGGCTGCAGGAACGGACGAACAAGGCACGGTCGTTGATGGCGGTCAACGACAGCTTCAACGCGATTTTGGCCCACCTGCAGCAGAGGGGCCTCCTGAGCAACACAGTCGTGGTCTTTACCAGCGACAACGGGTACGGCTTCGGGTCCCACCGCGTGGAGTCCAAGGCGTATCCCTACGAGGAACTGACCACGATGCCCTTCTTCGTACGGACGCCTGGGCGCACGGCCGCCCCGGTCGATGCCCAGGTCAGCCTGCTGGACCTTGCACCCACCTTCGTCGCGTATGCCGGCACTACGATGCCGCTCGCCCGCGGGGTCAGCATCAAGGGCCTGATCTCCGACCCGCAGGCGACCCTGAGCCGCACCTGGGTGTTCATGGAGGGCCCCCGCAGAGCCAACAGCTGGCAGGCCGTGAAGAGCCGGCAAGCCAAATACATCGTCTACGCCCAAGGCTTCAAGGAGTACTACGACCTCGCCGCTGACCCCTATGAGCTCACCAACCGAGCGAGCGACCCCGCCTACGCCAGCCGTGTCAGCGCAGCACAGGCAGCGCTCACAGCCCTACGCCCGTGACCACACCGGTGCACCGCAGCACCCAGACCAGGCAGAGGCACGTGATGAAGGCCCAAGCACTGATAGGGGCAGTAGCCGCTGCGCTGCTGCCGGTCACCCTCCCTGCCGCTTCCAGTGGCGCCGGCACCTCGGTGAGCTGCGGGCTGCCCATCACGCGCAGCGTCAGCCTGACCGCGGACCTGGAGTGCGCCAGTGGCGACGGGCTCGTCATCGGCGCCGACGGAATCACGGTCGACCTCGGCGGCCACTTCGTCAATGCCGAGGTCGCTGTACGCAACCGCGGCCACGACCGGGTGACCATCCGTCACGGCTCCGCGGGCCACAACGCCGCCTACGGCGTTCTCCTGCAAGACGGCGCGGACTACAACCGCATCATGACGGTTACGGTCGGCGGTGAGGTAGCCAGCATCGGCCTGTACGACTCGAACCAGAACCTGATCCGCGATAACGAGTCTTACAACGCCGGCGGGTACGGCATCTGGCTCGCGCACGCCCGGGGCAACGCCATCGAGCAGAACCGGATGGCGAAGGAGAACGACGACGGCAATCAGGGTGGCATCTACCTGATGGATCGCTCCCACTCCAACCGCGTCCTGCGCAACCAGGCCAGCAACAACGCAGCCGACGGCATCCACATCGCTGCCGGCAGCAGGGCCAACGTGGTCGCCGGCAACACGGCAACGTGGAACACCGACGACGGTATCGACGTGGACGACCCGAGCACCGTCGTCAGCGCCAACGTTGCGAACTTCAACGGGGTGGATGACCAGGGCTACGGGATCGAAGCGGTTCACGGCACCAGAGGCCCGGCAACTCCGCGTCAGGCAACCGGGCACATACCCCGTGCCTCAACATCACGTGCCGCTGATCGCGGAGTTCCCGGAGTGCAGCGGCAAGTCGTTTGTCAAGAGCCGAAAGATGGGCGCGGACATGCATGGTCACCGTGGTCGAACGATCAGCTCGCTGATGATCGTCGCGAGCTGCACTTTCGGATTCGTCTCCCCGGCCCTAGGGACAACTGCCTCGAACAAGATCGACGTCCAGGCCGGGGCCCTGACCACGCAGTCGGATTCAGTGGTCAATGCCGGATGGTTGTCGTTCGACTGGGACGAAAACGGCGCGTCCGGGGCGACCTTCACCTTCACCACGACACGTCCGGTTCGCGTATCCATAACCGACGTGCTGTGCCGAGGCGATGCCTTCATCCTGCGGGACCGCGGCCGGCAGGTCCTGAAGTCCAAGGCCGTCGCTGAGGACGGCTGCAATAATTCTGGAACAGACGACCCGGACGTTGCCTACCGTGACACCGCGTACAGCCATGGAACGATCAGCCTGAAACCAGGCGCCCACCAGATCACGATCGAGGCGTACGTCAACCCGTATGGCGGCGGCACCGGCTACATCAGGTTCGACTTCCCGCCTCGTCCGCTGCACTAGCCCATTCGGCCCGCACTCCGGCCCCATGGCGTGCCATTTCGCTGGCGCGATCGTTTGTGCCTCGTCACTCGCGTGCTCCTGGATAAGACTTCGCAATGAGGCGCCGAAAAATGGGCGATGGTGATGCGTCAGTCGGGCCAGCGAGAACCTCTTGAAGCTGCGGGCGCTGACGCCGATGCCACAGTAGCCACCGGATCTCCGCTTGACGCTGAGCGCGCCTCATCGGCCGGCCACTCTTCCGAGCGTGTAGTTGCGGCGGTTTCTATACGCCCCGAACGCACGGATCTGCCGCGATCCGCGCTGTCCTGCCGATGAGCAGGCCTTGCAAAAGCCAGCGTGGGCGAGATCGTCGCCCACGTGATGTGCCTTGAAGTTGGCCGGTCGCCGAGGCAGGCGGGCTGAGCCAGCGTGGGACTGGGCGACACGCGGTTCAGCTCGCTGGTGCTGCCTCACGACGCGTGTCAGTCATCGGGCATAGCCTCCATCGCCCCAACATGTCAAGAGCCGATGCCTGGAGGCCCAATGCATGACGAGCGCGAGTCTGAGGCATGGGTCGACGAGCGCCGCCTCGGCGACTACCTTCAACGACGCTACGGGGGCCACGCCGGGCTGCTGGCGGTCTATGTCCTGCGCGACCTCCTGAAGGGCAAGCACGCTCGGAGGTATCGTTGTGAGCGGTACCGCGCTGACGGCGCCCGCATCGGACCAGAGCTGAAGGTCCCCTTGGAAACGGCGTTGCTCATGTTGGACATCTTCGAGGCCGCACACCTCGCCTCTCTGCGCGTCATCGCAACGAGGCACGCAGCCCTAGCGCAAAGGAGCAGCGGGCAGCGGCTAGAGGACGCTCTGGAGATGCTGCTTGCGGCCGGCTGCGAACCGCCGCCTCAGCACAGCTGAGGGCACCTTCTTCGGGCGCGCGTGCGTAGCAAGGCCGCCAGAACTGCCTATACCTGCCGTCTTACCTAGACGGATGGGGTTGAGCCGCTGGACGACCTAGCTCCGGCCCGGGGGACATGATCAAACCACCCAGGCTGTGCCCATCAAGCCTGCGTGCGTGACCGCTCGCCGGGGATGCGACTTCTGGCGGCCATGCATACGACCCGCGACCACCCACGAGCGGAGCCAGGCATTGCAGGAAGCAGATCGAGCTTGGGCTCCTGCCGGTCACAAATCTCCTAGTACTTGGTCAGCGGATAGGAGCGATCGCGGCGATGCGCTCACGGCTCGTTGGGGGCCCGGCCTCTGCCAGCTTGGCCCTTCGCCGGCCGGTGGTTGCGTTCCCTTCGCACTTCCTTCTTGTGGTCACCTCCAAAGCCGCCCACGCGCGGTCTCGGGATCACCACCGGATCGAGGCTGGGGAGGGAGAGAGGGCAGAGGTAGCCCCCCTGTTCAGGGGGAACTACCTCTGCCTCCTTCACCACCGTCTCTCGGAGGGTCGGTCGTTAGGCGTCAGTAGCGCTGCGGTCCGGGGATTACTCGGGATGCAGACATGGCCGGGCTCCCCAGATCACTCACATCCTGCCAGGGCTGCACGAGAGTCGAGCGTTGGCGACGACGCATCAGTTCTGCACTGATCCCCGCTCGGGCATGCCTTAACCGGGGTGCTCTCGTGTTCGAGATTCATGTACTTGGGTCGTCATGCCTGACCGCCCCTTTGCTTAGAGGGTCGGGGCCCCTCGTGGCCCCTCACGGCGGGGCTTGCTACGCCGGTTGCCCAGAGTCCGGAAGGGTCTATGCGATTGTTCGACGCAGTTGCCACACCACGTAGTGCGATGCACCGTCGGGTTGACGCGTCATCACCGCGCCGGAGAGTGAGGCATGGACCGGGTTAACGTCGCGTGCTCGTGACGGTGGACTGAAAAGACCGGCGTCTGAGGCCGCAGTTCAGGGGCGGTGCGTCAGCGGAGGAGGCGAGGCGGACGCCCGACGGACCTACCGGGGAGCCAGCTAGCGGCCCGTCTGCGCGCGTCACGCAGGGTGCGTCCGGGGCGCGCTCGGTGAGTCCGGGAACGACAAAGCGGGGTGGGACGGACCCACCCCGCTTTGTCAGGCACACTGCTCAGTCGGGACCGAATCGTTGGCTGGTGATAGCCCGACGGGCCGGTCGACGGCCCTCGCGCAAGATCCGGTCGGCTTCGGAGGCCTCGATGTAGACGGCCGCGCCAAGCTTGATGATCGTGATCCGCTGAACCTTGATGAACTCTCGGATGGTGGGCTCGCTCAACCCGATGTGATCAGCGAACTCGGGCACCCGCATGAGCCTGCTGGGATGGCTGACGCGGACCGGCGGGCCGCTCGCTGCCTCACAGCAAGGGTGCGAATGTTGGCAGGAACAGTGACATGCGGGGGCGGGGGGGCAAATTGCGCAGGCTGTTTTTGTCGCCATGAGGCTTGGTTCCTTACTGGTCTGCAACGCCCGTTTGGCGTCGTCGGGGGGAACCGTGACCTAGGCATGGGGTTAACGTCGCGTGCTCGTGCGCCTCACTGTGGGTCGGGACTGAGACGTGCAGCCAATCGGCGGTCAGACTCTTCGAAGGCATGCTGATAGATCAGCGACGCTCGAGGCGTGCTGTGCCCCAGGCGGTGCATCAGCTGAGCTGTACTGGCACCTGCCTCCGCCGCGAGTGTGGCTCCCGTGTGGCGGAGGTCGTGGAAGTGCAGGTCGTTGCGCCCGGCCTGTGCTGCTGCCCGCCGGAACATTGCGGTTCGGCTCGACGAGGAGAGCGGTGTCCCGTTGCTGGTGCCGAAGATGAGCGCGTCGGGCTCCATGGGAGTGTGCGTGGCCATGTGCTTCCTCAGGAGGTCGACCACGGCAGGGGGGGAGGTGGACGACCCGGATGCCAGCCTCCGTTTTCGGTGGCCCGAAGCGCGGACCGTCACCCACAGACCGGAGGAGCGTCCGCTCGACCCGCACCGCGCCAGTGCCTAGATCGACGTGCCTTCGAGATAGGGCGAAGACTTCCCCTGCACGCAGGGCGCCCCAAGGGGCTACTGCGACGGCCGAGGCGTACCGGGGAGGCATCGCCTCGGCGATTGCTTGTACCTGGGCCTCGGTGGCGGGGCGACGCTTGGGCGTGCGGCTCTGTCCGGCTCCCTTGATGGTGCACGGGTTCTTGGGGATGCGGCCTTCCCGTTGAGCGCTCGCAAAGATCGCGTGCAAGGTCCGGTATGCCTGCGCTGCCTGTGTCGCGCCGACCTCGTGCTGGGCCGGCGCGCCATCAAGACCGGGGCACCCGGCTGTTATCCAGCTCACGCGCACGTCATGGGGGATGCGTCCCGTGGTGGCGATGGGAGTGCCCACAACTCGCGCCCAGGCGCGTAGAGCGCGGTTCCACCGGGCGGACCCCTCTGTGACCTGCTGACGTTGCTGCACTCCCGCAGCCGAGACTTCCTTGACCCACCGGTGCCAGTGCGCGACATGCTTTGTCGTGATCTGGCGAAGGGTCAGGTCCCCCAAGAATGGGTTGACGGTCGAGGCGTCCAGCTGGGGATATGGACCTGTGATGAAGCGGCGGATGTGGTCTGCGTAGAGGGCTCGCGTGGAGGGTCGGAGATCGCTTCGGTCCGCGAGCCAAGCACTGGCGTACTCCCGTAGGGCCAGCGATCCCAGGGCAGGATCCACCCAGTCATGGCGAATCAGGTCGGCGTGCTGGAGCGCTAGCCAGTCGCTGGCCCGGGCCTTTGTGGCGAAGGTGGTTGGGGCCTTGACAGTCGTGCCGTCTGGTGCCGTGAACCTGGCTTGCCAACGGCCGGACGGGAGTTTGCGGATGTTGCCGAAGATGCGTTTGGTGGGCACGTGCGCTCCTGCGTGGGTCTTGTCTGACCCGCGCATTTGGCACGATCTGGCACGGTAACGTCGCGTGCTCACGGACCGGCTCGAGTGCAACCGGTAAAACCGCCTCTGAACTGCGATTTTGTGGAGCCGGTGACGAGAATCGAACTCGCGTGTCCAGCTTGGGAAGCTGGCGCTCTACCATTGAGCTACACCGGCAGACGCCGCCCTGAAGGGCGACGCGGCAGGCAGTCTAACCGACGCCCCGCGGCATGGCGGACACCCCGTCGGGCCCTGGCCGTACGCCGCCCTGTGGGTGCCCTCCGCCTCATCCCGCTCGGGCGCCGCACGGGTCCGCGCGACCCGCACGAGGCACACCGCGACAGGCAGCACCGACCCATTAGTCTCGGCACGTGCTGCTCAGCGACCGCGACATCAAGGCCGAGATCGACTCCGGACGGGTCGTGCTCGACCCGTGGGACCCCGAGATGGTCCAGCCGTCGAGCGTGGACGTACGCCTCGACCGCTTCTTCCGGCTCTTCGACAACCACAAGTACCCCTACATCGACCCGGCCGAGGACCAGCCCGACCTGACGCGCCTGGTCGAGGTGGAGCGAGGCGAACCCTTCGTGCTGCACCCGGGCGAGTTCGTCCTCGGGTCGATCTACGAGGCGGTCACGCTCCCCGACGACGTCGCGGCCCGCGTCGAGGGCAAGTCCAGCCTGGGTCGCCTCGGGCTGCTCACCCACGCGACGGCCGGCTTCGTCGACCCCGGCTTCACCGGTCACGTCACCCTCGAGCTCAGCAACGTGGCCACGCTGCCCATCAAGCTGTGGCCGGGTATGAAGGTCGGGCAGCTCTGCTTCTTCCGCCTGTCCTCGCCGGTCGAGAACCCCTACGGCAGCGCCAAGTACGGGTCGCACTACCAGGGCCAGCGCGGTCCGACGGCGAGCCGCTCGTTCCAGAGCTTCCGGACGACCGACCTCTGAGGGTCGTACCACCCTGCTCGTGACGAGGACCACGGCATAGGACCGGGGCCACCGGCGTTGGACTGCAGGACGCCCCTGAGCCATCCGTCGCAGGCGCGGCGTCGAACAGCAGACACCGCCCCCCGCACGAGGAGAACCACGCCGATGCCCGCCGCCCGCCTGACCTGGCCCACCGAGGTCGACAACCCCCGTGCGATCGTCCTGGTCCTGCACGGTGGTCGGTCCAAGGGTCGCGGCCCGGTCCGGCCGTGGCACGGAGCCGTCCTGCGTATGCTGCCGTTCGCCAAGGCGGTCGGTCGCGCCGGTGAGGGCGAGATCGCCGTGGCGCAGCTGCGGTACGCCGTGCGTGGCTGGAACGGCGCAGACGCGAGCCCGGTCTCCGACACCCGCCTGGCGTTGGAGCAGATCTCGGCCAAGTACCCCGGCGTCCCGATCGGCCTGCTCGGGCACTCGATGGGTGGTCGGGTCGCGCTGCACCTCGCCCACGACGAGCGGATCCAGGCCATCGTGGCCCTGGCTCCGTGGGTCGAAGGACCCGACCAGGCCCGCGCCCACCCCGACCTGCACCTGCTGGTGCTGCACGGCTCCCTCGACCGGATGACGTCTGCCAAGTCCTCCCGCGCGATGGCGGCCGCGATGGACCGCCGCGGAGTCGACGTCACGTACGAGCGCATCGACAACGACACCCATGCGATGCTCCGCCGCGCCACCTACTGGCACGAGCGGTCCGCCGACTACCTGATCCAGCACCTGCTCGTCGAGCAGACTGCTCGTCTGGGACAGGACGAGCACCAGTCCCGCTGAGGCTGCGCGTCTGCCAGTGACACTGGACCCGTCCCACTGACGCTGAACGTCGCAGGGCGTGGCCGACAGCCCGCTCAGCCGGTGGCGGGTAGAGGGCAGGACTGACTTCGGGCTCGGCTACGTTGTCGCCACTCGGTGAGGGTGGTGTTGTAGGAGTCGGTGGTCAGGTCCCACTCGACCCGGGGTCTGCCCGTGTCATGGGTGATCCGCGCGCCGTACCGGTGGGTGTGGACCACGCTGTGGTGCGCCCGGCAGAGCAGGGCCGCGTTGTCGATATCGGTCGGTCCGCCGTCGGCCCAGTGGACCAGGTGGTGCGCGTCGGTCCACGCCGCAGGTTTGGAACATCCCGGGAACGTGCAGTGCCGATCCCGAAGCCACAGGTTCCTGATCTGGGCCCGGTCGAACAACCGCCGCGCCATGCCCTGGTCCAGGACCTCCCCGCTGGTGCCCAGGACGGCGGGGATGACCTGGGCGTCGCACGCCAACCGGCGCACCGTCCCGATGGTGAGGGCTTCGTCGTCCATCGTCATCCCCGCGCCACGGCACCGGCCCTGCAACGCGTCGAGCCCGATCGTGACGACCAGCGACGTCTTGGCCTGGCGCGGGACCCCGTGCGGGGCGGACACGGCCCGGCTGACGAGGTCGAGCAGGGCGTCGGCGCGGCGGGCGGCCGGGGTACGCGAGTCCAGCTCACCGGTGTCGGCGTCCCGTCGAGGTCTGGCCAGGGCGTCGACCGCCGCGTCCACGACTGCGGCGCCCTCCTCGTCCAGGACCAGGGTGTACCGCCACATCCCGACCGGACCGGGTCCCTTGACCAGGGACCGGTGGTCGCGGCGGAGCTGGGCGTCCCGTTCCACCGCACCGTCAGGGCGGGCGACCTGCCCGGTGCGCCGGATCGCCACGGCGAGCGTGCGTTCGTCCCACCCGTGGGCACCGCGGGCGGCGCCCAGCAGCTCCGCGGTCGCCCCGGCCAGCCCGACCGGGTCGGCCAGGCCCCGGACCGAGCGGTGGAACCGGCAGATCTGGGCGGCCTTGCCCACCGGCAACGCCTCCGCCCGCAGGGCGGGGTCCGACGAACATGCACCTGTCACCGCGGCCACGACGTCGTCCAACCGGTGGTCGGCACCAGTGACCGACGATCCTGCCGCCACCACGGCCGCGACCACGTCAGCGTCCAGCAGGTCCCGCGTCGCCAGCAGCGGTGTCATCGCGTGGGCCCAGTCCACCGGGCCCCACCCCTGACCCGACCCCAGGCTGCGCCGCTTGGCCTCGGCCAGCACCGACACCAGCAGCGCCTTGGCCCCGGACACCACCTCACCCAGCGCGGTCAATGCCGCCGCGACCTCGCCGTCGCCCAACGCCCACAACCGCTCCGGCTCCCCGGCGCACAACACGTCCCGCGCCACCATCGCGGCACCCAGCACCGGACGCCCGCGACCCTCACCGGAGGTGAGGGTCGAACGGTCCGCACTGATCGCCATACCCAGAACACTATCGGCGACCACCGACAACGCCCGACCTCATCAACAGGCCCAACAACGTTGCATCGCAACATGATTCGTCGTCGTCAGCGCTCCTGGGGCGTGTTCACGGCATACCCCTCGACGATCCGTTCCGCGACGACGAGCTCCGGCGAGAGGTCCCGGTCCTCGAAGCCTGCGGGGAGCAGCGAACACTTCGCGAACGCCGCACCGAGCTCACCCACCGGGATGACCTCGCGCATCCGCAGCGCGCGCACCGCGCAGACCAGCTCGACGGCGAGCATCCGTCGGTAGGCCGCGGTCGCCTCACCAAGCCGCACCGCCGCCATGCCCGCGAACGACGCATCGTCCTCGATCCCCGCCGACATGCCGGCGGTCTGGACACTGGACGGAGTGGAGGCGTGACCGCGGATCGTCGACAGGGCCGAGGCGGCGACGTACTCGGCGATGAGCACCCCGGACGAACCGGCCGTGTCATCGGCCAGGAACAGTGGCAACCCGCTCGCCGAGTCGGTGAGCACATGGCTCACGCGCGACTGCACCGCCTGCGCCGACCGGGTGAGGGCCAGCAGAGCGGAGTCCACCGCCAGGACCAGGTATGCCGCATGGAAGCCGCCGTGGTGGGTCACCCGTCCGCCGTGCTCGTCGACGGTGAAGAGAGGGTTCTCCGAGGCGGTGTTGGCGGTGGTCTCCACGACGGCCTTGAGGTCGGTCACGGTGTCGATGACCGGTCCGTGCACCTGCGGCCAGGTGCGCAGGCCGAAGAAGTCCTGCAGGTGCGCGGGCTCACCCGGTTGGCCGGCGAGCAGCTCGCGCAGGACACGCGCCACAGCGCGCGCCCCGTGGAACGGTGTCGCGTCGGCGGCGGTCGTGCTCACCGCCTCGGGGTTCCCGCGCAGGGCCACGAAGCTCAGGGCGCAGACCGTGTCGGCCGCACGGGCCAGGGCGTGCAGCGACGCGGCGTGCAGGCCGGTCTCGGCCGTGGCGAACGCGTTCGACGACATCAGCGGCAGGGCGTCGGCCGAGCTCAGCGCCAGGTCGACCCGCCGGTGGCCGCCGACCCGTTCACGCTCGCCGATCAGGGCGAGGCCGACCTCGGCGAGCGAGGTGAGGTCGCCGGTGCCCAGCGACCCGTACCGGTGGACGACCGGCAGGTCCGCAGCCGGTGCCCCGACGAGGGCGGCGAGGGCGCTGGCCAGCTCGGAGCTGGCACCGCTGCCACCGGCGAGCAGCTGGTTGGCGCGCACCGCCAACGCGGCCCGCACCACCTCGTCGGGGACGACGGCACCCCAACCGGCAGCATGAGAACGCAGCAGCCGCAGCCCGTGGTCCACCACCGAGTCGGTGCTCTCCTCACGCGCGGCGCCCACACCGGTGGTGCGCCCGTAGACGGGGCGCTCGGCGCTGATGGTGGCTGCGAGCTCGTGCGACGCCGCGGCGCGGGCGAGGGCGGCCGGGTCGGTGAGGGCAGGCGTGCCGGCGGCCGCGAGCAGGAGGCCGTCGAGGTCGAGGCTGCTGCCGTCCAGTCGCAGGGAGTGGTCCACCGGGCCAGTATCGCGCCGCCGGCGAGGGGTCCGAGGGTCCGGTCCGGCGCGGCGCTGCGAGGTCTCGGTCCGGTCTCGACCTCACTGCACCGGTCAGTGCCCTGCATTAGGTTGACTCGCATGATCGTCTTCGACGCGGTGACCAAGAAGTACCCGGATGGCACCGTGGCCGTCGACGAGCTCAGCCTGCAGGCACCCACCGGCAAGATCACGGTGCTGGTCGGACCCTCGGGCTGCGGCAAGACGACCTCGCTGCGCATGATCAACCGGATGATCGCCCCGACCTCGGGCACCATCACGCTCGACGGCAAGGACACCAAGCGGATGAAGGAGTCCGAGCTGCGCCGCGGCATCGGCTACGTCATCCAGCACGCGGGCCTGTTCCCGCACCGCACCGTCCTGGACAACGTCGGCACGGTGCCCCGGTTGCTCGGCATGGACCGGCGCGAGACCGAGAAGCGTTCGCTGGAGCTGCTCGAGCGCGTCGGCCTCGACCCCGCGTTCGCCAAGCGCTACCCGGCCCAGCTCTCCGGCGGCCAGCAGCAGCGGGTCGGCGTCGCCCGGGCGCTCGCGGCCGACCCGCCGGTCATGCTCATGGACGAGCCGTTCAGCGCCGTCGACCCGGTCGTGCGCGAGCAGCTGCAGGACGAGTTCCTGCGCCTGCAGGGCGACCTCGGCAAGACCATCGTGTTCGTCACCCACGACATCGACGAGGCCATCAAGCTCGGCGACCAGGTCGCAGTGCTCCGGGTGGGTGGCACCTTGGCCCAGGTCTCCGAGCCGGCCTACCTGCTGTCCCACCCCGTCGACGACTTCATCGCCGACTTCGTCGGCCGTGACCGCGGCTACCGGGCCCTGTCCTTCCAGCCGACTCCGCGCCTGCCGCTCGCGTCCGAGCACACGGTCGCCATGGGCGAGACCCTCGAGGGCGTCGACAGCGACTGGGTGCTGGTCGTCGACGAGGGGAACCATCCTCTCGGCTGGGTCGAGCCGAAGCGCATCACCGGTGAGGTCACCACCGAGGTGCTGCACCGCGGTGGCACCGTGGCCCAGGCCAACGGCCCCCTTCGCGCAGCGCTGGACGCAGCCCTGTCCAGCCCCAGCCGTCGCGGTGTCATCGTCGACGACTCCGGCGCCCTGGTGGGCACGGTCCGCGCCCACGAGGTGCTCACCGCCATCGAGCAGACCGACCGCCCCGAGCTCGAGGACCCGCAGCGACCCGGCGCACCCCAGACCTCGGGTGCCTGAGGTCTCGCCATGACCTGGTTCATCGACCACCTCGACGAGGTCTGGACGCGCACCCTCCAGCACGCCTACCTCGCTGGGCTGCCGCTGGTCATCGGCCTCCTGCTCGCTCTGCCCCTGGGGTGGCTGGCCCGTCGCTACAAGCCCTTGTTCGTCCCGTTCATCGCCGGGTTCGGCCTGCTCTACACGATCCCCAGCCTGGCGCTGTTCGTCCTGATGCCGGCCGTCATCGGCACCAGCATCCTGTCCCCGATCAATGTCGTCGTCGGGCTGACCCTCTACACGCTGGCGCTGTTGGTGCGGACCGTCGCCGACGGCCTCGGAGCCGTGCCCGACCACGTCAAGCAGTCCGCCACGGCGATGGGCTACACGCCGGTCAAGCGGTTCTTCGCCGTCGACCTGCCGCTCGCCGTCCCCGTGATCTCCGCGGGCCTGCGGGTGGCAGCCGTGAGCAACGTGAGCATCGCCAGTGTCGCCACCGTCATCGGGGTGCCACAGCTCGGGCTGTTCTTCTCCGACGGGTTCAGCCGCAACTTCTACGACCCGCTCATCGTCGGGATCGTGGGCTGCATCGTCCTGGCCCTGGTCTTCGACGGCGTCATCATCGTCCTGACGAGGGCGTTCACGCCGTGGGTCCGGGCGACGGGAGCTCGCGCATGATCGCCTCCGTCTTCGCCTGGTTGTTCGACCCGATCCACTGGTCCGGGTCGGACGGCATCCCGGTGCGCACCGTCGAACACCTCTGGTACTCCGGCCTGGCCATGCTCGCCGCCTGCGCCATCGCGATCCCGGCGGGCCTGGCGATCGGGCACACCGGCCGGGGCCGGTTCTTCGCCGTGAACCTCGCCGGTGCCGCGCGCGCCATACCCAGTCTCGGTCTGCTCTACCTCATGGTCCTGTGGCTGTTCCCGAAGCTGGCCGGCAACTCCGCCTTCCTGGTGCCCTCGTTGATCGTGCTCGTCGTGCTCGCCATCCCGCCGATCATGGCCGGCGCCTACTCCGGTGTGGAGGGCGTGGACCCTGCTGCGCGGGACGCCGCCAAGGGCATGGGCATGACCGGGATGCAGGTGCTGCGCCAGGTCGAGGTGCCCTGCGCGCTGCCGCTGATCTTCTCCGGCGTCCGATCGGCCACGCTGCAGGTCATCTCCACGGCCACCCTCGCCGCCATCGCCGGCACCGGAGGCCTGGGTCGCTTCATCATCGACGGGCAGAAGGTTCGCGAGTTCCCGCAGATGGCCTCGGGTGCGCTCCTGGTTGCCGTGCTGGCCCTGCTGGTCGACCTCGTCCTGTCGCTGGTGCAGCGGTCCCTCGTCTCCCCGGGACTCGGTGGTGGTCGGGCCCGTGCGTCCTCCGGCTCGTCCGGCTCGTCGCGCTTCGGTCGCTCGGCCCGCTCGGACGACAACGATCTGGCAAGGAATACCCCTGTCGATGTAGAGATTGACACCACCGGGCGTACCGTTGACGCTCCGGCCCGTTGACCCCAAGTCAAGTCCCATTCGTCGAGTCCACCCGGTTCGTCGAGTCTCACCACACTGAGGAGCAGGACCGTGAAGCTGAGTCGCATCACCCTGACCATCGCCACCGCTGCGGCCCTGCTGGCCACCGCGGCGTGCGGCAACTCCGGCGATGACCCGCTCGCCCCCAGCAGCAGCTCCTCATCGGGCAGCGCGGCAGGCGGGAGCATCATCGTCGGCTCGGCCGACTTCCCCGAGAGCACGCTGCTCGCGGAGATCTACGCCGGCGCCCTCGAGGCCAAGGGCGTCACGGTCACCAAGAAGCTCAACATCGGCGCTCGCGAGGCCTACATCCCGGCCCTGCAGGACGGTTCGATCGACCTCATCCCCGAGTACACCGGCGTGCTGGCGCAGTACTTCAACAAGGACGCCAAGGCGACCGACCCCGAAGGCGTGTACACCGAGCTCAAGGCGGCCGTCCCCGACACCCTGACCGTCCTCGACAAGTCCGAGGCCGAGGACAAGGACGCGTTGGTGATGAAGAAGTCCCGCGCCGACGAGCTCGGCGTGAAGTCGATCGCCGACCTCAAGGGCAAGGCGCAGGACCTCACCGTCGGTGGCCCACCCGAGTGGAAGACCCGCATGACCGGCCTGCCCGGCTTCAAGGCGATCTATGGCCTGGAGTTCAAGGAGTTCCGTCCGCTGGATGCGGGCGGTCCGCTGACCCTCGCCGCGATCAAGAACGGCCAGATCGACGCCGGCGACATGTTCACCACCGACCCGAGCATCGCCGAGAACGACCTCGTCGCCCTCGAGGACCCGAAGAACATGTACGCCTCCCAGAACGTCGTGCCGCTGATCACCAAGAGCAAGAGCAACCCCACCATCGAGGGTGCGCTCAACGCGGTGTCGGCCAAGCTCGACACCCCCACGCTCTCGGCCCTGCTCAAGGAGGTCGTGTCGGACAAGAAGGACGCCGACGCGGTCGCCAAGGAGTTCTTGTCCAAGAACGGTCTGGGCTGAGCTCCGACCCCGCTTCAGTCACCACGACGTGAGGCACCCCGGCACCAGCCGGGGTGCCTCACGCGTTTCCCGCTGAGGTCGAGCGACTCGACGGACACAGTGCCGACGGACACAACCCCGACCGACCCAACCCCGACCGACACAAGGCCACCGACACAACGCCGACCGACACGAGACCGACACAACCGAGGCCGGGTGTCGTCCCCCCCGGACGGCACACGGCCTCAGTCGTACTGAGCACGAGAGCAACCGTGGCCCCGGGACACGCCCCCCACGTCTCGCTCGGCCACAGGTCTACTCGTGTCGAACCCAAGAATGGCGGGCACCGATCGCACGAGCATCGGTAAAAGCACCGATATTGGCTGGAGCGTGTCGATAGCCTGAGTTTGTGCTGACACCCTGCGTGGGGCGCGACGACGTCATCGATCGCCTCCGGCTGCTCCTCGGGAGCCACCGATGGGTGACCCTGACGGGTGCTCCCGGTTGTGGGAAGACCCTTGTCGCCCGGCACGTGGCTGCATCGGCGACCAGGGCCGCGTGGGTCACCGGTCACACGCATCCGACCTCCGACACCCTCGTCACGGCGTGCCTCGACGCCCTTGACGCCGAGGTGGCTCCGGGTGACTCCGCGGTGATGGCGCTCAAGCGGGCGTTGGACGGGCAGGACCTCCTGCTCGTCCTGGACGGCGTCGACTCGATCGACGGGCTGGGCGAGATCATCGACGACCTCGTCGAGGACGCGGCGACCTTCCGCCTGCTGTGCACCGCGACCACCGTGGCCGGCCGGACCCATGAGAACGTCCTGCGGCTCCAGCCCCTGCCCGTCCCCACGTCCGCCAGCCCACTCGAGGGGGTCGCGGTCGAGCTGCTCCTCGCCCGGGTCGCCGCTGCTGGGGGGCAGACCGTCGACATCGCCGCGCACGACCGCACCCTGCGCCGGCTGCTGCGTGCCAGTGGCGGCCTGCCCTCGCTCATCGAGCAGCTCGCCGTGCAGATCGCGCTCATCGGTGTGAGCGACGTGGCGCCGGCCGGGACGATGGACCAGGCAGTGCGCGCTTCCTACGACCTGCTCGACGAGCACCAGCGCTGCTGCTTTCGACGGCTCGCGGTCATCGGTCGGCCCGTCAGCCTCGACGTCCTCGCCGACGTCTGCGAGGTGTCGCGCGCGGCAGCGGTGCAGCTCGCGTCGGCCCTGGCCCGCCGCAGCCTCCTGGAGGTGCAGTCCGACGGCACGTTCGCCATGTTGCCACCGCTGCGGGAGGTGGGGCGCGAGCTGGCCCGCGGCACCGTCGACGAGGCTGGGGCGATGGACGGACTGCTGCGCTGGGCAGACCGCACCATCCCGGCTGGACACAACACCGGCGCCGCGGATGCCCCGTGGCTGCCAGAGGTGCCACTGGTGGCGGCGGCGGTGCGCCACGCGGCAGCCGACGAGGCCCGCCGACCCGCCGCATACGACCTGGCGAACCGCGCCTTCTCCTCGCTCTACACCGCGATGCGGGCCAGGGAGGCCGCCGACCTGCTCGAGTCGGTGCTCGACAGCGGCGACGGACCGGCGAGCATCGGGTCGCAGCTCGCCAGGCGGGCGGGTATCTGCGCCTCGGAGGTCCGCGGCACCTACGAGGGCCTGCGGCTGCTCGACCGTGCGGAGCAGCACGCCGGGAGCCTCGACGACGGCGCCCGCAACCTGGAGCTGGCCCGCAACGCGGCGATCCGTGCCGAGATGCACCTCGACGCCGGCAACCTCGCCCGAGCCCGCGCCGACGCGGAGCGCACCTTGCGCCTGGGCGAGGACGACCCGTACGTCGTGCGCCAGGTGCGCCGCACCCTCATGGACGTCTGCGTCGCCAGCGGTGACCTCACCGAGGCCGAGCGCCTGGGCGCCCTGGTCGTCGACGCCCCGCCCCCCGACGAGCGGTGGATCGCGCTGTCCGCGCGCACCCTGCAGGCCAAGGTGGCGTGGGAGCAGGGACGGCTCGTCGAGGCGGAGTCGCTCGCCTCGTATGCGCGTGCCAAGGCCCAGGAGATCCACGAGGACCGCATCGCCCTGCTCGCCGACGTCGTGGTGCGGCTGGTCACCGGTCGTCCCGGGGCCGCCCTGCCCGTCGAGATCGTCAACCTGCCCTGGTCGATCCGGCTGGTCGTCCAGCTCCAGGACGCCCGCGAGCTGCTCGACGCCGGTGACCTCAGCCGGGCCGCGGGCCGGGCTGCTGACACCGTCGTCCTGGCCGACAGCAGCCGACTGGGTCGAGACGGCGTCGAGGGGAGGCTCCTGGTCGGCGACGCCCTCATGGCCCTCGGCGAGCCGGCCCAGGCCCGGCCCTCCTTCCTGTCCGCGCTGCGTCGCGCCGCGGAGATCCCCATGCCACTGCGGGCGGCTGATGCGCTCGACGGGCTGGCGGCGGGTGCGGAACCGGGGACGACGGCATACCGTCAGCTGGCGGGGGTCGCGGCAGCGCTGCGAGCGCCGCGCGCGGCCGTGGGCCGCTCCCGCCCGGGGGTCCCGTATGCCCCCGGCTCACCACGGGACTGCCCGCCGAGCTGGGTCGCCGGTGGCCACCTCACCCCTGTTGGGCTGGCTGCGGTCACCGACCTCGCGTCCGGGGACGAGCCCGATGGCGCTTCACCGCTGGCGGTGTTGACCAAGGCCGAACGCGCGGTCGCCGAGCTGGTGGCGCAGGGCCTGACCAGTCGCCAGATCGCCGAGCAGCTGTTCGTGTCACCGCGGACGGTCGATGCGCACCTGTCCCACATCTACCGCAAGCTCGAGATCAGCACCCGCGCCAAGCTCGCCGCCCTGATCTCCGAGCTGGCCTGAGGCGCTCCCACGTCCACCGGCAAGCGCGACCGGGTTCCGCTCCGAAGGACTCTCGTGCCCGACCTCACCTACCGCCTCGTCGTCGGCGTCTGCCACGGCCTCTTCCGGTTGCTCGGGGTGCGGATCGACGTCGTCGGCGCGCACCGGCTACCGCCGACGGGACCGGTGGTCCTCGCGGCCAACCACAGCAGCTTCGTCGACTTCATGTTCGTCGGGCTGGTCGGGACGGCGCGCGGACGGCTGGTGCGGTTCATGGCGAAGCAGTCGGTGTTCGACGCACCCGTGTCAGGTCAGCTGCTGCGCGGCATGCACCACATCCCCGTCGACCGCGCGCACGGCGAGACGGCAGCCCGCAGTGCCCTGCGTGCGCTGCGGGCCGGGGAGGTCGTCGGCGTCTACCCCGAGGCGACGATCGGTCGGGCCTTCGTCGTCAAGGACCGCTGCGACCTCAAGCGCGGAGCCGCCTACCTCGCGCTGGCGACCGGGGCGCCGATCGTGCCGGTGGCGCACTGGGGCATCCACCGCATCTACACCGTCGACGGGCGGGTCAGCCTGCGTCGAGGTACTGCCGTCCAGGTGCTCGTCGGCGACCCGATCTACCCGCTGCCGGACGAGGACGCCGACGCGCTGACCACCCGGCTGCACGAGGTGCTGGTCGTGCTGGTCGAGCAGCTCGTCAGCACCTACCCGCAGAAGCCGGCTGCGCCGCATACGGCCTGGTGGTGGCCGGCCTCCCGCGGCGGTGCCGCACCGGCACCCGAGGTGGCCCGAGTTCTCGACGAACAGGCCCGCCGCAGAGCCGACACCCCCGCCTGACCGCCCCGCCGCCCCGCCGCCCCGACCCCGGTTCTCTGCAACCTTTGCTAGCAAAGGTTGGTCGAATGTGGACACCGTGGAAGGTGTCCTCATTTTGCTAACCCTTGCTAGCAAAGCTTAGGAAGAAGGGGGGCGAGGGGGTGGGGGTGGGGAGAGAGGCAGGGGCGAGGAGAGGGACGGGGTATGGGGCGTGCTTGGCTAGGCGACGGGGGCGGGCTCGCTGGTCCTCGCCTCGGCGGGGACGTCGTCGCCACCGCGCTTCACCGCCGCGAGCAGCATCTGCGCGACGTCGACGACCTCGACCTCCTCGGCCTGGCCCTCGGACTGCTTCTCGGTCAGGCCGTCGGACAACATCACCCGGCAGAACGGGCAGCCGATGGCGATGCGCTCTGCGCCGGTGGCGATGGCCTCCTCGGTGCGGTTGGTGTTGATCCGCGTCCCGAGCTTCTCCTCCATCCACATGCGCGCGCCGCCAGCCCCGCAGCAGAACGACTTCTCCTTGGTGCGCTCCATCTCCCTGAGCTCGACCCCGGGCAGGGCGCCGATCAGCTCGCGGGGCGGGGCGTAGACCCCGTTGTGCCGACCGAGGTAGCAGGGGTCGTGGTAGGTCACGGTCTGCGCGGTCGAGGCGACATCCTTGGCCGAGGACTTGCCGGGGGCGTCGGCCGGGCGCGCGACGGGGACCAGCTTCTTCTCGCGCACGAGCCGGTTGAGCAGCTGGGTGTGGTGGACCACCTCGTACTTGCCACCGAGCTGGGGGTACTCGTTCTTGATGGTGTTGAAGCAGTGCGCACACGTCACGACGATCTTGGTCGCGCCCGCCTCGTTGAGCGTCTCGACGTTCTGCTGCGCCAGCATCTGGTACAGGAACTCGTTGCCCGCCCGGCGCGCGGAGTCACCGGTGCAGGACTCGCCGTCACCGAGGATCGCGAAGGTCACGCCGGCCTGGTCGAGCAGCTCGGCCACCGCGCGGGTGGTCTTCTTGGCACGGTCCTCGTAGGCACCGGCGCAGCCCACCCAGAACAGGTAGTCCACGTCGTCGGCCGAGTCGACGTCCTGGCCCAGGATCTTCACGGCGAACGGCAGGTCCTTGGCCCAGTCGAGGCGGGCCCGCGCCGCCATACCCCAGGGGTTGCCCTTGTTCTCGAGGTTCTTGAACAGGCCGTTGAGCTCGTTGGGGAACGCGCTCTCGATGAGGTTCTGGTAGCGCCTCATGTCCACGATCGCATCGACGTGCTCGATGTCGACCGGGCACTGCTCGACGCAGGCGCCACAGGTGGTGCACGACCACAGGACGTCCTGATCGATGACCGCGTCCGGTCCGTGCGGGTTGTATGCCGCCAGGGGGTTGCGGATGTCGTACCCGGTGTCGCCGATGAGCGGGACCTCTGCGCGTGCTGCCGCGTCCGCCCCGAGCGACTCGCGCTCGGACTCCGAGGCCAGCAGCCACGGGGCCTTGGCGTGCGCGTGGTCGCGCAACGTCATGATCAGCATCTTGGGCGACAAGGGCTTCTCGGTGTTCCACGCGGGGCACTGCGACTGGCAGCGCCCGCACTCGGTGCAGGTGGAGAAGTCGAGCAGACCCTTCCAGGTGAAGTCCTCGACCTTGCCGACGCCGAGCGCCGCGTCCTCGTCGAGCTCCTCGATGTTCTCGAAGTCGACCGGCTCGCCCTTGACCATGAGCGGCTGCAGCTCGCCGAGGGAGGTGCGGCCGTCGGGGTGACGCTTGAGGAAGATGTTGAAGAAGGCGAGGAACCGGTGCCACGCGACGCCCATGGTCGGCGTGAGCGAGATGGTGATCATCCACGCGAACGAGATGAGGATCTTCACCGCGGCCACCACGACGATGACGGTCTCCAGCGTGCCGACCGACATGCCGCCGAAGAGGCCCCCGAGCCACCCGGTCAACGGGTAGTGCAGCGCGTTGGCGTTCCCCACGGCCGTCGTCCCGGTGGAGCCGCCCTTGGCCTCGAGCGCGTACTCCAGGGCCCGCAGGCTGATGATGCAGATGGTCACGCCGAGGATGGTCAGCTCGACGTAGTAGGCCTGCCAGAAGTTGGAGCCGAAGAACCGCGACCCGCGCCCGCCCTCACCGGCGCCGCTGCGCGGGTGGTTCCTCTGCCGGATCACCATGAGCGTGACGATGCCGACCAGTCCGGTCCAGGCGAAGAACTCGGTGATCCACTCGTACAGGAAGAAGTGCCCGATCAACGGGAGTGCGAAGTCCGGCCGGACCAGCTGACTGAAGGCGTTGACCAACGTCAGGAACAACACCCCGAAGCTGATCATGGTGAACCAGTGCGCCACCGCGACGACCGGCAGCCGTGACATCCGCGTGTGCCCGAGGAACTCGCGCAGCAGCGTCATCGTCCGGGTGCCCTTGTCCCCCGTGCGGGTGGTGTCGGGCTGGCCGAGGCCGAAGACGGACAGGAACTGCCGGACGACCCGGGCGAACAACGCGATCCCCACGAGGGCGACCACTGCACAGACGACGAGCGCGATGACCTGGAGCGCAGACATGGCCGTCACTCTACTGGCCGGTAAGCGCCCGCTCACCCCTGTGTGACCGGGCTCAACCGCAGGGTTCAACCGCGAGGCTCAACCGCAAGGCTCAACCGCGAGGGTCAACCACCCGGCTCAACCACCCGTCTCGAACGTGGGGCGCAACGGTGAGACTCCGCCGCGGGGTCGGGCGCCCGTCCTTCCTTCCGCGCCGGACGCTCATTGCACTGGCCATAAGCATCTGTTGGAATATCCATAACGCGTTCTTCGCTGACACCACAGACTGCTCCACGACCGCGCTCCAAGTGAGCCTGCGGCATACCGAAAGTAGAGGCGCATGCCGATCCACGACGACGTGACCCAGCTCATCGGCAACACCCCGCTCGTCCGCATCAACCGCCTCATCCGCAGCGATGCCACCGTCGCCGCGAAGCTGGAGTTCTACAACCCGGCCTCCTCGGTCAAGGACCGCATCGGCGTCGCCATCGTGGACGCCGCGGAGGCGTCCGGGGAGCTCAAGCCCGGGGGCACGATCATCGAGGCGACCTCGGGCAACACCGGTATCGCACTCGCGATGGTCGGTGCCGCGCGCGGCTACGACGTGGTGCTCACCATGCCTGAGACGATGTCCAAGGAGCGCCGGGCCCTGCTGCGTGCGTATGGCGCCGAGCTGGTCCTCACCGACGGTTCCCTCGGCATGAAGGGCGCGATCGCCAGGTCCGAGGAGATCGCCGCCGAGCGTGGCGGGGTGCTCGCGCGCCAGTTCGCCAACGAGGCCAACCCCGAGATCCACCGCAGGACCACCGCGGAGGAGATCTGGAAGGACACCGACGGCGAGGTCGACATCGTGGTGGCTGGCATCGGCACCGGCGGCACCATCACCGGCGTCGGCCAGGTCCTCAAGTCCCGCAAGCCCGGTGTGCAGATGATCGCCGTGGAGCCCGAGGAGTCGGCGATCCTCAACGGTGGCCAGCCCGGTCCGCACAAGATCCAGGGCATCGGCGCCAACTTCGTCCCCGAGATCCTCGACCGCGACGTCTACGACGAGGTCATCGACATCAACGCCGAGACCTCCGTGGAGTGGGCGCGTCGCGCGGCCCGCGAGGAGGGCCTGCTCGTGGGCCTCTCGTCCGGCGCGGCGCTCGCGGCGGCAGACCAGGTGGCGCGTCGACCCGAGAACGCCGGCAAGACGATCGTCGTGATCATCCCGTCGTTCGGCGAGCGCTACCTGTCGACCATCCTCTTCTCCGACCTGCTCGACTGACGGCGGCGCAAACCCAGTGACTCTGGCCCTGTACGCGCGTCGCGCGCGAAGCCGCATCGTCGACGACCTCGACGCGGCCATCGTGCGCGACCCCGCCGCTGCCTCACGGATCGACCTGGCGCTCAACTCCCCGGGGCTGCACGCCATCTGGGCGTACCGTGCTGCCCACCGCCTCTGGCTGCGCGGGGGCGCCGCCAGACCGGTCGCACGCCTGCTGTCCACGGTGGCGCGTTCGCTCACGGGGGTGGAGATCCACCCCGGCGCCACCATCGGTCGACGGTTCTTCATCGACCACGGCATGGGGGTCGTCATCGGTGCGACCGCCGAGGTCGGCGACGACGTGATGATCTACCACGGGGTCACCCTCGGCGGCCGTTCGCTGGCAAAGGTCAAGCGCCACCCCACCGTCGGCAGCCGAGTGACGATCGGCGCCGGCGCTCGCGTGCTCGGACCCGTCCAGATCGGCGACGACGTCCAGATCGGGGCCAACTCCGTGGTGGTCAAGGACGTCCCGGCCGGGCGCGATCGCCACGGGCATCCCCGCCGTGATCCGCTTCCCCGCGGGCCGCGAGGATCCGTACGAGGCGATGTTCCGCGACCCCGCGATGTGGATCTGAACAACTCCGGCCGGGGCGGCCGCCCGCCGCGCGCCATACCGCGTTCACTGTGATCAGTAAGCGCGGTATGGCGTGCGGCCCGGGAGCGCCGACCGTTCACTGTGATCAGTGCGCGCGGTATGGCGTGCGGCTCGGGAGCGCCGACCGTTCACTGTGATCAGTGCGCGCGGTATGGCGTGCGGCCCGGGAGCGCTGACCGTTCACTGTGATCAGTTGGCGCGGTATGGCGCGTGGCGCGGCAGCGCTGACCGTTCACTGTGATCAGTAGGAGCGGTCGGGCGCAGTCGGGCGCGGGGTGGGCTCAGGGGAGCTTGTCGCCACCCGGGCCGAAGCCGGAGGTGTCGGCGTGCAGCTTGCCGTCGCTGCCGCGGTGGATGGTCTCGGGCAGGTCCTCGCCGGAGAAACGGTCCTTGGCGCTAGCTCCAGCGGTCTTGGCGACGTCGCCGAGCTTGGCGCCCAGGACCGGTGCCTGCTCCTTGACGGCTTCCTTGACGGTGTCGACGCGGGTCTGCACCGGCTCGCTCGACCAGACCTGGCTGGCCCGTCCGCGGATCTGCTCGTAGCGCTTCTGGCCCGCCTTCGCGCCGAGGACGTAGCCGGCGGCGACGCCGGCGATGAAGGACAGCTTGCCCATGGTGAAATCCTTTGTTCGGGGTCGACCAACCCTAACAAAGGGCCTGCTCAGGGGCCTGTCGAGCGGCTGAGGTGGTGGCGCAGCCCGATCGGGAAGACCACCCAGGCGGCGACGAACAGCAGCGTCCCGACGACGGCTGCCGAGATCCCCGCGCCCTGGCCGAAGACCAGCGAGAAGGTGAACGCCATGACGCTGACCACCGCTGCCGCCAGGGCCGCCAGGCCGATGACCGAGACCCGGTGCGCCACGTTGACCAGCGACTCCTTGCGCCGCTGACGGAACAACCCGCGGTGCATGGCCACCGGGGTGATGAGCAGGCAGGTGGCCAGGATGCTGGCGCTGATCGCCGCGACGTAGGCGTTGCGCTCGAAGCTGCTGATGTCCCGGAAGGCCGGCTGGATCGGCAGCGTCAGCAGGAAGCCGGTGAGGATCTGGATGCCGGTCTGGGTGACGCGCAGCTCCTGGAGGAGCTCGTTCCAGTTGCGGTCGAACCGCTCGGCCTGCGTTTCGTCGTCGCGTTGGTAGCGGTCCACGCCGTGACGATATCGTGGGCCACGGTCCGTCGGCGGTGTGTCGCGAGACCAGGAGGGCTCGCATAGTGGCCTAGTGCGGCGGTCTTGAAAACCGCTATGGGGTTACACCCATCGTGGGTTCGAATCCCACGCCCTCCGCAGTGGTTCCGGGGCGTGGGGACGGTGTTCGCACCCTGGAGGAAGGGCGAAGACGTGGAACGACCCAGCTCGTCGGCCCGCACCGAACGGGTCACGTGAACGCCCGGACCCGAGCGGGCGCCCGCCCGCCGGCGCCCTCGTGGGCGACGTACCGGCAGACCATCGGAGACAGGTCGGGACTGTTTGCGGCCGTGCGGGAGCGCTGGGCTCCGGCCCGCGCGCTCTACCCGGGCAGCTACCTCGACCTGTCGCCCTCGACGGCGATCCCCTCGGTCACCTACGTCGACACCGATCGCCGTGCCGCCCGCTACTTCTCCGACCAGGACCTCGTGGGTGCGCAGCTGCACGGTCGGACCCTGGCCGGGGCGGGCGCCGAGGTGCACTTCCTCCACGCGGACTACAGCACCCGGCTCCCGCTCCCTGCCGGTGGTTTCGACCTGCTCATCTCGCTGTATGCAGGCCCGGTCTGGGATCACTGTCGTCGGTACCTCGCGCCGGGCGGGCTGCTCCTGGCCAACACCAGCCACGGCGACGCCAGCCTCGCCGCGCTCGACCCGAGCCTTGAGCTCGTGGGGGTGGCCCACCACAGAGCCGACCGGTACCACCTCGACGACGACGGGCTCGAGCGCCACCTCGAGCCCAAGAACCCGGCCACGGCCGACCCCGACCTCATCCGCCGCCAGGGGCGCGGCATCACCTACACCAGAACGGCCTTCGCCTACCTGTTCCGACTCGCACGGCAGAGGGACGCGCCCGGTCCGCCGGATGCCCACCGGGGAGCGTGACGCGGCTCAACCAGAAGTGACCGGTATGTCGTCGTTGTGCCCATTGGAGTTTTCGCGGCCCGAGGAGCGCGGGCAGCAGTACGTGTATTGCATGATTCCGTCCCGGACGACCGGCGCATAGCGTTGGGGGAACCCCTGTCATGGGGGATCAGACGTCCGCCTTCGGGCGGCGGGCCGGAGGCCGGGCAACCCTGCAGCCCGGCCTTCGCGCCGTCCCGACCCGGTCAGCGCCGTCCCGACCCGGTCAACGCCAGCCCGACCCGGTCAGCGCCAGCCCGACCCGGTCCGGGGTTGCCGGCCACCGGGCCAGGCCGTGGTGTCAGCGGGCGCGGCCGTTCCACCCGCTGGTGCGGGCGGCGTCGGCCAGCGAGTGCGCCAAGGAGTCGAGGTCGTCGACCTCGTCGCCGGCGAGCCCCACCGTGACGCGGATGTGCCCGCCCTCGCCGACGGCCCCGATCCGGAACGGGGTGCCGGGCGCGACCCCGATCCCCTGGCTGGCCAGGCGCACCACCGCGGCGGTCTCGTCCTGCACGGGCACCCAGATGTTGATCCCCTCGGTGCCGCCGACCTCGACCCCGCGCTCGCGGAGGCGACCGACGACGTGGGCCCGCCGCGCGGCATACGTGCGGGCAGCGGCCAGGACCTGCTCGGTGGCGGCGTCGTCGGTGAGCAGGCCGAGCAGCACCTGCTGGAGCAGCCGGCTGGACCAGCCCTGTCCGAGCTGGCGACGACCGTTGATGGCGTTGAGGATCGTCGTGGGCGCGCTCAGCGCGGCAAGGCGCAGGTCCGGCCCGTGCGACTTGGAGAACGAGCGGATGTGGACGGTCTGCTCGGGTCGCCACCGGCCGAGGCTGACCAGCGGCGACGGCGACAGGCGTGCCGCGGAGTCGTCCTCGACGACCAGCGTCGAGGACCCGGACAGCAGGTCGGCGACCTGCTTCGCCCGCCGGACGCTCATCGTCACGCCGGTGGGGTTCTGGGCGCGCGGCTGCAGGAAGATCGCGGCGACCGGGTCGCGCAGGGCCGTCTCGAGGGCGACGGGGTCCAGGCCCTCCTCGTCGACCGCGACCCCCACGAGCTGCACACCCACGGACTCGAGCAGGTCGACCAGCGGCGGGAACCCGGGGTCCTCGACCACCACCCGGTCACCGAACCGCAGCTGGGTCCGCACGAACAGGTCCATCGCGTCCATCGCCCCGTCGACCACCGCGACCTCCTCTGCCGCGAACGGCCAGTCCGCGAGCAGGACCCTGGCCAGGTCGGGCAGCACCGGGTCGTCGAGGTAGCTGCCGGTGGTGGGCGCCGTCCCGAGACCGGCCAGGACGCGGCCGAGGTCGGGCAGCAGGTCGGGGTCGGGGACCCCGGTCGACAGGTCGTGGTCGAAGGTGGACGGGCGGTCCAGTGCTGCGCGGTAGCGCACCGTGCCGCCGGCCCGATGGTCCAGCACCGTGGTGCCACGGCGCCCGTCGGTGGCCACCGTCCCCGACCGCGCGAGCAGGGCCCAGGCGGCGCTCACCGTGGTCGGCGACAGCGCGAGCTCGGCGGCGACGGTGCGGATCGGGGGCAGCCGGTCGCCCGCGACGAGCAGCCCGTCGCGGATCGTCGCGGAGACGGCGTGGGCCAGGCCCTTCGCCGAGGGGGCGTCGAGGCGCTCCTCCAGGGCCGTGAGCGTCGCGTCGATCATGGATTGCACCATAGCAATACTTCTATTGTGTTACCACCGATTGGATCGTATGGTGTGACGCATGACGACGCGCATCTCCCACTGGATCGACGGCCGGCCCACCGAGGGCACCTCTGGACGCACCTCACCGGTCTACAACCCGGCCACGGGTGCCGTGACCGGCGAGGTCGACCTCGCCTCGGCGCAGGAGCTGGACGCTGCTGTGACCAGCGCCGCCGCAGCAGCCAAGGAGTGGCGGCACGCCTCGCTCTCGCGCCGCAGCGCCGTCCTGTTCGCGTTCCGCGAGCTGTTGCACGAGCGCACTCCCGAGCTCGCGGAGATCGTCACCGCCGAGCACGGCAAGGTGCTGTCCGACGCCGCCGGGGAGATCGCCCGCGGCCTGGAGAACGTCGAGTTCGCGACCGGGGTCCCCAACCTGCTCAAGGGCGGCTTCAGCGAGCAGGCCGCCACCGGTGTCGACGTCTACAACATCCGCCAGCCGCTCGGCGTCGTCGCCGGGGTGACCCCGTTCAACTTCCCCGCGATGGTGCCGCTGTGGATGTGTGCCAACGCCATCGCCTGCGGCAACGCCTTCATCCTCAAGCCCTCGGAGAAGGACCCGTCCGCGGCCCTGTTCCTCGCCCAGCTGTGGAAGGAGGCCGGACTGCCCGACGGCATCTTCACCGTCCTGCACGGCGACAAGGTCGCCGTCGACGCGATCCTGGACCACCCCGGCATCGCGGCGGTGAGCTTCGTGGGCTCGACCCCGATCGCCAAGTACATCTACGAGCGCGGCACGGCCAACGGCAAGCGTGTCCAGGCGCTCGGTGGCGCCAAGAACCACGCCCTGGTGCTGCCCGACGCCGATGTCGACATGGCCGCCGACTCCGTCGTCTCGGCCGCCTACGGATCGGCCGGCGAGCGCTGCATGGCGTTGTCCGTCGCCGTCGCCGTCGGCGACGTGGCCCAGCCGCTCGTGGATGCCATCGCAGCCCGCCTCCCCAAGCTCACCGTGGGCAACGGTGTCGACCCCGACAGCGACATGGGCCCACTCATCACCGCCGAGCACCGTGACAAGGTCCGCGGCTACGTCGGAGCCGGCCAGGAGGCTGGGGCCACCGTCGTCGTCGACGGCCGCGAGGGTGACCTGCCGACCGAGGGCTTCTTCCTCGGCACCACGCTGCTCGACCACGTCACGCCCGAGATGACCGTGTACACCGACGAGATCTTCGGCCCGGTCCTGTCGGTCGTCCGCGTGGACACCTACGAGGAGGGCCTGGAGCTGATCAACTCCAACCAGTACGCCAACGGGACGGCGATCTTCACCCGTGACGGTGGCGCGGCCCGGCAGTTCCAGTTCGACGTCCAGGTCGGCATGGTCGGCATCAACGTCCCGATCCCGGTCCCCGTCGCCTACTACTCCTTCGGTGGCTGGAAGGACTCCTTGTTCGGCGACACCCACATGTACGGCCCGGAAGGCATCAACTTCTACACCCGCGGCAAGGTCGTCACGCAGCGGTGGCCCGACCCGGCCACCTCCAGCGTCGACCTCGGCTTCCCGCGCACCCGCTGAGAGGCAGCCATGACCGACACCACCGTCCAGCCCGACGTGCTCGACGCCGTCACCGGGGCCACCGAGGAGCAGGTGCGCCGTGACGACCGCGGCCACGTGTTCCACTCGTGGTCGGCGCAGGGTCTGATCGACCCGCTGCCGATCGCGTCGGCACAGGGTTCGTACTTCACCGACTACTCGGGCCAGCGCTACCTCGACTTCTCCAGCCAGCTGGTCAACGTCAACATCGGCTACCAGCACCCCAAGCTGGTCGCCGCGATCCAGGAGCAGGCCGGCCGGCTCACGACGATCAGCCCCGCGTTCGCCAACGACGCCCGCTCCGAGGCCGCGCGCCTGATCACCGAGCTCGCGCCGGGCGACCTCAACCGTGTCTTCTTCACCAACGGTGGTGCCGAGGCGAACGAGAACGCCCTGCGCATGGCCCGCCTGCACACGGGCCGCCACAAGGTGCTCGCCGCCTATCGCAGCTACCACGGCGCGACGGCGGGATCCATTGCCATGACCGGTGATCCGCGTCGGTGGGCATCCGAACCCGGGATGCCGGGCGTGGTCCGGTACTGGGGTCCTTACCCCTACCGCTCGGCCTTCCACTCGACCACCGAGCAGGAGGAGGGCGAGCGCGCGCTGCAGCACCTGCGCGACATCCTCATGGTCGAGGGCGCCCACACCGTCGCCGCGATCATCCTCGAGCCGGTCGTCGGCACGAACGGCATCCTCGTGCCGCCGCCGGGCTACCTGCAGGGCGTGCGCGACCTGTGCGACGAGTTCGGCATCGTCATGATCGCCGACGAGGTGATGGCCGGGTTCGGTCGCTGCGGTGAGTGGTTCGCCGTGGACCACTGGGGTGTCGCACCCGACCTCATCACCTTCGCCAAGGGCGTCAACAGCGGCTACGTCCCGCTCGGCGGCGTCATCATCTCCGAGCGGATCGCGCAGTCCTTCGACACCAGGCCGTTCCCCGGCGGCCTCACGTACTCGGGCCACCCGCTGGCCTGTGCCTCGGCCGTCGCCTCCATCAACATCTTCAAGGAGGAGGGCATCGTCGAGCACGCCCGCGCCCTCGGTGCGGACGTCATCGGACCCGGCCTGCGCGAGCTCGCGGAACGCCACCCGAGCATCGGCGAGGTCCGCGGCCTGGGAGCGTTCTGGGCGCTGGAGCTGGTCCGCGACCGGGAGACCCGTGAGCCGCTGGTGCCGTTCAACGCCAGTGGCGCCGAGGCCAAGGCGATGACCGACTTCGCGGCTGCCTGCAAGGAGCGTGGCCTCTGGCCGTTCACGCACTTCAACCGGACCCACGTCGTGCCACCGTGCACGACCACGGCCGACGAGGTGCGCGAGGGCCTGGCCATCCTCGACGAGGCGCTCGAGGTGGCCGACCGCCACTACACCGGCGC
>CAVRMT010000022.1:0-37061 GCA_963722015.1 uncultured Actinomycetota bacterium | reverse complement strand
GCAGCCTCCCCCCGAACGCGAACGGGGCACCTCCCAGCCGGGGGGTGCCCCGTACGCATGCCGGGGGGACCTCGGTGCCCGCAGGGACCTACCCGTCGTCCTCACGACCGTCGAGGGCCACGACGACCACGGTGACGTTGTCGCGGCCACCGGCGGCGACTGCGGCATCGACCAGGGCGACCGCAGCGTCCTGCGGGTCCTCGTGCTCGCCGAGCAGGGCTGCGATCTGGTCGTCGGCGAGCTCGCCGTTCAGGCCGTCGGAGCAGATGACGAAGCGTTCGCCGACCTGGGGTGCCAGGACCCACAGGTCTACCGTCGGCATCGAGTGGGAGCCCAGCGAGCGGGTCACCACGTTGCGCAGGGGGTGGCGGGCGGCCTCGGCCTCGGTGATCAGGCCGGCGTCGACGAGCGCACGGACCTCGGAGTGGTCGACGGTGACCATCCGCAGCCGGCCGTCGACGTAGCGGTAGACGCGGGAGTCGCCGACGTTGAAGACGGCCCAGCGGGCCGAGCCCTCGTCGTCGGCCACGACCGCCAGGCCGGCGGCGGTGGTGCCCATGCCGGTCTGCTCGGGGTGGTGGGCGACCGACCGCTGCATCTGCTCGTTGGAGGCGGCGAGCGCGGTGACCACGTCGTCGCCCGCGAGCACCTCGCGCCCGGCCAGGGCCCGCAGGGTGTCCACGACGATGGCGCTGGCGACCTCGCCGGCGGCGTGTCCTCCCATGCCGTCGGCCACGGCGTACACCGCACCCTCGGCCAGGAGGGCGTCCTCGTTGTGGTCGCGCACGCGACCCACGTCGGTGGCCGAACCCACCCGCAGCGTCAGCCCGGCCACCGTCACCACGACGCTGCTCACCGGGCCACCGGCACGGTCCGTGCCCCCCGGACGGAGGCACGCACGACGAGGTGCCCGGCGACGCAGGGCGGACCGGGAAACGGCTCGCTCGGGTACTTCAAGGCAGACATGAGGACCTCTCGGGGAACAGCGACGGGCGGCCGAACCGGGCAAGGCCGGACGGGAAGGGGACCGCCCTGCTGGACGAGCGCTCCCCGTGTCCATCCTTGCCGACGTGGTCGCGGCCAAGGCTCCCACACGTGGGCGAACCCGGAAACCTGATCCGACGCGCCGTACGGCGTCAGTCGGCCTTTCCGCGGAGCGCGGCGAGGGTCGTGGGCACGTCGTCGACGACGACGGCGTCGACCCCCACGGCGAGGAGCTCGCCGGCCACCTCGGCGGTCGGGCACCAGACGACGACCTCGAGCCCTGCGCGGTGGGCGACGTCGACGGCATGCGCGGCGGGCCGGAAGGTGGGAGCGAGGTCCACGGCGTTGGGGCCGAAGGAGGTCCAGTGCGGTGCCACCGCCTCGACCCCGAGGTGCACGGCGGCCGGGATCGCCTTGCGCAGCGGGAAGCCGACCCACGCGAGCAGGGCCCGGGGCACGGCCGGGGCGGCGTCGCCGAGCACGAGCAGGGCAGCCGGGTCGAAGGACGACACGAGCACGGGTCGACGGGACGCGAGGTCCTCGACGAGCGGGGCCAGCAAGCCCGCTGTGGTCGCGTCGCGGGGACGCAGCGCGTCCTCGAGCGAGCTCTTGACGTCCAGGTTGACCCCGATGCCGTCGGGCAGGGCCCTCAGCAGCGGCTCGAGGGCGATCGCCCCACGGTCCGCGACCTGGTCGAAGGTCAGGTCGGCGACGAAGTCACCCGCCTCCAGCGTGGGGTGGTGCCCGACGACGAGGACGTCGTCGGCGGTGCGGCGGGCGTCGAGCTCGACCCAGCGCAGACCGCTGGCGATGCCGGCGAGCAGGGAGTCGAGGGTGTTCTCCACGTGGCCGTCGACCACGCCGCGGCCCGACCCACGGTGACCGAGCACCGTGGGGCGTCCCCCGAAGACCCCGCGGGCGGTCATGCGTCGACGAGGTTCGCTGACGTCATGTTCGGCTGGGCGTCGGGAAGACCGGATCCGGCACGGGGGGATCCGAAGGGGTCGGCTCGGTGGGCGACGACGGTGGCGTGGCCGACGACGAGGACGACGAGGACGAGCTCGACGAGGTGGGCGCCGCGGGCGGCGCGGGTGGGACGGGCCGCGCGGCCGCCGACGAGGACGACGACGACGGGAACAGCGTGGACGGGGTCGTGGTCGTGGGGGTCGGCAGAGCCTGGGTCGCGGAGGGCTGGGGAGCCGCGACCGTCCCGCCGAGCAGGGTGAACACCGTCTGGCCCCACAGGGCGTCGCCGCGCGAGTTGAGCACCTCGGGGTCGGCAGCGGACACGTACGCGTTCGGCTCACCGGTGGCCAGGAAGGCCTTGGCGACGTCCAGGGTCCGCAGGCTCCTGGACCTGGCCCAGGCGGCCACCGCCGTCCGGACCGCCTTGTCCTGGTCGTCCAGGCTCGGCGGCTGGAGCATGACCAGGACCGTCGCGGCGGGGTACCGGTCCCGGACCGCCGACGCCGCGCTCTGCAGGTGCGCCTTGACGTTGGACGCGGAGTCGCTGCGGCCGTAGTTGAGGATGACGACGTCCGGCTTCACCGGCACGAGGAAGGGCACCCGGGTGGCGGCGTAGTCGGCGGAGGCGTCCGCGCGGCTGCCGTTGTAGACGTCGGTGGCCGGCCCGGCGCTGCCGAACGTCGCCTTGATCGTGTACTGCGTCGGGTCGGCGGGGTTGAGCCGGTGCAGCGTGACCTTGCGGTCCTGGGCCAGGAGCTGGCTGAAGGCCGTCACCCACTCCGCCTCACCGTCGCTGGTCTGGTCGCCGAGCACCGCGATGGTCACCTTGGCGTCGGAGCCGAGCAGCGCCTCCGGCGAACGCGGCGCGGCGGTGGTCGTCGTGGCCGACGGCGTCGGGGTCGAAGCGGTGGACGTCGTGGAGGTCGAGGTCGCCCTGGCCGGGGTCGGGTCGTCCGCCGCCGGCTCGTCGGTGGTCAGGAGCACGACCCCGACGACCAGGCCGATGTTGACCACCACCGCGAGGACACCGAGCCAGATGTCGGTCCCCCGGAAGCGCTGCACTCGGACATTGTGCCGCACAGGTTGCCGTCTCCTCGAACTACGGGCGCATCGCCGCGCCGGGCGGGTCCGTGCCGTGACCTGCCGGCTCCGACCTGCGGGTCCGTTATGTTGACGGTGACCTTGCGCGCGGGGGGCCGCCGGCCCGACCCGGTGACCGCCCCCGCCGCATACCCTTGCCGTCCCCTCGAGGAGACCATGCCCGGCGTCGGCGCCCCCGGATCCCCCTCCACCGGTGCGTCCCGGTTCGTGACCGACGCCCGGCGCGCCGTCTGGCACCTGCGGCACGGCGGCACCGGACAGGTGCGCCAGTGGTGGCGCCGGCGCACCCTGGACCTGCGGCAACCACGCGGCAGCATCCGCCTGGCCGGGGACGGCACCCTCGAGGTGCCGCCGTGGCCGCTGCCGCTCCGCGCGCCGCGGCGCCCCGACCTGCGGGTGGGGGTCGTCCTGGACGACTTCACCAGCCTGGCCCTGGGGTACGAGTGGGACCAGGTCGCGCTGCTCCCGGACCGGTGGCGCGAGCAGGTGGACTCCCCTCGGCTGGACCTGCTGTTCGTCGAGTCGGCCTGGCACGGCAACGGTGACGCGTGGCAGTACCACCTCACCGGCACCTCGGCCCCGCGCCCGGCCATCGTCGAGCTGGTGCAGTGGTGCCGTGACCACGAGGTGCCGACGGTCTTCTGGAACAAGGAGGACCCGGTCCACTACGCGGACTTCCTCGACACCGCCCGCCTGTTCGACCACGTGTGGACGACCGACTCCGACCGCATCCCCGACTACCACCGCGACCTCGGCCACGACCGGGTCGGCGTGCTGCCGTTCGCCGCCCAGCAGTCGCTGCACAACCCGATCCGGCCCGCTGACGGCCACCAGAGCCGCGACATCGGCTTCGGCGGCATGTACTTCGCCCACAAGTACCCCGAGCGGCGCGAGCAGATGGACCTGCTGCTGGGTGCCGCCGAGGCCGTCTCCTCGCGGATGCAGACCGGGCTGGAGGTGTTCTCGCGCTACCTCGGCGGCGACGAGCGCTACCAGTTCCCGGCTCCGCTGGACCGGCGCGTGGTCGGCTCGCTGGACTACCCGCGGATGCTCACCGCCTACCGTGCGTACAAGGTCTTCCTCAACGTCAACTCGGTCATCGGCTCACCGAGCATGTGTGCCCGGCGGATCTTCGAGATCACGGCCTGCGGCACCCCGGTCGTCTCCACGCCCAGCCGGGCGATCGGCGAGTTCTTCCCCGCCGACGAGGTGCTCCAGGTCGCCACCGACGAGGAGGCCCGCTGGACGCTGCGGGCCCTGGTCAACAGCCCGGAGCTGCGGGACCGCACGGTCCACACCGCCCAGCGCCGGATCTGGGAGTCGCACACCTACACGCGACGCCTCGACGCCGTCCTGGCCTCAGCCGGCCTGGCTGCTGACGCGTCGGCCGCACGACTGCCCTCGGTCAGTGCGCTGGTGTCCACCAACCGCCCGCAGCAGCTCGACCACGTGCTCGCCGCCGTCGCCGCCCAGCGCGGGGTCGACTGCGAGCTGGTGCTGCTCACCCACGGCTTCGAGCCCGACACCGACCTGCGCTCCCGGGCCGCCGCGCTGGGCCTGGAGCGGGTCACCCTCCTGCACGAGCCCGCCACCACGACCCTGGGTGGCTGCCTGAACCGCCTGGTGGAGGCGGCGTCCGGCGACGTCGTGGCCAAGATGGACGACGACGACCTGTATGGCGCGGACTACCTGCGCGACCAGCTGCACGCCCTGGACTACTCCGGGGCGCAGGTCGTGGGCAAGCAGGCCCACCACATGTACCTCGAGGCCCTCGACGTGACCATCCTGCGGTTCCCCGAGCGCGAGCACCGGTTCACCGACCTCGTCATGGGGCCGACCATCGTCGCCCGCCGGGACGTCGCGGTGGCGCACCCGTTCGCCGACGTGGGACGCGGCGAGGACACCGGCTTCCTGCGCGACGTGGCCGCCGACGGCTTGAGCATCTACTCGGCCGACCGGTTCAACTTCGTCCAGATGCGGCACACTTCTGCGCGCCACACGTGGGAGGCCACCTCAGCGGAACTGCTGGCGAATGCCCGGGTCCTGGCCTACGGCCAGTGCCTGCGCCACGTGATGGCCTGACCCGAGCGCCAGGGGCCTAGCCCTCCACCTCGCCGGCCCGCCACGCCTCGAGCGCTCCCCAGTCCTCCACGGGATACGGGAGGATGTCGAGGGTGGGGTACTTGTAGTGCAGGACACGAGCCTGCTCGACCTCGGCCCGCTCGAACGGCCCCCGGTTGATCGCGTGCACCGTGTGCAGGGGCAACGCCGACTCGTAGCGGATCAGTGCCTTCACCCGGTCCGGCCAACCCTGGCCGTAGGCCAGCATGTCGTCGTAGGACCACCGCTGCGACACGGTGTGCAGCAACGAGCTGCGCGAGTCCCAGTTGCTGGTGTCCATGTTGAAGCTCGTCAGGCGCACCCGCGGCTTCTCGACACCTGCGAGCAGGTCAGCGATGCGCTGGCCGGGCGGCAGGACGATGAACTCGTCCACATCGAGGATGGACAACCACCCGGACCCGGGTTCCCGCCGGGTGTACCGCTCCAGCGCAGCGGGCAGGTGGCGGTACTGGCGCCAGGACAACGCATCGACGATCGGCATCCCGGACTCGGCGATCTCCGCCGCATGCTCCTCGCACCACTGGTCCGCCTGGGCCAGGCGCTGTGCCTGCGTCAGGCCCTCGGGGTGGTAGTACCCGATCGCGTCCTTGACCTCGACCGTGATCGTCACCTCGGCCGACAACGAGGCCAGGACCGCTTCCGAGTCGTCGTTGGGGTTGTCGAGCAGGATGTGGAACTCGTCGAAGCCCAGGCGCGCGTGGTAGCGAACCCACTCGGGCAGCCGAGCGGCGTCACCTCGGGACATGGTCACGATGGTGTGGCGCATCAGCGCAGGATAGGGGAACCCGTCCGCATCTGCGCTTCCCGGCCGGGTCAGGACGACGGCACGCGTGCAGCCGCGTCCCAGGTCTCGACCACCTCCAGGTCCTCGGGACCCATCGGCTCCAACCGCTTGAAGATCTCCCTCGCTATGTCCTCCCGGAAGCGTTCGGGCACCTCGTCCTCGAGAGCCGGCGTGTAGTAATTCTCAGCCCAGGCGGTGCTTTCCAGAGTCGGCGCCAGCACCTCCTTGACCGACTCGAGGGGGGTGCCGGCGACATCGACACGGGCCAGGGCGTACTCGAGCATGTCCTGCACGAACAGCGGGGGTGGAACGCGCATCTTCGCCGTCATGGCCGGAACTGCCCGCATGTTCTGGATCAACAGCCGCGGCAGTGCACCACCGGTGATCGCTGCCGTGATCAGCTCCTTGCGCACACACTTCTCACAGCACAGGCAGGGCCGCTCTGCCGAGCCCAGCAGGCAGGAGCGCGCCAGGTCTGCGAGGTCGCTGGCGAGGCAGAGGCGAGCGGTGGGCACCTCGGTCATGCCCGCGGCCGGACGGACGATGGGGATCCCGGCCGCTTCGTACAGGCGATGCGTCGAGCTCAGGGCTCCCCGCCCCGTCCAGCGGGTGCCGTTCGCCAGATAGCGACCTTCCAGGACGGTCCCGGTCGCCACGCCGCCCGCGTCGGTCTCGTCGGCCAGGACGATCGACCCGATGGAGATCGCCCACCAGACGGGGTAGGTGGCGAACGGAAGGCACAGGTACTCCAGATCGGTCTGCACGACACTCACGTCCCGGCCCCGGGTCTGCGCCTTGCGCACCAACGCCTCGATGACGTCCACGCGCACGTGCGTCATCCGGTTCACCACCCGCGGGTGCTTGACCCGGCGCAGGTGCACGTAGGCCGTGTCGTCCGGGAGGACCTCCGAGGTCGCGATCGAGTCAGCACCACCGGAATAGGCGAGCGAGAGCCGCTTGCCGGCTTCACGTGGGTCCACCTGGCTCCCGACCGGGCCGGTGGCATCGATGCCGGACCTGGCGAAGGCCTCTCTCATGCGGTCGCTGACAGGCGTGCTGAGGCGCAGCCGGCGCTTGGTCCAGGGAAAGGCGATCGAGTAGGCGGCGAGTGCCAGCAGGTCGGGGTGCGGCAGCTCGATCTCGTGCGGCAGCTTGAGCGTCGCCACGTTCGTCAGCATCCGCAGGTGCGGTGGCCTCGGTGAGGTGATGGGGTCCTCGGCGTCCGGGAGCAGCGTGAGGCGCAGGAAGGTGCCCTCCATGGCCCAGGAGGCCCTCATGCCCCGTCCCCGGTCAAGGTGTCCAGGAGCAGTCGGTGGCGCATCTCGGTCTCCATCAACGCGTTGATGGACACGACCGACTCGTCCGCCAGCCGCCTGACCTCACGGACGTCGCGTCCTTGGGCCGTGACCTGCGCACCCAGCCGGGCTTCGACCTGGGCGAGGCGTTCGGTCAGCGACTCCAGCCGGGCCGACAACGTGCCCATCTCCGTCGCGATCTCCCGCAGGAGCGCAGCATCGGACGCCGAAGACACCGACGTGAGCGGACCGGCCCCCTGCTCGACCTGCGGTGCCAGCTCGTCGCGGACCCGGGCCTCCAGCGTGGAGAGTGCGGTCCTGACCTTCAAGACGTCGGTGGTGCGCGCGTAACGCCGGTCCAGTCGCGCCGCGATCCGGTGCTTGAGGGTCATGGCTGCGGACCCTAGCGGAACCCCACTGCGCGTCCCCGACGCTTTTAACCGATAGATTCCAGGGCCACCGGACGCGACGGGGTCGCACCCTGCTGACAGTCTGGGTCACGCGCCAGACACGCAGTGAGGAGTCCTGCTCCTTCCTCATACTGCCGTGCGGGACGCTCGACAAGCCGCCGACCGTCGATGGACACCACGGTGCGCCGTGGTCTGGACCGATGGGTCCGCACTGCATCACCGGGACGGATAGGCTCTTGGCCGTGTCGACACAGATCTGTGGAACCCCTTGAACAGCCCGTCCGAGGCCTTCTGGCTCTTCGACTTCGCGTTCACGACAAGCACCGTGCGTCTCGGTCTCACGCTGGCTGAGCCCCCTGTCGAACGTGGCGTCATCGTCACCTTGACGGCGAGCCACGGTCAAGAGGCGGTGCCTGCAACCACCGGTCTGACGTGGTCGGAGAGGATGGCTGCCCAGTACGCATACTTCCCGGGTCCGGGCCGGACGGTGTGGCTCTCCCCGGACATCACCTTCGCCGGCCCGGTCGACCAGGTCCGGGTCTCGATATTCCGCTGGCCAGCGGTTGAGCAACTGGCTCGCCGTGAAGTGAGGCGTCTCTTCCTGCGTGTGCCCGAAGGACCGTCGGGCGACGAAGGATCGGAACTGGCCGCCCTCTACCTCGCCTCGATGGAGGGTGCTCGGTGAGCAGCGGCCCTGATGTCTCGGTCGTCATCGGTTTCAAGGACTGGGGGTTGCGAAGGGTCCTTCTGTCAGCCCAGTCGATCCTCGCCGCCTTCGGCGAACTCCGCGGCGAGGTCATCGTCTCCGACTACGGCTCCCGCAACGCCGAAGGCGTGCGTGAAGCCGTCGAAGCCCTCGGCGCGAGATACGTCTACACGGAGACCGACGGAGTCTGGTCCAGGACCCGGGCCCTCAACGCCGGCTTCGCGGTCTCGACGGGTCGCGTTCTCGTGGCGACCGATGCTGACATGATCTTCTCGCCGCGGGCCTTCGAAGTGATCGGCCGTCACATCCTGGACCATCCCGCCACCGGACTCCTGCTCCAGTGTCGGGATCTCCCGCCCGGATGGTCGGACCTCGAGATCGAGGAGCGGGGGCTCAACTGGGCCGAGTTCGAGCGGCACGGTCGGCGCCGACCACGTTGGGGCATGGGCGGGATGATGGCCGTGTCCCGCGACACGTTTCTGCGCATCCGAGGGTACGACGAGCGAATGCACACCTACGGGGGCGAGGACATCGACTTCGCGACGCGGGTGCGCCGCGCGGGGAGTCGTCTGATCTGGGTCGAAGACCCGGACGTGCTGATGTACCACATGTGGCATCCCTCGACGGCGGACAAGCACGCCCTGTCGCTTGTGGAGTCCGCGGCGGTGGAGGCGAACAAGGTGATCATGCGTGAGGACAAGACGTTCGTGCGCAACGTCCTCAGCTGGACCCACCGGCCACCAGATGCGCGCCCGCTCGTGAGCATCCTGATCTCGACCTACAACCGCGCCCACCTCTTGCACGACACGATCCATTCCGTGCAGGCCCAGACGGTCCAGGACTTCGAGGTCGTGATCGTTGACGACGGGTCGACCGACGACACGGCCGAGGTGGTGGCGGCCCTTCAGCTCGAGGACCCACGCATCAGGTACTTCCGCCAAGATAACCAAGGGGTGGCGGCGGCCCGCAACCGCGGAGTCGACGAGAGCCTGGGACACTACGTCGCGGTCCTCGACGACGATGACATCGCCCTCCCCTGGCGGCTCGCGGCGCACTTCAGCGTCCTCACCGAGGGTGTGTCCGCGACCTTCGGCGCCTTCTCCAACTTTGACGACGACAGCGGCCAGCTGATCCTGTACCGCACGAAGGAGTTCACCCTCGAGACTGCGGCGGACAAGGGTGGAGCACCGGGGCACAGCACCTGGATGGTCGATCGCGACCTCATGGCGGCCATCCGCTACGACGACTCGCTGACGAGCGGCATCGACAACAACTTCGCCCTGCGAGCGCTGCGCAGCGGTCTCAAGTGGCGGCACTCGGGCACGGTGCTCACCCTGCGGCGCATCCACGCGCAACAGATCACCGCGCAGGACACCGTGCGCCAGGTCGGAGCTGCCCGCGGGGCCTACGAGTACCTGACCTTCGGCATGCAGCCGTCAGCGGTGGCGGAGCTTCGCAAGGAGCGAAGTTCCACCGACTACACCCCGATCGGCCGCCACGAGGAGGACAACCTGGTCCCGTTCCTGCCCGACCACCTCGTCCGGCGGGGGCTGACGACCACGATCGATCCTGCCGCCGGGGACCACTCGGGCTTCCGCTGTCACATGTCCGACGGAACGACGATGACCATCGCGTCGAAGAACGACCTCACGTGGGCCGACCTCGCCAGATTCCGGGGCCAGGTGTCACTCAACGCGATGGTGGCCACGCGCAAACAGGGTGACTCGACGCCCAGCCTGGACCATCAGGACCTCCGGCAGGTCCTGATGGTTCTTCGAAACGCCGTCGGCGCCACCGGGACCGCTCCCGGGATCGTCGTCGTTGAGCTTCTGGTCGACGGAGAGGCCACAGACTCCGTCGAGCACGGACTGGGTGAGGGCTCCACCCGCGTGCTCATCTCGCGAGGCGATCAGGTCTGGACGTGGTTCGTACTGGCTCTGGACCAGGCGGACGACATCGTCGCTCGACTCGACACGTGGAGCAGTCGTGGATCGCTGCGGGTCGCCGCACCCACGCCACGCATCCGCTCGCTGACCGACACCTTGGTCAGCTACGACACCGACAAGGCGCCCGCGTGAAGATCGTCGTGGTCACCGAACCCACCGGGCCGTGGGGGTTGCAAGCCGTGGTCGAGGACTATGACTCCATTCCGACGCTGGAGAAGGTCGTCTTCGACCGCCAACCCCGCACCCTGAGCCCCGACCGGGTCGCCCTCGCGTCCTACCTGCTCTTCGGCCACCTTGCCAGCGGCCGCCTGCAGACACCTCAATGGCACAGCCCTGCACTGGCCCAGGCGATCGCTCAGGACGCGCGACCCGCATGGCTCCAGACCGAGCCCGTCATGTTCTATGCGAAGCCACTCCCCACCGGCCGGCTCACGGTGCGGGTGGAAGTGGAAGGTGTCGCCGGGTTCGACCCCGCAACGTGCCCGAAGGGCGCTCATGAGCTGCGCTTCATGCGCTCCGACCGCAGCAGCGGTGCTCGGGCGACGTTCTCCTCGCTCGAGCTGTCGTCCAACGCCTGGTTGCTCAGCGTCAACGCCAGTCCGGAGGGCCGCCTGCGAGTCGCCCTGGCCTGCGCTGTGCTCTTCGCGGAAGATGTCGAGGCGGACAGCATCCTGATCGGTCACGGCTTGGCCCCGCAAGCCGCCGTGATCCGGGCCAGGCGCCTCCTTGACGCGGTGCGTCTCGGACTCGAAGAAGACTGACGACCCCGCCGCGTTCTGGCAGGCAGCCTTCTGGGTCCTCCGATGCTGTGGTTCCGCGCGGTGGCAGCTGGTTCGATACATTTCTTCCCGTTCATCTACCCCTCTCAGACAAGGCACTCCAGTGGCTCACCACTCCACCGTGGCGGTGATCGGCCTCGGCTACATCGGGCTCCCGACGGCGGCCATCCTTGCCAGCAACGGCGTCAAGGTCATCGGCGTCGACGTCAGTGACCGCCACGTGGATGCGGTGAACCGCGGAGAGGTTCCATTCGTGGAGCCAGACCTAGCGACACACGTGGCGGGGGCGGTCAGCCAGGGGATGTTGTCGGCGCAGAAGGAGACTCCCCACGCGCAGACCTACATCGTCGCGGTCCCCACACCCTTCAAGGACGGGTACGCAGCAGACCTCAGCTACATCGAGGCAGCCACTGACGCGATCATCCCGCAACTACAGGGTGACGAGCTCATCATCCTGGAGTCGACGTCCCCGCCGGGGGCGACCGAGCACATGGCCAAGCGCGTGCTCGACGCCCGCCCGGACCTGTCGATGGACGGATCGCAGGGGCGTCCCGTCGTCCACTTCGCGCACTGCCCCGAGCGCGTGCTTCCCGGTCGCGTGATGATCGAGCTGGTCACCAACGACCGCATCATCGGTGGTCTCACCACCGAGGCCGCCGAGCGGGCCCGCGACCTGTACCAGGTCTTCTGCGGCGCGGAGCTCCACCTCACCGATGCCACCACCGCCGAGATGGCCAAGCTCACCGAGAACTCGTACCGCGACGTCAACATCGCGTTCGCGAACGAGCTCTCGATGATCGCCGACAAGCTCGGCATCGATGTCTTCGAGCTCATCGAGCTCTCGAACAAGCACCCCCGGGTGAACATCCTGCAACCAGGACCCGGGGTCGGCGGGCACTGCATCGCGGTCGACCCGTGGTTCATCGTCAGCGCAGTCCCGGAGGAGGCGCGCCTCATCCGCACCGCGCGCGAGGTCAACGACCACAAGCCCGAGGTCGTCCTCGCCAAGGTCAAGGAGCGCGCCGACCGCTACAAGGCGCCGGTGATCGCCGCGCTGGGGCTGGCCTTCAAGCCCGACATCGACGACCTGCGCGAGTCCCCGGCCCTCGAGATCACCAAGCAGCTGGCCCAGCGCCACCCCACCGCTCGGGTGCTCGCCATCGAGCCCAACATCGACCAGCTGCCGCCCGCGTTGTCAGCCTTCAGCAACGTGGAGCTCGTCTCGACGACCGAAGGCATAGCGGCCGCAGACATCGTCCTTCTGCTCGTGGACCACCGCGAGTTCCGCCACGTGGACCGTCGACTGCTCGTCGAGAAGGCCGTCATCGACACCCGAGGCCTCTGGCGCTGAGCGACCGGACCCGCCAGCGCCACCCGAAGAGCGGTTGGCGGGCTGGGTTCAGCCGACGTCGACGGTCGCCGACGACGACACGGACGTCAGGCCGGGTGAGCTCGCCACGAGCGTGAGGTCCCAGCTGCCGGACTCGAGGGTCACCGGCGGAAGGGTCCACAGTCCGCTCGACCGGACGAAGGCGCTCACGTCCTGACCGTTGAGCGACAACGAGATCTTCGTCGCGGGGGTCCCCGTGCCGCTGATCTGGACACTGCCCGCCGGCACGCTCGAGCCCGCGGCCGGGCTCGTCACCGCGGGGGGCTTGACGGTCACGGGCGCGGTCCCGACGTGCACGTCGGCGGTCGCCACCTTCTCCGAGAGACCCGGCAGCTCCGAGTGCAGGGTGAGGGAGACGGGGGCGTCGGCGACGGTGACGGCCCGCATGCTCCAGCGTCCGGTGGTGCTCACGGCGGCGAACCGGGTCTGGTTGCCCATCTTCAGGGTCACCAAGGCGCCTGGCGTTCCCTTGCCCTTGAAGACGGTGTTACCCGAGGAGTACCAATCGCTCTGGGTGTGGCTGATCAGGAGCGGCTGCACCTGGGAGGCCGACTGGTCGACGAACCACGCCTTCACCTCCTGGGTCCTGCTGTCGCAGCCCGGGAAGGAGGCCGTGAAGGGCACGGTGCCAGCCCACCACCCGAAGAAGACCGGGTTCATGTTCCAGGTGCCGTCGTCGCGGACGGTCGCCACCCGGGTTCGGGTCCCGCTCACCATCGTCACGGTCGTCCCCGGCGTCCCGGTGCCCTGGAAGGCGTAGTCCGTGTTGGGGGTGTTGTAGCCGTCCTCGTTGAGGTTGGTCACCGTCGGGGCGACGAAGGTGCAGGACTGGGCCGAGGCCGACCCCACGAGCAGGCTCACCTCGGTGGTCTTCGTGGGCAGCCCGGAGAGGCTGGCCGCGAAGGTCAGGCGAAAGCTGCCGCTGGAGAAGTCGAGCGGGGCGAGCGTCCATGTTCCGTCGTCCCTGACCATCGTGGACCGGCTGCGCGAGCCGTCGGTGACGGTCAGGGTGGCGTTCTTCGTACCGGTGCCCTGGAAAACCACCGAGCCGGGTTCGACGGCTGTGCTCATCCCCGGCGCCGTGACCTGCGGAGCCACCAGGGTCGCCGTGGACGTCACGCTGTCCACCCGGTAGGTGTACAAGCGCGTGCCGCGGGCATAGAACAGGCGACTTCCCGCGTCCCGGACCAGGCCCGAGACCACGCCAACGCTCGTCTTCGCAGCGATGACGGTCTGCTCGCCGGTGACCCGGTTGATCGCAGCCAGCCCGCCACCCACCGTCGCGAAGATCGCGTCATCAAGGAACGCGATACCCAGCTCCTTGCCCGTCGGGGACGAGGTGTTGGGGAACGCACCCAGGTTGCGGGTGAGGGTGATGGCGCCGTCTGCCGCGACCTTGAACTGGACGAGGTATCCCGTGGAGATCGCCCAGTAGTGGTCGGGTTCGGCCGGATCGGCAGTGATCGCAGCGACCCAGGAGTAGGTGGCCGAGGCCGCCCGAGGCGGGGTGAACGTCTTCAGTGCCCCGGTGGTCGTGTCGTACGTGAACAGCTGGCCGGCGGTGGCCGTGGGCGTCGAACCCGTCCCGCCGACGTTCGAGGAGCCCCCGATGACGAGGTTGCCCCGTGCCGCGAGCGAGATGATGCTGTGGTTGGGGATCAGGCCGCGCTTGACCGTCAGGGCGTTCGTCGCCGGGTCCCACAGGCTGAGCGCCCCACCTAGGGTGTTCTTGATGGGGACGCTGCCGATGGCGACGCGACGCCCGACTTGGACCATCGCCACAGGGCGTTCCTGGCTGTTGTTGAGGTACACCTTCAGCTGCGGCTGACCGGAGCCCGCGTAGAGGTAGATCGGGGCCGACGCCGAGGAGTTGCCCGTGTACCCGCCGAGGACGGTCGAGGAGTCGAATCGGCCGAAGCCCTCGATCTGGGGGCCGGTGAGCAGGCTCTGCGTGCGGGACGAGGGGTCGTGGACGCCCACCCCAGTGGGGAGGTCGAAGCCGCCCGAGAGCACTTTGCCGTCCGCGGTGAGGCCGAGCCGGTTGATCGTCGAGGGAGCACCCCGAGCGGGGAGCGTGAGGATGGTGGGCGCACTCTGGCCCGGGCCGTTGACGTAGACCTTGGCGTCGATCGTCGTGGCGACCAAAGAGTATCCAGACCTTCCGGCGACGCCGCTCAGCCAGGAGTAGGAGACCGGACCCGCCACGGTGGCCGACGGCCACGGGGTCGTGTTGTCCGTCCCGTCCCACTTGTCGACACGGATGGCCTTGAGGCCGTTCGTCAGGTCCACCCGCATGATTCCCGCACCGGACCGCTGGAAGTAGACGAACTTCCCTTCGAACAGGGTGGAGATGCCGTATGGGGAGATGCCAGAGATGTAGGGCTGAGGGTTAGCGACCTCCGGGCTCGTGCGCACGCGGGCGAGCTGGTCGTTGAACGTCGCGAATCGCTTGTTCACCGTGTCGTAGGCGAACAGGCGGGGGTCGTTGACCGTCCGGAGGAACAGGAAGTTGCCGGCGCGGGTCATGTCGAACCCGGACCACTGCGACGCGAACGTGGACGGCGTGGTCACGACGGTCCGCGCCTGGGTGGCTCGGTCGACCCGGATCAGCTTGGCCGCGCTCTCGCGGTAGTTCGAGACCCACACGGCTGAGGCGTCGACGGCCAGGGAACGCACGTAGGACTCGCCCGCGGCGGGCTGGCCGAGGTCAGAGAGCGTCCCACTCACGTACCGGAACAGCCGTCCGTTGGACGGGGCGAAGCTGCCCATGTAGACACCACCGTCGGGAGCCGCCGCCAGTCGCAGCACCGCGTGACCCGAGATGCTTGCGCGCTTGACCAGCTGGGTGCCGGTCCACTCGTAGAGGAACGCATACGTGGCGCTGTTGGCGGCGAAGAACACGGTCTTGCTGGTGGCGGAGTAGGTGACGCCGTTGATCGAGGTGCCCTGTGGGACGTTGACCTCGGCGACCAGCCGTCCCGTGAGATCCATGGCGAAGAAGCGTGCCAGCTGCCCACCGGTGCCGTTGTTCACGAAGTAGGTGAGGTAGCGGCCGTCGGGCGCCACTCCCTGGGCCGAACCTTCCGACCGGAGGCCACTGAGCTGACCGGGCACCTGAGCCCCGAGGTCTGTCTCTGCACCCGTGACGGTCGGCGTGGCTGCGCGAGCCGCTGAGGTCCCCGACAACGCCATCATCATCAGAACGAGCGGGGCTACGACGAACGCCGCGATGCGTCGGGCAACGGGTGCGGTCACTGGGGTCTCCTCGGATCGACGGCATCCTGCGGCGCCGTGAGACTTGTCGTCTCGTGCCGACCGTAGGGAGCACATCTCGCCCGGCCCCGGGCAATGCGTCATCCTTTGGACATTCGGTTGACCCTCGTCGCCGAACTCCTGATCCCGGCACACCCGTTCGAAGTGGAGTCAGGCCCAACGGCTATGGCGCGGTGACGACCCGAGGTGCGACGCGCCACCGCGTGCCGCCCTTGCCGGTTCCTGTGATGTGACCTGGACACCCGGAGCGGGACGCTCCACGTGACGGATGAACGGCCGGGTGCAGCGGCTCACCGGCTCGTGGCCTCGCGTCGGCGTCGTGGGCATCTGCCCCGACCGGGCCCGCATCATCCGCCAGTTCGACGTCGACCTCGCCGCGCAACACGACGACCTCGCCGCGAAGGCGTTACCTCGGCTCCGACGCCCCCGCCGAGGCCCGTCTCAGCCTTGTCGACGCAGGCGACGTCGCAGGCGCCAGTAGGCCCGCTGGAGGCGACCCAACGGAGTCCCGGCTAGCGCATCCAGTCGAGAAGTGAGCTGGAGGATCTGCGCTTCCTTCTGCCGTACTGCAGCCAAGAGGTGCTCCGTGTCGGCGCCGCCACCTGGAGGTGCGAGGGCCGAAGATCCAAGGCGCACCCTTCCGTCCATGTCGTGGGCGACGGTTACCTCCCCCACGGGTCCCATCTCCGGCGCCGCCTGTTCGTGGCCGACGAGGAGCTCAGCAACGAGGTCCAACACTGCTTCGTCGCCCTGGTCGACCTCCGGCGCGGGCGTCCACGCGACGAAAGGACCCCATCGCACTACGTCCTTGACCGCTGCATCAGGACCGATGGATCGAAGGATCTGGGCCGCGTCGCGTCGGTCGGTGAGCCAAGCAGTACATCGACCTTCTCGCACCGACAACCGCTGCGAACTGCTGCACAACGCGGCCACATCTGTGGCTAGCCCTGCGGGGGATTCCGACGCGAAGCCAGACGCCGAGAGAAGTGTGGGAAAGACCGAGCGGAAGACCTTTTCGTACGTGTACTCGGCGGCGACATCCATGGCGATGTCGGCGGCATGGCGCACCAGGCCACGATCGCTGGCCATTCGCGTCAGCAGTTCGACGAAGTCGGACATCGACGAGGCGAAGAGAGGGTAGTCAGACCCGAACAGTCGTCGGTGCATGGGCGTGGGGTTGATGATGCACGGCCGCCCGAGAACTCCGTGCTCGAGGAGCTTGGTCGAAAGCTCGAGACTGGAGTCCAACGACGAGTGGCGCCAACCGATCCCGACATCCGCTCCCGCTACGAGAGCGCGGGCATCGGAGCGCGTCACGGCACCCAGCCAAGAGATCCGCGGATGCGAACCGAGGAGGTGCCGCACCTCCGCGCCGAAGCTCGGCCACTGCGCCGACCGCTTGAAGTGGTCGCCCGCGACGAGCAGCCGCAGATCGGCACCGATCGCCGAGGCTTCCTTGAAGCCGGCCAACATCTCCACCGTGTGCCAGGCGGGAGCAAACTTTCCGGTGTAGGCCAGGACCAGCGGCCCCGCACCGACCGGTGGCGTGACATCGGTGGCCGACGGGACGGCAGGGCTCAGCACCGCGATGGATTCCCTTGCACCCGACGTTCGCAGGAGACCTGTGACGTGGTCTCGCATCTCCGGCGTCTGGCAGAGGAGCGTGGCGCCAGCGTCGACCAAAGACTGCAACCGATGGAGGACGCCGGGGTCAACATCGGCATCTTCCGCGACCACGCCTGTGACGTAGACACAAAGCCGTGAACCAAGCTCCGGCCGAAGCTGGGAGAGTGCGTATGCCGCCTCCGTGCTTCGAATGATGACGACGTCGTACTCGTCTCGGTCCAGATAGTGGCTGAGCACGCGCGCGAGCATGGCCTCATCCATCCACGACTTTCCGTCGAGCTCGGAAAGCCTGACCGCAAGCGTCTGGTCGCGGAACGGGTCCGTGAGGGTAACGCGGTTGTTGAAGAGCATTTCCTGGACAACGACGGGGCGGCGCAACGGCGCTGCGGCCACCACGTGGACCGACATACCCGGGGCATTGGTGAGCAACGATGCCACTCCGGCCACGAAGAACGCTGACCCGTCGATGACGTTCAGGTCGACATATGCCGACAGCAGGACACGGAACGGACGGCTCTGCGTGCTCATCGGCTCGACACCGTCACTGTCAGGTCACCTGACACATGGCTGCTCGAACCGCGTTCACCGACGCTTCTCACCGTGCCCTGCACGCGGTAGGTACCCGCTTTGGCTGGAGGCCACACGATGGTGTTCGAAGGTCCGGAGTTCTGCTCACGAACCAGTGCTTCATCGCGGTACACAGCAAAGGAGTAGGTCAGATTCGAGCCATCGGCGATGATGACGCTCTCCAGGTCGCCTGAGTCCCGCTGATGGAGCGTGACTGCGCGAATGCGGGCACCTCCCCCGGCCCCATTGCCCTGTTCGATCTGCTCCATGCGGTCCGCCACTCTGGCCAGCACGGACTCCAGCTCATGCTCGAGGTATGTGTATGCCGCCTGCCAGTCAACCGTGTTCTCAGTCGTCACAGCCCTCGTCCGATCATCTCGATCTCGCGACCGACAGTCGCGTCGATCCCGCACTGTTCCCTCACCCGATGCGCTGTGGCTGAGGACAACCGGCTGAACAGCTCGGGGTTGTAGTACAAGGTCTCGACCAGATCTGCCAGTGAAGCGAAGTCTTCGGGCGGAGCCAGCAGACCCGTGTGTCGGTGCTCGACGAACTCGGGAATCGCGGCGATGTTCGTGGTCACCGGCACCAGTCCGCTCGACATGGCCTCGCACATCGACACTCCCTGGGAGTCAAAGCGTGTCGGGGCGAGGAAGACCCCGTGCGTGGAGTGCAGCTCAGCTACTTCGTTCTGCGGCAGAAAGCCCTCTTCTACCGACACGTTCGGAAACGGGTGCAGTGGTGACACCGTCTCCGCGAAGAGCGGACCCTGGCCGCGGATGGTGAACCGGAGCTTGTCGAAGTACGGTCGGGTGGAGAGGGCCACGATGGCCGCGACGGTCAGGTCGTTCGCATACTTGTGAGAGGCGAAGGGCCGAATCGACAAGATGTGCAACCGATCCTCGTCGCTCTTCTCCCGATAGGGAAAAAGCTCGCCGTCCACGACGTTCGGAATCACGTACGGGCGACGGGTGGCTACGCCCACGTCCGGTTCCACGATGCTTCGCCTGAACCAGTCCGACACGTGGACGACGCGCACATCCAACTCGGTGGTGGACATCAACCACGCCATGAGCTGCAACTGGTCTGCATGGTAGGTCTCTCGCTTCGCCAGCGCCTCGCGGATCTGACCAGCGCTCTCGGTGAAGTTGAACCATCGCCGGTGCCAGGCCTCGGCCTCGAACCCGTGCACCCAGACGATGATCGGAGTGTCGGACGCATAGTCGACGATGGGCTGGATCATGTCCCTGCTGGCGAAGTGCACCAGGATCGTGCGGTACCTGTGATCCGCGATGCGTTGCGCATAGTCTGCAGCGCCACCGACTGTCACCCTGACGCCATCAAAGACGTAGAAGTACGGCTCGGTGACGGGAGGGTGGAGGTAGAAGACCTCCACGTCCAGTCCCGCCTCCAGGTAACCGACGACTCTGCGGTGGATGAACCCGTTGCGATACAAGGCCTCATCGCTCGGGTACGCGTTGGCGACCATGAGGATGTCAGCCCGTTCGTCGCCTCGCGGCTCGACTACCGAGAGATCTGTGTCGTCGTTCATGGTCACCGCATGCTCCACTCGCAAGATTGCCCTGAGTCGTTCGCCCGGGCAGTCGACCCACGCCCCACCACCGTGCTCCGCGAACACCCTAGGTGACCGCGGCGGGGTCCTTGCCCCGACGCGCGGCAGCGGCCGGTCGTCCGGATGTGGATCGTCATGGGGACTCGGGCGATGCGCTCCGTGGGTCCTGCGACTGGACGGTGAACGCAGCCTCGATGTCGTCGGCCATGGAGACGTAGTTCTCGCGAGCGTAGTGAAAGGGGGCGAAACCCCACTGGTGGGTCTGGTCGCTGCGGGCCACCTCCTCGCCGAGCGTGACGACGGGACAACCCAGCATCTCGACGGCAGTTCGGTGGTACTCAGCGAACAGGGCATTCGCTTCCTGAGGAGTACGGCCGAAGCTCGTGGGTGAGGGAGTGCCATCCACAGCGGTCTGCGCCCAGGGCGGCGCGAGCAGGACAACCTTGTCGAGAAGTCCGAGCGTTGTCAGTACTCCACGCCACTGAGTGAGGGCTTCGCGCCAGAGCCGCAGGTGCGCTGGCGTACCGAAGTCGATCACCCGACTCTGCGGGTCGATGCGCGCGTCGGCGCCGGTCGACAAGAGATCGACCGAGCGTGTGATGAAGCCTCCTTCTCCCAGTTCGCGAACGCCCAGCCGCTCGTCGCACAGATCCCACAGCAGGACATCGATGCGGTCCGCTTTGGCCTCCAGTAGCGAGGCGAGCCGGCCCCGCCAGTCGTTCTCCAGCATCCGCCGCTGAAACGCGGACTCCGCCGTCACCTCACCGACGGTGTCCGGCTCCACGTGGCTGAACGCACTGATCAGGCTCTGTCGGGCGACGTAGTCGACCAGCCCATACCCTCGCGGCTTCAGAAACTCGAAGGTGTCGCGAGCGACGCAGCTTCCGTATATGACTACCTGGGGCGCGGGCTGCTGAGACACACTCAGCCGCCGAACTCGGGCAGGCGCTCACCGATGCCGAACAGCGCGGCGATAGCCGCGACCGAACGGTCGGCGGCCAGGCCGTCACCGTACGGGTTCACCGCCCTGGACATCGCCTCGTAGGCCGCCGGGTCGTCGACCAGGCGCGACACCTCGGTCACGATGCGCTCCTCGTCGGTGCCGATGAGCTTGACGGTGCCGGCCGTGACCGCCTCCGGGCGCTCGGTGTTGTCACGCATCACCAGGACCGGCTTGCCGAGGGACGGCGCCTCCTCCTGCACGCCGCCGGAGTCGGTCAGCACGATGGTGGACAGCGCCATCAGGCGGGTGAACTCGCCGTACGCCATCGGCTCGGTGACCAGGACGTTTGCCAGACCCTCGAGGTGCGGCAGCACTGCCTCACGCACGATCGGGTTGCGGTGCACCGGCAGGATGACGTGGTGGTCGGGGTAGGCCAGGGCGAGGCGACGCAGCGCGCGGCCGACCCCCTCCATGGCCCCGCCCCAGTTCTCGCGGCGGTGGGTGGTCACGAGCAGGACGGGGCGACCGGACACCTCGACCTCGGCCAGCCGGGGGTCGGTGAACGCCAGGTCCGCCTTGACGGTGTGCAGCAGCGCGTCGATGACCGTGTTGCCGGTGACGGCCACGGTCGCCGGGTCGATGGCCTCCCGCACGAGGTTGGCCTGAGAGGTGGCGGTGGGCGCGAGGTGCAGGGCGGTGGTCTGGCTGGTCAGCTTGCGGTTCGCCTCCTCCGGGAACGGCGAGTTGATGTCGCCGCTGCGCAGTCCGGCCTCGATGTGGACCACCGGGATCCGGCGGTAGAACGCCGCGATGGAGGCTGCGGCCACCGTCGAGGTGTCACCCTGGACGACGACGGCGTCGGGGGCCACCGACACCAGCACCGGGTCGAGGCGGTCGAACACCTTGGCCATCAGGCCGTTGAGGGTCTGCCCGTGGGCGAAGACGTCGAGGTCGTGGTCCGGCACGATCCCGAAGATCTCGTTGACCTGGTCGAGCATCTCGCGGTGCTGGCCCGTCACGACCGTCACCGACTCGAAGTCGGGGTGGGCCTCCAGCGCCTTGATCACCGGGGCCACCTTGATGGCCTCGGGGCGGGTGCCGTAGATCGTCATGATGCGCAGGGTCAATGGGTCTCCTTGGTCAGGTGCCGGACGAGTGCCGGGGCAGGTGTCGGGGCGGGGGTCGGTCGGCAGGGAGGTCCAGGCTGCGGGTCATGCTCGCCCGAAGCCTGGCCCGCGCGGCCTCCAGGAGACCCTCGGCCTTCTGCGTCTCGCCCTTGGCGATGTTCCAGGCCCACCAGCGGTAGGCCCGTGCGGTCTCGTAGGCCGGGCCGTCGGACACCAGCTCGCCCTGGTGCAGCCAGATGGCCCGGGTGCACAGCTCCTCGATGGTCTGGGCGGCGTGCGACACCAGGAAGATCGTCCCGGCGTGCCGACGGATCTCGGCCATCCGCGCCTCGCTGCGGTCCTTGGAGGCGGCGTCGCCGGTGGCGAGCGCCTCGTCGATGAGCAGGATCTCGGGTCTGGCCGCCGCCGAGATGGCGAACCGCAGGCGCGCTCCCATTCCCGAGGAGTAGGTCTTCATCGGCAGGTGCACGGAGGCGCCGATACCCGCGAGCTCCAGGACGTCGGGGATGGCGTCCTTGACCTCGGCGGGCCGCAGCCCCATGGCCAGCAGCCCGAGGCGGACGTTCTCCAGCCCGGACAGCTCCGGCATCAGGGCGGCGTTGACCCCCAGGAAGGACGGGGTCGAGGTGGCGAGCACCCGACCGGCGGTGGGCGTCTCGAGGCCGGCCATCACCCTCAGCAAAGTGCTCTTGCCGGACCCGTTGTGGCCGACCACCCCGATCGCCTCCCCGGCACGGGCGACGAACGAGATGTTGTCGACCGCCCGGACGGTGACCGTGTGGGACCAGCCAAGCCGTCGGGCCACCCGCCGGGTGCGGCTCAGGCTGGCACGGTCGTCCTCCTTGCTGGCGACCCGGTAGTGCACCGACAGCCGCTGGACCAGCACCGTCGGGGGTCCGAGCGGCACCTCGATGCCCTTCTTCGGGGCCCCGTCGTCCTCCGGCGACCGGCCGCCGGCGTCGTGGTCCGGCGAGGCGCTGGGGAGCTCGTCCGTGTGGAGGTCACTCACGGGCGTAGTCCTCCTCGCCCTGCCAGAAGTACAAGAACCCCAGGAGCGGGGTCACCACGGCCCACGCGGTCAGCGTCAGCCACAGCTTCATCTCGGGCATCGTGTCGTAGAGCAGGAGGTCTCGAGTGATCTCCAGGACGCAGTAGGCGGGGTTGAGCTCCATCGCGGCGAGCACCTGGGGATGGGTGACGAACCGGTCGATGGAGTACATGACCCCCGAGCCGTACATCCACAGCCGGGAGCTGAACCCGATGACCATGCGCAGGTCCGGGAGGGCGTTGGTGAGCCGCGCGGCATACAGGATGACCCCGGTGTTGAACGCCATCTGCAGGAGGAAGACCAGCGGGAACAGCGCCCACAACGCGGTGACCTTCGCGTGCGGCGGGATCAGCGTGATCATCACGAACATGGTGAGGACCACGGGAAGCATCGAGATCGTCTGTTTCAGCGCCAGCGCCAGCGGGATCGACGCCCGGGGGAAGGAGAAGGCGCGGATGAGGTTCTTGCCCGTGACCATGACCGACGCGCCGGCGGTCAGGGACCCCGAGGTGAAGGAGAACATGAAGACGCCGATGAGCAGGAAGCCGATGTAGTTCTCGATGCCCCGGGCCGTCCCCAGCAGCAGCCCGAAGATGAGGAAGAAGGTCAGGCCGTCGAGCAACGGCTTGCCGACCAGCCAGAACCGGCCGAGCAGGGTGTCCCGGTTGCCGGAGAACGCGCGCGCCCGGGAGTCGGCGACGATGAAGTGACGCCGCCTCCACAGCTGGCCCAGGTAGGCGCCCAGAGGAGGGCGCTCGCCCACCGGTTTCAGGCGGCTGGTGTCCAGCACCTCCAGCTCGGCGTCGACGGCATCGGAGAGCAGTGAGGGGGTGCGAGCCCGTTCGCTCACGGTCTGCTCCCCAGGGTCTCGTAGATGTGGTGGTACCGCGCCGCCATGGCCTGCCACGTCCTGGTGGCGGCGAACTCCCGACCGCCGGCCGCCAGCTGCTGCCACAGGCCCTCGTCCTCGAGCAGCCCGTGGAGTCTACCTGCCAGGGCACCGGCATCATCCGGGGTCACGAGCAGCCCGCTGCCGGGCCCGGCGACGATCTCGGCGAGCGCCGGCAGGTCGCTGGCCACCACGGGGCGCCCCGCCGCCATCGCCTCGATCGGCTTGAGCGGGGTGACCGTGCGGCAGACCGGGGTGTCGCGACGCGGGACGACGAAGACGTCCAGGGCGCGGTGCCAGCGGGCCGCGTCCGCGCGGCTGACCCGGCCCGGAAGGACGACGACGTCGGCCAGGCCCAAGCTGGTGACCAGCTGCTGCAGCGAGGGTCGGGAGACCCCGTCGCCAGCGATGGCGCAGCGCACGTCCAGGCCCTGGTCGCGCAGGATCCGCACGGCGTGCAGCAGCACGTCCAGGCCCTCGTAGTCGACCAGCGAGGAGACCGTGCCGACCCAGCGGCCCTCCTCGGGCAGCCCGAGCGCACGGCGTCCCTGCTGCGGGGTGCTCACCGACTCCAGGAGGCCCGCGTCGACGGCGTTGGGCACGACGGTGATCCGGTCGGCAGCGATGCCACGCTCGACGAGGTCGGCGCGCATGACCTCGGACAGCACGACGACGTGGTCCGCGGCGACGGCGACCTCGGTCTCCTTGGCGTGCCAGAGCAGGAACCGTTCGCTGCCCGCCCCCTCGTCACGCTGTCCTGCCGGCCGGGAGGCCAGCCAGGTCTTCTCGAGCTGGCCGCGCGCCTCGTACACCCACGGCAGCCCGGCCGCACCGGCGACCGCCTGCGCCACGAGGGCGTTGGGGAAGTGGGTCGTGGTGTGCAGCACCGTCGGGGCGAACCGTTCCACGTGGAACCTCATCAGCTCCACGGTCTGCTCGAGCCGCCCCTCGGGCGTCGCGGACATCCGTCGCGCCAGCAACCGGTGGTACGGCACGCCGTCCACGACATCGCTGCCCGCCGCCCACGGCAGCCCCACGTTGACCGGGTACCCCAGCCTGGTCACCGCTGCCACCCCGATACCGAGCCCGGACTGCGCGCGAAGGATCGCGTGCGAGCGCAGGGCGTAACCGGACTGGGTCCACGGCAGGGAGTTCGTCAGCAGGTGCAGCGCGCGGGGCGAGGCACCGTTCACCGCTGCGGTACGGCGCGGGGCCACCGCGCGCCGTGACCGCAGCGGCACGACGTACCCGGGCTGCATCGTGGCCCGCTCCGAGGCGAGCCGCGCGGCCTGGCGCCGGGCGGCGCGACCGGGTGCGGCCTCGAGCAGGTCGACGGCGCCGGTCAGGTCGCCACGGCGCCAGCAGGACCGGGCGGCCAGGGCGGGGTCGGCTCCCGCAGGGACGTCGAGGTCGAGCTGGACCGCGAGCTCGGACGCGACCCGGCTGGTCGCCAGGGTCGTCGCCGGGAGGGCGCGCAGCTCGGTGCGGGCGTCCTGCGGCCGGTCGGCGAGGTAGCTGCCGAGGGCCTGCAGGGGGCGGGCGCCGCCCGCCCCGGTGCGGGCGGCGCGGCCGAGCGCACGCGCGACCGGACGGCGCACCTGCGCCGGGAGCCGCCGCATGCCCTGGACGGCGAGCTGGGCCGGGTCGTCCTGGGCGTGCCGTCGCAGCATGACGACGAGGATGCCCACGTTGCGCAGGGTCTGCAGGACCCCCGCGCGGGCGCGACGCTCAGCCACGACCGGTCACCACTGCGTCGAGGACCTGCAGGTAGTCCCGGGCCAGCCGGGAGTCCTCGGCGTGCTCGCCCACCCAGGCGATCCCACCGGTCCCGGGGTCGAGCCGGCTGCGGTCCGTGGCGACCGACTCCCACAGCTGGGCCAGGGCGGCGGCGTCGCCGGGCGTGGCGACGTGGCCGGCGTGCGCCCCGGTGATGATGTCGGCGGCCTCACCGGCCACCGACCCGGTGACGTGGACACCGAGGGCCATCGCCTCGTACAGCTTGGACGGCACGGTCAGCTCGAGGGCGGGCCACGGCCGCAGGCTGACGAGCACGGTGTCGGCCCAGGCATAGTGCTCACCCATGGCGGCTCGCGGCACCGCCCCGACGAAGTCGACCTCGACCCGTTCGGCCGCCGCGAGAGCCACCAGCCGGCGTCGGTCGGCGCCGTCGCCGACCAGGCGCAGTCGGACGTGGACCCCCCGACTGCTTGCCAGCGCGGCCGCCTGGACCGCCGTGGCCAGGCCCTGGGCCCGACCGATGGTGCCGGCGTAGAGCACGTTGAGCGAGCCGTCCGCGGTCTCGCGCGGGCTGTGCGAGGCGTAGCCGGGCACCGGGTGGGCGCCGTTGCGCACGACGTGGACCTGCCGCACCCCACGGGAGCGCAGGGCCGCGGCGAAGGTGTCGGTGGTCGTCACGACGGCATCGGCCCGACGCTGCTCGCGCGTCGTGGCCCGTCCGACCCCCGTGAGGCCCCCGCGGGTCACCCGCTGCGCAACCCGCCCGGCCCGTCCGCGGTTGGTGGTGTCCCACTCGTCGGCGACGGTGAGCAGGTCGGGCCAGGCGTCACGCATCTCGGCCACCACGGGCACGCCCAGCCGCGACGCCACCCGGCGACCGGCCCAGAGCATCGGCAGGGACGGCACCGTCGCGACGACCACGTCCGGGGCACCCGGACCGGTGCCGGACCGGGCCGTCCGGACCGCAGCCCGGCCCGCACCCCGGGCCGCCACGAGCTGGTCGGCGAAGCGTGACCCCACGTCACCGGCGTACCCCCGGAACGCGACGCGGTGCACCGTCTCCCCGTGCACCCCGGGGTGCACCGCCCCCGGAGCCATCGCCGCGTGCTCGGGCAGCAGGTGGCCGTGGGGGTAGTGCGGGGCCGGGGCGACGACGGTGAGCTCGTGGCCGGCGTCGACGAAGTGGTCCGCGAGCGCGGCCCACCGCTGCTGCGGAGCGCCTGCCTCGGGGGCGTAGTAGTGGGTGAGCAGCAGGATCCTCACGGCGTCTGGTCCTCGCCCGCCTCGTCGGGGGCACCGACGACCTCGAGCGGGACGGCGCCGCGGGCAGCCCCCCACCGGGCCGAGCCGCCGACCAGGCGGGGCAGCGCGAGGTAGGCCACGGCGAGCGCGAGGTCGGCGAGCACCACCACCCCCCGGGTGGGGCGGGAGGCACCGAGCAGGGCCGGCAGCGCCAGCAGGCACGCGGCGGCGGTCGCGGCGGCGGCCGTCGCGGAGACGGCCCAGTGCGGCCAGCCTGCGTGCGCCACCCGCTGGTAGACGTGCAGCCGGTGCGGTTCGAAGACGCGGTCGCCGTGCGACATCCGGCGGACCAGGGTCACCCCGGCGTCCAGGACGAGGATGAACAGCGGTGCCAGCGCCACCTCGGTGGGCACCGGCAGCAGCACGAGCCAGGTCGCCAGGACGGCCCAGGCCGCCCCGAGGGCGTACGAGCCGATGTCGCCGAGGAAGACCCTGGCGTGCGGCAGGTTGAACGGGAGGAAGCCCAGCCCCCCGGCGGCGACCCCGATGGCGAGCACCGCCACGGCGGGCACGTCGTAGTGGACGCCGGCGACGGCGTACCAGAGCCCGGCGACGACGGCGTGGCCGGAGACGAGGCCGTTGACACCGTCCATGAAGTTGGTGATGTTGACCATCGCGATGGTGCCGAGCACGACGATGGGCACCCACGCCAACCCGCTGCCGGTGACCTCGATGGCCGACAGGCTCCACACCAGGGCCAGGGCGGCCTGCATGAGCAGTCGCGCCCGCACGGACAGCGACCACAGGTCGTCGGCGAACCCCACGAGGCCGTACCCCACGACCGGCAGCAGCACGAGGAACAGCTCCTGGACCCGGCCCTGCACGGCATCGGGGGCGATCACGGCGACGAGCGCGACCGCACCCAGCACGGCGGCGACGACCGCGAGCCCCCCGCCGCGCGGGGTCGGGACGACGTGCAGCGACCGGTCGGCGGGGATGTCGACGACGCTGTGCCGGCGCAGGAGGGGCAGGGCCCCGCGCACGACCAGCACCGAGAGCGCCGTGCAGGTGACCAGGGCCCAGAGGAGGGCTGCGGTCATGCCCGGCCGCTGGAGACCGAGACCGGCTCGGCGGCATACGCCACCGCCCGCAGCCACGCGTGCAGGTCGATGAACCGGCCCAGGGCCAGCTCGCGGCGCACCCGGTCGATGTCGACGAGCACGTCGTCGGCCATGAGCGGCATGCCGACGTGCGTGACGAGCTCGTGGAACGGCCGGTGGTCGGGCTCGTCGCTGGCCAGCGTCCGCTCGGTCATCTTCTCGCCGGGCCGGACGCCGGTGTAGACGACGGTCGGCGGCGGGAACCCCTGGAGCGCGGCGAACCGGCGGGCCAGCTCCTCGATGTTGTGGGGCTTGCCCATGTCGAGGATCAGGCCCTCCCCGCTGCGGCCGTGGACCGCTGCCTGCAGCACCAGCTGGGAGGCCTCGTGCACGGTCATGAAGTAGCGGGTCATCTCCGAGGACGTGATCGTCAGGGGACGACCCGCGGCGAGCTGGGCGGCGAACGTCGTCAGCGCCGAACCCCTCGACCCGAGCACGTTGCCGAAGCGCACCGAGATGTATCGCGCCGACGGCCCGGCCTTGAGGCCGAAGGAGGCCGTGAGCCGCTCGGTGATCCGCTTGCTGAAGCCCAGGACGCTCGCGGGGTCGGCGGCCTTGTCGGTCGAGATGTTCACGAACCGGCTGACGCCCTGCTCGACGCAGGTGGCGAGCAGGTCACGGGTGGCGGCGACATTGGTCAGGAAGGCCTCGGAGGCGTAGCGCTCGGCCAGGGTGAGGTGCTTGACGGCGGCGGCGTGGAACACGACGTCGGGACGGTGGCGGCCGATGAGGTCGGCGATGAACCCCGGGGTGCGCAGGTCGCCGAGGACCAGGTCCTCGGACTCGAGCATGCCGCGGCCGTCGACGGACAGCTGCACGGCGTGCAGGAGGCTGTCGTCGCGGTCGGTCATGACCAGCCGCGCGGGCTCGTACTGCACGATCTCGCGGCACAGCTGCGACCCGATCGAGCCACCGGCGCCGGTGACCAGGACGACCTTGCCCTTCAGGTAGGCCTCGATGGCCTCGACGTCGATCTCGACGGCGCCGCGACCGAGCAGGTCGTCCAGGAGCACGGGGCGGAAGGCCTGGCGGGGCAGGTCGATGCGGACGCCACCGGGGATGCCCTCGCGGGTGGGACCGGACACCCCCTGGGCCGAGAGCATCTCGTCGAGGGAGGGCAGGACGAGCAGGTCGGCGCCGGCCTGGTTGGTCAGGTCGATGACGCGCTGGACCAGGCCCGGTGACGCGGACGGGATCGCGAGCAGGACGACCTCGGCGCCCAGGCGCCGGGCCAGCTCGGGCAGGTCCTCGATCCGGCCCTGCACCCGGATGCCCGAGATGCCGAGGTGGCGCTTGCCCGAGTCGTCGTCGACCAGGCCCACGGGGTGCAGCACGCTGCCGGCGTCGTCGAGCATCATGGCGATGGCCTGGCGACCACCCCAGCCGGCACCGACGACCAGGGCGCGCCGGCCGGCCCGTCCCTGACGGCGCTTGCGCGCACGGTGGAACTGCACGGCGGCATACCGAAGGACCAGCCAGCCGCACGCCGCACACGGCGCGGCCGTCACGGCGACCGACAGCGGCAGCATCGCCGGCTGGGTGAGGATCGAGGCCGCGCTCAGGGACGACATGAGGAAGATGGCGACGACGGCGAGGCCGACGACCTCGTCCGTGGTGCCCCACCGGCACCGCCGTGCGACGAGCATGGCGTAGGTGACGAGGTAGACGCAGGCGCCCAGGAGCAGGGCCAGGCCCAGGCCCTCACGGTTGACGATGGACGACTTCTGCTCGTACCGGCTCATGGCGAGCAGCACGAGGATGATGACCAGGATCGCGACGTCGACGAGCATCAGCACCGGTATCGGCCAGTGCCGCACCTCGATCAGGCCCGCGGCCCGGCCCCGACGGGTCGTGCGCGGGGCGTCCTGCGCCCGGGGCTGGCCCCCCGGGGCTGCGGGTATGCCTTCGCCGGAGGTGACGGAGCCGTCATCCCCGGGAGCGCGCTGAACACTGGACACGGCTGCCAGAGTATCCAAGATGGCACAACCACGGGCCATCGCGGCCAACAGCGCGGTCGTGCGGCCCAGTGCGGCCGCCCGGTCCAGTGCGGCCCGGTCCGGCTCTGGTCGGCGCGCCCGCGCGCCTCAGCCGTGCGCGGCTGCCTCCGGCTGCTGCGCCCACCAAGCCTGCAGGGCAGCGACGGCGGCGTCCCGGCCGATCGGACCCTGGTCGAGGCGCACCTCGAGCAGGAACGCGTACGCCCGCCCGAGCACCGGACCCGGGCGGATGCCCAGGACCTCGGCGATCTCGAAGCCGTCGAGCTCGGGGCGGACGCTGGCCAGCTCCTCGGCCTCCTGGAGCGCCGCGATGCGCCCCTCGAGGTCGTCGTAGGTGCGCGAGAGCTGCGCGGCCTTCCTCGCGTTGCGGGTCGTGGAGTCCGACCGGGTCAACCGGTGCAGGCGCGGGAGCAGCGGTCCGGCGTCGGTGATGTAGCGCCGCACGGCCGAGTCGGTCCACTGGCCCTCGCCGTACCCGTGGAACCTCAGGTGCAGCTCGGTGAGCCGGGCGACGGCCTTGACCGTGTCCTTGTCGAAGCGCAGCGCCTTGAGCCGCTTGGCGGCCAGCTTGGCCCCGACCACCTCGTGGTGGTGGAAGGACACCCCGCCCCGTCCTCGAAGCGCCGGGTCGCCGGCTTGCCGATGTCGTGCAGCAGGGCGGCGAGGCGCAGCCACAGGTCCGGTCCCGGGACCGACGACTCCGGCCCGTCGGCCGGGCCCTCGAGCGCGATGGCCTGGTCGAGCACGGTCAGGGAGTGCTCGTAGACGTCCTTGTGGCGGTGGTGCTCGTCGATCTCGAGCCTCAGCGCCGGCAGCTCGGGCAGGACGTGGTCGGCCAGGCCGGTCTCCACCAGCAGCCGCAGGCCGGGGCGGGGGGTCCGGGCGAGCAGCAGCTTGGTCAGCTCGTCGCGCACCCGCTCGGCCGACACGATCGCGATCGACGCGGCCATCTGCTGCATCGCCGAGCGCACCTCGGGCGCCACGGTGACCGAGCTGCGCGGCGAACCGGGCGGCGCGCATCATTCGCAGCGGGTCGTCTCCGAAGGACACCTCGGGGGTCCCGGGGGTGCGCAGCCGACGGGCCGCCAGGTCGGCCAGGCCGTCGTGGGGGTCGACGAACTCCATGGAGGGCAGCCGCAACGCCATCGCGTTGACGGTGAAGTCACGGCGGACGAGGTCGTCCTGCAGGTTGTCCCCGAAGGCGACCACCGGCTTGCGGCTCTGCCCGTCGTAGGCGTCGGCGCGGTAGGTCGTGACCTCGATGGTGTGCTCCCCGCGGCGCACCCCGACGGTGCCGAACTCGCGCCCCATGTCCCAGTGGGCGTCGGCCCAGGGCCGCAGGACGGCCAGCGACTCGTCCGGGGAGGCGCTGGTGGTGAAGTCGAGGTCGGGTGAGACCCGCCCGAGGAAGGCGTCCCGGACGGGCCCGCCGACCAGGGCCAGCTCGTGACCGGCCGCAGCGAAGAGGTCGCCGAGCTCGGTGAGCAGGGGCACGACCGGTGCGAGGTGGGCGGTCGCCGCCCGCAGCAGCTCGGACAGCTCGGGCGCTGCGCGTGGCGACCCGGCCTTCGGCTCGCGGGGATATGCGGTGGACACGAGGGACAAGCCTAGGCGCTCGTTAGAGTGACCGGGTGACCTCCCCCGCACGCGATCCCGAACGGCTGGCCCCCAGCCGCGTGCGGTTGCCGTCGGTCGAGGAACGATCTGCCGGCGGCATCGTGGTGGACGTCCACGACGGGGTCGCACGCATCGCCGTCATCGCCCGCCGCAACCGGGCCGGGCGCATCGAGTGGTGCCTGCCCAAGGGCCACCGCGAGAACGACGAGACGCTGCCCGAGACCGCCGAGCGCGAGGTCGCGGAGGAGACCGGCATCCAGGGCCGCGTCCTCGCCGAGCTCGGCACCATCGACTACTGGTTCGCCACGAACGACCACCGGGTGCACAAGTTCGTCCACCACTACCTGCTCGAGGCCACCGGCGGCCGGCTCACCATCGAGAACGACCCCGACCACGAGGCCGTCGACGTGGCCTGGCTCGCGCTCTGCGCGAGGCCCGCGAGCACCTCACCTTCCCCAACGAGCGTCGCATCGCCAGGCAGGCCTGGCACCGTCTGGCCGGAGACGGGTGATGGTGGCGGTCCCCGTATGCCGCGTGCTCGCCGCGGCAGCACTGGTGCTGCCCGCGGTGCTCGCCCCGTCCCCGGCCGCTCACGCGACCGTCCGCGCCGTACCCGCTGCGACCGCGGGGCCTGCCGCCCCGGCAGCCGCACCGGCCCTGCCCTCGCCACCCGCCCGTCCGGGGGTGACCGCCGAAGTCGAGGCGGTCGTGCAGCTCACCGGGGTCAACCCGGCCGTGGTGGCACCCGGGCAGGACCTCGTGGTCACGGGAACGATCCGCAACGACGGCTCGACCCCGCTGGCCCGGCCCACCGTGCGGGTCGTGGCAGGCACCCTGGCCAACACCCGGGCGGCCGTGCACGACTGGGCCACCCGGACCGACCCCGCCCAGGGTGACGTCATCGGCCAGACCCGCCTCAAGGGCACTGTGGCCCCCGGCACCGCGGCCGGGTTCCGGATCAGCATCGGTGGCCTCGCCACCCGGCGCGCGGACGCGACGTACGGAGCGGTGCCTCTCAGCATCGAGTCCGCGGGCTCCGCGGTACGGACGTTCGCGGGCTACCAGCGGGTCAAGCAGTACCAACCACTGTCGATCTCATGGGCCGTCCCGCTGACGCTGGACCCCGACCCCAACCTCTTCGGGGCCAGCCGCCCGGCGCGGGAGAAGGCCTGGACCTCTGCCCTGGACCCCTCCGCCCGGCTCACCCGCGTCCTGGACGCCACGCAGGACGCGCCGGTCACCTGGGCGCTGGACCGCCAGCCTCACCCCCGGCCTGCTGCCCGACCCCATCGGCGCAGGCGCCACCGGCACCCGGGAGCGCGCCCTGCGCACCGTCACGCAGGAGCGCATCACCGGGCAGGCAGCCCGCCACACCCCGTGGGTGCTGCCCGACACCGACGCGGACCTCGCTGCCGTCGTCGGGCGGTCGGGGCGACCGACCTGGTGCCGCAACCTCGTCGACCGCTCCGCCGACGTCGCCGTGGCGCTGGGGGGTCGCGCCGACATCGCGTGGCCGGCCGACGGCACCTACACCGCCCGCGCCGAGACGGGCCTGCGCCAGCTCTTCGAGGACCCGGTGCTGGCCGGGCAGGTGACCTCGAGCAGCGCCCTGCCTCCCGGGCTCAACGGCCTCACCCCGGGCGCGGCGCAGCGCAGCACCACCGGCCTGCCGCTGCTGGCCTACGACGACTCCCTGAGCGCACTGCTCGGCCGCACCACCTCGGAGCACGAGTCGGTGCTCAGCACCCAGCAGTCCATCGCCGACTCGGCCGCCCTCCTGGGCGAGCTGCCGGGTACGTCCGGGCGCTCGGTGTTCGTCGTCGCGCCGCGCTCGTTCAACCCCGACCCCGAGGCGGCCCGGCGGTTCTTCGACACCGTGCAGAGCCTGCCCTGGTTGACCCCCTCGTCCACCGGGACCCAGCTCACCGCCGCCGCGAAGACCTCCCCCACGCAGGCGGCCCCGGTCACCCGGCCGACCGCCCCCGCGAACCCCGGGACCAGACCGGTGCTCACCAACGCCCGCGTCGCCGGGCTCGAACGCACCCTGCGCACCGTGCGCGGGGTCGCCCAGATCCGCGACGACGGTGACGAGTTCGCCCGCACCTGGACCCGGGCGGCCGAGCAGCTCCTGTCGACGCGGTGGCGCACAGCCCCCTCGGCCTGGAACACCCTCAGCGGCCGCGTCAGCGCCGCCACCCGACAGACGACGGCCGCGGTGAAGGTCAGCGCCGGCACGATCAACTTCCTTGCCGACTCCGGTCGGCTGCAGATCACCGTGACCAACGACCTGGACGTACCGGTGGAGAACGTCAAGCTCACCGTCGAGGCGTCCAACCCCCGGCTCCAGATCGACAGCCAGCCGTCGGTGCTGCGGATCGGGCCACGCAGCCGGGCCACCGTCAACGTCAGCGTGACAGCGCTCGCCGCCGGCCTCGTGCCGCTGCGCACGACCCTGACCACCCCCGACGGCACCGTGGTCGGCCAGGGCGCCGACGTCAAGGTCCGGGTCACCCCCACCGGCAACTGGGTCTACCTCACCCTGGGTGGGGTGGCAGCCCTGGTCCTGCTCCTCGGTATCGTGCGCACCGTCAGGCGGCGCCCGAACCGCTCCACCCCCGGCCCCGGTGCCGATCCCCAGGCCGCGGAGGCACGCGCATGAGCGAGACCCCGCAGGGCAGCAACGAGCAGGTGTCCGACACCCCCGGCGGCAGCGAGCGGAGCCTGGCGCGCTCGAGCGCGGTGATGGCCGCAGGCACGGTGGTCTCGCGCATCCTGGGCATGGCCAAGTCGCTCATGCTCGCCGCCGTCATGGGCTTCGCGGTGACCGGTGACGCCTTCGACGTGGCCAACACCCTGCCCAACCAGTTCTACCTGCTGCTCGCCGGTGGCGTCCTCAACGCCGTCCTGGTCCCCCAGATCACCAAGGCCGCCCACCACGACGACGGCGGCGACGAGTTCGTCAACCGGCTGCTGACGCTGGCGATCGTGATCATGGCCGGGGCCACCGTGGTCGCGACCGCGCTCGCACCCTTCCTCGTCCAGATCAACGCCACCTCGCGCTGGTCCGACCAGACCCTGGCCCTGAGCACGGCGTTCGCGTTCATCTGCCTGCCGCAGATCTTCTTCTACGGGCTGTACACGCTGCTGGGGCAGGTCCTCAACGCCCGCGGGCACTTCGCGGCCTACATGTGGGCACCGGCGCTGGCGAACATCGTGAGCATGCTCGGCCTCGGGGCGTTCCTGCTCACCGGGATGCCGAAGGAGGCGGGGGTGTCGGCCTGGACCCCCACGATGATCTGGCTGGTGGCCGGCAGCGCGACGCTCGGGGTCGCCGCACAGGCCTTCGCGCTCATCGTCCCGTTGCGCCGGATCGGCTTCCGCTTCCGCCCGGTGTGGGGGTTCCGGGGAGTCGGCCTGCGGTCCGCGTCGAAGGTCGCGATCTGGACGTTCGCGGCGGTGGCGGTGAGCCAGCTCGGCTTCATCGTCACCTCCCGGGTCCTGACGGGCAGCACCGACAAGTACTCCTACAGCACGGCCTTCCTCTTCTTCATGCTGCCGCACTCACTGGTGACGGTCTCGCTCGTCACCGCGCTGTTCACCCGGGTCTCGAAGTCGGTGCACGCCGGTCGCGTCAGCGACGTCGTCGACGACCTCGGCCGCGGGATGCGCATGCCTGCGGTGCTGCTCGTGCCCGCCACCATCGGCGGCCTGCTCCTGGCCGAACCGGTGCTGCGGGTCCTGCTCTTCAGCAACGACCCCGACCAGGTCCGTGGCGTGGCCCACGTCCTCATGGCGATGCTCTGGGCCTGGTCCCCTACGGCTGGCTCTACCTCGTCCAGCGGGTCTACTACGCCTACGAGGACGCCCGGACACCGTTCGTGCTGCAGCTGCTCGTCACCGCGGTCGCGACGGCGTTCAACATCGCCATCCTCCTGACCCGGCCGGAGGAGGCCGGGGTGGTCGTGGGACTCGGCCAGACGGTGAGCAACCTGCTCGCCGCCCTGCTCGGGTTCGTGCTGCTGCGCCGCAAGCTCGGTGCGCTGCGGCTCGCCTCCGCGATCCAGGTGTATGTCCGCCTCACCCTCGCCTCGCTGCTCGCCGCGGCGGCCGGCTGGCTCGTCCTGCGCCTCGCCTCGGGCCTGAGCGACACCGGCCTCGGGGGCCGGCTCGTCGTCGTGGCCGCCGCCGGCGTGGTCTTCGCCACCGTCGCCCTCGGGCTGGCCCACGTCCTGCGGGTGCGTGAGGCGTCCCAGCTGCTCGACCCCGTCGTGCGTCGGTTGCGTCGTCGCCCCTCCTGAGAGCCAGACCCTAGGATGACCACGCAGCGCAACGGCGACCAGAACGTCAGACCAGCAGGAGGCAGCGTGCACGGGGTAGGGCCTTCGACGGTGCTGGGCAACCGGTACGCCGTGCAGCGCAGGCTGGGGCCGCTACCACGCCGAACGCTGGTCCGCCCACGACACCACCCTCGAACGCAACGTGGTCGTCGTCTGCTCGGCGAGGACGACCCGCACGCCGCAGCCACCCTGGACGCGCCCGCCGGGCAGCCGGCCTGGACAACCACCGCCTGGTCCGCGTGCTCGACGTCGGCCACTCGGACGGGACCGCGTTCTACGTCGAGGAGGCCCTGCCCGAGGCGCACACCCTCGCCCAGATCCTCGAGCAGGGCGGGCTGCCCGCCGAGGAGGCCCGGCGCATCGCCGGTGAGACGGCCACCGGCCTCGAGGCCGCCCGCTCCCGCGGCCTGCACCACCTGCGCCTCACCCCCCACTCGGTGCTGCGCGCCCAACAGCACCGTGAAGGTGCGCGGCGTGGCCGCCTCCGCCGCGATGGCCTCCGACGACGACCTCGACTCCGCGAGCGCCGCCCGCGTCGACGCCGTGGGCGTGGTGGCCCTGGCGTATGCCGCGCTGACCAGCCGCTGGCCGCTGCCGACGCCCGCTGCCGGGTCGAGAGCGCACCCCGGGTCGTGGGTGGGGTCGCAGCACCGTCCGAGATCGCTGCCGGGGTGCCAGGTGACCTCGACGCGCTGTGCCGCCTGACCCTCAACGACGACCAGGGCCCCCTCACCCCCGGGGACTTCGCCTCGCAGATCGCGCCGTGGGCGCCGACCCAGGTGGTCGGGCTCGGCGGCAGCTCGCCGCGCCCGGTCGGCGACGGCGACCGCACCATCGCCCTGCCCATGGCGGACCTGACCCGCGACCCCGCGGGCGGATCCGGCCCCGCACCGTACGACCAGGACACCCAGGACACCGGCGACACCCGCGACTCCCAGGACACCCAGGTCTTCGCGGCCCCCTCCGACCAGACGACCCAGACCCTCGCCGCAGGTGCGGCTGGTGTGGACGATGCCGTTGACGATGGCGCTGACGGTGGTGGCGACACTCCCGACCGGGGTGCGGCAGCGGCCGGCAGCGGTGACGCAGGTCGCGGCGGTGGTGCGGCAGACGTCAGCAGCGGTGCGACGGGGGACCACTCCGGCACCCCGGGTGGGGCGGCGGGGGTCGGGTCGGCGCTGGGCGCCGCGGGACGGCCGCGGGCAACGCCGCGGGCGTCGCCGCGCACAAGGTGGGGACCTTCGCCAAGGCCGCAGCCGACAAGGCCGCGGACCGCAAGGCCACCCGGGAGGCCGCGGCCGAACGGGCCGAGGAGCGCCGCATCAGCCTCGACGAGGCGCTCGTCGAGGATGCCGCGCCCCTCGACCCGCCCTGCCGATGCTGTCCCACGACTCGTCCTCGGGTGGGGGCGACCAGTCCAAGATCGTGCTGGGCATCGTCGCC
>CAVRMT010000021.1:0-36771 GCA_963722015.1 uncultured Actinomycetota bacterium | reverse complement strand
AGCCTCCCCCCGAACGCGAACGGGTAATCTCCCAGCCGGGGGCGCCCTGGTACGCATGCCGGGGGGAACTCGGCGCCCGCAGGGCTACCCGTCGTCCTCGCGCCCGTCGAGGGCCACCACCACCACGGTGACGTTGTCACGGCCGCCCGCGGCGACCGCGGCGTCGACCAACGCCACCGCGGCGTCGTGCGGGTCCTCGTGGTCGCCGAGCAGGGTCGCGATCTGGTCGTCACCGAGCTCGCCGTTCAGGCCGTCGGAGCAGATGAGGAAGCGTTCGCCGACGTGCGGCGGGAACACCCACAGGTCGACCGCCGGCATCGAGTCGGAGCCCAGCGAGCGCGTCACGACGTTGCGCAGCGGGTGGCGGGCGGCCTCGGCCTCGGTGATCAGGCCGGCGTCGACGAGCTCACGGACCTCGGAGTGGTCGACGGTGACCAGCTGCAGCCGGCCGTCGACGTAGCGGTAGACGCGGGAGTCGCCGACGTTGAAGACCACCCAGTGGGCCGAACCGCCGGCGGCGACGACCGCGAGCCCGGCAGCGGTCGTGCCCATGCCCCTCTGCTCGGGGTGGCGGGCCACCGACCGCAGCATCTGCTCGTTGGCGTCGGCGAGCGCGGTGGCCACGTCGTCGCGCACGAGCACGGCACGCCCGGAAAGGCCCCGCAGGGTGTCGACCACGATGCCGCTGGCGACCTCGCCCGCGGCGTGTCCTCCCATGCCGTCGGCCACGGCGAACACCGCACCCTCGGTGATCAGGGCGTCCTCGTTGTGGTCGCGCACGCGGCCCACGTCGGTCGCCGACCCCACCCGCAGCGTCAGCCCGGACACCCTCACCGCAGCGCTGCTCACCGGGTCACCCGCACGGTCTGCATGAGCTCCCGGATGGTGCCGTACTCCGCCTCGACCTCGGGGCCACCGACCGAACCGGTCACCTGGATGAGGTCGACCACCTGGCCGCGGCGCGCCCCGGCGAAAAGGTGCGCCTGCACCACGTCACCGACCTGGTCGTCCGTCCACGACACGTTCACCCCGACGAACGGCACGTGGTCGATCTCCACCTCGAACGGCTCGTCCATCTCGCCGTCGGGCCGCTCGGTCACGAACGCCTTGAGCTCGGCCAGCGCCCGCCCGATGGTGAACTCCGCGGACCGGGTGAACCCGCGCACCACCAAGTTGGGGGCGAAGCTGTCACCCTCCTCGGCACGCCGGGCCGCGAGCAGGGTCCCGGGGACGCGCACCGGCGACCACTCGTCGGGGATGTCGACGGTGACCGAGGGCGGACCGGGGAACTGCTCGCTCGGGTACTTCAGGGTGGGCATCAGGACCTCTCGGGGAACAGCGACGGGCCGCCGCACCGGGCAAGGCTAGGTGGGGAGGGGACCGCCCCCAATGGGGAGAACTCCCCGTTGCCACCCTTGCCGACGCAGTCGGGGCCAAGGCTCCCACACGAGGGCAAACCGGGAAACCCGATCGGGCCACCCCGCCGTATGGCGTCAGTCGGCCTTCCCGCGGAGCGCGGCGAGCGTCGTGGGCACGTCGTCGACGACCACCGCGTCGACCCCCACGGACGAGAGCTCGCTGGCCACCTCGGCGGTCGGACACCACACCACGACCTCGAGCCCTGCGCGGTGGGCGACGTCCACGGCATGGGCGGCCGGTCGGAAGGTGGGGGCGAGGTCCACGGCGTTGGGGCCGAAGGAGGTCCAGTGCGGTGCCACCGCTTCGACACCGAGGTGGACGGCGGCCGGGATCGCCTTGCGCAACGGGAAGCCGACCCACGCGAGCAGGGCCCGGGGCACATCCGGGGCAGCCTCCCCGAGCACGAGCAGGGCGGCCGGGTCGAAGGACGACACGAGCACGGGCCGTCGGGACACCAGGTCCTGCACGAGCGGGGCCAGCAGGGCCGCGGTCGTGGCGTCACGGGGCCGCAGCGCGTCCTCGAGGGAGCTCTTGACGTCCAGGTTGACCCCGATGCCGTCGGGCAGGGCTGCCAGCAGCGGCTCGAGGGCGATCGCCCCACGGTCCTCGACCTGGTCGAAGGTCAGGTCGGCGACGAAGTCACCGGCCTCCAGCGTGGGGTGGTGGCCGACGACGAGGACGTCGTCGGCGGTGCGGCGGGCGTCGAGCTCGACCCAGCGCAGGCCGCTGGCGACGCCGGCGAGCAGGGAGTCGAGGGTGTTCTCCACGTGGCCGCCGACCACGCCGCGACCGGACCCACGGTGACCCAGCACCGTGGGGCGACCCCCGAAGACCCTGCGGTCCGTCATGCGTGTGCCCGGCTCCCCGAGGTCATCGCGTGGGCGCGGGCGGGGTGAAGGTCGGGGTGAAGGGCGGCTCGTCCGTCGTGTTCGGCGGCGGCGCGGCGACGACGGTGGACGAGGAGGACGACGACGAGGGAGTGGAGGACGAGCTCGACGAGCTCGACGGCACGGGTGGCGCGGGCGGGGGGGTCGACGTGACGGGCGCCGGGGACGACGGGAACAGGGTCGACGGGGTCGTGGTCGTGGGGGCCGGGAGGGCCTGGGTCTGCGCGGGCTCGGGCGCGCGGACGGTCCCGCCGAGCAGGGTGAACACGGTCTGCCCCCACAGGGCGTCGCCCCGGGAGTTGAGCACCTCGGGGTCGGCACCCGACACGTAGGCGTTCGGCTCACCGGTGGCGAGGAAGGCCTTGGCGACGTCCAGGGTCCGGTAGTTCCTGGACCTGGCCCAGGCGGCCGCGGCGGCCCGAACCGCCTTGTCCTGGTCGTCCAGGCTCGGCGGCTGGAGCGTGACGAGCACCGTCGCGGCGGGGTAACGGGCCCGGACCGCCGACGCCGCACTCTGCAGGTGCGCCTTGATGTTGGACGCGGAGTCGTTGCGGCCGTAGTTGAGGATGACGAGGTCCGGCTTCACGGGCACGAGGAAGAGCACCCGCTTGGCGGCGTAGTCGGCGGGGGCGTCCGCGCGGCTGCCGTTGTAGAGGTCGGTCGCCGGACCGGAGGTGCCGAACGACGACTTGATCGTGTACTGCGTCGGGTCGGCAGGGTTGAGCCGGTGGAGCGTGACCTTGCGGTCCTGGGCGAGGAGCTGGCTGAACGCCGTGACCCACTCGGCCTCTCCGTCGCTGGTCTGGTCACCGAGCACCGCGATGGTCACCTTGGCGTCGGAGGCGAGCAGGGCCTCGGGCGAACGCGGTGCAGCGGTCGTCGTCGTGGTCGTCGTGGTCGACGCCTTGGCGGTGGTCTTCGTGGTCGTCGACGTCGCTCTGGCCGGGGTCGGGTCGTCCACCGTGGGCCGTCCGGTCGTCAGCAGGACGACCCCGACGACCAGACCGATGTTGACGACGACGGCGAGGACACCGAGCCAGATGTCGGTCCCCCGGAAGCGATGCATTCGGACATTGTGCCGCACAGGTTGTCCTCCTCCCGAACTGCGGCGCGCAGCCGGGCCGGGCGAGTCCGTGGCCCTGACCTGCTGGCTCTGACCTGCGCGTCCGTTATGTTGACCGTGACCTCGCGCGCCGGGGCCACGCCGGGCCGACCCGGGTGACCCCGCCGCATACGCCCTCCCGTCCCCTGAGGAGACCATGCCCGGCGCCGGCGCCCCCGGATCCCCCTCCACCGGTGCGTCCCGGTTCGTGGCCGACGTCCGCCGCGCCGTCTGGCACCTGCGGCACGGCGGCACCGGACAGGTGCGCCAGTGGTGGCAGCGGCGCAGCCTGGACCTCCGGCGCCCGCGCGGCAGCATCCGCCTGGCCGCGGACGGCACCCTCGAGGTGCCGCCGTGGCCGCTGCCGCAGCGTGCGCCGCGCCGGCCCGACCTGCGGGTGGGGGTGGTCCTGGACGACTTCACCAGCCTGGCCCTGGGGTACGAGTGGGACCAGGTCGCGCTGCTCCCGGACCGGTGGCGCGAGCAGGTGGACTCCCCGCCGGCTGGACCTGCTGTTCGTCGAGTCGGCCTGGCACGGCAACGGGGACGCGTGGCAGTACCACCTCACCGGCACCTCGGCTCCGCGCCCGGCCATCGTCGAGCTGGTGCAGTGGTGTCGCGACCACGGGGTGCCGACGGTCTTCTGGAACAAGGAGGACCCGGTCCACTACGCGGACTTCCTCGACACCGCCCGCCTGTTCGACCACGTGTGGACCACCGACTCCGACCGCGTCCCCGACTACCACCGCGACCTCGGCCACGACCGGGTCGGCGTGCTGCCGTTCGCCGCGCAGCAGTCGCTGCACAACCCGATCCGGCCCGGCTGACGGCCACCAGAGCCGCGACATCGGCTTCGGCGGCATGTACTTCGCCCACAAGTACCCCGAGCGCCGCGAGCAGATGGACCTGCTGCTGGGGGCCGCCGAGGCCGTCTCGTCGCGGATGGAGACCGGGCTCGAGGTGTTCTCGCGCTACCTCGGCGGCGACGAGCGCTACCAGTTCCCGGCCCCGCTGGACCGGCGCGTGGTCGGTTCGCTGGACTACCCGCGGATGCTCACGGCGTACCGCGCGTACAAGGTCTTCCTCAACGTCAACTCGGTCATCGGCTCACCGAGCATGTGTGCCCGGCGGATCTTCGAGATCACGGCCTGCGGCACCCCGGTGGTCTCCACGCCCAGCCGGGCGATCGGCGAGTTCTTCCCCGCCGACGAGGTGCTCCAGGTCGCCACCGCCGAGGAGGCCCGCTGGACGCTGCGGGCCCTGGTCAACAGCCCGGAGCTGCGCGACCGCACGGTCCACGCCGCCCAGCGCCGGATCTGGGAGTCGCACACCTACACGCGCCGCCTCGACGCCGTCCTGGCCTCGGCGGGCCTGGCTGCTGACGCGTCGGCCGCACGACTGCCCTCGGTCAGTGCGCTGGTCTCCACCAACCGTCCGCAGCAGCTCGACCACGTGCTCGCCACCGTCGCCGCCCAGCGCGGGGTCGACTGCGAGCTGGTGCTGCTCACCCACGGCTTCGAGCCGGACGCCGACCTGCGCTCGCGGGCCGCCGCGCTGGGCCTGGAGCGGGTCACCCTCCTGCACGAGCCCGCCACCACGACCCTCGGTGGCTGCCTCAACCGCCTGGTCGAGGCGGCGTCCGGCGACGTCGTGGCCAAGATGGACGACGACGACCTGTATGGCGCGGACTACCTGCGCGACCAGCTGCACGCGCTGGACTACTCCGGGGCGCAGGTCGTGGGCAAGCAGGCCCACCACATGTACCTCGAGGCCCTCGACGTGACCATCCTGCGGTTCCCCGAGCGCGAGCACCGGTTCACCGACCTCGTCATGGGGCCGACCATCGTCGCCCGCCGGGACGTCGCGGTGGCGCACCCGTTCGCCGACGTGGGACGCGGCGAGGACACCGGCTTCCTGCGCGACGTGGCCGCCGACGGGCTGTCCATCTACTCGGCCGATCGGTTCAACTTCGTCCAGATGCGGCATACTTCTGCCCGCCACACGTGGGGAGCCACCTCAGCGGAACTGCTGGCAAATGCACGCGTACTCGCCTACGGCCGGTGCGACGCGCACATCATGATCTGACCTTTGGGAGCTTTCTCGTGACAACCAAGACGGTGGCCGTGATCGGTCTCGGATACATCGGTCTGCCCACGGCAGCGATCCTTGCCAGCAACGGCGTCAAGGTCATCGGGGTCGACGTCAGCGACCGACACGTCGACGCAGTCAACCGCGGCGAGGTCCCCTTCGTGGAGCCCGATCTCGCCACCCACGTCGCCGGCGCGGTCAGCCAGGGCATGCTCTCGGCCCAGAAGGAGACGCCGCAGGCGAACACCTACATCGTCGCGGTGCCCACCCCGTTCAAGGACGGTTATGCCGCCGACCTCAGCTACATCGAGGCCGCCACCGACGCGATCATCCCCCAGCTGCGCGGTGGTGAGCTCATCATCCTCGAGTCGACCTCTCCCCCCGGCGCCACCGAGCACATGGCGCAGCGAGTGCTGGACGCCCGCCCCGACCTGTCCCTCGACGGCTCGCAGGAGCGCCCGGTCGTGCACTTCGCGCACTGCCCCGAGCGGGTGCTGCCGGGCCGGGTGATGATCGAGCTGGTGACGAACGACCGCATCATCGGTGGGCTCACGACCGAGGCGGCTGAGCGCGCCCGCGACCTGTACCAGGTCTTCTGCCACGCCGAGCTGCACCTCACCGATGCCACCACCGCCGAGATGGCCAAGCTGACGGAGAACTCCTACCGCGACGTCAACATCGCCTTCGCCAACGAGCTGTCGATCATCGCCGACAAGATCGGCATCGACGTCTTCGAGCTGATCGAGCTGTCCAACAAGCACCCGCGCGTCAACATCCTGCAGCCCGGGCCGGGCGTGGGCGGACACTGCATCGCCGTCGACCCCTGGTTCATCGTCAGTGCCGTGCCGGAGGAGGCCCGCCTCATCCGCACCGCCCGCGAGGTCAACGACCACAAGCCCGAGTACGTGCTGGGCAAGGTCAAGGAGCGCGCCGACCGCTTCAAGGACCCCGTCATCGCGGCGCTCGGTCTGGCGTTCAAGCCCGACATCGACGACCTGCGCGAGTCCCCTTCACTGGAGATCACCAAGCAGCTCGCGCAGCGTCACCCCGCGGCGCGCGTGCTGGCGATCGAGCCCAACATCGACGAGCTCCCGGCCTCGCTGTCGGCGCTGCCGAACGTGGAGCTTGCGGAGACCCGGTCGGGGATCGCAGCCGCGGACATCATCGTGCTGCTGGTCGACCACCGGGAGTTCCGCCACATCGACCGCCGCCTGCTCGCAGAGAAGGCCGTCATCGACACCCGCGGCCTGTGGCGCTGACCGACCCGCCTCGAACCGTGTCGGTCGACAGTACATCAGTGCTGCTTGCCCCCTGAGGGAGCGACCGAAGCAAGGCCGCCCCTCACCCGCCTACCTGCAGCACTGAGAAACCTAGCCGCGACGCGGCGAGCAGGTCGCGAACCCGTGCGACCTCGACTGAGGTGAACCCGCCGTCCCGAACGACGATCTCGTCGATCTGCAGGGAATCGGCATGAAGCACTGCGATCGCCAACAAAGCAGCTCTGGCTTCCAGGGGCCGGTCGTACGGACGCGCGTGCAACCACGCGTTCGTGGCGACGTCGAGAGAGGTGTCTCCTGCGAGGGACCCCGCGTACCGGTCCGAGCGCAGGCTTCTGAGCACGAAGGTTCGTTGCGCCCCTGCTGTTCGAGGCCGGGCCTCGAACGGGTCGTCCTGCTCCAGGCTGACGCACACGCCGGTGCCCATCGGCAGTGCCCTCGGTTCGAGCGTCACCGGCCCGACCGTCGCCGTCACCGGGGCCAGATACCGAGCGATGGCAGCGGCCGTCGCTGGGGAGCACGGCTGGGGGAGCTCGAGGCAGCCGCTGACATACCTGCCGAAGGTGAGGGTCGCAGCCACTGCGAAGCGGTCGTCGTTCGTCGGGAGAGGTGCGCCGTCGAAGAGCAACGAGTCGAGCACCGGGATTGCGTCATAGCGGCCCGGCTCGGCCCTGATGCCCGTGCGGCCCGCGTGGTCGTCAGTGATCCAACTGATTCTCACGACGCACCTCCGACGTGCTCAGCCAGGCGCGCCCCGAATTCCTCGTCAGTCCAGCCTGGTGCTGCGCACACGCTCATGACACCGGCTAGCGACGCCAGATGGTCGATACACCCGAGCACGTCTGCATCCATCGGGATCGCGATGGCCTCTGCGACCCGCGACTCGTCATGACCCTCGATCTCACGTGCAGCCGCCCACCGCCCGCGAAGCCTCTCGGCCGCCTGTTTCACGACATCGACACCGGCACGAGTATCAGTTCTCCTCCGGGTCACCACGATGACCTCTTCGTCCGAGTGCCTGTCAGCCTCGTTCCTCAGGGAAGCCGTGATCTCGGAGAGGGCGCCGGCCCCGGCGATGCCTTGAGCTGCCACAGACCGGGCATCGTGGAGGCGGGCGTCGAAGGCACCGGTTCGCAGCCTTGCCACGTCCGGCCAGGTGACACCCCGGACCACGAGGTCCTCGATGCGCGAACCGTCGGCTCGTGTGCTGCTCGACCGGGCAATCAGCTCGACTTGCGGTCCCAGCACATCCATCACGGGTGCGACCCCACCGTCGGTGCGTACGACCGCAAGACGCTCCACCAGATGATCCGGCAGGTAGGGCCGAACGTGCTCCTCCAGGTTCTCGGCACCACGAACCCGGACCGGTGCCGACAGAGCCACAGCCGATCTGAGCGCCCCTGTCTGCGCCGGTCCCACCGGGTTGCGGGCCATGAATGACGACGGAAGGACCAGAGGTTCCTCGAGGTCCGCCGGCAGTTGCCGTGACCGCAGTACGTGGAAGTCGCCGGTGTGCGCCAAGGTGACCCCCGAGCGCATCAGGCGCAGCACGAGGTCGAGTTCGGCTGCACCGCTTTGCAGGGTCCTGTCGTACCTGAGGCGGGACAGGAGTGTTGTCTCCAGCATGAGGGTCCCATGGAGGTATACCTCGGGCGAGAAGAGGACTGCGGCAAGGGACAGGTCGGTCCCGGGCTCGGAACTCAAAGAACCCTCGGCGTCGTCGAACCTGACCCGACCGCCATAGGTGCCGTTGACGCCGGGCACGAGCGCCGCCAGGTGCGCCTCGAGACGCCACGGAAGCATCAGGTCCGAGCCCTCGTGGATGACGCTGTAACGACTCCGGGTCACCTCCGCGACGTGCTGTCGAGCAGCCACCACACCGGAGTTCTGCGCGAGCCTGAGGTAACGGACTCGGGGATCATCGGAGGCGGAGACGACCTCCCGGGTCGTCTCCAACGACCCGGCGTCGGCGACGACGAGCTCGAAGTCCGTCATGGTCTGGGCGAGGACCGAGCTCATCGCGTCCGGGAGGAGGGGATGGTCGTCGTCTGTCGCCACCACCACCGTCACCGTGGGCCCGGACCCGGCCACCGGGTGGAGCCACCGACGCGTATTGCGCACGAAGCTCGCGTCCTCGCGCACGATGGCGCGGTTGGCGGCGATGGCTGCTCGGCCCTCGGCCGTCGAGTCAGCAGCGGCCCGGGAGGACTCGTGCCACACGTGGTAGACACGCACCGCCGGGTCATCTACCCAGTGGATCCGGCACCCGGCGCGGCGCACCCGTTCGGCGAAGTCGAGGTCCTCCCCACCGTAGACGTCCATTCGTTCGTCGAACCCCCGGACGTGGGCGAAGACCTCACGGGAGACCGCGATGACCCCCATCCCCCACCGGGGACGCAGGCGGGAGGCCGCGTCGAGGGCCTCCCAGTCGATCTCGGGATCGAGGAAGGTCTGCGCCGCAAACGCCTCCGGCAGGTCCCGGTACTGCAGTGCAGCGGCGGTGCCGGGATCATCCCGAACGAGTCTGGCAACATGCGCGAGCGACCCAGAGCTGAAGGCCATGTCCGCGTCGGTCGCCACGAAGACCTTGCCCTCGGCTCTCGCGAAGCCCGCGTTCAAGGCTCTCGACCGCGACCACACCCCGTCAGTGGGGGTGTGCACGTAGCGACCCCCGAGACTCTCGACCGCGTGCTGCACCCCCTCGGAGTCGCTGGAGCCGTAGTCGGAGACGACGACCTCTCCGGTCACGCCGTCCATGGCCGCCAGGACGGACCGCACGGCTACGAGCAACCGGTCCCTCCCCCAGTCCTTGAAGCCGATCACCACGCTGAGATCCAACGGCGTGTCCGCGGTGGTCATGCGCTCCCCATTCGGTAGATCCTCACATCATCCACGTCGCTCACCGCGGACACCCATACCTGCGACAACAAACCCTGCGTCGTGCGGGCGCCTCCCCAAGGGTGAGCTCTGATGCTCAAGGACGAGATGGACGTGGGCGTACTGGCAGGCGGCAGCGTCCAGATCGCACCGGCATCGATCTGTGGTGCGTACACGAAGTCACGGTGCAGGGTCTGGCTGAAACGCCAGGCACCCGAGCCGTGCACCACCGGCTCACCGGGCCGGGCCGGGTCCGCGAGGGAAACCACCAGCCTTCGTTCCCCCAGCGCGACGGCGGCCACCAGGCGCACCACTACCAGCCGCGTAGGGCGCTCGAAGGTGAGGGCATAGCTGGACACGGTTTCCCCTGCGTCTCCAACATTTTGAGCTGGGGGCCCCACGGTGATGGGCATCGGACAACATCCTCTGCGGTAGAGATGACGGATCGCGTGAGCAGTCGTTGCGGCCATGGTGGCAGTTTCACCACCTCTCTGGGTGCGGTGAGCCAACTTTCGGACCGACGAGCTCCCGTTCGAGAGCCGACTTCCAGAGGGCTCCCGAACACACCCCCTAGAATCGCGCCGCACCCAACACCACCTCTGGGAGATCTCGATGCACGACGACGAACGCCGTGACCCTGTCGGGTTCGACGAGCAGCTGCTGTCTGACTTCGTCAGCGACCCGCAGGCCCTTCGCGTCCGTTACGAAGGCCTGAGGGCACGAGACCGTGCGGCTCGGGCCAAGCTCCAAGAGGCAGAAAACAACGCACGTGAGCTCAAGCGCCTTCGCAAGCAGCAGCAGGAGCTCACCCGCCGGCTGGGTAGCGCGCACGCCGCCCTCGACGCCTACCGGGCCGAGACAGCTCGCCTCAAGGGTGACCTCCAGCGGGTTCGTGGGTCCAGGTCCTACCGCGTCGGCCGCACGCTCGCCGCTCCACTGGCTCTGGTACGTCCGACCCAACGCGGCAACTCGACGTCCGCCGAGACGGCGCAGATCGCACCTGCCGTCGGTGCTGGTGGCCCCGGCACTGCGACCCCGGACTCCGACGCGTTCTCACCAGGTTCCATCAAACCGCCGCTGCAGCGGCGACTGAGTGAGTACTCCTTCGAAGAGCTCGTCGAGCGATTCCTCGAGCAGCAGACGCCCACGCGTCTGGGCCATGTCCTGAGTCGCGCCTGGTACGAGCGCGGGTTGGTCTCGGTGCCCTCGCAGCTGCTTCGCGAGCACCCCGACGTGGCCGCGGCACTCGACAGCGCCGGGGCCGAGCTGGCCGAGCGCATCGTCGCGGTCGACCGGGTCGCCCGAGAAGGCATCAGCGTCCCGCCGCGAGCGCAGGGCCCGGCCTACCTGCCGGAGCCCGGCCGAGTCATGTACTGCGTGCACTCAACGCCGGCGTACAACACCAATGGCTATTCGGTGCGGACCAAGGGTGTGGCGTCCGGCCTGCGCCGAGCCGGCGCCGACGTCGTGGTCGTGGGCAGGTCTGGGTACCCTTGGGACTCCAAGTCGGACGTGAAATCCCGTGCGAGGCACCGACACACGGTGCACGTCGACGAGGTCGACTACGTGCACCTAGCCGGCAGCCCCCTCGCCAGCACCCCGGTCGACCGCTACATCCTCGAGTGTGCCGACGCGTTCGTGCGCGAGGCCCGGCTCCAGCGACCCAGCGTCATCCAGGCCGCCTCCAACTTCCGCGTCGGGCTGGCCGCCCTCATCGCGGCCCGACGTCTCGGCATCCCCTTCGTGTACGAGGTGCGCGGGCTCTGGGAGATCACCGAGGCGTCCGCCAAGCCCGGCTGGGAACAGTCCGAGCGCTTCGCCGTGCAGTCCGACCTCGAGACACTCGTCGGGCGCGAGGCCGACGCGGTGCTCGCCATCACCAGCCAGACCCGCGACGAGATGGTCCGCCGCGGGGTCCCCGCCGAGCGGGTCACCGTGGCCCCCAACGCGGTGACGCCCGTCGAGTTCCTCCCGCTGCCCCGCGACGTCGCGTATGCGGCGTCGCTCGGCGTCCGCACGGACGTGCCCGTCATCGGCTTCGCCGGCAGCATGGTGCCGTACGAGGGTCTCGAGGTCCTCGTCGACGCCGCCGCCCTGCTGCGGGATGCCGCCGTCGGCTTCCAGGTCGTCATCGCCGGGTCCGGGTCGTCGGCCGCCGCGCTGGCGGAGCAGGTCGAGCGCCTGGACCTGGCCGACCACGTCCGCCTCGTCGGGCGGGTGCCCGGTGACCAGATGCCCCGGCTGCTCAGCCTGTTCGACATCATGCCGTGCCCCCGCCTGTCGCTGCCGGTGACCGAGATGGTCTCGCCGCTGAAGCCGCTCGAGGCGATGAGCAGCATGAAGGCGGTCGTGCTGTCGGACGTCGCCCCGCACCGCGACCTCGCCGGCCACCAGGAGTCCCGGGCGCTGCTCTTCCCTGCTGGAGACGCCCAGGCCCTGGCGGACGTGCTCGGCAGGCTCGTCGAGGCCCCTGACCTGCGGGCCGACCTCGGTCGCACAGGTCGCCTGTGGTGCCTGGACGAGCGCACGTGGGAGGGCCTTGCCCACTCCATCCGTGGCGCCCACCGGGAGGCGGAGGTGGTGCACCGGGACGGTGCCGTCCCGGGCCCGGGACTCGGTTCGCTGCGGGTCGGCCTGGTGGCCGACGAGTTCACCACCCAGACGCTCTCGGCGTCGGTGCAGGTCGTTCCGCTCGACCGCGCGGGATGGCGCGACCAGCTTGCCGACCTCGACCTCGTGTTCATCGAGTCCGCGTGGAAGGGCAACGACGGCACGTGGCACCGCGGGATCGGCCGCTACCTCGACGAGGAGCACGCCGACATCTCGGCCCTGCTCGCCCGGGCCCGCGAGCTGGGGGTCCCCTCGGTCTTCTGGAACAAGGAGGACCCCGTCCACTTCGAGCGGTTCGTCGAGACGGCGTCGCTGTGCGACCACGTCTTCACCACTGACGGCAACCGTGTCCAGCCCTACCTCGTGGCCGGGGCGGGCACCGTGCGCACTGCGTCGTCGCTGCCGTTCTACGCCCAACCGAAGATCCACAACCCCCTACCGGGGGCCCGCGACTACGAGCCGACCGTCGCCTACGCCGGAACCTTCTACGGCGAGCGCTACGCCAAGCGGTCGGTCGAGCTGACCCGGCTCCTGGAGACCTGCCGCCCGTTCGGCCTGGCGATCTACGACCGCCAGGCGTCCATCCCCGACTCGCCGTACCACTTCCCGCCGGCGTTCCGGGCGAGCGTACGCGGCTCCCTGCCCTACGCCGAGGTGATCGACTCGTACAAGAGCCACCTGGCCAACCTCAACGTCAACTCGGTCACCGAGTCGCCGACCATGTTCTCCCGCCGCGTCGTCGAGGTCGCCGCCTGCGGTGGGGTCGTGCTCTCCGGCCCCGGGCGCGGCATCGACGAGACCTTCGGGTCGGTCATCCCGGCGAGCAACGACCAAGCGGTGTGGCGCGCCCTCCTGCGTACCTGGTCGAGCAACCCACAGGCGCGGTTGGCCGAGTCCTGGCTCCAGATGCGAGCCGTCCTGCGCTCTCACACCGTAGACACCGCCATGACCATCGTGGCGCGCACCGCTGGCCTACCCGTCACAGGACCGCAACGCCACACGTATGCGATCGCGCTCGACTCGTCCTCCTCGGAGGTCCTTCACTCCCTCGCCTCACAGTCACTGCCCCCTGCAGAGGTCTTCGTGCACGCCGAGGCTGGCGAAGGTGCAGTCAGCGACGCGGTGCTCGCCTTCCAGGGAACGGGAGCCCAGGTGCGGACCTGGGACGGCCTGGGCATCCCTAGCACCAGCGCTCAATGGATCGGGCGGCTCGGTGGGGTCGTGCCGCGCACTCATTTCGAGGACCTGCTCCACGCGACAGCCTTCGGACCGTGGGAGCGCATAGACAGCCATGCGGTGGCTGACCTCGAGCCTGGCCGGCCGATCGCGCTGCCGGTGCCGGGTACCGGGACGACCACCGGTGTCGTTGCCGTACTAGCCGCCACGAGGCAACCTCACCTCGACCAGGCGCTGCTCGCCAGCGGACTCACTGCGGTACAGCTGCTGGTGCCGTTCGTGGCGCCCGCATCCGGGGCAACGGTGGTAGCCCGCGCAGGCTCGGCCGCCCCCTCCGTTCGCGACACGACGCGCGTCGGCGGTCACCGGGTTCTCGTCGCCGGCCACGACCTCAAGTTCGCGACCTCGCTCATGGACGAGCTGCGCAGCCAGGGTGCAGAGGTGCTCCTCGACCAGTGGCAGACGCACACCGATCACGACGAGGAGCAGTCCCTCGCGCTCCTGCACCGCGCCGAGGTCGTGCTGTGCGAGTGGGGCCTCGGCAACGCGGTCTGGTACTCCCAACACGTTCTGCCCGGGCAACGTCTCGTGGTTCGAGTTCACTCTCAGGAGCTGCGCCGCCCCTATCTCGCCCAGATCGCCCACGAGAACGTGGACTGCTACGTCTTCGTCGGTGAGCTCGTCCGAGCTGCTGCGATCGCAAGCCATGGCCTGCCTGCAGACAAGTGCATAGTCGTGCCGAACCCCGTGGACACCGCGGGTCTGGACCTTGAAAAGTCCGCTCAGGCCCAGACCACCATCGGCCTCGTCGGGATCGTGCCCGCCACCAAGCGGCTCGACCTGGCCCTCGACGTCATCGAGGAGCTGGACCGGCGTGGACACGTCTACTCACTGCGCATCAAGGGCCGCACCCCCCACGACCACCCTTGGATGGCTGCACGACCCGAAGAAATGGCGTGGTACGACGAACAGTACGCGCGCATCGATGCCTTGAACGCCGTGCGTCCCGGCACCGTCGCCTTCGACGGCCACGGAAACGACATGGCACAGTGGTACACCGCCGTTGGGGTGGCGTTGTCGGTCAGCGACTTCGAGTCCTTCCACTTGACCATTGCCGATGGTGCAGCCAGCGGCGCCCTGCCCGCCATGCTCGCCTGGCCGGGGTCGGACCTGATCTACCCGCACGACTGGATCAGCGCCTCGGTCGCCCACATCGTCGACCGGATCATCTCGGAGGTCCGAACGCCGCAGGAGTACCGCGTCCTGGCCAGCGAGCGCTTCGGGGCGCAGTCTGTCCTGGGTCGCCTGATCGACGTGTTGAGTCCTGAGGCCACCGCTCATGTCTGATACCCACGTCCTCATCTACGGCAGCTGCGTCTCCCGCGACACCTTCGAGTTCCTGCCGGAGGGACATCGTCTGCTCGCCTACGTGGCTCGGCAGTCGGCCATCAGTGTCGGCTCGCCGGCCCAGGGTCTCCAGACGGCGTTGACCGAACTGCCCTCCGCCTTCCAGAACCGCATGGTCGCCGGCGACGTCGAAGGAGATCTGCTCGACGTGATGGCGCACGTGGCTCCCGAGGTGGACGTGCTCCTCATGGACCTCATCGACGAGCGTGGTGGGGTCATCGAGATCGGCGGGGGTCACGTGACCAAACTCGCCGAGTTATGGGCGGCCGGAGGCCACGCCGCCACGCGCGGTGGCCGCCACATCGCCTTCGCCACCGATGAGCACTTCTTCCTCTGGGCGCACGCGATCGAAGTCATCACTGCCCGCCTAGCCGCGTTGGGCCTGCTCGAGAAGGCGCTGGTACTACGCACTCCGTGGGCCTCGCAGCTTGCCGAGGGAGGGCCCGTCCCCGTGCCGGGCTGGATGACGCCTCCAGAGGAGGCCAACGCACAGTACGCCCGCTACTTCGAGCACCTCCAGTCCCTGGGTATGAACATCATCGCCTTACCTAAGGAGCTGGCTCGCTCCACGACGGAACACCAATGGGGACCGAGCCCCTTCCACTACACCGCGCAGGCCTACACGTACCTCGCTGGTTGCATCGTGGGTGCGGAGTTGGCCGCGTCCGCGGCAATGCCGCCCCCTTCGACGAAACCGACGTCAACGACGCGGTCCCCCGCATGACTGCGCCGCCCGACCTCACCGTGCTGGCAGCCTTGGTGCGTGGACGCCTACCCACCGGAGAGTCCGCCGTCAGTCGGCGACGGGCAGAGCGCCTTGTCCGTGACGGAGTTATCGAGTCCCAGCAGTTCGGCGACATCCCGTTCAAGGACGGCCAGGTCTGGCGGACCGAGATGGACCGCTCTCGCGCCCGCTTCGTGCACGGCTTCCTCTTCCTTGCCGATTGGCCCACACATGTCACCACGAGCAAGGACCCCCGCGCAGCGGCCACTTTCGCGCTGTCTCTGACGCGGCAATGGCAGCAGTTCTTCCCGCATGCGGTCGACGACACGACGATGGCCTATCACGACGAGAGCACCGCCCAACGGCTTACCTTCCACCTCGCGCTACTCCCAGCCTTCGAAGCACACCTAGACAGCGAGGATCTCGAATGGTACCGAGGCTTCCTCGATCGCACGGCCGAACTACTGAAACGCGACGACTTCCACGCGGGGGTGAACAACCACGGGATGTTTCAGGACCTGGCCCTGGTCAACTACGCCGGACTGGCGAGCTGGCGTCCTCACCCAGATCGCAGCGAACTCCTGGGTGTCGGCCTGGCGCGACTCAAGACATACTTTCTTGCCTGCTTCACCGACGAAGGTGTGCACGTCGAGAACACACCGACGTACCACGTCATGGTGGCCCGCTTCGTGCGGGAGTACGTGGAAGTGCTCGAAGCAGTCGGCCACGAGGACGCTCCGATCTTCGAAGCCCTTATGCGCGAGTTGTCCTTGTATGCGACGCACGCTGTGATGCCCAACGGCGTCTTTCCCCCCGTCAGCGACACCCAACAGGTTTCACTCGTGAGTGCCGCTCGCTCAGTCTTCGGGGACCCCGCCTTCACCTACGCAGCAACCCAAGGACGATCCGGAGAACGTCCCGACAGGCGGGTCCTCGTCCTGCCCCGCTCGGGGTATGCCATCTATCGCTCCGCTTGGGGCGACCCGGACGCCACCTACCTGTTCTTCCAGGCTGCCTACAACAATGGGTACCACAAGCACGCCGACGAGAACTCGTTCGTACTGCGCAGCCGCGGACACGACCTCATCAGCGAGGCTGGTCCCTTCGGCTACAACTACAAGGACCCGCTCACGCGATACGGATACTCCCAGTTCGCGCACAACACTCTCGTCGTCAACGGTGTCAGCATCCCACGCGCCGGTGACGACCAGGACGAGGTGACGATGGTCGCCACGTCGGTGAGCGAGGACGGCTTTACCGTCACCGGTCGCAATGGGCGTCTGGTCGACACGGTCCACGAGCGAACACTCTCCGTCGAGGAAGTCGACGGGGCGCCTCAGGTCGACATCCTCGACACCATCGTCCGCCAGAACGACGACGAGGCGGCCTACGAGCTCCTGTGGAACATCGGGCCTGAGCTCGATGTCGTGGCACACGGACACGGCTTCGAACTGTACGACCGGGGCACGAAGTTAATGGATGCGACATTCTGGGCCGATGTCGCCCTCGCCGTCAGCGTCCGCCGTGGACAGCGTCGACCCACGTACCTGGGCTGGCGGTTTCCCACCTTCGGGCAGTCCGAGCCCGCTGATGTCGTCCGCGTCAGTTTCCACGGCAGGTCGACGCGGGTTCGGTCGACCCTGCGGCTGGGAAGCTTCGCCTATCGTGACCGTGGTCTCGCCGACCGGCGTGAGCAGTGGCAGCGCTTTGAGGGCGCCGTTGGTCTCAACTACCAGCAGGTCCCGGCCAAGACCTCGGTCGGTGCGAAGCGGCTGATCGTCGTCTTCACCGCTGTGCACCAGCCGGGAGATTTCACCTACAACTACCGCGCCACGGTCGACGCAACCCCTTTCCACGCTCTCTACATTCTGGATGACTTCGGTGACCAAGGCGCCTATTACCTCCAGGACCACGGCGACCGAGGAATCTTCGATACGGTGCAGTCCCTCATCAGGACCACCCTCGATCGGCTCTCCCTCGCCGCGAGCGACCTCGTGATGGTGGGCTCGTCCAAGGGCGGCACGGCCGCGCTGATCCACGGCCTGGCCGCCCGAGCGGGTCAGATCTTTGTTGGCGCGCCCCAGACCCGGATTGGCTCGTTCGTCGCCAAGCCGCACCCCAACATCCTGCAGCTCATGACCGGTGGCACCGGTCCAGACCGGGTCGCGGAGCTTGACGCCGTCCTCTACGAGCTTGCCACTGAGGCCCTCAGCCCGCGCGGTGACAGCCATGGCGCACCGCACGTCTCGATCGTGGTGGGCGACATCGACCACCACTACAAGGGCCACGTCCTTCCGTTCATCGACCACCTGCGCAGCCTCGGTCAAGAGCCCGACCTCATCGTTCTGCCCGGCCTTCGGCACGCCGACATCGGAACGGTGTACCGCGATTCACTTCTGACCTTCCTCACGTCGCTGCGCGACGAGGTCGGTGGTGACCAGACAGGCCCGACCCTGACTGTGATGGCGACCGAGCGCGCAGGCAACGTGACCGCCGTGGTGCTCGGCGGTTGTTGGGACCAGTACGCGGGGCGTCTCTTCCTTGGCGACCAAATGGTGTCGGCTCTTCCGTATGCCGCCTCGCCTCACCTGACATGGTCGGGCCTGGACGCCGGGCGCTACCGGGTGCGGGTCTTCGCTCGCCACGACGGCGACACCGAAGTCACCGCGAAGACGACGGACTGGGTCGTCGTCCCCTAGTCAGGGCGCCGCTGACCCGATCCCCCACCCTGTGCCACAGGGCTTCGGCTGTCTGGCTGGGTCAGGGGGGTCAGGACACCCGCACCGTGAGGCTGGTCACCGGAACTCGCTCGCCACTGTGGGTGAGCAGGTGGGCGCGTGCGCGGTACAAACCTGGTCCGGTCAGCGGCAGATCCGCGACCCGCTCTTTCTGCCACGACGTCGTGGCCACCCGCTCGGCACCTCTGTACAGCTGGACCGACCATGCCTTCGCGTCTCCCCCGTCGAGCACGACGGCCAATCGGTCTCCGCGTCGGGACAGGGTGACCGTCGGCGACCGCCGTCGCGGCGCGCGGTCCACGTCGCTCGGCACTCGCGATCCGCGGCCGACCACCGCTCCACGGCCATGGACGACGCGAGCTGCAGCAACGACCTCGTCCGCCAGCTGGAGATAGGTGTCGTCGGCGTAGTGGAACGGCGCGGGACCCCACTGATGACTCGAGCCGGAGAGCGGCTCCGGATACGACCGACCCAGCACCGGTACCCCGAGAACGCGAACGGCAGCCTCAACGTACGGCTCGGTCAGGATGTTGCCCGCGAGCGCGTCCACGCCAAAGCTGTCCGGGACGACCTGACCGTCGTCGGTCGCGCCCGCCCACGGTGGTGCCAACAGGAACGTGCGGTCGAGCAGGCCGGTCTCGGCCAGTAGAGCCCTCCAGGCCGCCAGGGCCTCGGTGAACAACTGGAGGTGTGCCTCGGACCCGAAGGCGACCCGTGCGATGCCCGGCGGCAGGGCCGAACCGAGGACCCCGCGGACCTCGATGGAATCCGTCGTGAACTCCCCGTCAGCATGCTGGTGGACGCCGAGCCGTTCGTCGACCAGGTCCCAGATGAGCAGGTCCACTTCTGGCGCGGCGGTTCGAACGACGTCTGGTAGCGAGGAGCCCGCATCCTCCGTGAGCACCCGCTGTTGGAAGCGGCTCGTCAAGCTGGCTGGGTCGATGACCGGCTCACAGGGCCCGGCGAAGGCACTCACCATGCTCTGGCGGGCCACGTACCCGGCGAGGGTGAAGGCGTCAGGGTCAAGGAAGGAAAAGGTGTCGCGCGACACGCAGCTGCCGACCAGCAACACCCTCACCTTCGAGCACGTGGCATCCATGCCCGGCAGGGCCGATTGCCCGAGTCGGTCGGCCACTGTGCGTGCCGACGTGCGAGAGTCGAGCAGCTCGGTGAAGGCCGTCAGCAGCACCTCCCGCGGTGGGGGCAGGTGCCCTTCGCTCATCGGCGCGACCAGTGCGACCCCACCGTGCCCATCGGTCCAGCGGCCGCGTAGGCCCTGGTCCCATCCTGTGCCGTGGAAGTAGGGGAGGGCGTGATCGGCGAGGTGGTCGTCCGTCGCATTCTGAAGGTAGAGCAGGCGACGCGGGGTCGAAGCCGCGAGGGGCGCGACTCGCACGCTGTGGCGCACGCCTCCTGCCTCCAGTACGGCCGCTCTCTCCTCGCTGCTCCAGGCCGCCACCTGCTCGCTGGTCCTGCCCGTGAGCGACACGAGGTACTGGAGGACGGCCGGAGCGCTGTAGTCGAGCAGGTCCGTCTGAGGATTCCACACCAGGACGCTGAGTGGACCGAGCAGGCGGTCAGCCTGGTCGAGGCAGGCGAACCCACCACCGGACCCTCCCACCAGCAGCAGCTCGCGCTCCAGGCGGGCAGCCACCGCGTCCAACAACCGGCTGAGCTGTGTCTGGATGCCGGATCCGAGGGGGCCGGTGTACCACCCGAGGTCGAGATCGGGGTCGATGTCCAGTGTCGGGTCACTGACAGCGAGGAACGGTGTACCCACGTCACGCGCGAGGTTCCTGCCGGAGAAGAACGGACCAAGGGCGCGTCCTCTGGTGGAAACGGCACCGGTGAGGAAGACGGGCAGGCACCGACCTGAGCGGACGGTCCACGGCCGGCCACCCACGAGGACGTCGAGGTGACCGCCGTCGTGGTGGATGACGTGAACTCCGGCGACCCACTCCTCGACGGGTACGCCGAGGAACGCCTCGACCGACGTCCAGGTCCGCACGTGCGGCTGGTACCGGGAGTAGTCGCAGTCAGGCGGCAGATCACCGCCGCGTCGAGACACCATCGTCCGCCTACCTTTCCCAAGGATGTCCATCATGCCGTGCGACCCGGTGGTCACCGAGCACGTGCCGTCACCAGAATGGTGGCGCGGGGGAAGTACAGATCATCGCCCACGACCGTCAGTCGTGAGGGGCTGATCCCGCCCTTGGCGATACGTAGGATTCGTGACGTGTGCGGGTCCAGCTGCAGCAAGTCGCCACCGGTGACGACGTACAGGTGCCCATGCAGGGCCACCATGAACGTCGAAACGAAGGTCGCGGCAGCCGGGTCGCCATCGTCAGGGTCGTCGCTGAGGGGGTCGCCGGTCGTACCGAGCGTGATCGTGCGGATGGTCCGACCCGTGGCAGGGTCCAGCTGGAAGATGCGGTTGCGGGTCGCTGCCCACAATCTGCCCTGCGCGTCGTGGAGCACGGAGCCGACCGACTGCGCAGCCGGGTCCGGAGTGACCGTCCACAGCAGGCGTCGTTGGTCTGCGTCGTACGCGAACACCGATGGTGGCCCCGCGGAGGGCCGCGATCCCAGGCCCCCCCAGCGAGAGGTTCCGCCGTAGGTGACCGAAGCCGTGGCCGTGAGCGCGACGACGCTCTGATCCGGGACAGGAGGGTCCACCACCACCGGCTTCGTGGCGCTGCCGTCGAACCAGCCCAGCACACCTCCGCGGATGCCGTAGCCGGGAACGGTTCCGAAGAAGGTGCGCTGACCGGAGGTCGCCCAGGCGATCGGGCGGTCCTGGTCCGTGTGTGCCCCGAGGTCGACGACCAGTCGCGGGTTGGTCCGGTCCTTCCACGGCAGCGTCAGATCGAGTCGAAAGATGCGGCTCTTGGGATAGGTCCCGAAGTACTGGTAGCGGCCATTGGTGATCATGCCCTCCACCTCCCCGAAGTACTTCGGGATGGTGGCACCACCGACGAGTCGGACCAGGCGCGGCGCAGCTGCGGAGTCGAGCGTGCGGGTGTCCAGTGACGAAAGGCTCGGCCCGCCGTACCCCCCGACCACCACCCGTTGTCCCGCAGTCGTCAGCGACTTGACCCGCAGGGCATTGGGGCGAAGGTGGACGGCGAGCACTCGCGGTGTCGTCACCGGGAGTGCGGCGTCGGCCGTGCGAAGACCCGAGCCCAGTTTGAAGGCCACCACCTGGGTGTGGCTGTCGTGCGAGATCACCCAGTCGGCCACAGTGCCATCCAGTCGGATGCGCGCGACCGTCCCGTTGACGTTCTTGGGCGCGGCGATCGTGCTCAGCGGTTGTGCCCTGACGCCATCGGCGCTCAAGGTGGCTCCCCAGAACCTTCCATCGCGAAAGAAGTAGACCTGGTTGTCGGGTGCGGAGGTCCCGGGGCGGCGCTGGTAGAGGTTGCCACTGGTGGCCAGAGCTGGCGCGTCGATCCAGCGCCGGGCCCCGAGGTCGTAAAGGCCCCTGGTAGCAGTGGGGAACAGCACCGTGAGAAAGCCGTCGTGCACCTTGAGTTGGGTGAGGAAGCCCGTTCCGACGCCGGCTGGTGGCGCGATCTGCGTACGCCGGCGGGGATCCGCTGTGGAGATCTGGACGATGTTCGGCCGCTTCGAACCGGTGCCCACGTACACGTTCGTCGCGTCGACGGCCAGCGTTCGCGCGTAGTCGTTGTCGTGTCCGACGCTCCCCGCGGAGGTGAACGTGTCCGTCCTCGGATCAAGGCTCCAGACGTCTCCACCGGGATAGCTGCCTCCCCAGATACGACCGTCAGGTGCGGTGACGAGATCGAACACCCGCGTGGCACGCGGGGTCGCTTGTCCTAGGTCTTTTAGGGTTCGGGTGGCCGTGTCGAACTTCCAGACGTGGCCTTGTCCCCCGATGAAGATGATCCGTTGGTCCAGGGAGGGCGTGAGCGCCCAACCGTTGAGGATTCCAGGGATCTCGTGGGTGTACTCGAGCTTCCCGGTGCGCAGATCGGCGACCTGGAAGACCGCCGGTGCCCCCGACGTCACCGTGGAGAACTTCGGCACTCCCCCGACCGAGCTCACCAGTGATGTCTTGGTGTTGGCGAACCCTTGCATCGCGGCGATCGCGGCGGTGTCGTACGACCGTGGGGCCAGGGCGGCCGCAGGCCTCAGGGAGAGGTCGTCCCAGACACTGCGCCCCTGGTAGTCCTGCGGGGTGGCCACCTGCAGCTGCGCGTAGACGGCCCTGTCCGGGACCGCCACCGTGTAGGCGAGCTCGGTCCATCTGTTGCTCTTTGCCGTGGCCCCGTTCGCCGGCGCGGTCGCCAGAACTTGCCGGTCGGCTTTGAACCACCGCACCCGCAGGACCACACCGGGTCGGGTTGAGCGGGCCCAGCCACGGACCTCGACCTCGGTCCCTTGCGCGGCCGGCACCAGTGCGCTGCCGAGGAGGGCCCCTTCCGTGGTCGAGTCGTCCACCAGCTCCACAGCAGCCCGTCCGGAGCGTGGGCGGTCGGCGATTCGCGTCAGCGACGTGCCGGCCGGTGTCGACACGGACCAGCTGCGGGGGCGGTCACTGGTTCCGTCGGCGACCTCGAAGCCGGAGTCGGGAAGCACCGTGGTCCACCAGGCCAGGTCGTCCCACACGGCCTGGGAGTCGGCGCCCGCAGCCAGCACGACTCGGAGCCTCGAAGCACCTTCGGGGGCGGTGGCCTGCAGGGACGTGCGCGACCAGACCCCGTCCTTGGTGTCCGCCTCAGCCGCCTGCTCGGCGACTGTCGCGCCGTGGTCGTCCACGAACTGCATGGACAGCGTCGGCTGCCCCGAGGTGACGATCGCGAACCCGCTCGCGCCGTACCCCTGCCCCGGGACCACCCGTTGGAGCGGAGAGATCACCCTGATCGAGCCGCTCGTCCCGGACGTGTCCAGGCTGAGGGCCCTCCGCCCACTGTGGGTCGTCCGGGTGGTGATCGCTGCGGCGGTGCCCGGTGAGGCGTCGAGCGTCCACCCCCCGGTGGTCGGGACCGGCCCCTCAAAACCCCCCGTCAGGGCCGCAAGCAGAACCGGTTCTGGGCTCGCCGTCTCCGGTCCTGTAGGTGTGGCAGGGACTACCCCGCGCCCGGCGTCATGGCGCGCCTGTTTCGCGACCAGCACGGCGGAGCCCGTCACGACCGACACGGCGACCAGGGCCGCGAGCCACCGTCGCCCGTGCGGCTGGCGCAGTCGGTCGCGCAACAGCACCCCCTACCTCGGGGTGAACTCGGGCAGGCGCTCACCGATGCCGAACAGCGCGGCGATGGCCGCGACCGAACGGTCGGCGGCCAGGCCGTCACCGTACGGGTTCACCGCCCTGGACATCGCCTCGTACGCCGCCGGGTCGTCGACCAGGCGCGACACCTCGGTCACGATGCGCTCCTCGTCGGTGCCGATGAGCTTGACGGTGCCGGCCGTGACCGCCTCCGGGCGCTCGGTGTTGTCACGCATCACCAGGACCGGCTTGCCGAGGGACGGCGCCTCCTCCTGCACGCCGCCGGAGTCGGTCAGCACGATGGTGGACAGCGCCATCAGGCGGGTGAACTCGCCGTACGCCATCGGCTCGGTGACCAGGACGTTTGCCAGACCCTCGAGGTGCGGCAGCACTGCCTCACGCACGATCGGGTTGCGGTGCACCGGCAGGATGACGTGGTGGTCGGGGTAGGCCAGGGCGAGGCGACGCAGCGCGCGGCCGACCCCCTCCATGGCCCCGCCCCAGTTCTCGCGGCGGTGGGTGGTCACGAGCAGGACGGGGCGACCGGACACCTCGACCTCGGCCAGCCGGGGGTCGGTGAACGCCAGGTCCGCCTTGACGGTGTGCAGCAGCGCGTCGATGACCGTGTTGCCGGTGACGGCCACGGTCGCCGGGTCGATGGCCTCCCGCACGAGGTTGGCCTGCGAGGTGGCGGTGGGCGCGAGGTGCAGGGCGGTGGTCTGGCTGGTCAGCTTGCGGTTCGCCTCCTCCGGGAACGGCGAGTTGATGTCGCCGCTGCGCAGTCCGGCCTCGATGTGGACCACCGGGATCCGGCGGTAGAACGCCGCGATGGAGGCTGCGGCCACCGTCGAGGTGTCACCCTGGACGACGACGGCGTCGGGGGCCACCGACACCAGCACCGGGTCGAGGCGGTCGAACACCTTGGCCATCAGGCCGTTGAGGGTCTGCCCGTGGGCGAAGACGTCGAGGTCGTGGTCCGGCACGATCCCGAAGATCTCGTTGACCTGGTCGAGCATCTCGCGGTGCTGGCCCGTCACGACCGTCACCGACTCGAAGTCGGGGTGGGCCTCCAGCGCCTTGATCACCGGGGCCACCTTGATGGCCTCGGGGCGGGTGCCGTAGATCGTCATGATGCGCAGGGTCAATGGGTCTCCTTGGTCAGGTGCCGGACGAGTGCCGGGGCAGGTGTCGGGGCGGGGGTCGGTCGGCAGGGAGGTCCAGGCTGCGGGTCATGCTCGCCCGAAGCCTGGCCCGCGCGGCCTCCAGGAGACCCTCGGCCTTCTGCGTCTCGCCCTTGGCGATGTTCCAGGCCCACCAGCGGTAGGCCCGTGCGGTCTCGTAGGCCGGGCCGTCGGACACCAGCTCGCCCTGGTGCAGCCAGATGGCCCGGGTGCACAGCTCCTCGATGGTCTGGGCGGCGTGCGACACCAGGAAGATCGTCCCGGCGTGCCGACGGATCTCGGCCATCCGCGCCTCGCTGCGGTCCTTGGAGGCGGCGTCGCCGGTGGCGAGCGCCTCGTCGATGAGCAGGATCTCGGGTCTGGCCGCCGCCGAGATGGCGAACCGCAGGCGCGCTCCCATTCCCGAGGAGTAGGTCTTCATCGGCAGGTGCACGGAGGCGCCGATGCCCGCGAGCTCCAGGACGTCGGGGATGGCGTCCTTGACCTCGGCGGGCCGCAGCCCCATGGCCAGCAGCCCGAGGCGGACGTTCTCCAGCCCGGACAGCTCCGGCATCAGGGCGGCGTTGACCCCCAGGAAGGACGGGGTCGAGGTGGCGAGCACCCGACCGGCGGTGGGCGTCTCGAGGCCGGCCATCACCCTCAGCAAAGTGCTCTTGCCGGACCCGTTGTGGCCGACCACCCCGATCGCCTCCCCGGCACGGGCGACGAACGAGATGTTGTCGACCGCCCGGACGGTGACCGTGTGGGACCAGCCGAGCCGTCGGGCCACCCGCCGGGTGCGGCTCAGGCTGGCACGGTCGTCCTCCTTGCTGGCGACCCGGTAGTGCACCGACAGCCGCTGGACCAGCACCGTCGGGGGTCCGAGCGGCACCTCGATGCCCTTCTTCGGGGCATCGTCGTCCTCCGGCGACCGGCCGCCGGCGTCGTGGTCCGGCGAGGCGCTGGGGAGCTCGTCCGTGTGGAGGTCACTCACGGGCGTAGTCCTCCTCGCCCTGCCAGAAGTACAAGAACCCCAGGAGCGGGGTCACCACGGCCCACGCGGTCAGCGTCAGCCACAGCTTCATCTCGGGCATCGTGTCGTAGAGCAGGAGGTCTCGAGTGATCTCCAGGACGCAGTAGGCGGGGTTGAGCTCCATCGCGGCGAGCACCTGCGGGTGGGTGACGAACCGGTCGATGGAGTACATGACCCCCGAGCCGTACATCCACAGCCGGGAGCTGAACCCGATGACCATGCGCAGGTCCGGGAGGGCGTTGGTGAGCCGCGCGGCATACAGGATGACCCCGGTGTTGAACGCCATCTGCAGGAGGAAGACCAGCGGGAACAGCGCCCACAACGCGGTGACCTTCGCGTGCGGCGGGATCAGCGTGATCATCACGAACATGGTGAGGACCACGGGAAGCATCGAGATCGTCTGTTTCAGCGCCAGGGCCAGCGGGATCGACGCCCGGGGGAAGGAGAAGGCGCGGATGAGGTTCTTGCCCGTGACCATGACCGACGCGCCGGCGGTCAGGGACCCCGAGGTGAAGGAGAACATGAAGACGCCGATGAGCAGGAAGCCGATGTAGTTCTCGATGCCCCGGGCCGTCCCCAGCAGCAGCCCGAAGATGAGGAAGAAGGTCAGGCCGTCGAGCAACGGCTTGCCGACCAGCCAGAACCGGCCGAGCAGGGTGTCCCGGTTGCCGGAGAACGCGCGCGCCCGGGAGTCGGCGACGATGAAGTGACGCCGCCTCCACAGCTGGCCCAAGTAGGCGCCCAGAGGAGGGCGCTCGCCCACCGGTTTCAGGCGGCTGGTGTCCAGGACCTCCAGCTCGGCGTCGACGGCATCGGAGAGCAGTGAGGGGGTGCGAGCCCGTTCGCTCACGGTCTGCTCCCCAGGGTCTCGTAGATGTGGTGGTACCGCGCCGCCATGGCCTGCCACGTCCTGGTGGCGGCGAACTCCCGACCGCCGGCCGCCAGCTGCTGCCACAGGCCCTCGTCCTCGAGCAGCCCGTGGAGTCTACCTGCCAGGGCACCGGCATCATCCGGGGTCACGAGCAGCCCGCTGCCGGGCCCGGCGACGATCTCGGCGAGCGCCGGCAGGTCGCTGGCCACCACGGGGCGCCCCGCCGCCATCGCCTCGATCGGCTTGAGCGGGGTCACCGTGCGGCAGACCGGGGTGTCGCGACGCGGGACGACGAAGACGTCCAGGGCGCGGTGCCAGCGGGCCGCGTCCGCGCGGCTGACCCGGCCCGGCAGGACGACGACGTCGGCCAGACCCAAGCTGGTGACCAGCTGCTGCAGCGAGGGTCGGGAGACCCCGTCGCCGGCGATGGCGCAGCGCACGTCCAGGCCCTGGTCGCGCAGGATACGCACGGCGTGCAGCAGCACGTCCAGGCCCTCGTAGTCGACCAGCGAGGAGACCGTGCCGACCCAGCGGCCCTCCTCGGGCAGCCCGAGCGCACGGCGTCCCTGCTGCGGGGTGCTCACCGACTCCAGGAGGCCCGCGTCGACGGCGTTGGGCACGACGGTGATCCGCTCGGCAGCGATGCCACGCTCGACGAGGTCGGCGCGCATGACCTCGGACAGCACGACGACGTGGTCCGCGGCGACGGCGACCTCGGTCTCCTTGGCGTGCCAGAGCAGGAACCGTTCGCTGCCCGCCCCCTCGTCACGCTGTCCTGCCGGCCGGGAGGCCAGCCAGGTCTTCTCGAGCTGGCCGCGCGCCTCGTACACCCACGGCAGCCCGGCCGCACCGGCGACCGCCTGCGCCACGAGGGCGTTGGGGAAGTGGGTCGTGGTGTGCAGCACCGTCGGGGCGAACCGTTCCACGTGGAACCTCATCAGCTCCACGGTCTGCTCGAGGCGCCCCTCGGGCGTCGCGGACATCCGTCGCGCCAGCAACCGGTGGTACGGCACGCCGTCCACGACATCGCTGCCCGCCGCCCACGGCAGCCCCACGTTGACCGGGTACCCCAGCCTGGTCACCGCTGCCACCCCGATACCGAGCCCGGACTGCGCGCGAAGGATCGCGTGCGAGCGCAGGGCGTAACCGGACTGGGTCCACGGCAGGGAGTTCGTCAGCAGGTGCAGCGCGCGGGGCGAGGCACCGTTCACCGCTGCGGTACGGCGCGCGGCCACCGCGCGTCCGGACCGCAGCGGCACGACGTACCCGGGCTGCATCGTGGCCCGCTCCGAGGCGAGCCGCGCGGCCTGGCGCCGGGCGGCGCGACCGGGTGCGGCCTCGAGCAGGTCGACGGCGCCGGTCAGGTCGCCACGGCGCCAGCAGGACCGGGCGGCCAGGGCGGGGTCGGCTCCCGCAGGGACGTCGAGGTCGAGCTGGACCGCGAGCTCGGACGCGACCCGGCTGGTCGCCAGGGTCGTCGCCGGGAGGGCGCGCAGCTCGGTGCGGGCGTCCTGCGGCCGGTCGGCGAGGTAGCTGCCGAGGGCCTGCAGGGGGCGGGCGCCGCCCGCCCCGGTGCGGGCGGCGCGGCCGAGCGCACGCGCGACCGGACGGCGCACCTGCGCCGGGAGCCGCCGCATGCCCTGGACGGCGAGCTGGGCCGGGTCGTCCTGGGCGTGCCGTCGCAGCATGACGACGAGGATGCCCACGTTGCGCAGGGTCTGCAGGACCCCCGCGCGGGCGCGACGCTCAGCCACGACCGGTCACCACTGCTTCGAGGACCTGCAGGTAGTCCCGGGCCAATTGGGAGTCCTCGGCGTGCTGGCCCACCCAGGCGATCCCACCGGTTCCGGGGTCGAGCCGGCTGCGGTCCGTGGCGACCGACTCCCACAGCTGGGCCAGGGCGGCGGCGTCGCCGGGCGTGGCGACGTGGCCGGCGTGCGCCCCGGTGATGATGTCGGCGGCCTCACCGGCCACCGACCCGGTGACGTGGACACCGAGGGCCATCGCCTCGTACAGCTTGGACGGCACGGTCAGCTCGAGGGCGGGCCACGACCGCAGGCTGACGAGCACGGTGTCGGCCCAGGCGTAGTGCTCACCCATGGCGGCTCGCGGCACCGCCCCGACGAAGTCGACCTCGACCCGTTCGGCCGCCGCGAGAGCCACCAGTCGGCGTCGGTCGGCGCCGTCGCCGACCAGGCGCAGTCGGACGTGGACCCCCCGACTGCTTGCCAGCGCGGCCGCCTGGACCGCCGTGGCCAGGCCCTGGGCCCGACCGATGGTGCCGGCGTAGAGCACGTTGAGCGAGCCGTCCGCGGTCTCGCGCGGGCTGTGCGAGGCGTAGCCGGGCACCGGGTGGGCGCCGTTGCGCACGACGTGGACCTGCCGCACCCCACGGGAGCGCAGGGCCGCGGCGAAGGTGTCGGTGGTCGTCACGACGGCATCGGCCCGACGCTGCTCGCGCGTCGTGGCCCGTCCGACCCCCGTGAGGCCGCCGCGGGTCACCCGCTGCGCAACCCGCCCGGCCCGTCCGCGGTTGGTGGTGTCCCACTCGTCGGCGACGGTGAGCAGGTCGGGCCAGGCGTCACGCATCTCGGCCACCACGGGCACGCCCAGCCGCGACGCCACCCGGCGACCGGCCCAGAGCATCGGCAGGGACGGCACCGTCGCGACGACCACGTCCGGGGCACCCGGACCGGTGCCGGACCGGGCCGTCCGGACCGCAGCCCGGCCCGCACCCCGGGCCGCCACGAGCTGGTCGGCGAAGCGTGACCCCACGTCACCGGCGTACCCCCGGAACGCGACGCGGTGCACCGTCTCCCCGTGCACCCCGGGGTGCACCGCCCCCGGAGCCATCGCCGCGTGCTCGGGCAGCAGGTGGCCGTGGGGGTAGTGCGGGGCCGGGGCGACGACGGTGAGCTCGTGGCCGGCGTCGACGAAGTGGTCCGCGAGCGCGGCCCACCGCTGCTGCGGAGCGCCTGCCTCGGGGGCGTAGTAGTGGGTGAGCAGCAGGATCCTCACGGCGTCTGGTCCTCGCCTGCCTCGTCGGGGGCACCGACGACCTCGAGCGGGACGGCGCCGCGGGCAGCCCCCCACCGGGCCGAGCCGCCGACCAGGCGGGGCAGCGCGAGGTAGGCCACGGCGAGCGCGAGGTCGGCGAGCAGCACCACCCCCCGGGTGGGGCGGGAGGCACCGAGCAGGGCCGGCAGCGCCAGCAGGCACGCGGCGGCGGTCGCGGCGGCGGCCGTCGCGGAGACGGCCCAGTGCGGCCAGCCTGCGTGCGCCACCCGCTGGTAGACGTGCAGCCGGTGCGGTTCGAAGACGCGGTCGCCGTGCGACATCCGGCGGACCAGGGTCACCCCGGCGTCCAGGACGAGGATGAACAGCGGTGCCAGCGCCACCTCGGTGGGCACCGGCAGCAGCACGAGCCAGGTCGCCAGGACGGCCCAGGCCGCCCCGAGGGCGTACGAGCCGATGTCGCCGAGGAAGACCCTGGCGTGCGGCAGGTTGAACGGGAGGAAGCCCAGCCCCCCGGCGGCGACCCCGATGGCGAGCACCGCCACGGCGGGCACGTCGTAGTGGACGCCGGCGACGGCGTACCAGAGCCCGGCGACGACGGCGTGGCCGGAGACGAGGCCGTTGACACCGTCCATGAAGTTGGTGATGTTGACCATCGCGATGGTGCCGAGCACGACGATGGGCACCCACGCCAACCCGCTGCCGGTGACCTCGATGGCCGACAGGCTCCACACCAGGGCCAGGGCGGCCTGCATGAGCAGTCGCGCCCGCACGGACAGCGACCACAGGTCGTCGGCGAACCCCACGAGGCCGTACCCCACGACCGGCAGCAGCACGAGGAACAGCTCCTGGACCCGGCCCTGCACGGCCTCGGGGGCGATCACGGCGACGAGCGCGACCGCACCCAGCACGGCGGCGACGACCGCGAGCCCCCCGCCGCGCGGGGTCGGGACGACGTGCAGCGACCGGTCGGCGGGGATGTCGACGACGCTGTGCCGGCGCAGGAGGGGCAGGGCCCCGCGCACGACCAGCACCGAGAGCGCCGTGCAGGTGACCAGGGCCCAGAGGAGGGCTGCGGTCATGCCCGGCCGCTGGAGACCGAGACCGGCTCGGCGGCGTACGCCACCGCCCGCAGCCACGCGTGCAGGTCGATGAACCGGCCCAGGGCCAGCTCGCGGCGCACCCGGTCGATGTCGACGAGCACGTCGTCGGCCATGAGCGGCATGCCGACGTGCGTGACGAGCTCGTGGAACGGCCGGTGGTCGGGCTCGTCGCTGGCCAGCGTCCGCTCGGTCATCTTCTCGCCGGGCCGGACGCCGGTGTAGACGACGGTCGGCGGCGGGAACCCCTGGAGCGCGGCGAACCGGCGGGCCAGCTCCTCGATGTTGTGGGGCTTGCCCATGTCGAGGATCAGGCCCTCCCCGCTGCGGCCGTGGACCGCTGCCTGCAGCACCAGCTGGGAGGCCTCGTGCACGGTCATGAAGTAGCGGGTCATCTCCGAGGACGTGATCGTCAGGGGACGACCCGCGGCGAGCTGGGCGGCGAACGTCGTCAGCGCCGAACCCCTCGACCCGAGCACGTTGCCGAAGCGCACCGAGATGTATCGCGCCGACGGCCCGGCCTTGAGGCCGAAGGAGGCGGTGAGCCGCTCGGTGATCCGCTTGCTGAAGCCCAGGACGCTCGCGGGGTCGGCGGCCTTGTCGGTCGAGATGTTCACGAACCGGCTGACGCCCTGCTCGACGCAGTGCGTGGCGGAGCAGGTCACGGGTGCCGGCGACGTTGGTCAGGCAGGCCTCGGCAGGCGCTAGCGCTCGAGCCAGGGTGAGGTGCTTGACCGCGGGGCGGCGTGGAACACGACGTCGGGCTGGTGGTGCGGCGATGAGGTCGCGACGAGCCCGCGCGAGTCGCGAGGTCGGCGAGGACCAGGTCCTCGGGCTGCGAGCATGCCGCGCGCCGTGACGGACGAGCTGCACGGCGTGCAGCCGGCTGTCGTCGCGGTCGGTCATGACCAGCCGCGCGGGCTCGTACTGCACGATCTCGCGGCACAGCTGCGACCCGATCGAGCCACCGGCGCCGGTGACCAGGACGACCTTGCCCTTCAGGTAGGCCTCGATGGCCTCGACGTCGATCTCGACGGCGCCGCGACCGAGCAGGTCGTCCAGGAGCACGGGGCGGAAGGCCTGGCGGGGCAGGTCGATGCGGACGCCACCGGGGATGCCCTCGCGGGTGGGACCGGACACCCCCTGGGCCGAGAGCATCTCGTCGAGGGAGGGCAGGACGAGCAGGTCGGCGCCGGCCTGGTTGGTCAGGTCGATGACGCGCTGGACCAGGCCCTGGTGACGCGGACGGGATCGCGAGCAGGACGACCTCGGCGCCCAGGCGCCGGGCCAGCTCGGGCAGGTCCTCGATCCGGCCCTGCACCCGGATGCCCGAGATGCCGAGGTGGCGCTTGCCCGAGTCGTCGTCGACCAGGCCCACGGGGTGCAGCACGCTGCCGGCGTCGTCGAGCATCATGGCGATGGCCTGGCGACCACCCCAGCCAGCACCGACGACCAGGGCGCGCCGGCCCGCCCGTCCCTGACGGCGCTTGCGCGCACGGTGGAACTGCACGGCGGCATACCGAAGGACCAGCCAGCCGCACGCGGCACACGGCGCGGCCGTCACGGCGACCGACAGCGGCAGCATCGCCGGCTGGGTGAGGATCGAGGCCGCGCTCAGGGACGACATGAGGAAGATGGCGACGACGGCGAGGCCGACGACCTCGTCCGTGGTGCCCCACCGGCACCGCCGTGCGACGAGCATGGCGTAGGTGACGAGGTAGACGCAGGCGCCCAGGAGCAGGGCCAGGCCCAGGCCCTCACGGTTGACGATGGACGACTTCTGCTCGTACCGGCTCATGGCGAGCAGCACGAGGATGATGACCAGGATCGCGACGTCGACGAGCATCAGCACCGGTATCGGCCAGTGCCGCACCTCGATCAGGCCCGCGGCCCGGCCCCGACGGGTCGTGCGCGGGGCGTCCTGCGCCCGGGGCTGGCCCCCCGGGGTGCGGGTATGCCTTCGCCGGAGGTGACGATGCGATCCCCGGGAGCGCGCTGAACACTGGACACGGCTGCCAGAGTATCCAAGATGGCACAACCACGGGCCATCGCGGCCAAAGCGCGTTTGTCCGGTCCAGTGCGGCCCAGCCCGGTCCAGTGCGGTCCAGCGGCCGACTCCGGCCCACGCCGGCCCGGCCCGGCTCCGGCCGGCGCGCCCGCGCGCCTCAGCCGTGCGCGGCTGCCTCAGGTCCTGCCGCGCCCACCAGGCCTGCAGGGCAGCGACGGCGGCGTCCCGGCCGATCGGACCCTGGTCGAGGCGCACCTCGAGCAGGAACGCGTACGCCCGCCCGAGCACCGGACCCGGGCGGATGCCAAGGACCTCGGCGATCTCGAAGCCGTCGAGCTCGGGGCGGACCCTGGCCAGCTCCTCGGCCTCCTGGAGCGCCGCGATGCGCCCCTCGAGGTCGTCGTAGGTGCGCGAGAGCTGCGCGGCCTTCCTCGCGTTGCGGGTCGTGGAGTCCGACCGGGTCAACCGGTGCAGGCGCGGGAGCAGCGGTCCGGCGTCGGTGATGTAGCGCCGCACGGCCGAGTCGGTCCACTGGCCCTCGCCGTACCCGTGGAACCTCAGGTGCAGCTCGGTGAGCCGGGCGACGGCCTTGACCGTGTCCTTGTCGAAGCGCAGCGCCTTGAGCCGCTTGGCGGCCAGCTTGGCCCCGACCACCTCGTGGTGGTGGAAGGACACCCCGCCGCCGTCCTCGAAGCGCCGGGTCGCCGGCTTGCCGATGTCGTGCAGCAGGGCGGCGAGGCGCAGCCACAGGTCCGGTCCCGGGACCGACGACTCCGGCCCGTCGGCCGGGCCCTCGAGCGCGATGGCCTGGTCGAGCACGGTCAGGGAGTGCTCGTAGACGTCCTTGTGGCGGTGGTGCTCGTCGATCTCGAGCCTCAGCGCCGGCAGCTCGGGCAGGACGTGGTCGGCCAGGCCGGTCTCCACCAGCAGCCGCAGGCCGGGGCGGGGGGTCCGGGCGAGCAGCAGCTTGGTGAGCTCGTCGCGCACCCGCTCGGCCGACACGATCGCGATCGACGCGGCCATCTGCTGCATCGCCTGCAGGAGCGCACCTCGGGCGCCACGGTGACCCCGAGCTGCGCGGCGAACCGGGCGGCGCGCATCATTCGCAGCGGGTCGTCTCCGAAGGACACCTCGGGGGTCCCGGGGCGCGCAGCCGACGGGCCGCCAGGTCCGCCAGGCCGTCGTGGGGGTCGACGAACTCCATGGAGGGGCAGCCGCAACGCCATCGCGTTGACGGTGAAGTCACGGCGGACGAGGTCGTCCTGCAGGTTGTCCCCGAAGGCGACCACCGGCTCGCGGCTCTGCCCGTCGTAGGCGTCGGCGCGGTAGGTCGTGACCTCGACGGTGTGCGCCCCCGGCGGCGTACCCCGACGGTGCCGAACTCGCGCCCCATGTCCCAGTGGGCGTCGGCCCAGGGCCGCAGGACGGCCAGCGACTCGTCCGGGGAGGGGCGCTGGTGGTGAAGTCGAGGTCGGTGAGACCCGCCCGAGGAAGGCGTCCCGGACGGGCCCGCCGACCAGGGCCAGCTCGTGACCGGCCCGTAGGGCGAGAGGTCGCCGAGCTCGGTGAGCAGGGGCACGACCGGTGCGAGGTGGGCGGTCGCCGCCCGCAGCAGCTCGGACAGCTCGGGCGCTGCGCGTGGCGACCCGGCCTTCGGCTCGCGGGGATATGCGGTGGACACGAGGGACAAGCCTAGGCGCTCGTTAGAGTGACCGGGTGACCTCCCCCGCACGCGATCCCGAACGGCTGGCCCCGAGCCGCGTGCGGTTGCCGGGCCCTCGGTCGAGGAACGATCTGCTGGGGGCATCGTGGTGGACGTCCACGACGGGGTCGCACGCATCGCCGTCATCGCCCGCCGCAACCGGGCTGGGCGCATCGAGTGGCGCCTGCCCAAGTGCCACCGCGAGAACGACGAGACGCTGCCCGAGACCGCCGAGCGCGAGGTCGCGGAGGAGACCGGCATCCAGGGCCGCGTCCTCGCCGAGCTCGGCACCATCGACTACTGGTTCGCCACGAACGACCACCGGGTGCACAAGTTCGTCCACCACTACCTGCTCGAGGCCACCGGCGGCCGGCTCACCATCGAGAACTACCTGCGCGATGCACGAGGCCGTCGACGTGGCCTGGCTGCCGTTGCGCGAGGCCCACGAGCACCTCACCTTCCCCAACGAGCGTCGCATCGCCAGGCAGGCCTGGCACCGTCTGCTGGAGATGGGTGATGGTGGCGGTCCCCGTATGCCGCGTGCTCGCCGCGGCAGCACTGGTGCTGCCCGCGGTGCTCGCCCCGTCCCCGGCCGCTCACGCGACCGTCCGCGCCGTATCCGCTGCGACCGCGGGGCCTGCCGCCCCGGCAGCCGCACCTGCCCTGCCCTCGCCACCCGCCCGTCCGGGGGTGACCGCCGAGGTCGAGGCGGTCGTGCAGCTCACCGGGGTCAGCCCGGCCGTGGTGGCACCCGGGCAGGACCTCGTGGTCACGGGAACGATCCGCAACGACGGCTCGACCCCGCTGGCCCGGCCCACCGTGCGGGTCGTGGCAGGCACCCTGGCCAACACCCGGGCGGCCGTGCACGACTGGGCCACCCGGACCGACCCCGCCCAGGGTGACGTCATCGGCCAGACCCGCCTCAAGGGCACTGTGGCCCCCGGCACGGCGGCCGGGTTCCGGATCAGCATCGGTGGCCTCGCCACCCGGCGCGCGGACGCGACGTACGGAGCGGTGCCCCTCAGCATCGAGTCCGCGGGCTCCGCGGTACGGACGTTCGCGGGCTACCAGCGGGTCAAGCAGTACCAACCACTGTCGATCTCGTGGGCCGTCCCGCTGACGCTGGACCCCGACCCCAACCTCTTCGGGGCCAGCGGCCCTGCGCGGGAGAAGGCCTGGACCTCTGCCCTGGACCCCTCCGCCCGGCTCACCCGCGTCCTGGACGCCACGCAGGACGCGCCGGTCACCTGGGCGCTGGACCCCAGCCTCACCCCCGGCCTGCTGCCCGACCCCATCGGCGCAGGCGCCACCGGCACCCGGGAGCGCGCCCTGCGCACCGTCACGCAGGAGCGCATCACCGGGCAGGCAGCCCGCCACACCCCGTGGGTGCTGCCCGACACCGACGCGGACCTCGCTGCCGTCGTCGGGCGGTCGGGGGCCACCGACCTGGTCCGCAACCTCGTCGACCGCTCCGCCGACGTCGCCGTGGCGCTGGGGGGTCGCGCCGACATCGCGTGGCCGGCCGACGGCACCTACACCGCCCGCGCCGAGACGGGCCTGCGCCAGCTCTTCGAGGACCCGGTGCTGGCCGGGCAGGTGACCTCGAGCAGCGCCCTGCCTCCCGGGCTCAACGGCCTCACCCCGGGCGCGGCGCAGCGCAGCACCACCGGCCTGCCGCTGCTGGCCTACGACGACTCCCTGAGCGCACTGCTCGGCCGCACCACCTCGGAGCACGAGTCGGTGCTCAGCACCCAGCAGTTCATCGCCGACTGGCCGCCCTCCTGGGCGAGCTGCCGGGTACGTCCGGGGCGCTCGGTGTTCGTCGTCGCGCCGCGCTCGTTCAACCCCGACCCCGAGGCGGCCCGGCGGTTCTTCGACACCGTGCAGAGCCTGCCCTGGTTGACCCCCTCGTCCACCGGGACCCAGCTCACCGCCGCCGCCGCGAAGACCGCCCCCACGCAGGCGGTCCCGGTCACCCGGCCGACCGCCCCCGCGACGCCGGGACCAGACCGGTGCTCACCAACGCCCGCGTCGCCGGGCTCGAACGCACCCTGCGCACCGTGCGCGGGGTCGCCCAGATCCGCGACGACGTGAACTGAGTTCGCCCGCACCTGGACCCGGGCGGCCGAGCAGCTCCTGTCGACGCGGTGGCGCACGGCCCCCTCGGCCTGGAACACCCTCAGCGGCCGCGTCAGCGCCGCCACCCGACAGACGACGGCCGCGGTGAAGGTCAGCGCCGGCACGATCAACTTCCTCGCCGACTCCGGTCGGCTGGAGATCCCCACCGTGACCAACGACCTGGACGTACCGGTGGAGAACGTCAAGCTCACCGTCGAGGCGTCCAACC
>CAVRMT010000020.1:0-37237 GCA_963722015.1 uncultured Actinomycetota bacterium | reverse complement strand
TCGGACCCACCGACAACCGCCAGAGGGACCCGATGGTCAGCGACCACCCCACGGCCCGGGCCGTGCTCAGAACCGGATGACCTGCCGGATGGCGCGGGCCGCGGCGAGCTCGTCCATCGCCGTGTTCACCTGGTCCAGGGAGATCGTGGAGGACACCAGCGCCTCCACCGGAAGCCGCCCCTCGCGCCACCACTGCGCGAACACCGGGATGTCGCGGCTGGGGACGGCCGAGCCGAGGTAGCTGCCGATGACCGTGCGGGCCTCGGCGACCAGCTGCAGCGGGGAGACGCTGGCCCGCGCGTCGGGGTGCGGCAGACCGACGGTGACCGTGCGACCTCCGGGAGCGGTGGCTGCCAGGGCCGCCTCGAAGGCGCGCGCGTTGCCCGCGGCCTCCACCACCACCTCGGCCCGGACCCCGCTGTCGGCGAGCTCACCGGGGTCGAGCACCCGGGTGGCCCCGAGCTCCAGGGCCCGGTCGCGCTTGGCGGTGACGCCGTCCACGGCGATGACGTCGCCCGCGCCGAGGGCCACGGCCGTGAGCAGCGCCGCCATACCGACTCCGCCCAGACCCACCACGAGCACGGCCTGGCCGGCCGCGGGTGGGGCGGCGTTGAGCAGGGCGCCTCCACCGGTGAGGACCGCGCAGCCGAGCACCGCGGCCACGTCCGGCGGGACGTCGTCCTCCACGGCGACCACCGAGCGGGTGTCGACGACGGCGTGGGTGGCGAACGCCGAGACCCCGAGGTGGTGGTGGACGGGGACTCCGTCACGCGAAACCCGGCGGCCGCCGGCGAGCAGCTCGCCCACGCCGTTGCTCACCGACCCGGGGCCGCACGGCATCCGTCCGTGCGTGGCGCAGCCGGCGCACTCGCCGCACCGGGGCAGGAAGGTCATGACCACCCGCTGCCCGACAGCCAGGTCGGCCACCCCGGCTCCGAGCGCACGCACGCGGCCGGCTCCCTCGTGGCCGAGCAGCATGGGCACGGGGCGGCTGCGGCTGCCGTCGACCACGGACAGGTCGGAGTGGCAGACCCCGGCCGCCTCCAGCTCCACCAGCACCTCACCCGGTCCGGGGCCCTCGAGGTCGAGCTCCCCCACCGTGAGCGGACGGGTCTGCGCCCAGGGACCGGGTCGGCCGACCTCCTCCAGCACCGCACCGGTGATCTTCATGCCCGCGCCAGGACCGCGTCGTCCAGCAGGTCGCGGACCACCGCGGGGATGGGGACGCTGGCGCGCGTTGCCCGGTCGATGTAGACGTGAACCCATCGCCCCAGTGCGGCCGGCTCGGGGGAGTCGCCACCGAACAGGCCCAGGGCGTAGGTGACGCTGCTGCGTCCGACCCGCTCGACCCGGACGCCGACCTCCAGCGGGTGCGGGTACTCCACCTCACGGAGGTACCGACAGCCGGACTCGGCCACGACCCCGAGCTCGGGAAGGGTCATCACGTCGATGCCGGCGGCGGTGATGAGCCACCCGTTGATCGCCGAGTCGAACAGCTGGTAGTGGACGGCGTTGTTCAGGTGCCCGTACACGTCGTTGTCCGACCACCGGGTCGTCACCGCGACCACGTGGTCGAAGTACCCCCGGGTCAGGGTGCGCGGGTCCTGCCCAGGGGCGGAGCCCTCGGTGGCGGGGCGGTCAGCATCGGCCGTCATGACTCGATCCTAGGCAGCCTCCGGGCGCGGCACCGCGGGCCGGCACGCAGTCCGGCCTGACCGCACGCCTCAGCCGTAGGTGTCGCGCGGACCCGGGCCGGTGCTGCGGCGCGGACCCTTGGACCACGACGGCGCGCTCGGCCCGACGATCTTGAGCGCGCTCACCGTGCCCTTGCCGACCTCGCCCTCGAGCCGGCCCATGATCGCGGACTCCAGCAGCTTCAGCTGGGTCGTCCACGCGGTCGAGTCGGCCCGCACCGTCAGCACGCCGTACTCGAACGTCACCGGGATGCAGTGCTGGGCCACCTCCTCGCCGACGATCTGCGGCCAGCGACCCATCACCGAACCCACCGCGACATCGACCTTCCAGCCCCGGTCGGACAGCAGGCGGTCCATCTGGTCACCGAGCAGCAACGGGTCGCGCCCCTCGCGCGGAGTCTTGGCGGGTTCGCCCGGCCGGCGACGGCGCATCGGCTTCAGCCCCGGTCGAAGTCCCTTGTCGCGTGCGGCCGCCCGCGCCCGCTGCAGCGCTGCGCTGGCGGCATCCTCGACCGACCCGGACACCTCGTCTGCCGAACCGGTCGCGCCCGCGTCCGGTTCGTCACCATCGGGCAGGCCCCCGACGGCGTCCTCGACCGGCCCCTCACCCACGCAGGCTCACCTCACCCAGGCTGACGACGTAGGTGCGGCCGGACAGCGTGCTCGGCACATCGGCGTCGACCGCCGCGGTGATGAGCACCTGCTCGCAGTCGGCGACCATGGTCGCGAGCCGCTCCCGGCGCCCGGAGTCCAGCTCGGCGAAGACGTCGTCGAGGATGAGGACCGGGTCGTCCCCGAGGTCGTGCCGCAGCAGCTGGTATGCCGCCAGCTTCAGTCCCAGCGCGAAGGACCAGCTCTCGCCGTGGCTGGCATAGCCCTTGGCGGGCAGCTCACCGAGGGACAGCACCAGGTCGTCGCGGTGCGGACCGGCCAACGACATCCCGCGCTCGATCTCCCGCTCGCGCAGGTCGGCCAGGGTCGCGAGGATCTCGGTGCGGAGCTGGTCGATCTCCGGCACCTCGCCCGCAGCCAGGGACGTCGAGGCCGCTTCGCGCAGCGAGCTCTTGTACGACACCCGGGCGTCGGACTGGCCGGCACTCACCTCGTCGTAGGCCTGGGTGAGGTACGGCCCGAGGTCGCGCAGCAGGCGCAGGCGGGCGTAGAGCAGCTGCGACCCGACGGTGGCCAGGTGCTCGTTCCAGATGTCCAGGGTGTGCAGCGCCGAGGCGCGGGCGTCGTCGACCGGCCCGTCGGGTCGAGGCGGGGGTCGGCGCTGACCACGCCGCAGCACCGGGGCCGCGGACTTCAGCAACGCGTTGCGCTGCTTGAGGATCTTGTCGTACTCGCCGCGGACCCCGGCCCACCGCGGCTGACGGGCCACGAGCAGGTCGTCGAGGAACTTGCGGCGCTCGGAGGGGTCACCCTTGACCAGGGCCAGGTCCTCGGGGGCGAAGAGCACGGTCCGCAACGTCCCGAGGACGTCGCGGGGTCGGCCGGCAGGCGAGCGGCCCAGGCGCGCACGGTTGGCCCGGCCGGGGTTCAGCTCGAGCTCGACCATGGTCTCGCGACCCTCGCGGACGACCGCTCCTCGGATGACCGCCTGCTCGGCACCGAACCGCACGAGCGGCTGGTCGGTGGCGACCCGGTGGCTCGACAGCGTCGCGAGGTAGCCGATCGCCTCCACCAGGTTGGTCTTGCCCTGGCCGTTGAGGCCGACGATGGTCGTGACCCCCGGCTCCAGCGGCAGCTCGGCGCTCGCATAGCTGCGGAAGTCGTTGACGGTCAGGTGGCGGACGTGCACGGTCGGCCGATCAGGTGCTCGGAGGGTGGGCGGGCTGGAGGGTGGGCCGATGAGTGGACGGCCCACCCCGGGGGTGGGTCAGCTCGACTTCTTCGCAGTGCGCTTGTCCGTCGAACCGGTGCCGGAGGACGGACCGGCGCTGGCCGCCTGGCGGCCCTTGGCTGCGGCCTTCTTCGCACTGGTGGTCGGCTTCTCCTTCGGGGCAGCCTTGGCGACCACCGCCGCCTCGTGCTTGGGTGCACCGTCGGCGCGCAGCTGCTCGCCCTCGGCGACCGACATCACCTGGTGGCCACCGAACCCACCACGCAGTGCCGCGACCGCCTGCATCGTCGGCGACTCCTGCTGGCGGGAGGCGAACCGGGAGAACAGGGATGCCGAGATGACCGGCATGGGCACCGAGTTGGCAATCGCCTCCTCGACGGTCCAGCGACCCTCACCGGAGTCGACGGTGTACCCCGAGACGTCCTCGAGGTGCGGGTTCTTCTCGAGCGCGTCGACGAGCAGGTCCAGCAGCCAGGACCGCACGACGGTGCCACGGGTCCACGCCTTGAAGGCGCCCGGGACGTCGGTGACGATGTCCTTGGCCTCGAGCAGCTCGTAGCCCTCGGCGTAGGCAGCCATCAGGCCGTACTCGATGCCGTTGTGGACCATCTTCGTGTAGTGGCCTGCGCCCACCTTGCCCGCGTGGACGAAGCCCTCCTCGCGGGGGCCCTCCGGACGCAGTGCGTCGAAGATCGGCATCGCCTTCTTGACGTTGCCGGCGGTGCCGCCGACCATGAGGCCGTACCCGTTGTCCAGGCCCCAGATGCCGCCGCTCACCCCGCAGTCGACGTAGCCGATGCCCTTGGCCTTGAGCAGCTTCTCGTTCTCGAAGTCGTCGGTGAAACGGCTGTTGCCGCCGTCGATGACCATGTCGCCCTTGTCGAGCAGGTCGGCGAGCTTGGCGATCGTCTCGCGGGTCGGGGCACCTGCCGGGACCATGACCCACACGGTGCGGGGGGCCTCGAGTTTCTTGACCAGGGCGGCCAACGTCTTGACGTCGGAGACAGCCGGGTTGTGGTCGAAGCCGACCACCTCGTGGCCCGCGCGGCGGATGCGCTCGCGCATGTTGCCGCCCATCTTGCCGAGGCCGATCAGACCGAGCTGCATGTGACGACGCCCTTTCGTGGGAATGGATCCGACACGGCCGTGCGTGAGCAACCTCGGTCGGACGAACGACAGACCGCGCCGTACGCGTAGGTCAGGCTACGCCCGGCGGTGGTCAGCTTGCGAAGCGCACCGGCATGAGGACGTAGCGGTAGGAGGTGTCGGCCTCGCCGTCCTGCTCGGCCTGGCCCGACAGCACGGCGGGACGCGACGCCTGGGTGAAGGACAACCGGGAGAAGGCGGTCCCGACGGCGCCGAGGCCGTCGAGCAGGAACTGGGGGTTGAAGGCGATCTCGATCTCCGGCCCGGTCAGGGTCGACTCGACCGCCTCGGAGGCCTGGGCGTCGTCACCGGTGCCTGCCTCGATGGCCACCTGGCCGTCGGTGAAGCGAAGCCGCACCGGAGTGTTGCGCTCGGCGACCAGGGCCACGCGCTTGACCGCCTCGATGAGGTCGGAGGTCTTGATGACCGCCTCGGTGTCGACGCTGGAGGGGAAGATCGAGGTGACCTTCGGGTACTCACCGTCCAGCAGGCGGGTGGTCGTGCGACGCTGGCCGGCCTCGAACCCGACGAGCCCGTCCCCGCCGGCGGAGGAGCCGAGGGCGACCTCGATGGAGCCGGAGGCACCGAGCGCCTTGGCGGTCTCGGACAGCGTGCGGGCCGGCACGAGCGCTAGGTGCGCCGCATCGGTGGCTTCGGGGTTCCACGTGAGCTCGCGCATCGCCAGCCGGTACCGGTCGGTGGCCAGCAGCGTCATCTTGTCGCCGTCGATCTCCACGCGGACCCCGGTCAGGATCGGCAGGGTGTCGCCACGGTCCGCTGCGATGGCGACCTGGGCGACGGCCTGGGTGAAGACGTCGCCGGCGATGGTGCCGCTGGCGGTGGGCGAGGTCGGCAACGTCGGGTAGTCGTCGGCCGGCATCTGCATCAGGCTGAACCGCGACGACCCGCAGGTCACCGCCACCTTGTTGCCGTCGGTGGCGACATCGACCGGCTTGGAGGGCAGGTTGCGTGAGATGTCGGCGAGCAGGCGCCCCAGCACGAGGACCGTGCCGCTCTCGGCGACGTCGGCGGCCACGGTGATCTTCGCCGAGACCTCGTAGTCGAAGGCGGACAGCGTGAGCGTGCCCTCGTCGTTGGCCTCGATCAGCACCCCGGCCAGGACCGGGACGGGAGGACGGGCTGGCAGGCCCCGCGCCACCCAGGTCACGGCGTCGGCAAGGACCTCACGTTCGACCCTGAACTTCACCGTCGCTACCTGCCCTTTCACGTGCGGCCCCTGCCGCCTGAACAACACAAATGTGATTGCGCACTGACCCTAGTGCTCGCGCTGCGGTCGGCCAACCCGGATCGGGCTTTGGGATCGGTGTCGTTCCCTGAAGGTTGTCGGGGCGTCCTGGGGCTCGGGTTGGTACTCGGGGCTGGATTGCTGAGTGAAGGGATCTCGTCATCGTTGTAGGGGGTGTGCACTCTGTGGACGGTGTCCGTCGTCGCAGGTCAACCGGGTAGCGGGGCTGTGTACGCCGGGTGGACGCAGCTGCGCACCGGCTGATGGGGGTTGTGGAGGCCGATCCGTCGCGCACAGCCCCTCCACACGACACTCCCGCCCTTTCCCCAGGCCGGCGGTGTGTCGTCCACCGGTTGTCCACAGGTTGTCCACCGGTGTGCAGGGCCCTCATCCGAACAGATGAGGCGCAGTCGGCGTACCCGGATACCCACAGACTTGTCCACAGGTGTGGACCACGGGGGCAGCGCCACGATTGTCGGGTTTGCCGTGCGGGCCCGCGGCTCCCGTTGTGCTCAGAGCGACTGAAAGCCGGCCGTGTGTCGGGAGCGTGAACAGGTGCCCACAGCTGTGGAGAGGCCTGTGGACAACCGGGACCGCGTTGGGGACGAGTCGTGGACAACGGCTGTCCCCGGCCGGTTGCGTCGACGGAGGGGCTCGGTCAGGGTGCCAGGACGAGGCGGCGGAAGAAGCGCACCATGGAGGCGAAATACGCGTCCCGATCGGTGACCGTATCCGGTCCGAGCTGGCCGAACACCTCGGTGGACGGGGTGCCCATCCGCAGCGACCAGGCCGGCAGACCGATCATCAGTGTGGGGGCGTCGACCTCGGTCCCGGCGAAGAAGTCGGTCTGCGCCATGGCGCCCACCGCGCGGTCGGCCAGCTGTCGGGCCGCGTCGTCACCGCTGACCTGCTCGGCCAGCCGGCCGGTCCTCGTCGCGTCGGCAAGGAGTCGGACCAGTGCCAGCGACTACAGCGGCCCGGGCATCGGTGCGCGGACGAACCGGCCGTTCGTGCTCGACTCGACCGAGCCCGAGACCGAGCAGGTGTTCGGGCTGGAGCCGACCCCGTGGGAGCAGACCCTTGCCGACACCGTGGCGTTCCTGCGCGCCCCGGTCGGGACGCCGGGCGTCAGCGCGACTGCTGCTTGATCCGGTTGGTGAGCTCGGTGACCTGGTTGTAGATCGCGCGCCGCTCCGCCATCAGCTGGCGGATCTTCTTGTCGGCGTGCATGACCGTCGTGTGGTCCCGACCCCCGAACTGCTGCCCGATCTTGGGCAGGGACAGGTCGGTCAGCTCGCGGCACAGGTACATCGCGATCTGGCGAGCGGTGACCAGGACCCTGGAACGGGAGGTGCCGCAGAGGTCCTCGATGGTGAGCCCGAAGTAGGCCGCGGTCTGGGCCATGATCGTCGCGCTGGTGATCTGGGAGCCCTGCTCGTTGGGGATGAGGTCCTTGAGCACGATCTCGGCCAGGCCCATGTCGACGCTCTGCCGGTTGAGGCTGGCGAACGCGGTGACGCGGATCAGGGCGCCCTCGAGCTCGCGGATGTTCGTCGAGATCCGGCTCGCGATGAACTCGAGCACCTCGTCGGGGGCGCTCATCCGCTCCTGGATGGCCTTCTTGCGCAGGATCGCGATCCGGGTCTCGAGGTCGGGCGGCTGCACATCGGTGAGCAGGCCCCACTCGAACCGGCTGCGCATCCGCTCCTCGAACCCAGACAGCAGCTTGGGCGGCAGGTCGCTGGTGATGACGACCTGCTTGTTGGCGTTGTGCAGGGTGTTGAAGGTGTGGAAGAACTCCTCCTGCGTCTGCACCTTGCCCTGCAGGAACTGGATGTCGTCGATGAGCAGGACGTCGACATCGCGGTAGCGGCGCTGGAAGTTGCTCGCCTTGTCGTCACGGATGCTGTTGATGAAGTCGTTGGTGAACTCCTCGGAGTTCACGTAGCGCACCTTGACGTGCGGGTAGAGGTTGCGGGCGTAGTGCCCGATCGCATGCAGCAGGTGGGTCTTGCCCAGCCCGGACTCGCCGTAGACGAACAACGGGTTGTAGGCCTTCGCCGGCGCCTCGGCGACGGCGACCGCTGCCGCGTGGGCGAAACGGTTGCTCGCCCCGATGACGAAGGTGTCGAAGGTGTACTTCGGGTTGAGCCGGGTCGCCGACTCGTCGGTGATGCTGGTCAGCTCGTCGCGCGGACGGCGCTGAGACGGAGCAGGACCTTGCGCGGCCTGCTCGTGCGAGGGGTCTGGCCGTTCGTCGGGGTCGATGCGGTGGGCGGGCTGGTGCGCGGGCTGGTGTCGGCTGGGGGCCCAACCGTTGCTGTCCCCGCCGTCCCTGGTGCCGTCCCTGGTGTTGTCCCTGGTGTTGTCCCTCGTGCTGTCGCCGTACCCGGGGTCGCGGAAGCTCGCGCCGCTGTCGCCGTAGGGGTAGGCAGCGGTGTTGCCGGGGCCCTGGTCCGGCAGCCCCACGGTGTCCTCGACGTAGTGGTCCTCGTCCAGGGACGGGTCCACGGTCACTGCCAGGTGCACCTGGGTGCCGAGCTGGGAGGACAGTGCACGGGTGACCGCGTCGCGGACCCGCTGCTCGACGACGTCCTTGGTGTAGTCGTTCGGCACCTTCACCAGGGCGGTTCCGTCCAGCAGGCCCGAGAGCCGGGCGAGGGTGAGGAACGCGCGTTCGCGGGCCGGTAGACCGTCGGCGTCGAGGGTGGCGATGGTGTTCTTCCAGATCTGAGCAAAGTCCAGATCTGCGTCACTCACTGAGCCCACATCCCTTTCGACGGTGTCCGCGGGGCGACCCTGTCGTAGGGTCGTTCGCAAGGTCATGGTGCCTTGTCCACATACTTATCCACAACCTGTGGGTACGGCAGAGGGACGAGGACGGACGCTAACAAGGTCCAGGCCCACGGAGCAAGCCACACCACAGAAATTTTGCCGTTCGCAGGAAAAGAACCGGTTCCGACCGGCGTGTCCCGATCATGGGGTATGCGTGGCGCTGCTATTGGGTGGTGGACCGGACACCGTGCGGCCAACCGGTGGGCTGGTTTGACCCTGCGGTTCGCGCTCGCGTACCTTGGACCAGGCCTGTCGGCCGTTTTCGCATGCCCGTGACACCCCGTGATCGCTCCGCCCTGGAGCTGAACACGACGCGGGCTTCCGATTGCGGCCGCCGCGCCGCCCACCAGCACTCAGCGGGCCAACCGGGCCCGACCAGTAACGGAGAACCTCGTGAGCAAGCGTACTTTCCAGCCGAACAACCGTCGCCGGGCCAAGACCCACGGCTTCCGCCTGCGGATGCGCACCCGTGCGGGTCGCGCCATCCTGTCGGCTCGCCGCGCCAAGGGCCGCTCCGAGCTCTCCGCCTGAGGCAGTCCCTGTGCTGCCCGCGGGGCACCGGCTCCGCACGAGCTCGGAGTTCTCGGCAGCGCTGAGAGGCCCTCGAGGAGCCCGCGCTGGCTCCCCGCTCGTGGTGGTCCACTCGGCACGAACCGACGCGCGTGCGGGACAACCGCCGCGGGTCGGTTTTGTCGTCTCCAAGGCCGTCGGCGGAGCTGTGGTGCGCAACCGGACCAAGCGCAGGCTCAGGGCGCTGATGGCTGCCCGACTGGCCCACATCCCGGCCGGCACCGATGTGGTGGTCCGAGCGAACCCTGCTGCAGCCCAGGCGAGCTCGACCCAGCTGGCGACCGAGCTCGACCGGGTGCTCCCCAAGGTCCTGGCCCGGATGGGAGCTGGTCGCAGGTGAAGGGCGTGGGCAAGGTCGTCACGGCACCGCTGATCGCCGTCATCGTCCTCTACCAGCGGTTCGTGTCGCCGCTGCGTCCGCCCACCTGCCGCTACTACCCCTCCTGCTCGGCCTACGCCGTCACCGCCCTGCGGCGACACGGTCCCCTGCGGGGAACCTGGCTCGCCACGAAGCGGTTGGGCAGGTGTCACCCCTGGAGCGACGGGGGCGTCGACCACGTGCCCGCACGATCCGCCCAGCCCGAGCTCCAGCGGTAGGGCACCAGACCTGCCAGCCGAGCGGCATACGCAGCGCGCGGCCGGAACCACCGGTGGGACGTCACATCGACGGCCCGCCACCAGATTGAGGACACCATGAGCTTCAGTGATCTGATCTACCCGTTCGAATGGATCGTCGCGTGGATCCTGTTCGGCTGGCACACCCTGTTCGACACGATCGGCATCCCCCCGGCCTCGGGCTTCGCCTGGGTGCTCTCGATCGTGGGCCTCGTCGTGGTGATGCGTGCCGCGATGATCCCGCTGTTCGTCAAGCAGATCCACGCCTCGCGTCGCATGCAGCTCATCCAGCCCGAGATGCAGAAGATCCAGGCCAAGTACAAGGGCAAGAGCGACCCCGACTCCCGCCAGGCCATGACGGCGGAGACGATGGACCTCTACAAGCGGACCGGGACCAACCCGTTCAGCTCGTGCCTGCCCATCCTGCTGCAGTCCCCCTTCTTCTTCGGTTTGTTCCGTGTCCTCAACGGACTCGAGGGGATCGCGGAGGGCCGCAGCGAGCAGATCGGCCCGATCACGCGCGAGCTCGCCTCCCAGGCCGAGCAGTCGACCCTCTTCGGGGCCCAGCTGTCCGACAAGTTCCTCGGCAGCGGCGACCTGACGGTCCAGATCGTCACGGTCGTGCTCATCATCGCCATGTCGGCGAGCACCTTCACCACCCAGCGGCAGCTGATGATGAAGAACATGCCGGCCTCGGCGCTGGACAACCCCTTCGCCAAGCAGCAGAAGATGCTGCTTTACCTGATGCCGGTCTTCTTCGCGATCTCGGGCGTCAACTTCCCGATCGGTGTCCTGCTGTACTGGTTGACCACGAACGTCTGGTCCATGTGCCAGCAGTTCTACGTGATCCGCAAGATGCCCGCTCCGGGCTCGCCCGCGGAGAAGGCCATGCAGGAGCGCCGCGTCAAGCGCGGCAAGCCCGTGGAGGAGTTCCGGATCAAGGGCCTGGAGCAGGCCGAGGAGATCGAGGCTCCCAAGCCGACGGGTGGCCAGCGCCAGCAGCCGAGCCGCAAGAAGAAGAAGAAGGGCACCGCTGGCCCGGCCAAGCCGGCTGCCGCGACCTCGCCCACGCAGGAAACCAAGCCGCAGACCGATAACTGAGAGCGATGACCATGACTGAGCAGCACGACACCGTCGTCGACGAGTCCAGCCAGCCCACGCCCGGGGACCCCTCCGCCGCAGAGCCGGCCACCGGCGCTGAGTCCGACACCGAGTCCGCCACCGAGTCCGACACCGAGTCAGCCACCGCCACCGGCGACGCCGACACCGGCGACGCTGACACCGACACCGATACCGAGCCGGGCACGCCGGATTCCTCCGGGATGTCCTCCGCCGATGCCCAGGGCGACGGAGCCAATGGTGAGGCAGCCGGTGGTGAGACGGCCGGAGCCTCGACGCGTCGTCGTCCGGCCAAGACGGCCGACCTCGAGCGCGAGGGCGAGGTGGCAGCCGACTTCCTGGAGACCCTCCTCGACATCGCCGACCTCGACGGTGACATCGAGGTCGACGTCGACGGCGACCGGGCCGCCGTCTCCATCGTCGACTCGGAGGAGGGCCGCGTGCCTCGTCGGCTCGTCGGCACGGACGGCAAGGTCCTGGACGCCCTGCAGGAGCTGACCCGGCTCGCGGTGCAGTCCGCCACCGGTGAGCGCAGTCGCCTGATGCTCGACGTCGCCGGCCACCGAGCCGAGCGTCGTGCCGCGCTGGTGACCATCGCACAGCGCGTCATCGCCGAGGTCAAGGACACCGGAGTGAAGGTGTCGATGGACCCGATGACGGCCTTCGAGCGCAAGGTCGTGCACGACGAGGTGCTCGCCGCCGGTCTGGTGTCGGAGTCCGACGGTGTCGAGCCACGGCGTTTCGTCGTGGTGCTGCCCGGCTGACCCGCAGTTTCACGTGAAACCGCGTCTGCGTCGGCGCGGCCCGCGGGCGCAGGACCGGGAGACCGGACCTGCGCCCGTCGCGCATTTCCGCAGGATGCTCGCCTAGCCCTAGGCTGGACCGCCCCCGTCCCGACCGAAGCCAAGGTGCCATGACCGACTCGACCCCGCCCCCCACCGTTGCTGACCGAGCCCTGGGCGCGCCTTCCGCGCCACCGGCGGCGGCTGTGGTGTTCGGTGAGCGGGTCGGGGTCGCCGAGCAGTTCGCCGCCATCCTTTCGGACACCGGGGTGTCCCACGGCTTGATCGGCCCCCGAGAGGTGCCCATCCTCTGGGACCGGCACATCCTCAACTGCGCGGTGGCTCACGAAGCCTTCCCCGCCGGCGCCGAGGTCGTCGATGTCGGTTCGGGTGCCGGCCTGCCCGGTCTGGCACTGGCCATCGCCCGCCCCGACCTGCACCTGCACCTCATCGAGCCGATGCTCCGGCGGACGACCTGGCTCTCGGAGGCGGTCACCGCGTTGGAGCTGGCCAACTGCACGGTGCACCGAGGCCGGGCCGAGGAGTTCCACGGGGTGCTCGCGCTGTCGTGGGCCACGGCCCGGGCGGTGGCGCGGATCGACAAGCTGGCCCGATGGACCTTTCCCCTGCTCAAGGACGGCGGCACCCTGGTGGCTCTCAAGGGCAGCAGTGCCCAGGAAGAGCTGGATGCTGCCGGCGCGACACTGCGCAAGCTGGGGATGGCCAGCTCCGCGGTGCGCACCTATGGTGAAGCCCTCCTGGAGGTGCCGACGGTGACCATGCAGCTCGGTGTCCGCTCCCGGCCGTCGACCGAGGCGAAGCGGCGCCGGAAGTAGGACCTGCAGGCGCGGCGTCGGGCGTTTGGAGCCGTGCCCTCGCGTAGGGTTGGATGATGCCCATGGCCAACCAGGTGACCGCGTGACGACAGCAGCAATCCAGCTGACCCCGGGGCTGGGCTGGCCACAGCGACACGCAGGACCCACGACGGCGGTGGGGTGGCCGGGCGCCACCACGCGCGCCAGTGGTGCGGAGGGGGTCGCTGTTTCACGTGAAACGGCACCGGCCGCTCCTGCCAGCCATCTCGTTGACGAGGCGACCCCGCTCGGCGACTCGGGCACCCGAGGAACCGGCGCGCCCCCGCTCGGCGACGCGGGCACCCGCGGAACCCGAGCGGCCAGCGAGGTCGTCGACGGCGCCACGGTCGGTGACGGTGGTCAGGACGTGCACGCTGCCGGCGAGGCCGTTTCACGTGAAACGACACCCACGACACCCATGACACCCACAACACCCACGACTCCGGCTGGCCACGTGGGCGACGCGGCCGCGGCCGAGGAGGCCTTGGCAGCCGTCGTTTCCCGTGAAACCGACCACCGTGAGGAGCGCGTGTCCTCCGTACCTCACGCTGACCACGACACCCCGTTGGCGCGGGCGGTCGCCGACGATGCCCGCAAACGCATCGCCCTCACCGGGCGAGTGTTCCCGAAGCCGGCGGCGACCCGGGTGCTCACCGTGGCGAACCAGAAGGGGGGTGTCGGCAAGACCACGACGACGGTCAATGTGGCCGCCGCCCTGGCCCAGGCAGGTTTGAGCGTCCTCGTCATCGACATCGACCCCCAGGGAAACGCGAGCACCGCGCTGGGGATCGACCACCACGCCGACGTCCCGAGCATCTACGACGTGCTGGTCGAGGGGACGCCGATAATGGAGGTCGTCCAGGAGTGCACGGACATTCCGGGACTGTGGTGCGCGCCGGCCACGATCGACCTCGCCGGCGCCGAGATCGAGCTCGTCTCGTTGGTGGCTCGCGAGACGCGTCTGCAGCGAGCCATCACCGCCTACCTCGACCAGGTGCGGTCCTCGGAACGACCCACGCCTGACTACGTGCTGATCGACTGCCCGCCCAGCCTGGGTCTGCTCACGGTGAACGCGTTCGTCGCCGCCCAAGAGGTCTTCATCCCGATCCAGTGCGAGTACTACGCCCTCGAAGGGCTCTCCCAGCTGCTGAAGAACATCGAGCTGATCCGCAACCACCTCAACCCGACCCTGCACGTCTCGACGATCCTGCTGACCATGTACGACGGGCGGACGCGGCTGTCGGCGCAGGTGGCCGACGAGGTGCGCAGCCACTTCCCGGAGCAGGTCCTGCGCAACACCGTCCCGCGGTCGGTCCGGATCTCCGAGGCACCCAGCCACGGTCAGACCGTGATGACCTACGACCCCAACTCCAGTGGCGCACTGTCCTACCTCGGCGCTGCCTCCGAGCTCGCCGACCGCGGTGCCGCTCCGACCGGTCCCGTCGCGACCCCCGCCGCTGCCGCCGCCGCGTCCTCACCCACGCAGAACTGACAAGGAACTCCACACATGAGCGAGAAGCGTCGCGCCCTCGGCCGGGGCCTGGGTGCCCTGATCCCCAACGCCCCGACGTCGCCGGCCTCGAGTCGCCCCGTCGACGTGTTCTTCCAGGATCAGCGTCCTGTCGTGGTGGACCGGACCCAGGAGCCACCGGTGGAGCAGGCTGCCCAAGATGGTGTCGACCACAGCGCGACCGAGGGCGATGGCGACCACGAGCACCATGATGGCGCGGACGGCGACCTGACCCCGCACCGATCCGATGACCCGCGGAGCCCCGAGGCCCACAGCGGACCCGACCGCGTGGTCGAGGTGCAGGAAACCAGCGACCATGGCTTGGCCCCGGTGCCGGGGGCGTCGTACGGCGACCTGCCGGTGGGCTCGATCCGCCCCAACCCCAAGCAGCCGCGGTCGGTCTTCGACGAGGACGACATGGCCGAGCTGGTGCATTCGATCAGCGAGATCGGGGTGCTCCAGCCGATCGTCGTCCGGCCCATTCCTGCAGGTCAGGGGCCTGATGACCTCGACAACGCTGCCGAGGGCGTGCTCTACGAGCTGATCATGGGTGAGCGTCGCTGGCGCGCCTCGCAGGAGGCGGGCAAGGGGACGGTTCCCGCCATCGTCAAGGAGACCGACGACGACGACCTGCTGCGCGATGCCCTCCTGGAGAACCTGCACCGCAGCCAGCTCAACGCCCTCGAAGAGGCAGCGGCCTACCAGCAGCTGCTCGAGGACTTCGGGTGCACCCATGACGAGCTGGCCACTCGGATCGGCCGGTCCCGCCCCCAGATCTCCAACACGCTGCGGCTGTTGAAGCTGCCACCGCTGGTGGCCCGCCGTGTCGCGGCCGGTGTCCTGTCCGCCGGGCACGCCAGGGCGCTGCTGTCCCTCGAGGACGGTGCGAGCATGGAGCGCCTGGCCCAGCGCATCGTGGCGGAGGGCCTGTCGGTCCGCAGTGTCGAGGAGATCGTCACCCTCGGGGGCGACCAGGACCGCAGCACGCCGCGCCGTCCCAGGGCCGGGAACCGCCACCCCCAGCTCGACGACCTCGCGGCACGTCTGTCCGACCGGTTCGACACCCGCGTCAACATCGCGCTGGGTCAGCGCAAGGGCAAGCTCACCGTCGAGTTCGCGTCGGTGGAGGACCTCAACCGGATCGTCGACCTGCTGGGCGTCGACCGTTCCTGACCCGTCCGCGAAGTCCGTCCGGGGGGTGATGTTTCACGGGAAACACCACCACCGGGCCTGCGGAGCCACGTTCTCGACTCGCGAAAGTGACTGTGCCGCAAGGGGATTCACGATTTCCTGCCGACCGCAAGGTCGGGCTCAGCGGTGCGCTGCGAGGTAGGCGCGCAGGTCGCCCAGGTGCAGGACACCGGTCTTGGCGGTGTCGTCGTCGCCGAGGTAGAGCCGCTGGAGACTGATCAGCACGGCCTCTGCGAGGGTGTCACGGAAGGCCGGGTCGGCCAGGAGCGCGGCATCAGAGGGATGCGACAGGTAGCCCGCCTCGATCCGCACGGCGGGCATGGTGGTCTGCTGGAGCAGGCTCCAGGACCGCCCGTGCGAGCGGCAGTTGGCCAGGCCGGTACGCGCCACGATCTCACGCAGCACGAGGTCAGCCAGGTGCTCTCCGATCGCCGACCACGAGGTCGTCCGGTCGCGCCCGAAGAAGAAGGTGGCCACCCCGCTGGCGTCGGCGGCGTCGTGGGAGTCGGCGTGCAGCGACAGGAGCAGGTCGGCGCCGGCGGTGTTGGCAATGGCGGCACGTTCCTCCTCGCTCGGGCAGGTGTGCTGGGTGCGGGTGTAGACGACCGAGACGCCGATGGCCGTCAGGCGTCCCTCGATGCGACGGGCGAGGTCCATGACCAGGTCGGACTCCACGAGTCCGTGGGCCGTGGCGCCGGTGTCGTCGCCGCCGTGACCGGGGTCCAGGACCACGGTGCGGCCGCTGAGGTTGTGTCCGGAGCGACGCACGCGCTCACGCTCGCGCAGGACGTTGGCCGAGCCACCGGAGACCGAGCGACGAAGGTCCTCGAACGCCCGCAGGGTCTCCGGGCCCACCGAACCGTCACCGGGCAGGCCGTAGGCGCGCTGGAAGCTGCGCACCGCGCGCTCGGTCTCGGGGCCGAACCGTCCGTCGACGCGTCCCGAGGCGAACCCGAGGGTGTTCAGTCGTTCCTGGAGGGCCACGACGTCTTCGCCGCGCTGGAGGTGACCGGGGGTGTGGATGAGGATGCGGTCGCCCAGCGCCCAGCGGGCGCCGTCGATGGCGCTGAAGGTCTCGACGCCGACTACCCCGTCGACGATTAGCCCCTTGTGCTGCTGGAAGGCGCGCACGGCGCGAAGCAGGCCCTCGTCGTACACCTCGGGGTCGGGGGAACCGGGGACCAGCTCGACGAGCTCGGGCAGGGCTTCCGAGGCCAGCGAGGCGAGCCGGGTGCGCACGTCCAGGACCGCGGGGCCACGGCTCCCGAGGGCCAGCAGGCCGTGCTTGCTGCCGGACACGCAGCCTCCTCGTAGGGGTTCGGACCGCTTGGCGGTCGACATCGGTGCAGGTCAGAGGGGGTCTGACGCACAGCCATGCGGCGCTGGCGCGCCAGCCGGGCCGGGATCGGACCAGCACCGGGCCGTGGTGGCGACCCGCCCAGGACGGGAGCAACACCTCGCGCAGGGACAGACTCTAGGTCAGTCGGCGGGTTCATCCAACCGCACCGCGGTGGAGTCGGGCCCGCCCCGGGCGCGCGCCGAGGCCCGGAACGCGTGAGCCGGCCGACCCCGAGGGGACGGCCGGCCCACCCGGGCGACTCAGTTGAGGTAGTCGGCGAGCTCGCGAACGAGCTTGGGCTTCGGCATGGCGCCGACGAGGGTCTTGACGACCTCGCCACCGACGTACACGTTCAGCGTCGGGATGCCGGTGATGCCGTACCGCGAGCTGACCTGCAGGTTCTCGTCGGTGTTGAGCTTGACGATGTCGATCTTGTCGGCGTGCGCGACGGCCAGCTCCTCCAGGACCGGGGCGACGGCGCGGCACGGGCCGCACCACGGTGCCCAGAAGTCCACCAGGACCGGCTTGTCGTTCTGGAGGACGTCGACCTCGAAGGTGGCGTCCGTGGTGTCCTTGATGGCTCCCACTCGGGGGCTCCTTTCGGTGGTGCTGCGGTTGGGGGGTGCGGTAGGGGAATGCGGTCTAGTCAGTGGGTGAGCGCGGGCTCGTCGGCCGGCGCGGGCTCGTCGGTGAGGGCGGCGTCGGTGGATGGGGCGCCGGCGTGGTCGCGGTCGGCGAGGTAGCGCTCGGCGTCCAGGGCGGCGGCACAGCCCGAACCCGCGGCCGTGATGGCCTGGCGGTAGGTGTGGTCGACGAGGTCGCCGGAGGCGAACACGCCCGGGACGTTGGTCAGGGTGGTCCGGCCCTGCACAAGGACGTAGCCCTCGTCGTCGAGGGACACGACGTCCTTGACCAGCTCGCTGCGCGGGTCGTGGCCGATGGCGACGAACAGGCCGGTCACCGGCAGTTCGCGCGTCTCGCCGGTGACGGTGTCGCGCAGGGTGATGCCGGTGAGCTTGGCGTCGCCGTGGATGGCGTCGACGGCGGAGTTCCAGGCGAACTTGATCTTGTCGTTCGACAGGGCCCGCTGCGCCATGATCTTGGACGCCCGCAGCTCCTCGCGGCGGTGCACGATGGTCACGGACCTGGCGAACTTGGTGAGGAAGGTGGCCTCCTCCACGGCGGAGTCACCGCCACCCACGACCGCGATGTCCTGGTCGCGGAAGAAGAACCCGTCGCAGGTGGCGCACCAGCTGACCCCGTGGCCGGACAGCCGCTTCTCGTCGGGCAGGCCGAGCTCGCGGTAGGCCGAGCCCATGGCGAGGATCACGGCGTGCGCCCGGTAGGTGTTGCCCTCGGCGTCGACGACTGTCTTGACCTCGCCCTGCAGGTCCACGGACTCGACGTCGTCGGTGATGATCTCGGTGCCGAACCGCTCGGCCTGCGCGCGCATGTTCTCCATGAGGTCGGGGCCCATGATGCCGTCGCGGAAGCCGGGGAAGTTCTCCACGTCGGTGGTGTTCATCAGCGCGCCGCCAGCGGTCACGGCACCCTCGAACATCAGGGGTGCCAGGTTGGCGCGGGCGGCGTACACGGCGGCGGTGTAGCCCGCCGGCCCGGAGCCGATGATGATCAAGCTGCGGATGTCTTCAGGTGCGGTCGTGCTCACGCGAGTACAGCCCCTTGTGGTCTTGAAGGAGGTTCACCGCTACATACGGTGCCGATGTCTGCAACCGATCGTAGGGCCTGGATGTTCCGCGCCGGCACGCGGCAGGCCGCGGCTCCCGGCCGGTTGCACCGTCAGGGCAGGGGGACCGGACCCGCGATGACGCCGGGGTGGGTGGCGTCACAGTCCGGGGTCACGGCATACACGCGCTGACCGGTGTCGCTGCTCACGACCGCGACCAGGGCGGCGCGGCCGTCGTAGGTGCCGGCATCGGCGGTGACCGGCATCCAGGGGGCGACCCCGAGCGCCGTCAGGCAGGCCCGCAGGGACACCTCGTTGCTCGTCGCGTCCTTCAGCTGGGTGTCGCCCGACCCGGACGGGGCCCGGTCGAGGACGGAGCGGGCCTGCGTGGTGAGGGTGCCGGCGGTGTATGCCGTCCCGCTGGCGGCCAGCGTGACCGGCCCGGTCGCGCCCGAGGCGCGGCTGCCGGCATCCGGGCGGGCTGCTTCGGGCTCGGACCGCGCGGAGCCTGCCTCGGATCCGGCGGCGGACTCTGCCGAGCTGACGGAGCCGGTGCCGCTCAGCGAGGCCATCAGCTCCCCGGGTCCGGTGCCGAGCATGGCCGGGACGGCGACCGCGACCGCGGCCACGGCGGCGGCGACCAACCCGACCCTGGGCCAGGACGACAGGTGCCGGCGCAACGGGACGACGGTGTGGCTGTCGCCAGCGCGCGCCTGCTGCTCGGCGGCGATGGAGGCGTTGATGCGGTCCACGAGGTCGGCCGGCATGGGCCCCGGGTCACCCAGACCGGCGAGCAGGGCGCGGATGCCGGTGGGGTCGTCGTGGTCCTCCGGTCGCCCCGACGCCGCGGGTGGGGTGCTCACCACGACAACCTCCGTAAGGGTCGGGCCGCGACACGGCGGGGCGGGGGACTTGCAGGACGGCGGGCGGCGACGGCGCCCACCAGGCGGGCGCGACGGCTGCTCCATGGATACGACGTCACGGCTGCCCGGATCGTTCCCGCAGCATCGCTGCCATCGCCTCGCGTCCCCGGCTGCAGCGGGACTTCACGGTGCCCTCGGCGACCTCGAGGACGGCAGCCGCCTCCCGGACCGACAAGCCGTGCATGTCGACCAGGACCAGGGCCACCCGCTGGCCCTCGGGGAGCCGGTCGAGGGCCTCGCGCACCTCGAGCCGGGTGTCCACGCGGGCAGGGGCGTCGTGCTGGTCGGGCAGCTCGCGCTCGGGCAGCGGGGAGGCCGGCCGGTCACGGCGCAGCCGGTCCAGGCAGGCGTTGACGACGATGCGGTGCAGCCAGGTGGTCACGGCGGCGTCACCACGGTAGGAGTCGGCCCGGCGGAACGCCGAGATGAAGGCGTCCTGCACGCAGTCGGCCGCGAGCTCGGGGTCGCGGGTGGTCCGCAGGGCCACCGCCCACATCCGGTCCCGGTGCCGACGGAACAGCTCCCCGAACGCGTCCGGGTCACCGGCGAGGTGCTGGCGCAGCAGGTCGCGGTCGTCACGTTCACGCAGCGGGATGGTGCCCATGGGGTGTCCGGGTCCGCCGCGCGTGGCTAGCGGACCGTGACCTCGGCCAGCGTCGCCCGGAACCGTCCGTCGGCGACCTGTGACACCTTGGTGAACCAGACGAAGACGTACTGGCCGTCGGCTGGTTCCTCGGTCGTGATGCTCACGTCACCGTCCTTGCCCTCGGAGGTGCCGAGCTCGGTGGCGTCGTCGAGGGTGCGGTCCTCGCCGACGTACACCGTGACGTCGGAGGCGCTGGGCAGGACCAGACCGACCTCGGAGATCTTGCGGGCCTGGCCGAGGTCGATCCGGATGCCGACGCCCTTCTTGAGACCACCGAGGTTGGCGCTGGCGTAACCCTCGGAGCTCCAGAAGGTGTCGGTCTTGGCGTCGAAGACGCGCGGGGCCTCCCCGTTGCGCTCGGAGTTGTCACCCTCGGGGTCGAACCCGGTGGCACTGAGGATGGCGAACGGCTCACCACTGCTGTCGGTCGTGGAGGGCGCTGCCGTGGTGCTCTGGCCGGGCGTCACGGTGGCGGTCGGACCGGTGACCGTGACGGTGCCGCTCGAGGGTCCCCCGAAGCCCAGGTTGGTGCTCGACCCGATCTGGGAGGCGCCCCAGAAACCGAGGGCGGTGACCACCACGAGGAAGGTGGCGACGATGCCCAGCACGATCTTGGACTGGTCGCCCCCACCCGAGGACGAGTCGTGGGACAGCATCGGCAGGGGCGGGTCGAGGGGCGCGGCATCCTCGACGAGCGCCTCGTCGAGGCTGATGCGGCGCTCCTCGGCCCGCTCGGCCGCGGCCTCCCGGGTGGCCTTGCGGTCCGCGGCCTTGTCGGCTGCGGCCTTGGCGAAGGTCCCCACCTTGTGCGCGGCGACGCCCGCGGCGTTGCCCGCGGCCGTCCCTGCGGCGCCCAGCGCCGACCCGACCCCCGCCGCCCCACCCGGGGTGCCGGAGTGGTCCCCCGTCGCACCGCTGCTGACGTCTGCCGCACCACCGCCGCGACCTGCGTCACCGCTGCCGGCCGCTGCCGCACCCCGGTCGGGAGTGTCGCCACCACCGTCAGCGCCATCGTCAACGGCATCGTCCACACCAGCCGCACCTGCGGCGAGGGTCTGGGTCGTCTGGTCGGAGGGGGCCGCGAAGACCTGGGTGTCCTGGGAGTCGTGGGTGTCGCCGGTGTCCTGGGTGTCCTGGTCGTACGGTGCGGGGCCGGATCCGCCCGCGGGGTCGCGGGTCAGGTCCGCCATGGGCAGGGCGATGGTGCGGTCGCCGTCGCCGACCGGGCGCGGCGAGCTGCCGCCGAGCCCGACCACCTGGGTCGGCGCCCACGGCGCGATCTGCGAGGCGAAGTCCCCGGGGGTGAGGGGGCCCTGGTCGTCGTTGAGGGTCAGGCGGCACAGCGCGTCGAGGTCACCTGGCACCCCGGCAGCGATCTCGGACGGTGCTGCGACCCCACCCACGACCCGGGGTGCGCTCTCGACCCCGGGCACGGGCGTCGGCAGCGGCCAGCGGCTGGTCAGCGCGGCATACGCCAGGGCCACCACGCCCACGGCGTCGACGCGGGCGGCGCTCGCGGAGTCGAGGTCGTCGTCGGAGGCCATCGCGGCGGAGGTGGCCACGCCGCGCACCTTGATGGTGCCGTCGGGGGCGCGCAGCACCGAGTGGGGGGTGAGGCGCAGGTGGTGCAGGCCGCGGGAGCGGGCGGCCTCGAGGCCGGTGGCCGTCTCACCGGCGATCCGCCGGGCCTCCTCGGCGGGCAGCCCGCCCTGCTCGAGGATCTGGGCGAGGGTGTGCGCCTCGGGCAGGGCCTCCTCGACGTAGAACGCGGTCCCGTCCGAGTGGCCGACGTCGAGCACGCGGACCAGGCGGTGGTTGTCCAGGCCGGCTGCCCGGCGGGCGGCGTCGAGGGTGGCTGCGGCGTGCGGGTCGTCCTCGCCGAAGCAGACGACGACCACGTTGCGTTCGAGGGTGGTGTCGTGGGCGGACCAGCGTTCGGCGTGGGGCAGCTGCTCCAGCCTGCGCTGCACGGCGTACCGGTTGCCCAGCACCGTCGAAGGCCCTACCCCGTGCACGCTGCCTCCTGCTGGTCTGACGTTCTGGTCGCCGTTGCGCTGCGTGGTCATCCTAGGGTCTGGCTCTCAGGAGGGGCGACGACGCAACCGACGCACGACGGGGTCGAGCAGCTGGGACGCCTCACGCACCCGCAGGACGTGGGCCAGCCCGAGGGCGACGGTGGCGAAGACCACGCCGGCGGCGGCCACGACGACGAGCCGGCCCCCGAGGCCGGTGTCGCTCAGGCCCGAGGCGAGGCGTAGGACGAGCCAGCCGGCCGCCGCGGCGAGCAGCGAGGCGAGGGTGAGGCGGACATACACCTGGATCGCGGAGGCGAGCCGCAGCGCACCGAGCTTGCGGCGCAGCAGCACGAACCCGAGCAGGGCGGCGAGCAGGTTGCTCACCGTCTGGCCGAGTCCCACGACCACCCCGGCCTCCTCCGGCCGGGTCAGGAGGATGGCGATGTTGAACGCGGTCGCGACCGCGGTGACGAGCAGCTGCAGCACGAACGGTGTCCGGGCGTCCTCGTAGGCGTAGTAGACCCGCTGGACGAGGTAGAGCCAGCCGTAGGGGACCAGGCCCAGGAGCATCGCCATGAGGACGTGGGCCACGCCACGGACCTGGTCGGGGTCGTTGCTGAAGAGCAGGACCCGCAGCACCGGTTCGGCCAGGAGCAGGCCGCCGATGGTGGCGGGCACGAGCAGCACCGCAGGCATGCGCATCCCGCGGCCGAGGTCGTCGACGACGTCGCTGACGCGACCGGCGTGCACCGACTTCGAGACCCGGGTGAACAGCGCGGTGACGAGCGAGACCGTCACCAGTGAGTGCGGCAGCATGAAGAAGAGGAAGGCCGTGCTGTAGGAGTACTTGTCGGTGCTGCCCGTCAGGACCCGGGAGGTGACGATGAAGCCGAGCTGGCTCACCGCCACCGCCGCGAACGTCCAGATCGCGACCTTCGACGCGGACCGCAGGCCGACTCCCCGGAACCCCCACACCGGGCGGAAGCGGAAGCCGATCCGGCGCAACGGGACGATGAGCGCGAAGGCCTGTGCGGCGACCCCGAGCGTCGCGCTGCCGGCCACCAGCCAGATCATCGTGGGGGTCCAGGCCGACACCCCCGCCTCCTTCGGCATCCCGGTGAGCAGGAACGCCCCGAGGCCGAGCATGCTCACGATGTTCGCCAGCGCCGGTGCCCACATGTAGGCCGCGAAGTGCCCGCGGGCGTTGAGGACCTGCCCCAGCAGCGTGTACAGCCCGTAGAAGAAGATCTGCGGCAGGCAGATGAACGCGAACGCCGTGCTCAGGGCCAGGGTCTGGTCGGACCAGCGCGAGGTGGCGTTGATCTGGACGAGGAAGGGTGCGAGCGCGGTCGCGACCACGGTGGCCCCGGCCATGAGCACGATCGCCAGCGTCAGCAGCCGGTTGACGAACTCGTCGCCGCCGTCGTCGTGGTGGGCGGCCTTGGTGATCTGGGGGACCAGGACGGCGTTGAGGACGCCACCGGCGAGCAGCAGGTAGAACTGGTTGGGCAGGGTGTTGGCCACGTCGAAGGCGTCACCGGTCACCGCGAAGCCCATGACGGCGGCGAGCATGAGCGACTTGGCCATGCCCAGGATGCGCGAGACCACCGTGCCGGCGGCCATCACCGCGCTCGAGCGCGCCAGGCTCCGCTCGCTGCCGCCGGGGGTGTCGGACACCTGCTCGTTGCTGCCCTGCGGGGTCTCGCTCATGCGCGTGCCTCCGCGGCCTGGGGATCGGCACCGGGGCCGGGGGTGGAGCGGTTCGGGCGCCGCCTGACGGTGCGCACGATACCGAGGAGCAGGACCAGGGCTGCCACCCCACCCAGGGTGAGGTAGACCCAGTTGCCGGTGGGGGTGACCCGGACCTTGACGTCGGCGCCCTGGCCGACCACGGTGCCGTCGGGGGTGGTCAGGGTCGTGCGCAGCGGCACGAGGCCGGCGGCGAGCGCTGTCACGCTGACGTTGACGGTGGCCCGGCTGCGTGGCCCGATCCGCAGCACCGACGGCTGGCTGTCGATCTGGAGCCGGGGGTTGGACGCCTCGACGGTGAGCTTGACGTTCTCCACCGGTACGTCCAGGTCGTTGGTCACGGTGATCTGCAGCCGACCGGAGTCGGCGAGGAAGTTGATCGTGCCGGCGCTGACCTTCACCGCGGCCGTCGTCTGTCGGGTGGCGGCGCTGACGCGGCCGCTGAGGGTGTTCCAGGCCGAGGGGGCCGTGCGCCACCGCGTCGACAGGAGCTGCTCGGCCGCCCGGGTCCAGGTGCGGGCGAACTCGTCACCGTCGTCGCGGATCTGGGCGACCCCGCGCACGGTGCGCAGGGTGCGTTCGAGCCCGGCGACGCGGGCGTTGGTGAGCACCGGTCTGGTCCCGGGGTTCGCGGGGGCGGTCGGCCGGGTGACCGGGGCCGCCTGCGTGGGGGCGGTCTTCGCGGCGGCGGTGAGCTGGGTCCCGGTGGACGAGGGGGTCAACCAGGGCAGGCTCTGCACGGTGTCGAAGAACCGCCGGGCCGCCTCGGGGTCGGGGTTGAACGAGCGCGGCGCGACGACGAACACCGAGCGCCCGGACGTACCCGGCAGCTCGCCCAGGAGGGCGGCCGAGTCGGCGATGAACTGCTGGGTGCTGAGCACCGACTCGTGCTCCGAGGTGGTGCGGCCGAGCAGTGCGCTCAGGGAGTCGTCGTAGGCCAGCAGCGGCAGGCCGGTGGTGCTGCGCTGCGCCGCGCCCGGGGTGAGGCCGTTGAGCCCGGGAGGCAGGGCGCTGCTCGAGGTCACCTGCCCGGCCAGCACCGGGTCCTCGAAGAGCTGGCGCAGGCCCGTCTCGGCGCGGGCGGTGTAGGTGCCGTCGGCCGGCCACGCGATGTCGGCGCGACCCCCCAGCGCCACGGCGACGTCGGCGGAGCGGTCGACGAGGTTGCGGACCAGGTCGGTCGCCCCCGACCGCCCGACGACGGCAGCGAGGTCCGCGTCGGTGTCGGGCAGCACCCACGGGGTGTGGCGGGCTGCCTGCCCGGTGATGCGCTCCTGCGTGACGGTGCGCAGGGCGCGCTCCCGGGTGCCGGTGGCGCCTGCGCCGATGGGGTCGGGCAGCAGGCCGGGGGTGAGGCTGGGGTCCAGCGCCCAGGTGACCGGCGCGTCCTGCGTGGCGTCCAGGACGCGGGTGAGCCGGGCGGAGGGGTCCAGGGCAGAGGTCCAGGCCTTCTCCCGCGCGGGGCCGCTGGCCCCGAAGAGGTTGGGGTCGGGGTCCAGCGTCAGCGGGACGGCCCACGAGATCGACAGTGGTTGGTACTGCTTGACCCGCTGGTAGCCCGCGAACGTCCGTACCGCGGAGCCCGCGGACTCGATGCTGAGGGGCACCGCTCCGTACGTCGCGTCCGCGCGCCGGGTGGCGAGGCCACCGATGCTGATCCGGAACCCGGCCGCGGTGCCGGGGGCCACAGTGCCCTTGAGGCGGGTCTGGCCGATGACGTCACCCTGGGCGGGGTCGGTCCGGGTGGCCCAGTCGTGCACGGCCGCCCGGGTGTTGGCCAGGGTGCCTGCCACGACCCGCACGGTGGGCCGGGCCAGCGGGGTCGAGCCGTCGTTGCGGATCGTTCCCGTGACCACGAGGTCCTGCCCGGGTGCCACCACGGCGGGGCTGACCCCGGTGAGCTGCACGACCGCCTCGACTTCGGCGGTCACCCCCGGACGGGCGGGTGGCGAGGGCAGGGCCGGTGCGGCTGCCGGGGCGGCAGGCCCCGCGGTCGCAGCGGATACGGCGCGGACGGTCGCGTGAGCGGCCGGGGACGGGGCGAGCACCGCGGGCAGCACCAGTGCTGCCGCGGCGAGCACGCGGCATACGGGGACCGCCACCATCACCCGTCTCCGGCCAGACGGTGCCAGGCCTGCCTGGCGATGCGACGCTCGTTGGGGAAGGTGAGGTGCTCGTGGGCCTCGCGCAACGGCAGCCAGGCCACGTCGACGGCCTCGTGGTCGGGGTCGTTCTCGATGGTGAGCCGGCCGCCGGTGGCCTCGAGCAGGTAGTGGTGGACGAACTTGTGCACCCGGTGGTCGTTCGTGGCGAACCAGTAGTCGATGGTGCCGAGCTCGGCGAGGACGCGGCCCTGGATGCCGGTCTCCTCCGCGACCTCGCGCTCGGCGGTCTCGGGCAGCGTCTCGTCGTTCTCGCGGTGGCCCTTGGGCAGGCACCACTCGATGCGCCCGGCCCGGTTGCGGCGGGCGATGACGGCGATGCGTGCGACCCCGTCGTGGACGTCCACCACGATGCCGCCGGCAGATCGTTCCTCGACCGACGGCAACCGCACGCGGCTGGGGGCCAGCCGTTCGGGATCGCGTGCGGGGGAGGTCACCCGGTCACTCTAACGAGCGCCTAGGCTTGTCCCTCGTGTCCACCGCAGATCCCCGCGAGCCGAAGGCCGGGTCGCCACGCGCAGCGCCCGAGCTGTCCGAGCTGCTGCGGGCGGCGACCGCCCACCTCGCGCCGGTCGTGCCCCTGCTCACCGAGCTCGGCGACCTCTTCGCTGCGGCCGGTCACGAGCTGGCCCTGGTCGGCGGGCCCGTCCGGGACGCCTTCCTCGGGCGGGTCTCACCCGACCTCGACTTCACCACCAGCGCCTCCCCGGACGAGTCGCTGGCCGTCCTGCGGCCCTGGGCCGACGCCCACTGGGACATGGGGCGCGAGTTCGGCACCGTCGGGGTGCGCCGCGGGGAGCACACCATCGAGGTCACGACCTACCGCGCCGACGCCTACGACGGGCAGAGCCGCAAGCCGGTGGTCGCCTTCGGGGACAACCTGCAGGACGACCTCGTCCGCCGTGACTTCACCGTCAACGCGATGGCGTTGCGGCTGCCCTCCATGGAGTTCGTCGACCCCCACGACGGCCTGGCCGACCTGGCGGCCCGTCGGCTGCGCACCCCCGGGACCCCCGAGGTGTCCTTCGGAGACGACCCGCTGCGAATGATGCGCGCCGCCCGGTTCGCCGCGCAGCTCGGGGTCACCGTGGCGCCCGAGGTGCGCTCGGCGATGCAGCAGATGGCCGCGTCGATCGCGATCGTGTCGGCCGAGCGGGTGCGCGACGAGCTCACCAAGCTGCTGCTCGCCCGGACCCCCCGCCCCGGCCTGCGGCTGCTGGTGGAGACCGGCCTGGCCGACCACGTCCTGCCCGAGCTGCCGGCGCTGAGGCTCGAGATCGACGAGCACCACCGCCACAAGGACGTCTACGAGCACTCCCTGACCGTGCTCGACCAGGCCATCGCGCTCGAGGGCCCGGCCGACGGGCCGGAGTCGTCGGTCCCGGGACCGGACCTGTGGCTGCGCCTCGCCGCCCTGCTGCACGACATCGGCAAGCCGGCGACCCGGCGCTTCGAGGACGGCGGCGGGGTGTCCTTCCACCACCACGAGGTGGTCGGGGCCAAGCTGGCCGCCAAGCGGCTCAAGGCGCTGCGCTTCGACAAGGACACGGTCAAGGCCGTCGCCCGGCTCACCGAGCTGCACCTGAGGTTCCACGGGTACGGCGAGGGCCAGTGGACCGACTCGGCCGTGCGGCGCTACATCACCGACGCCGGACCGCTGCTCCCGCGCCTGCACCGGTTGACCCGGTCGGACTCCACGACCCGCAACGCGAGGAAGGCCGCGCAGCTCTCGCGCACCTACGACGACCTCGAGGGGCGCATCGCGGCGCTCCAGGAGGCCGAGGAGCTGGCCAGCGTCCGCCCCGAGCTCGACGGCTTCGAGATCGCCGAGGTCCTGGGCATCCGCCCGGGTCCGGTGCTCGGGCGGGCGTACGCGTTCCTGCTCGAGGTGCGCCTCGACCAGGGTCCGATCGGCCGGGACGCCGCCGTCGCTGCCCTGCAGGCTTGGTGGGCGCAGCAGCCGGAGGCAGCCGCGCACGGCTGAGGCGCGCGGGCGCGCCGACCAGAGCCGGACCGGGCCGCACTGGACCGGGCTGGGCCGCACTGGGCCGCACTGGACCGCACTGGACCGGGCTGGGCCGCACGAACGCGCTTTGGCCGCGATGGCCCGTGGTTGTGCCATCTTGGATACTCTGGCAGCCGTGTCCAGTGTTCAGCGCGCTCCCGGGGATGACGGCTCCGTCACCTCCGGCGAAGGCATACCCGCACCCCCGGGGGGCCAGCCCCGGGCGCAGGACGCCCCGCGCACGACCCGTCGGGGCCGGGCCGCGGGCCTGATCGAGGTGCGGCACTGGCCGATACCGGTGCTGATGCTCGTCGACGTCGCGATCCTGGTCATCATCCTCGTGCTGCTCGCCATGAGCCGGTACGAGCAGAAGTCGTCCATCGTCAACCGTGAGGGCCTGGGCCTGGCCCTGCTCCTGGGCGCCTGCGTCTACCTCGTCACCTACGCCATGCTCGTCGCACGGCGGTGCCGGTGGGGCACCACGGACGAGGTCGTCGGCCTCGCCGTCGTCGCCATCTTCCTCATGTCGTCCCTGAGCGCGGCCTCGATCCTCACCCAGCCGGCGATGCTGCCGCTGTCGGTCGCCGTGACGGCCGCGCCGTGTGCGGCGTGCGGCTGGCTGGTCCTTCGGTATGCCGCCGTGCAGTTCCACCGTGCGCGCAAGCGCCGTCAGGGACGGGCCGGCCGGCGCGCCCTGGTCGTCGGTGCCGGCTGGGGTGGTCGCCAGGCCATCGCCATGATGCTCGACGACGCCGGCAGCGTGCTGCACCCCGTGGGCCTGGTCGACGACGACTCGGGCAAGCGCCACCTCGGCATCTCGGGCATCCGGGTGCAGGGCCGGATCGAGGACCTGCCCGAGCTGGCCCGGCGCCTGGGCGCCGAGGTCGTCCTGCTCGCGATCCCGTCCGCGTCACCGGGCCTGGTCCAGCGCGTCATCGACCTGACCAACCAGGCCGGCGCCGACCTGCTCGTCCTGCCCTCCCTCGACGAGATGCTCTCGGCCCAGGGGGTGTCCGGTCCCACCCGCGAGGGCATCCCCGGTGGCGTCCGCATCGACCTGCCCCGCCAGGCCTTCCGCCCCGTGCTCCTGGACGACCTGCTCGGTCGCGGCGCCGTCGAGATCGACGTCGAGGCCATCGAGGCCTACCTGAAGGGCAAGGTCGTCCTGGTCACCGGCGCCGGTGGCTCGATCGGGTCGCAGCTGTGCCGCGAGATCGTGCAGTACGAGCCCGCGCGGCTGGTCATGACCGACCGCGACGACAGCCTCCTGCACGCCGTGCAGCTGTCCGTCGACGGCCGCGGCATGCTCGAGTCCGAGGACCTGGTCCTCGGCGACCTGCGCACCCCGGGGTTCATCGCCGACCTCATCGGCCGCCACCGTCCCGACGTCGTGTTCCACGCCGCCGCCGTCAAGCACCTCACCCTGGCCGAGCGCTACGCCTCCGAGGCCTTCCTGACCAATGTCGCCGCCACCCGTGACCTGCTCGCCACCTGCGTCGAGCAGGGCGTCAGCCGGTTCGTGAACATCTCGACCGACAAGGCCGCCGACCCCGCGAGCGTCCTGGGCTTCAGCAAGCGGATCACCGAGCGGCTCACGGCCTCCTTCGGCCTCAAGGCCGGGCCGTCGGCGCGATACATCTCGGTGCGCTTCGGCAACGTGCTCGGGTCGAGGGGTTCGGCGCTGACGACGTTCGCCGCCCAGCTCGCCGCGGGTCGTCCCCTGACGATCACGTCCTCGGAGATGACCCGCTACTTCATGACCGTGCACGAGGCCTCCCAGCTGGTGCTGCAGGCAGCGGTCCACGGCCGCAGCGGGGAGGGCCTGATCCTCGACATGGGCAAGCCCCACAACATCGAGGAGCTGGCCCGCCGGTTCGCCGCGCTCCAGGGGTTCCCGCCGCCGACCGTCGTCTACACCGGCGTCCGGCCCGGCGAGAAGATGACCGAGCGGACGCTGGCCAGCGACGAGCCCGACCACCGGCCGTTCCACGAGCTCGTCACGCACGTCGGCATGCCGCTCATGGCCGACGACGTGCTCGTCGACATCGACCGGGTGCGCCGCGAGCTGGCCCTGGGCCGGTTCATCGACCTGCACGCGTGGCTGCGGGCGGTGGCGTATGCCGCCGAGCCGGTCTCGGTCTCCAGCGGCCGGGCATGACCGCAGCCCTCCTCTGGGCCCTGGTCACCTGCACGGCGCTCTCGGTGCTGGTCGTGCGCGGGGCCCTGCCCCTCCTGCGCCGGCACAGCGTCGTCGACATCCCCGCCGACCGGTCGCTGCACGTCGTCCCGACCCCGCGCGGCGGGGGGCTCGCGGTCGTCGCCGCCGTGCTGGGTGCGGTCGCGCTCGTCGCCGTGATCGCCCCCGATGCCGTGCAGGGCCGGGTCCAGGAGCTGTTCCTCGTGCTGCTGCCGGTCGTGGGGTACGGCCTCGTGGGGTTCGCCGACGACCTGTGGTCGCTGTCCGTGCGGGCGCGACTGCTCATGCAGGCCGCCCTGGCCCTGGTGTGGAGCCTGTCGGCCATCGAGGTCACCGGCAGCGGGTTGGCGTGGGTGCCCATCGTCGTGCTCGGCACCATCGCGATGGTCAACATCACCAACTTCATGGACGGTGTCAACGGCCTCGTCTCCGGCCACGCCGTCGTCGCCGGGCTCTGGTACGCCGTCGCCGGCGTCCACTACGACGTGCCCGCCGTGGCGGTGCTCGCCATCGGGGTCGCCGCCGGGGGGCTGGGCTTCCTCCCGTTCAACCTGCCGCACGCCAGGGTCTTCCTCGGCGACATCGGCTCGTACGCCCTCGGGGCGGCCTGGGCCGTCCTGGCGACCTGGCTCGTGCTGCTGCCGGTGCCCACCGAGGTGGCGCTGGCACCGCTGTTCATCCTCGTCCTGGACGCCGGGGTGACCCTGGTCCGCCGGATGTCGCACGGCGACCGCGTCTTCGAACCGCACCGGCTGCACGTCTACCAGCGGGTGGCGCACGCAGGCTGGCCGCACTGGGCCGTCTCCGCGACGGCCGCCGCCGCGACCGCCGCCGCGTGCCTGCTGGCGCTGCCGGCCCTGCTCGGTGCCTCCCGCCCCACCCGGGGGGTGGTGGTGCTCGCCGACCTCGCGCTCGCCGTGGCCTACCTCGCGCTGCCCCGCCTGGTCGGCGGCTCGGCCCGGTGGGGGGCTGCCCGCGGCGCCGTCCCGCTCGAGGTCGTCGGTGCCCCCGACGAGGCGGGCGAGGACCAGACGCCGTGAGGATCCTGCTGCTCACCCACTACTACGCCCCCGAGGCAGGCGCTCCGCAGCAGCGGTGGGCCGCGCTCGCGGACCACTTCGTCGACGCCGGCCACGAGCTCACCGTCGTCGCCCCGGCCCCGCACTACCCCCACGGCCACCTGCTGCCCGAGCACGCGGCGATGGCTCCGGGGGCGGTGCACCCCGGGGTGCACGGGGAGACGGTGCACCGCGTCGCGTTCCGGGGGTACGCCGGTGACGTGGGGTCACGCTTCGCCGACCAGCTCGTGGCGGCCCGGGGTGCGGGCCGGGCTGCGGTCCGGACGGCCCGGTCCGGCACCGGTCCGGGTGCCCCGGACGTGGTCGTCGCGACGGTGCCGTCCCTGCCGATGCTCTGGGCCGGTCGCCGGGTGGCGTCGCGGCTGGGCGTGCCCGTGGTGGCCGAGATGCGTGACGCCTGGCCCGACCTGCTCACCGTCGCCGACGAGTGGGACACCACCAACCGCGGACGGGCCGGGCGGGTTGCGCAGCGGGTGACCCGCGGGGGCCTCACGGGGGTCGGACGGGCCACGACGCGCGAGCAGCGTCGGGCCGATGCCGTCGTGACGACCACCGACACCTTCGCCGCGGCCCTGCGCTCCCGTGGGGTGCGGCAGGTCCACGTCGTGCGCAACGGCGCCCACCCGGTGCCCGGCTACGCCTCGCACAGCCCGCGCGAGACCGCGGACGGCTCGCTCAACGTGCTCTACGCCGGCACCATCGGTCGGGCCCAGGGCCTGGCCACGGCGGTCCAGGCGGCCGCGCTGGCAAGCAGTCGGGGGGTCCACGTCCGACTGCGCCTGGTCGGCGACGGCGCCGACCGACGCCGGCTGGTGGCTCTCGCGGCGGCCGAACGGGTCGAGGTCGACTTCGTCGGGGCGGTGCCGCGAGCCGCCATGGGTGAGCACTATGCCTGGGCCGACACCGTGCTCGTCAGCCTGCGGCCGTGGCCCGCCCTCGAGCTGACCGTGCCGTCCAAGCTGTACGAGGCGATGGCCCTCGGTGTCCACGTCACCGGGTCGGTGGCCGGTGAGGCCGCCGACATCATCACCGGGGCGCACGCCGGCCACGTCGCCACGCCCGGCGACGCCGCCGCCCTGGCCCAGCTGTGGGAGTCGGTCGCCACGGACCGCAGCCGGCTCGACCCCGGGACCGGTGGGATCGCCTGGGTGGGCGAGCACGCCGAGGACTCCCGGCTGGCCCGGGACTACCTGCAGGTCCTCGACGCAGTGGTGACCGGTCGTGGCTGAGCGTCGCGCCCGCGCGGGGGTCCTGCAGACCCTGCGCAACGTGGGCATCCTCGTCGTCATGCTGCGACGGCACGCCCAGGACGACCCGGCCCAGCTCGCCGTCCAGGGCATGCGGCGGCTCCCGGCGCAGGTGCGCCGTCCGGTCGCGCGTGCGCTCGGCCGCGCCGCCCGCACCGGGGCGGGCGGCGCCCGCCCCCTGCAGGCCCTCGGCAGCTACCTCGCCGACCGGCCGCAGGACGCCCGCACCGAGCTGCGCGCCCTCCCGGCGACGACCCTGGCGACCAGCCGGGTCGCGTCCGAGCTCGCGGTCCAGCTCGACCTCGACGTCCCTGCGGGAGCCGACCCCGCCCTGGCCGCCCGGTCCTGCTGGCGCCGTGGCGACCTGACCGGCGCCGTCGACCTGCTCGAGGCCGCACCCGGTCGCGCCGCCCGGCGCCAGGCCGCGCGGCTCGCCTCGGAGCGGGCCACGATGCAGCCCGGGTACGTCGTGCCGCTGCGGTCACGGCGCGCGGTGGCCCCGCGCCGTACCGCAGCGGTGAACGGTGCCTCGCCCCGCGCGCTGCACCTGCTGACGAACTCCCTGCCGTGGACCCAGTCCGGTTACGCCCTGCGCTCGCACGCGATCCTTCGCGCGCAGTCCGGGCTCGGTATCGGGGTGGCAGCGGTGACCAGGCTGGGGTACCCGGTCAACGTGGGGCTGCCGTGGGCGGCGGGCAGCGATGTCGTGGACGGCGTGCCGTACCACCGGTTGCTGGCGCGACGGATGTCCGCGACGCCCGAGGGGCGCCTCGAGCAGACCGTGGAGCTGATGAGGTTCCACGTGGAACGGTTCGCCCCGACGGTGCTGCACACCACGACCCACTTCCCCAACGCCCTCGTGGCGCAGGCGGTCGCCGGTGCGGCCGGGCTGCCGTGGGTGTACGAGGCGCGCGGCCAGCTCGAGAAGACCTGGCTGGCCTCCCGGCCGGCAGGACAGCGTGACGAGGGGGCGGGCAGCGAACGGTTCCTGCTCTGGCACGCCAAGGAGACCGAGGTCGCCGTCGCCGCGGACCACGTCGTCGTGCTGTCCGAGGTCATGCGCGCCGACCTCGTCGAGCGTGGCATCGCTGCCGACCGGATCACCGTCGTGCCCAACGCCGTCGACGCGGGCCTCCTGGAGTCGGTGAGCACCCCGCAGCAGGGACGCCGTGCGCTCGGGCTGCCCGAGGAGGGCCGCTGGGTCGGCACGGTCTCCTCGCTGGTCGACTACGAGGGCCTGGACGTGCTGCTGCACGCCGTGCGTATCCTGCGCGACCAGGGCCTGGACGTGCGCTGCGCCATCGCCGGCGACGGGGTCTCCCGACCCTCGCTGCAGCAGCTGGTCACCAGCTTGGGCCTGGCCGACGTCGTCGTCCTGCCGGGCCGGGTCAGCCGCGCGGACGCGGCCCGCTGGCACCGCGCCCTGGACGTCTTCGTCGTCCCGCGTCGCGACACCCCGGTCTGCCGCACGGTCACCCCGCTCAAGCCGATCGAGGCGATGGCGGCGGGGCGCCCCGTGGTGGCCAGCGACCTGCCGGCGCTCGCCGAGATCGTCGCCGGGCCCGGCAGCGGGCTGCTCGTGACCCCGGATGATGCCGGTGCCCTGGCAGGTAGACTCCACGGGCTGCTCGAGGACGAGGGCCTGTGGCAGCAGCTGGCGGCCGGCGGTCGGGAGTTCGCCGCCACCAGGACGTGGCAGGCCATGGCGGCGCGGTACCACCACATCTACGAGACCCTGGGGAGCAGACCGTGAGCGAACGGGCTCGCACCCCCTCACTGCTCTCCGATGCCGTCGACGCCGAGCTGGAGGTGCTGGACACCAGCCGCCTGAAACCGGTGGGCGAGCGCCCTCCTCTGGGCGCCTACCTGGGCCAGCTGTGGAGGCGGCGTCACTTCATCGTCGCCGACTCCCGGGCGCGCGCGTTCTCCGGCAACCGGGACACCCTGCTCGGCCGGTTCTGGCTGGTCGGCAAGCCGTTGCTCGACGGCCTGACCTTCTTCCTCATCTTCGGGCTGCTGCTGGGGACGGCCCGGGGCATCGAGAACTACATCGGCTTCCTGCTCATCGGCGTCTTCATGTTCTCCTTCACCTCGGGGTCCCTGACCGCCGGCGCGTCGGTCATGGTCACGGGCAAGAACCTCATCCGCGCCTTCTCCTTCCCCCGGGCGTCGATCCCGCTGGCGCTGGCGCTGAAACAGACGATCTCGATGCTTCCCGTGGTCCTCACCATGTTCGTGATGATCACGCTGATCCCGCCGCACGCGAAGGTCACCGCGTTGTGGGCGCTGTTCCCGCTGGTCTTCCTCCTGCAGATGGCGTTCAACACCGGGGTCATCCTGTATGCCGCGCGGCTCACCAACGCCCTCCCGGACCTGCGCATGGTCATCGGGTTCAGCTCCCGGCTGTGGATGTACGGCTCGGGGGTCATGTACTCCATCGACCGGTTCGTCACCCATCCCCAGGTGCTCGCCGCGATGGAGCTCAACCCCGCCTACTGCGTCCTGGAGATCACTCGAGACCTCCTGCTCTACGACACGATGCCCGAGATGAAGCTGTGGCTGACGCTGACCGCGTGGGCCGTGGTGACCCCGCTCCTGGGGTTCTTGTACTTCTGGCAGGGCGAGGAGGACTACGCCCGTGAGTGACCTCCACACGGACGAGCTCCCCAGCGCCTCGCCGGACCACGACGCCGGCGGCCGGTCGCCGGAGGACGACGGGGCCCCGAAGAAGGGCATCGAGGTGCCGCTCGGACCCCCGACGGTGCTGGTCCAGCGGCTGTCGGTGCACTACCGGGTCGCCAGCAAGGAGGACGACCGTGCCAGCCTGAGCCGCACCCGGCGGGTGGCCCGACGGCTTGGCTGGTCCCACACGGTCACCGTCCGGGCGGTCGACAACATCTCGTTCGTCGCCCGTGCCGGGGAGGCGATCGGGGTGGTCGGCCACAACGGGTCCGGCAAGAGCACTTTGCTGAGGGTGATGGCCGGCCTCGAGACGCCCACCGCCGGTCGGGTGCTCGCCACCTCGACCCCGTCCTTCCTGGGGGTCAACGCCGCCCTGATGCCGGAGCTGTCCGGGCTGGAGAACGTCCGCCTCGGGCTGCTGGCCATGGGGCTGCGGCCCGCCGAGGTCAAGGACGCCATCCCCGACGTCCTGGAGCTCGCGGGTATCGGCGCCTCCGTGCACCTGCCGATGAAGACCTACTCCTCGGGAATGGGAGCGCGCCTGCGGTTCGCCATCTCGGCGGCGGCCAGACCCGAGATCCTGCTCATCGACGAGGCGCTCGCCACCGGCGACGCCGCCTCCAAGGACCGCAGCGAGGCGCGGATGGCCGAGATCCGTCGGCACGCCGGGACGATCTTCCTGGTGTCGCACGCCGCCCAGACCATCGAGGAGCTGTGCACCCGGGCCATCTGGCTGCACCAGGGCGAGCTGGTGTCCGACGGCCCGGCCTACGAGACCGCACGGGCCTACCGCTGGTGGGCCTGGAACATCGCCAAGGGCGAGACGCAGAAGGCCGAGGGTCTCCTGGAGGCCGCGCGGGCCAGGCTTCGGGCGAGCATGACCCGCAGCCTGGACCTCCCTGCCGACCGACCCCCGCCCCGACACCTGCCCCGGCACTCGTCCGGCACCTGACCAAGGAGACCCATTGACCCTGCGCATCATGACGATCTACGGCACCCGCCCCGAGGCCATCAAGGTGGCCCCGGTGATCAAGGCGCTGGAGGCCCACCCCGACTTCGAGTCGGTGACGGTCGTGACGGGCCAGCACCGCGAGATGCTCGACCAGGTCAACGAGATCTTCGGGATCGTGCCGGACCACGACCTCGACGTCTTCGCCCACGGGCAGACCCTCAACGGCCTGATGGCCAAGGTGTTCGACCGCCTCGACCCGGTGCTGGTGTCGGTGGCCCCCGACGCCGTCGTCGTCCAGGGTGACACCTCGACGGTGGCCGCAGCCTCCATCGCGGCGTTCTACCGCCGGATCCCGGTGGTCCACATCGAGGCCGGACTGCGCAGCGGCGACATCAACTCGCCGTTCCCGGAGGAGGCGAACCGCAAGCTGACCAGCCAGACCACCGCCCTGCACCTCGCGCCCACCGCCACCTCTCAGGCCAACCTCGTGCGGGAGGCCATCGACCCGGCGACCGTGGCCGTCACCGGCAACACGGTCATCGACGCGCTGCTGCACACCGTCAAGGCGGACCTGGCGTTCACCGACCCCCGGCTGGCCGAGGTCGAGGTGTCCGGTCGCCCCGTCCTGCTCGTGACCACCCACCGCCGCGAGAACTGGGGCGGGGCCATGGAGGGGGTCGGCCGCGCGCTGCGTCGCCTCGCCCTGGCCTACCCCGACCACCACGTCATCCTGCCGGTGCACCGCAACCCGATCGTGCGTGAGGCAGTGCTGCCGCACCTCGAGGGTCTGGCAAACGTCCTGGTCACCGAGCCGATGGCGTACGGCGAGTTCACCCGCCTGATGGCGCTGTCCACCATCGTGCTGACCGACTCCGGCGGCGTGCAGGAGGAGGCGCCGTCCCTCGGCAAGCCGGTCCTGGTGATGCGTGACAACACCGAGCGCCCGGAGGCGGTCACGGCCGGCACCGTCAAGCTCATCGGCACCGACGAGGAGCGCATCGTGACCGAGGTGTCGCGCCTGGTCGACGACCCGGCGGCCTACGAGGCGATGTCCAGGGCGGTGAACCCGTACGGTGACGGCCTGGCCGCCGACCGTTCGGTCGCGGCCATCGCCGCGCTGTTCGGCATCGGTGAGCGCCTGCCCGAGTT
>CAVRMT010000019.1:0-156074 GCA_963722015.1 uncultured Actinomycetota bacterium | reverse complement strand
CGGGTTGCTCGTGACCAGGTCCCGCAGCTCCTCGGCCGAGATGTCACCCGACGCGGCCTCGGTCCTGCCGCCGAGCATCCGCACGACGACGTCGGTCGCGACGCCGAGGACGACGACCGCAGGTCGGGACAGGGTGGACAGCGCATCCAGGGGACGGACCACGGCCAGGGCCCACGGCAGGGCCAGCTGCATCGCCAGCCGTTTGGGTGCCAGCTCACCGAGCACGAGGGTGACGAACACCAGCACCAGCGTGACCGTGGCCACCATGACCGGCTCGGCCGCGGACCCGAGCCCCGCGGCATACGGCACCAGCGGCTCGGCCAGGGAGACCGCCGCCGTCGCCGAGGCGAGGAAGCCTGCCAGGGTGATGCCGATCTGCGTGGTGGCGAGGAAGCGGTTGGGGTCTCGGGCCAGCCGGACCAGTCGCGCGGCGCGTGCACCCCCGGCGCGCTCGAGCTGCTTGAGCTGTCCCTCCCGCAGCGAGACCAGGGCCATCTCGCTGCCGGCGAACACGGCATTGAGCAGCACGAGGGTGGCAACGAGGGCGATGTCGAGCCAGTAGCCGGACACTGCGCAGACTCACCGGACCTTGGTCAGTCGCCCGCGGACGACGTGGGGGTGGGCGGGGATGAGTTCGGCCCAACGGCTGCCCGACGCCGTGAGTTCCGTCGGAGCCCTTACAGCTGGGTGCCCACGAGGGCGCCGATGCCATACGTGACGGCCATCGCCAGGGCGCCCCCGGCCACGTTGCGGAACACAGCGCGCTGGCGCTGCGCCCCGCCGAGCTGCGCGCTCACCATGCCCGTGATCGCCAGCGCCACGACGACCGCCAGCGCAGTGACGGCCACGCGAGCCCCCTGCGGTGCCAGCAGGATCGCCAGGAGCGGGAGCAGGGCGCCCCCGGTGAAGGCGGCCATCGAGGCCCAGGCGGCGTGCCAGGGGTTCGTCAGCTCGTTCGGGTCGATGCCGAGCTCGGCCTCGGCGTGGGCCCCGAGCGCGTCGTGCTCGGTCAGCTGGACGGCGACCTCGAGGGCGAGCTCGGGCGTCAGCCCCTTGCCCCGGTAGATCTCCGCGAGCTCGGCCAGCTCTTCGTCGGGCATCTCGCGCAGCTCACGGGCCTCCTTGGCGAGCAACGCCCTCTCGGTGTCCCGCTGGGTGCTGACCGAGACGTACTCCCCGGCACCCATGCTCATCGCGCCGGCAGCCAGACCTGCAACACCTGCCGTGACGATGGCCGACCGGTCGCTGGTTGCCGCAGCCACCCCGATGACGATGCCGGCGGTGGACACGATGCCGTCGTTGGCGCCGAGGACGGCGGCCCGGAGCCAGTTGATGCGGGCGCCGATGCCATCGCCGTGGGCCTCGCCGTCGTGCGGCACGACCTCGGTCTGCAGCTCAGCCACGGGACTGCGCTCCGATCCGGCCTGCGGCCTGGGAGATCTGGTGGGCCAGCTCGACGTCCAGCTGGGTCAACCCGCCCTGGTCGTGGGTCGACAGCACGAACCGTACCGAGCGCCAACGGATGTCGATGTCGGGGTGGTGGTTCATCGACTCGGCGTCGACGGCGACCTCGTCGACCAGGCGGATGGCGGCGGGGAAGTCGGGAGCCTCGAAGGTCGCCACGATCTGGGTGTCGGCGACCGCCCATCCGGGCAGGTCGCCGAGCTGGCGAGCGATCTCCTCAGGCGTGAGCAACCGGGACATGCGCCCTACTCTGGCAAGGATCGCAGCGGCTGTCATCGAAGCACAGCCTCACCTCACCTGACCGCGCCGCCCCGACCCGGGGCGCACGCCGCGCGGTCAGGTGTCAGAGGGCCTCCTGGATCGAGGCCGGGCCGAGGAAGTCGTCGTCGTCGTGGTCGCTGTCGGCCGGGGACGTGACGGACCCCTTGACCTGGTGCATCCGGATCTCGCCGGACTCGATCTGCTCGGCCCAGTGGCAGGCGGCCCGGTGCGAGCCGGGGACCCCGGCGATCTGCAGGGTCCGCAGCTGCGGACGCTCGGTGTCGCACCTGGTCTCCTGCTTCCACGGGCAGCGGGTGTGGAAGCGGCAGCCCGTGGGCGGGTTGGCGGGGGAGGGCAGGTCACCCTGGAGCAGGATCCGCTCGCGACGGTCCTCGACCACCGGGTCCGGGACCGGCACGGCGGACATGAGTGAGCGCGTGTACGGGTGCAGCGGCCGGGTGTAGAGGTCCTCGGCATCGGCCTCCTCGGCGATCGCACCGAGGTACATCACGCCGATGCGGTCGCTGATGTGGCGCACGACGGCGAGGTCGTGGGCCACCACGAGGTAGGTCAGGCCGAACTCGTCCTGCAGCTCCTCGAGAAGGTTGATGACCTGGGCCTGCACGGACACGTCGAGGGCGGACACCGGCTCGTCGGCGACGATGAGCTTGGGGTTCACCGACAGCGCCCGGGCGATGCCGATGCGCTGGCGCTGGCCGCCGGAGAACTCGTGCGGGTACTTCTTCAGCGCGGCGACCGGCAGGCCGACCGCCTTGAGCAGGTCACGCAGCCGGGTGTTGGCCTGCTTCGCGTCCTTGGCCAGGCCGTGGGCCTTCATGCCCTCGAGCAGCAGCGACTCCACGGTCTGGCGCGGGTCCAGGCTGCCCATCGGGTCCTGGAACACCATCTGGATGTCCTGGCGCTTGTGCCGCAGCTCCTCACCCTTGAGGGCCGCGATGTCGATCCCGTCGAACTCCACCGAGCCCGAGGTCGGCGGCTCGAGGTTGAGGATGGCCCGGCCGAGCGTCGACTTTCCGCAGCCGGACTCGCCGACCAGGCCATAGGTCTCGCCCTTGCGGATCTGCAGGTCGACCCCGTCCACCGCGTAGACGTACCCGATGGTCTTGTCGAAGATGACACCCCGCTTGATGGGGAAGTGGACCTTGACGTCCTTGACGTCGACGAGGATCTCGTCGCTGATGGTCACGGGGACTCCTCCACGGGGTTGTGGCAGCGGAGCGCCCGGGGGCCGTCCTCCACGAACACGGGGGTCTGCTCGACGCACACGTCGATGGGCTGGGAGCACCGGGGGGCGAACGCGCACGCGTGCGCCCACGGCAGGTTGTCGGACACCGAGCCGGGGATCGGGGTCAGCTTGGCGCCCCGCTCCCCGGTGAGGCGGGGTATGGAGCCGAGCAGGCCGTGCGTGTAGGGGTGCCGTGGCTGTGCGAAGAGCGGGTGGCGGTCGCCGCGCTCGACGATGCGGCCGGCGTACAGGACGTTGATGCGGTCCACCAGCCCGGCGACGACGCCGAGGTCGTGGGTGATCATGACCAGCGCGGTGCCGCTGTCCTCGACGAGCTCCTTGAGCAGGGCGAGGATCTGCGCCTGGATCGTCACGTCCAGGGCCGTGGTCGGCTCGTCGGCGATGAGGACCTTCGGGGCGCAGGCCAGGGCCATCGCGATGAGTGCGCGCTGGCGCATCCCGCCGGACAGCTGGTGCGGGTAGTCCTTGAGGCGTCGCTGGGCGTCGGGGATGCCGACCTTGTCGAGCATGTCCTTGGCCAGCGGTCGGGCGGCCTTGCGGGACAGGCCCCGGTGCCGCTCGAGCACCTCGGTGACCTGCAGCCCGATGGGCACGACGGGGTTCAGCGAGGACAACGGGTCCTGGAAGATCATGCCCAGGTCGCGACCGCGGCGGTCGCGCATCTGGTCGGCCGACTGCTTGAGCAGGTCGGTGCCGCCGAAGAGGACCTCGCCCTCGACCTTCACCCCGCGCTGGGGGAGCAGGCCCATGATCGCCAGGGAGGTGACGGACTTGCCGCAGCCGGACTCCCCGACCAGGCCCACGGTCTGGCCGGGCCGGACGTCGAAGCTCACCCCGTCCACCGCCACGAACGGCGGCTCGCCGTGCCGCTGGAAGGTGACGGTCAGGTCGCGCACGGACAGCAGCGGCTCCTGGTCGCTGCCCGGGGCCTGGAGGTTCTCGATGGTCTCGGTCATGTCCTGCTACCTCCGGCTCTTGGGGTCGAGGGCTTCCCGCAGGGACTCGCCCATCAGGGTGAAGCCCAGGGCCACCACGATGATGCACAGCGCGGGGTAGACGGCGAGGTGCGGGTGGTCGTAGATGTACCGCTGGGCCTGCCCGAGCATCTGCCCCCACTCCGGCTGGCGGTCGTCGGGGTTGCCGAGCCCGAGGAAGGACAGGGCCGCGGCGTCGATGATCGCGCCGGCCAGGACCAGGGTCGACTGCACGATGACCGGGGCGAGCGAGTTGGGCAGGATGTGCCGGAACACGATCGCCGACCTCTTCACCCCGAGAGCCCGGGCGGCCAGGACGTGGTCGGTGCCGCGCTGGGCGAGCATCGAACCACGCAGCAGCCGCGCGAAGATCGGGATCTGGACGACGGCGATGGCGATGATGACCGTCCACTGGTTGGGGTTCTTGGCCAGGGCGGCGATCGAGAAGGCCAGCAGCAGCGACGGGATGGACAGCATCACGTCGACGGCGCGCATGACCACCGAGTCGACCCAGCCACCGAACGCGCCGGCGAGGGTGCCCAGGGTCAGGCCACCGATGAGTCCGAAGACCGTGGCGAAGACACCCACGATGAGGGTCTGGCGGCTGCCGACGAGCAGCCGCGACAGCAGGTCACGCCCACGGGAGTCCGCGCCGAGCGGGAAGCCCGACTCCGGCCCCGGGATGGGGTTGGTCTGTGGCCGGACCTTGTCCAGCAGCAGGCCCTGGGTCGGGTCGTGCGGGGCGATCAGCGGGGAGAACAGCGCGAGCAGCACGAACATCACCGTGATGCTCGCCCCGAGCAGGAAGACCGGGTTGCGGCGCAACCGCTTCCACGCACTGGCGATGAGCGAGACGCCGGTGCTGTCCTCGATCGCGCCGGCGTCGGAGACGGCGACGGCGGTCGCGGTGCCACCCCGATGGGGGGCGCCGGCGCTCGCGGCCAGGTCGTCGATCTTCTGCTTCTTGGCGCTGGGGTTCAGGGGGTTGGGCACAAGGTCACCTCGTCCGAACTCGGGGGTCGATCACGGCATACGCGATGTCGACCAGGAGGTTGACGACGACGAACGTCACGGCGGCGGCCAGGATCAGGACCTGCAGCACCGAGTAGTCGCGTCCGAAGAACGCCAGGGCCAGGGCTTCGCCGATGCCCCCGAACGAGAAGACCTGCTCGGTGAGCACGGCGCCGACCAGCAGCCCGCCGGTCTGCAGGCCGATGGTGGTGACGACCGGCAGCAGGGCGTTGCGCAGGATGTGGCGACCGCGGATGACCCGGTTGGTCAGGCCCTTGGACTCGGCCGTGCGCACGTAGTCCTCGTCGGTCACGTCGAGCACGGCGGCGCGGGTGATCCGGAAGATCACTGCGAACGGGATCGTCCCCAGCGCCAGCGCCGGCAGGATCAGGTGCTTGAGGGCGTCCCAGGCGGCGTCGTACTCCCGCGTGAGGAGCCCGTCGAGGACGAAGAAGTTGGTGACCCGGGTGGCGTCCACACCGGGGGACTGCCGCCCCGAGACCGGGAGCCAGCCGAGCTTGATCGCGAACCAGTACTTCAGCAGGAAGGCCAGGAAGAACACGGGCACGGCCACGCCGATCAGCGACCCGACCACGCTGACGTTGTCGAACCAGGTGTTGCGGCGGCGCGCAGCCATGTACCCGAGCGGGATCCCGAGCGCGACGGCGAGCACGATGGCGAACGTCGCCAGCTCGATGGTCGCGGGGAAGCGGGTGAGGAAGATCTGGAAGGCGTCGGTGCCGGGCTGGACCTTGATGGAGGACCCGAACTGGCCCTGGGAGGCCCGCTTGAGGAACGTCCAGTACTGCACGTACAACGGCTCGTCGAGCCCGAGGGAGCGTTCCAGCGCGGCTCGGCGCGCGGGGGTGGCGCGCTCACCCAGCATCGCGGAGACGGTGCCTCCCGGCAGCGACCGCAGCCAGAGGAAGACCAGCAGCGAGAGCACGACGACCACCCCCACCATCTGGGTGAGTCGACGCAGGATGAATCTCAGCACAGGGGCTCAATCTCCTTCGCTTGCGACGGCCGTGGGTCTCACGACAGCCGTGCAGTTCACGACTGTGGCCGTCCCAGCGATTCTGCTGGGACGGCCACAGTCTTAGGAAGTGCTGTCCGAGGTTGCGGTGCAGTCCGAGTGGAGGCTCGAACCTGTTACTTCTGCACCGTCACCGCGGCGAAGGTCTCGGCGGTCAGCGGGCTGGCCACCATACCCTTGACCTTCTCGCTGACGACCAGGGCCGGCGGGGAGTGGCTGATCGCCAGACCCGGCAGCTGCTGCTCCATCATCGTCTTGTTGAGCTTCTCGTAGGCGGCGGTGCGCTCGGCCTCGTCGACGATGGCGTCCGCCGCGTTGAGGTCCTTGGTGAGCTGGGCGCCGTACGAGGTCGCGCTGGTCTTGAAGTCGTTCTCCTTGAGGTTCGAGAAGAACGTGCCGATGAAGTTGTCGGCCGAGTTGTAGTCACCCGTCCAACCCAGCAGCCACGCGTCGAACTGGCCGTTGTCGACACCGTCGAGGTAACCACCGTTCCACGGCTTGGTGACCGCGACGACCTTGATGCCGACGGCCTCGAGGTCGGTCCGCATGGCGTCCCAGATCTTCTGGGGGTCCGGCATGTAGGGACGCGAGACCTCCGACGGGTACGCGAACTGCAGGGTCATGCCCTCGGCGCCGGCTTCCTTGAGCAGCGACATCGCCTTGTCCTTGTCGTAGGCGTAGGGCTGCAGCTCCTTGTTGTAGCCCGCGATCGTCGGCGGCACGAACTGCGTCGCCACGGTCGCGCCCTCGGGCAGCTGGGTCTTGACCAGCTGCTCGCGGTTCAGGGCGTGGTAGATGGCCTGACGGACCTTGAGGTCCTTGAGCTTGGGGTTCTTCACCGGGTTGAAGCCCATGTAGAGGATGTTGAAGGCGGGGCGGACCAGGAGCTGGTTGCCGCTGTCCTTCAGACCCTTCCAGTCGGCGGGGTTCGGGAGGTCGTAGCCGTCGATGCTGCCGGCCTCGAGCTCCTGACGACGCGTGCTCTCGTCCGGGATGATCTTGAAGACGAGCTTGGCCGTCTTGGCCTTCTCGCCCCAGTAGTCCTCGTTGCGCACGAGCGTGACCGTCTTGTTGGCCTCGTCGAACTTGTCGAGCTTGTAGGGGCCGCTGCCGACAGGGTTCTTGGAGTAGGCCGGGTAGCCGAAGCCCTCGCCCTGCTTGGTGACGTTGTTGGCGTCGCCGTCCTTGAGCGCCTTCGGGGACTGCATGGAGAACGAGTCGAGCGACAGCGCGGTCGGGAACTTCGACGTGGGGCGGCTGATCTTGACGACCGCCGTCATGTCGTCCTTGGCCGAGCAGCCCTGGTAGAGGGCGTTGGCGGCGTCGTCCTTGAACGCGCCCATGACGTCGGCCCAGTAGCCGGCGGGACCGCCCTGGGCGATCTCGTTCTGGTCGAACATGCGCTCGAGGTTGTAGCAGACGGCCTCGGCGTTGAACGCCTCGCCGTCCCAGAACTTGACGCCCTCGCGGAGCTTGAACGTCCACTCCTTGCCGTCGGCCGAGGCCTCCCAGCTGGTGGCCAGCTCGGGCTCGATGTCGGCCGTGCCCGGCTTGATGCCGACCAGGCCCTCCATCATCTGGCGGGTGACCCGGAAGGTCTCGCCGTCGGTGGCGTAGAAGGGGTCGAACAGCTCGGGGGCGCCGGCAGCGCCGAAGGTGATGGTGTCCTTGGTGTCACCACCGCTGGAGGAGCCACTGCTGGTGGCTTCTCGGTCTGACTGGGCGCAGGCCGTCAGGATGAGGGCCAGCGTCGTCGCCAAGACGACCGGAGTCGCCTTTCGCGTGAGCTTCATGAATACCTCGCTTGTGTGCGAACTTTGGTCGACCCGGTCGGGCGCCAAGGGTGCTGTCGTGTGGTGCAGTCCGCAGGGGCATGCGTGCGCAAACCTTCTACGGTTGGTCGCAGACCCTAGCGAGAACTGTGGTGCCTGCACCGCTCCGCCGCGGAAATTAACAAAAGTGAGACACATGCCGGAAAGAGCACGGTTACCCGTGGTGCGCGCCGTCGTCGGCGCCGCCATCGTCGACGACCTCGAGCACCCGACGCGGCTGCTCAGCGCCCGGCGGACCGAGCCCCCGGCGCTCGCCGGGGGGTGGGAGTTCGCCGGTGGCAAGGTGGACCCGGGGGAGAGCGACGAGCAGGCGCTGCACCGGGAGCTCGCCGAGGAGCTCGGGGTCACGGTGCGCCTGGGCGAGGTGCTGCCCGGTCCGCTGGAGGGTGGTCGGTGGCCCCTGGGACGGTCCTACGCCATGACGGTCTGGTGGGCGGTGGTCGAGACCGGTGAGCCGGCGCCGCTGCAGGAGCACGACGCGCTGCGCTGGCTCGGTGCGGAGGACCTGTACGACGTCGCCTGGCTGCCCGCGGACCTGCCGATCGTCGACGCGGTCGCCGCGCGGCTGCGCTGAGCGCCGCAGGGTCCGGCCGCCGCCGCACACCCACGTCCTCCCTGGGTGCGCCCCACCGCGCCGACCCGGGGGTGGTCCCGGCGTGCTCGAAAGCCTGAGACAATGGTGCTCATGCCCATGAAGACCCGCGGTGACATCCGCAATGTCGCCATCGTTGCCCACGTCGACCACGGAAAGACCACGCTGGTCGACAAGATGCTCTGGGAGGCCGGCGCCTTCGGCGAGCACCAGCACGTCGACGAGCGTGCGATGGACTCCGGTGACCTCGAGCGCGAGAAGGGCATCACCATCCTCGCGAAGAACACCGCCATCCACTACGCCGGGAAGGCCGCCGCCGACGCGGGCCTGGCCGACGGTGCCACGATCAACATCATCGACACCCCCGGCCACGCCGACTTCGGTGGCGAGGTCGAGCGGGGACTGTCGATGGTCGACGGTGTCGTGCTCCTCGTCGACGCGTCCGAGGGCCCGCTGCCCCAGACGCGCTTCGTGCTGCGCAAGGCGCTGGCCGCGAAGATGCCCGTCGTCCTGTGCATCAACAAGGTGGACCGCCCCGACTCGCGCATCGCCGAGGTCGTCGACGAGGTCTACGAGCTGTTCATGGACCTCGACGCCGACGAGCACCAGATCGAGTTCCCGATCGTCTACGCCTCCGCCAAGAACGGCCGCGCGTCGATGACCCGCCCGGAGAACGGCGGCCTGCCGGACTCCGAGAACCTCGAGGCGCTCTTCGAGACGATCCTGTCGACGATCCCGGCCCCGACGTACGACGACGAGGCCCCGCTGCAGGCGCACGTCACCAACCTCGACGCGTCCAACTTCCTGGGGCGCCTCGCCCTCCTGCGCGTGCACAACGGCACGATCAGGAAGGGCCAGCACGTCGCCTGGTGCAAGGTCGACGGCACCGTCGAGCGCGTCAAGATCACCGAGCTGCTGATGACCGAGGCGCTCGAGCGCAAGCCCGCCGAGTCCGCCGGCCCCGGCGACATCATCGCCATCGCGGGCATCCCCGACATCATGATCGGCGAGACCCTGGCCGATGCCGAGAACCCGATCCCGCTGCCGGTCATCACGGTCGACGAGCCGGCCATCTCCATGACCATCGGCACCAACACCAGCCCGATGGTGGGTCGCGTGCGTGGGTCCAAGGTCACCGCCCGCATGGTCAAGGACCGCCTCGACAAGGAGCTCATCGGCAACGTGTCGCTGCGCGTCCTGACCACCGAGCGCCCCGACGCCTGGGAGGTCCAGGGCCGTGGCGAGCTCGCCCTGGCCATCCTCGTCGAGCAGATGAAGCGCGAGGGCTTCGAGCTCACCGTCGGCAAGCCGCAGGTGGTCACCCGTGAGATCGACGGCAAGACCCACGAGCCGGTCGAGCGCCTGACGATCGACACCCCCGAGGAGTTCCTCGGCCCGATCACGCAGATCATGGCCGCCCGCAAGGGCCGCATGGAGCAGATGACCAACCACGGCACCGGCTGGATCCGCATGGAGTTCCTCGTGCCCTCGCGCGGACTCATCGGCTTCCGGACCGAGTTCCTCACCGAGACCCGTGGCACCGGCATCGCCCACCACGTCTTCGAGGACTACGAGCCGTGGTTCGGCACCATCACGACCCGCACCAGCGGCTCGCTGGTCTCGGACCGCACCGGCGTCGTCACCTCCTACGCGATGGTCAACCTCCAGGAGCGCGGGACGCTGTTCGTCGACCCGACCACCGAGGTCTACGAAGGCATGATCATCGGCGAGAACTCCCGCGCCGACGACATGGACGTCAACATCACCAAGGAGAAGAAGCTCACCAACGTGCGCGCCTCCTCCTCGGACAACTTCGAGAAGATCGTGCCCCCTCGCAAGCTGAGCCTCGAGCAGTCGCTGGAGTTCTGCCGCGAGGACGAGTGCGTCGAGGTCACCCCGGAGGCCGTGCGCATCCGCAAGGTGGAGCTCGACCAGACCGTGCGTGCCCGCGCCGCGTCCCGGGCGCGCAACGCCTGATCGCGGCGGGCTGGTGAGCGTGCTCAACCGACGCCTGCTGCGCTCACCCCGGTCCGGCCCGCCGGCGAGCCGGCCGAGTCGTCGAACCGTGGTGGCGACCGCCCTCGTGGCGGTCGCCACCACGGCGTCCGGCTGCACGGCCGACGACGCGGCGACGTCCGACGGCGGCGTCCCCGGTCGCCTCTCGGTCCTGTCCCTCGGTCCGGTGGCCAGCTGGGACCCCCAGCGGATGTCAACGCCGCAGGACGTGGCCTTCGCCGGTCGCACGTTCATCCGCACACTGACCGCGCACCCCGCAGGAGCCGACGCCAGCGCCCAGCGGGACGTGGTCGGCGACCTCGCGACCGATGCCGGGACCCCCGACGGCTCGCTGAAGGCCTGGACCTTCACCCTGCGCCACGGCACGACGTGGCAGGACGGCTCGCCGATCACCTGCCAGGACATCCGGTACGGCGTGTCCCGTTCCTTCGCCAAGCCCTGGGCCGACGAAGGTCTGAACTACCCGCTCGCCTACCTCGACATCCCCCGCCGGGCCGACGGCACGTCGACCTACACGGGCCCGTTCGACGGCGCGGCGCAGGCGGCCTTCGACAAGGCCGTCTTCTGCCAGGGGTCGAAGATCACCTTTCGGTTGAGCACGCCGATGGTCGACTTCAACGAGGTCGTGGCCATGCCGGCCTTCGCGCCGGTCAAGCAGACGCAGGACGCCAAGGAGGACGGGACGTATGCCGTCTTCTCCAGCGGTCCCTACCAGCTGCAGGGTGCCTGGGACCCCAGCTCCGGCGGCACCTTCGTGCGAAACCCCAAGTGGGACAAGGGCTCGGACCCGATCCGGCGGGCGGAGCCGGACTCGATCCGTTACGTCGAGGGCATCGAGTCCCAGACAGCGGCGCAGCGGGTGATCGACGACGAGGGCGAACACCGACGGGCGGTGACGCTCGACTCGGCTCCTCCGGCGATGCAGCAGCAGGTGCTCTCGGACGACGCCCTGAGCCGGCGCGCGATCAACCCCTTCGCGCAGTTCGTGGACTACCTCGCGCCCAGCTTCGCCTCCACGGTCATGCGCGACGCCGACGTGCGCCGTGCCCTCGCGCTGGCCACCAACCGCGACGGGTACGTGGCCGCGCTGGGTGGTACGAGTGCCGCCCGGCCCACGTCGACGCTGCTGGGCCCCGCCCTGGCCAGCCACCGTGACGACGACCCGCTGGACGTCCCCACCGCAGGGGACCCCGCCAGGGCGCGCGCGGCGCTGCGGGCCTCCGGGCTGACCCTGCCCGTGAGGATCAGGGTCGCCTACCGCTCCACGCCCACCGCGGACAAGGCCATGGCGGCACTGCTCAACGGCTGGGAGCAGGCCGGCTTCGAGGTGTTGCTGCAGCCCGTCGAGGAGGACTACTTCATCGTGGCCGCCGAGCCGGGCCGGGCGGCGAAGACCGACGTCTTCTGGGCCAACTGGGCGCCGGCGTGGCCCGCCGCCTCCACGGTGATCCCGCCGCTGTTCGACAGCAGGCTGAACCTGTCGGCCAGCGGCACCGGCCGGGACCTCGGCGCCTTCTCGGACGGCGACGTCGACAAGGAGATCACCCGGATCGGGACGATCAAGGACGCGGCTGCCCAGGCCGCCGCGTGGGCCGACCTCGACACCGACCTCGCCACGAGGGTCGCCTACGTCGCCCTCGCGCAGCGCAGGTCCCTGTTCGTCGCCGGGTCGGCCGTCACCGGGCTGAGCGCCAACGAGGCCCTGGGCGGGTTCGTGGACCTCGCGACCATCGGTGTGGAATAGCCACGTGACCACCCCGGCTCCAGCCACCGCGGCCCCCCTGCTGTTCGTCCACGCGCACCCGGACGACGAGACCCTCACGACGGGCATCACCATGGCCCGTCACGTGCGGGCCGGCCACCGTGTGCACGTCCTCACCTGCACCCTTGGTGAGGAGGGCGAGGTGGTGCCCCCCGAGCTGGCCCACCTCGACTCCCACCACGAGGACCGCCTCGGACCGTACCGCCGCGAGGAGCTGCGGGAGGCGATGGCCGCCCTCGGTGTCACCCACGAGGTGCTGGGGCAGGACGACGACCGCGAGTCCGTCTACCGGGACTCGGGCATGGCCGGACTCGACGAGCCCCCGCGCCCCGACGCGTTCGTGCGGGCCGACCTCGGGGTCGCAGCAGGTCTGGTCGCCGACGTCCTGCGTCGGGTTCGCCCGGCCGTCGTCGTGACCTACGACGAGCACGGCGGCTACCTCCACCCCGACCACGTGCAGACCCACCGCGTGACCTGTGCGGCGGTGGCGTCCCTGCCGGCCGAGCAGCGCCCGCTGCTGTATGCCGTGCTCACCCCCCGGTCCTGGGCCGTCGAGGACCGCCGCTGGCTGGCCGACCACCTGCCCGCCGGGTCGCCGTGGTCGCTCCCGGACCCCGCGGGGGACTACCCGCCGTCGGTCGTGGCCGACGAACGAGTGACCCACGAGGTGGTCGACCCCTCCCTCGTCCCCGTACAGGTCCGGGCCCTGCGTGCGCACCGCACGCAGCTGACCGTCGGAGGACCAGATCTACGCCCTGTCCAACTCCGTCGCCGCCCGGCTCTCGGGTCGCGAGGGTTTCGCCCTCCTCGACCCGCAGACGGGCTCGCTCGTCGGGGATGCCGGCCACGGCCCGCAGGGTCCGGACGGCTCCATACCTCGCAGCACCGACCTGACCGAAGGAACGCCCTCGTGAGCACCGAGATCCCCACCTCCGCCGTGGACACCGACCAGTTCCGGTTGGCGATGGGCAGGTTCGCGACGGGCGTCACCGTCCTCACCACGCGCAGCGGTGAGCACGACCACGCGATGACCGCCAACGCGATCACCTCCGTGTCGATCGACCCGCTCCTCGTGCTGGTGTGCGTCGAGGTGGACGCCCGCTTCCACGACGCCGTCACCGAGGCCGGCGTCTGGGGCGTGAGCATCCTCGGGGCCGAGCAGCGCCCCGTGGCACAGTGGCTCTCCACCCAGGGCCGGCCCCTGCACGGCCAGCTGGACCGCATCCCCCACCGCCGGGGCGAGGCCACCGGGGTGGCACTTCTCGACGGGGCGATGGCAACGATCGAGTGTCGAACCACCGACGTGCACCCGGCCGGGGACCACAGCATCGTGGTCGGCGAAGTAGTGTCGCTGTCGAGCAACGAGCACCCCGCGGCCGCGCTGGTGTACTACCGCAGCCGCTACGAGGCGCTGAAGTGAATGGAGGGCAGGGCGTGAGGGAGAGCGGCTCCGCTGGTCTGAGGTTCGGGATCGCCCTGGCGGTGCTCTTCTCCGCCTACCTCGGTACGGCCTGGTTCCTCGGGCGCCACCTGCCGGCCAGCACCACGGTGGCAGGGGTGCCGATCGGCGGTATGACGCCGGCGGCCGCCGAGCGCACGCTCGGTCGTGCGCTCGGCGACCGGCAGGACGCCGCGATCACGGTGACGGCCGGCGAGAGGTCCGCCCAGCTCGAACCCGCCGCAGCAGGCCTGTCCCTGGACCTACCGGGCACCGTCGAGAAGCTGAGCGGCTTCAGCCTCAAGCCGTCACACCTCTGGAACCACCTCACCGGGGGTGACGCGGAGCCGCTCAAGACCTCGGTCGACCGCGACAAGCTCGAGGAAGCCGTCAAGGGGATCGAGTCGACCCTCGACACCGAGGTCGTGCAGGGCTCCATCACCTTCCCTGCGGGCAAGCCCGTCGTGGTGAAGCCGGTGGCCGGGGCGACCCTGTCCGTCCCGGCCACCGCCGACGAGGTCGCCGCCCGCTGGCCGGCCAAGGACCCGATCGAGGCCGAGCTCGACATCGTCGAGCCCGACGTCTCGGCCGAGGAGGTGCAGCGCGCGGCGGCAGAGTTCGCCAAGCCCGCCATGTCGGGACCGGTCACCGTCAAGGTCGGAGCCAGGAAGTTCACCCTGAAGCCCGCGCAGTACGCGCCGGCTCTGTCGATGAAGGCGCAGGACGGCAAGCTCACCCCGGTGGTGGACGACGCGAAGCTCCTCGCCGCCGTTCGTGCAGCCGCAGCCGCCGCAGGTCTGGAGAGCAAGGCCCGCGACGCGAAGATCACCTTCAACGGCACCAAACCGGTCGTCATACCCTCTGCAACGGGGTTCACCCTCGACGACGCCTCGGTCGTCAAGGCCGTGGTGCCGGCACTGACGTCCGCGTCACGCACGGCCACGGTGGCCGCCAAGACGGTGCAGCCCAAGCTCACCACCGCCCAGGCCAACAAGATCAAGCCCAAGGAGGTCATCTCCTCCTTCACGTCGGTCTTCCCGTTCAACCCTGCGCGCACCGAGAACATCGCCATCGCGACCCGCACGCTCGACGGCGCCTACGTCGCCCCGGGTGAGACCTTCAGCCTCAACCAGCGGCTGGGGCAGCGGACGGCGGCGAAGGGGTACAACCCGGCGCCGGTGATCAACAACGGACGCCTCACCCTCGACTACGGCGGCGGCATCTCCCAGCTGTCGACGACCTTGTTCAACGCGGTCTTCTTCTCCGGCGCCAAGATCGAGGAGTACCACCCCCACAGCTTCTACATCTCCCGCTACCCCGAGGGGCGGGAGGCGACGATCTCCTGGCCGGACGTGGACAACCGGTTCACCAACGACACCGGCTACGGCATCCTGATCAAGGCCTACGTCAAGGACAGCGCGGTGACCGTGACCTTCTACGGCACCAAGGTCTGGGACGTCGAGGCGTCCAAGGGGGAGCGCCGCAACGTGGTGCAGCCCAAGTCGATCGTCGACGACTCCAAGGACTGCGTCACGCAGAGTCCGTCGCCGGGATTCGACGTGAGTGTCACCCGGATCTTCAAGAAGGCAGGGAAGCACGGTCCGGACCTCGCAGTTCAACACGCACTACATCCCCGAGGACAAGGTCACCTGCACCAACCCGTAGGGGTCGCGTCCGCGGTTCCGGCAGGTGTGGTGCGGGGTTCCCCAGCGCGGGTCTACGTCAGGAGGTGGGCGTAGGGGTCTGGCCGCTCGGACTCGCTGCGCAGGACGCAGAACTCGTTGCCCTCCGGATCGGCCAACGTCGCCCAACCGGTGCCGGGACCTCGGTGGTCGCGCAGGTCCGCGACCATGGTGGCGCCGGCAGCGAGGAGACGGTCCACCTCCTCGTCCATCGTGCGGTCAGTCGGCCACAGGTCGAAGTGGACACGGTTCTTGACGGTCTTGCCTTCGGGCACCTCGATGAACAGCAGCCGCTGGCGGCCGTCGGGGGAGAAGATCATGCACTCGTCATGGCCGGGCAGGTTCGGGTCGCGAGGGTCCTGGGAGAAGCCGAGGACCTGTCCCCACCAGACGGACTGGTCGTGGGCGTTGGCCGAGTCGACCGACGTGTGCGAGATGCGTGAGGTCATGGTGACCAGCCTGCCCGTACCCGGCCCGGGTCGGCTACCGAGTTCGTGGCGCGGTGAGGTAGGCGTAGGACGAGTGCACGGCGAACCCAGACCGGCGGTACAGCCGGATCGCCGCCTCGTTGTCGTGCTCCACCTGCAGGTGCACCAGGGACACGCCCTCGTCACGCAGAGCCGCTGCGAGGCCGGCGGCGAGGTGAGTGGCCAGTCCGCGGCCCCGGTGTGCCGGGTCGGTCCAGACCGCGCCGAGCCCGCCCCACCCGGCGCCGATCCCCATCCGTGCCAGGGCGATCGGCGTGGTGCCGGCGGCGTCGGCTGCGCGCAACCCGAGCTGTTGCGCGAGCCCACCGCCGGGTGTGATGCTCCCGAACAGCACCCGGGGGCTGCCTCGCAGGACGGCCTCGGTGGCGCCGGGCACCGTGGCCCGGGTCCGGTGGTGGGCCGCGAGCCATTCGGGCTCCAGCTCCTCGACGATGCTGAGGGCGGGACCCCCCGGGTCGGCGGCTGCGACCGACTCCCGGGGCGCTGTGAGGTTGAGCGTGCGGCTGCCGACGGTGTAGCCGCGGGCGACGAGCAGTGCCCCGAGCGGGTCGTCGGCGGGGTCGAAGCCCTGAGGTCCCGCGACGGCGAACTTCGCCGGGAGGCTGCGGGCGGCATACCAGTGCTCCACCTCCTCGACCGCACCCTGCAGGGGCCGACCCGGGCTGCCCACCGGCACCACGGAGTTGCCCCGCTGCGTGTAGCCGCCGGACGCGCGCAGCACCCAGTCGCCCAGCTGCGTGCGCTCCACGGCGCCCCAGGCCGGCACCATGACCCGCTGGAGGTCCTCGATCGTCAGGGCGAGGTGGGGCGCGCCGCGGCGGGTGGGCTTGGGTGGGACCTCCTTGGCGGCGGTCACTGCGGCCAGGTCGATGGTCACCGGACCGCGGGAGGTCTCGACCACGAGGTGCTCGCCGTCGCGCCCGGTCAGGACACCGACGCTGTCGGTCAGGGTGGCCCCGGTGGCGGCGTCGGCCACGGCGAGCCGCCACCTGACCACCACTCGGGACCCCAGGGGGATCCTCCGCACGTCTGCTGGCATGGGCCGCATAGTATGTCCGACATGACGTACGTGATCGCCCAGCCTTGTGTTGACCTCAAGGACAAGGCCTGCATCGAGGAATGCCCGGTCGACTGCATCTACGAGGGCGAGCGGTCCCTCTACATCCACCCCGACGAGTGCGTGGACTGCGGCGCCTGTGAGCCGGTGTGCCCGGTCGAGGCGATCTACTACGAGGACGACACCCCCGAGCAGTGGGCCGACTACTACAAGGCGAACGTCGAGTTCTTCGACGACCTCGGCAGCCCCGGCGGCGCCGCCAAGCTCGGGATGATCCCCAAGGACCACCCGCTGATCGCCGACCTGCCCCCGCAGTCGCACGACGAGTGAGCGACCCCGCGTGACGAGCCTGCGGGCTCTTCCTGACTTTCCCTGGGACTCGCTCGCTCCGTTCAAGGAGCGGGCGAGTTCCTTCGCTGTGGAGGGGCCCGGCGGCGGGATCGTGGACCTGTCCGTGGGCACCCCCGTCGACCCCACCCCGGTGGTCGTGCAGGAAGCGCTGCGCGCTGCTGCCGACGCGCCCGGCTACCCGCAGACGTACGGCACGCCCGGGTTGCGTGAAGCGGTCGCTGCCTGGTTCGCACGGCGCCGCGGTGTCCCGGACCTGGACCCAGACGGTGTCCTCCCGACGGTCGGGTCCAAGGAGCTGGTGGCCTGGTTGCCGACCCTGCTCGGCCTCGGCGCGGGTGACGTCGTGGGGTTCCCCGGCGTCGCCTACCCGACCTACGACGTGGGTGCCCGGCTCGCTGGAGCGACACCGCAGGTCGTGGACGGGCTCAACGCCCTGGGGCCGCTCACTACGGCGAACACGCCGAAGCTGTTGTGGCTCAACAGCCCCAGCAACCCCACGGGGCGGGTGCTCGGCGTCGACCACCTCGCCAAGGTGGTCGCGTGGGCGCGCCGGCACGGAGTCGTCGTCGCCTCCGACGAGTGCTACGCCGAGCTCGACTGGCGCACCGACTCGACCGAGCCGACCACGCCGAGCATCCTGGACCCACGGGTCTGCGGCGGCAGCCACGAGGGCCTGCTCGCCGTGTATTCACTGAGCAAGCAGTCCAACCTCGCGGGCTACCGCGCGGCCTTCGTCGCCGGGGACGTGGCGCTGGTGCGGCGGCTGCTGGAGGTGCGCAAGCACGCCGGCATGATCGTGCCGTGGCCGGTGCAGCAGGCGCTGGCCGCAGCGCTGGCCGACGACGCGCACGTCGCCGAACAGAAGGCGAGGTATGCCGCCCGCCGCACGACGCTGCGTACCGCCGTCGAGGGGTTCGGCCTGCGGGTCGACCACTCCGACGCCGGCCTGTACCTCTGGGCCACGCGCGGCGAGGACGCCTGGGCGACCGTCGACGCCCTGGCCGCTCGCGGAATCCTTGTCGCACCAGGCACTTTCTACGGGCACGCGGGTCGCGAGCACGTGCGGATCGCGCTCACGGCGAGCGACGAGCGGATCGCGACGGCGGCCGCGCGACTGCGCTCGTGACGAGCCCGTTTTCCGGCGGCGCGGTGTTCTGGGGTAGTTTCGAGATGCGCGAGACCTGCCGGGTGAGGCAGGTCCGCCCCGGCACCTTTGAGGATGGTTACGCATGAGCAATGACGGATCCACTGGCGCGACTGGCGCGACTGGCGCGACGCTGAAGGCCGGCGACACCGAACTCGACCTCCCGCTGGTCAAGGCAGCCGAGGGGAACGACGGTTACGACATCAGCAAGCTGATGAAGCAGACCGGCAACACCACCCTGGACATCGGGTTCGTCAACACCGCCTCCTGCAACAGCGCGGTGACCTACATCGACGGCGACCAGGGCATCCTGCGCTACCGCGGGTACCCGATCGAGCAGCTCGCCGAGAAGTCCAGCTTCCTCGAGGTCTCCTACCTGCTCATCTACGGAGAGCTGCCGACGCAGACCGAGCTCGCCGAGTTCGACGAGAAGATCCGTCGCCACACGCTCCTGCACGAGGACCTCAAGGCCTTCTTCGGTGGCTTCCCTCGTGACGCCCACCCGATGCCGGTGCTGTCGTCCGCGGTCTCGGCGCTGGGCACGTTCTACCAGGACAGCCTGGACCCGTTCGACAAGGAGCAGGTCGAGATCTCGACCGTGCGCCTGCTGGCCAAGCTGCCGACGATCGCGGCCTACGCCTACAAGAAGTCGGTCGGCCAGCCGTTCCTGTACCCCGACAACTCGCTGTCGCTGCCGGAGAACTTCCTGCGCATGACGTTCGGCCTGCCTGCCGAGCCCTACGACCTCGACGACGACATGGTCAAGGCGCTCGACCTGCTGCTCATCCTGCACGCCGACCACGAGCAGAACTGCTCGACCTCGACGGTGCGCATGGTCGGGTCCGCCCAGGCCAACCTGTTCAACTCGGTGTCGGCCGGCATCCACGCCCTGTCCGGGCCGCTGCACGGCGGGGCCAACTCGGCGGTGCTGGAGATGCTCGGCCAGATCCACGCCGACGGTGGTGACGTGGACGCGTTCGTCTCCAAGGTCAAGAACAAGGAGGACGGCGTCAAGCTGATGGGCTTCGGCCACCGGGTCTACAAGAACTACGACCCGCGCGCGGCGATCATCAAGAAGACCGCCGACACCATCATCAACAAGAACGGCGTCAAGGACCCCCTGCTCGACATCGCCCTGCAGCTCGAGCGACGGGCCCTCGAGGACGACTACTTCGTCGAGCGCAAGCTCTACCCCAACGTGGACTTCTACACCGGCCTGATCTACAAGGCCATGGGGTTCCCGACCAGGATGTTCACGGTGCTCTTCGCACTCGGCCGCCTGCCGGGCTGGATCGCGCAGTGGCGCGAGATGATCGAGGACCCGGAGACCAAGATCGGTCGCCCGCGCCAGATCTACACCGGTGCCACCGAGCGCGACTACGTGGACTTCAGCGCCCGCTGACCTCCCACGCGACTTCCCTAACCCTTGCTAGCAAAGGTTAGGGAAAGGGGGACAAGGTGCGCCTTGTCCCCCTTTCCGTATGGTGTGCTGAGTGCCGTTGGTCCTACCGAGAGCGGCGGGCCCGGGCGATGGCGCCGTCCAGGCGGTGGGCTATCAGGCCGTGGTTGTCGAGCTCGGACCAGACGAACCGGACCACCTGCCGGCCCTCGTCGCGCAGGCGGTCCTCGCGCCACTTCTCCGCGACGAGCGCCTCGCGTCCGGCCTGCACCGCCCCCGGGGTGGCCGCGCCACCGCCTCCGGAGTACTTCACCAGTCCGTCGAACTCGACGACCACCGGGTCACCCTCGAGCTCGAAGTCGCAGCGCCACCGCCGCCCGCCGGCCGTGACCCATACCTGCGGGGTGAACCGGTGGCCCAGCAGCCGCATGACGTGGGCGAGGCGGGTCTCGCCGACCGACTCGTGGCGTCCGTCGGCGAACCGCAGCAGGGCTCGCACCTGCTGGATGCCGGGGTGGTGGGCGCACACCGCTATGGCGGCGTCGAGGTCCTCGGGGGTGAGCAGTCCGGCATGGAGGGCACCGTCTGCCGCGACCAGGCTCTCGAAGGGGCGGCGCCTGGTCGCGTCCTGCGGCGGGTAGAGGCCGACCTGGACACAGGCGACGCCCACGTCGACGGTGGACAAGCCGTCGGCGGTACGCACCGGTGGCAGCGGCGCCTGGGGATGGAGCACCGCCCCGGTCCGGTGACGGGTGTGGTCGCCACTGGTGCGGCTGAGGTGGGCAGTGCCCAGGTCGGCCTTCCAGAGCGGCACGTCGTGCAGCACCAGCGCCGACTGGTGGCTGGCCACCACGCGACCCTCGAACGACCTCAGCAGGGCCACCGTCAGGAGGCGATGCTGGCGCCGCTCGGTATCGAAGACGTCCTCACCGACCCACGGTGCCCGTACGGCGTCCGGCGAGCACACGGCATACCAGCCGCGGATGAGGCGCCTGAGATGACCGGAGGCCACCCTGGTGCGTAGGCCGTAGGCGTCGATCCCGAGCCGGTTCGCATCGGCCGTGGCCACGGTGGCGTGCTCGGCGAGGTCGTGCAGGTCCATCCCCGGAGGGTGCCAAAGTTCTGGGTCAGCGCGCGGAGGCCCTGTGGACAACGCGGCGCCGGGCCTGACTCAGCACACCGTGGCGTAATCAGGACACCGTGGAAAGTGTCCACTCTCCGCTAACCCTTGCTAGCAAAGGTTGGCGAAACAGGGGTGGGGTCAGGGGGCGAAGGTGACGGTGACGGTGTTCGGGGAGCCGGTCTTGGTGGTGGTCCAGGTCCAGCCGTCGGTGTCGCGGGTGCGGTTCCACTCCTTGGAGCCGACGCGGACCTGGGTGGCGCCGAACTGCGCGGCCTTGGCCACGGCGAACGACCCCACGCTCCAGGCCCGCTGCTCCGAGCCCGCCTTGACGGTGAGCACCCTCCCCTTGACCGAGCCCGACACCCCGAGCTCCTGCGACAGCGTGGCCTGCAGCTCGGACGGCTGGCCACCGGTGGCGTCGTCGAGGCGACAGCCCAGGCCCCCGGGGGAGTGGCCGCTGAGCGCCGAGGCCATCAGGCGACCCTCCTGCTCGTGGTCGGCATACGCCTCGGGGTAGGCCGAGCGCTGCACCTCCTGGGCGATCTCGGTGATCCGCATCCGCTCGTACCCGTCGACCTTGACCAGCGCGTCGTAGAACTTGTTGGTCGCGTAGACCGGGTCGAGGATCTGCTCCTCGGTACCCCAGCCCTGGCTCGGTCGCTGCTGGAACAACCCGAGGGAGTCCCGGTCGCCGTAGGTGAGGTTGCGCAGCTTGGACTCCTGGATCGCCGTGGCGATGGCGATGGTGCCGGCCCGCGCGGGCAGCCCGCGCTTCTGCGCGATCGCCACGATCGTCGCGGCGTGTGCGGTCTGTCCGGGGTCGAACTCCACGCTCGACTCCAGCGCGGTGGCCTGGCACCGCGGCCCCCCGAGGTTGTGCAGGGTGCCGCGCAGCCCCAACCACCCGGCGCCGACGACGCCCACGACGAACAGCAGCAGCACCAGACGCGTGACCAGCCGCCGGGTCCGCGAGGCGGGGCGGTGCTCCGAGGGGACCTTGCCCCGCTTGCTCCCTGCCACGGTCAGTCGTTGGCGTGCAGCGCTGAGTTGAGCACGATGCCGTGTCCGTCGCGGGCCCTGGCCTCGACCGTGCCGGTGACCGAGTTGCGGACGAAGAGCAGGTTGTCGTGACCGGAGAGCTCACGGGCCTTGACGACGCGGTCGTCGGCGAGGGTCACCTTGGTGCCGGCCGTGACGTAGAGCCCGGCCTCCACGACGCAGTCGTCGCCCAGGGCGATGCCCAGACCCGACTCGGCCCCCAGCAGGCAGCGCTGACCGATCCGGACGCGCTCGCTGCCACCACCGGACAACGTGCCCATGGTCGAGGCCCCACCGCCGATGTCGGAGCCGTCACCGACCACGACCCCCTGGCTGATGCGTCCCTCGACCATCGAGGTGCCGAGCGTGCCGGCGTTGAAGTTGACGAAACCCTCGTGCATCACGGTGGTACCCGGCGCGAGGTGCGCGCCGAGCCGCACGCGGTCGGCATCGGCGATGCGGACCCCGGCGGGCACGACGTAGTCGACCATCCTGGGGAACTTGTCGACGCCCAGGACGTTGACGGTGCCGCGCTGGCGCAGCCGGGCCCGGGTGAGCTCGAAATCCTCCACGGCACAGGGGCCCTGCGTCGTCCACACGACATTGGTGAGCACCCCGAACAGGCCGTCGAGATTGATGCTGTTGGGCGGGGTGAGGCAGTGCGAGAGCAGGTGCAGACGCAGGTAGGCGTCGGACGGGTCGGCCGGGGCCGCGTCGAGGTCGACCTCGACGTCCACGACCACCTGGCGCACCCGGCGGAGCTCGTCGGCACCCACGAGGGCCTGCAGCTCCTCGGGGACGGCAGCGTCGGCGGGGCGCGCACCGAGGGCCGGCTGGGGGTACCAGGTGTCCAGGACCGTCCCGTCGTCCGTCGTCGTCGCGAGTCCGAAACCCCATGCGCTGCGCTCACTGCTCATGGTGGCAAGCCTAGGGGAGCGCACTGGTCACCCAGGACGCTGGATAGGGTCGTGGCCATGTCCGACCACCTCGACGCCCCCGCCCCGCTGGACCTGTCCGCCGACGTCGTGGCGTTGACCGCGGCGCTGTGCGACATCGAGTCCGTGAGCCTGGACGAGCAGCGGGTCTGCGACGCGATCGAGGCGGCCCTGGCGCCGCTGTCCCACCTGACCCTCACCCGTGTCGGCAACACGCTCGTGGCCCGCACCGAGCTCGGTCGCGGCGAGCGGGTCGTCCTGGCCGGCCACATCGACACCGTCCCGCTGACGCGCGAGCCCGCCAACCTGCCCACCCGCCGGGAGGGCGACGACCTCGTGGGCCGCGGCACCGTCGACATGAAGGGTGGGGTCGCCGTCCAGCTCAAGGCCGCCCTGGTCACCGAGCCCAGTCGCGACCTGACCTTCGTGTTCTACGAGGGCGAGGAGATCGACAGCCGGCACAACGGCCTCCTGCACGTTCAGCAGCAGCGCCCCGAGCTCATCGCGGACGCCGACTTCGCGGTCCTGCTCGAGCCCACCGCCAGCCAGGTCGAGGGGGGCTGCAAGGGCACCCTGCGGGTCGACGTGACCGCCCATGGTGTCGCGGCGCACTCGGCCCGGCCGTGGAACGGGCGCAACGCCATCCACGCCGCCGCCGAGCTCCTGGGCCGCCTGACGGCATACGAGCCGGCCACGGTGACCGTCGACGGGCTGGACTACCACGAGGCCCTCAACGCCACCGGCATCCGCGGCGGCATCGCCGGCAACGTCATCCCCGACGAGTGCGTCGTGACCGTCAACTACCGCTACGCCCCGGACAAGACCCCCGAGGCAGCGCTCGCGCACGTCGCCGAGGTGTTCGAGGGTCACGAGCTCGTCGAGCTCGACAACGCCCCGGGCGCCCGCCCCGGGCTGGACCTGCCGGCGGCCAAGGCGTTCGTCGAGGCGCTCGGGCTGCCCGTCATCGCCAAGGAGGGCTGGACCGATGTCGCGCGCTTCTCCGCCATGGACATCGCCGCGGTGAACTTCGGCCCGGGCGACCCGAACCTCGCCCACCACGACGACGAGCGTTGCCCCGTCTCACAGCTCGTGTCCGCGGAGGCCGCGCTGCTGCGCTGGCTCGCCTAGCTCGTGCCACCCGCCGCCTCGCGTAGGTTGGGCGCGTGAGCGACGAGATGACCACCGGCAAGGACTACGAGTACCACACGGGCCCGGTGACGCTGCGCGGCTCGCGCGTCCCGGGGACCACCACCGACCAGCGGCTGCTCGACAGCCGGGGCTCGAGCGAGTGGGTGCACACCGACCCGTGGCGGGTGATGCGGATCCAGAGCGAGTTCGTCGAGGGGTTCGGGGCGCTCGCCGAGCTCGGCCCCGCCGTGAGCGTCTTCGGGTCGGCCCGTACCAAGCCCGGCACCCCCTTCTACGAGCTCGCCACCGAGGTGGGGCGCCGCCTCGTGGAGGAGGGGTATGCCGTCATCACCGGCGGTGGGCCGGGCGCCATGGAGGCCGCCAACCGGGGGGCTGTCGAGGCCGGTGGGGCGTCGGTGGGTCTCGGGATCGAGCTGCCCTTCGAGCAGGGGCTGAACGAGCACGTCAACCTCGGCGTGAACTTCCGCTACTTCTTCGCCCGCAAGACGATGTTCGTCAAGTACGCCCAGGGGTTCATCGTGCTGCCGGGTGGGTTCGGCACGCTCGACGAGCTCTTCGAGGCGGTCACCCTGGTGCAGACGCAGAAGGTCACGTCGTTCCCGATCGTCCTGATGGGCACCGCGTACTGGGGCGGGCTGCTGGACTGGCTGCGGGGCACCGTCCTGGACGCCGGCACCGTGAGTGAGAAGGACATCGACCTGCTGCACCTCACCGACGACGTCGACGAGGCCGTCCGCCTCGTCACCTCGAGCGACCAGGACGTGTCGAACCCGGAGCAGGCGCCCAAGCGGCCCGAGTGACCCATGGACTCCCGGCACGCGCTGCCGGCTGGCGCCGCGCCACGACCGCCGGGGGGCCCGCGTGTCACACGCAGGTGACACGTGGACCGATACCGGGCGGAATAGGTCGCTTCCAGCACTTCGTGCGACGATCACCTGCGTGATCTGGGTCTTCTTCACCGTCATCGCCGTGCTGCTCATCGGCGCCGTCGCCGCGCTCGTGACCGGCCGGCTGGGCTACGACCCGATGGCCGAGGCGACGACCACGCAGAGCACGCCCACGCTGACCGACGGCTTCGCCTCGGACGAGATCTCCGCGGTGCGCTTCGACACCGCACTGCGCGGTTACCGGATGGACCAGGTCGACGCCGTCCTGGACCGGTTGCAGGCCCGGATCGCCGAGCTGGAGAGCCCCAGCGACGCCGGGCTGGAGAGCCCCAGCGACGCCGGGCTGGAGAGCCCCAGCGACACGGTGCGCTGACGCCATGGGCACCCTCCACCTCACCCGCCACACCACCGCGAGTCCCGCGGCGGTGTGGGACGTCGTCGCCGGTTTCGCCGGGTACGGCGACTGGATGCCGATGACCCGGATGACCACCGACGAGGGGGTGCCGCGCGTCGGGTGGGGCTTCGCCGGCATCAGCGGGATCGGCCCGCTCGCCTTCTCCGACTCCATGCTGGTGACCCGCTGGGACCCGCCCTCCGCCGCCTCCGGCTCCACCACCCCGGCGGTGTTCCGGATCGTCAAGACGGGTCGGCTCCTCGGCGGATGGGCCGAGATCACCGTCACCCCGCAGCCGCAGGTCGACAGCCCGGGGGTCCTGGGGTCCCGGCTCGACTGGGTCGAGGAGGTCGAGGTGCGTCCCCTTCCCTTCAAGCGCTTCTTCGCGCCCGTGCTCGACCGGGCCAGTGCCTGGCTCTACGGTCGCGCCATCGACGCCATGCTCGCCCGGGCGGTCCAGACCTCCCCGCCCGCCCCCGGGCCGGCCGGACCCACCCGGGGTGCCGGGCCGTCCCGGTGAGCGGTCTGGTCGTCGGGACCGACGGGCTGGCCCGGTGCGCCTGGGCCGGGTCCACCCCCGACTACCTGGCCTACCACGACACCGAGTGGGGCGTACCGGTCCACGGTGAGCAGGCCCTGTACGAGCGGCTCACCCTCGAGGCCTTCCAGTCGGGACTGTCGTGGCTCACCATCCTGCGCAAGCGCGAGTCCTTCCGCGCGGCGTTCGCGGGCTTCGACGCCGAGGTCGTCGCGGCCTTCGACGAGCGTGACCGCGAGCGACTGATGGGCGACGCCGGTATCGTCCGCAACCGGCTCAAGGTCGATGCCGCGATCCACAACGCCGGGGCCGTGCTGGCCCTGCGTGAGCACGGCGGCCTCGAGGCCCTGGTCTGGTCGCACGCCCCCGCGGACCACACCCCACCACGCTCGGCCGAGGACTTCCGCGCCACCTCCCCGGAGAGCATCGCGCTCGCCAAGAGCCTGAAGAAGGCGGGCTTCGTCTTCGTCGGCCCGACCACCATGTATGCCGCGATGCAGGCCTGCGGCCTCGTGGACGACCACGTGGTGGGTTGCCACCGCGCGGGCACCGAGTCGCAGACCACCGGGCCGCAGACCACCGGGCCGCACACCACCGGGCCGCACACCACCGGGCCGCACACCACCGGGCCGCACACGGCCGGGCCGTCCGGGGGGAACCCGTGACGCCGCAGGTGGTCGTGCTGCGGTCACTGACCGTGAAGCTGGCGCTGACCTACCTGGCGCTGCGCGCGGTCTCGGCGCTGCTGCTGGTGCTGGCCAGCCGCGACCAGATCGTCATGCCCGACTGGACCGGTGCGAGCGTCGAGCCGATCGACATGACCGTCCTGTGGGACGGCAGCTGGTACCGCAGCGTCGCGCAGGAGGGCTACCCCAACCCGCTGCCCGTCGACCAGGCCACCGGACAGGTCAGGCAGAACGCCTGGGCCTTCTACCCGCTCTTCCCCCTCCTGGCCCGCATGCTCATGTCCGCGACCGGGCTGGGGTTCCCCGTCGTGGCCTCGAGCCTGGCCCTGGTGGCGGGCCTGGGCGCGAGCATCCTGATGGGGCGGCTGCTGGCCGAGAAGGTGGGCGACAGGGTCGCCCTCGGCGCCGTCGCCGTCTGGGCGGCGTTCCCGGCGTCGGTGTCGCTCCAGCTCGCGTACACCGAGTCGCTGGCGATGCTCGTGCTCTGCGGCCTGCTGTGGGCGCTGGTCCGGCGCAGCTGGCTGCTGGTCGCGGGACTGTCGCTCCTGCTGGGCCTCACCCGGCCCATCGCGGCCCCGGTGGTGCTGGTGGTCGCGGTGTCCGTCTACCTCCTCTGGCGTCGCCGCCGACAGCAGAACGTCACCCGCGGCGAGCTCGTCGCGGCGCTGGGGGCCCTGGGCGCCTCGGCCGTGGGCGCCGTGCTGTGGCCGCTCATCGCCTGGCAGGTCACCGGGTCCCGCAGCGCCTACACCGACACCATGTCCGCCTGGCGCGCCGGCAGGCAGATGACGCCGCTGAAACCCTGGCTCGGGATGTCGCAGTGGGCGTTCCGGGAGTTCGACGGTGCCGCCGTCTACGGTCCGGTGGCCCTGGCTGTCCTCGCGACGACCATCGTCGTGCTGACCTGCGGCCCGTGGGCGACCCGGCTCGGCCCGGAGCTGCGGACCTGGTGCCTGGTGTACCCGGCCTACCTCGCCGTGGTCCTCGACCCGATCACGAGCATCTTCCGCTACGCCCTGCCGCTCTTCCCGCTGCTCGTGGTGATCCTCGGCGGTGGCTGGCTGGCGCGGTCCGCACGCTTCCTGGCGGTGCGGGTCGGCTTCCTCGTCGCGGCAGGCGTGGTCGGTCAGGCCGCGTGGATCTGGAAGCTGCTGGTCTACCACCCGCCGTCGGACTACCCGCCGTGACCGTCGTCGCCCACCTGCGCAGCGTCCCGTCGCTGCTGACCTCACAGGGTCGCAGCGCCGCCGCGGGGTGGGCGCTGCGCCGCCCGGTCGTCTTCCTGCTCCTGTGGTATGCCGCCACGCGCGTCGTCGTGTTCGTCACCATGGCGGTGGCCGCGACGTGGTTCCAGACGCCGGCGGGGGTCGGCCACCTCGATCCGTCCGTCGGCGACATCCTGGCCGGCTGGGACAGCGTCTGGTACCGCCGGGTCGCCGAGGACGGCTACCCCGTGCCGCTGCCGGCGGACCCCGACACCGGCCTGCTGACCTACAGCGCGTGGGCGTTCTACCCGGCCTTCCCCATGCTGGTCCGCGTCCTGATGCTGACCGGGTTGTCCTTCGAGGTCGCGGCGGTGCTGCTCAACCTCCTCCTGGGGGCGGCCTGCGCGATCCTGGTGTGGAAGTGCCTCAACTTCGCCCTGCACGCGGCGCCACAACCGGCGCGCGAGCGGTTGGCGCTGGTGGCCGCGGTCCTCTGGTGCCTCTACCCCGCCACGGCCATCCTCGTGATGCCCTACACCGAGGCGCTCGCGACGGTCCTGATCGCCGCGTCGCTGCTGCTGCTCATGCGACGGCAGTACGCCCTCGTCGCCCTGGTCACCATCGGGCTGGGGTTCACCCGCGCGGCGGCCCCTGCCATCGCGTGTGCGGCGATCGCCCACCTCGTGCTGCGGTGGCGCGAGGACCGGGCCACGGGTGTGCGGCCGCTGCGGGGGCAGCGCACCACCGCGGCCCTGATGCTGCTGGCGACCGCGGCCTCGTCGATCGCGTGGCCGGTCGTCGTCGGCGTCGCCAGCGGGTTGCCGATGGCGTTCTTCGACGTCCAGGCCGCCTGGGGGCAGAAGCCGGAGTCGGGGCCGTTCGTCCTGTGGGTGGCGTGGGCGTGGGACGCCCACGGCCTGCTCGGGGTGGGGGTCCTCGTCGGCCTCGTGGCGACCTACATCGCCCTGGTCCTGGGCCGACACGGACGCTGGCTGGCGATCGAGCTGCGGGTCTGGGCGCTGGCCTACCCGATCTACCTGCTCGCGGTGGTCCGGCCCATCACCAGCATGTGGCGCTTCCTGCTGCTCGACTTCCCGATCGCCGCGCTCGTGGCCTCGGTGGCCATGCGCACCTCCACCGGGGAGCGCGTGGTCCGGCACTGGCGGCGTCGGGTCGCCGTCGTCGCGCTGGTCCTGCTCGGTGGCATGTTCTGGTTCACCTGCACCCTGCTGACCTACACGCCCTGGGCGGCCGTACCCCCCTGACCGACCTCGGCTACTCGCCGGTGAAGGTGGGCTTCTCCTTGGCCAGGAAGGCGGCGACCGCAGCCTTGTGGTCGGCGCTGGCGCCGGTCAGGGCCATGTACTCGCCCTCCCGCTCCAGCGACTCGGTGAGCCCGTGCCCGGCGCTGAAGGCCACCGCCCGGCGGATCGAGCCGTAGGCGAGTGTCGGTCCGCTGGCCAGCGTCGTGGCCAGCTCGCGCACCGTGGCGTCGAGCTCCTGCGCCGTGACGACCCGGGTGGCCAGCCCCAACGAGAGGCACTCCTGCGACGGGACGGTGCGGGGCAGGAGGAGCAGCTCCTTGGCCCGGGCCGGGCCCACGAGCCGCTGCAGGCTCCAGGACGAGCCGGAGTCGCAGGACAGCGCGATACCGGCGAAGGCAAGGTTGAGCCCCGCGGTGTCGACCATCACCCGGAAGTCGGCCGCCAGCGCGAACGCCGCACCGGCGCCCGCGGCGACCCCGTTGAGGGCGGCGACCACCGGCTTGTTCATGGTCGTCAGCAGCTCGACGATGGGGTTGTAGTGCTCCGGCACGGTCCGCCACAGGGACGGGTCGCCCTGCTGCTGCAGACGGATGTGCTCCTTGAGGTCCTGGCCGACGCAGAACGCCCGGCCGGTCCCGGTGAGCACGACGCAGCGCACCCCGGCATCGGCGGCGACCTCGGTGAGGGCAGCGAGCAGGGCCTGCTTGGTGGGGGTGTCGAGCGAGTTCATCGCCTCCGGCCGGTTGAGCCGGACGGTGGCCACCGCGCCGTCGCGCTCGACGACGACGGGCTCGTGCGTGGGCAGCGGCGGGGCAGGTGTCTGGGTCATGTCGGCCATCATGCACTGCGCGTGGCCGGGGGCCAGGGCTCCACCCCCGACCCGGATTTCGTCTGTGAGCAGGTTCACGGGATAATGGAGCAAATCTGGCACGCACGGGCGGAACTCAAGCACTGGCGTGGACCCGCGTGCCCAGCAGCAGACCACGCCATACGGAAAGGGACACACCCATGGCGGCAATGAAGCCGAGGACTGGCGACGGCCCGCTCGAGGTGACCAAGGAAGGTCGCGGCATCGTGCTGCGCATGCCCCTCGAGGGTGGTGGGCGTCTCGTCGTCGAGATGACCCCCGATGAGGTCCGTGCGCTGGGCGAGGCCATCGACAACTGCGAGGGCCTCAAGTAGCCCCGTATCCACACCTTTTCGAGGACCCCCGCCGGCACCTGCCGACGGGGGTCCTCGCGTGTCCGGGGGCTTCGGCGCAGGAGGGGTCACCGGCCGCCCCGGGTATGCGGCGGGCTCCCGACAGGTGGGTAGGGTCGGTGCGTGCCTGCTCCTGAACTGCTCGACCCCCCGTCCAGCTCGTGGTCCGTGCGGCCCGACCCGCTCGCCGACGTGCTGGCCGACCTCGACCCGACCGACCTGGTCCTGGCGGTCCCGGTCCACCGCGGTGGGCTGCCGGCCGGTGAGGACGTGGCCGCGTCGCTGCACGCCGTGGGCCTGGACGTCGCAGACGTCCAGGCGGCCCACGAGCCCTCGAGCGAGCCCGGCGCGACGACCCGCATCCCCCTGGTCCCGGGGGAGCGCGCGGCCCGGACCGTCCTGCTGGTCGGCGTCGGTGATGCCGACCCGGCGGCCCTGCGCCTGGCTGGTGCGGCTCTCGGGCGAGCAGGTCGCGGACGGGCGCAGCTCGTCGTGGCCGTTGCCGACCTCGACCCCCGCGCCCAGGCGGCGCTCGCCGAGGGAATCGCGTTGGGCGGCTACACGTCGCCACGCTGGCTCGGCACCGACGCGAAGCCGGCGACCCGACCGGTGACCGAGGTGACCCTGGTCGGGGACCACGACGCAGCAGTCTGCCAGCGAGCGGTCACCAGGGCCCGGGCCACGATGCTGGCTCGCAACCTCACCGTCGTGCCGTCCAACACCAAGAACCCGGCGTGGATGGCGGCACAGGCCCGCACGCTGGGTCGCCGGGCAGGGCTGGACGTCAAGGTCTGGTCCGACCGGGACCTCAGGGCCGAGGGCTTCGGCGGGCTGCTCGCCGTGGGTGGCGGGTCGGCGACGCCGCCCCGCTTCGTCCAGCTGTCGCACGCCCCGAAGGACGCCACGTCGGCGACGCCGCACGTCGTGCTGGTGGGCAAGGGCATCACGTTCGACACCGGCGGGCTGGACATCAAGCCGGCCGAGGGCATGCTCGCGATGAAGACCGACATGGCGGGCTCGGCGATCGTGCTGGCCGTCGTCGCGGCGTGCGCCGCGCTCGAGCTCCCGGTGCGGGTCACCGGCCTGCTCGCCCTGGCCGAGAACGCCGTGAGCGGCAGCGCCTACCGGCCCTCGGACGTCATCACCATGTACGGCGGTCACACCGTCGAGATCGGCAACACCGACGCAGAGGGCCGCATCGTCATGGCCGACGCCCTCGCGTACGCCGACGCCCACCTCGAGCCCGACGTGCTGGTCGACATAGCCACCCTCACCGGTGCCGCACGGGTGGCGCTGGCCCGTTCCATGGCCCCCGTCTACGCCACCGACGAGGCGCTCGCCGACGCGCTCGTGGCGGCCGGGCAGACGACCGGCGAGCTGCTGTGGCCGTTCCCGCTCGTGCAGGACTACCGCTTCGCCCTGGACAGCGCGGTGGCCGACGTCAACCACATCGCGGGCACCCCCGTCGGCGGTGGCTCGATCACGGCAGCATTGTTCCTGCGCGAGTTCGTGGGCGAACGACGCTGGGCGCACCTCGACATCGCCGGGGTGGGTCGATCCGACGTCGACCGCGGGCTCCTCACCAAGGGTGGGACGGGCTTCGGAGCCCGCCTGCTGCTCACCTGGCTGGAGGAGATGACATGAACGCGGGATACGGGTTGTCGGTGCGCTGGTCCCTGCAGGACGCACCGGACGACGTGGCGACGGCGTTGCGGGACTACGTGGTCGGGACGTCGATGGCGAAGTTCATGTTCCTGGACGGGCTGGCGTTCAAGACCTGGCGGATGGTCGAGGGCCAGTGGTTCGAGGGCACCTACGTCTTCGACCAGCAGGTCTACCGCGACGACTTCCTCAAGGAGTTCAGCCGGACGGCAGCGGAGTCCGCGGGGAGCTCGATCATCGGGTCCGCGCCCATCCTCATGGAGCCGTTCGAGGTCGTGGCGATCGCCGAAGGACCCGAGCACTTCCGTCGCGGCCCCGGGCCGGGGACCGCCTGAGCGCCCGCCCCACGGCGCTCACACCGCATCGACGCATCGCCCCGCTGCCGCACGGCAGCGGGGCGATGCGCGTCACCGCTTGACGGCTGCCAGGACGCCGTCGCCGACGGGCAGCAGGGCGGGGACGAGCCGGTCGTCGTCGCGCAGCTTCTTGCCGAGGTCGCGCAGCACGGTGGTCTGCTCGTCGCGCGCCGCCGGGTCGGCCACCTTGTCGTGCCACAGCATGTTGTCCAGGACCAGCACGCCGCCGGAGCGCAGCAGGCGGATCGCGTGGTCGACGTACTCCGGGTACTCGCCCTTGTCGCCGTCGACCACGACCATGTCGTAGGCGCCGTCGGTCATGCGCGGGAGGACGTCCAGGGCCCGGCCGGTGATGACCCGGGTGCGCTGGTGCGCGACCCCGGCCTCGGCATAGGCCTTCTTCGCGGCACGCTGGTGCTCGGCGTCGACGTCGATCGTCGTCAGGATGCCGTCGTCGGGCATGCCCTGGAGGAGCCACAGGCCGGAGGTGCCCGCGCCGGTGCCGACCTCGACCACCGAACGTGCCTTCACAGCAGCCGCGAGCAGGCGCAGCAGCACGCCGGCACCGTTGCCGACCGGGGTCGCGCCGAGCTCCTCGCCGCGGCGGCGGGCATCCTCGATCACCTCGTTCTCGGTGACGAACTCCTCGGCGTAGGCCCAGCTGGCCGGCTTCTGTGCACTCATGCGGGAAACCCTACTGCCGCCGGCGGGCACCCCCGGCCCGCGGCATACAGGGAACACTCAGGTTGTTGAGCAACTATGCAGGCCGATCGGTCGTCTGGACCGAATACGGGGTAAGAGCGCCGCCACGGCGCCCGACGGAGGTGAGGGACGTGACCGCGACCGACACGATCGGCCCGGCCCGACAGGATGTCCACGGTGACGTCCAGGAGGCCCCTGCCTGGGTGCCCCCGACCTGGGAGGAGATCGTCGAGCAGCACTCTGCGCGCGTCTACCGCCTGGCCTACCGCCTCACCGGCAACCCGCACGACGCCGAGGACCTCACGCACGACGTGTTCATCCGCGTCTTCAGGTCCCTGCACAGCTACCAGCCGGGAACCTTCGAGGGCTGGCTGCACCGCATCACCACCAACGTCTTCCTCGACAAGATGCGCCGCAAGCAGCGCATCCGGTTCGACGCGCTCTCCGAGGAGCGTGCTGCGCGGCTGCCCACCCGCGAGGCCGGCCCCGAGGCGATGTACGACGCCACCCACTTCGACGACGACGTGCAGCGAGCGCTGGACGCGCTGTCACCGGACTTCCGGGCCGCCGTGGTGCTGTGCGACATCGAAGGGCTGTCCTACGAGGAGATCGCGACGACCCTGGGCGTCAAGCTGGGGACGGTGCGGTCGCGCATCCACCGCGGTCGCGCGCAGCTCCGCGAGGCCCTCGCCCACCGTGACCCGACCCTGGACCGGCCGGCTCTGGACGTCGACCGCACGCCGGTGCCGGCTCCCCGACGCCGCCTCCCGGTGATCCGCCGCGCGGTCCCGGGGTCGCGGTGAGCCGGGTCGGTCTGCCCGGCGCCCGCTGCCTGGACGCCGACCTGACCGCGTACGCGGATCGGGCGATGGACACCGCCACCCTGCTCAAGTGGGATCGTCACGTGGTGGCCTGCGCCGGCTGCCGCCGCGCCGTCGACGAGGAACGCCGGGTCCTGGCCTCACTGCGCTCGGCGTCGACGTCGGCGGTCCCGGGGGACCTGCGCGGGATGCTGCTGGCGATGGCCGACGACCCGCGCGGGCTCGCTGGCGCTCACCGGGCCGCCGACGGCGCGACCCGCAGCGCCTGGTCGCTGCCGATGGTGCCACCCGTGCCGACGGCGCCGGTCCGGATGGTGGACCGGGGGGCCCCGGCCCTGCACCGGTCCCCCCGTCGCGCCACGCTGTGCGCCGGACTGGCCGCCGGAGCCACCGCGGCCGCCGCTTGGAGCCTGGTCGTCACCGGTGGCAGCCTGACCTCACCCACCCCGACGACCGTCACCCCCGGCACGGTCCAGCGCGCCCGACCCGCCCCCGGCTTCGTCGCAGCCGTGTTCACCGTTCCAGGTCTCGGGACGACGGCCTCCACGGCCTCCTCGCCCAGCACGCCGCCCACCCCGTCCGCCCCCGACCTGGGCGCGCCGCGGCCGGGTTCGGCACAATCGACCCCATGAGCGACGAGCGCCCCCCGACCAGCGACCGGCCCGGTCACGACTCGGGTCAGCAGGAGGGCGCGACACCGGACCCTTCCCCGGCGCCATCTGCACCTCCCGAGCCCGTGTGGGACCCGTGGGCCCCACCGCAGCACCAACCCCGGCCGTACGACCAGACCCAGTCGCCGAACCATGCGCAGTCGTCGGACCACGCCCAGTCGTCGAACCAGGCCCAGTCGTCGGACCAGGGGCGCGACCACACCCAGCCGGTCGACCTCTCGCACACCCAGGAGCTCGCCGGTGTCGCCGCGCCGGCGCCGGTGTGGGCCAGCGAGCCCACCGGCTGGCCCGCCCACGGCGACCGCCCGGCGACCAGCTCGCACGCGGCTCCCGGCGCAACCGGCGCGCCGGCGGCGGGAGCCCCGAGCCGCGGTTGGGACCCGATCTCGGCGCCCAGCGCCGATGCGGGCTATCCGAGCCGGCACCCGGAATGGGTCGGTGACCAGTCGGCCGCCACGACCTCCTCGCACCACCAGGGTCCCGGTTGGGGGGCCCTGGTCGCCGTGGCCACGGTCGCGGCCCTCGTCGCCGCGACCCTCGGTGGCATGTTCGGCGGCTGGCTCGGCGCGACCGACCGGCTCGGGTTCGGCAAGCTCGACCGCACGAGCACCTCGATCCCCACGGTGGGGGCCGGGGCCACGGCGCGCCCGGAGGGCAGCATCGCCAACATCGCCGCCAAGGCGCTGCCCAGTGTCGTGACGATCAAGGTCAAGGGCGCCGACGGGGCCGGGACCGGTTCGGGCTTCGTCCTGGACCGCGACGGCCACATCGTCACCAACAACCACGTTGTCGCCAGCGCCGCGGACGGCGGCACCATCGCCGTCGAGCTGTCCAACGGCACCGAGATCGAGGCCACGATCGTCGGACGGGACAGCTCCTACGACCTGGCCGTCCTCAAGACCGACCGGCCCGACCTCGTCCCCCTCGTCATGGGGTCGTCCAAGGACGTCGTCGTCGGTGACCAGGTCATCGCCGTCGGCGCGCCGCTCGGCCTGGAGTCGAGTGTGACGTCGGGCATCGTCAGTGCCCTCAACCGACCCGTGAGTCCGGGCGGCGACGGCGACCAGCAGTCCTTCATCAACGCCATCCAGACCGATGCGGCGATCAACCCCGGCAACAGCGGAGGTCCGCTGCTCGACATGCAGGGGCACGTCATCGGCGTGAACTCGGCCATCGCCCGCATCCCCGGTGCCGCCGACCTGCAGTCGGGCAACATCGGGGTCGGATTCTCCATCCCGAGCGACCAGGTCACCAAGACCGCCGCCCAGCTCATCAAGACGGGCAAGGCCGAGCACCCGATCATCGGGGTCGTCCTGGACCGGCAGTACACCGGCAGCGGCGTGAAGATCCTGGCCTCCGCCTCGGGCTCGGCCGGGGAGCCGGTGAGCAGGAACGGCCCGGCCGACAAGGCCGGGATCAAGCCCGGCGACGTCATCGTGGAGTTCGACGGACGCCCGGTCTCCGACGCCGACGACCTGGTCGTCGCCATCCGTGCCAAGAGCGTAGGGGACGCCGTGCCGATGAAGGTCAGGCGCGGGAGTGAGACGATCAGCGTCACAGTCACCCTGTCGGGCACGTCCGGCAGCTAGAACGGAGTTCGCGTGGTCGACATCAACGGGTGGGAGTTCATCGCCCTGATCGTGCTGGCCGTGGTCATCCTCGGCCCGGAGCGGCTGCCCGACTATGCCGCGAAGCTGGGCCGGTTCGTGCGCCAGGCGCGGTCGATGGCCGAGGGCGCCAAGGGCCAGCTGCGTGAGCAGATGGGGCCGGACTTCGACGACATCAACTGGAAGCAGTACGACCCGCGCCAGTACGACCCGCGGCGGATCGTCCGCGAGGCGCTGCTCGAGCCCGACGCGGACGACGACCAGGACGGTGTCGGCGGGCGCGCGATCGAGGCCCATGACCCGTCCCGGGCGACGCCCTACGACGTCGACGCGACCTGACCGACCCGTTGCGCGTTGCCCGGCTGTGGTCGGTGGTCAGTGCCCGGTGGAGCCGGGCAGCCCGTGGTGCGTCAGCGACCGACGGGGGACAGGCCCAGCGAGCGTCCTGCCAGGCCGCGTGAGCGCGTGCCCAGGCCGCGCGCGATACCGCTGAGCACGACGGCTGCCGCAGACTCGGGGTTGCGCAGGACGACGGGCACCCCCTCGTCGGCACCCTCGCGCAGGTTGGTGTCGAGCGGGATCTGACCCAGCAGGGGCACGTGCGCGCCGACCGCGCGGGTGAGCGACTCGGCCACGCGCTGGCCGCCACCGGAGCCGAAGATCTCCTGTCGGGAGCCGTCGGGAAGCTCGAGCCACGACATGTTCTCGATGACCCCGACGATGCGTTGGTGGGTCTGCAGGGCGATCGACCCCGCGCGTTCGGCCACCTCGGCCGCGGCCTGCTGGGGGGTGGTGACGACGAGGATCTCGGCGCCGGGGATGAGCTGGGCGACCGAGATCGCGATGTCGCCGGTGCCCGGGGGCAGGTCGAGCAGGAGCACGTCCAGGTCGCCCCAGAAGACGTCGCCGAGGAACTGCTGGAGCGCACGGTGCAGCATCGGCCCACGCCAGACGACGGGCTGGTTGCCGGGCACGAACATGCCGATCGAGATGACCTTCACCTCGTGGCTGATGGGCGGCAGGATCATGTCGTCGACCTGGGTCGGACGGTGCTCGACGCCGAGCATCCGGGGGACCGAGAAGCCGTAGACGTCGGCGTCGACGACGCCCACGCGCAACCCGCTCTGCGCCAGGGACGCCGCGAGGTTCACGGTCACCGAGGACTTGCCGACGCCGCCCTTGCCGGAGGCCACGGCATACACGCGGGTCAGGGAGCCGGGACGGGCGAACGGGATCTCGCGCTCGGCGACGCCCCCGCGCAGCTGCTGCCGCAGGGCCACGCGCTGCTCGTCGCTCATCACACCCAGCGTGACGTCGACCGCGGTGACGCCGGGCACCTTCGCCAGGGCGGCGGTGGTGTCCTTGGTCAAGGTCTCCTTCATCGGGCAGCCCGAGACCGTGAGCAGGATGGTGACCGCCACCCGGCCGGACGGGTCGACCGTGCAGCTCTCGACCATGCCGAGCTCGGTGACGGGCTTGCGAATCTCGGGGTCGATGACCGTCGCGAGCGCTTGGTGGAGGGCCTCGTCGGTCACAGGTGCGGCGGGGTGGGACATGCCCCCATGCTAGGTCGCCGACTGGTCGCGCGAAGAACCGGTCTGACCGCCGCGGTTGTCGTCCCCCTCACGCCGACGCGCCTCGAACCCCCGCTCGTCGAGCTCCTCGAGCAGGCTGCGCAGCTCGGAACGGACGAAGTCGCGGGTCGCGGTGTCACGCATCGCGAGCCGCAGGGCCGCGACCTCACGGGTCAGGAACTCGGTGTCGGCGAGGTTGCGCTCGTCCCGGGCGCGGTCCTGCTCGAGGGCCACGCGGTCACGGTCGGCCTGGCGGTTCTGCGCGAGCAGGATCAGGGGCGCGGCATACGACGCCTGCAGGCTGAGCATGAGCGTGAGGAAGATGAAGGCGTAGGGGTCCCACCGCAGGTCGGCGGGTCCGACGGCGTTCCACACGATCCAGGCGATGACGAACGCCGTCATGTAGATCAGGAAGCGCGGCGTCCCCATGAACCGGGCGAAGCGCTCGCTCCAGACGCCGAAGGTCTCCTGGTTGAGCGAGGGGCTGGGCAGCAGGGTGCGCCGGGTCTCGCGCGGCTGGTCCAGGCGCGCGGCGTTGCTGCGGTTGCGGCGGTCAGCCACGGGTCACCTCGTGCCGTTCCTCACGCCAGTCGTCGGGAAGGATGTGGTCCAGCACGTCGTCGACGGTGACCGCACCGACGAGCCGGCCCTCCTCGTCGACCACGGGTACGCCCACGAGGTTGTACGTGGCGAGCATCCGGGTCACCTGCCCCAGCGGCGCCTGCGCGCCGAGGGGTTCGATCTCGTTGTCCAGGATGCTGCCGATCGAGCCGTGCGGGGGCTCGCGCAGCAGGCGCTGGATGTGGACCATGCCGAGGTACTTGCCGGTGGGCGCCTCGTGCGGGGCACGGCACACGTAGATGGTCGCCGCGAGGGCAGGGGAGAGCTCGACGCGACGCACGACGGCCAGCGCCTCGGCGATCGACGCCTCCGGGCCCAGGATCACCGGTTCGGTGGTCATCATGCCGCCGGCCGACTCCTCGTCGTAGGTGAGCAGGCGGCGCAGGTCGGCAGCCTCGTCGGGCTCCATCAGCTGCAGCAGCTCCTCCTGCTTCTCGGCGGTGAGGTTGTGCAGCAGGTCGGTCGCGTCGTCGGGCTCCATGGCCTCCAGGACGTCGGCGGCGCGTTCGACGGACAGCGAGTCCAGGATCTCGACCTGGTCGTCCTCGGGGAGCTCCTCGAGGACGTCGGCGAGCTTGTCGTCGTCCATCGCCTCCGCCACCTCGGCTCGGCGCTTGGGCGACAGGTCGTGGATGACGCCGGCGAGGTCCGCGGACTTGAGGTCGTCGTAGGTCTCCAGGAGCAGCGCCGCGGACTGGCCGCTGGCGGACTGGTGGATGCCCGTGACGTCCTCCACGGGCACGACCACGGTGACGCCGCGACGACGGCGGAACGGGCCGATGGCGGAGCGGCCTCCGCCCTGGCGGACGAACACCTTGGAGATGACCCAGTCGCGGCTGCGCTCACGCTCGATGGCCACGTCCTCAACGGTGGCGGAGTAGGGCCCCTCGGGATCGGCCACGGTCACGGGTCGCTCGAGGATCTCGGCCATGACGAGGACCTCGTTGGTGCGCTGCTCGAACCTGCGCATGTTGACCAGGCCGGTGGTGATGACCTGGCCGCCGTCGACCGAGGTGACCCGGGTCATCGGGACGAAGACGCGACGTCGACCGGGGACCTCGACGACGAGGCCGATCACTCGCGGACGGCGCCGCGAGGCGCCGAAGGTGACCACGACGTCGCGGACGCGACCCACCTGGTCGCCGAGCGGGTCGAACACGCTCAGGCTGGTCAGGCGGCCCACGAAGACACGCGAGGGAGTGCTCACGCCGCAAGGTTAACCGGCAGGTCAGCCCCCGTCGGGGAGGCGGCTGCCGCGCCGCCGTCGAGGGCGTCCGCGCCAGTGCCACGGACGCCAGTGGGAGGTCGTGGCGTCGCTCCCCGGGACGGGAGCGGCGCCGGACCCCGAGGCGTAGCTGCCTGGGCCCTCGTGCGGCGCTCCGTACGGGGTGAGGGCGCGGACCGTGCACTCCCTCGCCCAGCGGTCGAGCTGGCCGTCGCCGGCGTTGAGGCGCCCACCCTTGAGCGCCTCGGTCGCCGCCGCCCACCGCTCGTCCTCGGGTCGGACCTCACGGACGCTGGCCGAAACGGTGAGCAGCCGTCCCCCGGTGTCCTTGCTGCGGACCACCAGGGTGACGTCCTCGGGCAGCCAGGGCAGGGTCTGCTCGCCCGGCCCCGACACGACGTAGACGGTCTCGTCCGCCCACGCGTGCCAGAAGGGCCACGCCCGGTCGCCGGGGGGCTGGACCCACATCAGCCCGGACTTGGTGGCAGCCTCGGCGAACAGCGCGGTGACGTTCAGGGGCGGGGCCGCCGGTGCTGGTGCGGGCGTCGTCGTCACGGTCTGCGGTGCCGTCCCCGACGGCTCCGGAGCGGTGTCGGTCACACGTGAACTGTGTCATAACCGCCGCGCTGCTGTCGCTGCTAGCGTCGCCGCGTGCGCAGCCCCAAGGACTTCTTCGCCCCCCTGGCCGTGGGAGCCCCGGCCCCCCTGACGCAGGTGCCCGCGCGTCCCTCGCGCGTCATCCACTTCTTCGACCCGAGCAACGAGAAGATGGCGGCCAAGGTGCCGTCGATGGTCGGCACCGTCGACGTCCTGCTCGGCAACCTCGAGGACGCGGTCAGGGCCGACCGCAAGCTCGCCGCCCGCGAGGGCCTCGTGGCCATCGCCAGGGCCACCGACTTCGGCGACGCGACCCAGCTGTGGACGCGGATCAACAGCCTCGACAGCCCGTGGGCCCTCGACGACCTCACCACCCTGGTGACCGAGATCGGCGACCGGCTCGACGTCGTCATGGTGCCCAAGGTGCAGGGCCCCGAGGACATCCACTACGTCGACCGGCTGCTCGCCCAGCTCGAGGCCAAAGCGGGGCTGACCCGGCCGATCCTCGTGCACGCGATCCTCGAGACCGCCCGCGGCGTCGCCAACGTCGAGCAGATCGCCGGGGCCAGCCCGCGCATGCAGGGCATGTCGCTTGGGCCGGCCGACCTCGCTGCCGACCGGCGGATGAAGACGACCCGCGTGGGTGGTGGGCACCCGGGGTATCTCGTGCGCCAGGACCCGCCCACCGGTGTCGACGACGCGGTGCACGCCTCCCGCGCCGTCTACCAGCAGGACCTGTGGCACTACACGATCGCGCGCATGGTCGACGCCTGCGCGATGCACGGGATCTTCCCGTACTACGGCCCGTTCGGGGACATCGCCGACGTCGTCGCCTGCGAGGACCAGTTCCGCAACGCGTTCCTGCTCGGGTGCGTCGGCACGTGGTCGCTGCACCCGGTGCAGGTCGAGATCGCCAAGCGCGTGTTCAGCCCGTCGCCCGAGGACGTGGCGCACGCCCGGAGGGTCGTGGCCGCGATGGGCGACGGCACCGGTGCCGTCATGCTCGACGGCAAGATGGAGGACGACGCGAGCCTCAAGCAGTGCCAGGTGATGCTCGAGCTCGCCGAGCGGCTCGCCGCCACGGACCCGGCTCTGGCACAGGCGTATGCGGCCGAGCCGACCGACCACGCGGGTGAGGGTTCCTGATGGGTGACCTCCGCGCGGCAGGTGAGCAGGCGGCATACCGGCCTCGTCGTTCTGTCCTCTACATGCCGGCGTCCAACGAACGTGCGCTGGAGAAGGCAAAGACCCTCCCGGTCGATGCGCTGATCCTCGACCTCGAGGACGCCGTCGCCCCGGACGCCAAGGTGCAGGCTCGCGAGAACGCTTGTGCTGCAGCGCGATCCGGGGGCTACGGCTCGCGTGAGGTGACCATCCGGATCAACGGGATCGGCACCCGGTGGCACGACGACGACCTGGTCGCGGTCTGCGCTGCTGGTCCTGACGCCGTCGTCGTGCCGAAGGTCGGCTCGGCGCAGGAGGTGCACGCGCTCGTCGCCGCCATGCAGGCTGCTGGGGCGCCGGCGCACACCGCCCTGTGGGCCATGGTCGAGACGCCCGCAGCGATGCTGCACTGCGAGGAGATCGCCGCGGCGTCGGAACGGCTGACGGTCCTGGTCATGGGGACCAACGACCTCGCCAAGGAGCTGCAGGCCGAGCACGTGCCAGGTCGCCAGCCCCTGCTCGCCGGGCTCGGGCTCTGCCTGCTCGCCGCGCGGGCCACCGGCACGGCGATCCTGGACGGCGTTTACAACGACGTGCGCGACGCCGAGGGGTTCGCGGCGGAGTGCCTGCAGGCCCGGCAGCTGGGGTTCGACGGCAAGACCCTGGTGCACCCGGGCCAGGTCGAGCCGTGCAACGAGGTGTTCGCACCGAGCGCCGAGGCGGTCGAGGAGGCGCAGGGCATCCTGCAGGCGTGGGAGGACGGCGCCGGGGCAGGCGTGGTGACGTTCCGCGGCAGGATGGTGGAGAGCCTGCACGTCGAGACCGCGCGCCGGGTCCTGACCATCCACGAGGCCGTCTCGGGCGCCTCCGCAAAAAATTGATCGAACAACTGCCTGCAAGAGGCAACCTTTTGCCCTCGCTCCGCGTCTAGGGGAGTGCGGTCGCCCTCGGGGGGAGGGCGACCGCGCCATTTTTTGGGGCAGGTGCCAGGTGCGTCCCGTGCCGCAGGTGGTGGACGTCGGCGCGTCCGGTGACGGTTGGTCCCGGTGGAGGAGGGCAGGTCTCGACTCGGCAACGACCCACGCGTGAGGCAACCCGCTGGCTGGCTGGTGCGTCACCCTGAGTGAGGTTTCGTACGGCACGGCCTCGACCGCAAAGCGACGAGAGGGACACGATGCTCAACCAGCGACTCGGCTCGAGAACTGGCTCGACCACTGCCCTGGCGGCTGCCCTGGTGGCGGCGGCCACGGCCCTGACCGGTTGCGGCGCGGTCTCGCTCGGCGGGTCGGGCAGCTCGGTGGGCGGACCGGTGGCAGCGCCGTCGGCGACGTCCCCCGCAGCCCCCTCGGCGCCGGCGGACCCACCCACGACCGCCGGTCCGACGACCCGGCAGCCCCGGCCGTCCGCCACACCCACGACCCCGGCGACGCCGAGCGTGACGGCCACCAAGCCGGTCCCCAAGCCGGTCCCCAAGCCGGTCCCCGAGCCGTCGACGAAGCCCTCCCCGACTGCTCCCGCACCCAGCGCCCCCGAGCCGCCCCCCAAGCCTGTTCTGACCGAGGGTGACACCCTGCACGTCGGCGACACAGGTGCCTATGTCAGGTCCGTCCAGCAGCGGCTGTCGTCGCTGGGCTACTGGAACGGCGCAGCGGACGGCGTGTACGGACTGCTCACGGCCCAGGCCGTGATGGCCCTGCAGAAGGCCGCCGGGCTCGGCCGCGACGGCGTCTACGGTCCGGCGACGCGCCGGGCGCTCCAGGCCGGCACCACGGTGCGGTCGCGGGTCGGGGGCACCGGCATCGAGATCGACAGGGCGCGCCAGCTGCTGCTCATCGTGCGTGGCGGGCGGGTCACCACCATCCTCAACACCAGCACCGGCAGCGGGGAGACGTACACGTCGCGCGGCAGCCAGCACGTCGCCACCACCCCGGCCGGATCGTTCAGCACGTTCCGCTCCGTCGACCGCCTCGACAAGGGTCCGCTCGGCGACCTCTGGCGGCCCCGCTACTTCAACGGTGGCATCGCCGTCCACGGCGCCGGGTCGATCCCGGGGTACCCCGCCTCGCACGGCTGCGCACGCCTGAGCAACCCGGCGATGGACATGATCTGGTCCGAGAACCTCATGCCGATCGGCAGTCGCGTCGTCGTCTACTGACGCACCCCGGGTGCCCCGTATGGCGCGAGTCGCCTACAACTTGGCCGCGATCCACTCGAGCTGGTTGCGGGCGTGCCCGCGCCAGTAGCTGGTGGTGTGGCCGCCCTCGTCGATGGTCAGCTCCGCCGAGGGCAGCGCCCTGGCGAAGGCCCGGTTCCCTGCCACGAACGGGTCCTGGCTGCCGCAGTCGAGCCGAACGGGGATCTGTCCCAGCACGTCGGTGCGGGCGCGGGCGAAGACGTCGTGCGCCAGGAAGTCGGCGGCGTCGTCGAACGCACCCGCAGCGGCGTCCCCGGGGTGGGTCCACAGGGCGGCGCTCTCGGCGACGACGGCGCCGACGGTCTCGGGGCCGAGCTGGGCAGCGAGCAACAACGAGCCGTAGCCGCCCATCGACCACCCGAGGAAGGCGACGCGACCTCGGTAGCGACTCAGGCGCCGTACGAGGGGCAGGAAGTCGCGCACGACCATCGCGCCGGAGTCGACTCCCGACCGTCGGGCGTGCCAGTACCCGTCGCCACCGTCGACCGCGGCGACGGTGAGCCCGGTCGCTGCCGTGTGGTCGTGCAGGCGCAAGCCATCGAAGGCATGGCGGGCGCGGCCTCCCTTGCCGTGCAGGACGATGACCACCGGGGTGGGCTCGCCGTCCTGCTCGGGGACGGTCATCTCCCACCGGATGTCCCTGCCCGGCCAGTGCTCACTGCGCAGGACGCCGGACCGCAGCTGCGCGCCGCCGGCCCCGCAGCCAGCCACGGTGAGCGCGCCGGCCGCAGCTCCGACCAGCACCGCGCGCCGGCCCAAGGTGGACATGGTCAGAGCCTAACCGCGGCCGCCGGGCTGCTCGGGCTGCTCGGGTGGTTCGGGCTGTTGGGGCTGCTCAGGTGGTCGGGCAGGGCGCGGCGCTGCGGCTCACCACCGGGCCGTCGCGGCGGCGACGAGGTCGCCGAGCAGCTCGCCGGCATCAACGGCCAGGCCGCGAGTGGTGAACCAGCGGCACATGTTCGCGACGTCGCGCTCGAGGAACTCGAAGCCACGGGGGTTGCCGATGATGTCGACGATCTGTGGCCAGTCGATGAACACGAGTCGGTCACCGTGGAGCAGGACGTTGTAGGGCGACAGGTCACCGTGCGTCCAGCCCCGTTCGGCGAGGACGACCATCATCGAGCGCAGCTGCTCGAAGAGCTCGGGGAGCATGTCTGCCTCCGGCCGGGCCTGCGCCAGGCGGGGCGCCGCGACACCGTCCTTGCCGATGAACTCCATGAGCATCTCGCGGTCGTCGAGCTGCACGGGATAGGGGACAGGGATCCCCATCTCCCACAGCACTCCCAGCGCCTCGAACTCGGCCACGGCCCACTGGCCGGAGAGCAGCTCCTTGCCGAAGTCGGTACGCCGCGTCATGGCGCGCATCTCGCGGCTGCGGCGGACCCGGCGGCCCTCCTGGTAGCCGGCGTCGCGGTGGAACAACCGGTGGTCACCGGTCCGGTAGCGCTTGGCCGCGAGGTGGCTGTCGAGCGCGGGTGAGGCCGTGCCGTCGGGCACCCAGCGGCGCACGACGTGGACGTCGGCCTCCTTGCCCGTCTTGAGGACGCCGAGGTCGGTCTCGACCGCGCCGAGGGCCGTGATCACCCAGTCGGGTCGGGGTTTAGGACCGTGCGTCGCACCGTCCCAGCTCGACCAGCGCTCACCCTCGGGCGGGTCGTCGGGTCGGCTGTCGAACGCGAAGAGGTCAGGGCCCTGGCGGGCCGGGGACTGCGGGAACTGCATGGGTGTGCTCCAAGGAGAGTGGGGAGTGGGCGCAGATGGTGCCCGGGACAGTCGTGGACATCTCGACCCTCCGTCTCTTCCTGCTGGAGCTCTGGCGCGTGGCTCGGTCGCCCAGCGCGTATGGGGAGAGCGTGACAGAGGCGCGCGCGCCGGCGCCACCGAATTTCCCCACCGTGCAAAACGCTGGTTGCGCGACGTCCTGCGGGCTGCTGCCCCAACCATCTCCACGCAACCAGCGTTTTGCGGTAGCGGGTGGCTCGGGTGGGCAGGCTCACACGCGGTGGACCTGTGCCGGGACTGGGCGGCTCGGCATACTCGCGGGAGGTTCCTTTCCCGCGAGCGCAAGGTGGCGACCCCCGGATGTCCCGACTCCAGCAGACCGATGGCCTGACCGACGAGCAGGTCGAGCTCGTCAAGCTCGTCCGCGAGTTCGTCAACGAGCAGATCATCCCGGTGGCGCAGGAGCTCGAGCACGCCGACGAGTACCCGACCGACATCGTCGAGGGCATGAAGGAGATGGGGATCTTCGGTCTGATGATTCCCGAGGAGTACGGCGGCCTGGGGGAGTCCCTGCTGACGTACGCGCTCGTGGTCGAGGAGATCGCCCGCGGCTGGATGTCGGTGAGCGGCATCATCAACACGCACTTCATCGTCGCCTACATGCTGCTGCAGCACGGCACCGAGGAGCAGAAGCAGCGTTACCTGCCGCGGATGGCCACCGGTGAGGTGCGCGGGGCGTTCTCGATGAGTGAGCCCGGGCTCGGGTCCGACGTCGCCGCGATCAGGTCCAAGGCGGTCAAGGGTGACGGCACCGGTGACGCCACCGAGTGGACCGTCACCGGCCAGAAGATGTGGCTCACCAACGGTGGCAGCGCGAATCTCGTTGCGGTGCTTGTGAAGACCGACCTCGGCGCCGACTCGGTCTACAAGAACATGACGACCTTCCTCGTGGAGAAGGATGCCGGCTTCGGCCAGACCGCGCAGGGTGTCACGATCCCCGGGAAGATCGAGAAGATGGGCTACAAGGGTGTCGACACCACCGAGCTCATCCTCGAGGGTCACCGCACGACGTCGGCCCAGATCCTCGGCGGTGAGCCGGGCAGGGGCTTCTACCAGATGATGGACGGCGTCGAGGTCGGCCGGGTCAACGTGGCGGCCCGTGCCTGTGGGGTGTCCATGCGCGCCTTCGAGCTGGGAATCGCCTACTCCCAGCAGCGCGAGACCTTCGGCAAGAAGATCGCCGAGCACCAGGGCATCCTGTTCCGCCTCGCCGACATGGCGACGAAGGTCGAAGCCAGTCACCAGATGATGGTCAAGGCGGCTCGGCTCAAGGACGCCGGCAAGCGCAACGACCTCGAGGCAGGAATGGCCAAGTACCTCGCGTCGGAGAACTGCGCGAACGTGGTCGAGCAGTCGTTCCGCATCCACGGCGGGTACGGCTACTCCAAGGAGTACGAGATCGAGCGCCTCTACCGCGAGGCGCCGATGCTGCTCATCGGCGAGGGCACCGCCGAGATCCAGAAGATGATCATCGGACGTCGCCTGCTCGAGGACTTCGCCCTCAAGTCCTGACCGCCGGGACCGCTGCGGATCCGGCGGTCCGTATGGCGCGAGCGCTCAGTACCGCGGCGCGGCCGGGAGGTCGAAGTAGTCCTCGAGGCTGTGGAACCCGTCGGCCGTGTAGTCGCGGGCGAGGGCCGTGCCCACGTAGCGCAGGTGCCACGGTTCGGGGCTGTAGCCCGTGGTCGCGGTCTGCCCGCTCTCGTACCTGACGATGAACCCGTACCTCCACGCGTTGGCGGCGATCCAGCGCCCCTGGGGGGTGTTCCCGATGCAGGTGTAGGAGCTGCATCCCGAGGCGCCGACCGGCGCGACGTCGGTGCCCAGGCCGGTCTGGTGCTCGGAGTACCCCGGGCGGGCCACCCAGCGGTCGGCCTCGGTCACCCCGCTGCTGGCCACCTTGGCGGCATACAGGCTCGACTGGTGGCTGAACGAGCGGTAGCCGCTGAGCATGGCGATGCTGCCCGCGCCGGCGGAGCGTGAGCCGGCAGCGAGCTCGGCCAGCGCCGCGGCAGCGTCCGAGCGCAGCAGCTGACCGTTGATGTTGGGCAGCGCCGGGCTCGTCAGTGGAGAAGGGACGTGGCGCAACGGCTGCAGGGGGCGCTGCTTGTTCACGACCACCCACGGGCTCGATGCCGCCGAGGTGCTGCGGCAGGGTTCGAGGGCGCCGACGAGGCCGCGGATCGCACCCGGACCCCCGACCAGGCGCACCCGAGTGATCGCCGCCCGGCCCAGCTGGGTGCGGACGGGTTCGTTGGCGCAGTAAGGAGTCGAGAGATAGAGCGGTCGCTTGGTTCGTCCTGCGAGCACCCCCACGGCCAGCGCGTCCGCGAAGCCGTTGCCGGCTGCGACGTACGCGTCGCCTGCGGCCAGGGCAGGGAAGGCCCGGGAGTTGACCGCGACCGCGGTGGCGTATCGGTCGGCGCCCGCCGAGCGGGTCACCGCGGTCGCACCGACCAGGGCCTCCAGCCCCGACTCGATGCCGGAGGACAGGGCGCCGGTCCCTCCTGCGAGCTGGGCCGTCGTCACGCCCAGCTCGGCCAGGAGCTGTCGTGTCGCGGTCGGCAGGGTGGCGGAGCGGCCGTCGACCAGGACGACGGGGCCCCCTGCAGCGGAGGCGGCCGGGCCGGCGGCCAGCGCGTCGGCATACCCCTGGCCGGTCGCGACCCACACGGTCCGCGCCCCGGACGGGAAACCCTCGCGCGCCAGGGCCGCGGACGTCGCGTACCGGTCGCTGCCGCCGAGCCGGCCGACCGGCAGGCCCAGGGCGGAGACCTCGTCCAGGACCCGGGCGCCGACGGCACCGGTGCCGCCGACGACCACGACGCGCGCGGGGGCGAGGCGACGCAGCTCGGTGGCGGTCGTCGGGGTGAGCTTGTCGGGCTGGGTGAGCAGCAGCGCCCCACCGCGGGCCACGGCGGTGGGCCCGGCGGCGAGGGCATCGGCGTACTGCACTCCCGAGGCGAGGTAGACCGTGTCCAGCCCCGCGGGGTCGGCGGTGGGGAAGGCAGCCCGTGAGGCGGCGACAGCGGTGGCGTACCGGTCCGTCCCGCCGAGGCGGTCGGTGGTGCGGGCCGCGGCGGCTGCGCGCTCTGCCGACCGGTCCGTCCCGTGGTCGGTCGCATCCGGGTCGAACCGGGTGGCCAGCGCTCGGGCCCGGACGTCGGGCTCGGCGCCGGCAGCCGTCCCGGCCGCGGAGACGCCGAGGAGGGCGACCACGGCGCACGCCAAGGTCGCCCTGGCGCGGCGGGCGTTGCGAGCCGGGGACATCCCACCAGCGTGGCACCTCCCCGGGCGCGGCGGAAGGGCGGTCCCCGATCGACGACCGAACGGGTGAGCCGCTGCGGTCGGGGCGTTCAGGCAACATCCAGCAGGCTTTGACACACTGGGGCCATGAGCACGCAGCCGACCGCCCTGAGCCGCTCCCGCGCAGTCCTCGCGCTGGAGTACCCCATGTCCCTGGGCCGCTATGACACCTACGAGAAGGCACAGCGGGCGGTCGACTACCTGTCCGACCACGAGTTCCCCGTGCAGAACGTCCTCATCGTCGGCACGGACCTCAAGCAGCTGGAGAGGGTGACCGGTCGCCTGACCCGCGGACGGGCTGCCATCGGCGGGCTGATCTCCGGCGCCTGGCTCGGCCTGTTCGTCGGCTTCGTCTTCGCCCTGCTCGACAGCCAGAGCGGGGCCGGTCCGGCCAGCATCCTGGCCACGGTGGCCTTCGGTGCGCTGTTCGGCCTGGTGTGGAGCCTCATCGGCTACCAGATCACCCGCGGCCCTCGGGACTTCACCTCCGTCATGCAGGTGGTGGCCACGCAGTACGAGGTCCTCGTCGAGCACAAGTTCGCAGTCCAGGCCCGCGAGCTGCTCGCCCAGATGGACCCGATGGCCGCAGCCGAGGCGCAGGCGCAGGCCAACCTCGACGCCGCCCGGCGGGAGCAGGGCCACAGCAGCACCTAGTCGTCGCCGCTGCCGCTGCCGCTGCCGCTGCCGCCCGACCCAGCCACGAGTCTTTGAGCGGTTGACCCGGTCCTGACCGGGTCAACCGCTCAAAGACTCGGCGTCGACCGGTGCCGCCCGGTCGGCTCAGCGGGACTGGACGTCGCGGATCCACGCCTCGACGTCGGCGGACGTGCGCGGCATCCCCGCCGACAGGTTCTCGTGGCCGTCGGCCGTCACCAGGACGTCGTCCTCGATGCGGACGCCGATGCCGCGGAACCGCTCCGGTGCCTTGAGATCGTCGGCCTTGAAGTACAGGCCGGGCTCCACGGTCAGGATCATGCCGGGCTCGAGGTCGGCCTCCATGTACTCCTCGCGCGTGGCGAGCGCGCAGTCGTGCACGTCCAGCCCGAGGTGGTGGCTCGTGCCGTGGACCATCCAGCGTCGGTGGTACTGCCCGTGCTCCTTGTGCAGGGTCGCCTCGACATCGACGCCCTCGGGCAGCAGGCCCCACCGGTGCAGGTGCTCGGCGATGACGCGGATCGCCGCCGCATGAACGTCGGAGAACTTGTTGCCGGGCTTGACCGCGGCGAGACCGGCTTCCTGCGCGGCATACACGGCGTCGTAGATCTCGCGCTGCGCGTCGGTGAACGTGCCGCTCGCGGGGAGGGTACGGGTGATGTCGGCGGTGAACAGGGAGTCCACCTCGACGCCGGCGTCGAGCAGGATGAGGTCGCCCTCGTGGATCTCGCCGGTGTTCTTGATCCAGTGCAGCGTCGTGGCGTGGTCACCGGCGGCGCAGATGGAGTCGTACCCGACGCCGTTGCCCTCGTGACGCGCGGTCAGCCCGAAGACGCCCTCGACCCAGCGCTCGCCGCGGCCGTTGGCCAGGGCCTCGGGCAGGTCGGCGATGACGGCTTCGAACCCGTGGTGGGTCGCCTCGACGGCCTTGCGCATCTGCTCGACCTCCCACTCGTCCTTGGTCAGGCGCAGGTGCGACAAGAAGTGGGCGAGCTCGTCGTCGGTCTCGGTGAGCTCGTCCTGGTCGGTGTTCTCCGAGGCGCGGGCCTCGTCGAGCTGGCGGGTGAGGTCGCGGTCGGCGTCACGCACGACGCGCACCATGACCTCGCCGGCGTCCTTGACCGCGGCGTCCGCGAACTCCTCGATGTGCCGGCCGGTCAGGCCCAGCTCGGTCTCGATGTCCTCGATCGTGGGCCGGGCGCCGACCCAGAACTCGCCGTACCGTGCGTCGGCGAAGAACTCGTCGGTGTCCCGCCCCGCCAGTGGACGGAAGTAGAGGATCGCCTCGTGCGACCCGTCGTCGCGCGGCTCGAGCACGAGTACCGCATCGGGCTCACGGTCGCCGCCGAGGCCGGTGAGGTGGGCGAACGCGGTGTGCGGGCGGAACACGTAGTCGGTGTCGTTGCTGCGGACCTTGAAGCCACCGGCGGGGATGATGAGCCGGTCGCCCTCGTAGGCGGCGCTCACCGCGGCGCGACGCTCGGCGGCGTACCGGGCGGCTTCGGTCAGCTCGGTCGCCCCCGGGGCGCGGGGCGCCCAGTCCTCGGCGACGAACGCGCGGAACTCGTCGGTGGTCGGGCGGGCCCGGTTCTCGGGCTTGGTCTGCTCTTCACTGCTCACGGCGCCATCGTGCCACGACGGTGCTCAGCTCGGGGAGAGCAGCGCGAGCACGGCCTTCTCGACCGCGGCCTGGCGGCGCTGGGGGCTGCGGAACCGGCGGGGGTCGACGGCGATCGTCGTGCCGGACTCGTAGCTGTCGAGCACCCGCGGGTCGATGTAGGAGTTCTTGGCGATGGTGGGGGTGTTGCCGAGGTAGCTCGCGACCTCCTGGACCGCCGCCTTGATCGCCCGCCGCCGCGACGCCTTGGTGTCGCCGGGCTCGTCGCTGGCGCGCAGGGCGGCCGCCGCGAGGACCGTCGCGTGCCACGTCCGGAAGTCCTTGGCGGTCATCTCGCCGTCGAGCAGCTCGCCGAGGTAGGTGTTGACCGTGGCTGCGTCGAGGTCGGCCCACCTGGCGGTGTCCTGGAAGGCCAGCAGCCGTCTGCTGGCCGACCGGCGCCTGCGCATCCGGTCGAGGGCCTCGATGGCCGCGGTGTCGTCGATCTCGATGCAGTGTTCGATGCCGGACTTGCCGACGAAGCAGAACACGATGACGTCACCCTTACGGCGCACGTGCTGACGTTCCAGCGTGGTCAGGCCGAACGAGCCGTTGTCCTCGGTGTAGGCGTCGTTGCCGATCCGGAAGTAGCCGAGGTCGAGCAGGCGGACGGCCGTGGCAGCCGCCCGGGCGCGCGGCATACCCTCCAGCGCGAGGTCGCGCAGGACCTGCTTGCGGGCGGCAGGGAGTCGGGTCGCCGCGCCGAGGACCCGGTCGAACTTGGCTGCGTCGCGCTTGAGACGCCAGTCCGGGTGGTAGAGGTACTGGCGGCGGCCGGCGACGTCGCTGCCGACGGCCTGGATGTGGCCGGAGGGGACGGGGCAGATCCACACGTTCGTCCAGGCCGGGGGGATGGCCAGCGAGCGGATGCGCTCGACGTCGGCCTGCGGCAGCCGGGCGCCGTCGCTGTCGAGGTAGACGAACCCGCGGCCGGCCCGGCGACGGGTCCAGCCGCGCGAGGCGGGGGAGACGGTGCGCAGGCGAGCCATGATCGGACCCTAAGGGAAAACCGCAGGTCAGGCTCTCCGAAGAGCCGCTCGTCGCGGGCCCGGACGAAGAGTGGACGGCGCGCCGGGGTGCCGTGCGCTACAGGGTGCTGTCGGGACCGCTGCGCCGCGCCCGGTCGGCGGAGGCGTCGTCGGGCATGGTCTGGCTCACCCGCTCCGCCTCGACCCGGCCGAGGTAGATCGCGATCTCCTGTTGGGTGCGCTCCTCGTCCCAGCCGAGCACCGGGGCGACCAGGGCCGCGGCGACGGGCGCAGCGGACACCCCGCGGTCCCAGGCCTCGATGGAGATGCGGGTGCGCCGGGTCAGGATGTCGGTCAGGTGCAACGCCCCCTCGTGCGAGGCGGCGTACACGACCTCGGCCAGGAGGTGGTCCTCCGCGCCCTCGAGGGGTTCGCCGAGCTCGGGGCGCTCGGCGACGAGCTCCAGGACCTCCTGGGTGAGCACGCCGTAACGCTGCAGCAGGTGCTCGACGCGGGCGACGTGCAGGCCGGCTGTCGCGGCGAGGGTGTGCCGCTGGTTCCAGACCGCGGCGTAGCCGACCGCGCCGACGAGGGGGACCGTCTCGGTCGTGGACGCGGGGACCCGGCGCGAGATCGCCTGCACCGCCTCGTCGACGGCGTCCTTGGCCATCACGCGGTACGTCGTGTACTTGCCGCCGGCGACGACCACCAGGCCGGGGGCGCTGTGGGTGACCACGTGCTCGCGCGAGAGCTTGCTCGTGGACTCGGACTCACCGGCGAGCAGCGGGCGCAGGCCGGCGTAGACGCCCTCGACGTCCTCGTGGGTCAGCGGCGTCTGGATCACCCGGTTGACGTGGTCGAGGATGTAGTCGATGTCGGCGCGGGTGGCCGCCGGGTGCGCCTTGTCCAGGGCCCAGTCCGTGTCGGTGGTGCCGATGATCCAGTGCCGGCCCCACGGGATGACGAACAGCACGGACTTCTCCGTGCGCAGGATCAGGCCGGTCGAGGAGTGGATGCGGTCGCGCGGCACCACGAGGTGGACGCCCTTGGAGGCGCGGACGTGGAACTGCCCGCGCTCGCCGACCATCGCCTGGGTGTCGTCGGTCCAGACGCCCGTCGCGTTGACGATCTGGCGGGCGTTGACCTCGAACTCCTCGTCGGTGAGCTTGTCGATCGCCCGGACGCCGGTGACCCGCTCGCCCTGGCGCAGGAAGCCGATGGCCGCGACGCGGTTGGCGACGTGGGCGCCGTAGTGGGCGGCGGTGCGCGCGAGCTCCATGGTGTGACGGGCGTCGTCGACCTGGGCGTCGTAGTACTGCACCGCCCCGGTCAGGGCCTTGCTCTTCAGGCTCGGCATGAGGCGCAGCGCCTGCCGGCGGGTGAGGTGGCGGTGGTGGGGAAGCCCGGCCCCGCCACTGGCCGCCATGGCCATCGCGTCGTACAGCGCGATGCCGGCACCCACGTAGGCCCGCTCCCACACGTGGTGGTTGAGCGGGTAGAGGAACGGCACGGGGCGGACCAGGTGCGGCGCGAGGCGGGTCAGCAGCAGGCCGCGTTCGTGCAGGGCCTCCTTGACCAGGACGAAGTCGAGCATCTCGAGGTAGCGCAGGCCACCGTGGATGAGCTTGCTCGAACGCGAGGAGGTGCCGCTGGCGAAGTCGCGTTGCTCGATCAGGCCCGTGGACAGGCCCCGGGTCACGGCGTCCAGGGCGGTGCCAGCGCCCACGACACCACCGCCGATGACCAGCAGATCGAGCTCCTCGCCGGACTTGAGCCTCTCGATGGCGTCGTGACGCGACTGTGGCGACAGCCCTGTGGCGGTTCCCGTGGTCATGGCGCTACTCCTCGTCGACGTCCACCCAGTCCAGGGTGCGTTCCACGGCCTTGCGCCACCCGGCATACCCCATGGTGCGCTGCTCGTCGCTCCAGGTCGGCGACCAGCGCTGGGACTCCTGCCAGTTGGCGCGCAGCTCCTCGGTGCCGGACCAGAAGCCAGTGGCCAGACCAGCAGCGTAGGCCGCGCCCAGGGCGGTGGTCTCGGCGACCTGCGGGCGTGAGACGGGGACGCCGAGGATGTCGGCCTGCAGCTGCATGCACAAGCCGTTCGCCGTGACGCCGCCGTCGACCTTGAGGACATCGAGCCCGACTCCGGAGTCCTTGCTCATGGCGTCGGCGACATCACGGCTCTGGTAGCAGATCGCCTCCAGCGTGGCGCGGGCCAGGTGGGCGCCGGTGTTGAAGCGCGACATCCCGACGATGGCGCCGCGGGCGTCCGGTCGCCAGTACGGCGCGAACAGGCCCGAGAACGCGGGGACGAAGTACAGCCCGCCGGTGTCCTCGACGGACCGGGCCAGCCGTTCGACGTCACCGGCCCCGGAGATGATGCCGAGCTGGTCGCGCAGCCACTGCACGGCCGAGCCGGTGACGGCGATCGACCCCTCGAGCGCGTAGACCGGCTTGGCGTCCCCGAACTGGTAGCAGACGGTCGTCAGCAGGCCCGACTCGCTGCGCACGAGCTCCTCACCGGTGTTGAGGAGCATGAAGTTGCCGGTGCCGTAGGTGTTCTTGGCCTCGCCGGGGCTGAAGCAGACCTGGCCCACGGTCGCGGCGTGCTGGTCGCCGAGCGCTCCGGTCAGGGGCACCTCGCCGCCGAGCGGCCCGTCGGCGCGCGTCGTGCCGTAGAGCTGCGGGTCCGAGCTGGGGCGGATCTGCGGGAGCATCGAGCGCGGGATGTCGAAGAAGGACAACAGCTCGTCGTCCCAGTCGAGGGTGCGCAGGTCCATGAGCATCGTGCGGCTGGCGTTGGTCACGTCGGTGACGTGCACGCCCCCGTCGGTGCCGCCGGTGAGGTTCCACAGCAACCAGGTGTCGATCGTGCCGAACACCGCGTCGCCGCGGTCCGCAGCGGCCCGGGCGCCGTCGACGTGGTCGAGGATCCACTGGACCTTCCCGGCGGCGAAGTAGGCGGCGGGCGGGATGCCGGCGCGCTCGCGGATGACCTCGCCGCGGCCGGACTGCTCCAGGGCCCGCGCGATCTTGTCGGTGCGGGTGTCCTGCCAGACGATGGCGTTGTGCAGCGGGCGACCGGTCCTGCGGTTCCAGACCACGGTCGTCTCGCGCTGGTTGGTGATGCCCAGCGCGCACAGGTCGCCGGGCGCGAGGTCGAGCTGCGCCAGCGTTGACCCGATCACGGTCTGGGTGCGTTCCCAGATCTCCAGGGGGTTGTGCTCGACCCAGCTCGCGCGCGGCATGACCTGCTCGTGCTCGAGCTGGTGGCGTCCCACCTCGGCTCCGGCGTGGTCGAACACCATGAAGCGGGTGCTCGTCGTCCCCTGGTCAACCGCAGCAACGAAATCGGCCATGGTCCGACCCTAGTGGCGAGGCGCGGGCCCGCGCCGGGTCGTCACGGCAGCAATCGGTGACCGCGGAGCCACGGAAGGTCGTGGTCGCCGCCGAGCCGGGACCATCGGTGGCTTTCGTGTCACCGATGGTCGGGCCGGGTATGCAGCGTGCGCCCGACCGCGCGGGTGCGCCCGGCCGGGCGGGGTGCGGCTGACCGCGCGCGGGTGAGCCCGGCCGCGCGGGGGTGAGCCAGGCCGCGCGGGTGACCGCGCGGCATACGGGGGCGGTCAGTCCTTCGGGGCGGGTTCGACCAGCTCGGGACGGCCGGGCTGCTCGCCACCGCGGGCGGCGAGGTAGCCCTCCTTGGGCACCATCACCTTGCGGCGGAAGATGCAGACCAGGGTGCCGTCCTGGTTGTAGCCCTTGGTCTCGACGTGGACGACGCCGCGGTCGTCCTTGGACTTGCTCTCCCACTTGCCGAGGACCTCGCTCTGGCCGTAGAGCGTATCGCCGTGGAAGGTCGGTGCGACGTGGCGCAGTGACTCCACCTCGAGGTTGGCGATGGCCTTGCCCGAGACGTCGGGGACGGACATGCCGAGCAGCAGCGAGTAGATGTAGTTGCCGACAACCACGTTCTTGGCGAACTGCGTCGAGCCCTGCGCGTAGTTCGCGTCGAGGTGGAGCGGGTGGTGGTTCATGGTCAGGAGGCAGAACAGGTGGTCGTCGTACTCGGTCACCGTCTTGCCGGGCCAGTGCTTGTACACGGCGCCGACCTCGAACTCCTCGTAGCTGCGTCCGAATTGCATGAGGACATCCTGCCGAGCACGCCGGGTCAGCGACACCGGTATGCCGCGTGGGTTGCCTCACAACGTCCGCGCCTACCCTGAGGGCGTGTCCATCGACCTGCACACCCACTCGTCGGCCAGCGACGGCACCGAGCTCCCCGCCGACGTGGTCCGCTCGGCCGCGCGGGCCGGCCTGGACGTGGTGGCGCTGACCGACCACGACACGTATGCCGGGTGGCCGGCAGCCGTGTCCGCAGCCCTCGAGCTGGGGGTGGGCCTGGTCCGCGGCGTCGAGATCTCCTGCACCCACCTCGGTGTCAGCATCCACCTGCTCGGCTACCTTGTGGACCCGCAGCACCCGGAGCTGACCGCCGAGCTCACCCTGGCCAAGGACTCCCGGGAGCGGCGCCTCGAACGCATGGTGGCCGCGATGGCTGCGGACGGCATACCGGTGTCGCTGGAGCAGGTGCGCGCGGTGGCGGGCGACGGCGCCACCCTGGGCCGGCCGCACATCGCCGACGCCCTGGTGGCCAGCGGGTACGTCCGCACGCGTGACGAGGCGTTCGAGGACCTGTTGCGCAACGGCAGCCGCTACCACGCCTCGCACTACGCACCGGACGCGGTGCGGGCCGTCGAGCTCGTGCGCGCGGCAGGGGGAGTGCCGGTGATGGCGCACCCGTTCGCGAACCGGCGCGGCTGGACCGTCGGGGACGACGTGATCGAGCTGCTGGCCGGGGCCGGGCTCGGGGGCCTCGAGGCGAGGCACCGCGACCACAGCCCACGCGAGCAGGCGCACGCAGCGGACCTGGCGGCGCAGCTCGGCCTGTTCACCACCGGCTCCAGCGACTACCACGGGACCGGCAAGCCGAACCAGCTCGGGGAGAACACCACGCCGGCGGAGGTGCTCGCGCAGATCGAGGAGCAGGCCAGCAGCGACATCGAGGTGGTCCGCGCGTGAACGACGTGGTCCGGGCCTTGGTCGGTGGCGGCGCCTAGCATGGCGGACATGCAGCAGGGGAGCCCGGTCGTGCCCGGGAGGACGGGCCGGGGTGCGTTCGTGCAGGACTCCTTCGGGGGTATGCCGCGGCGCCTGTTCCGAGCGAGCCCCAGCCGTCTGCTCGCCTGGGTCGACTGCCCGCGCCGCTACCGCATGCAGTACCTCGACCGCCCGTCCCCGACCCCGCGTCCGCAGCGGGCCCACACCTCGGTGGGCACCGCGGTGCACAACGCCCTGCGCGACTGGTGGGACCTGGCACCCGCGACGCGCACTCCTGAGGCAGGCGCCGAGCTGGTGCGGACCTCGTGGATCGAGGCCGGGTTCCGCGACCCCGACCAGTCGCGGCAGTGGCGTGAGCGGGCCCAGGGCCAGGTCCGGACCTACCTCGCCGACGTCGACCCGGGCGACCAGCCACTGGGCATCGAGCGCACGGTGTCCCTCAAGACCGAGGAGCTCGCCCTGCAGGGGAGGATCGACCGGCTCGACGACCGCGGCGCCGGGCTGGCGGTCGTCGACTACAAGATGAGCCGGTGGGAGCCCACCGACGACGACGCCCGCACCTCCCTGCCGCTCGCGCTCTACGCAGCGGCCGCCTGGAAGATGTTCCGTCGACGCTGCGTGCGGGTGGAGCTGCACCACCTTCCGAGCGGGGCGGTCGCCACGCACGAGCACACGGCCGAGTCGCTCCAGCGCAAGATCGCCGAGGCCGAGTCGATCGCGCGTGACGCGCGCCGGGCGGAGGAGGACTACGCCGAGCGCGGTGCCGACTCACCGCGCTTCCCTGTCTCGGTCGGACCGCTGTGCCAGTGGTGCGACTTCCGCGCGTACTGCCCCGAGGGTCAGGCCTTCGGGCCGGAGAAGTCCGGTTGGGCCGCTCTGGAGGACCCTGCCCGCACCGGAACGAGCTCCTCGACCGCGGGATAGCACAGGGCCGGGGTGAGGGCAGCCCTCAGAAGCTCCACCGGATGCCGACGCGCCCGGGGCCGACCCGGTGCATCACGTGCTGCGCGCTCGTGGAGCTGCCGAGGCGGAGCAGCGAGGAGGAGGTCACGCCGTCGACCACGCTGAAGGTCTCCACGGTCTTCGGGAGCTTGTCGGGATGGAAGCGCACCCAGATCATCAGCTCGGTGACGCGGTGCTGCAGGAGGTACTCGATCGACTGGTCGGGGTCGAGGTCGAGGGGCAGGGTCACCCGGTGCTCGGCCGCGGCGGTCTCGTCCACACGCAGCGCTCGCTCGAGGATGATCTCGGCTGCGAAGACGCCCTCGGCGTCGTGGGAGATGGTGCGCCCGACCCGGCAGCCGCTGACGGCGGTGAAGGTGGCGCGCTCGCCGCTCGGTTGGGTCGTGGCCAGCAGCGCCGGGAGGCGTTGGGCGCCGTCGCGCATCGCGCGCACCACGTTGCGGATGGTGCGGACGCGCGGGACGCCCGAGGCGTCGACGTCGAGGGTGTCGTGGACCGTGAGGTCGACCAGCTCCAGGTGGGCGCCGAAGCCGAGCTGCTCCATCGCCCTGCTTGCCAGCGCGAGCTCGACGGGAAGGGCGGCCGCTCGTGGCAGCTCCCGCGCAGGCCCGGGGCGACGACGGGGACCGAGCCTGCCCAGAAGGTGTCCTCGCGGGACCCCCAGGATCTCCTCGAGGTGGGCCACGGCCTCGAGCGAGCCGGCCCGTTGGGGCTGGCTGCGTCCCGACTGCCAGTAGCTCAGGGTCGCGATGCTGACCGCGGTCCCGCGTTCGTCGAGGCGGCGGCGCAGCGACTCCAGGCTGCGTCCACTGCGCTTGACCGCGGTCCGGAAGGCCACCGGGAAGTCCGCGTCGTCGAGTCCTTGGCCGTCCCGGGTGTCCGGGGGTCGCGCCGTCATGACAGTCATGTCTCTCCTGCTGGCACGTCTGCGCCGCCCGCGGTAGCCCTGCGCTACATCCAACACGATAAGCGTTCAACTACCTTTCCGCTCGTGGGCGGCGCGGGGCCTGTCCGTACGGCCACCGCAACCGCGCCGTTCGTACCTGACAGACTGGTGTTACGGCACACCCATCGCGCACGGAAGGGCCTCCGTTGGCCAGAGCTCGCACCCGGCCCGCCGCCATCGTCTCGGTGGCCAACCAGAAGGGCGGCGTCGCCAAGACGACGTCGGTCGCCTCCCTCGGGGCGGCGTTCGCCGAGCAGGGCAAGCGAGTCCTGCTCGTCGACCTCGACGCGCAGGCGTGCCTGACGTTCAGCCTCGGCGTGGACCCCGACGAGGTGCAGGCCTCGATCAACGAGGTCCTGCTAGGGCGGGCCGGCATCGCGGACGTGCGCGTGGCGTGCGACGACGGTGTCGACCTGGTGCCCAGCGTCATCGACCTCGCCGGCGCCGAGGCGCAGCTGCTGCCCCGTCCCGGTCGCGAGTACGTGCTGCGGACGGCGCTGGAGGACGTCCGCGGTGAGTACGACGTGATCCTGCTCGACTGCTCCCCGAGCCTGGGTGTCCTGACCCTCAACGCCCTCACCGCCAGCCAGGGCCTGATCATCCCGATGCCGTGCGAGATGCTCAGCCACCGAGGGGTCGGCCAGCTGCTGGACACGGTCACCGACGTGCAGAGGATCCTCAACAAGGACCTGCTGGTGCTGGGCATCCTGCCCACGATGTTCGACGGCCGGAGCAACCACGCCCAGGAGGTGCTCGCCGACGTCGGCGAGCGGTACGGCCTGCCCGTGCTCAGCCCGCCGATCCCGAAGACCGTGCGGTTCGCCGAGGCCCCCGCTGTCGGTCGCAGCATCCTCAGCACCTCGCGCACCTCCAAGGGCGCGAAGGCCTACCGTGAGGTCGCGACGGCCCTGTCGAAGAAGCTCGCCACGCTGTGACCTGACCTCCCGGGAGCGCACGTCCGGCGCCGGTGGGGTGCGTCCGCCCGCGCCGTCGCCTCAGCCGAACGGCTGACCCTGCAGTGAGCCGATCGGACCGCAAATGGCCCCGGCGGCGTGTCGGACGGTATGGGGTTGGCAAAGCGGTCGTGACGGCAGCCGGATCGACTGCCACGATCTGCGTGTCGCCGCGAGACACGACCAGACCCCCTGCTGGTCGTCAGGCGCGGCGCAGACCCCGTAGGAGCCCCCCATGTCGCGCGCCCCCCAGCCGACGTCCACCGCCCGTCCGAGCGCCGCCCACGCAGGGCCGCTGCAGGTCGTCCTCGCGGCGATCGCCGTGTGCGTCCTGTACTGGTCCGTGGGCATCAACGACACGACGGCCACGACCTCGCGCGGCAGCGCCCCGGGCGTGCACCTTCAGCAGGTCGGGGGCACGACCACGGTCTCCTCCGCCGTTCCCGTGTCGTTCTCGGTCTCCGGGCTGGTGCGGTAGGTCTCCTGAGCAGTGCTCATGGCGGTAGGTCCTGGTGCTCGCGCACCCGGACCTGCAGCGGTCGCGGAATAGGCGTGCCTGCGCGGGACTTGTCTCCTGACGGCGACTGACCCCGACCTCCCCAAGGAGAACCATGTCCCGCACTGCAGCTCTGTCCGCCCCGTCCGCCGGAGCCGCCCTCGAGGCGACCACGATCGAACGGCGCGAGCTGCGCGATGACGACATCGTCATCGACGTCGCGTTCGCCGGAATCTGCCACAGCGACATCCACCAGGTCCGTGAGGAGTGGGGCAGCGCCATCTTCCCGATGGTGCCCGGTCACGAGATCGCCGGCGTCGTGTCCGAGGTCGGCGACGGCGTGACCCGTTACCGGGTCGGCGACCGGGTCGGTGTCGGCTGCATGGTCGACTCCTGCGGCGAGTGCGAGTACTGCAAGGACGGCGAGGAGCAGTTCTGCCTCAAGGGCGCTGTGATGACGTACAACGGTGAGGGCTACGACGGCGAGAAGACCATGGGTGGCTACAGCCAGCAGGTGGTCGTCAGCGAGCGCTTCGCCCTGCGCATCCCGGAGGGTCTCGAGCTCGACGTCGCCGCGCCGCTGCTGTGCGCCGGCATCACGACGTTCAACCCGCTCAAGCGCTGGGGCGCCGGCCCCGGCAAGAAGGTTGCCGTGGTCGGACTCGGCGGCCTCGGCCACCTCGGTGTCAAGTTCGCTGTCGCCCTCGGCGCAGAGGTGACGGTCCTCAGCCAGACCACCTCCAAGGAGGCCGACAGCACCAAGTTCGGTGCCGTCGCGCACTACGCCACCAAGGACCCGTCGACCTTCGAGGAGCTGCGCGGCTCGTTCGACCTCATCCTCAACACGGTGAGCGCCAACCTGCCGTTCGACGACTACCTCTCACTGCTTCGGGCCAACGGCGCCATGGTCAACGTGGGTGCGCCGAGCGACCCCAGCACGTTCGTGGCGTTCTCGCTCATCGGCGGCAACAAGGCGCTCGCCGGGTCCAACATCGGTGGCATCCCGCAGACCCAGGAGATGCTCGACTTCGCCGCCGAGCACGGCATCGCCGCCGAGATCGAGACGATCGGTGCGGACCAGGTCAACGAGGCCTACGACCGCGTCGTCAGCTCCGACGTGCGCTACCGCTTCGTCATCGACACCGCCACCATCGGCGCCTGACCGGTTCGAGGGCGCTGAGTCAGCCCTCGACCGGCGCCGGGAGCCGTGCCGCAGCCAGCCACGCGACGACGCCCGCACCGGGACAGAACAGGTATGCCGCGCGGCCCGGGGCCCGCGCGGCATACCTGTTCTTCCAGTCCGTCTTTGCGGCTGTCCGTCCCGATGCCCTGGGACGAGGGGGTCAGGCCTGCGTGACCTCGCCCGCGTCCGCACCGCCACGGGTGCGGCGACGGTTGCGGTTGCGACGCGGCTTGGCCGCGGCGTCGCCACCCTCGACCGGGGGACCGTCGGCGCGGCGTTCGCCGGAGCGGCCGCCCTCGCGGCTGCCACGGCTGCCACCGTCACGACCGCCACCGTCGCGACCGCGCCCGCCGTCACGACCGCCGCCGTCACGGCCGGGACCACCCGCACCGGACCGACGACCGCTGGACTTGCCGGTCTCACCGAGGTCCTCGAGCACCTCCGCGCCGAGGCCCGCGAGCTTCTGGGAGGCCTTGGGCAGACGCCCCTTGGCGGTGCGCGGGATGTCGAGCTGCTCGTAGAAGTGCTCGGACGAGGAGTAGGTCTCCTCGGGCTCGGGGATGCCGAGGTCGAGGGTCTTGTTGATCAGGCCCCAGCGCGGCAGGTCGTCCCAGTCCACGAAGGTGACCGCGATGCCGGTGTTGCCCGCGCGGGCGGTGCGGCCGATGCGGTGCAGGTAGGTCTTCTCGTCCTCGGGGCACTGGTAGTTGATGACGTGGGTGACGTGGTCCACGTCGATGCCACGGGCCGCGACATCGGTGGCGACGAGGATGTCGACCTTGCCGTTGCGGAACGCGCGCAGGGCCTGCTCGCGGGCGCCCTGGCCGAGGTCACCGTGGATCGGGGCGGCGGCGAAACCGCGCTCGCTGAGGTCGTCGGCCACCTTGGCGGCGGTGCGCTTGGTACGGCTGAAGATGATGGTCCGGCCGCGGTCGTTGGCCTGGAGCATGCGGGCGAGCATCTCCACCTTGTCCATGGCGTGGGCGCGGTAGACGAACTGCTCGACGGCCTTGACCGTGTGGGCGTTCTCCTGGTCGTCGCCCATCGCGCGGATGTGGGTCGGCTGCTTCATGTAGCGCCGGGCCAGGGCCACGACGGCGCCGGGCATGGTCGCGGAGAAGAGCATGGTCTGGCGCGCGGGGGACGTCATGGCGAGGAGCTTCTCGACGTCGGGGAGGAACCCGAGGTCGAGCATCTCGTCGGCCTCGTCGAGGACGACGGACTTCACGTGCGACAGGTCGAGGTGCCCCTGCTTGGCGAGGTCGATCAGGCGGCCCGGTGTGCCGACGACGATCTCGACCCCGGCGCGCAGCGCCTCGATCTGCGGCTCGTAGGCGCGGCCGCCGTAGACGGTCAGGACGCGGATGCCGCGGCGCTTGCCGGCCCGCTCGAGGTCGCCGGACACCTGGACGGCGAGCTCACGGGTCGGGGCGACGGCGAGGGCCTGCGGCTTGCCGGCGTGGGGCATCCCGTCCCAGGCGTCGTCGCCGCGGGCGGTGGTGCGGTTGAGCATCGGGACGCCGAAGCCCAGGGTCTTGCCGGTGCCCGTCTTGGCCTGGCCGATGATGTCGTGGCCGGACAGCGCGACCGGGAGGGTCATCGCCTGGATGGGGAAGGGGGTGATGATGCCGGCGTCGGTCAGGGACGCGACGATGTCGGGGTGCACGTCGAAGTCGGCGAAGCTGGGCATCTCCGGCGTGGTCGTGCTCGGGGTGGTCTCAGTCATGGAGTTCTCTCGATCGGGGCGCTCCCGGGGGGAGGCCGTCGCGCAGCGGGCCGATCGGAGGTCTTCGTCCATGCTCGTCGAGCGGTAGCGCGGACCACGTCCGCGGCTGGTTCGTGCCGACCGGGCACCTTTGACGCGAGCAGTCTACCGCCGGGGCCGTGACATCCCGTCATTCTCGCGGATCGACGGTGGGTCGTGGCGCCTCGGCGGGTGACCCTGCGCCGTTAGGGTGACGGACATGACGCAGGACGACTGGTTGGCCGATCCGCAGTACCGCGAGGCGGTGGCGGACCTCCTCGGGGCGCTGGCCTACGGCGAGCTCACCGCTTTCACCCGGCTGGCGGGGGACTCAGAGCTGTCGCCGACGCAGCCGCTCAAGGCTGCCGTCGCCGGGCTAGCCGTGGCCGAGTTCCGGCACTACGAGATGATCGTCGCGCGCCTCGACGACATGGGGGTCGCACCCGAGACGGCGATGGCCCCGTTCATCGCCCCCGTGGACGCCTTCCACGAACGAACCCGTCCGAGCACCTGGCTCGAGGGTCTGGTCAAGGCCTACGTCGGCGACGGCATCGCCACCGACTTCTACCGCGAGGTGGCTGCCTACGTCGACCCCTCGACCCAGCAGCTGGTGCACTCGGCGATGCAGGACGTCGGCCAGGCCGACTTCGTCGTCAAGGTCGTCCGTGAGGCGATCCGCACGGACCCGCGCATCTCCGGCCGGCTCGCCCTCTGGGGCCGGCGCCTCGTCGGCGAGGCCCTGTCGCAGGCCCAGCAGGTCGCCGTCGAGCGCGATGCCCTCGCCTCGCTGCTCGTGGGCGGTGCGGGGGGACCTGGGCGCCCGAGCGCCGACCTCGCCGAGCTGGGGCGGATGTTCGCCCGGCTCACCGACGAGCACACCCGTCGGATGGGTCGGCTCGGGCTGGCCGCCTGAGCCGCGGCCCGGGCACCACGAAGAGGCCCGGGCACGACGAAGAGGCCCGGGCACGACGAAGAGGCCCGGTCCACCTGGACCGGGCCCCTTCGTCGTCGTGTGGTGACGTCAGGCGTGGTGGTTGCCCCGACGGCCCATGACGCGCTCGTAGATGACGACGAACACGGCGGCGACGGCGATGCTGATGATCCAGCGGATCCAGTCGATGCCACCGGTGTCACCACCACCCATGGCGCCCCAGACGTAGTAGCCCACGAGGGCGCCGAGGATTCCGAGGATCACGGTGACCACAGCGCTGATGTTCTGCTTCCCCGGCAGCACGAGTCGCGCAAGCACTCCAATGACTGCACCGAAGATGATGGTGCCGATGATTCCAGCCATTACTCGCTCCTTCTGCACCTGGATGCCGGTGCTGTCGCTGGGCCACGGTGCGGCCCTCGGACGACAACTCAACACCGTCGCAGCCGCGGTCGCACGCCGGCGGGCCGTCGGGGAAGGTCACGGACCGAGAACGATTTGCGCGAGTTTGCGCAGGTCAGAAGCCCTGCGGTATAGGCCGGCGCGGGCCGCGGGTGCGCGTTGCCGGGGCCCGTCGGCGGGCTCCCGGCAACCAGCGGCTCAGCTGTTGCCGAAGCCGACGCCGCGCTTCTCGGCCTCGCCGATCTGCACGTACGCCAGGGCGCCGGCCGGGACCATGAGCAGGCGGCCCTTGTCGTCGGTCAGGGACAGGGCGGCGCCGTCGTCGATGCAGGCCGTCACGGCCTTGGCGACCTCGTCCGGACTCTGGATGGACTCGATGACGACCTCGCGGGAGACGTTCTGCACGCCGATCCGGACCTCCACGGTGGTGGCCTTTCTGAAGAAGGGGAGCACGCGGCACACCTGCCGGTGCGGTACTGCCGCTAAGGCTAACCAGCGTGCTCGGGGGAACCTTCCCCGCCCACCATCGGGAACGAGCCGAGGCCTCGCCAGGCGAGGGTGCCGACGAGGCGGGCGGCCTCGTCCTTGGGCAGGTCCGAACCCTGTGCCAGCCAGTGCCTGGCACTGACCTGGGCGAGCCCGGTCAGCGCCATGCCCAGGAGCGAGGCGTCCTCGTCGGGCAGGTTGGTGTCCTCGGCGATGACCTCGGCCACCGCCTCGGCACAGACCAGCGCCACGGCGTCGAGGCGGTTGCGCACCGCGGACTCGTTGGTCAGGTCGGACTCGAAGATCAGCCGGAACGCCGCACCGTCCCGGGACACGAAGTCGAAGTAGGCGGCGATGGAGGCGTAGACGCGCTCCTTGTTGTCATGGGTCGAGGCCAGTGCCTCGCGCACGAGCAGCTCCAGGCCCTCGCTGTGCTTGTCGAGCAGGGCGAGGTAGAGCTCGAGCTTGCCGGGAAAGTGTTGGTAGAGAACAGGTTTGGACACGCCAGCACGCTCGGCGATGTCGTCCATCGCTGCGGCGTGGTAGCCGGACTCCACGAACGCTGCCTGGGCCGCCTCCAGGAGCTGGGCACGGCGGGCGGACCGCGGCATTCGCTGGCCGCGGGTGGCGTCGGTGCCGGTGTCGGTGCCGGTGTCGGCGCGAAGCGACATGCGTGCCTCTCTCGCAGGGGAGCTCACCGCCGGGCGGAGGTGTCGGGAACATCGTACGGGTGGGTAACGTGAGTCACATGGCGATCCCACCGCTGGTTGCGCCCGGCCCCGACCTCACGCTCGAGCAGAAGGGCCGGTACGCCCGGCACATCCTGCTGCCGGACATCGGCCTCGAGGGTCAGCAGCGGTTGTCCAACGCCCGGGTGCTCGTGGTCGGCGCGGGCGGTCTCGGGTCTCCGGCCATGCTCTACCTCGCCGCTGCCGGCGTGGGCACGATCGGGATCGTCGACGACGACGTGGTCGAGGCCTCGAACCTGCAGCGCCAGATCGCCCACGGGGTCGCTGACGTCGGGCGGCCCAAGACCGAGTCGGCGGCCGAGACCGTCGCGGCGATCAACCCGATGGTCACCGTCGTGCGCCATGACGTGCGGCTCACCTCGGAGAACGCACTGGAGGTGCTTGCCGACTACGACGTGGTCCTGGACGGCGCCGACAACTTCGCGACGCGCTACCTCGTCAACGATGCCTGCGTCCTGCTCGGGCTGCCCCACGTGTGGGGGTCGATCTACCGGTTCGACGGGCAGGTCTCCGTCTGGTTCGCCGGCTACGGACCCTGCTACCGCTGCGTGTTCCCCGAGCCGCCGCCGCCCGACGCCGTGCCCTCGTGCGCGACCGGCGGCGTGCTGGGCGTGCTCTGTGCCGCAGTGGGTTCGGTGCAGGTGGCCGAGGCGATCAAGCTCGTCGTCGGCCGCGGTGAGACCCTCGTCGGACGGCTGCTCGTGCACGACGCCATGCGCCAGACGTGGGACTCCCTGACCGTCCGCGCCAACCCCGAGTGCCCGGTGTGCGGTGAGTCCCCGACGATCACCGCGCTGGTCGACTACGAGGAGTTCTGCGGGACCGGGGGCGCGCCGGTCGTCGAGGTGGCTGCGCAGGGGTCCGCGGGGGCGTCGTCGGGCACCCCCGCGTTCGCCGAGGTGTCCGCCACCGAGCTGGACGAGATGCTCGCCGCTCGTGAGCGGGGGCTGGCCCGGTTCGAGCTCGTCGACGTCCGCGAGCCGGGGGAGCGCGCCATCGTGTCGATCCCGGGAGCCCGTGCCGTGCACCTGGACCACTTCCGGTCCGGCGCGGCGGCGCACGAGCTGCCCCGCGGCATACCGGTGGTCGTGCACTGCAAGTCCGGTGCGCGCTCGGCCGAGGCCGCGGGCCTGCTCGCCGCGAGCGGCCGGGACGACGTCAGCAACCTGACCGGCGGCGTCCTCGCGTGGGTGCGTGATGTCGACCCGACCCAGCCCGTCTACTGAAGGGCGCGAATTGGCTACTGCGGCAACGGGTTTCGGCCAACCGAGCGAGTTCGCCGACGACGTCCTCGAAGTCGTCGACCAGATCCCGGAGGGCAAGGTGATGACGTATGGCGACATCGCAGAGGTCCTCGGCCGTGGGGGTGCGCGCGGGGTCGGTTCGGTGATGGCCAGGTACGGTTCCGACGTGCCGTGGTGGCGCGTGCTGCGGGCCGGTGGGTACTTCCCCCAAGGGCTCGAGGACGAGGCGCTCGCGCACTACCGGGCCGAGGGCACCCCTCTGGTGCGCGGTCAGGTCGACGGTCGCCGGGTGGACCTGTCGGTGGCGCGCTGGAAGGACGCCTGTCGTCCGGCGGTCTGAGCGGGCCGTCGGCGGGGGCCCGCGGCGGCCGGGCCTGCCTGCTGGTCGCGCGGTGTCGGTGGGGCGTGACCGCCGATGTCCGACCGAGGTGATGGAATCGGCCCCGTGCTGATGCTTCGTCGTGCCCCCGGCCTGGTCGTCGACGCGCCGGCGCTGGACCAGGTCCAGCGGCAGGCCGTCGCCCACCGAGGTGGTGTGCTGCGCGTGCTCGGCGCCCCCGGCACCGGGAAGACCACCACGGCCATCGAGGCCGTCGTCGCACGGGTCGGGGCCGGTGAGGCGACGCCCGACCAGTGCCTCGTGCTGACGTCCTCGCGCGTCAACGCCGGCAGCCTGCGTGAGCGGGTCACGGCGCGCCTGGGCCGCACCTCCACCGAACCCCTCGCGCGCACCCACCAGGCGTTCGGGTTCGGGATCCTGCGCCAGGCAGCGGCCCTGCGTGGCGACCCGACGCCGCGCCTGCTCAGCGGGCCCGAGCAGGATGTCATCCTGCGCGACCTCCTGGCCGGGCACGCCGCCGTGGACACCGGGCTCGTCGCCGGTCTGACCCCGGCACCCTCCTGGCCCCAGGGGCTGCACGCAGCCCTGACCACACGGGGGTTCCGGGCCGAGCTGCGGGACCTGCTCATGCGGGCGGTCGAGCTCGACCTCGAGCCGGACGACCTCGCCGCCCTCGGCGTCGAGCACGACCGCCCCGAGTGGGTCGCCGCGGCCGAGGTGCTCGACGAGTACGACCGCGTGACGGCGTTCTCGGCGCCCGGCGCCTACGACCCGGCATGGATCCTCGGTGCGGCCGCAGACCTCCTGCTCGAGGACGCCGACGCGCTCGACCGGCTGCGCAGGAGCCTGCGGCTGGTCGTGGTCGACGACGCCCAGGAGCTCACCTCTGCCGCGACCCGGCTGCTGCGCACGGTCGCCGCGCCGGGGGTCGACGTGATCCTGCTCGGCGATCCCGACAGTGCAGTGCAGACCTTTCGGGGGGCCGACCCGCGCTACCTCGCTGACGGCTGGACCGAGCTCGGCGACGGCCCCACCCTCGTCCTGCCCACCGCCCACCGCCTCCCGCAGGTCGTGCACGCCGCCGCCGCCCGGGTCGCACCCAAGATCGGCGCGCTCGGAGGCGGCAGCCAGCGCAGCGCCGGGCCGGGCCGGGCCGGGGGCCAGGTCGAGGTGCGGCTCCTGCGGGCGGTCAGCCAGGAGGCGAGCTTCGTGGCCGCAGAGCTGCGCGAGGCCCACCTGAGGCACGCGGTGCCGTGGTCGCAGATGGCGGTGGTCGTGCGTGGCCAGGGCCGCACGTCGACACTTCGCCGTGTCCTGATGTCGGCCGGTGTGCCGGTGGCAGGCAGCGCCACCGACCTACCGGTCCGCGACGAGGTCGCGGTGCGTCCGCTCCTGGCCCTGCTCGAGGTGGTGCTCGGCATGGTCCGCGAGGACGCCGGGGTGCAGCCGGCTGCCCCCATCTCGCCGCAGGGGGCCGTCGACGCCCTCCTGTCCCCGATCGGGGGCGCCGATGCGGTGGGGCTGCGCCGGCTGCGTCGTGCGCTGCGGCGGGTCGAGCTCGCGTCCGGTGGCAGCCGCACCAGCGACGAGCTGCTCGCGGAGGCGCTCGCGGTGCCCGGTTCGCTGGTCGAGCTGGGCCCCGAGGGAGGACCCGCCCGAAGGGTGGCCCGCACCATCGCTGCGGGGGTCAAGGCGGCTCGTGGCCGGTCGGAGGACGGTGCCTGGCGCTGGGAGACCGGGGTCAGCGCCGAGTCGGTGCTGTGGGAGATGTGGTCGGCCACCGGGCTGGCCCTCGAGTGGCAGGCCGCGGCGCTGTCCGGTGGCCCGGCGGCGGCACGCGCCGACCGCGACCTCGATGCGGTGGTGGGGCTGTTCGACGCGGCAGCGAAGTTCGCCGACCGGTTGCCGCACGCGGGTCCCGAGGCGTTCCTGGTCCACATCGGCAGCCAGGACATCCCCGGCGACACGCTCGTGGCGCGTTCTGCGGTCGGCGAGGCCGTCACCATCACGACACCCCAGGCGGCCGCGGGCCGGGAGTGGGCACTGGTCTTCGTGGCCGGCGTCCAGGAAGGGGTCTGGCCGGACCTGCGGCTGCGCGGCTCGCTGCTCGGGTCCGAGCGGCTCGTCGACGTCGTGGCAGGACGGACCTCGACGTTCCGGGCCGCCCAGGCAGCGGTGCGCTACGACGAGACCCGGCTGCTGCTGGTCGCCCTCACCCGGGCCACCGAGCGTGTCGTCATGACCGCGGTCCGCAGCGATGACGAGCAGCCCTCGGTCTACCTCGACGTCGTCGATCCCGACACCATCACCGAACAGGGGGACCGACCCTTCGCCGACGTGTCGCGCACGATGACCTTGCCGACCCTGGTGGGCGAGCTGCGCCGTCAGCTGCTGTCCGCGGATGCCGGCACCCGCCGCACCGCCGTGGCCGCGCTGGCCAGGCTGACCCACGAACGCGTGCCGGGCGCCGACCCGGGACAGTGGTGGGTCATGCGCTCGGTGTCCGACGAGCGCCCGCTGCGCACCGCCGACCAGCTCGTCCGCGTGTCACCGAGCAAGGTCGAGTCGTTCGGCAAGTGCGGGCTGCGTTGGCTGCTCGGCTCTGTCGGGGGCGACGGGCCCTCCGTGGGGGCGGCCGACATCGGCACGCTCGTGCACGACATCGCCGCCGAGCTCGGGGACGTCAGCGCCGAGGAGATGGTCCGGGAGGTCGACGAGCGCTGGGCCCGGCTCGGCATGGCAGCGGGCTGGGTCTCGGACCGCAAGCGGGTCGAGGCGCACGAGATGGTGCGGCGGCTGGCACGGTACTTCGACGAGGCCAGGGCCCACGGCTGGGTACGCCTCGGGGCCGAGCTCGACATGAAGGTGACCCTGGGGCGGGCCGTGCTCAGCGGCAAGGTCGACCGCCTCGAGCAGGTCACCGTCGGTGAGCACGGCCCGACCGGCCTGCGCGTCGTGGACTACAAGACCGGCAGCAGCAAGCCCCGGGCCGAGGAGCTCGCCCGCCACCCCCAGCTCGGTGCCTACCAGCTCGGGGTGGAGCAGGGGGCGTTCCCCGAGCACGGCGCCACCTCGGTCGGGGCTGCGCTCCTCCAGGTCGGCAAGGCCAGCCTGGTCAAGACGACCCTGCAGGCGCAGCAGCCACTGGCCGAGGACGAGGACCCGCAGTGGGCCGCAGACCTCGTGGCGCAGACTGCCGAGGGCATGGCCGGCGGCACCTTCTCGGCCACCGTCGGTGAGTGGTGCAAGCAGTGCCAGGTGCGCTCGTCCTGCCCGGCCCAACCGGAGGGGAAGGTCCTGTGACCACGTCATCCACCGCGCGGGGCCGCGAGGACGCGGCACCGAGCTCGGCGGACGTGCCGGCGCGGCAGCGGCTGTCCGCTCGCGAGATCGCCGAAGCGCTGGGCCAGCCGGCACCGACCCCCCAGCAGGTCGCGGTCATCGAGGCACCGATGTCGCCGCTGCTGGTCGTGGCGGGAGCGGGTTCGGGCAAGACCGAGACGATGACCGGACGGGTCGTGTGGCTCGTGGCCAACGGCCTCGTCGAGCCCGACCAGGTCCTCGGCCTGACCTTCACCCGCAAGGCAGCCACCGAGCTGTCCGAGCGGATCGGTGCGCGGCTGCGCCTCCTGCAGCAACGAGAGGTGTGGACCCCGCGGCCGGATGACGGCGAGAGCGACGCCGAGGTGCTGGGTGGCACGCCGACGGTCTCGACCTACCACTCCTACGCCGGGCGCCTGGTGCGTGAGCACGCGCTCCGGCTCGGGTTCGAGTCCGAGTCCCGGCTGCTGTCGGAGGCGGCTGCCTGGCAGTACGCCTCCGAGGTGGTCGCGGCCTACGACGGCCCGATGGACGACGTCCCCAACGCCGAGTCGACGGTGACGGCAGCCGTGGTAGACCTGGCCGGGGAGATGGCCGAGCACCTCGTCACGCCGGCGCAGGTGCTCGAGCACCTCGAGACGGTGCTGGCCTCTCTCGCCGCCCTGCCCTCGGGCGCGAGCCGGGCCAAGGGCCTGCCAGGTGAGGCGAAGAAGATGCGGGAGGCACTCAAAGCGCGAGCAGGGGTGTTGCCGATGGTGGAGCGTTACCTCGCCCTCAAACGCCAGCGAGACGCGATGGACTTCGCCGACCAGATGGCCCTGGCCGCGCAGCTGGCCCTGACCTTTCCCGACATCGGGGCGATCGAACGACAGCGCTTCGGCGCGGTCCTGCTCGACGAGTTCCAGGACACCTCGGCGGCCCAGCTCGACCTGCTCAGGGCCTTGTTCGTCGCCGCGGGGGAGCCGGTGCCGGTGACCGCCGTCGGCGACCCGCACCAGTCCATCTACGGCTGGCGCGGCGCGAGCGCCACCACCCTGAGCGCCTTCCGCGACCAGTTCCGCGACGGTCCGGACCCCGCCCCCGTGCGACCCCTGTCGACGAGTTGGCGCAACGACGAGGCGATCCTCGACGTCGCCAACTCGGTGGCGGCACCCCTGCGCGAGAAGTCGGCGGTCCCCGTCGAGGAGCTGGGGGCCCGAGCCGGTGCGGGGGCCGGGTCCGTGGACGTGGCCCGGGTGCTCACTGCCGGTGCTGAGGCAGTCCTCATCGCGCAGTGGCTCGGCGAGCGTCGAGCGGCCGGGGCCAGGTCGGCAGCAGTGCTGTGCCGCAAGCGATCCCAGTTCGCCCCGATCATCGACGCCCTCGAGTCGCGCAACATCCCGTACGAGGTGGTCGGGCTCGGCGGGTTGTTGCTGACCCCCGAGGTGCAGGACATCACCTCACTGCTGCACGTGGTGCACGACCCCACCCGGGGTGACCAGCTGATGCGGCTGCTCACCGGCCCGTTGTGTCGACTCGGAGCAGCCGACCTCGATGGGTTGATGGCGTGGGCTCGGCACCAGCAGGACATCCGCCAGCAGCTGGATGTCCGCCAGCGCGAGGCGAGGGGCGGACCTGCCGCGGTGCACGACCAGTCGCCGGACAGCGCCGACACCGTGAGCCTCGTCGAGGCCGTCGACGACCTGCCGCCGCCGGGGTGGCGCAGCCGGGACGACAAGGCCGTCAGCGAGGTCGGCCTGCACCGGTTGGTCGGGCTGCAGCACGCCGTCCGCCGGCTGCGCTCCTTGAGCAGCCTGCCCCTGGCCGACCTCGTGGGCGAGGCCGAACGCGCCCTCGGGCTCGACATCGAGGTGCTCGCTCGCGAGGGCTACACCCCGGCGGCGGCGCGGGCCCACCTCGACGCCTTCGCCGACGTCGCAGCGACCTTCACCATCAGTGCCGACCGTCCCAACCTCGGGGGGTTCCTCGCCTGGCTCACCGCTGCCCTGAAGGAGGAGCGCGGACTCGACAAGGGCTACATCGAGGCGTCCACCGACGCCGTGCAGGTCCTGACGGTGCACGCCGCCAAGGGGCTGGAGTGGGAGGCGGTGGCAGTCCCCGGGCTGGTGGAGGGGTCGTTCCCGGCGCTGGCGTCCGCGGCGAGCCGGGTCGGTGCTGACGGCACCTGGACGCTGTCCACGCCCAAGGGTCGTGGCTGGATCGCGGGCCTGCAGGACGGTGGCATCCCCTACGCCCTGCGCGGTGACGTCTCGGGCCTTCCGCAGCTCGACTGGCGGGGGGCCGCGGACTGGAAGGACATCGAGTCCCGCGTCGAGGACTTCCTGCTCGCCAGTGGCGAGCACGGTGTCGCCGAGGAGCGCCGCCTCGCGTACGTCGCCTTCACGCGGGCCAAGACCCACATGCTGCTCACCGCCCCGGTGTGGACCGACGGCAAGACGCCGAGGGTCACCTCACGCTTCCTCACCGAGGTCGTCGACGACACCAGCCTCCCGGTGCGCCGCCTGGAGTGGGTCGACCTTCCCGACCCCCTCGACCCCGAGGCGGTCCAGAACCCCGCAACGGCCGACGTGCTCAGCGTGCAGTGGCCGGCCGACCCGCTCGCAGCGCGCCGCGAGGCGCTCCAGGAGGGGGCGAGAGCCGTGGAGGCTGCGATTCGCGACCACGGCGACGGCCCGCCCGCCGACGAGGTCTCCGAACAGGGTCTGCTGCCGATCCCGGGCGCCGAGCTCAGCGTGCTCGAGGAGCTCGAGCTCCTGCTGGAGGAACGTCGCCGGCTCGGGACCCGCAGCGAGGTCACCGTGCTGCTGCCGCGCCACCTGTCCGCCTCGGCGGTCGTGGCCCTGGCGCAGGATCCCGACCGCTTCGCGTCCTCGTTGCGCCGACCCATGCCCGAGCCCCCGGCGCTCGCGGCCCGTCGCGGCACCGCGTTCCACGCCTGGGTGGAGCAGCACTACGCCCGGGCTGCCATGGTGGACATCATCGACCTGCCCGGCAGCGCCGACGACGACCCCGGTGACGACGCCGAGCTCCCCGCGATGAAGGAGCACTTCCTGGCCAGCGAGTGGGCCGGGCGGGTGCCCACCGAGATCGAGATCGCGGTCGAGACGGTCATCGACGGGATCGCCGTCCGCGGACGGATCGACGCCGTGTTCCCGCGCGCCGGAGGTGGCTTCAGCGTCGTGGACTGGAAGACGGGGGCCGTGCCCACGGGCGAGGCGGCTCGCACCAGGTCACTGCAGCTCGCGGCGTACCGCGTCGCGTTCGCCCGCCTGCGGGGGTTGGAGCTGGACCAGGTCGATGCCGCATTCTACTACGCCGGCACGGGACAGACGGTGTGGCCCGACCTGCCCGACGACCAGGACCTCGCGAGGCTGCTGGCGGGGGTGCCCGAGTAGCGGCTCCCCGCGCAACGCTGGGCAGCGCCGAGCCGACCGGGGCTCGCGTCAGCGCCCGGCGTAACCGGGCTCGTGCTCGGGTCCCGGATCGTCCTCGTCGAACTCGAGCATGGCCGGCTCTGCCGGCCTGGCGCCGCGGACGGGGATCTCGGTGGTGGCGTCCCCGGTCTCGTCGTCGGTCGCACCCTCGGTGTCGGCCTGGGTGTCGGTCTCGGTGTCGGCCTCGGTGTCGCTCTCGTCGTCGGCCTCGGTGTCGCTCTCGTCGTCGCTCTCGTCGTCGCTCTCGTCGACCGTGTCCCCGGCGTCAGGCGCCACCTCGTCCGGCGCCTCGTCGGCGAGCTCGTCCTCGTGCTCGTCCCCCTGCTCGCCCCGCTGCTCGCCCCGCTGCTCGCCCCGCTGCTCGTACTCGTCGTCGTGCTCGTCGTCGTGCTCGTTGGGGTCCGCGGTGGGGGCGAACATGACCGCCACGTCCTCGTCATCCTCCTCGTCCGCGACGACCGGGGGCACGACGACCGCGGACGCGGGGCGCGCAGCAGCCGCGGCTTCACGACGGTAGTCGTTGGTGGCCTCGTCCTCGGCGTGCAGCCGCTCGTCGAGCTGTCGCAGCGCAGCGGCGTGTCGTTCGACCAGCAGGCGCTCACCCCCACTGACTGCGCTCATGAGGTCGCCGAGCACCCTCATCTGGGCGACGAGCCCGGCGCGGGTCAGCAGGTGCGGGTCGGGTCGCTCGGAACGGGCGTGGGCGTAGGCCTCCATCAGGGTCTCGAGGGCGCCCTCGGGGGTCTGCGTGACGAGCGCCGAGAAGTCGTCGGCGGGGTCGGCGACCTTGGCGTCCTCCCAGCCGGTGAAGGCCTTGACCCGCCCGGTCGCCGCATCCTGGTCGTCGTCGAACACCACGAGGACCTGGTCACCGGTGAGGTCCCCGTGGGTCGGCGTCGGCGCGAACCGCCACAGCACCACGTCCTCGAGCAGCTTCTCCCAGCGGGTGAGCAGTCCCGTCGGCACGTGGCCGGTGGCAGCAGCCCGGTCGAGCTCGGTGAGTCGTCGCGTCCGGTAGGTGTCGGCGTCGTAGGCCGGCAACCCGGCCTCGTCGAACAGGCCGTGGTCGGTGTTGTGCAGCGCCGCGATCGCGCGGCCCAGCTCGGCCGCGAGCCCCGGGCCGGCCGGCAGCGCGGCGAAGTCGAGGTTCTGCCCCGGCAGGTAGGGGTAGATCGCAGCGCGGCCACCCCCCTTGAGGGCGGCGAAGCCCTTCGGGGTCGGCACACCGAACGGCAGGCGCCTCGCGAGCAGGGTCAGCAGCCCGAAGGTCGCCTCCATCTGCGCCGCCGCGCCCTGGTTGCGGGGGACGCGAACCACCCAGCGGCGGTGCTGGGTGTCCTGGACGAAGGCCACGTCGTACTGGTGCTCGGGCGCCCCGGGGAGGGCTTCGACACTGGCGGGATCGAGTCCCGGGACGGCTGCACTGGCCAGTGCGGCGAGGAAGAGGGGGCTACGGTCCACGCGCCCACCGTATGCCGATCGGCCGCGCCTAGGGTGGAGGCGTGGGCTCCTTCGCCAAATCTCTCCCGAATCTCGCGCTCGCCGGGCCCGGTCTGGACCGGGTGGCAGAGCGTCGCCTCGACCAGGACCTGCTCTCGAACCTGCTGGGCGACACCTCGACGCAGGTTCTGGAGCTGCGTGGTGACCGGGTTGACGTGACCCCGGACGGACCCGCCCCGGGGCTGCGCCTTCGCCTGCGCCCGCCGGAGCCCCGGGACCGGACCCGGCTGGGACTGTTCCTCGGGGCGGACGAGGACGGCACGGCATACGTCGCGGTGGCCTCTGAACCACCGGTCGAGGCGACCGACCAGGACGACGCCGGGCGGACGCTGCGGCAGGTGGGGGCCCTGCTCGGCGATCGGGACGCCGCGCTGTTCACGACGGCCCTGGCGCTGGCCAACTGGCACCGGGTGCACCCGTTCTGCGCGAGGTGCGGCGCCCCGACCGAACCGGTGTCGGCCGGCTGGCTGCGCCGGTGCACCGTCGAGGGCAGTGAGCACTACCCGCGTACCGACGTCGCGGTGATCATGTCCGTCGTCGACCCGGACGGTCGCCTGCTCCTGGCCAGGGGTGCCGGCTGGGGCGAAGGCCGGTTCTCGGTGCTGGCGGGGTTCCTGGAGCCGGGGGAGAGCCTGGCGGGTGCGGTGGCGCGGGAGGTGCGTGAGGAGGTCGGGCTCGAGGTCCACGACGTCGAGTACCTCGGCGACCAGGCGTGGCCGTTCCCCAACTCCCTCATGGTGGGGTTCACGGCCCGGTCGAGCACGGCCGAGCTGACCCTGCAGGAGGCGGAGATCGCCGAGGCCCGCTGGTACACCCGCACGGAGCTGCTGGCGGCGATCGCCGACGGTTCGCTGACCGTCTCGCCGCGGGTGTCGATCGCCCGACGCATCGTCGAGCACTGGCTCGGGCACGAGATCGCCGACGTACCCTGAGGGCACGTCGGCGATTCGTCCGGCCGACCCCGTGACAGGGCGCTCGGGAGCGGTGCTCAGGCAGCGAGCCGCTTCTTGACCTCGTTGATGGAGGGGTTCGTGGCGGCTGTGCCGTCGGGGAAGAGCAGCGTGGGAACCGTCTGGTTGCCGTTGTTCACGTCCATGACGAACGCCACGGCCTCGGGCACCTCCTCGATGTTGACCTCGGTGAACGCGATGTTCTCGCGCCCCATCTGGGTCTTGAGGCGGTTGCAGTAGCCGCACCAGGACGTGGTGAACATGGTCACGGAGCCGGGGGCCGGTGCCTTGAAGGTCGACATGGGAAGGAGTCGCTCGCTCTCTCGATCAGGTGTGGTCGCAGGGGTCAACGACGCAGGACCCCACAATCTTCCGCTGCGCCCTCGTGACGACTGTGACCATGATGGTTCATGACCCCGACCAGCCTCGACCCGTCCCTCCTGGCGCTCGCCGCCGACCACCACCTCGGCGCGCTGGCCGCGCTCAAGCGCGACGGCCGCCCCCAGCTGTCGATGGTGAACTACGCGTTCGACCCCGCGGGCGAGCACGGTCCGACGGTCCGCGTCTCGGTCGTCGACGGCAGGGCCAAGGTCGCGAACCTTCGCCGCGACCCGCGGGCGTCGCTGCTGGTCACCTCCCGGGACGGCTGGTCGTATGCCGTCCTCGAAGGCGAGGCGCTGCTGTCACCGGTGGCGCAGGCGGCGGACGACGCCACCGTGGACGAGCTCGTGGAGCTGTTCAGGACCATCCGCGGCGAGGACCACCCCAGCTGGGACGAGTACCGCGCGGCCATGGTGGCCGACGCCCGGCTGGTCCTTCGGATCCACGTGACGCGGGTCTACGGCCTCTCGCAGTGAGCTCGCGTGGGCTCGCAGTGACCTCGCCCGGACAGCGGCCGCCCGGCGGCTCACCTCGCGACCGGGGCGTCAGCGGAGTCTGACAGGATCGCGACGATGCCCAACCTGCCCCAGCCCCTGTCGCCGTTCGGTGCCGTCGCCCCGTCCCCGGACGAGGTGCTCGCCGCACTCGACCCCGAACAGCGTGAGGTGGCGGCACACCCGCTCGGGCCGATGTGCGTGCTGGCAGGAGCCGGCACGGGCAAGACCCGGGCGATCACCCACCGCATCGCCTACGGCGTCCACTCGGGTGCGTACCAGCCGCAGCGGGTGCTGGCGGTGACGTTCACCGCCCGGGCCGCCGGCGAGATGCGCACCCGGCTGCGTGACCTCGGCGTCGGTGGCGTGCAGGCGCGCACCTTCCACGCCGCGGCTTTGCGGCAGCTGCACTACTTCTGGCCGCAGGCGATCGGCGGCGCGGCGCCCGAGGTGATGGCCCAGAAGGCTGCTGCGGTCGCCCAGGCCGCGGCGTCCCTGCGCCTCGACCTCGCTCGGGACCGCACCGCGATCCGTGACCTCGCGGCCGAGGTCGAGTGGGCCAAGGTCTCGATGCTCACCCCTGAGACGTATGCCGCGGGGGCCCGGGCCGCGCGCCGCGAGCCGCCCGGTCTGGACGCCACGGCCATGGCCCGCGTGCTCGAGGCCTACGAGCAGGTGAAGACCCAGCGCGGGGTGATCGACTTCGAGGACGTCCTGCTGCTCACGGTGGGGATCCTGGCCGAGCGTGAGGACATCGCCCGGGCCGTGCGCTCCCAGTACCGCCACTTCGTGGTCGACGAGTACCAGGACGTCAACGCGTTGCAGCAGCGGCTGCTCGAGCTCTGGGTGGGGGAGCGAGACGACCTGTGCGTCGTCGGGGACCCGGCCCAGACGATCTACTCCTTCACGGGCGCCAGCCCGCGCCACCTGCTGGGGTTCCCCACGGCGCACCCGACGGCCAAGGTGGTCCGGCTGGTCCGCAACTACCGCTCGACCCCGCAGATCGTCGGGCTCGCCAACCTCATCGTGCGTGGTCCTTCGGGGGCCATGCGCAGCAACGCGGTGCAGCTGCAGGCGCAGGCCACCGACGGTCCCAACCCCTCGCTCACCTCCCACCCGGACGACCCGGCCGAGGCCTCGGCCGTCGCCGCCGAGATCGCCGAGCGCGTGGGCAAGGGGGTCTCGCCCGGACAGATGGCGGTGCTCTTTCGCACCAACGGCCAGTCCGAGGCGTTCGAGTCGGCGCTGGCCGAGCGTGAGGTCCCCTACCTCGTGCGAGGGGGGCAGCGCTTCTTCGCCCGCAAGGAGGTTCGAGACGCGATCCTGCTGCTGCGGGGGGCGGCACGTTCCGACGACGGCTCGGTGGCCCTGCCCGAGCTCGTGCGCGACGTCCTGCTCGGCGCCGGCTGGACCCGCGAGGCTCCGGTCGCCGGTGGAGCTGCTCGCGAGCGGTGGGAGAGCCTCGCCGCACTGGCCGCCCTCTCCGACGACCTCGTGGCCGCGGGTCCCGACGCGCGGCTGCCCGACTTCATCCGCGAGCTCGACGAGCGGGCCGCCGCCCAGCACGCCCCCGCCGTGCAGGGCGTCACCCTCGCCTCGCTGCACGCCGCCAAGGGGCTGGAGTGGGACGTGGTGTTCCTTGCCGGCGTCTCCGACGGCTACCTGCCGATCACGATGGCCGACACCCCCGAGGCCATCGAAGAAGAGCGTCGACTCGCGTACGTGGGGGTCACGCGGGCGCGCAAGGAGCTGCGCCTGTCGTGGGCCGGTGCGCGGACGCCGGGGGCCCGGGCGAGCCGGCGTCCCTCACGGTTCCTCGACGGTGCGGCCAGCATCCTGGGCGAAGGGGCCAGGTCCCAGCCGAAGAACGCCTCGGGTGGTCGCCGCGGGGGCAAGGCCACAAAACCGGTGCTGCCTGCCCACTGCCGGTCCTGCGGCACCGAGCTGAGCAGTGCGGCCCAGCGCAAGACCGGCCGCTGCGCAGACTGCCCGCCGACCTATTCCGAGGCGACGTTCGAGCGCCTGCGTGAATGGCGCCTGGCCGTCGCCCGCGAGAGCAGCGTGCCGGCCTACGTCGTGTTCACCGATGCGACGCTCACGGCTATCGCAGAACGCGAGCCGACCTCCGAGGGTCAGCTGGCCCAGATCTCGGGAGTCGGTGCCCGCAAGCTGGGGCTCTACGGCGAGCAGGTCCTTGCCGTCCTGGGCGGCGCCACAGCCAGCGACGTCGTCGAAAGCCGTTCTGCTGCACCAGATTCCGGAAGCTAGTCGACGGCCGCCGAGATCGTCCCCGATTACCTCGTTAAATCCGTTGCTGCTGGCGCGACTGCTGCTCTACCCTTGACGAGCACGGCCGGGCGGTACCTCGCCCCGCATCCCACGACACCACGAAGGAGGTTGGCCCCATGGAGAACATCACGATGACGATCGACGCGACGGACCTGTCCCGCGTCCGTCCCGTGTGCCCCGAGGCCGGCCGTGACCTCCTCGTCGGCACCCGTGGACGGGTCTCGCAGCTCACGGGGACCGCTGTGTCCGCAGCCGTCACCTCCCGCGCGAACTGCGATGTCCTGGCCCCGGTGGGCCACATCGGCGGTTTCGACGCCACCCCCAGCACCAAGGATCGTGCGTTCCGTCCCTTCGGAGAGCCACCTGTCTAGGCCACCAACCAGCAGGCCCCTCCAAGGCCGCGGAACCCGATCACCGGGATCCGCGGCCTTTGTGTTTGTCCCCACGGATTCCTCCGCTCCACGCAACGAGGAAGAAGCACCACCCCGATGACCCAGCCCGACAGCACCGAGGAGAACGGGCCGGCCCCCGACCGGGGACCCACCGGCCAGGACGCAGCACCAGCCATCGCCACCACCGTGGCGGGACGACGAGAGGGAGGTGACACCCGATGCAGCTGAGCGCACTGCACGACCTGAACGAGCAGGCCGCGACCGTAGGCGCAGGCATCCCGTGTCGAGAGAACGACGCCGAGATGTGGTTCGCCGAGAGCCCGGCCGACGTCGAGTTCGCGAAGTCGCTGTGCCACACCTGTCCGGCACGCTTGGCCTGCCTGGCAGGGGCCATCGGCCGTGCCGAGCCGTGGGGCGTGTGGGGCGGAGAGCTCCTCGTCCAGGGAGCAGTCGTCGCCCGCAAGCGACCCCGTGGCCGTCCACGCAAGAACCCGGTGGCCGCGTGAGCCACCTGCTTCGACTCCAGCACTCACCCAGAAGGAGCTTCACCATGTTCCAGGCCTTGTACGCCGACCTGGCGCGCGCTCATCGACAGCGCCGTCAACGCGAGTACCAACGCCGGCTCGAGGCGAAGGCGCAGCACGACATGCTGCTCGACCTGCCTCGCATGCTGGTCCGGTGACCCCGGCCCACGAACCCGCCGGGACCCCCGCTCTGGGGTGTCCCGGCGGGTTCTTCCCTGTCCGGGCGACGTGGCTAGGCTGGTCGCCATGGTCACGCAGATCCGGATCGCCCAGGACGAGGCCGCGGACGAGGTGCTGAGCAAGGACCCGTTCGCCCTGCTCGTGGGGATGTTGCTCGACCAGCAGTACCCCATGGAGCACGCCTTCCGCGGACCCTGGAAGCTCCTGGACCGGTTCGGGACCCTGGCTCCCGAGGCCATCGCCGCGGCCGAGCCCGACGCCTTCGCCGACCTGTGCTCGACCCCGCCGGCGATCCACCGGTACGGCCGCTCGATGGCCGGGCGGGTGCAGCAGCTCGCGGTGGTGGTGCGCGACGAGTACGGCGGTCGGGCCGAGTCGATCTGGCAGGAGGCGACCGATACCGCCGACCTGCTCGGCCGCCTGCGGGCACTGCCGGGGTTCGGCGACCAGAAGGCGCGGATCTTCGCCGCCTTGGTCGGCAAGCAGCTCGACGTCCGCCCGCCCGGCTGGCAGGAGGCCATCGGGCCGTATGCCGAGGACGGCAGCTATCGATCGGTCGCCGATGTCGTCGACGCGCAGTCCCTGGCCAAGGTGCGCGAGTTCAAGCAGGCAGCCAAGGCCGAGGCGAAGACCGCCTTGGCCAAGAGCGCCCCGGACAAGGGCGGCAAGGCCAGGGGCGGCAAGGCCAGGGGCGGCAAGGCCTGACCATGGGCGGGGCAGGGCAGGGCGACCGGTCGGGCGCCGCCGCGGCTCCGGCACCGGTCTGCGCCACCTGCGGGACGACGGCGACCGACACCGCGGTCGCGGCGATCACCTGGACCCGAGCCACCGAGAACGGGCACGAGGTCTGGACGTGCGACCGGTGCAGTCGTGAGCACCTGCGCAGCATCGAGGCGAAGCTCGACAGCACCTGGTGGTGAGACCCGGCCGGCCGCTCAGTCCAGGGGCGGCGGCAGGGTGTGCAGCTTGAGTCCGGGCATGTGCTCGATGACGATGTCCCGCGCCGGGATGGTGCCGTTCAGCTGGCACAGCACCCCGATCCCGCCGAGCCAGACCCGGTGGATGAGCAGGTAGGACGGCGGGAGGTTGAGCTTCAGACCGACGAGGAACTCTGGCCGGCGCACGTCGTTGACGTGGGCCGCGACGCTGCGCAGCCACTCCCGGCTGAAGGTGAACTCCTCGTGCTGCAGCGGGTCGATGAACGGCTGGAGGTAGTCGAGCAGGGCCTTGGCGTCCAGCGACATCGAGGGCTTGATGAACCCCTCGGAACGCAGGCCTGCCTCCAGCCCCCGGGCATCGCCGCAGAGCGCGGCCGCAGCCAGCGAGCCCATCGCCGAGGGCAGCCCCTGGGGGAGCCGGTTGACCGCGCCGTAGTCGATGACCCCGAGCCGGCCGTCCTCGAGGAGGCGGAAGTTGCCGGGGTGGGGGTCGGCGTGGAGCAGCCCCGCCCGGGCCGGGCCGACGAGGAGGAACTCCATGTAGCGCTCGGCGGCGGCGTTGCGCTGGGCAGCGGTGCCCTGGGCGACGATCGTGGACAAGGGAATCCCGTCCATCCACTCAGAGACGATGACGTGCTCGCTGTTGACCAGCACGTCGGGCACGGCGAACCGCGGGTCGTCGCGGAACACCTTGGCGAACCGCCGTTGGCTGGTGGCCTCGAGGTTGTAGTCGAGCTCCTCGGACATCCGGGACTTCAGCTCGTCGGTGATCGGCTTGATGTCCATGCCGGGGATCCAGCCGCCGGCCACGCGGGCCACCCGGGCCAGCTGGTTGAGGTCGGACAGCAGGGCCTTCCCTGCGCCGGGGTACTGGATCTTCACGGCGACCTCGCGACCGTCGCGCCACACGGCCCGGTGCACCTGCCCGATGGAGGCGGCCGCGGCAGGGGTGTCGTCGAAGGACTCGAACTTCGCCGTGCGCCAGCGCGGGCCGAGCTCCTGCGCCAGGACCGCGTGCACCGTGGCAGCCGGCAACGGGGGAGCAGCCTCCTGCAGCTTGGTGAGGGTGGCGCGGTAGGGGGCTGCCATCTCCTCGGGGAGGGCTGCCTCCATGACGGACATGGCCTGGCCGAACTTCATCGCCCCGCCCTTGAGCTCACCGAGCACCGTGAACAGCTGCTCGGCGGTCCGGGCCTGCAGCTCGGCGGCCACGAGCTCGGCGGACTTGCCCCCGACCCGCTTGCCGAGCCCCAGCGCCGTCCGGCCCGCGAAGCCGAGGGGCAGGCTGGCCAGACGGGCCGTGCGGGTGACAGCACGACGTGGGAGCTCGTTCATCCAGCCATTCTCGCCTGTCGCGAGGAGCTCGCGTCGGCGGGTGGGGCACAGGTCACCCGTACAGCGCACGAACAGCGCGGGTGGACCGGCCACGCCCGCTGTCGCACGCGCGGCCACGGCAGCCCCACCTCCAGCGACCGCCCCGGCGGCAACGGCTGCCCGTCCACGACCCCGAGCGCCACCATCGCCGCCATGCCGGCGGCCACCCCGACCAGCGTCGTCTCGCCGCCCACGTCGTGGCCGGCCCCTACCGACGGGCGGATGAGCTGCCCGAGCAGGGCGGGCCACGCGGGGTCGAGATCGGCCCGGGTCAGGTCCAGGCAGCGCAGGCACGGCCCGCCCGCCACCACGAGGGGGCCGATGACCGCTTCGACGTCGTGCATGAGGACGGGCAGCACGGGTATGGCGCGGCGCCGCCACGACTGCGCGGCGGCGGGGTCGAGCGCGCCCGTCGCGGGCAGGACCACCACGGCCGGGGCGGGAGGCGCCGGACGCCCGCGGGTGGCCAGGTGCTCCCAGTCGTCGACCGAACGGGGTCCGTGCCAGACCTGGCCGATCCCGGCGCGTCGCAGTGCGCTCGTCAGGGCGGACGGCAGGTCGCCGCGGCCGCCGACGACGACGTGGGCCGCCCGCCGGGCCGCCAGCGCGGCATACCCGGCGGCGGGTGGGGAGCTGGTGCGCAGGAGGGCCTCGACGTCGGGGGCGAGCACCGCCCGCACCACCGGTGGCACGGGCGAGGGGGGTGCGGACTCGACGACCAGTCCGCAGCCCAGCAGCTCCTCCAGCAGGGCGGCCCCCGCTCCGCTGGTCAGCACCGACGGCACGTCGCGGGTGCCGTCGAGGTCCTCCAGAGCCGCCACCTCGGGCTCGCTCAGGCCGTCGACGACCACGGCGTGCTCGGTGGCGGTGCCGAACTGCACCTGGCCGGGTCCGCGCCGCAGTGCCGGCCACAGGGTGCGCAGGAGCGGTCGGCGGGTCACTGGCTCAGGTTGGCACAGCGACAGGCGGTGTCCGGCAGTCATCCACAGGTCTGAACCGACAGCGAGGGGCGGCTCGACCAGGTGGTCGAGCCGCCCCTCGCGATGGGTCGGCCTGGGTCAGGCCTTGCCGAGAATGCGGTTGAGGTTGGTCCCGCAGACGGGGCAGACACCCTTGGCCATGCGGCGGCCGTTCGTCTCCACGACCCGGCCCTCGGCCTCGCGCTTCTCCTTGCACTTCACGCAGTAGAACTCGCCCTTGTAGGTCTCTTCAGCCATCGCCATGTCTCCTTGTCGATCTCGGCACACGGTGCGCCGTCGGACTTCGGCCACGGTAGACCATGCTGAGCACAAAATCGCGCAAGGGGGCGTGTCCCTCGTGCTCAGCACCGCCCCTAGGCTTCGCGCCATGACGGGTCGACAGTGGTGGCAGCAGACGTTCGATGACCTGCGGGTCACGCGCCGGGAGAGCTCCGGGCGGACGGTCGCGGTGGTGACCCTGGACCTGCCGCAACGGCGCAACTCGATGAGCGCCGCCATGACCGCGTCCTGGGTCGACCTGATGGGCCTGCTGCGACTCGACTCCGACCTCTCGGCGGTCGTGGTGACCGGTGCACCTCCGGCCTTCTGTGCCGGGGGTGACCTGTCCTGGCTCGTCTCCGAACCCGGTGCCGCGGTCTCCGACCTGCGCGCCAGGATGCTTGCCTTCTACCGCTCCTGGCTCTCGATCCGCGACCTCGAGGTGCCGACCATCGCCGCCGTCAACGGGTCGGCGATCGGGGCCGGGTTCGCGATCGCCCTCGCATGCGACCTGCGGTACGCCGCCTCGGACGCCAAGCTGGGGGTGCCGTTCACCGCCCTGGGGCTGCACCCGGGCATGGCGACCACGTGGTTCCTGCCGCAGGTCGCGGGTCAGGCGGTCGCTCGTGACCTGCTGCTCACCGGGCGGATCGTCAATGGTGACGAGGCTTTCGGCCTCGGACTGGTCTCGCGGGCGGTCCCTGCCGACGAGGTGCTCGGCGAGGCGCTCGCCGCTGCCGACCGGATCGCCGCAGCCGCGCCGGTGGCCACGCGGCTGACCCTGCAGGCCCTGCGCGGGGGCGGGCACGCCGACCTCGAGACGGCCCTGCAGTGGGAGTCCCTGGCCCAGGCCACCACCTTGGCGACGCAGGACGTCCACGAGGGGATCAGCGCCGCCGCAGCCCGTCAGGCACCGCAGTTCCGCGGTCGGTAGACCAGCGTCCCGAGCGCGCCGGGCCCACCCCTTGCGCGCCATACCTCGAGTCTTTGAGCGGTAGACCCGGCCATGACCGGGTGAACCGCTCAAAGACCCCGCTCCGGGGTGGGTGGGGCGCGGACCCGGTACGGGTGTCGCGGCGCGGGTCTGCGGCGTTGTCAGATCCGTCACCTATCGTGAGGAGCATGGGGAGTACTGACATCGAGGTCAGGCGCAGTCGGCGTCGGCGTCGCACGGTGAGCGCGTACCGCGAGAACGGTCGCACCATCGTGCTGATCCCCGCCCGGTTCACCCGTGCCGAGGAGCAGCAGTGGGTCGCCACGATGCTCGCCAAGCTCGACAAGGGCGACCAGCGCCGCAGACCCAGTGACGACCAGCTGCTGAGGCGTGCCACCGAGCTGTCCCAGCGCCACCTCGGGGGCCTGGCCAAGCCGACCAGCATCCGTTGGGTGACCAACCAGAACTCACGCTGGGGCTCGTGCACCCCTGCCGACGGCACGATCCGGATCTCCACACGCGTCCAGGGGATGCCTGCCTACGTCCTGGACTACGTCATCCTGCACGAGCTCGCGCACCTGCTGGCCCCGGGCCACGGGCCGGAGTTCTGGAGGCTGCTCACGTCCTACCCGCGCACCGAGCGGGCCCGGGGGTATCTCGAAGGCGTCGCGGCCACGGCCGGCCTCGACCTCAGCGAGGAGGACCAGGTCGCTGCCGACGCCGCGCCGCAGGTCGCCCTCGGCATCGAGACCACCGACTGAGCTCAGCCGAGCAGGCGTCGTGCCGACCGGACCAGTGGGCCGAGCTCGGCCTCGGTCCCCGCAGGCAGGCGGTCGACGGGCCACCAGGCGACATCGAGCGACTCGTCGCTGACGGCGTAGGCCGCGTCGTCGTCCACCACGCCGGCGAACCGGAGGTCCAGGTGCTCGGCACAGCGACCGAAGGCGGGGGCGGGGAGCTCGTGCCGGTGCAGCTGCACGATCCGGGGGTCCAGCTGCAGGGTCGCGAGTCCGCTCTCCTCGCGTGCCTCCCGGGTGGCGGCAGCCGGCACCGTGGCGTCCTCGGGCTCGAAGTGGCCACCGAACTGCAACCACCTGCCGGCCTTGGCGTGCAGGGTGAGCAGCACCTTGTCGAGCGACGAGCTCAGCACGATGGCACTGGCGGTCAGGTGCTGGGCAGGCCCCTGCTTCCACAGGGCTGCCGGGTGCACCCGGCAGTGCTCGAGGAGCTGGGTGCGCCACCGCTCCTGCTCGGCGTCCGGGGCCCGCCACGCCTGGAGGCGGTCCATGGCGTCCTCGCGCAGGGCGAGGTAGGCAGGCGGGACCTGCGGGGCAGTCGTGCTCACCGACCGCCCTCGTCGCGGCGGTCCGTGCCCTGCTCGCCGCCCCCGTCGCGCAGCAGCTGGTCGAGCGCCGCGTCCATGGCAGAGTCGCTGGTGGTGCCGACCCGCTCGACGTAGCCCAGCGGGTCGTCGAGGTCGTCGGCCGTCGGGGCGACGTCGGGGTGGCCCCAGGCGTCGTCACGGACCTGCGGGCCGTGGCGGTCCTCGAGCGCGGCCCACAGGTTGGCGGCATCGCGCAGGCGACGCGGCCGCAGCTCGAGGCCGACGAGCCCGGAGAACGCCTTCTCGGCCGGGCCACCGATGGCGCGGCGGCGGCGTACGGCCTCCCCCAGGGCAGCAGCCTGCGGGAGGTGGTCGCGCGTCGCGCGGTCGGCCACGACGTCCACCCAGCCCTCGACCAGGGCCAGGTAGGTCTCGAGCCGACCGAGCGCCGCGCGCTGGCTGTCGCTGGGCTCGGGGCGGAACAGCTGGTCCTGGAGGGCGGACTGCAGCGCAGTGGGGTCGCTGGTGTCGACCGAGGTCAGCGCCGCCTCGATGCGGTCGGTGTCGATGCTGATGTCGCGGGCGTAGTCGCGGACCGCCGCGAGCAGCTGCGGACCGATCCACGGCACCTCGGCGAACAACCGGACCCGGGCAGCCTCACGCACGGCGAGGTAGAGCCGTACCTGGTCGAGGTCGACGCCGAGGCCCTCCGCAAAGGCCTCCACGTTCGCCGGGAGCAGGGCGACCGAACGGTCGGCCACGAGGGGCAGGCCCACCTCGGTGCCGCTGACGGTCTCGGTCGCCAGGACACCGAGCGCCTGCCCGACCTGCAGGCCGAACATCGACCCGCTCATCTTGGCCATCATCGGCTCCATCTGCCCGATCAGGGCCGAGGGGTCCATGCCGGCAGGCAGGAGGCCCTCGGGGAGCGCACCGTCGCCGAGCTCCTTCATCTGGGCGCGCATGGCGTCACCGACGGCCCTGCCCACCCCTTCGGCGACCGGCTCCACCAGGGTGCGCCAGGTCGTCATCGTGGCTTCGACCCACTCGGCGCGGCTCCACGCGTGCGCGGTGATGCCGGGTGCCTCGAACGCCGTGACCTCGTCGAGCCACAGCCCGGCCACCTGGGCGGCCTGGGCCACCTGGCGGACCGTTGCCTCGCTCACGCTGGCGTCGCCGGCGGCCGCGACGGTCTTGCGGGCGGTGTCGGTGGCGAGCGCGACGTTGAAAGGGCCCTCGTCGGTGCTGGCGAACATCGCCTGCACCTGGCCCATCATCACCTGCAGCATCGCCGGGTCGACCTGGTCGATACCCATGTCCTTGAGGGTGCGCGCCATCTCGGGGTCGATCCGACCACCGGTGATCTGGGCGATCATCTGCTCCAGCTCGGGCGGCAGCCCCGACTCGGTGGGGTCGCCGGACCCGTCACCGTGCTGGTCGGGGTGGTCGTCGGGGGTCTGGGGATGATCGGGCACAACGGCTCCTCGGCAGTGCTGAGAGGATGGGCTTCCCCTAGACAACCACGTGGAGGCCATGGTGAGTTCCCCTGGGCGACCCGGAACCGGGGACGTTCGCTCGCGGCGTAGCGCCATCGACGTGGCGGTCGTGGGCACCTGCGACGTCGCCAGCGACGCCGTCCTGCGGGCACTGGTCACCGCGGCCGCACGAGGCCACGCGGCACCCGGTGAGCCCGGCGCCGAGCTCCGCATCGGCACCGTCGTCGCGGTCGACACCGAGCGCCCGATGGTGGGCGGGGTCGAGTTCCGCCTCGCCGACCCGGCCGACCCCTCGATGGTGCGGGCGCTGGCGGGGGTGCACGCGGCCGTCTACGTCGCCGCGAGCACCAACCTCGCGCAGGACCTGGCCCTGGGCGCCCGGCTCCGCCGGGAGCGGAGCCTGCGACGCGCGCAGACGGTGATCACCGCGGCCGCTGCCGCAGGGGTGCGCCACCTCGTCGTGGTCACCGGGGCGCAGGTGTATGGCGCCCTCCCGGACAACCCCGTGCCGCTCGAGGACGACGCTGCGCTGCGTGCTCCGGCGGACGAGGGGCAGGTGGGGGACCTGATGGACGTCGAACAGCTGGTGGCCGTCGCCCGCGAGGTCCACCCCGGGCTGCAGCTGACCGTCGTGCGACCGGCGGCCCTGGTCGGTGACGGGGTCGACACGGTCACCACCAGGCACTTCGAGGCCCCACGGCTGCTGACGGTGCGCGGTGGCGAAGCGGCCTGGCAGTTCTGCCACGTCGACGACCTCGGGTCGGCGGTGGCGGTCGTCCTCGCACGGGGCATCGCCGGCGCGGTGTCGGTCGGTGCCCCGGGCCACCTCGACCAGTCCGACCTCGAACGGCTCACCGGCATGCGTCAGGTCGAGCTGAGCCTGGGAGCCGCGATGGGAACTGCCGACCGGCTCCACCGCGTTGGGGTGTTGCCGGCACCTGCCAGCGACCTGTCGTTCGTGGTCTTCCCGTGGGTGGTGTCCTCCCACACCCTGCTGGGTCGCGGTTGGGCGCCGGTCCATGACAATGAGACGTGCCTCGGTGTCCTCCTGGACGCCATCCGGGGCTCACACGCGGTCGCGGCGAGACGCCTGGACCGCAAGGACGCCGCCCTCGGGGCGGCCAGTGCCGCAGTCGCCCTCGTGGGGACGGCAGCGATCATGCGGCGACGCCGCAAGAAGGGTGCGACCAGATGACCGAGCCGACCACCGGGGGGACCCCCGCCACGGGGGCGACCGCCGAGCCGTCGACCGGGGCGACCGCCGGGCCGTCGACCGGTGCCGAGGTCGTCCTGTGCGACGTCCGCGAGGAAGCGCTCAGCGTGGACGAGGTCCTGGGGCTGGTGCGCCATCCCGAGTGCGGGGGGATCGCGTTGTTCGTCGGCGTCGTCCGCGACCACGACCACGGCGCCCCCGTCAGCGCCCTGGACTACTCGGCGCACCCGACCGTCGTCGACGCCCTCGCCAAGGTCTGCCGGGAGGTCGCTGACCGCCACCCGGTCGCCCGGCTCGGCGCCGTGCACCGCGTCGGCCACCTCGAGATCGGTGACATGGCCGTGGTGGCCGCGGCGTCCGCACCCCACCGGGGTCAGGCGTTCGAGGCGTGCCGTGACCTCATCGACACCCTCAAGTCGACCGTGCCGATCTGGAAGCACCAGCAGTTCACCGACGGGTCCGATGAATGGGTGGGCCTGCCGTGAGCTCTCCCGGTACGACGCCGTCCCCGATCCATGAGCGCGGTGCGCGTGGCGGTGCGGCCCAGTCCGACCCCTACCGGCTGGGCCGGCGGTCGTCGGCAAGCCTCATCGCGCTGTTCCTCGCGATCGCCCTCGGCGCCCTCTCGACGATCGTCGGCCTGCCCTACGTGGTGATGAAGCCCGGCCCGATCACCAACACCCTCGGCCAGCTGTCGGGCAAGGACCTGATCACCGTCTCGGGGGCGCCGACCTACCCGACCGAGGGTGCGCTGGACTTCACCACCGTGCGGGTCGCGGGGGGCCCCGGCTTCCGGGTCACCATCTGGGACGTGCTCAAGGCCGGTATCGACCCCAGCGAGGAGGTCGTCGACGCGGCGCTGTACTTCCCCAAGGGGGTCACCGACAAACAGGTGGAGCAGGAGAGCACCGCGGAGATGATCGACTCGCAGCAGGAGGCGATCGCGGTGGCGATCAAGGCGACCGGCCAGAAGGTCACCACCCGCACGGTGATCGGCCAGGTGGCCAAGGACGCACCGTCGGCTGACCTGCTCAGGGCCGGTGACGAGGTGCTGGCCGTCGACGGCCAGGCCGTCGACGGCCCCGACGCCATTCGCACCGCGATCAGCACCCATGAGCCGGGGGAGACCGTCAACCTCACGCTCCGCCGCGCCGGCGGCTCCGTGGACGTGGCCGCCAAGACGCGCGACTCGGACGGCCGGGCCACGGTCGGGGTCTTCCTGGGGACGAAGTTCGAGTTCCCGTTCGACGTGGAGATCGACGCGGGCAATGTCGGGGGACCCTCTGCGGGAACGATGTTCGCGCTCGGGGTCTACGACCGGCTCACCCCTGGTGCCCTGACCGGCGGCAAGAAGATCGCCGGCACCGGGACCATCGACGCGGCCGGCACCGTGGGCCCGATCGGTGGCATCCGCCAGAAGCTCGTCGGCGCCCGCGACGGCGGCGCGAAGTGGTTCCTCGCCCCGGCCGACAACTGCGACGAGGTCGTCGACCACGTCCCTGAGGGCTTGACGGTCGTGCGCGTCAGCACCTTCGAGGAGGCCAGGAAGTCCGTCGAGGCGATCGCTGCCGGCCAGGGCGGGACCCTGGCGCCCTGTTCGAAGTAGCTGCGCCCAGTATCTGCCGGTAGTGGCTCAGTCCTGGAGGGTGGCGCGCAGCGCGTGCACGAGGCCGGGGGCGATGTCCTTGCCGAGGGCGACCTGGTCGTCGCTGTCGTGAGCGCGCTGGCGCAGCAGGCAGCGGCTCTGGCCGTCGCGGGTCACCGCGACCAGCAGGCGGACGTCCTGGCGCTCGGGGTGCGCTGCCAGCGCGTCGACGGCCGACTCGGCGTGCACGGGGAGGTCGCGCTCGGCGGCCGGGGGCACCACGATCCGTTCCACGGCGAGCGCGGCGCCGACGACGCCCTCGGGCCAGGCGATGCCGCCGAGCAGCGACTCGAGGTTGGAGGTCCTGGGCAGGTCCTCCTGCTCGATGGCGCTCAGCGCCCCCTCGACCAGGTCGGCACCCTTGAGCTGGGCCAGGAGGTGCGGTTCGCGAGCGACGAGGTCCGAGGTCGCGACGAGGGCGAACAGGCGCGGGTTCTGGTCCCAGCCCGAGGCTGCGACATGGCGTTCGGTGTCCAGGGCGGCGATGGACAGCGGGTCGGCGACAGGTTGGGACGTCTGGCTCACGGGGCCCATCGTGCCGCATCTTCGACGGCTCCTGTGCACGCGGCACACCCAGCGGGTTGACAGCCGACACAAAGGCGTGACCTAGGGGGGCGTGGGAACCACAGCCACGCTCGGTAAGTTGGTCCCACTACCAGCAGGCCCCCAACGTGGGAGGCGGCGCGGCAGATCGGGCGTGGAGTGAGTTCTTCAGAGTGGTTCGGGCAGGACGGCCCCGGCAACGAGGGCGGTCGGGGCGAAGGCACGCCGCGTCCCGGTGGGACAGGGGACGGCGGGCGACGTCCTCCGACCCTGAACTTCCGGAGGCGGCCCGGTCCACTGGCCCCGACGATCTTCATCCTCGTCGCGCTCGCCTTCCTCATCTCCATCGGCGCCTCGTTGTGGACCGAGGTGATGTGGTTCGGCTCCGTCGGCTACACCAGCGTGTTCACCACCCAGCTGGTGACCAAGGTCGTGCTGTTCCTCGTGGGGTTCCTCATCACGGCGGCGCTGGTCGCCTCGAGCCTGCTCATCGCCTACCGGACGCGTCCCATCTATGCGCCCGTCACCGCTGCGCAGCAGAGCCTCGACCAGTACCGCGAAGCCATCGAACCGCTGCGCAAGGTCGCGATCGTGGCGGTCCCGGCGATCCTGGGCCTGCTCGCGGGCACCGGTGCGGCGGGGCAGTGGCAGACGTTCCTGCTGTGGCGCAACGGCGTGGCGTTCGGCACCAAGGACCCGCAGTTCAACCTCGACCTGTCGTTCTTCGTCTTCACCCTGCCCTGGATCCGGTTCACGCTGGGCTTCCTCACCATGGCGCTGGTCATGGCGTTGATCGCCGCGGCCTTCACGCACTACGTGTACGGCGGCCTGCAGATCCAGACCCGCGCCGAGCGCACCACGCGGGCGACCCGGACCCACCTGGCGATCCTGGTGGCGGTCCTGGTCCTCGTCCGCGCAGCGACCTACTGGTTCGACCGGTACTCGCTGTCGGTCAAGGAGTCCTCGCTGCTGACCGGTATCCGCTACACCGACGCCAACGCGGTCCTGCCGGCCAAGGCCATCCTCGCCGTCGCGGCGATCATGGTCGCCGGCATCTTCATCGCCTCGATCTGGACCCGCTCCTGGCGGCTGCCGGTCGTCGGTGTCGCGCTGCTGGTCATCACCTCCCTGGTCGTGGGCAACATCTACCCGGCGCTGGTGCAGCGCTTCCAGGTGCGGCCTTCGGAGAAGTCCCTGGAACAGCCCTACATCGAACGCAACATCAAGGCGACCCGTGCCGCCTACGGCATCGAGTCGGTCAAGTCGACGGCCTACACGGCGACGACCGAGGCCAGCCAGGGCCAGCTGCGTGACGACGCGGAGACGATCCCCGGCATCCGCCTGGTCGACCCGATCGTGGTGTCGCCGACCTTCAAGCAGCTGCAGTCGGTGAAGTCGTACTACGCCTTCCCCGACGCGCTCGACGTGGACCGGTACTCCGTCGACGGCAAGGTCCGCGACACCGTGGTGGCCGTGCGCGAGCTCGACCTCAACGGGGTCCCGGCCAACCAGCGCAACTGGCTCAACGACCACACCGTGTACACCCACGGTTTCGGGGTGGTCGCCGCCTACGGCAACCAGCGCACCGCGGACGGCGAGCCGGTCTTCTACGAGCGCAACATCCCCCAGTCCGGCCGGATCGGCGAGTACGAGCCGCGGGTCTACTTCGGGGAGAAGTCGCCCACCTACTCGATCGTCGGTGGTGCGCCCGGTACGGCTCCGCGCGAGTTCGACTACCCGGACAACAGCGCCGCGGGCCAGAAGAACACCCAGTACGCGGCCAAGGGTGGGGTGGCGCTCAGCTCCTTCCCGCGTCAGGCTGCCTACGCACTGAAGTACCGCGAGCTGAACCTGCTGCTGTCCGACGCGGTGACCGACAACAGCCGCATGCTGGACCACCGCGAGCCGCTGGAGCGCGTCGAGCGGGTGGCGCCGTGGCTGACACCTGACGGCAACCCCTACCCCGCAGTGGTTGATGGTCGGATCCAGTGGATCATCGACGGCTACACCACCTCGGCCGACTACCCGTACTCGCGGCTCACCGAGGTCGGCAGCGCCACGTCGGACTCGGTGACGGCGCGCTCGAGCGCCGTCCAGGCGATCGGGTCGGGCAAGGTCAACTACATCCGCAACTCGGTCAAGGCCACCGTCGACGCCTATGACGGCTCGATCCGGCTGTATGCGTGGGACGACAAGGACCCGGTGCTCAAGGCCTGGAGCAAGGCGTTCTCCAACACGGTGCTGCCGATGTCGCAGATCAGCGGCGACCTGATGTCGCACCTGCGCTACCCCGAGGACCTGTTCAAGGTGCAGCGGCAGATGCTCAACCGCTACCACGTCACCGATGCAGCCTCCTTCTACGGTGGCCAGGACTTCTGGGAGGTTCCGGAGGACCCGGCCCAGGAGCAGCAGAACGTCGACCAGCCGCCGTACTACCTGACCCTGAAGCTGCCGGAGCAGGAGACGGCGAAGTTCTCCCTGACCACGACGTTCAAGCCGGTCGGTGACCGCCAGGTGCTCTCGGGCTTCCTGGCCGTCGACGCCGACGCGGGCAACGTCAAGGGCAAGCCCAGCACCGACTACGGCACGCTGCGGTTGCTCGAGCTGCCCAAGGACAGCCAGGTCAAGGGTCCGGGGCAGGTCCAGAACGACATCGGCTCCTCCAACCAGACGTCCGCCGCGTTCAGCCTGACGTTGTCGCAGTTCCTGAACAACGCCCGCCAGCCCGGTTCCAGCGTGACCCTGGGCAACCTGCTCACCCTTCCCGTGGGTGGTGGACTGCTCTACGTGCAACCGGTGTACATCAGCGCCAGCAGCACCACCGCGTTCCCGTTGCTGCGCGCAACCGTGGTGGCGTTCGGCAACAAGCTCGCGTGGTCGGACACCCTCGACGGGGCGCTGGACGGCCTCTTCGGCGGCAACTCGGGTGCGACCGCCGGAGACTCGGGAACGGGGAACGAGACGCCGACCACCCCGTCGACGCCGACCACCCCGTCGCCGGGCGGCGACACGCCGACTCCCAGCCCGAGCACCTCGGGCCCGGTGGACGCGGACGCGCTCAGCAAGGCGCTGGCAGACCTGCAGGCGGCGTATGCCGAGGGTCAGGAGGCGTTGCGCAAGAACGACTTCGCCGCCTACGGCGCCGCACAGAAGAAGCTCGACGACGCGATCAAGCGCGCGGTGGACGCCTCACCCAAGGGTGGCAGCGTGACGGTGACCCCGTCGCCGACGACCACGCCGGCACCGAGCGCGACGACCCCGTGACCCGCCGGTGACGACAGTCTGAAGGGGGCCTCGCGGCCCCGCGACCACAGGCCCCACGGTGACGCCCTGCGACGATTTGGAGATGGCGCAGGGCGTCCCGTAAGGTTGGGTCTACCGACGCGGGGTGGAGCAGCTCGGTAGCTCGCCGGGCTCATAACCCGGAGGTCGCAGGTTCAAATCCTGCCCCCGCTACTGTGAAGTAGCACAACGAAGCGGCCCTCACGGTGTGAGGGCCGCTTCGCTTTCCCTGCACCACGACGTCGGCCGGGATGTTCGGCGGTCTCGGTCCGCGTAGGTCGTCGACGGGGGACAGGAGCGGCCGGGGAGGTGCGCTAGAGCCAGGTGTGGATGCGCACCGTGGTGCCGGCGTCGCCCGAGCGGACCTGCACCAGGTCGGACAGCTGGTTGGCCAGCCACAGGCCGCGTCCCTGCTCCTGCACCGTCGGCGGCAGGCGACGACCCACCATCGGGTCGGAGATCCGTCCCCGCCCGCGCACCTCGCAGACCAACGAGCTGTTCTCCTCCCAGATGCGCAGCTCGCTGGCTCCGCGTCCGTGACGGACGCTGTTGATGGCCACCTCGTGCACGGCCAGGACGAGGTCGGCCGTCCGCTCTGCATCCAGACCCGCAGACGACGCGCGCGCCCTGACGTCGGCACGGACGAGGGCGAAGTCGTCACCGCCGAACACCCGGTGCGAGACCACGACCTGGACCTCTGGCAGGTCCGTCTCGAACATCGTACCGACGTGGTGGGATCCGCCGTAGGTCGTGCTGCCGCGGTGGGTCTCCACGTCGACCACCACAGGGTGGGAGCGGTGCGCCTCGGCGACCACCTCCCTGGGCAGCCGCTCGGTGTCGTACGGGCACATCAACCACAAGGGCGTGTCCGTGTCGACGGCCATGTTCAACAAGGCCTCGTGCATCTGGCACTCGGCGAGCTCGACCAGCCGGCGGCCGTGCCAGATCGGCTCACCGATACCGCGCACCGGTTGCCCGGGGTGCTCGTCGGTGAAGCGTCGCCAGGCCGGGATGATCCGCGCCGGGTTCGCCCCCATCTGGACCATGTCGACGAACCTGACCTCTTCGGACTGCTCGTCCAGGGCGTCCCGGAGCACCTCGAGGCGCGAGGGGGTGGCGGCCACCATCACCGGCTGCCCAGCAGCCAGCCCCTCGCGGATGAACGGAACGGTCCCGCGGACGAACTCCTCGTCGCCGTTCCAGAAGAACGCCTCGTGCCGGTAGCCGTCATGGGTGCGGCGTGGTGCCTTGCCGACTGAGGTCTTGCTGTCGGGGCGTGGGGCCGCAGCCCTCGGAGCCCCCGTCGCGACGGGGCCCTCGTGGGCTGCGTGCTGTGACGTAGCCGCTCCCTCCAGAGGAGGTTCACCGCCGGGTGCGGTCACTCGGCGTGCAAACGTCGTCACAAGAGGGTACGCCTGATTCGCCCCGCTGGACCCGGTTGGGCCAGGAAAGCTCAGATCAGGGGACCGAGGGGGTGACCCTGTTCGAGAGCTGGCCGTTGCCGTACGCGTTGGCCGCGCGCACCTGGTAGACCGGGGTCCCGCTCGGGGCGTTGAGGTCGGTCCAGCTGGTGGGCCCGCCGGCGCTGACCGTGAGGTTGACCACGCGGACGCCGTTGCGCAGCACCGAGTACTTGGTGATCGTCGAGCCGCCGTCGGGTGGGACGGTCCAGCTGAGCTGCACCCTGTTGGCACCGGTGACCTCGCCGCTGAGGACGGGCGGTCCGGGGGTTCCGGGCATCAGGGTCGCCGCCACCTCGGAGGACGCGAAGCCAGCGCCGGCCTGGTTGACCGCCTTGACGCGGTAGTAGTACGTGGTGCCGGCCACCACGTTCGTGACGTCCTTGAAGGAGGTCGTCGCGACGGTCGCGATCGGGGTGCTCAGGTCCTGCCCGCCCGAGGTGGTCGCGCGGAAGACCTCGTACCCGGTGACCGGAGCGCCGCCGTTGTCCGCCGGTGGGTTCCACTGCAGGGCGTTGTACCCCGCCGGAGTCGTTGCGGTCAGGTAGGACGGCGGACCCGGTGGCACGACGCCGTACGCGGCGCTGGGCCGGGCGGACGCCTCAGCGGCGGCGGGGCTGGCTCCCACGGCGTTGATGGCGACCACCGTGTAGTAGTACGTGGTGTCGTTGACCGCCGTGGTGTCGTCGTAGATCCGCACGTCCTTGCCCACCGTGGCGAAGGCAGCCTTGGACAGGTTCTGCCCGCCGGGGGTGAGGCTGCGGTAGATCTTGTACTTCGTCAGGGCCGACCCCCCGTCACTGGAGGGCGCAGACCAGGACAGCCGGACGACGTTGTTCCCGGGGCCGGCTCGCAGTGCGGTGGGCGGCTGGGCGACGGTCGTGATGGTGCTGTCGAGGAACATCGCGAAGTGCGGCTGGGGCACCCCTGAGATCTGGCTGAAGTCGCCGCCCAGGTACAGGCGCGTCGCGTCGGCGGCCATGGCCCAGGGGCCCTGCGAGCTGTCGACGTTCGGGGCGTAGGGGAAGAGCGCACCGGTGGCGGGGTCGACTGCGGCCAGCTTGTTGCGGACCTGGCCCATGAAGGAGCTCGTGCCGCCGTAGTGCCCGGCGCAGTAGAGCTTGCCGCCCAGCAGCCGGACCGACTGCATGTTGCCGTTGCTGTGGGCGTCCCAGCGCACCGCACCCGAGGCGAGGTCCAGGGCGGCACACGCACCGCCCGAGCCCGCACTCGCCGTGTAGACCCGCGACGCGTCGGAGGTGAGGTCGATGACGGGGGCGAACGCGCCGGCGTTGGTCGGACCCGCACGGAACGTGGTGTCCACGTCGCCGGCTCCGGTGGCGGACACGGCAGCGAGCTTGTTCGTCCCGGACTTCGCCGACATGGAGGTGAAGTCGCCGCCGACGAGCAGACGCGCGGTGTTGGCTTCGGGCACGTGGACTGCACGCACCCGGTTGTTGGGGGAGGGCGTCCATGCGGGGTCGACCTCGGCCGAGGTCGCGTCGATCTTCGCCAGGAACGGACCCGACGTGCCCGACGGGCTGCTGATGCCGGCGAAGTTGCCGCCCGCGTAGATCGACCCGCCCGAGTACGTGATGGCGTCCACCTGCCCCGGCGACACCACCGAAGGGTTCCACGGGAGCAGGGCACCGGTGCTCGAATCCAGCGCCGCCAGGCCCTTGCGGACGCTGCCGTTGACCGTCCCGAACGTGCCGCCGAGGTACAGCGTGCCGAAGCCGTCGGTGGTCATCGAGGTGATGGTGTTGTTGGAGCTGCCCAGGAAGCTCAGATCGGCGGCGCCGGTCGTCGCGGAGAACACCGCGAGGTTCTTGGTCGGGTAGGACGTGCCCGAAGGGTCGAGGATGCTGGAGAACGTACCGGCCACGAAGATGCGGTCACCGATGGGCTGGATCGCCGAGACCCGGGGGACCCCGACCGAGGCCGAGGTCGCCGCTGCGGGCCCGATGCCCCAGGTGCGGGCCGGGGTGGGGTTGACCTCGGCCTGGGCCGACCCGGGGCTCACCGACAGCATCCCCAGGGCCAGCGCCACGCCGACGAGCGACCTGCCGACCACTCGACGTCGTGGCTGCTTCATGGGTCCTCCGTCACCTGCGACCTGGTGCTGCACATTTCGAGTCATTAGACCTCGGCCCGGTCACGGACGCGTCCACCGTCCGACGTAGAGCGTGACCGGGCCAAAAGGACCCCTGGCCAGCACGATCTAGGAGGCTGTGAGCTCGGCGACGATCGTGGCCAGGTCCGGCTCGTTGCGGCGGTTGTACGGCAGCTTGGACAGGACCATGCCCATGGTGCAGCTGTTGGTCAGGGCCGCACCGCTCAGGCCGGCACCGATCCCGGCCGAGATCCACTTGGTCCAGGGAGCCAGGGTGCTGGCCAGGACCCCGGCCAGCACGATGCTGCCGGCGACGAGGCGGACCTGGCGCTCGAGCTCCCAGGTCTGGGCCCCGACGGTGAGGGGGCCACCCGCCGACTCCCAGGCGGTGATGCCGCCGCTGAGCACGTGCAGGTTCTCCAGACCGGCGTCGGTCAGGACGGTCTCGGCCTGGCTCGCGCGAGCACCCGAGCGGCAGACCAGGACGACGTCGTCACTCAGGTGCGTGCGCAGCTCGTCCCGGTGCTCGCGAAGCAGGTCCAGCGGCACGTTGTAGGAGCCCGGGATGTGGGAGGTGGTGAACTCGGCAGGGCTGCGGACATCGAGCAGTCGCGGGCCGTCGGCAGAGGCGAGCCAGTCCTGGACGGTGTGGGCGTCGAGCACAGCCGGTCGGCGTGCGGAGGTGCCCTGCGGGGTCGAGGTGGTCGTGGCGGTCATCGTTTCCTTTCGGGGCGCGCCGGGATGGTCCCGGCGCGTCGGTTCGGGCGGTTTCAGGCGTCGGTACCGCAGCGGTACGGGAGTGCTCAGATCAACGCGGGGATGCTGCTGGCGGCCGTGTAGAGCGCGACGGCGATGAGCAGGATGGCGAAGGCAGTCGTCAGGTGGCGGGAGTCGACCCGTGAGGTGATGCGTCCACCGAACAGGCTGCCGACGATGGCGGCCGCGGTGAACCCGGCGATCAGTGGCCAGTCGAGCTCGACGCTGCCGGAGGAGATCCGGGCGGTCAGGGCGGTGGCGCTGTTGACGGCGATGACGAGCAGCGACGTGCCGACGGCCACGGGCATCGGGAACGACAGGGCCAGGACGAGGGCCGGCACGAGGACGAAGCCGCCCCCGACGCCGAAGAACCCGGTCAACAGGCCCACGGCTGTCGCGGTGATCACGACCTTGGCCAGCCGAGGACACGCACAGGCCAGCGGGTGGAAGCTGATGATCGGCTCCTCGGTGCTGTCGTGCTGCCCCGACTCCGCGTCCGAACGCATCGAGCGCCGCAGCATCAGGGTCGCGACGACGAACATCAGCCCGGCGAACGCGGTCAGCAGGACCTCCGGGGCGACGCGGGAGGCCAGGGCCGAGCCGGCGAACGATCCCGCCGTGCCCAGGACGCCGAACATCAGGCCCTGGCCGAAGCGGACGCGGCCGGCTCTGGCGTGCGGTGCCAGGGCGATCAGTGACGTGGCGCCCACGATCAGCAGGGAGCTGGTCGTGGCTGCACTCGGCTCCTGGCCGAGGACGTACACCAGGGCCGGGACGGTGAGGATGGACCCGCCGCCGCCGAGGGCGCCGAGGGCGAGGCCGATGAGCAGGCCCAGAGGTATGGCCAGAAGTGGCACGGGGTGGGTTCTCTCCTAGGTCGGGGGCCCGCGCAGGGCGGACGCAGGGGCGTCCGTCCCCGGCGGGCTGACAGGGCGCACGGTGCGGACCGTGCGCCCTGTCAGTGGGGCGCCGCGTGCCGCCTCCGGGGCGACGCCCGGGTGCGGTGCAGCGAGGTGCTGCGTCGGGTCAGCGGCCGAAGAGCCGTCCGAAGAAGGACCCGCCGCCGGCCGCGGCCTTCTCGGCGTCGTCGTGTCCGGGGCAGCGGTCGGCGCGGGGGACGCCGGCCATGACCTGGTCGACGTGCTGGCCGCAGCCGGCCCAGGTGGTCTTGCCGCAGACCTTGCAGGTGGCGGGACGGCACATGGTTGTTCTCCTCTGTTCGGGGGGTGTCACATGCATGTGACAGAAGGTGGTCGTGCAGGTGGTCGTGCAGGGTGTTGCGTACGGGTTGTGCGTGCTGGTGCGGTCGTGCGGTCAGGCGGCGTCGGTGATGGTCAGCCCCGAGGACGCGGCGTTCTCGTCGAAGCTGTCGTCCACGGCGACCACGGGGACCCCGTGCGCAGCCAGGACGGAGGCGCCGATCGACGCGCGGTACCCGCCTGCGCAGTGGATCCACACCTCACCGGACGGCACCTGGTCCACCCGCTCCAGCAGCTCGTGCAGGGGGATGTTCACCGCGCCGTCGATGTGTCCGTTGTCGTACTCCGAGGAGCGACGGACGTCCAGGACGGCGACCTCGCGGTGGTGACGAACCTGCACGAGGTCGGCGAACGTGGCCCGCTCGAAGGTGCCCAGCGGGTTGTCGGTCCACTCCTCGGGGGAACCGGTGGCAGCACCCTCCAGGTGGTCGACGCCGATCCGGACGAGCTCGCGCTGGGCCTCGGCGACCTGCTCGGGAGAGTCGCCGAGCAGGGTCAGCGGGGTGCCCCAGGGGATGAGCCAGCCGAGGTAGGTGGCGAACTGGCCGTCGAGGCCGAAGTTCAGGCTGCCGCTCACGTGCCCGGAGGCGAAGGCGGTGCGGGTGCGCAGGTCCACGACCCACTCACCGTCGGCGATGCGGGCCGCCAGGGTGGCCTTGTCCGCGGCCTCGGGGGCGGACAGGTCGGGTGCGCCGGGGCCCTGGCTGTTGGCCGGACCCATGTGGGCGTAGTAGGCGGGGTAGGCGTCCAGGCCGGCGAGCGTGTCGGCGACCCAACGCTCCTCGTCCTGGGTGAGTGCGGGGTTCTGGCGCTTCTCCGCTCCGATGGTCGAGGCGGTGGTGTCACCCGTGGACCCGGACGAGCAGAACGAGCCGAAGCCGTGCGTGGGCAGGACGTGGGTGTGCTCGGGGAGCTCGTCGGCGAGGCGGTGGGCCGAGGCGAACTGCTGGTGCACGAGGTCGTCGGTGTGCTCCTCGCCCAACAGGTCCGGACGTCCGGTGGCGCCGAACAGCAGCGATCCGCCGGTGAACACGCCCACTGCCTCGAACTCGGTCTCGGAGTCCTTCGGGGCCTCCAGGGCGTAGGACAGGTGGGTGTAGGTGTGACCAGGGGTGGCGATGGCACGCACGCGCATGGTCGCGGACACCTGCACGACGTCCCCGGCGTTGACGGGCGAGCGGTCGTAGGCGACGTCGTCGGCCGCATTGACGTGGTAGCTGGCGCCGGTGGCCTGCGCCAGGGCGAGCCCGCCGGTCACGTAGTCGTTGTGGATGTGCGTCTCGAAGACGTGGGTGATGCGGACACCGGCGTCGGCAGCGAGGTCCAGGACACGGTCGATGTCGCGCTGGGGGTCGATGACGAAGGCCAGCTGCCCGTCGTGGACGAGGTAGGAGCGGTCGCCGAGGCTGGAGGTCTCGATGGGGACGATCTCCGGCTTCACGGTGGTCGTGGTGGGGGTGCTCATGGAGGAGTCCTTCCGGGTTGGCCTCTGGATGGGTGGTGGCGTTCGCGGTGGGGGTCAGCCGGTCGGTCGGGAACCGGTCACGACGGGGCGCCCGGAGCTGATCCAGGCCGAGGTGCCGCCGGCGACGGACCGTGCCTTGAACCCCTGGTTGACGAGGTAGTCGGTCATGGCACCGGAGCGGTTGCCGCTCGCGCAGACGACGTAGACCTCACGGGAGCGGTCGAGCTCGCCGGTGCGGGAAGGGAGCTGGCTCATCGGCATCGCGATGGCGCCGGGCACGTGCCCGCCCACGTACTCGCCGGGCTCACGGACGTCGATCACCGCGGCGCCGTCAGCGTGGAGGGCGGCGAACTGCTCGAGCGTGACTTCGGACATCGGTGCGGCTCTCCTTCAGATCGGTAGATACCCAGTGGGGTATACGATGGTCCAACCGTAGTACCCCCCGGGGTATTCCAGTCAAACGCGGAGGCGCACTCGTGAGGTACCCCACCAGCGGCGGTCCAAACCGGCGGGAATGTTCGTCGGCCATCCGACGCTGAATACCCCGGTAGGTATGATCGTGCCACACCAGAACCGAAGGAGAACCATGAGCACCCTGACCCTGACCGGTGAGAACTTCGAGTCCACCATCACCAGCGCCCCCATCGTCCTCGTCGACTTCTGGGCAGCCTGGTGCGGCCCGTGCCGTCAGTTCGCCCCCGTCTTCGAGGCAGCCGCCGCGCAGCACGAGGACGTGGTGTTCGGCAAGGTCGACACCGAGGCGGAGCAGGCCCTGGCCGCTGCCGCACAGATCACGTCCATCCCCACCCTGATGGCCTTCCGCGACGGCATCCTGGTCTTCAGCCAGCCCGGCGCGCTGCCCGCCGCCGGCCTCGAGCAGGTCCTCGAGGGCATACGAGCCCTGGACATGGACGACATCCGCGCCCAGCTCGCTGCCCAGACGCAGTCGGCCTGAACCTCGACCGGCACCAGAGCGCACCCGGCACCCGGCCGGGCCGCGTACGACCGAGCCACCCGCTGACCCCAAGGAGCCCATCGTGAGCTACGCCCTGAGCACCACCGTCAACCGACCGTTCGCCGAGACCCTCGAAGCCACCCGGGCCGCGCTGTCCGACCAGGGCTTCGGTGTGCTGACCGAGATCGACCTCGCCGCCACCCTCAAGGCCAAGCTCGACGTCGACATCGCCTCCCAGGTGATCCTGGGCGCGTGCCGACCGCCGCTGGCCCAGGCTGCGCTCGAGGCCGAGCCGTCGATCGGGCTGCTCCTGCCGTGCAACGTCGTCGTCCGCGCGGTCACGGGCGACAGCACCCTCGTCGAGGCCATGGACCCCGCGATCATGGTGACGGTGACCCGCAACGAGAACCTCACCGACGTGGCTGCGGACGCCCGCGAGCGACTGCGCGACACCCTGGCCGCGCTCGACGGCACCTCCAACGACTGACGCACCCATCCACCACCCACGACTGCGTGGGCGCCATACCGAAGGACATCCCATGGTCACCCTCAACTCCGACGACATGACCCCGGTCATCAACCGGCTGCGCCGCGCCCAGGGCCAGATCGGCGGAGTGATCCGCCTCATCGAGGAGGGTCGCGACTGCCGCGACGTCGTCACCCAGCTCGCGGCCGTCAACCGGGCGCTGGACCGGGCGGGCTTCGCGATCGTCTCCTCCGGTATGCGTGAGTGCCTCACCTCGCCCGAGGGCATCCGCGCCGAGGACCAGGCCACGATGGAGAAGCTCTTCCTCACCCTGGCCTGATCCTCGGCGGCGCCTGCTCAGGCGTCGACGATGACCGGGATGATCAGCGGGCTCCTGCGGTGCTTGCGGTGGACCCAGTTCGAGGTGGCCTTGCGGACCAGCTCCTCGATCTGGTCGAGGTCGTCGACCCCGTCCTTGGACGCCTTCGTCAGGGCCTGCTGGATCGCCGCGGTCGCATCGGTGAAGTCGATGGTGTCCGGGGCCAGTCCGTGCACCATGTAGTCGGGGTCCTCGGTCAGCTTGCCCGTGTCGGGGTCGATGATGCACACGATCGTCATGACACCCTCCTCGGCGAGCGTCCTGCGGATGTGCAGCGTCTCCTCGGTCGCGCCACCCACGCTGGCGCCGTCGACGTAGACCAGGCCGGCCGGCACCTTGCCGGTTATGCTCACGCGTCCGCGGACGAGGTCGATGACCGAGCCGTCCTCGGCGATCAGGGCCCGGCTGGGGTCGATCCCGGTGCGGATGGCGATGTCGGCGTTGGCCCTCAGGTGGCGCCACTCGCCGTGGACGGGCAGGACGTTGCGCGGCTTGATGATGTTGTAGCAGTAGGAGAGCTCACCTGCGCTGGCGTGCCCCGACACGTGGACCTTGGCGTTGCCCTTGTGGACGACGTTGGCGCCCCAGCGGGTGAGCTCGTTGATGACCCGGTAGATCGCGTTCTCGTTGCCGGGGATCAGCGAGCTCGCCAGCAGCACCGTGTCACCCTCGGTGACCTCGATGGGGTGGTCGCGGTTGGCCATGCGCGACAGCGCCGCCAGCGGCTCACCCTGCGACCCGGTGCAGACCAGCGCGATCTGGTTGGCGGGGAGCTGCTCGAGCTTCTTGAGGTCGATGACCAGGCCCTGGGGGATGTTGAGGTAGCCGAGCTCGGCTGCGATCCCCATGTTGCGCACCATCGAGCGACCGACGAAGGCGACCTTGCGGCCGTGCTCGTGGGCCGAGTCGAGCACCTGCTGGATCCGGTGCACGTGGCTGGCGAAGCTCGACACGATGACACGGCCGCGGGTGGTGCGGAACACCGTGTCGATGGCGGGGGAGAGCTCGCCCTCGGAGATGGTGAAACCGGGAACCTCGGCGTTGGTCGAGTCGGACAGGAAGAGGTCCACGCCCTCCTCGCCGAGCCGGGCGAACGCGCGCAGGTCGGTGACCCGGCCGTCCAGGGGGAACTGGTCCATCTTGAAGTCGCCGGTGTGCAGGACCAGGCCCGCCTCCGTGCGGATGGCCACCGCGAGGCCGTCCGGGATGGAGTGGTTCACGGCGATGAACTCGCAGTCGAACACCCCGAACGTGCGGCGGTCGCCCTCCTTCACCTGGACCGTGGTCGGGGTGATGCGGTGCTCCTTGAGCTTGGCCGTGATGAAGGCCAGCGTCAGCTTGGACCCGACGACGGGGATGTCGGCGCGCTCGCGCAGCAGGTACGGGACGCCGCCGATGTGGTCCTCGTGCCCGTGGGTCAGCACGATGGCGTCGATGCGGTCCAGGCGGTCCCGGATCCAGGTGAAGTCGGGCAGGATGACGTCGACCCCGGGCTGGTGCTCCTCGGGGAAGAGCACCCCGCAGTCGACGATCATCAGCCGACCCTCGTGCTCGAAGACCGTCATGTTGCGGCCGATCTCGCCGAGGCCGCCGAGGGGCACGATGCGCATACCGCCCTTGGGCAGGGGGGCGAGGGCGTCCTTGGTCCGGCGACCGCGCCCTGAGCTGCGGCGACTCATCGTCGTGCTCCTTGCGCCAGCGGGGACGAGGCACGGCGTGCCTGTTGGGGAGTGTTCATGGGTGTCCTTCGGATAGGGCTACGACAGTGCTGGTGGTGCGATCACCCGCCAGTGTCCTATGCCACCGGTCAGTCTCCTTCGCCGAGGTGTCCGGCGAGGCGGGTGTGGCGTTCCTGGCTGGCCTCGTTGAGGCCCAGGATGGTGACATTCTTGCCCTTGCGGGCGTACCGGGTGGTGATGGCGTCGAGGGTGGCGACGGTGGACGCGTCCCAGATGTGGGAGCGGGACAGGTCGATGACGACGTTCCGGGGGTCCCCGACGTAGTCGAACTGGTGCACCAGGTCGTTGCTGGAGGCGAAGAAGAGCTCGCCGATCACGGCATACACGCGGGTGTCCTCGTCGGGGTGGGCGACGTCGACGACCTCGGTGAAGTGGGCGACGCGACGGGCGAACATCACCATGGCGACCACGACTCCGACGATGACCCCGATGGCGAGGTTGTTGGTCGCCACCACCACGGCGACGGTCACCACCATGACGAGCGTCTCGCTGCGGGGCATGCGCCGCAGGGTCGCCGGCCGCAGGCTGTGCCAGTCCATCGTGCCGACCGAGACCATCACCATCACGGCCACGAGGGCGGCCATGGGGATGATGCCGACGACGTCGCCGAGCCCCACGACCAGGACCAGCAGGAACACCCCGGCGAGGAACGTCGAGATGCGGGTGCGGGCACCGGAGACCTTCACGTTGATCATGGTCTGGCCGATCATGGCGCAGCCACCCATGCCACCGAAGAAGCCGGTGATCATGTTGGCGGTGCCCTGGCCCCACGCCTCGCGGGTCTTGTCCGAGTGCGTGTCGGTGACGTCGTCCACGAGCTTGGCGGTCATCAGCGACTCCATCAGCCCCACGAGGGCCATCGCCACGGCGTACGGGCCGATGATGGTCAGGGTCTCCAGGCTGAAGGGCACGTCGGGGAAGAACAGGGAGGGCAGGCTGTCCGGCAGCTCGCCCTCGTCGCCGACGGTCGGCACCGCCAGGGCCGTCGCGATGGTGATGACCGTGAGGACGACGATGGCGACCAGCGGTGCGGGAATAGCGGTGGTGAGCCGGGGGAGCAGGACGATCATGAGGACGCCGCTGGCCACCAGGGGGTACACCGCCCACGGCACGTCGACGAGGTGCGGGATCTGGGCCATGAAGATCAGGATCGCCAGCGCGTTGACGAAGCCGATCATCACCGAGCGGGGGATGAAGCGCATGAGCTTGGCGACGCCGCTCAGGCCGAGGGTGACCTGGATCAGGCCGCCGAGGATGACGGTGGCGATGAGGTAGTCCATGCCGTACTGGCGCATCACCGGTGCGATGACGAGGGCGATGGCCCCCGTCGCCGCGGAGATCATGGCCGGGCGCCCGCCCAGGAAGGCGATCGAGACGGCCATCGTGAACGACGCGAACAACCCCACACGGGGGTCGACGCCGGCGATGATCGAGAAGGAGATGGCCTCGGGGATCAGGGCCAGGGCGACGACCAGACCGGCCAGGACCTCGGTGCGCAGACGCTTCGGGGAGCGCAGGGCGGCGCGCACGGAGGTGACCTCGTGCTCGTGGGGGAAGGTGCGCTCCGGTTGTTCCAGCGCGGGGGAGGGCGGGGTGGTGGACACGGTGGTGCTCCTGGTGGCTGCGGGCGAGCGGACGGCCGCGGAGCGGCCGGACCCGGCACGTCGTGGTGGCGGGCCCCGTGGTCGTGTGGCGTCTGGGGTGGGTCGGGGGTGGCGCGGCCGGGAGCTGCGCGTTGCCGTCGGTGGCGGGGTTGTCCCGCGCGACCGACGTGGCGGGCTGGGCCGGCTCGGCGCGAGGTGGTCGGAGCGGGCCCGGGGCAGTGCCGGCCGGCCTGCTCGCGCAGGTCGGCGAGCTGGTGGTCGGCGAGCTGGTGGTCGACGAGCGCGTGGTAGCTCGCGAGCCGTGCTCACGGGCTGTCGCGGGTCCTGGCTGACCGGCGCAGGTCGACGGGTAAGGGTGGGCGGCGACAACCCTACCCTGACGTGCGGAGGGATCGCCCCGCTCGCCCGCCCAGGCGCCCGCCCGTGAGCCCCCCAGCGCGGGTCTTTGAGCGGCTGACCCGGTCAGGGCCGGGTCAGCCGCTCAAAGACCCGCAGGCCAGCGGTGGTGGGCGGCGCGGCGGGAGCAGCGCGGCGGCGGGGGCTGCGTGGTGCCCTCGGCGTGTCACCAGGTGACCTCGGCGCAGCCGGTATGGGTGTCGGGCTCGACCTGCAACGTGGCGTGGTCGACCCCGAACCGGCTGCGCATGACCTGTCGTGCCTCGTCGAGGACGGCGTGGGCATCGGTGCTCTGCGTGGTGACCAGGTGGGCGGTGGCGACGTGCATGCCCGAGGTGAGCGTCCAGAGGTGCAGGTCATGGACGCCCTGGACCCCCGGTACGGCGCCCAGGGCACCGGCCACCTCTTCGGGGTCCATGCCCGCCGGTGCCTGCTGCCCGAGGACGACGAGGACCTCGCGGCCCAGGACGACGGCGCGGACCGCGACGAAGACCGCGATCGCCAGGGCCACACCGGTGTCCCACCAGGCGCTGCCCGTCGTGGCAACCATGACGCCGGCCACGACGACACCGAGCGACCCCACGGTGTCGGCCACGACCTCGAGGTAGGCACCCTTGACGTTGAGGGACTCCGCGGCGCCCTGACGCAGCAGGACGATGCAGACGAGGTTGACCACCAGCCCGATGCCGCCGACGACCAGCAAGGGGGCGGAGGGCACGTCAGTGCTCGTCCCGACCCGTCCGACCGCCTCGACCACGATGTAGGCCGACACCCCGAGCATCAGCAGCACGGCCAGGCCCGAGGCGAACACCTCCGCGCGGTACGAACCGAACGTCCGTCGCCCGGTGGTGTCGGGGCGCGAGGCGATCCGGGTGGCCACGAGCGCGGCCCCCAGGGCGACGACGTCCGCGGCCATGTGCCCGGCATCGGAGAGCAGGGCCAGGGACCCGGCGGCCAGGGCGGCGACCAGCTCGATGACGAAGAACCCCGCGACCAGGACGAACGCCGTCCGCAACCGCCACCGGTGGGCCGCGCTGGCGTGTCCGGCGACCGGCGCAGGTGAATGGGAGCCGCCCACGGCGTCAGGAACCGTCCGCGGAGCTCATCTCGTGAGCGTACCCGCGAGCGGGCTGCCAGCCCGCAGGGCCGGGCAACGGGCCGGAGGAACAGCGGGCCGCAGGCAGGAGGCGAACCCCCAGCAGCGGGTCAGTGGCGACGAGTACCGCTCAGTCCTCGTCGAGGGCGTGCAGCCCGAGGTAGGCGCAGGCCCGCCTGGCGGCACTGAGGTCGTCGTCGCGCAGCGCACCGAACTCCGCCACCAGACCCCGCGAGACCACCGCCAGGTCGACGCCGGTCTCCTCCGCGCGCCAGGTGAGCAGCTCCAGGGCGGCGTCGGCGGTGAGCCCGAAGGCCGCGATCAGGACCCCCTTGGCCTGTTCGACGACCAGGTCGGGCACGAACCGGCGCCGCTCGACCAGCGGCAGCGCCGCTGCCGCGTGGGCGGCAGCCGTGGTGGCGGCGAAGGCGTCGGTCAGGTCGACGAAGTAGCCCTGCACGGCGGTGATCGACCCGTCGGGTCCGCGGCCGGCCTCGCCGACCGACAGCACCTCGCGGAGCCGGCCGTGGGCGTCGACGACGCGGTGACGACAGCAGAACGGCTCACCGGTGGCCAGGACGTGGCGCAGGGTGTTCTCGGTGGCCGCGAGGTCCCCGGGGTGCTTGTGCGCCATCAACAGGTCGGTGCTCGGCTGCATCTCGCCGTCGACCAGCCCGTGGAGCTCGAACATGCCCGGCGACCACCACCAGTCGCCGGTGGCGACGTCGTAGCGGAAGCGGGCAGCCGGCTCTGCCGTGCCCGCGGTCAGGGCCAGCAGGGGGTCCCAGGCGGGCGTTCCGGGCTCCTCCGGCAGCACCGCGACGCTCCGGGCCCCCGAACCCTGCGCCGCCGCACCGGGGGCTCGGACGCCCGCGGCCACGGGCTCGTCGACGGGGGGACGGGGCCTGACGGTGCTCATCTGGATCTCTCGCGGAAGGAGTGGTGCCGACAGATGTACCACAGCAGGGACGCCCGGTGGGGATAGCGGCCCCCACGCCCGGGTTCGTCCCGGTATGCCGTCGTGGCCGGGGGCCCGCAGCGTTGGACGACCGCCTCCCGGGGTGGGCAGGAGGACCGGATCCGAGGGCGAGAGGCGGGGGGACATGCGTCCAGAGGCAGTTTGTTCCCTGTGCCGGTATACCTGTGTCAAGTTCTTCCACGACGATGACGGCCGGGGGCACCGGTCGGGGAACCGGAGGGGCCTCGTGGCCGAGGACCTGCTCGTGCGCCTGCGCCAGGCCCGGCCGGAGCTGACCCCGGCGGCCGGACGGCTCGCCGCCGTCGCCCTGGCCGACCCGAAGTCGGTGTCCTCCCGGTCCATCGGCGACCTGGCTGCACACTGCGACACCTCCACCGCCAGCGTCGCGAGGTTCTGCCGCCAGCTCGGGTTCTCGGGCTACAAGGAGTTCCGGCTCGCGCTCGCCCGTGCCGCGGCAGGGGAGGACGGGCGACGGATCGACTTCGACGTGGCCGACGGTGACATCGACCCGGCCGACGGGCTGCGGGCCGTGGTGCGCAAGCTCGCCTACCAGGAGGCGCGCGCGGTCGAGGAGACCGCCGACGCGCTCGACCTCGAGGAGGTGGAGCGCGTCGTCGAAGCGATCGAGCAGGCCCCGGTCGTCGACGTCTACGGGTCGGCCTCCAGTGGCCTGGCCGCCCAGGACCTCCAGCAGAAGCTGCGTCGCATCGGCTGTCTGGCCAACTCCTGGACCGACGCCCACCTCGCCCTGACCTCGGCCGCGGTCCTGCCGCCGGGAGCCGTCGCCATCGCGTTCTCGCACTCGGGGGAGACCGAGGAGTCGCTGGCCGCACTCGAGGTGGCTCGGGCGGCCGGGGCCTTCACCGTCGCCGTGACCAACTTCCCGGGCTCGCCGCTGGCTCGCAGCGCCGACGCCGTCCTGACCACCGTCTCCCGCGAGACCCGCTTCCGGTACGGCGCGATGTCCAGCCGGATGGCCCAGCTCACCGTGGTCGACGTCCTGTTCATCCGGGTGGCCCAGCGACGCCCCGACGAGGTCGCGGCCTCCCTCACCGCGACCCTTGCCGCGCTGTCCGGACGCCGTCGTCCGCAGGGGCTGCGCGGACGGTAGGATGGGCGCAGTACCGGCCCCAGCGCCGTACCGCCCCTCTCGCACCGACTCTCAGCTCGGAGCACGGCGGTCGCGGCTCCAGGGTCGCCGGTCCCACTGCGGGGGCAGCACATCCACCCCCGCCCCGGTCGTTCGACCGGTGGGTCCGGGTGGCGTCGCGGGGGTCCCGGGAGGGACGACCGCAGGCGTCCAACCGTCCCGGTCGTCCCACGCACCGGGTCCGCCCCGGCCGCTCGTCGCGGTCCTTCGGAGGAGAACTTCCTTGGCTCGAGGTCAGCGCCAGCCCGGCGCCGCACGCAGCGGCGCCGCCAGCGGCGGTTCCGCCCGTTCCGGCGGGACGCGTCGCCAGGGTGCGCCGCCCGCGGCCCGTCGCGCGCGGGACCTCGACAACGAGGGGATGATCCCGGTGCTGGCCCGCGCCGTCCGCGAGGTCGAGGCCGCCGCGTTGCGGGGCAAGGTCCGGCCCCCCGGCCGCACCAAGTTCCAGGTCGTCGCGCTGCTGGTCCGCGAGGAGCGGGCCAGGATCAAGAACGACACCGAGAGCACCGAGGCGCAGCGCACCGAGCAGCTCAAACGGCTCGACGGGGTGGCCACCATCCTCGCCAAGACCGCAGCACGGGACACCTCCCTGCTGGTGCTGCTTCCCGAGGACGCGGTCGTCTCCGACGACGCGGCCGCCCTCAAGCGCGAGATGCAGCTCGCAGCCGGTTTCGAGCTGCCGGACGAGCCCGAGCCCGAGCCGGAGGCCGACACGGCCCCGGCCGTCACCGAGCGCCGCGTCGTCCCGAAGTCGGTGGTCGCCCGGCAGCTGGCCAACCCCTTCCTGGCCCCCGACTTCTCCGCCGTGGAGCACAAGCGACCCACGGGCCGGCTCAGCAGCTGGGAGCTGCTCGGTCCGCTGTTCAGGTCCTTCGAGTACGGCGGCGCGTCGTCCTGCATGGACCTGCCGGAAGAGGCCCCGGTGAAGGCCCCCGGCGGGCTCGAGCTCATGCACCACCAGGCCCAGCTCGTCGCGGCAGCGGCGGCCGGGCACCGCACCTTCCTGCTCGCGGACGAGCCGGGGCTCGGCAAGACCGCCCAGGCCCTGCTGGCGGCCGAGGCCGCGGGCGCCTACCCGCTGCTGGTCGTGGTCCCCAACGTCGTCAAGACCAACTGGGCCCGCGAGGTCGAGCTGTGGACCCCGCGTCGTACCGCGACCGTCGTCCACGGCAACGGCGACACCATCGACGGCTTCGCCGACATCGTGGTCGTCAACTACGAGGTGCTCGACCGCCACGTCGGCTGGCTGGGCAACCTCGGGTTCCGAGGCATGGTCGTCGACGAGGCGCACTTCATCAAGAACAAGACCTCCCAGCGTTCGCAGCACGTCCTGCAGCTGTCCGAGCGGATCCGGTCGCGCACCGTGCGTCCGCTGCTCATGGCCCTCACCGGCACCCCGCTCATCAACGACATCGAGGACTTCCGCGCCATCTGGCAGTTCCTGGGCTGGATCGACGACAAGAAGCCGCTGGCCCCCCTCATGCACGCGCTCGAGGAGACCGGGCTGACCCCCGCCGACCCCGGCTTCTACAGCGCCGCCCGCGGGAGCGTCATCGACCTGGGCATCGTGCGTCGCCGCAAGGTCGACGTCGCCTCCGACATCCCGGCCAGGCGCATCGCCGACCTCCCTGTCGAGCTCGACGACGAGGCCGGCAGGTCGATCCGTGCCGCCGAGCGCGACCTCGCGCGCCGCCTGGTGGCGCGCTACGACTCGGCCCTGGAGAACCGCCGCTCCAGCGTGCTCGTCGAGGGCATCGACCACGAGCTGGTCCACCGCGTGGCTCGCTGGGAGCGTGAGGACACCAACCCCTCGGGCACCGAGGAGAACGTCTTCGGCGTCATGCGCCGCATCGGCCAGGCCAAGGCCGGGCTCTCGGCGGACTACGCCGCGCAGCTGGCCCGAAGTGTCGGCAAGGTGGTCTTCTTCGCCAAGCACATCGACGTCATGGACGTCGCGGAGCAGACGTTCGCCAAGCGGGGTCTTCGGTACTCCTCGATCCGGGGCGACCAGACCCCCAGGCAGCGCCAGGCCAACATCGACGCCTTCGTGGGCGACCCCGAGGTCGCGGTGGTCGTCTGCTCGCTCAGCGCCGCCGGGGTCGGCCTCAACCTCCAGGTCGCCTCCAACGTGGTGCTGGCCGAGCTGTCGTGGACCGATGCGGAGCAGACCCAGGCGATCGACCGGGTGCACCGCATCGGGCAGGTGGAGCCGGTCACGGCGTGGCGCATCATCGCCGCCCAGACCATCGACTCCAAGGTCGCCCAGCTCATCGACGCCAAGGCAGGCCTGGCGGCCCGCGCCCTCGACGGCTCCGACGAGGACGTCTCGTCCTCGCAGGACATCCAGCTCGGGGCCCTCGTGGCGCTGCTCACCGACGCCCTCGAGGCCAGGCTCGCCGCCTGAGCACGGCGCCGCGAAGGCTCCGCGACGGTGGTGCGAGCCTGAGCGGCGAGCTGCACCAGCCGCGCGACCGGGCGCGCCTGCTGTCAGGATGAGTACATGAGCGGACCCGTCCTCCCGGACGTCGCGCCGGGACGGGTCGTCGGTGTCGACGTCGCCCGGGCGCTCGCGCTCCTCGGGATGATGGCCACGCACCTGCTGCCCGGACGCGTGGGCAACGAGGTCCCGTGGGCCCAGCAGCTCGCTGGTGGGCGTTCGTCGGCGCTGTTCGCGGTGCTGGCGGGGGTCAGCATCGCCTTCGTCAGCGGGCGCACCGAACCCTTCCGAGGTCGAGAGCGCGTGGCCGCCTCCGTCCGGCTGGCCTCTCGGGCCCTGCTCATCGGGGCCATCGGCCTCGTCCTCGGCGTGGTGCCCACCGTCATCGCCGTCATCCTGGCCTCGTACGCCGTCCTGTTCCTCCTGGGCCTGCCCTTCCTCGGGCTCGGTCCCCGGTCACTGTTCGCCTGGGCCGCGGCGTGGGTCGTGACGGCGCCCGTCGGTGCGCACCTCCTGCGCCCCTTCCTCCCCGACCGCGGGGTCGGCAGCCCACAACCGCAGGACCTCCTGCAACCCGGCCGGCTGCTCGGCGAGCTGCTGCTCACCGGCTACTACCCCGCTGCGGTCTGGGTGGCCTACCTGCTCGCCGGTATGGCGCTCGGCCGGCTGCCGCTCGGCCGCCCGGCCACGGCGGCGCGCGTCCTGGTGGCGGGAGTGGCGCTCGCGCTCACGGCGACCCTGACCTCCAGACACCTGCTGGCACGGCCGGGCGCCTCGGCCGCGCTGGCAGGCACCTACCCCGACGCTGCCACCCCCGACCCGTCCCTGGCCTCCGAGCCGGCCGCCCTCGAGGCACTGCTCACCCAAGGGCTGGCCGGGACCACCCCGACCGGGTCGTGGTGGTGGCTGGCTGTGGTGGCACCGCACTCCGGCACGCCGCTGGACCTGGCCCAGAGCATCGGCAGCGCGCTCGCGGTGACCGGGGCGTGCGTCCTGCTCACCCAGGTGCGACCGAGGGTGTGGGCCGTGGTGTTCGGGGCGGGCGCGATGACGCTCTCGCTCTACACGCTGCACGTGCTGATGATGGCCCAGGGCTGGTGGCCGGACTGGGAGCGGCCGGAGCACTATGCCACCCAGGTCCTGGTGGTCGCCCTCACTGGCGCGCTCCTCACCCTCCGGGGTTCGCGCGGCCCCTTCGAGACCGCGGTGGCGGTGGCCTCGCGACAGGCCACCCGCGCGCTCCTGCCGTCACCGGACCGCCATGACCCACCTGCGGCCGCCGCGCAGGCAATCCGCGAGAGCCGGCACGACGAATGACCGGCACGTCGACCCCCCTGAACGGATGGACCACCATGTCAGCACCACGCCGCGCCGTCATCGGCAGCGGAGTCGCAGGGCTCACCGCCGCGCACGTGCTCAGCACGCGCGGCCCGGTGACCCTGTACGAGGCCGACGGACGCCTGGGTGGTCACGCCGACACCCACGAGGTGCTGGTGGGGGGTCGCACGATCGGTGTCGACACCGGGTTCATCGTGCACAACGACCGGACCTACCCCACGCTGCTGCGCCTGTTCGCCGAGCTCGGTGTGGTGACGCAGGAGTCCGACATGAGCATGTCGGTCCGGGACGACGAGTCCGGGCTCGAGTACGCCGGTGCCAGGAAGGCCAGGGGCCTGTTCCCGCGCGCCGCCAACGTGACGAACCCTGCGTACCTGCGCATGCTCATCGAGGTGAAGAAGTTCCACCGCGAGGCTCGTGACGTCCTGTCGAGGGACTCGTCCGACACCAGCCGGGACGAGACGCTGGGTTCCTTCGCCGGGCGTTGCGGTTTCAGCCCCTACTTCACCCGCCACTTCCTCGAGCCCGTCGTCGCCGCCGTGTGGTCGTGCGACCCCCAGGTCTCCCTGCAGTACCCCGCGCGCTACCTCTTCGAGTTCCTGGACCACCACGGGATGCTCACCGTCTTCGGCTCCCCGACCTGGCGGACCGTCACCGGTGGCTCCAAGCGCTACGTCGAGGCGCTCGCGAGCGGGATCGACGAGGTCCGCCTGGCGACACCGGTGCACTCCGTCACCGAGGCCGTCGACGGTGTCCTCGTCGAGGACGCCCACGGCGACCGGCAGACGTACGACTCCGTCGTCATCGCGGCCCACCCCCACCAGGCGCTGGCCATGCTCAGCGCCCCGTCCGAGCTCCAGCGCGAGCTGCTCAGCGCGATCCAGTACTCCACCAACGTCGCCCAGCTCCATACCGACGAGTCGGTCCTGCCCCTCACCGCCGGTGCCCGTGCGTCGTGGAACTACTGGCGTCGACCTGAGGGCGACGGCGGCACCGGCGTGCTCGTGACGTACGACCTCACCCGCCTGCAACGCCTCGACGTGCCCGGCACCCGGTTCCTCGTGACGCTCAACGGAGTGGACTGCGTCGACCAGGACAAGGTCCTGGACACGATGAGCTACGAACACCCCCTGTACACCCCCGAATCTGTTGCGGCGCAACGCCGTCTGCCGGAGATCAACACCTCGCGCATCGCCTTCGCCGGCGCCTACCACGGCTGGGGCTTCCACGAGGACGGCGCCCTGTCAGGGGTCAAGGCCGCCGCAGCCCTGGGCGTCGACTGGGACGAGGCGGCCACCGGAGCCCGAGCCCGGGAAACCGTCGCCCGATGAGGACCTCGCCCTCGACGCGCATCTACGCGACGTCGGTGCACCATGCGCGCAAGGAGCCCGTCGCGCACCGGTTCCGCACGCGCAGCCACAGCTGGCTCGTCGACCTCGACGACCTCCCGCGGCTGGGCCGGCTCCAGCGGCTGGCGAGCTTCGAGGCCCGGGACCACCTCGGCGACCCGTCCCGGACGCTGCGCGAGAACCTCGACACCTACCTGGCGACGCGGGACGTGGACCTGCGGGGTGGACGAGTCCTCATGCTGGCCGTGCCCCGGGTGCTCGGCACCGTCTTCAACCCGATCAGCGTCTACTGGTGCCACGACGACGAGGGCCGGCTCGCCTGCACCGTCGTCGAGGTCCACAACACCTACGGCGACCGGCACGCCTACCTCGTGCACGCCGACGAGTTCGGTCGCGCGGAGGTGGACAAGGCGCTCTACGTCAGCCCCTTCAACGACGTGTCGGGCTCCTACAGCCTCACCGTCCCCGAGCCCGACGAGCAGGTGCTCGTGCAGGTGGTCCTGCGGCGCCCCGGACGCCCGGCGTTCGTCGCCGGCATGACCGGGCGATCCTTGCCCGTCACGACCCGTACGGTCCTGCGCCTCGCGCTGACCCAGCCCCTCGAACCGCTGTCCGTCTCGGCACGGATCCGCCTCCACGGCATCTGGCTGTGGCTGCGTCGTCTGCCGGTCCACCCTCGTCCGTCCCACCACCAGGAGGCAGTCCAGTGACCACCGCCATCGCAGGCCTCGCCACCAGGCCCGTCATCGACCCGCTCCGCTGGCCCGGCCTGACCGCACGTCGCGCCCGGGTGCGCAGGGTCGTCGAGGGCACCCTCGCCCGCCGGATCTTCCTGTCCGCGGTCAAGCGGCTCCCGGTTCGGGTTCAGCTCGGGCACGAGGCGATCGTCGGAGGGTCTGCCACGGACCCGACCGCGCCCCTGATGGTCCTGGAGCGTCCCGATGCGTTCTTCGAGGCGGTCGGCGCGGGCGGGCTCATCGGGTTCGGTGAGTCCTACATGGCCGGCGACTGGCACGCCGACGACCTCGGTGGGCTCCTCGAGGTGTTCGCCGCCCAGATGGCGACCCTGGTCCCGGAGCCGCTGCAGAAGCTGCGCGCCGTCTACGTCGCGCGGATGCCGCACTCCGAGAAGAACACGACGATCAACACCCGCAACAACATCGCGCGCCACTACGACCTGTCCAACGACATGTTCGCGACCTTCCTCGACAGCACCCTCAGCTACTCCTCGGCGTTGTTCGCCGGTGAGGAGCAGCACGGTGGCCCGGTCGCGCAGGAGACCGTCACGGTGAGCCGACCGGCCTCAATCCCGACGTGGGACGACCTCGCCGAGGCCCAGGGCCGCAAGGTCGAGCGCATGCTCGACTCGGCCGGGGTGGGTGAGGGCAGCCGGGTCCTGGAGATCGGCACCGGCTGGGGCGAGCTCGCGATCCGTGCCGCGAGGCGCGGGGCCAGCGTCCTGTCCGTGACGTTGTCCTCCGAGCAGCAGGCCCTGGCCCGGGAGCGGATCGCGGCCGCCGGCTTCGCCGACCGGGTCGACGTCGAGCTGCTCGACTACCGCCTCGTCGAGGGGGAGTTCGACGCCGTCGTCTCGGTAGAGATGATCGAGGCCGTCGGCCACGAGTACTGGGCCGAGTACTTCCGCAAGATCGACAGCGTCCTGGCCCCCGGCGGCAAGGTGGCCATCCAGGCGATCACCATGCCGCACGACCGCATGCTGGCCACGCGCTACACCTACACGTGGATCCACAAGTACATCTTCCCCGGCGGCTTCCTGCCCTCGACCGAGGCCATCATGGACGTCAACCGGGAGCACACCTCGCTGCAGGTCTCGCAGCGGCTCTCCTTCGGTCAGCACTACGGCGAGACCCTGCGGCTGTGGGACGAGCAGTTCCTCGGCGCGCTCGACCGCGTCCACCAGCTCGGGTTCGACGAGGTGTTCGACCGGATGTGGCACTTCTACCTCGAGTACTCGCGGGCCGGCTTCCGCTCCGGCTACCTCGATGTCCAGCAGCTCGTCCTGCAGAGGGAGGGCGGTCGTTGACCGCGACCACCTTCAGCGGGTCCAACTTCCTCGCCGTCACCGGGTTCTCGCTGCTCGCGGTCGTCCTCCTGATGCTGGCGACGGCGCTCGAGGCGCGGCGGCGCGGACGGGTCAACGTGGTCGACACGACGTGGGGGCTCGGGTTCGTCGTCATCGCCGTGGTGGCTGCCCTGGTCGGTGAGGGTGCCGGATGGCGCCGGGTAGCCCTGCTGCTGCTGGTCGCCCTGTGGGGTCTGCGCCTCGCGTGGCACATCACGCGCCGCAACGCCGGCAAGGGGGAGGACCCCCGGTATGCCGAGCTGCTGGCCGGGGAGAAGGGCAACCCGACGTGGGTGGCCTTCCGGAAGGTCTACCTCGTGCAGGGCCTCTCCCTGTGGTTCGTCTCGCTGCCCGTCCAGGTCAGCGCCGCAGCCGGGTCGGGTACCACCGCCGTCGCCGGCCTGGGCCTGGTGCTGTGGGGGACCGGGATCACCTTCGAGACGCTCGGCGACGCCCAGCTCAGGGCCTTCAAGGCCGATGCGTCCAACCGGGGCAAGGTCATGGACCGGGGGTTGTGGTCGTGGACGCGCCACCCCAACTACTTCGGCGACTCCTGCGTCTGGTGGGGCATCTACCTCGTCGCAGCCAGCGCCTGGCCCGGGGTCCTCACCGCCCTGTCGCCCGTGCTGATGACGTACTTCCTCGTGTTCGCCACCGGGGCGAGGCGGCTCGAGCAGCACCTGGCCGAGCGTCCCGGGTACGCGCGGTACCGCGAACGCACGAGCTACTTCCTCCCGTGGCCCCCGAAGCGGACCGGTGCCTGACGTCTCGGGCTAGGGTCCTGCAGATGGGCTGCCTCTTCTGCCAGATCGTCGACGGCACCGTACCGGCCACCGTGGTGGTGGACGAGCCGTCGGTCCTCGGTTTCCTCGACACCCGACCGGTCTTCAAGGGCCACGTCCTGCTCGTCCCCCGGCTCCATGTCGGCACCCTGGCCGACGTGCCCGCCGAGCTCCTCCCGGTGCTCATGGAAGCGGTCCAGCGAGTGGCGGGCGCGGTCGTCGCCGGGCTCGGGGCCCAGGGCTCGTTCGTCGCGATGAACAACGTCGTGTCCCAGTCCGTCCCGCACCTGCACGTCCACGTCGTGCCCCGCACCAAGGGCGATGGTCTGCGCGGCTTCTTCTGGCCCCGGACGAAGTACGCCTCGGAGCAGGAGGCGCACGAGTATGCCGCGACGATCGCCGCCGCGCTCGGCCGCCCGACACCGACGTCATGAGGACCCACGCCGTCGTGCCGTCGCCGGTCGGCGACCTCACGCTCGTCGCCGACGGCGGTGCCCTCGCGGCCGTGCACATGGCCGGCGGCAAGGCCGTCCCCGATCCGGCCACGCTGGGGGAGCGGGACGACCTGTCGCTGGTCGACGCAGCGGCGCAGCTCGGCGAGTACTTCGCGCGGGAACGCACCACCTTCGACCTGCCGCTGGCACCGGTGGGCAACGCCTTCGAGCGAAGGGTGTGGGCCCTGCTGCGCGAGATCCCCTACGGGCAGACGCGCAGCTACGGCGACCTCGCGCGGGCACTCGGTGACGTGGGGTACAGCCAGGCGGTCGGGGCGGCCAACGGGCGCAACCCGCTGGGCATCGTCGTCCCCTGCCACCGGGTCGTCGGAGCCGACGGCGCACTGGTGGGCTACGCCGGAGGGCTGGACCGCAAGCGGTTCCTGCTTGCGCTGGAGGAGTCCGAGCAGACTCGGGCGACGCGCTTGTTCTGACCCCTGCGCACCCGGAGGTCAGCCGCCGGCCGCGTGGGACTCCCGTGGCGGGTGGGGCCGGTGTCCGGTTTGCTCCTCGTCCGTTCGTGCGGTTCCCCCGATGGTGGACGGCGACCGGCAGCGGCGCCGGGCAGGGTGAGCGGGTCTGCTGCAGCCACCCCGGCCGCCGCGTGAGGAGGGCTGGTCGGTGCGGGTACACGTCGTCAAGATGGGAGTGCTGTCGGTGCTCGTCGCGGCGGTCGCCGCCCAGTCGACGCCCCTGCACGTGCTCACCGCTGCCGCCCCGGCCTCGAACACCTCACCCGTCCCTGGCTCGCCCGTTGCCGTGCTCACCCCGGCCGACGCCACCACGGCGACGCTGGTGCCCGACGCGTGGTCCTTCGACGACGCCCACGGTGCCGTGACGTGGACGGGCGCGGCAGCTCCGAGCAGCACGGTCGCCCCTCGGCGCCCCGCGGCGCCCCGCACGCCGCCCAAGCCTCCAGCCGGGGCTGCTGCTACCGGGGCGCTGCCCACGGCCGGTACGCCCCAGGCCGTGCTCGCTGCCGCCTACGTCAAGGCTGCGGCCAGGGCGCCCCGGAGCTGTCACCTCGAGGTGGCCCACCTCGCGGCCATCGGTCAGGTCGAGTCCGGTTCGGTCGGGGGTCGTCGCATCGACGCCGCCCACCGGGTGAGTCCGGCCATCTACGGCCCGCTGCTCGACGGGGGACCGTTCGCCGTGGTGCGCGACAGCGACCGCGGAGCCCACGACGGGGCGAGCGACTACGACCGTGCCATGGGACCGCTGCAGTTCCTGCCCGGCACCTGGAGCTGGGCCGGCCGGGACGGTGACGGCGATGGCCGCCGGGACCCCCAGAATGTCTTCGACGCAGCGCTGGCCACGGCCGACTACCTCTGTCGCGACGGTCGTGACCTGTCCCGCGCCGGCGACCGTCGTGCGGCGATCCTGTCGTACAACTGGTCGGGGGAGTACGTCGCGGCCGTCTCGCAGTGGATCTCCTACTTCACCCGCCATGGTCTGGCGCCCCTGGACGACGTGGCGTTCCGCGTCGGCTCGGGTGGGCGGGCCAGCGCCCTGGCCATCGCGAGGAGCGCCGAGGACATCGCGGCCGACACGGCCGCCAAGAAGGCCGCGAAGAAGGCGCGCGGACAAGGCGAAGAAGGGTGCGAAGAAGCCCGCCCCGGCGGCGAAGGTGAAGGCAGCGAAGCGCCCCACCCCGGCGTCCACGCGGACCCCCGCACCGACCGGCTCGACCACGGCGACTCCGGCGCCCTCCCCGACGACCACCCTGCCGCGGCCGGTGACCCCGACCCCCAGCCCCACCCCGACCCCGTCTGGCCCGAGCCCGGTCCCCACCCCGTCCGGCCCGAGCCCGTCCCCGACCGGACCTGCCCCAGAGTCGACGACCACACCACCGGCCGCCCCCGGCGGCCCCGGCCACTGAGGCGTCCACGCGGTCCGTGACGTGAGACCGGTGACGTGACGCGCGTCCCAGCCCACGCTCCGAGGTGCGCCCACGGCATACCCGCGCCGCTAGGGTTGTTGACGCAAGCGCACGCGTCATCGAGGACGGCACCCACCACCGGGGGGTAGCCGTCCTTCGTCTTTCACAGGAGAGTGTCGGTATGTCGCACGAGGTCAACACCCAGCCCCGTCACCGCGTCGTCGTGGTCGGCTCGGGGTTCGGTGGGTTGTTCGGCACCCAGGCGCTCAAGCGTGCCGAGGTCGACATCACGCTCATCGCCAAGACCACGCACCACCTGTTCCAGCCGCTGCTCTACCAGGTCGCCACCGGCATCCTCTCCGAGGGCGAGATCGCCCCGGCCACCCGTGAGGTGCTGGCCCGCCAGAAGAACGCCCGGGTCCTGCTCGGCAACGTGACCCACGTCGACCTCGCCGCCAAGACGGTCACCTCGCGCGTCCTGGACCGCGAGACGGTGACCGAGTACGACTCCCTCCTGGTCGCAGCCGGCGCCGGCCAGTCCTACTTCGGCAACGACCACTTCGCGCAGTACGCGCCCGGGATGAAGTCCATCGACGACGCCCTGGAGCTGCGCGGCCGCATCTTCGGGGCCTTCGAGTGGGCCGAGCTGGCCAGCACCCCGAAGGAGATCGAGCGGATGATGACGTTCGTCGTCGTCGGTGCCGGTCCCACCGGGGTCGAGATGGCCGGCCAGATCGCCGAGCTGTCCCATCGCACCCTGCGCCATGACTTCCGGGCCATCGACACCACGCGCGCCAGGATCGTCCTGCTCGACGCGGCACCCACCGTGCTCTCCGCGTTCGGCGACCGGCTCGGCGCCAAGGCGGCCGAGAAGCTGCGCAGCCTCGGTGTCGAGGTGCAGCTCGGTGCCATGGTCACCGGCGTCGACGCCACCGGGATCGACGTGAAGGACTCCGACGGGTCGACCCGCCGCATCGAGTCGGTCACGAAGGTCTGGGCAGCAGGCGTGCAGGCCTCCGAGCTCGGCGTCCAGCTCGCCGAGCAGTCCGGGGCGCCCGTGGACCGGGCCGGTCGCGTCCAGGTGAACGACGACCTGACGCTCCCGGGCCACCCCGAGGTGTTCGTCGTCGGGGACATGGCCGCGCTCAACGGCTACCCCGGCGTCGCCCAGGTCGCGATCCAGGGCGCCCGCCACGCCGCCGACCAGATCAAGCGCCGCCTCGCGGGCAAGGAGCCGGCCGGACCGTTCATCTACAAGGACAAGGGGTCGATGGCGACCATCTCGCGCTTCAGTGCGGTCGCCTCCATCGGCCGGCTGCGCCTGAGCGGGTTCGTCGCCTGGCTCCTGTGGCTGGCGGTCCACCTCGTCTACATCATCGGGTTCAAGCACCGCCTCACCACGTTGCTGCACTGGGCGGTCAGCTTCCTCGGACGTGGCCGCTCCGAGCGCACCGTGACCGAGCAGCAGGTCTTCGCCCGCACGGCCATCGAGCAGCTCGGCGAGGGGTATGCGCCGTCGTTGCCGCGGGTGCCGGCGGACCGCCGCCCGCCGGCGCAGTCCGTCACCCAGGCGCGGGAGCAGAGCCGCCGCACCCCCTGAGGTCCTCTCGCGCCGCGACCACGGTCGCGCGCGGAAGCCGGCACCTGCGGGCGTCGGCTCAACGGGTCGCCTAGGGTGCAGCCATGCCCTTGGACTACCCGATCCACGAGTTCACGCTGCCCAACGGCCTGCGCGTCGTGGTCTCTCCCGACACCAGCGTCCCGAACGTCACGGTCAACCTGTGGGTCAACGTCGGTTCCCGCCACGAGGTCGCCGGACGCACCGGCTTCGCCCACCTCTTCGAGCACCTCATGTTCCAGGGCTCGCGCAACGTGGCCAGTGGTGAGCACTTCGCGCGGTTGATGGCCGAGGGTGGTCGTCTCAACGCGACCACGTGGTTCGACCGGACCAACTACTTCGAGACGGTGCCCAAGGGTGCCTACGAGCTGGCGCTGTGGATGGAGGCCGACCGGCACGGCTTCCTGTTGGACGCGGTCAACCAGGAGAACCTCGACAACCAGCGGGACGTCGTGAAGGAGGAGAAGCGCCAGCGCTACGACAACGTGCCGTACGGCAAGGCGCTCATCGAGGTGTATGCCGCCGTGTTCCCCGAGGGGCACCCGTACCACCACCCCACGATCGGCTCGATGGAGGACCTCGACGGCGCGAGCGTCGAGGACGTGCACGACTTCTTCCGTCGCTACTACGGGCCCAACAACACGGTGCTCACCCTCGTCGGGGACCTCACCGCGCAGGAAGGGCTCGCGGCCGCGGAGCGCTACTTCGGGCACCTACCGGCGAGCGCCGAGACGCCGCGGGCCAACCTGCCCCAGCTCGACCCCCTGACCAGGCCGGTGCACGTCGACCGGCCGGGGCCGGTGCCGAACGACCGGCTGCACATCGCGTTCCGGCTCCCGGTCGACAACACCGAGGAGTTCTTCGCGGCGGCGTTGGCGGTCGACGCCCTCGGCGGACTGTCCACCTCCCGGCTGGTGCAACGGCTGGTGCGCCGTGAACAGGTCGCCAACGCCGTGCAGGCCCACGCGATGGGGTTCGTGGACGGTGCCAGCCTGGGCTTCTTCGTCATCGACATCGCGCAGGGACAGGACCCTGAGGCGATCGAGGCGGCAGTGGTCGAGGAGCTCGAGCGGTTCGCGCAGGAGGGGCCCACGGCCATCGAGGCGGAGTCGGCCATGGCCCAGTCAGAACGCAGCTGGCTGTCCGCGTTGTCCGGCCAGGAGGAGCGCGCGGACCTGATCAGCCAGCACGCCCTGCTGCACGGTGACGCGCAGTTCATCAACACCTTCCTGGACCGCATCGGCCAGGTGACCCCCCAGCAGGTGCGTGCCGCGGCGCAGACCTGGCTGGCACCCGGCAGCAGGGCCGTGGTGCGCCACCTCGTCGCGGCCCAGGAGGACGCAGCATGACCACCGACGACACGACCGGGGCGCCCCGCCCCGAGGTGACACCGCCGGGTCCGTGGAGCTTCCCCGTCCCCAGCCGCCGGACCCTGCCCAACGGCATCGAGGTGGTGACCTACGACATCCCGGGTCAGTACGTCGTGTCCGTCCGCACGGCCCTGCCCCTGCCCCTGTCGGCCGAGCCCCGGGAGGTGGAGGGCGTGGCCACCGTGATGGCGCGGCTGCTCGACGAGGGCACCGTCGACCACACGCCCGAGGAGTTCGCGGAGCTGTTGGAGCGCAAGGGAATCGCGCTGGGTGCCTCGGTCAACGAGGCAGGGGTCGGCGTCGACCTCGATGTGCCGAAGCGGCGGCTCGAGGAGGCCCTCGAGCTGTTGCGGCTCGCCCTCTGCGAGCCCGTCTTCCCGCAGGCCGAGGTCGACCGGATCCGGCGGACCCGGCTGGCCGAGATCGAGCAGGAGCGCGCCCTGGCCCCACAGCGGGCCGCCCGGGAGTTCGTCGCCACGTTCTACGACGAGCAGGACCGCGCCTCCCGTCCCTCCGCCGGGACGGCCACCTCCATCGCCGCCCTCACCCGTCAGGACGTCGTGGACTTCCACGCCCGGCACCTCGGCCCGGCGGGGATGACCGCGGTCGTGGCCGGCGACCTCAGCGACCTCGACGTCTTCGCGATGGTCGAACGCACCCTCGGCACCTGGACCGCCGACGTCGCAGTCCCCGCCGCCGTCCCGGCCCGCCGCGCGGCTGATGCGGCCCGCATCGTCCTGGTCGACCGGCCGGGTTCGGTGCAGAGCGAGGTGCTCGTGGGTGCGGCCGGCCCGGACCGGCGCGCCGAGGGCGGCTGGGCGCCATACCCCGTCCTGGGTTTCATCGTCGGTGGGTCGCCGAACGCGCGCGTGGACGCCGTGCTGCGCGAGGAGAAGGGCTACACGTACGGGGTGCGCTCGGTGTTCCGGCCGCGCAGCTCCGGAGGGCTGTTCCTCACGTCCGGCTCGGTGCGCGCCGACGCCACCGTCGATTCGGTCCGGCTGCTGCTCGAGATCCTCGCCAGTGGCCGTGAGGGCTTCGACGAGCAGGAGGTGCGCGCCGGCGTGGACTTCGTCAGCAAGACGGCGCCGGGTCGCTACGCGACTGCCGACGCCGTCGCCGACGAGGCGTCGACGATGGCCCTCGAGGGCCTGACCACGGAGTTCACCACCCGCAACCTGGAGCAGATGCGCGAGCTGGGCCCCCAGGAGCTCCAGGAGGCCTACCGCCGGTGGGTCGACGGGGAGTGGACCGTCGTCGTGGTCGGCGATGCGTCGACGTACGCCGACGCCATCCGCGGGCTGGGCGTCGGTGAGGTGTCGGTCGTCCCCAACTGAGTCGGAGCGCAGCGACGGGGGGCCGAGGACGGGCTCAGGACCTGTGCGGGCAGGCGCGGGCTCGGGCCTCAGGCGCGAGCGTCGGTGCCCAGTCGCGCGAGCACCTCGTCGTGCAGCAGGCCGTTGGTGGCGACCGCATTGCCACCCCAGGGACCGACGGTGCCTGCCAAGGAGGTGAACCGCCCGCCGGCCTCGGTCACGATCGGGACCAGCGCGGCCATGTCGTAGACGGCGAGGTCGGGCTCGGCGGCGATGTCGACCGCACCCTCGGCCACGAGCATGTAGGACCAGAAGTCGCCGTAGGCGCGGGTGCGCCAGCACTCGTCGGTGAGGTCGAGCAGCTGCTGGTGGCGGTCGAGCGCGCGCCACCCGGACAGGCTGGAGTAGGACAGCGAGGCGTCCTCGACCTTGGCCACGCCTGAGACGTGGATGCGCTTCGCGGCGGTCAGGCTCTTGCCCGACCACGCCCCGGATCCCGTCGCAGCCCACCAGCGCCGGCCGAGGGCGGGCGCCGCGACCAGACCCAGCACCGGTTGTCCGTCGTCGACGAGCGAGATCAGGGTCGCCCAGACCGGGACGCCGCGGACGAAGTTGTGGGTGCCGTCGATGGGGTCGATGACCCAGCGACGCGGTCCGTGCCCGGTGGTCTCGAACTCCTCACCCTCGACGGCGTCGCGGGGCCGGGTGCGCTTGAGCTGGGAGCGGACCAGCTCCTCGGCGGAGCGGTCGGCGTCACTGACGAGGCTGAGGTCGGGCTTGGACTCCACGAAAAGGTCCTCGGACCGGAACCGGGCCATCGTGATCCGTTCGACGGCGTCGGCCAGGACATGGGCGAGGCGCAGGTCGTCGTCGTAGGGCACCTGCCCACGCTAGCCCGTCGCCCCGACCGGACGCCGGATCGCCACGGCGCGACCTGCGGGGATGCGGCGTCGGTGGGACCCCCGGACAGACCGTGAGCAACACGTCCCAAGCGGGAGGAAAGCCACCTGCGCCGAAAATCTGCGCCCAGGTCGGCTTCGAGACGATCACGTTTCTGTCTCGGGTTGGCGTGGAACGTCGCCTTTGCTCCCTGCGTGCTCTTTCATGGGTGCCACAACACGACGACTTGTGCGTCAGTGGGCTGCGCTCCGACCGGGGGGCAGCTCGGACCGACCGTTCACTCGAACGGCAGACCCAACAGTAGGAGGACATCCATGCGAGGAACTACTCGCACGGTGACCATGGTCGCTGGAATTTCCGCCGTGACGTTGCTCGCAGCAGCGTGTGGCGGCGGTAGCAGCACCGATGACACCAGCCCCAGCGCAGGCGGCCAGGCCGGCGGCGCTGTCACGGTCCGTGGGTGCAACCCGCAGAACCCGCTCGTCCCCAGCAACACCACGGAGACCTGTGGTGGAAACGTGCTCGACGCCATCACGGCCAAGCTCATCCACTACAACCCCGAGACGGCTGCTCCCGAGAACGACATCGCGGAGAAGATCGAGACCACGGACAACCAGAACTTCACGGTGACCCTGAAGAAGGGCTACAAGTTCCACGACGGCACCGAGGTCAAGGCGAAGAACTTCGTCGACGCCTGGAACTACGCCGCCTTCGGCCCGAACGCCCAGTCCTCCGGGTACTTCATGGAGCCCATCGAAGGCTTCGGCGACATGCAGTGCGCCGGCACCGACGAGGAAGACCCCTGCAAGGACTTCACCCCGAAGGCCGACAAGCTCAGCGGTCTCGCCGTGACGGACGACCACACCTTCACGATCAAGACCGGCGAGAAGGTCTCGAACATGGCGGTCCGCCTGGGCTACTCGGCGTTCTCGCCGCTGCCCGACTCGTTCTTCGCGGACCCGAAGGCCTACGGCGAGAAGCCGGTCGGCGCCGGTCCGTTCAAGCTCGACTCGTGGACCAAGAACACCGAGATCAAGCTCAGCAAGTTCGACGACTACTCGGGCACGTTCGGTGGCAAGCTCGACAACATCACGTTCAAGATCTACCAGGACGCCGACGCGGCCTACACCGACGTCCAGGCCAACAACCTCGACGTGACCGACGAGGTTCCCTCCTCGGCGATGATCGACGACAAGTACAAGACGGACCTGCCTGACCGCAACGCCCAGAAGGCCGTTGGCGTCATCCAGACCATCACGTTCGCGCCGGTCAAGGTCGACCCGAACTACGCCGACCCGAAGATCCGTCAGGCCATCTCGATGGCCATCGACCGTCCGACGATCATCAAGCAGATCTTCAACAACACCCGTCAGCCCGCCACCGGCTGGGTCTCCCCGGTCGTCGACGGCTACAAGGCCGACGCGTGTGGCGAGTACTGCACCTTCGACCCCGCCAAGGCCAAGGCCAAGCTGGACGAGGCCGGCGGCTTCAAGGGCGGCAAGATGACGATCGCCTACAACGCCGACGCTTCTCACAAGGCGTGGGTCGAGGCGACCTGCAACTCCGTCAAGGGTGCTCTCGGTGTCGACTGTGTCGCCACCCCGGTCGTGGACTTCTCCACCTTCCGTGGCGCCATCGCCGCGGGCAAGCAGAAGGGCATGTTCCGCACCGGCTGGCAGATGGACTACCCGTCGATCGAGAACTTCCTCGCCCCGATCTTCAAGACCGGCGCGTCGTCGAACGATGGCAACTACAGCAACCCCGAGTTCGACAAGCTCCTCACCGAGGCTGCTGCTTCCACGGACGCCGCTGCGGCGAACGCCAAGTACCAGGAGGCCGAGGCACTGCTCGCCAACGACATGCCGGCCATGCCGATGTGGTACTCCACCGCGACCTTCGGCTGGTCCGACAAGGTCACCGGCGTGAAGATCACCGCGTTCGGCACGATCGACTTCGCCAGCCTCGCGCTGAAGTAAGTCAACCCGGACCCCGCCCCTGACCGGGGGCACGGATCCAGATAGCGTCGTCGGCCTGCCGGCCCAGTGTCGGCAGGCCGATGGCGCGTCCGGGAGCAGTGGGCGAGACCCGCCCGATGCCCCCGGCACCCCCCATACGACTATGTTGTGATGGGCACCGGCGCTCCGTGAGGTAGCGTCCCCGCTCGTCCGGCCACGCTTGCGGGAGCACCCCATCCCACGGCGTCAAACCCAAGGAGGTGACGTGTACAAGTACATCCTTCGGCGCATTATCCAGATGATCCCGGTGCTGCTCGGAGCCACGTTCATCATTTTCGTCATGGTCTACGCCCTTCCGGGCGATCCCACCATCGGCCTGTGCGGTGAGCGCCCCTGCCCGGCCACCTTCGTGGCCGAGTTCCGCGAGAAGCACGGGCTCAACGACCCGTTCCTGCTGCGCTACGCCACGTACATGGGCAACCTCCTGCAAGGCGACCTGGGCACCAACTTCCGTGACCTCGCCGTGGTCGACGAGCTCAAGCTGCGGTACCCGACCACGGCCAAGCTGGCCGGTATGGCGATCGTGTTCGAGACGCTCATCGGCATCATCGCCGGTGTCCTCGCCGGCATCCGCAAGGGCAAGTTCATCGACAACCTCGTCCTGGTGAGCACGCTGTTCGTCATCTCGATCCCGGTCTTCGTCATCGGTGTCGGCCTCCAGTACGGCATCGCGCTGAAGTTCATGCCCGAGCTGGCGACCGTCGGCTCCGACGTCACCTACACCAAGCTGCTGCTGCCGGCCTTCGTCCTGGGTTCGGCCTCCATCGCCTACGTCGCGCGCCTGACTCGGACGAACCTGGTCGAGAACCTGCGAGCCGACTACCTGCGCACCGCCACGGCCAAGGGCCTGACGCGCCAGCGCACCCTCGGCGTGCACGCCCTGCGCAACTCGCTCATCCCGGTGGTCACCTTCATCGGTGCCGACTTCGGTGGCCTGCTCGGCGGCGCCATCGTGACCGAGCGCATCTTCAACATCCAGGGCGTCGGCGGGTTCCTCTTCACCGGTATCCGCAACCGTGACCCGGTGAGCGTGGTGGGCACCGTGACCGTCCTGGTGCTCGTCTTCCTCCTGATGAACCTGCTCGTCGACCTGTTGTACGGCGTGCTCGACCCGAGGATCAGTCATGACTGAGGCATCGTCCGTCGCCGTCAACACCGAGGTCGGCGCCTCCGACCCCGGAGCCGCAGCGGACGAGGGGCGCTCGCTCGCCTCCGACGCGTGGCGCCAGCTCAAGCGGAACCCGATCTTCTGGGTCTCGGTCGGGCTGATCGCCACCTTCGTCCTGATGGCTCTGGTGCCGCAGCTGTTCACCACCGTCGACCCCGGCGCCGCGGACCTGAAGAGCGCTCGCGAGAAGCCGGGCGCCGGTGCGTGGTTCGGCCGCGACATCCAGGGTTACGACATCTACGCCCGCACGATCTACGGCGCACGTGCCTCGATCCTGGTCGGAGTCTTCTCCACCCTGTCGACGGTGCTCATCGGTCTGGTCATGGGCATCCTGGCCGGCTACTACGGAGGCTTCGCCGACACCGTGGTCTCGCGTGTCACGGACATCTTCTTCGCCATCCCGCTGCTGCTCGGTGGCATCTTGTTCATGTCGGTCTACCCCAACGACCAGAACACCCCGTACCTCATGGTCGTGGGCAAGGTCGTGCTCGTGCTGTCGGTGTTCGGCTGGCCGGGCCTCGCCCGCCTGATGCGCTCCAGCGTCCTGCAGGTCAAGCCCAACGACTACGTGCAGGCGGCTCGTGCCCTGGGCGCGAGCCCGTGGCGGATCATCCGGTCCCACGTCATGCCCAACGCGCTCGCGCCGGTCATCGTGGTGGCGACGATCAACCTCGGTGTCTTCATCACTGCCGAGGCCACCTTGAGCTTCCTCGGCATCGGGTTGACCCCACCGGCGATCTCGTGGGGTGTCGCGATCTCCGACGCCCTCGTGGCTGTGCGGACCTACCCGCACATCCTGCTGTTCCCCAGCCTGTTCCTGTCCCTTGCGGTGCTGGCCTTCATCATGCTCGGTGACGCCGTGCGTGACGCCTTCGACCCCAAGTCGCGCTGAGCGGGAAAGACACAGTGATGACCACAACTGACACCGGAACGGCTCGCGAGAACACCGCGACCGGTTCCGAGTACCACGCCAAGGACGGGCTGCTGCTCGAGGTGGAGGACCTCCACGTCGAGTTCCACACCGCCGACGGCATCGCCAGGGCGATCAACGGCGTCAACTTCGACCTCTACCAGGGCGAGACGCTGGCCATCCTGGGCGAGTCGGGGTCGGGCAAGTCGGTGACCGCCCAGGCGATCATGGGCATCCTCGACGTCCCTCCCGCGGTGGTCCCCAAGGGCCAGATCCGCTACTGCGGCCAGGACCTGCTGACCATGGCGCCGGAGCAACGGCGCAAGGCCCGCGGGCCGGAGATCTCCATGGTCTTCCAGGATGCGCTGTCCTCCCTCAACCCGGTGTTCCCGGTGGGCTGGCAGATCGCCGAGATGTTCCGCGTGCACCGCGGGATGAACCGTTCGGACGCCCTGGAGCGAGCCGTCAAGCTCATGCAGCGCGTCCAGATCCCGGGGGCCAAGGAGCGGGTCAAGGCCTACCCCCACCAGTTCTCCGGCGGCATGCGCCAACGCATCATGATCGCGATGGCCATCGCGCTCGACCCCGCGGTGCTCATCGCGGACGAGCCGACCACCGCTCTGGACGTCACGGTGCAGGCCCAGATCATGGCCCTGCTGCAGGAGCTGCAGGAGGAGCGCCAGATGGGGCTCATCCTCATCACCCACGACCTGGGGGTCGTGGCCGACGTGGCCGACAAGATCGCGGTCATGTACGCCGGCCGCATCGTCGAGCGTGCCGACGTGTACGACCTGTACCGCAAGCCGGCGCACCCGTACACGAAGGGGCTGCTCGAGTCGATTCCCCGCCTGGACCAGAAGGGCCAGCAGCTGGCGGCGATCGGTGGCCTGCCACCGAACCTCATGCACATCCCGCAGGGGTGCGCGTTCAACCCCCGCTGCAAGTTCGCCCAGGACGTCTGCCGGGAGGACCGTCCCCCGTTGCGGGAGGTCGCCCCCGGCCGGGAGTCCGCCTGCCACTTCGCCGAGGAGGTCCTCAATGGCTGAAGCCATCCTGACCGCGACCGACCTGGTCAAGCACTACCCCATCAGGGGCGGCGTCCTGCGCCGCACCGTCGGTCACGTCAAGGCCGTGGACGGTGTCAGCTTCGAGCTCCTCAAGGGTGAGACGCTCGGCATCGTCGGTGAGTCCGGTTGTGGCAAGTCCACACTGGGCCGCCTGCTCATGCGGCTGGAGGAGCCCACGTCGGGCTCGGTCCAGTTCGACGGGGTGGACATGTTCGCCCAGAAGGGTCGCGCGATGCGCAGGCTGCGTCGCGACATCCAGATCGTGTTCCAGGACCCGTACACCTCGCTCAACCCTCGCAAGACGGTCGGCGACATCGTGGGGGAGCCCTTCGACATCCACCCCGACGTGGTGCCGAAGAAGGGGCGCCGCAAGGCCGTGCAGGACCTGCTCGACCTGGTGGGCCTCAACCCCGAGCACATCAACCGCTACCCCCACCAGTTCTCCGGCGGGCAGCGCCAGCGGATCGGCATCGCCCGGGGCATCGCGCTCAACCCGAAGGTCCTGATCTGCGACGAGCCGGTCTCCGCGCTCGACGTGTCGGTCCAGGCCCAGGTGGTCAACCTCATGGAGAAGCTGCAGGACGAGCTCGGCCTGTCCTACGTCTTCATCGCCCACGACCTGTCCGTGGTGCGCCACATCTCCGACCGCGTCGGTGTGATGTACCTGGGGAAGATGGCCGAGCTGGGGGGCGAGGACGACATCTACAGCCGTCCCACCCACCCCTACACCCAGGCCCTGCTGTCGGCCGTGCCCGTGCCGGACCCGACGCTGCGCCACAAGAAGGAGCAGATCGTCCTCAAGGGCGACGTCCCGTCGCCGGCCAACCCCCCGTCGGGGTGCCGGTTCCACACGCGCTGCTGGAAGGCGCAGGACAAGTGCAAGACCGACATCCCGCTGCTCGAGATGCGCCCGGACGGTCCCGGCGAGCACCTGTCGGCCTGCCACTACGCGCAGCCCCGCGAGATCATCGAGACGATCGACCTCACCCAGCAGGGCGCCGACCGCGCCATCTGAGGCTCCCGACCGCCATCGGCGGACCGACCGCGCCGTTCCCCTGACGAGGGGGGACGGCGCGGTCGTGCTGCCGGGGCTGCGGGCGGGACGGCGCCCTCACTGGGGCAGCCGTCGGTTCAGCGAGAAGAGCCGGCCCAGGACCGGCATGAGGACGATGTTCACACCGTGCAGGATGCCGATGATGAGCAGGATGCCGCCGACGCGAGCGACCTCGAAGGTCAGCTGCTCCGCGGTGACCCGTTGGGAGACGACGTTCTTCCAGTCCTCCTGTGGGGCGAAGTGCACCGAGAAGAGGATGTAGGCGGCGAAGATCAGGTAGTACACGATGTCGGTGAGGACGATGTAGCTCTTGCCGGTGAGCGGGTTGTCGTGGAAGACGTCCGCGGCGTACGCCCGTCCGAAGCGCTTGATGAACGGGCCCAGCCAGAGTGCGATCGCCAGCAGCGCCACGGTCGTGCCGACCTCCAGGATCCACCAGGGCATGTCGAGTCCGTCCTTTCCTCGTGGGGTGAGCGCCAACACGATGGTCAGCGTTGCGGTCAGCGCGGCGACCCAGGCCACCGCTGCGACCCGCCGGCGCCGTCGGCGCCGGCGGTCGTCCTGGATGCTGTCGACGACCCGGGCGAACAGGTCCGCTGACGGGACGCGGGTCCGCGCCTCGGCGGCCAGGGCCTCGTGCAGGCGGTCTTCGAGCGCGCTCATCGGTCCTCTTCCAGTCGGGCGGCCAACGTCCGCAGACCGCGGCGCAGATGGGTCTTGACCGAGTTCGGTGACAGGTCGAGGGTCTCGGCGATCTGGTCGACGCCGAGCTCGAGGTAGTAGCGCAGGGCGATGCAGTCCCGCTGTCGACGTGGCAGGGCCCGCACCGCCGCGACGACATCGCGCCGCTCCTGCAGCATCGATGCGGTGTCCTCGGCGGAAGGCTCGTCGAGCGCCGCCGGCGGCCGGTGCCGCAGCGAGACCAGCCCGCGCCGGTTGTGGTCGCGGGCGAGGTTGATCACGATCGAGCGCAGGTACGCGGCCGCTCGTTCGGGTTCGCGGATGCGGTGGCTGCTGCGCGCGAGGCGGATGAACGCCTCCTGCACCAGGTCCTCGGCGGCAGTCCGGTCGTCGACGAAGAAGCGGGCGAGCGAGGCCAGACGCGCAGCCTCTGTCGTGAAGAGCGCGACGACGAGCGAGTCGGCCTCCAACGAGGGGGCCTTGCCGCCTGTGCTGCTCGTGCGCCTTGCGAGCACTTCCATGGACTCCATCACCTCGACAGACGAGCGACCGGACCCGTTGGGTGACAACGAGATCGGACGAATTCAGGCGGCGATCCGTGTCACCCGCCGGCGCGGCGCGCCGCGTCAGTCGGGGTGTCAGCATCACCAGCCCTCACCCAAGGAGACCCCATGCAGCGCCTCGGCACATCACCCCTTCTGCGCAGAACAGGCGTCGTCGTCGCCTGCACCGCCGTCGTCGCCCTGGCGACCACCTCAGCCCCTGCGGCCCTGGCCGGCACCCCCGGCCACACGGGGGACCGCGGCGGCGATGCCGAGCGCGTGAAGGGCCGGTCACTGACCTTCCAGAGTCCGCTCAGCGACCTCCAGCCCACCACCGCCCAGCCCCTGGAAGGCGCGCGCGGGACGTTGCGGTTGACGCTGGGAGCAAGGCGTTCGGCCCTGGTCCTGAAGGTGTCGGGGATCGCCCGGTCGGCGGCGGGGACGACCTTCGGGGCGCACCTGCACAGCGGACCGTGCGTGCCCGGTGACGGTGCGGCCGCGGGCCCCCACTACAACAGCGCTGTTCCTGCCGTGGTCGACGCCGACCACGAGGTGTGGCTGGACTTCACGGTGACGTCCGCCGGCACCGGCCGGGCGGCGACGGTGGTGCCGTTCGTCCCGGTCCACGGCGCCCGATCCGTGGTCGTCCACGAGATGGCCACCGACCACGACACGGGTGCCGCCGGTGCCCGGCTGGCATGCTTCCCCGTGGTGTGGTGATGGGTGGCGGTATGGCCCGAGCCGCCGCCCTCGGCGCAGTCCTGGGTGCGGGGTGGGGCGTGCTCGCCCGCGGCTGGATGCGGCTCGTCTCGACCCACCCCGAGTTCAGCTGGGCCGGGTCCCTGGTCATCGTCGCCCTCGCGGCCCTGTTCGGTCTCGGCGTGGGGGTGGCTGCCGAAGCCAGGCGTCACGCAGGTGCCCGGCGCTGGCTCAGGCTCGCCGTGCTGCCGGGTCTGCTGCTCTTCGCCGGCCCCGGCCTGGCACTGCTCCCGGCCTTCGCCGTGGCCGGTCCCCTCGTGGCACGACGGAACCGCACCGCCAGGGTGGTGGCGCTCGCGGCGCTGCTCGGTCCGGTGCTGTACGTGTGGTGGACCTCCCGCGTCGACGAGACGACGCTCACCGTCGCGCCGGTGCGGGTCCAGGTGGCCCTGCTGCTCGGGATGCCCGTGCTGGCGGCCCTGCTCGCCGTGGCGGGTCACCTGGTGTGGGGGCCCGGCGCGGGGACGGCTCAGTCGCCCTCGCCGGAGCGGGCTCGCAGCAGCCGCCGCAGCGACTCGAGCCGGGAGGTCCCAGCAGGGCCGGCCTGACCCGACTCCACCCACGTGTCGAGGGCGCACTCCGGCTCGTCGTGGGTGCAGCCGCGCGGGCACAGCCCCGTGCCGGCCTCGAGGTCCGGAAAGTGCTGGATGACCCGTCCGAGGTCGACGTGGGCGAGCCCGAAGGAGCGCACCCCGGGGGTGTCGATGACCCAGCCGTCGCCGGCCGGCAGGCGCAGGGCGACTGCCGAGGACGAGGTGTGCCGTCCGCGGCCCGTCACGTCGTTGACGACCCCGGTCGCCCTCCGGGCATCGGGGACCAGTCCGTTGACCAGGGTGGACTTGCCGACGCCGGAGTGACCGACGAAGACGCTGACCCGTCCGACGAGGCGCTCGGTGAGCTCCTCCAGGCCGTCGAAGCCCGACTCGCCGGTCGAGGTGACGACGTTCGGCACGTTGAGCGGCGCATAGCTCCCGAGGAACTCCGACGGGTCCTTGAGGTCGGCCTTGGTGAGCACGAGCAGGGGCTCGAGGCCGGCGTCGTAGGCGGCGACGAGACAGCGGTCGATGAGACGGGGTCGTGGCTCCGGGTTGACCAGCGCCGACACGATGACCAGCTGGTCGGCGTTCGAGACGATCACGCGCTCGACGGGGTCGGTGTCGTCGGCGCTGCGTCGCAGCACCGAGCGGCGGGGGGTGAGCCGGACGATCCGGGCCAGTCCGTCGGGGTTGCCGGTGGTGTCCCCGACAAGTTCGACGTCGTCGCCGACGACGATGCCCTTGCGCCCGAGCTCCCGGGCCTTCATGGCCGTCACGAGCCGCTCGGGGGTGGCCTTGCGCCCGGTCCCCCTGGGGACGAGCACCGTGTAGCGGCCGCGGTCCACCGCGAGCACGAAGCCGGGTACGGCGTCCTCGTGGGCCGGGCGGTCCTTCGAGCGCGGACGCGAGCCCCGACGGCTGGGGCGGACGCGGACGTCGCTCTCGTCGTAGTCGGACGCCTTGCGGCTCATGCGGTGGCCGCGCTGGTGCCGGGTGACACCAGGTGGTGCCACAGCCCGGTGAACTGCGGCAGGGTCTTCGCGACCGTGCCGACGTCCTCGATGACCAGCCCGGGGCAGCGCAGCCCGAGGACTGCTCCCGCCATGACCATCCGGTGGTCGGCATAGGTGTGGAACAGGCTGGGGCGCAACGGTCTGGGCGAGATGCGCAGGCCGTCCTCGGTCTCGGTGACCACGGTGCCGAGCGCTCCCAGCTCGCGCGCGAGCGCTGCGAGGCGGTCGGTCTCGTGGCCGCGGATGTGGGCCACCCCGCGGATCACGGTGGGGGAGTCGGCGAGCGCGGCCACGGCGGCCACGACCGGCGTGAGCTCTGACGCGTCGTGCAGGTCGACATCGATCCCTGACACCTCGCCGCTGCCCGAGACGGTCAGACCCTCCCGGCTGAGCGTCACGTCGGCGCCCATGGCGTCGAGGATGTCACGGATCGCATCCCCCGCCTGCGTGGTGTGGTGAGGCCACCCGGGCACGGTCACCCGTCCGCCGGTGACGAGGCCGGCGGCGAGGAACGGCGCCGCGTTGGACAGGTCGGGCTCGACCTGGACGTCGAGGGCGTTGACCTCCGAGGGCTCGACCCGCCAGGTGTTGGGTTCGCTGTCGTCGATGAGCGCGCCGGCGTCACGCAGCGTCTCGACGGTCATCTCGATGTGCGGCTCCGAGGGCACCGGTCGGCCCACGTGGTGGACCGTGACGCCCTTGTCGTAGCGCGGACCGGCGAGCAGCAGTGCCGAGATGAACTGGGAGGACGCCGAAGCGTCCATCGTCACCGTCCCACCGGACATCGCGGCGCGACCCCTGACGGTGAACGGGAGCATGCCGCGGCCGCCGTCGTCGATGTCCGCGCCGAGCGAACGAAGGGCGTCCAGGACCGGCCCCATCGGCCGTACCCGGGCCTGGGCGTCGCCGTCGAAGGTGACCGGTCCGGCCGCCAGTGCGGCAACGGGGGGCAGGAACCGCATCACGGTGCCCGCGAGGCCACAGTCGACCCGGGTGTCGCCACGCAGCGTCGCCGGGGTGACCACCCAGTCGGGCAGCTGCCCGGAGGTCGCCGTGGTGTCGTCGATCCCGGCCCCGAGCTGGCGCAACGCCTGCGCCATGAGCAGGGTGTCGCGCGAACGCAGCGGGCGTCGCAGCAGGGACGGGCCGTTGGCGAGCGCTGCCAGGACGAGGAACCGGTTGGTCAGTGACTTGCTCCCGGGGAGGGCGACCTCGGCGTCGACCGGGCCGGGTGCCGCGGGGACGGGCCAGTCACCCTCCACGGGGCGGGTGGGATCAGGTGAGGGCATCGTGGGCCTGCGACGCGGCGAGTCTGGCCTCGCGACGAGCGGCGTGCGTGGCGTGCCTGGCCTCCCGGCGGGTCTGCTTGGCGATGCGCCTGGCCGAGTCGCCCGCGAGGCCCGCGCGGTAGGCCAGACCCGGCTTGCCCTCGGTGTCGACGCAGGCGAGCAGGAGCCCGCCCATGAGGCCGAGGTTCTTCAGGAAGCCGACCCGCTGGGTGGCGCGCGTCTGCGGGTCGGACTTCTCCCAGAACGGGTGCGCGACGTAGGTCGTCGGCACCAGCGAGGTGAACAGCGCGAGCGCGGCCAGGCGCGGGACCCGGCCGGTGGCCAGCAGCGCTCCACCGCCGAGCATGGTCGCACCGTTGGCACGCACCAGCAGCTCGGGGTCGTTGGGCAGGCCCAGCGGGGCGACCTGCTCGGCGAAAGGGGCCACCTTGTCCTTGATCGCGGCAGGGTGCCGGAGCTGCTCGAGCCCCTGCACCACGAAGATCGCTGCGAGCATCGGGCGGGCCACACGGCGGACGAGGGTCATGATCACTCCTGTGGACGTCTGGGGAGACGGGTGTTCCCCTGCGGCTCCCTTCCTACCGTATGGGGCGCGCCGACGTCGCTGCGTACCCTGTCCATCATGTGCGGACGCTATGCGGCGACAGCCAGTCCCGATGAGCTGGTGGAGGAGTTCGAGGTCGAGCAGGACCGTACCGGTGACCCTGCGCGCAGCATCCTCAAGAGCCCCCAGAGCCCGCCGGCAGGTGCGCCCGACTGGAACCTCGCCCCGAGCAAGCAGGCGCCGGTCATCCTCTCCCGCGTGCCCCGCGACACCGACGAGACGTATGCAGCCGGGTCGGGGCCCGTGCGCCAGCTGCGGTTGCTCACGTGGGGGCTGGTCCCGAGCTGGTCCAAGGACACCAGGATCGGGATGCGGATGATCAACGCCCGCGCCGAGTCGGTCCTGGAGAAGAGCTCGTTCGCCAGGGCTGCCGCCGCGCGGCGCTGCCTCGTCCCTGCCCAGGGCTGGTACGAGTGGCAGAAGTCACCGGTCGCCACCGACGCCCGGGGCAACCCCCGCAAGCAGCCGTTCTTCATGCACCGGGCCGACGGTGACGTCGTGGCGTTCGCCGGCCTCTACGAGTTCTGGCGCGACCGGGAGATCGCGGACAGCGACGACCCGCAGGCCTGGCTGACGACGTTCACGATCATCACCACCGACGCCGAGCCCGGCCTGGACCGGATCCACGACCGTCAACCGCTGGTCCTGGAGCGTGCAAACTGGGCGACCTGGCTGGATCCCGCCGTCACGGACCCCGCCCAGGTCGGGGAGCTGCTCGGGTTCCATCGGCCCGGTCGCTTCGAGGCCCACCCGGTCGGTGCTGCCGTGTCTTCCAACCGCAGCAACGGTCCCCAGCTCGTCGAGCCGGCCGGCCCGGCCGAGCTCGACGGTGTGGTGGACCCGATGACCGGCGAGATCATCGGGGGACCGGTGTGAGGCTGCCGGCTCCGTCGCGGGTGGTCGACGTCCCGACGCCGCAGGGTCCGGCGCGGGCGACCGTCCACCGGCCACCGCGGGCGCAGGCCACGCTCGTGCTGGGGCACGGCGCCGGTGGGCAGGGGTGGACCAGCGACCTCGAGGCCGTCACCGGGCAGATGGTCGACCGCGGGTGGGCGGTCGTCCTGGTCGACCAGCCCTGGCGGCTGCGGGGGCAGCGGGTCGCGACACGGCCGCCGACCCTCGACGAGGCGTGGCTGCCGGTCGTGGCCAGGCTGCTGACCGGTCGTGGCGCGCTGCCGAGGCCGTTGGTCGTCGGCGGCCGCAGTGCCGGCGCACGGGTGGCCTGCCGCACCGCATCCGCCTCGGGGGCCGACGGCGTGCTGTGCCTGAGCTTCCCGCTGCACCCGCCGGGGGCCCCCGAGAAGTCCCGCGCCGACGAGCTGCGCCTGCCCCTGGCGGCCGGCCTCCCGTTGCACGTCGTCCAGGGCGCACGGGACCCCTTCGGCACTCCCGCCGAGGTCCGCGCCGAGCTGCCCGACGCGGCATACGTCACGGCGGTGGAGGGGACCCACAGCTTCGGCCGCTCGCCCGTGGACGTGGTCGCCGCGGCACGGACGTTCCTGGAGCTGGTGGCGCGGACCGCGGCCCAGCGCGCGACCTGACGCGAGCGGGGGCGGGGTGGGGAATGACATCCGGGGGAGCGCCGTTGCACGAGATGGTTCCGTGCGCAACCGGAACGTCCACCCGAACCTCCAGGAGCCGACCCGTGCCAGTGTTGACCGCCTCGCCGCCCGTCAGCGGCGCCTCCACACCCGTGGAGCTCGGCCTGTCCGCCGGTGCGACGACCGCCAAGCCCGGCCCCGACCGTGCGACGGGCGGACTAGGCTGGGCGGCGATGACTGAGACCCCTGCCCCCGACGCGACCGTCGACGTGGCCACCGAGACGACCGATGAGCGGCAGGCCCGCTTCCAGCTCGAGGCCATGCCCCTGCTGGACCAGCTCTACTCCGCCGCCCTGCGGACCACGCGCAACCCGGCCGATGCCGAGGACCTCCTGCAGGAGACCTACACCAAGGCGTATGCGGCATTCCACCAGTACCGCCCGGGGACCAACTTCAAGGCGTGGATGTACCGCATCCTCACCAACACCTACATCAACAGCTACCGCAAGAAGCAGCGGGAGCCGCTGCAGTCCGACGCCGCCGAGATCGAGGACTACCAGCTCGCACGGGCGGAGTCGCACAGCTCCGCCGGCCTGCGCTCGGCCGAGACCGAGGCGCTGGACCACCTTCCCGACACCCAGGTGAAGCAGGCGCTGCAGGAGCTGCCGGAGGACTTCCGGATGGCGGTCTACCTCGCCGATGTCGAGGGGTTCGCCTACAAGGAGATCGCCGAGATCATGTCGACGCCGATCGGCACCGTGATGTCCCGGTTGCACCGAGGCAGGCGCCAGCTGCGTGAGCTGTTGACCGAGTATGCCGCCGAGCGCGGCTTCGCGACCCAGGGAGCGGACTCATGATGTGTGGAAGCGACTCCGGACAGGGTGACGTCGCCGGAGCGGACTGCTCGGAGGTGCTGCACCGCGTCTATGAGTACCTCGACGGCGAGATGACCCATGACGACACGGACAAGATCGCCCACCACCTCGAAGCGTGCTCGCCCTGCCTGAAGCAGTACGACCTCGACCAGGCGCTCAAGGCGCTGGTCAAGCGCTCGTGCGCCTGCGAGGAGGCCCCTGAGGGGCTGCGGACCCAGATCATGGCCCGGATCACCTCGATCCGGCTCGAGATCGCCGAGTAGAACCGGCTCCCACGACAGACGAGAGCGGCGGTCGGATCCCTGCAGGGATCCGACCGCCGCTCTCGTCTGCGTCGTCGTACTGGCTCAGGCGTTGGGCTTGCGGCCGTGGTTGGCCGCGTTGCCCTTGCGCGAGCGACGCTTGCGGGCGCGCTTGCTCATGGGGTCTCCATCGATGGTGCGGTGGCGCCTGGACAGCGCCCTTCCTCACCCCATTGTCGCACAGCGCGGTGAGTACCTGCTGCCACAACCGGGGGGATATGTCCCTTATCGGCGTAATCTGCATCCCGAAGGACGAGGGGACCTTCAAGACTTGGCAAAGAACGGACTGGTCCGCCAACGCGCCACCGGTCCCCGCGCCATCATAGTCCTGCGACCGGAGAGCACCCCTGGCACCCGGCGCAATGACAGCTCGAAACGGTCCGAACGGATGAGGGACCATCCCCCGAGCAGAAGGAGCACCCCAGCCATGAAGACCATTACCACCATCTTTGAGTCCATCCTCGGCCAGGACGACACGTTCGTGTGGACCCCCACCGACGGTCCCACCGAGTTCTCCCGTGGCTGGGACTGGAAGGGCCTCGAGGGCGCTTCCCGCGGATGGGACTGGAAGGGTCACGTCAGCATCTGACGTCTGAGACCTGGTCTTCTGATCCTCTGGTCCGGATACGGGCGGGTTGCTCACGCCGTAGATTGGTGACGTGAGCGCCGCCCGATCAGGATCCCAGGCTACGACGCTCTATCGCCCTGCCGTGTTCGCCTTCGTCGCAAGCGTCTACGCCTTCACCCTGTCCCTGGTGGCCCTGGCCCTGTACGTCGACGGCCCGCCCACCGACTGGCCGGCGATCGGTGTCCTCACCACCCTGGCAGCAGGAGGAGTCCTCCTTCGCGAGACCGAGCTGATCAGCAAGGTCCGCATCAGCTTCCTGAGCATCATCCTCGTGGCTGCCGCCGTGATCGTCGGCCCCGTGGGCGCCGGCATCGTCGGGGCCGTGGCCATGATCTTCAAGTTCGACCGATCCCCTGCCGTGGCCAACGCCTTCAACGTGGCCATGATGAGTGGCCTGGGCGTGGCCGGTGGCCTCGTCTACCTGCTCGTGGGTGGCCGTGACGTCCTTTCGCCGGAGATGTCGGCCGGCGAGGTGCTCGTCTTCGTCGGGCTGCCGCTCATCGTCACCGACGTGACGCAGTGCCTGCTCAACGCCCTGCTCATCGCCCTGGTCCTGCACGTCTCCAGCGGCAGCCCGATCCGATCCCGCGTCCTGAGCCTGCTCACCACCAGCGGCCTGGCCTACGTCGGGTACGGCGTCATCGGTTTCCTCCTCGTGGTGCTGTGGATCCCCGCCCAGGTCGGCTGGTTCGCCGGAGTGCTCGTGCTCGCACCGCTGCTCGTCGCCCGGTGGGCCTTCGACCAGTACGGCGAGGAGCTCAAGGCCCACGAGCGCACCCTGAAGGCCCTCGTCACCGCGGTCGAGACCAAGATGCCCCACAACGTCGGGCACAGCGAGCGCGTCGCGCAGCTCTGCGAGTGGATGGCCGAGGACGTCGGTATGACGCCCAAGGAGATCCAGGACGTCCGCACCGCCGGCATGCTGCACGACGTCGGCCTGGTGCGGGTGCCCAGCCGGATCCTGCGCGGGCGCAAGGACCTCGACGACGACGACCTCGTGCTCCTCGCCGACCACGCCCTCGGTGGGGTGGAGCTCATCGAGGAGATCGAGTTCCTCGCCGGGTCCACGAAGGGCATCGCCCACCACCACGAGCGGTTCGACGGCCGCGGCTACCCCCTCGGTCTGGCCGGCACGGACATCCCGGTCGCGGCCCGCGTCATCGCGGTCGCCGACCTGTTCGACTGCCTGACCACCGACCGCTCCCACCGCAGCGCCCTGTCGACGACCGAGGCGCTGGAGGCCGTGACGCTGCGATCGGGCACCCAGTTCGACCCCCGCATCGTGGGTGCGTTGTCCAAGGTCCTCGTGCGCCACGAGTGGGTGCCCACCCACCGCGCCGCGGACGAGCTGCCGCCGGGGCCGGCACTGGACCACGACGAGCCGGAGATGTCCGACCTGCTGGCGAACCGGCCCGACCTGCGGGCCCGGGTCAACGGTGCGCCGCTGGGCCAGGCCCGACCGCTGGCAGGTCGACCGTGAGGCGACTGCTGCCCCGCGGCCTGGACCTCGGCGTGCCGGTCGTGGCCGCCGGGCTGCTGCTGGTGGCGGCAGTGTGGTCCTCGGCCCCGCAGGTCGAGCAGCTGGGCCGCACCTCGTTGCTGACCCTGACGTTGTTCCTCGTCGCCATCGCCCTCGGGGAGACCGCGCGCCTGACCGTGCTGGCGGGTCGGCTCACCGCCCCGATGTCCTCGGCCGCGGCCCTCGCCCTGGGGCTGGCCGCTATCGCCCCTCCAGGGGAGCGACCGGTGGGCGCCGGCGTCGTGATCGTCACCGTCGGACTGGGGATGCTGCTCGGCAACGGGCTGCTGACCGCCACCGGGCGCACGGTGGACTGGGCCGGGCTCTCGGCCCGGTTCTTCGGTGCTGCCGTCGTGCCGCTGCTCTACCGCAGCCTGACGATCGACGGCGCCAGCCTGCTCGAGCGAAGCGCCGACTGGGGCACCCGGCGCTGGCTGGTCGCGGTGGTGATGCTCGGCGTGGGGGCCGTCGCCATGCTGGTCGACCTGGCTCTGCAGGCCATCGTCCGGGCCGGTCGCGAGCACGGGCCGCTGCTGCGCAGCATTCTCGACGAGATCCGCTCGACGATCGCCCTCGCCACAGCCCTGGTCACGTCGGGCACGTTGATCGCCCTCGCGGAGTACGCCCTGGGGGTCGTGGCCCTGCCGCTCTTCCTGTTCCCGCTGGTCCTGGCCTACTTCGCCGTCCAGCGCTACGCCTCGATCCGCCAGACCTACCGGCAGACCATCGGTGCCCTCTCCTCGCTCACCGACCGCACGAGCTACACGGTGCCGCAGCACGCCCAGCGGGTCGCCGAGATCTCCATGGCAGTCGGCCGTGACCTCGGGATGAGCCAGCGCGAGCTCACCGACCTCGAGTACGCAGCCCTGCTCCACGACCTCGGCCAGGTCGCCCTGCGCGAGCCGATCCCGCAGGGGGCGACCGTCATGGCCGCACCGGGCGACCAGCAGCGCATCGCCCACGACGGAGCCGAGATCGTGCGCAGCACCGGGGTGCTCGACAACGTCGCCACCATCATGGAAGCCCAGACCACCCCTTACCGGCAGGTGCGCGAGTTCGGCCAGGAGCTCCCGATGGCCAGCCGCATCATCAAGGTGGCCAACGCCTACGACGACCTGAGCGGTCCGGACCACCTGCACGCGGACCGGGCGATGGAGCGCATCCACCTCGGCCTGGGCTACGAGTACGACCCGCGGGTCGTGGATGCGCTCACGCGGTGCCTGGACCGGCGGCGTCGCTCGAACCAGCCGGCCCTGTAGTCCGACAGGCAACTGCGCGAGGTGCCTCCCACCATTACCGGTGGGTGGGGCATATCGTGCCTTCCGGACTGCGTGCCCGCCGTCTCCGCTCCCCACCTGGAGGTCCCCGTGAGTGCCGACACCGAGGTCGACCACGACACCGTTCCACCCGCCGACAAGAAGCTGCTGACGATCGCAGCCGTCCTGCTTGCCCTGCCGATGATCGCGCTGCTCTGGGTGAGCAGCTACGCCCGCAAGGACCCTGTGCTCCTGGGGTTCCCGTTCTTCATCTGGTACCAGTTCCTCTGGGTCTTCCTCTGCTCGGCGATGACGTATGCCGCGTACCGCCTCGTGCTCAAGGCGCGCCCCCACCGCCCGATGCCGGGCCACCCCGACCACAGCTCACCTGAGGAGAACGGCCGATGAGCACCCTGCTCCCCGCAGCCACCGACACCGGCGGCGTCAACGGCGTCGCCCTCACCGTCCTGATCGTGCTCTTCGCCATCGTCACGGTGATGGGCTTCCTGGCCTCCCGCTGGCGCCAGGCCGACTCGATGGAGTCGCTGGACGAGTGGGGCCTGGGCGGTCGGCGCTTCGGCACCTGGGTCACCTGGTTCCTGCTGGGTGGTGACCTCTACACGGCATACACCTTCATCGCGGTACCCGCGGCGATGTTCGCGCTCGGGTCGGTCGCCGGCTTCTTCGCCGTCCCCTACACGATCGTGCTCTACCCGATCATCTTCATCTTCATGGCCCGGCTCTGGTCGGTCAGCCACCGCCACGGCTACGTCACCCCTGCCGACTTCGTCAAGGGTCGCTACGGCTCCCGCGGCCTGTCGCTCGCGGTGTCGGTGACCGGCATCCTGGCGACGATGCCCTACATCGCCCTGCAGCTGGTCGGCATCCAGGCCGTGCTCGAGGTGGCCGGACTCGGTGGCGAGTCGCTGCTGGCCAAGGACCTCCCGCTCTTCGTCGCCTTCGCCCTGCTGGCGGCCTACACCTACTCCAGCGGACTGCGCGCCCCGGCGATGATCGCGTTCGTCAAGGACGCGCTGATCTACCTCGTCATCATCGTGGCCGTCATCTACCTGCCCTCGAAGGTCGGTGGCTGGGGTGCCGTGTTCAGCGCGGCCGAGGCCAAGATGTCCAACCCGAGCGCCACGGACCCGTCCAAGCCGACCGGGGCGTTCATCCCGAGCAGCCAGCAGTACTGGGCCTACGCCACCCTGGCGTTCGGCTCAGCGCTCGCGCTGTTCATGTACCCGCACTCGATCACGGCCACCCTGTCGAGCTCGAGCCGCAACACGATCCGCCGCAACGCCTCGATCCTCCCGGCGTACTCCTTCGTGCTCGGTCTGCTGGCCCTGCTCGGCTGGGTCGCCATCGCCGCCGGCACCAAGCCGATCGGCCTGGACGGCAAGCCGAACGCCCAGCTGGTCATCCCGCAGCTGTTCGAGGACATGTTCCCGAGCTGGTTCGCCGGTGTCGCCTTCGCGGCAGTGGCGATCGGTGCGCTCGTGCCGGCGGCGATCATGTCGATCGCGGCGGCCAACACCTTCACCCGCAACATCTACCGCGACTGGATCAAGCCGGACGCGACGCACGCCCAGGAGGCCAAGGTCAGCAAGCTGGTGTCGTTGCTGGTCAAGGCGTTCGCCCTGATCTTCGTCCTGACGCTGGACAAGCAGAACGCCATCAACTTCCAGCTCCTGGGTGGCATCTGGATCCTGCAGACGTTCCCGGCGATCGTCGCTGGGCTCTACACCCGCTGGTTCCACCGGTGGGCGCTGCTCGGCGGCTGGGCCGTGGGCATGGTCTACGGGACGGTGATGGCCTACAACGTCGTCAACCCGGTGACCGGGAACCACTTCGCCGGTTCGCTCGACATGATCCCGATGATCGGCAAGATGGGTTACATCGGCTTGACCGCGTTCGTGATCAACCTCGTCATCGCGGCGATCCTGACCGTGATCCTGCGGGCGGCCAAGGTCGACCCCGGTGTGGACGACACCATCAGGGGCGACTACTTCGCCGACGCCGGAGACCCCCGCGTCGAGAAGAACCTCACCATGGACGCCCACCTCACCACCGGCACCCCGTAGCCGGGTAGCACCTCACGGGCGAGGGCGGCGTCGGGACCTGTTCCGGCGCCGCCCTTCGTGCTGCCCCCCCGGCGCTGCCGCGCTCCGGGGCCGTCACCCGGTGCGCGAAGTCGACTCCGCGTACCGGAGCGCGACTTCGCGCACCCGTCACGTATGCGCAGTGGTCACCGGGTGCGCGAAGTCCTCGGGCCGACAGAGCGGCAGGCGTCAGTCTGCGGGCTGAGGGCGCGGCAGGCGGCAGTCTGCGGGCTGAGGGCGGGACAGGGGCTCAGGCTGCGGGTCGGCCGTGCAGGCGCTCGACATCGCGCAGGCCGGCTCGTACCCGGGCCGCCACCAGCGCGGGACGGTCCAGGTCTGACCAGATGACCCGCACGACGACCTTGCCCTCACGGCGGATCCGGTCCTCGCGCAGCTTCTCGGCCCACACGACCTCCTCGGGCGAGACCGGCCCGAGCGGTTGTGCCGCCACCAGCCCGGGCCCTCGCGTGGCTCTGACAGGGGACACCGCTCCCGGCCCTGACCCGGCTCCCGGCCCTGACCCGGCTCCCGGCCCTGACCCGGCTGCCGGCCCTGACCCGGCTGCCGGCCCTGACCCGATCCCGGAGTCCGCGCCCGCGCGGTACTTCACCCGTCCGTCGAACTCGACGACCAGGTGCTCACCGACGAGCAGGTCACACCTGGCCCAGACGACACCGTGCTCGTCGCGGAACTCGTGCTGCAGGGTGATCGGCGGTAGGTCGGGCATGGCCAGCAGGACCAGGCGGGTCCGGCTCTCGCCGACGGACTCGCTGCGGTGGTCGGCGGCGGCCACGGCGCGTCGGGCGGACAGCAGCCCCGGTCGGCGCCGGAGCCGGTCGAGCCAGGTGTCGAGCTCCTCGCGGGTGGTCAGCCCGTGGTGCAGAGCGGCGTCGGCGGCGACCACCCCGGCGTGTTCACCGGAGGTCATGGCCGTGCCGATCACCGCGAGCGCAGGAACGACGGTCAGCGCCCCGGTCGGGTCGGACCGGGTGGTCGCTGCCTGCGGGTAGGCCTCGTGCACGGTGAGCAGGTCGCGACGCCGAGAGGTCGTGCCGCGGAGTCGGCAGACGTGCACCCGTGAGTCGTCGACCGCGAAGAACGGCAACCCGTGCACCGCCAGCGCCGAGTGGTGGCTCGCGGCGACCCGGCCGTCGAAGGACCGCACCACGGCCAACGTCTTCAGCCGGTGCTTGTCCTGCGCGGACGCCCCGGCCCGGACCGCTTCGTCGAGCACGTACGCCCGGGAGCTGATCCGGTGGACGAGCCGCTGCGCCACCATCGCGGCCAGCTCGTCCGAGCGCACACCGAGGGCATGGGCGTCGGCCCAGGTGAAGGCCCCCTCGAGGGCACGGGCTCGCGCGATCAGCAGGTCGGACACGACGACAGCCTGCCCGGGCCGCCTCCTCCCGGTGCGGCGGTGGGGTCGCCCTGTGGACGACGACACCAGCGGCCGCCGACTGTGGACGGCGACAGCGATGCCCGACGCCCGACGCAGGCATCGGTATGGGGTGTGCGGAGTCGACTCCGCGCACCGGGGCGCGACTCGGGCCACCCAGGAGGTATCCGCAGTGGGCAGGCGATGCGCGCAGTGACGACCGGCACGCGGTGCGCGAAGCGGCGGGCGGGCAGCGGCGGACGGCGACGGTGGCGGTGGCGGGACCCACGCCCGCGGCATACGCGACGTGGCCCCCGCACCAGGTGCAAGGGCCACGTCGAGGAGTGGAAGGTCAGGCCTTCTTGGTCTCCTTGAAGATCGCGTCGATCTCGTCGATCTTGGCGAGCAGCTCGTCGGCCTTGCCGGCGTCGAGCTCGCCCTTGGTGCCAGCGGCCCCGGCCAGCTTGGTCGCCTCGTTGAAGAGGGTGTGCAGCTGGGGGTACTTCTCGAAGTGCGGGGGCTTGAAGTAGTCGGTCCACAGCACCCACAGGTGGTGCTTGACGAGCTCGGAGCGCTGCTCCTTGATCAGCACCGCGCGGGTGCGGAAGTCGGGGTCGGAGTTGTCGGCGACCTTGGCGATGATCGCCTTGATCGACTCGGCCTCGATGCGCGCCTGGGCGGGGTCGTACACGCCACAGGGGAGGTCGCAGTGAGCACTGACCTCGGTGGTGCGGAAGATGCGGGAGAGCATGCGGATCCCTTCTGCGAGACGGATGATCACGTGCTCGCTCAACCTACCCCTCGTCCCCGGTGGTCGCACGGCGCCCCCTGCGGCTTCCCGGCACCCGGACGCGGTGCGGGATGCGGAACAGCACCAGGGCCCGGACCTGGTCCCTGGCCAACGATCCGATGCCGTGGGTCCAGGAGTCGGCCACCCCGAACAGCCCCTGGTTGTCCGACTCGACCCAGTACCTCGTGGGGTCGGCAGGGTCGCGCATCGTCACCCGCTTGATGGCCAGCGGGCGGGGCGTCCCATCGTCGTTCGGGGGCAACCGCACGATCGCCAGCCGGCCCAGCCGGGGCGGCGCTCCCTTGAGGACGACCATCCGGTCGCCGGTGTGCAGCGTCGGTTCCATGGAGCGGCCCCGCACCACGACGACACCGAGGCCGATCGCCATCAGTGCTCGTCCTCTGGGCGCAGCGGTTGCAGGAAGGACCCGGTGCGCTCGTGCTGGAGGTGGGCGAAGACCTCGTCCGGCTGTCCCTGTTCGACCACGACCCCGGCGTCCCTGAAGACGACCCGGTCGGCCACGTCGCGGGCGAAGCTGATCTCGTGGGTCACGACGATCAGGAGTCCGAGCCGCACGCGGCCAGCGCCGGGCAGGCGGTGGCCGGGCTGGCGACCAGGACGGCGGCGGCGCGAAGGCGGTGCGTCATGCTGAGAGATCCTTCGTCGGAGGCTGCGCGGGTCGACCGGGGCCGCCCCGCGGGGACTGCCCCGCATCCTGCCATCGACGGACGCGATCCGGGTCACAGTCCGACGTCAGGGGTGGCCCGTGCCGCAGGCCTGTGCCACCATGAACCGGCGGGTAACCCCCGCCCTCGTGCGTTGATTGGCCCCACCCCGGCCCGACTGATCGTCCGGCTGCGTCGGCTGTGCCCCACGCACCTCCTTTTCCTCCTTCGTTTCCTGAGGTGACTTCTCCATGTCTGCGACTGCAGTGTCTTCGGCGTTCCCGCTCTTCGACCCGACCGACCCGGTCTTCCGGGCGCACGAGGGCGGCAAGCTGGGCGTACACGCGACGCAGCCCCTGCGCGACCGTGCCGACCTCGCCCTGCTCTACACCCCGGGGGTTGCCGACGTCTCACGCGCCATCGCCCTCGACCCGGCCCTCGCTGTCCGCTACACCGCCCGCGGCAACACCGTCGCGGTGGTGACCGACGGCACCGCCGTGCTCGGGCTGGGCGACATCGGCCCGGTGGCGGCCCTGCCCGTGATGGAGGGAAAGGCCGTGCTGTTCAAGCACTTCGGCGGCATCGACGCGGTGCCCGTGTGCATGGAGACCGGTTCGGTGGACGAGCTCGTCGACGCCATCGCGCGGATCGCCCCGACGTACGGTGGCATCAACCTGGAGGACATCTCGGCGCCCCGGTGCTTCGAGATCGAACAGCGCCTGCAGGCACGGCTCGACATCCCGGTGTTCCACGACGACCAGCACGGCACCGCGATCGTCGTCCTGGCCGGGCTGCTCAACGCCGCGAAGGTCGTCGGCCGGCAGCTCGGCTCCTTGCGGGTGGTCGTGTCCGGTGCGGGAGCCGCCGGGGTGGCGGTCACCAGGCTGCTGGCCCGCGCCGGTGTCGCGGACATCGTCGTGTGTGACTCCCGGGGGATCGTCTCCCCGGCTCGAACCGACCTCGCCGACCACAAGCGGCGCCTCGCCGCGACGACGAACCCGCGGGCGCTCTCCGGCAGCCTCGGTGACGCGCTGGTGGGCGCGGACGTGTTCGTCGGGGTGTCCGGAGGCACCGTGCCCGAGCACGAGCTGGCGGGTATGGCGCCGGACGCCATCATCTTCGCGCTCGCCAACCCGGACCCGGAGGTGCACCCCACCGTGGCAGCCCGTCATGCGGCCGTCGTCGCCACCGGGCGCTCGGACTTCCCCAACCAGATCAACAACGTGCTCGCGTTCCCCGGGATCTTCCGTGGTGCGCTGGACTCGGGCGCACCCCAGGTGAGCGAGGCGATGAAGCTCGCTGCCGCCCGGGCGATCGCCGACCTGGTGCCGGAGCCGACCGCGGACGAGATCGTGCCGAGCGTGTTCGCAGACGGCGTCGCCGACGCCGTGGCCGCCGCGGTGGTGGCCTGCGCCCAGTCGAGCTGGTCGAGCCAGTAGAGCTGGTCGAGCCAGTCGAGCCTCGAGCTGGTCGAGCTAGGCGAGCGAGGCGTAGAGCTCCCGGCAGGCGGCATACGTCGGCAGCAGGCCCTGCTCCTGGGCCTCGGCGAGGGTCGGGGCGGCAGCGTCCTTCGCCGACAGGAGCGGGGCCTGCATCCCCTCGGGCAGCCCGAGCCCGATCTGCGGATCGAGGGGGTGCAGGCCGTGCTCGCGTCCGGGGTTGTACGGCGCGGTGACGAGGTACATGGCCGTCGTGTCGTCCTCCAGTGCCGCGAAGGCGTGGCCCATGCCCTCGGGGAGGTAGACAGCCCGGCGGTCCACCGTGTCGAGCAGGACCGCCTCCCACTGCCCGAAGGTCGGTGAGCCGACCCGGATGTCGACGACGTAGTCGATCAGCGAGCCGGACAGGGCGGTGATGTACTTCGCCTGCGACGGCGGGACGTCGGCGTAGTGGATGCCCCGGACCGTGCCGCGCGAGGAGACCGAGACGTTGGTCTGCACGACCCGCGGCTGGTGACCGAGGTGCTCGGCCAGCAGGTCCCCGCGGAAGGACTCGAGGAACACGCCCCGGTCGTCGGGGAACTGCCGCGGCGTGATCTCGTAGGCGTCGGCGATGGACAGGGGGCGGATCTGCATCAGCGCGCGCCGCGCTTCTCGGCGAGCAGTCCGGTGAGGTGCACGCCGTACCCGCTCTTGGTCAACGAGCTCGCCAGCGCTTCGAAGGTCTCGTCGTCGATCCAGCCGTTGCGCCAGGCGATCTCCTCGACGCACCCGATCTTCTGCCCCTGCCGCTGCTCGACGACGTGCACGAACTGGGCCGAGTCCATCAGCCCCTCGAACGTGCCGGTGTCGAACCACGCCGTGCCCCGCGGCAGCACCGTGACCGTGAGGTCGCCGCGCTGCAGGTACGCGTCGTTGACCCCGGTGATCTCCAGCTCGCCGCGCGGGCTGGGCCGAAGGTCACGGGCGATCTGGACCACGTCGTTGTCGTAGAAGTAGAGGCCGGGCACGGCGTAGGAGGACTTCGGGTGCTCGGGCTTCTCCTCGATCGACAGCACGGTGCCGTCCTCGGCGAACTCCACGACGCCGTACGCCGACGGCTCGGTCACGTGGTAGGCGAAGATGTGGCCGCCGCTCACGGTGGTGTTGGACCGCAGGGCCGTGCCGAGGCCGGTGCCGTAGAAGATGTTGTCGCCCAGCACCAGGGCCACCGAGTCGTCGCCGATGAAGTCGGCGCCGATGACGAACGCCTGCGCGAGGCCGTCCGGGCTGGGCTGAGCGGCATACGTGAGCTCGATGCCCCACTGGGAGCCGTCACCGAGGAGGCGGACGAACTGGGACTGGTCCGCGGGGGTGGTGATGACCAGGACCTCGCGGATCCCGGCCATCATCAGGGTGGAGAGGGGGTAGTAGATCATCGGCTTGTCGTAGATCGGCATGAGCTGCTTGCTGATCCCGAGCGTGATCGGGTGCAGGCGCGTACCGGAACCGCCGGCCAGGATGATCCCCTTCATGGGGCAGACACTACTGACCGGACGCTTCGGCGTGCTCCGATACCCTCGCCGCATGAAGGTCCTCGTCACCGGCGCTGCAGGGTTCATCGGGTCCAACTTCGTCATCCGGGCCCGTCAGGTGCGTCCCGACTGGACGCTGACGGTCCTGGACTCGATGACGTATGCCGCGAACCTCAGCTCCCTCGACCCGGTCATCGGGGACATCGACGTCATCAAGGGCTCGGTCACCGACGCCGACCTCGTCGACGAGCTCGTCGCGGCCCACGACCTGGTCGTGCACTTCGCCGCCGACTCGCACAACGACAACAGCCTCGAGGACCCGTGGCCGTTCATCGACACCAACATCATCGGGACCTACCAGCTGGTCCAGGCGGTGCGTCGCCACGACAAGCGGCTGCACCACGTGTCGACCGACGAGGTCTACGGCGACCTCGAGCTGGACGACCCGGCCAGGTTCACCGAGAGCACCCCGCTCAACCCCTCGAGCCCGTACTCCGCCTCCAAGGCCAGCGCCGACCTGCTGGTGCGGGCGTGGATCCGCTCGTTCGGCCTGCAGGCCACGCTGTCCAACTGCTCGAACAACTACGGCCCGCGCCAGCACGTCGAGAAGTTCATCCCCCGCCAGGTCACCGGGATTATCGACGGTGTCAGGCCCAAGCTGTACGGCGCCGGCGCCAACGTCCGGGACTGGATCCACGTGGACGACCACAACGACGCCGTCATCGCCATCGTCGAGCAGGGCCGGCTCGGGGAGACCTACCTCATCGGTGCCGACGGGGAGATGAACAACCGCGACGTCATCGCCCTGATCCTGGAGCTGATGGGCAAGCCGGGTGACTGGTTCGACCACGTCCCGGACCGGCCCGGCCACGACCTGCGCTACGCCATCGACGCGACCAAGCTGCGCACCGAGACCGACTGGCGGCCGGCGCACCCCGACGTCCGGTCCGGCCTGGCCGACACCATCGCCTGGTACGAGGACAACCAGGACTGGTGGCGCACCGCCAAGGTCGTCGCCGAGGCCCGCTACGACCGGCTCGGCCGCTGATGACCCGCTGGCTGGTCACCGGCGCCGGCGGCATGCTCGGGCTCGACCTGCAGGTCGTGCTGACGCTGGCCGGGGTGCCCGAGGGCGACGTCACCGCCCTGGAGCGCAAGGACCTCGACGTCACCGACCCCGACGCGGTGCGGGAGGCGGTCCGCGGCCACGACGTGGTCGTGAACTGCGCGGCCTACACCGCCGTCGACGAGGCCGAGACCCACGAGGCCCAGGCGTTCGCGGTGAACGCGATCGGTGCCTCCAACGTCGCCGTAGCATGCCGCGAGGCCGGCGCGCGCCTGGTCCACCTCTCCACCGACTACGTCTTCGCCGGCGACGCGGACGAGCCGTACGCGGAGGACGCGGCCCTCGCCCCGCTGTCGGCCTACGGCCGGTCCAAGGCCGCAGGGGAGTGGGCGGTGCAGGCGCACTGCCCCCGCGCCTGGACCGTGCGGACGGCCTGGCTGTACGGGGCCGGCGGACCCAACTTCGTCAAGACCATGGCCCGTCTGGCCGGGACGCACGACACCCTCTCCGTGGTCGACGACCAGCGCGGGCAGCCGACCTGGACGATGGACGTCGCGCGGGCGATCCTGCGGCTCGTCGAGCAGGACGCGCCGTTCGGCGTCTGGCACGCCACGAGCCAGGGGGAGACGACCAAGTACGGCTTCACCCGCGAGATCTTCGCCGGTCTCGGTCTCGACCCCGAACGCGTCAGGCCGACCACCAGCGACGCCTTCCCGCTGCCGGCGCCGCGTCCGGCGTACAGCGTGCTCGGGCACGACGCCTGGCGGATGGCGCGCATCGCGCCGTTGCCCGACTGGCGCGAGAGCCTGGGCCGGGCCCTGCCCGACGTGGTCGAGCAGGCCTGAGCTCCGCGCCAGCCCCTGACCACGCCCGCCGGCCGGCGAGGGCCCCTGCCACAGCGCCATACCTGGCCGGGAAGCCACCGATGGTCGGTATGGCGCGCCGGCCACGAGCATCGGTGGCTCCACGGCCGTGGATGGTCGGTCGCTTCGCCTGCAGAGGTCGACGATGCGCTGGCGAGTCGTGCCCCGACCCCGGCGGCCCCGGGATAGCGTCACCGCATGCTCGCCGTCTACGCCGCACGCCAGTCCGCCGACGACCCGCTGTCCGGGCTGGAGGTCGGCGAACGTCCCGAACCCCGGGCCCGCGAGGGCTGGACCACGGTCACCCTGCGGGCCGCGGGCCTGAACCACCACGACGTCTGGTCGCTGCGTGGCGTGGGGCTGCCCGCCGACCGGCTGCCGATGATCCTCGGCTGCGACGGCGCCGGGGTGGACCCCGACGGCAACGAGGTGATCGTCCACGCGGTCGTGCCCAGCGAGGGTTGGCGCGGCGACGAGACCCTCGACCCGCGCCGCACGCTGCTCTCCGAGCTGCACGACGGCACGCTGGCCCAGCAGGTCGCGGTGCCGACGGGCAACCTCGTGCCCAAGCCCGAGGGGCTGTCCTTCGAGCACGCTGCCTGCCTGTCCACCGCCTGGCTCACCGCCTACCGCATGCTGTTCACCAACGCCGGGCTCACCCCCGGGGCCACGGTCCTGGTCCAGGGAGCGGGTGGTGGTGTGGCTACCGCGCTGGTCCAGCTCGGTGAGGCCGCGGGGTACCGGATGTGGGTGACCACCCGCGACGAGGCGAAGGGCCAGCGGGCCATGGCGATCGGTGCGGACCGCGCGTTCGCCAGCGGCGAGCGGCTCCCGGAGCGGGTCGATGCCGTCATGGAGACCGTCGGCGCCGCCACGTGGTCGCACTCGGTCAACTCGCTCAACCCCGGTGGGGCGATCGTCATCAGCGGTGCCACCTCCGGTGACGCCCCGGCCAAGGCCGAGCTCACCAAGATCTTCTTCAAGCAGCTGCGCATCCTCGGTTCGACGATGGGCACGCGCTCAGAGCTCGAGCGGCTCGCGGCCTTCGTCAGCCAGCACGGCATCGAGCCGGTCATCGACTCGGTGATGCCCCTGGAGCAGGCCCGCGACGGGTTCGCGACGATGGCGGGCGGCGACGTGTTCGGCAAGGTCGTGTTCACCGTCAGCTGACCCGTGCAGCGCACCACGAAGGCTCCCCGGGCAGGTTGCCGGGGAGCCTTCGTGGTGGTCGGGCCCGGGATCAGCTGGGGGAGATCTGCAGCCAGTCGTACCAGCCGTTGTGCAGGACGAGCCAGGCGATCAGGCCGTAGCCGGCCTGGCCGGGGTGGTTCGGCACCCGGCTGGCGGCGAGGTCGGTGCGCCACTGCTCGTGGCCGAGCAGCGGGCGGTAGCAGTCGACGAACGGCACACCGCGCCGCGAGCAGACGTCGGCCTGCGCCTCCACGAGCACGTCGAGCTTGGAGTTGAGCTCGTCGTCGTCGGACGGGGGCGGGCTCACCACGAAGGTGCCGATGCCGGCGCTCGCGGCGTCGTCGAGGATGTTGGCGAGGTTGAGCCGGTGCCGCGCCAGCGTCACCCCCGACAGGGCGTCCGCAGTGCCGACGGAGATGACCAGGCGCTTCTCCACCCGCCCGGACCAGCGCGGGGCGCACTCGGCCTTCCAGCGGCCCAGCAGGTCGGCGGAGGTGTCACCGCGCACGCCGAGGTTGTAGGCGGTGAGCTCGAGGTCGGGGTGGTGGGTGCGCCCCACCACGCGGGACACCCAGCCCTGGCCCTTGGGGTCGCCGACGCCGGCGACCAGCGAGGCGCCGAGGAAGACCAGCCCGACGTCTCGGGGGCCGTCGGAGGCGACCTGGAACTCGGCGCTCGGGGTGAAGGTGGGCTCGCTCACGCGTCAGTCCTCATCGTCGTCATCGGTGACCTCGGTCGACGGGGGGCCACCGAGGTCACTCGTCGTCATCGTCGTCGAGCCGGGCCAGCCAGGTGGCCAGCCGCTCGACGGGGGTCTCGAACTCGGGGTTGAGGTCGACGAAGGTGCGCAGCTGCTCGGCGAGCCAGTCGAACGACACCTCTTCGGCTCCCCGCCGGGTGGCGAGCTCTTCGATCCCGCGGTCTGTGAAGTACACGCCGCAAGGCTAACGGGCCGGCGCGCTCCGCCCACGGGGGGCGCGCGGGTGGGCCTAGCGCGTCAGGACCCGCATGATGAGGGCGACATCGGCCGCGGCGCACACGATGAGGGTCAGGTTGACGATGCGGGGGCGTTGGTATGCCTGCGCCTTGCGGCTGCTGCGCGCCGGCCCGTGGTCGCTGAGGATGTGCACGGGTCGATGCTGCAACCGAGCAGCCCGAT
>CAVRMT010000018.1:0-20281 GCA_963722015.1 uncultured Actinomycetota bacterium | reverse complement strand
GACGTCGCCGTCCTCGTGTCGACCGAGCTGTGCAGCCTCACCGTCCAGCGCGACGACACCTCGATGGCGAACCTCGTGGCGAGTGGCCTGTTCGGCGACGGGGCCGCTGCCGTGGTGATGGTCGGCGCCGACCACCCCGCGGCGCGCCCGCGGCCGGCATGCTGCCCCACGCCGTGCGTGGCCACGACCCCTCCGCAGCCCTGCGGGTGCTCGCCACCCGCTGTATGCCGACACCGAGCGGGCCATGGGCTGGGACGTCGGAGCGAGCGGACTGCGCATCGTCCTCGGTGTCGAGGTGCCCGGCCTGGTGCGCGACAACCTGCGCGAGGACGTCGACGGGTTCCTCGCCGACCACGGCCTGACCCGTGACGACATCGCCTGGTGGGTGGCGCACCCCGGCGGCCCCAAGGTGCTCGAGGCGATGCAGGACGCGCTCGAGGTCGACCGGCACGCCCTGGCCATGACGTGGGACAGCCTCGCGCGCATCGGCAACCTCTCGTCGGCCTCGGTGCTGCACGTCCTCGCCGACACCCTGCGCGACCGACCGCCGCCGGCCGGGACCCACGGGATGCTCCTCGCGATGGGGCCGGGGTTCTGCCTGGAGATGGTCCTGCTCCACGCTCCGGGGGCCTGACCGGTGTCCGTCGCCCTGTTCGTCGCCCTCGTGCTCGCCGTGGGCCTGGAGCGCCTGGCGGAGCTGGTCGTCTCCAAGCGCAACGCGGCGTGGGCGTTCGCCCGGGGCGGTCGCGAGACCGGGTTCGGGCACTACCCCGTCATGGTGGTGCTGCACGCCGCCCTGCTCGTCGGTGCGGTCGTCGAGGTGCTGGTGGCCGACCGCCCCTTCCACGCGGCACTCGGGTGGCCGATGCTCGTCGTCGTCCTCGCCTGCCAGGGGCTGCGGTGGTGGTGCATCCGCACCCTGGGCCACCAGTGGAACACCCGCGTCATCGTCGTCCCGGGCGCAGGCCGCGTCACGAGTGGCCCGTACCGGTTCTTCTCCCACCCCAACTACGTCGCCGTCGTCATCGAGGGCGTGGCCCTGCCGCTGGTCCACACCGCGTGGCTCACGGCCGTCATCTTCACGGTGGCCAACGCGGCCCTGCTCACGGTGCGGCTGCGCGCCGAGGAACGCGCCCTCGCCGACCTGCACGAGCTCGCGGACTCACCATGACCGACGCAGTCCCGGCGGGGCAGGTCGATGTCGCCGTGGTCGGCGGCGGACCGGTGGGACTCGCCGCCGCCCTGACCGCTGCGCGCCGAGGGTTGTCGGTGGTCGTCCTCGAGCCCCGTGACGGACCGGTCGACAAGGCCTGCGGCGAAGGGCTGATGCCCAGCGCCGTGTCGGCACTGGCGGACCTGGGGGTGGACCCGGTCGGCCAGCCCCTCAAGGGCATTCGCTACCTCGCCGGAGGCCGCAGCGCCCAGGCGGACTTCCGCGACGGCGCCGGCAGGGGGGTGCGTCGCACCGTCCTGCACGCCGCCCTGGCCGGGGCGGTGCAGGCTGCCGGTGTCGAGGTGCTGCCCCTGGCCGCGAACCACCTCGCCCAGGACGACGACGGCGTCACCGTCACCACCCGCGAGCAGGGGCGACACCCGGGGCCACCGGTGCGGGCACGATACGTCCTCGCCGCGGACGGACTGCACTCGCCGGTGCGTCGCGCGCTGGGGCTGCAGGCCCCCGCGAGGGGGGTCGCGCGGTTCGGGCTGCGTCGCCACCACGCCACCCCGCCGTGGTCCGAGCACGTCGAGGTGCACTGGGGTCCGACGGCGGAGGCCTACGTCACGCCGGTCGGTCCCGACCTCGTCGGCGTGGCGCTGCTCACGCGCACCCGGGGCGGCTACGACGCCCTGCTCGAGCAGTTCCCCGCCCTCGCGGCACAGCTGGCCGGCGCCACGGGGTACGGCAGCGACCTGCGCGGTGCCGGTCCGTTGCGGCAGCGCTCGCGACGCCGGGTGCAGGGCCGGGTGCTGCTGGTCGGTGACGCGAGCGGCTACGTCGACGCCCTCACCGGTGAGGGCATCGCGCTCGGGATCGCCCAGGCCGGGGAAGCCGTGGACGCCGTGGTGGCCGGGGACCCGCCGCGGTACGAACGGGGCTGGCGCCGGGCGAGCTGGCGCTACACGCTGCTCACGCAGGGCCTGGTGCAGGCCACCCGACCGGCATGGGTCCGGCAGGCGATCGTCCCTGCCGCGGGAGCGCTGCGACCGGTCTTCGCCGGTGCGGTGCACGAGCTGGGGAGGGTGCGATGAAACCCGGCCCGAACCCCGGCCCCGACCCCGGCCCCAACACCGAACCGAACCCCGACCCGAACACCGACCCGGTGACGGGGACGCCGCCGGAGCTGGTGGTGCTGCTCGACGACGAGGGTCGCGCGATCGGGACCGCACCCAAGGCCGCCGTCCACACGGCCGACACGCCCCTGCACCTGGCGTTCTCGGCCTACGTCTTCGGCAGCGAGGGGCACCTGCTGCTCACCCGGCGCGCCCTGGACAAACCCACCTTCCCCGGAATCTGGACCAACTCGGTGTGCGGGCACCCGGCGCCGGGTGAGGCCCTCGCCGATGCCGTGCGCCGCCGGGCCCTGCTCGAGCTCGGGGTGGCCGTCACCGGGGTGCGGCTCGTGCTGCCCGGCTTCGGCTACCGCGCCGAGATGGGTGGGGTGGTCGAGCACGAGCGGTGCCCCGTGTATGCCGCGTGGCTGGCTCCGGGGGAGCGGTTGCGGCTCGACGCGAGCGAGGTCCACGAGGCCACCTGGGTGCCCTGGGGCGAGGTGTGCGAGCAGGTGCGGTTCGGACTGCGGTCCGTCTCACCCTGGTCCGCCACCCAGCTGCGCCTGCTGGAGTCGCTGGGTCCCGACCCCCGGCGGTGGCCCGAGGGGGACCCGGCGCTGCTGCCCCCGGCAGCTCGCTAGGGAAGCCGGCGATCCCGCCGCTGCCGGCCGGGGTGGGGGTCGCTCAGACGGTGAAGGGCGAGCCGGTGAGTCGTTCGCACAGCTCCCACAGGCCGCGGGCGACCTCGCGGTCGTGCGAGGCCGAGCTCGACGACACCGGGCGTGGTGTCCCCTGCAGCTCCCCGGTTCCCCCGGGCCCGACGTAGCTGGCGCCCGGGAGGTCGGGCACCGTCGCGGCATACAGGGTGGGCTGGGCACCGGACTCCGGCGGGGAGGCGATGGCCGGGAAACGGTTCGCGAACCGGCCGACCGCGTCCTGCCAGGTGCCCGAGCGGGTCTGGAGGTTCGTGGCGCTGTAGCCCGGGTGGGCGGCAACCGAGCGGACCGTCGAGCCGGCGCCGGTGAGCCGCCACTGGAGCTCGTAGGCGAGCATCAGGTCGGCGAGCTTGCTCTGCCCGTACGCGGTCCAGCCCCGGTAGGTGCGCCGCTCGAAGTTGGGGTCCTGCAGGTCGATCCGGCCGAACCGGTGCGCCATCGACGACAGCCACACCACGCGGTCGGTGATCCGCGGCAGGAGCTGGGCGGTGAGGGCGAAGTGGCCCAGCACGTTGGTGCCGAACTGGCTCTCGAAGCCCTGCGGCGTCCTGGCGAACGGCACGTTCATGATGCCCGCGTTGTTGACCAGGACGTCGATCCGCCAGTCGCTCAGCTGGTCGGCGAACTCGCGCACCGAGTCGAGGTCGGCCAGGTCGAGGCGCCGTACCTCGTGGCTGCCCGGCAGCCCCGCGCGGGCCCGCTCGCCCTTGTCCACGTCCCGGCAGGCGAAGACGACGTGGGCGCCCTTGGCCGCGAGCTCACGAGCGGTGACGAGCCCGATCCCCGAGTTGGCACCCGTCACGACGATCGTGCGCCCCGTCTGGTCGGGGATGGCAGCAGGGGTCCAGGAGGAGGTCATGCCTCCACTGTGCCCCCTGGTCGGCGAGCCGGTACCAGCGGGCACCGCATCAGGCGTCGGCCGTGCCTCCTGGGCGGGCGACCGTCACGTCGCGGTGCCAGGACTCGGTGCGGTACCTCGTCTCCCACCCCATCGAGACGTAGAGGCCGTCGGCGCCGGTCGGGGAGTCGGCGTCGACCTCGAGGTTGACGCGGTTGCGGCCGCGCTCGGCGGCGTCACGGATCACGGTGTGCAGCAGGGCCTTGGCGACCCCCCGGCCGCGGGCTCGTCGGTGCACCCCGATGTAGTCGATGTAGCTGCCCTCGACCCCGGCAGCGTCGGCCGGCAGCACCGAGCCGACGATCGCCCCACCGGGCAGCACCACGCCGTCGGTCTCGACCTCGGCGATCCACCAGTGCTCCCAGCGGTGGCCGGGGTCCTCCCGCAGCCGTTGGACGAACTCGGGGAAGCTCTCGCGGTAGGAGTTGAAGTGGTCGGCGAACGACTCCTCGAGCATCTGGTGGACCGTCTGGAGGTCTCCGGCGACCGGCAGGCCGTTCTCGTGGGTGGCCACCCTGCGGATCCTGACCCCGGGCTTCGGCTCGGACAGCACCCCGGTGCCCGCCTCGGCCGTCGCCACCGGGCGCGACATCTGCAGCCAGGTCCGGACCTTCGTGTATGCCGCCGCGGCGAGCCAGCGGGCCTGGTCCTCGTCGCCGACGTGGCGGCCCGAGTCGAGCTGGGTGCCGTCGAGCCCGCGCAGGGCGGCAACCTCCAGGGCGGTCGCCTCGGACCAGGCGAAGAGCAGGGCGGCCAGGTCGTGGCGCTCGGGACAGCCCGGGTCGACGGTGAGGTCGACCACGGTGCGCCCCGCCGCGCGGTCGTGCACGCGGACCCAGCCGCGGACCTCGCCCTGCGCATCGGCGACCAGGAGCTGGCGCCGGGTCCACGAGGCGTGCCCCGCGACCTCGAGCGCCACGGCGGCCTCGTCGGCCGAGCTCGAGCCCCGGGTGGCCTCGTGGTGGCGGGCGACGAGGCGCACCAGCGGCCCGACGTCCCGGACCGAGGGGACCCGCGTCGACCAGTGCGGGGGGAGGTCGGCGAGCAGGTCGGTGGGGTTCACCGGTCCATGCTCCCAGAGGGTCGGGGCCCCCGGTGCAGCGACCGAGCTCGAGCTTGCGCCGCGGTCGCCACGCGCCTCGACAGGGCACCGGCCCCTCATCCGGGTTAGCGTCGAGGCATGGTCGATGTCATCCGCGAGTTCACCGTCCCCCGCCCTCCCGAGGAGGTCGTGGCCTACCTCAGCGACTTCTCCAACGCCGTCGCCTGGGATCCCGGGACGGTCCGGTGCGAGCGCGTGGGCAGTGGACCGGTCCAGGTCGGGTCGACCTGGAAGAACACCTCCAAGGTCCTGGGGCGCGAGACCGAGCTCGACTACGTGCTGACCACCCTCGAGCCGGACCACGTCGTCCTCACGGGGACGAACAAGACGGCGACCTCCACCGACGACATGACCGTCGTGCCCGACCCGGCCGGCTCCAAGATCACCTACCACGCGAACATCGTGTTCAACGGCGTCGCCAAGCTGGCCGAACCCCTCATGCAGCGGGTGTTCGAGAAGCTGGGCGACGAGACCGTCGAGGGCATCACCCGTGAGCTCGCCCCCGGCCGGACCGGCTCGGCCTAGCCCCGCCGCGCGCCAGCCCCACCACGCGCCAGCCCCACCGCGCGCCAGCCCCACCGCGCGCCACCCCCACGCGCCTAGCCCATCGCGGCGGCCTCGAGCGCGGCGATGTCGAGGCGCCGCATCGTCAGCATCGCGGCGAACACCCGGCCGGCCCGCTCGGGGTCACCTGTGGCGATCTCGTCCCAGTGCGCCGGCACGACCTGCCAGGACAGCCCGAACTTGTCCTTGAGCCAGCCGCACTGGCTCTCCTGGCCGCCGTCGGCGACCAGGGCGTCCCAGTAGTGGTCGAGCTCGGCCTGGTCCTCGACGTCGATGGTGATCGAGACGGCCTCGTCGAAGGTGAACTCGGGACCGCCGTTGAGTCCCAGGTACGGCACCCCGTCGAGCTCGAACGCCACGGTGAGCACCTGGCCCTCGCGTTCGCCGGAGCCCGGGGGGAAGTGCGTGACGGTGCCGATCCTGGAGTTCGGGAACACCGAGGTGTAGAACTCGGCGGCCGGCAGGGCGTCGGTGTCGAACCACAGACACGGGTAGGTACGGGGCATGGCGTGCTCCTGCTGTCGGGGCGAGGGCGGGCGGGTGCCGACCCTCACCCATTGGACCGTGCCCACGCGTGGAAGTCATCGGTCCGCCGTGCCCCACCCGGTCGTGCGGGTATGCCGTAGCGTCACCGTGTGCCCGACTCGCACCCCTCCGACGGCCCCGCCGAGGACTCCTCAGCGCACCTCGCGCAGGCCCTGCGCGAGGTCTACGGCGCGAGCCCCTCGGACTTCATGTCGGTGCGCAAGCAGCTCGCGGCTGCCGCCAGGGCCGACGGCGACACCGCCGGGGCCAAGGCGATCGGCACGCTGCGCAAACCCAGCATGGCGGCCTGGGCGGTCAACCTCCTGGCCCGGCACGACCCCGACCTGGTCGAGGAGCTCGTCGAGCTCGGGGTGCGGATGCGCGGTGCGCAGGCCCGCCTCGACACCGCCACCCTCACGTCCCTGCGGCCCGAGCGTGACCGCCTCGTCACGGCGGTGGTCGCCGCGGCCGCCGCGCTGGTGTCCGAGGCGGGACGGACGCTCTCGGCCTCCGGGCAGGACGACGTCCGCGGCACGGTGATCGCGGCGCTGGCCGACGAGCAGGCGTCGACCGCGGTGACCTCGGGCCAGCTCACGCGGGCGTTGTCCTACAGCGGGTTCGGCGAGGTCGACCTGTCCGAGGCCGTGGTGCGCACGTCGTCCGGTTCGATCCTGTCGGTGGTCCGTGACCGCCCCGGCGCGCAGGCCGCCCACGGTGGGCGAGCGCGCCAGGGTTCGACCGCCGGGCCCGCGACCGCTCGACGCGCGAGCGGCGAGGCCCCGGACGACGCTCCGGACGACGGCTCCTCCGGCGACGACATCCCGGGTGATGACACCCCCAACGAGACCCCGGCCGACCGGCTGGCCCGCGCGGAGGCCGAGCTCGAGGCAGCGGCCGCGGCCCACGCGGAGGCCGAGGCCGCCGTCACCGGGGCCCGCGAGCACGCCGAGGACACTCGCGACCGCATCGCCGTCGTGGAGCGCCAGCTCGCCAAGGCCCGCGAGGCCGACGAGCGCGCGCTGGAGGCGGTGACCGCCGCGGTCCGGGCACGCAAGGCTGCGCAGGCGGCGCGCCATACGGCCCAGGAGGTGCTCGACGAGCTGCGCGCAGCCACCGACGACTGAACCGCACGCCGGCCAGCCGATACCGGCCTCACCCCCGGGGTGACGTCACCAACCCCAGCTGCCCGGGCGACCCTTGAACGGGCCCACGATGCGGTCGGTGACCCAGCCGCCGTAGAAGCCGCCCTCCTGCGCGCGCACGACCTCGTCGTCCACGACGCAGCGCTCGACCGCTCCCGGCATGACCGCGACCGCGTCGGCGATCGCCTCGAACCCGCTCGTCGGTCGCGGGTAGAACCATCCCGCTCGGGCCGCGACCACGCCACCGCCCACGAGGTCGAGGTAGGAGGCCCGTCCCTTCCACTCGCAGAACGATGAGCCCTGCGCCGATCGCAGGGAGCCGTCGACGAAGGCCTGGCGCGGCAGGTAGTAGGTCGGCGGGTGGCTGGTCTCCAGGACGCGCCACGACTGCGTCGTCAGGGCGATGCGTTCGCCACCGACCCAGACCTCGACCGACTCCGAGGAGGGTTCGACGCGCGGTGGTCGCGGGTACGCCCAGACGGACTCCTGGCCGGGACCGACCGGGTCGGGCTCGGGGTGGGCGTCGAAGCGGGACATGGCTCCACGCTAGGTCGTCCGCGCCGCCACCGCCCCCGGTGCAGCCGGGGTCGTCGGGACCGGGCGGCTCAGGGTCGACCCTGAGCGGACTAGTCACAGTGGGGGTCGATCTGGGTACCTGCCCCGATGTGGCGCCCTGCGCCGGACCGCCAGAGTCCAGTCATGGCCCTCCACCTCGGACTGCTCCCGCCGCTGGCGACGACCGCACCACTGCGGCGCTCGACCTCGCGGGGCCAGACCGCCCGCCGCGCGCCGGGGGGCGGTCGCGGCGGGAGGAGGGCCGCCAAGCTGCTCGCCTCCGGCGCCCTCGCCACCGGGATCCTCGCGCTCGCGCTGCCGAGGGTCACCGGGGCGCAGTGGGACGACATCGCCCACGCGATCACCTCGCTCTCGTCGGCCCAGCTGGTGCTGCTCACCATCGTGTGGCTGGCCGGACTGTGGGCACACACCCCGGCGCTCACCGCGGCACTGCCCGGCCTGTCGCACCGGCGAGCCCTGCTGCTCAACCTCACCGGCAGCTTCGTGTCCAACCTCCTGCCGCTCGGTGGCGCCGCCGGGACCGTCGCGAACTGGCGGATGGCGCGCTCCTGGGGTTTCGCCTCACCGGCGTTCGCGCGGTGGGCGCTGGTGACCAACCTGTTCGACACCACCCTCAAGCTCGCCCTCCCCGGCGTCGCGCTCCTGTGGCTCGCCGTCGCGGGGGTCGACGCGGGCGGGGCGGTGGGCGTCGCCGCATACGTCGGGCTCGGGCTGCTCACCGCGGTCGTGGTCGCCCTGTGGTTGCTCGCGCGGGACGACCGGGCGGTGACCGGCCTCGGACGCCTGGCCGACCGGGCGTGCTCGCACGTCCGCGTGCTGCGCCCACCCGTGGAGGGGTATGCCGCGCGGGCCGCGATGTTCCGCAGCGACAGCGCCGCGCTCGTCGCCTCGGGCTGGTGGCGGATGGCGTCCGGCAAGATCGCGTATGCCGCGCTGCAGGCGGGTCTGCTCTGGCTGTCGCTGCGTGCCCTCGGGGAGCTCGTGAACCCGGCAGTGGTGCTGGCGGCGTTCGCGGTCGAGCGGATCCTGTCGATGGTGGTCATCACACCGGGCGCGACGGGGGTCGTCGAGGTCGGCATGACGGGGGTGCTCGTCGCGCTCGGGGTGGACCCGACGACGTCGGCGGCCGGGGTGCTGCTCTACCGGGCGTTCACGTTCGGGATGGAGATCCCGGTCGGCGGCCTGTCGATGCTGGCCTGGTCGTTGTCCCGCCGCACCCCGTTCGCCGCCTGAAGCGTCCCCGCCCAGCGCTTGGTCCGGCTGCCCGCCCGCTCTGCCCGCCGGAGTGCACCCTGCCCACGAAGCTCCACGGGCAGGGTGCACCGTGGTGGGCACAGTGGTGGACGGGCACTGGTGCCCCCGCCTTCCTAGGCTGGGGCGGTGACCCCAGACCTCCGCGCTGCGCGGGCTCGCCAGCTGCTGGCAGCCGACCGGGCGACGACCCTGGCCCGGCTGCGCGACCTCGAGGCCGACGTGGCCCTCATCGTCGAGGCGTCGCAGGACTCCAACGCCGACGACGAGCACGACCCGGAGGGCGCCACGATCGCGTTCGAACGAGCCCAGACCAGCTCGCTCGCCGCCTCGGCCGTGGCCCACCTGCGTGAGGTCACCGCAGCGCTGGCCCGCCTCGACGACGGGACGTATGGCGCGTGCGAGGTCTGCGGTGACGCCATACCGCAGGCCCGCCTCGAGGCTAGGCCCACGGCACGCACCTGCGTCACCCATCCCGGGCGAGGCCGCTGACCCACGCAGGCCGCACGCACCCTGCCCACGCAGGTGCGCCCTGCCCACGAAGTTTCGCGGGCAGGGCGCACTGCGGTGGGCAGGGCGTCAGCGGAAGGTGCGCAACCGCAGGCTGTTCGTCACGACGAACACCGACGACAGAGCCATCGCACCGCCGGCGAGCATCGGGCTGAGCAGCCCGGACGCCGCGAGCGGGATCGCGGCGACGTTGTAGGCGAACGCCCAGAACAGGTTGCCGCGGATCGTCGACAGCGTGCGCCGGGCCAGCCGGATGGCGTCGGCAGCCACCCGGAGGTCGCCCCGCACGAGCGTCAGGTCGCTCGCCTCGATCGCCACGTCGGTGCCGGTGCCCATCGCGAGCCCGAGGTCGGCCTGGGCGAGGGCAGCCGCGTCGTTGACGCCGTCGCCGACCATCGCCACCACGCGGCCCCGGTCCTGCAACGCCTTGACGACGTCGACCTTGTCCTGCGGCATGACCTCCGCGGTGACGTCGTCGATGCCGACCAGCGCCGCCACGTGCCGTGCCGCTCCTTCGTTGTCACCGGTCAGCAGCACCGGCGTGAGACCGAGCCGGCGCAGCTCGGCGACGGCCTGCGCCGACCCCTCCTTGACCGTGTCGGCGACGGTGACGACGCCTCGAGCCCGGCCGTCCCACGCGACGACGACCGCAGTGGCGCCGCGCGAGTGGGCGGCGGTCATCGCAGCGGTGAGCTCGTCGGGCACGGTGACCGACCAGTCGGCCAGCAGGCGCGGTCGGCCCACGAGCACGACCTTGCCCTCGACCTGGCCGCGGACGCCGAGGCCCTGCTCGTTGACGAAGTCGTCGACAGCCGGCAACGAGTCCTTCCCGGCGAGGCCCTCGCGGGCCGCGGCTGCCACCGCGCGGGCCACCGGGTGCTCGGACGCGTCCTCCAGCGCACCGGCCAGGTGCAGCACCTCGGCCGCGTCCTCGCCTGCTGCGGGGACGACCTCGTCGAGGGTCATGTGGCCGGTGGTCACGGTGCCCGTCTTGTCGAGCACCACGGTGTCGACGCGGCGGGTGGACTCCAGCACCTCGGGTCCCTTGATGAGGATGCCGAGCTGGGCTCCGCGACCGGTGCCGACCATGAGGGCGGTCGGGGTCGCCAGCCCGAGGGCGCAGGGGCAGGCGATGATGAGGACGGCCACGGCCGCGGTGAAGGCTGCGGTCCACCCGGCGCCGATGCCGACCCAGAACCCCAGGGTCGCGACGGCGAGCACGATGACGACGGGCACGAACACCCCGGACACGCGGTCCGCCAGGCGCTGCACCTGCGCCTTGCCGTTCTGGGCGTCCTCGACCAGCCGCGCCATCTGCGCGAGCTGGGTGTCGGCCCCGACCCGGGTGGCCCGGACGACGAGCCGGCCGCCGGCGTTGACGGTGGCGCCCACGACCCGGCTGCCCGGCTCGACCTCGACAGGGACGGACTCGCCGGTGACCATCGAGGCGTCGACCGCCGAGGTGCCCTCCTCGACCTCGCCGTCGGTGGCGATCTTCTCGCCGGGGCGGACGACGAACCGGGTGCCGACGACGAGCTCCGAGACCGGCACCCGTACCTCGGTGGCCGAGGCTCCCTCGCCCCGGAGGACCGAGACCTCCTTGGCCCCCATCTCCATCAGGGCGCGCAGGGCGGCGCCGGAGCGACGCTTGGCCCGGGCCTCGGCATACCGTCCGGCGAGCAGGAAGGCCGTCACACCCGCCGCCGCCTCGAGGTAGATGTTGCCCGCGCCGTCGGTGCGCTCGATGGTGAACCGGAACGGGTGGGTCATCCCCGGCTCACCCGCGGTCCCGAGGAAGAGGGCGTAGAGCGACCACCCGAAGGCGGCGATCGTGCCCACGGAGACGAGGGTGTCCATGGTGGTCTGGCCGTGGCGCAGGTTGGCCCAGGCGGCGCGGTGGAACGGAAGCCCGCCCCACACCACGACCGGGGCGGTGAGGGCCAGGGACGCCCACTGCCAGTACCGGAACTGCAGCGCCGGCACCATCGCCATCGCGATGACGGGCACCGCGAGCAGCACCGAGACGAGCAGCCGTTGGCGCAGCTCGGCGGTCGGGTCGTGCTCGGCCGGTGTCGCGGCATCGTCGTCGACCCGCGCCTGCGGCTCCGGCGGGAGCTCGGCGGTGTAGCCCGTCTTCGCGACGGTGGCCACGAGGTCGGCGGTCGTGAGGCCCTCGGGGAAGGTGATCTTCGCCTTCTCGGTGCTGTAGTTGACCGTGGCGGTGACGCCGTCGAGCTTGTTGAGCTTCTTCTCGATCCGCGTGGCGCACGAGGCGCAGGTCATGCCCCCGATGACGAGCTCGACGTCGCTCGTGGCGGCTGGGGTCGTTGCGGCAGCGGTCGTGGTGGTGTCACTCATGGGGTCGTCCTTCCCGCGTCCGCGGTGAACGCTGCGGTGTGCACGGTCCCGGAGGTCTTGAAGTCCAGGAACATCCGGTACCGGCCCGGCCCGGGGGCTTGAACCTGGAAGCCGACCGATCCGGTGTCGGGAGTGGTCGTACCGCTCGAGGGGATGGCGTGCGCGTGGGCGTAGGCCAGGTCGCCCTCACGCAGGACCACCAGGTGGCCGTCAGCGCCGAGGTATGGCTCGAGGTCGACGGTGGTGCCGTCACGGGTGATCGTGAAGTCGACCGGCGACGTGCCTCGGGTGGCGAGTTCGCCGGCGGCGCGGACCGTGTGGCCCGCCACCGAGGCGGCGTCCTGCGGTGCGGGGACCGGCTCGGGTGCGTAGTCACCGGGCACGGCGAGGTCGGTGCCGAGGACGAGGCCCTCGGTGGCGCCTTCGGGGTCGAAGTCCGCGAACATCCGCCACTGGCCGGGCCGGCTCAGGTCGACGGCGACCGACCAGGTGCCGTCGGCGGCCATCGTGGGGTGCACGTGCTGGAAGCCCGAGAGGTCGCGGCGCACGACGATCAGGTGCAGCTGCTTCTCGTGGGCGGTGGTGAAGCCGGTGACGGCCTGCCCGTCGGGTCCGAGGACCCGGAAGCTCACCCGCGCAGCAGCGGACGGCGCGACGGTCGTGGTTGCGGGGACGAGCTGGTAGCCCTGGTCGGTGGCGCTCAGCCCGGCCGGCGCTGCCGATGCGCCGAGCGCGTCGTGGCCGTCGTGCGAGGCGGTGTGCCCGTCGGTGCCACCGGTGTCGTGGCCGTCGTCCGAGACGGCGCGCCCGTCGGTGCCACCGGTGTCGCCGTGGCCGTCGAGGGCCATCCCCGCGTGCGGTTCCTGGGCGCCGGCCTGGCCGAGCGACTCGAGCGGGCCGACGAGGCGCCCGGTGCCCAGTGCTGCGCCGAAGGCCAGCACCAGTCCGGCACCGAAGACGCCGACGCGAGTGGCGGTGTTCACTGCGCCAGGCTGTAGTCGCCCGCCTCGTCGAGCGCGGACGTCACCTCAGCCGGGGTGAGCTCGCGTTCGGCCTCGACCGTGACGGCGGACGTGCCGCCGGCGACGAGGTCGACCTGCACGTCGCTGACGCCCTCGAGGGACTTGAGCTCCTCGGTGACAGCGCTGGCGCAGTGTCCGCAGGTCATGCCGACGACGTCGAAGGTCTGGGTGCTCATGGTGCTCTCCTCGTGGGGTGGGTGCCGGCGGTGTGGCGCCGCCGATCTGTTGGTACGCGGTGGTGCGTGTAAGGGGTGGTGCGTGGCTCGGGGTGGTGCGGGGTCAGGACCGCACGAGCCGGGCGATGGCGTCGGACGCCTCGCGCACCTTCGCCTGCGCCTCGGGGCCGCCCTTCTTGGCGGCGTCGACCACGCAGTGCGACAGGTGCTCGTCGAGCAGCTCGAGCGAGAACGACTGCAGCGCCTTGGTGGCCGCCGACACCTGGGTGAGGATGTCGATGCAGTACTGGTCCTCCTCGACCATCCGTTGCAGGCCCCGGACCTGTCCCTCGATCCGGCGCAACCGCTTGAGGTGGTTGACCTTCTCCGAGTGGTATCCCGGGTGCGCCTCGCTCATGCTCATGCCCAACACCATACCCCCCTATGGTATTTCCACAAGGGGGCGCATGGCGCGCGAGCACGGCAAAACGCCGGTTGCGCGGCATACCGTGGGACAGGAGCCCGAGGTATGCCGCGCAACCGGCGTTTTGCGTGGGAGGGGGGCGGGTCAGCGCAGGGGGTCGAACGGGCGCAGCTGGTCGACCTGCTTGCCGGTGACCATGGCCTCGGCGAGCAGGCGCCCGGTGACCGGGCCGAGGGTGATGCCCCACATGCCGTGGCCACCGGCGGCATACACGCGGGGGCTCTTGGTGGCCCCGATGAGCGGCAGGCCGTCGACGGTGCAGGGGCGCGAGCCGACCCACTCGTCCTGGCGGTCGTCGAGGTCCGCGCCGCGCAGCAGCGGGCGGGCGGCCTGTGCGATGGCCTGGATGCGGCGCTGGTCGAGGGCGGCCTCGGGCTTGCGGAACTCCATCATGCCGGCAACGCGCAGGCGGTCGCCGATGGGCGTGCAGGCCACCCGCTGGGCCGGGAAGTAGACCGGGCCGTTCGGGACGTGGTCGATCTCGACGGAGAAGGAGTAGCCCCGACCGGCCTGGACGACGTTCGTGACGCCGAACTTGCGGGCGAGCTTTCCGAGCCATGCCCCGGTCGCGAGGACGGCGGCGTCGAACTCCTCGACCGACCCCTCGGCGGTGGTGACGACGACGCTGGTGCCGGTGTCACGGATGTCGGAAACCGTTGCGGCGTCGAGGATCTTGCCGCCACGCGCCTTGACCGAGTCGGCGAGGGCGTGAACGTAGGAGCCCGGGTCCACGAAGCGCTGTCCCTTGAGCAGGATCGCCGCGCCGATCTCGTCGGACAGGCTCGGCTCGATGGCGCGGGCCTGGTCACCGGTGAGGGCCTCGAACTCGATGGCCTGGCCGGCCGCGTGGATGTGCTCGATCTCCTCGAGCAGGGTCACCCGCTCGGCCTCGGTGCGGTAGGACGCCAGGAACGACTTCGCCTCACGGGTGTCGGCCTGGACGCCGCCCGCCTTGAGCAGGTCGAAGCTCTCGAGGGACAGGTCGTTGACGGGGACGAGCGAGCCCATGGCCTTCTTCCAGGCCTTCATCGTCGAGTTCCTCGTGAAGCCGGTGACGAACCTGAGGAACCTGGGGTCGGCGCTCGGCGGCACGTAGACCGGCGAGGAGGGCGACAGGACCGCGCGCAGGCCGTACTTGAGGACGGCGGGCTCGGGCAGCGGCGTGGCGATGCCCGGCGTCAGCCAGCCCGCGTTGCCCCAGGAGGCGCCGGCGGCGACACCCTCGCGGTCCAGGACGGTGACCTCGACGCCCTGCTCCTGCAGGAACCAGGCGGTGGACAGGCCCACCATGCCGGCGCCGACGACGGCGACGCGTTGGGGAACGGGGAGACCGGCAGCGGTGACGGTGCGAGAAGAAGCCATGTCGTCGATGCTGCTCCCCGGCTCCCCGCGCTGCACTGGGCCAGCAGCACAGAACGCCGACCGATGGTTGTGTCCGCAGGACAACTCCCGTGGGATGCTGGGAGGGTGCTCACCGTCGCCGACCTCTGCGCCACCCTGGCCGGACTGCTCGCCCTGGTCGTCGACGTCTCCGGTGGCGAGGTGGACGATCTCACCATCGCCGAGCCCGGGCACGGCGTGGTGGGACAGCCCGGCGACCTCGTGCTCGGTGTGGGGGTGGAGTCCACCGAGGACGCCGTCGCCCTGGTCCGGGCGGCCGCGGATGCCGCTGCCGGCGGGCTGGTGCTGCGGCGCAGCCTGGCCACCCGTCGACCGGTGCGGGACCGGGCCCGCCGCGACGGGCTGGCGCTGGTCGGGCTGGCCGAGCAGGCGTCGTGGGCGCACGTGGTCTGGCTGCTCCGCGGCGTCATCGACCGGGCCTCGTCGGGGGACCGTCGCGGGGACGTACCGGTGCAGGACGACCTCTTCGCGCTCGCGGATGCCGCGGCCGCCCTCGTCGACGCCCCGGTCACCATCGAGGACGCGCAGTCCCGCGTGCTCGCCTACTCCTCCCGCCAGGACGTCACCGACCCTGCCCGGGTGTCCACCATCGTGGGGCGCCGCGTGCCCGACGAGGTGCTGGCCAGCCTGCGCGCGCAGGGGGTGTTCCGGCGGCTGGCCCGCTCGAACGAGCCGGTCTTCGTACCCGCCGACCCGAACGGGACCCTGCCCCGACTCGTCGTACCGGTCCGGGCGGGTGGCGAGTGGCTGGGCTCGATCTGGGCCGTGGTCGAGCAGCGTCCTGCGGCCCACCTCGTCACCGAGCTCGTCCAGACCTCCTCGGTGGTCGCCTTGCACCTGCTTCGGCTGCGTGCCCAGGCCGACCTGTCGCGCCGGGTCGCCGCCGACCGGCTGCGCGGCGTCCTGTCCGGCAGCACCGCCGGCGCCGACGGCTGGCTGCCGCCGGGTCCGTGGCGCGTCGTCTGCCTGGGCGGGGAGGGCGGGGCGTCGCGGTTGCTCGACCTCTGGGAGTCGGTGTCCCGCCGCCACTCCTGGAACCAGCCCCTGCTCGCCGACCTCGACGGCCGCGCGTATGCCGTGGTGCGCGACAGCGACGAACCCTCGCCCGGGACGTGGGGCTGGCTCACGTCGGTGGTGGACCGCGCGCACGGCGAGTCCCTGGAGCTGACCGCGCGCGCGGGTCGCACCGCGCACACCGTGGCGGAGCTGGAGCGTTCCAAGGCCGAGGCCCTCGAGGTCGAGCGGGTCCTCGGCCCGACCGGCGCCACGGTGGTGCACGAGGACGTGTGGGCGCAGGTGACCGTCGCTCGGGCCGCTGCCACGCTGCGCGAGGGCGACGTCCTCGGTCCGCTGTCGGTGCTGGCCGCCCACGACCGCGACCACGGCAGCGACCACCTGCAGACCCTGGCCGCGTGGCTCGACCACCCCGGCGCGCCGGGCCGGGCGGCCCGCTCGATCCACGTGCACCCCAACACGATGCGCTACCGGATGAACCGCATCGCCGACCTCGCCGGGCTCGACCTCGACGACCCGCTCACCAGGTTGGCGCTGCGCCTGCAGCTCGCCGCACTCCTGGAGCCCACCTCTCGTTCGGGGGCCCGAACGTGAGGTATGGCGCACTGTGCTGCCCCCAAGACCGAACCGGGGCGTGGCTCATCCGACCCAATAGGTGTCGTGCTGGCGCATGAACTCGTCGCGCTCGGCGTCGGCGGCGCGGACGGTGGCGCTGACCTCGCAGTCGGCGCCGTCGTACAGCAGCGGTGGATGGCTCATGACCGGCCGTGCACCGTCGCCAGCAGCGCGCCATAGCGGTCGAGCACGGCCGGGTCGGGTCCGCCGGCGGGCGGGTCGAGGGTCTCCTCGACCGTCACCGTCCACGCCGGGGGTGCGTCCTCACCGGTCAGCACCCAGGCCGCCTGGCGAGCCGCGCCGAGGCCGACGTACTCACCGGGGGTGGGAACGGCGACGGGCACGCCGAACAGGGACGGGGCCACCGCACGCACGGCTCGCGAGGCGGACGCGCCACCGATGAGCAGCACCCGGGAGACGGGGATCCCGAGCTGGCGCAGGTCGTCGACGCCGGCTGCGAGGTTGGCGAGCATCCCCTCGACGGCGGCCCGCGCGAGGTTCTCCGGGGTGGCGTTGGTACGGGTGAGGCCGCTGAGGGTGCCGGTGGCCTCGGGCAGGTTCGGGGTGCGTTCGCCGTCGAGGTAGGGCAGCAATGTCAGGCCCTGCGCGCCGGGAGCCGCGGCCAGGGCCAGCCGGTCCAGCCCGGCGAGGTCGGTGCCGACCAGCTGGGCCGCGGCCGTCAGGACGCGAGCGGCGTTGAGGGTGCACATCAGTGGCAGGTGTCCGCCGGTGGCGCTGGCGAAGCCCGAGACGTCACCGCCCGGGTCCTTGACCGGCGAGCCGTGGTCCGCGAACACCGCACCGCTGGTGCCGAGGGAGACCACGACATCACCGGGCAGCAGGCCCAGTCCGAGCGCGGCACCCATGTTGTCCCCGGTCCCGGGGCCGACGAGCATGCCGCCGGCGGTCCGGCCGGCAGCCTCGCGGGGCCCGAGAACGGCAGGGGTGGCCACCTCGCGGCCGAAGGCCAGCCTCAGCAGCTCCGGCACGTACTCGTCGGTCTCTGGGGAGAAGTAACCGGTCCCCGAGGCGTCGCCACGGTCGGTCGTCCACCGTTCGAACCCGTTGCCCTGCTTGAGGATCTGGCCGGTCAGCCAGTCGTGCGGCAGGACCACCTCGGCGACCCGGGCTGCGAGGTCCGGCTCGTTCTCGGCCAGCCAGCGCAGCTTGGTGATGGTGAAGCTCGGCACCGGGACCGATCCGACCCGGTCCACCCAGGCCGATGCCCCGCCCAGCTCGGCGACGAGGTCGCGGGACGCCTTGGCGGACGTCGTGTCGTTCCAGAGCAGGGCGTCGCGGACGACCCGGTCGTCGCCGTCGAGCGCGCACATCCCGTGCTGCTGACCGCCGACCGCGACAGCTGCCACGTCGGCGAGCAGGTCGTCGGCGGTGGCAGCGGTGTAGGCCTCCCACCAGCGGTCGGGGTGGACCGAGGTGCCGTCGGGGTGGGGCGCGCGGGCGGTGCGGACCACCTCGCCGGTGACCGCGTCGCAGACCACCACCTTCGTGGACTGGGTCGAGGAGTCGACTCCGGCGACCAGCGTGCGTGCGCCGTCAGCCACGGTCTGCCCCGGTCGTGTCGCGCGGGTCGGCAGGACTGCCCGCGGTCCGGCCGGCGGCCGGGCGCGGGTCGATGACCGACTTGATCGCGCCGGGGGTGTCGCGGGCTGCGGTGAGGGCGGCGGCGGTGTCCTCGAGGCGGAAGCGGCCGGTGACGAGGCGTTCGAGGTCGACCTGGCCCGAGGCCGCCAGGGCGATGGCGGTCGGCCAGGTGCCGGCGTACCGGAAGGTCCCGGTGACGACGAGCTCGCGCTCCTGGATCCTCGACAGCGGCAGGGTGATCTCGTCACCGCCCATGCCCACCAGGACGGCCCGGCCGGCCGGGGCGAGTGCCCGGATGCCGTCGGCAGTGGCGCCGGGGTGGCCCGAGCACTCGAGCAGGACCTCGGGACCCGGTCCCGCGGCATACCCGTCGGCGACGGACTGCGAGGCCGAGCTGATGGTGCGCGTGGCGCCGAGCTCGGTCGCGACGGCGAGGCGGTCGGGGTTGAGGTCGGCCACCACGATTTCGCTGGCACCCGACGCCCTGGCGACCTGGACGCAGACCAGGCCGATCGGTCCGGCACCGGTGACGAGCACCCGTGATCCCGGCCCGACCCCGCCCTTGCGGCAGGCCCAGACGCCCACGGACAGCGGTTCGATCAGCGCGGCGGCCTCGTCGCCCACGGAGTCGGGCACCGGGTGCGCGAACGCGTGGTGGATCGCGACGAGCTCGGCGAGCGACCCGTCGACGGGCGGCGTCGCGTGGAACACCATGGCGGGGCACAGGTTGTAGCGCCCGGCGAGGCACTGCTCGCAGGCCCGGCACGGGACACCGGGCTCGAGCGAGACGCGCTGCCCGACCCGTGCGGGGTCGACGTCGGCGCCCACGGACTCGATGACGCCGGAGGTCTCGTGTCCGAGCACCAGGGGCGACTGCACGACGAACCGGCCGATCCGGCCGTGGTCGAAGTAGTGGGTGTCGGATCCGCACACCCCGACCGCGTGGATGCGCACGAGCACCTCGTCCCGGGCCGGGGTCGGGTCGGGTCGCTGCACCACCTCGACCTCGCCGGGGCGGTTGAGGACGGCAGCACGCATGAGGTGTCTCCCTCGGGTGGTGGTCGGGGTGCTCCCGGTGGTGCCGTCGTCCCGGGTGGTTCAGGCCGGGCGTGCGTCGGCGTCGGAGCGGGCCTCCAGCGTTGCCCGTGCGCCGACATCGTGCAAGTGCTCGAGGGCGCGGGTGTAGGCCGCGGCGAACCGCTCGTCGTCGGCAAGGTCGCCGAACAGGTCACGGTCGCGGATGAAGGCCAACGGGTCCTGCGCCTGTCGGGCAGCCGCCGCCATGACGCGGTCCTTGAGGCGGTCGACCACCGTGATCGGCTCGCCCTGCTCGTCGCGACCCTCGGCGTACCGCGCCCACGACGCCACGACCAGCGCGGACCGGTCGATCTCACCGCCGTCACGCAGGTTGGCCGCGATCACGGGCACCAGCCACTTGGGGATGCGGTCGGAGGACTCGGCGCACAGCCGCGCGAGGGTGTCACGGACCTCGGGGTTGGCGAAGCGCGCGACGAGCTGGTGGCGGTAGGTGTCGAGGTCGACGCCGGGGACCGGTGGCAGCGTCGGGCTGCCCTCGTGCTCCATGTAGGCGAGCAGGAAGTTCGCGAAGAGCGGGTCCTGGCACACCTCGTGGACGTACTGGTAGCCGGCGAGGTGGCCGAGGTAGCACAGCGACTGGTGGCTGGCGTTGAGCAGCCGTAGCTTCATCAGCTCGTACGGGACGACGTCCTGGACCATCTGGACCCCCGCGTCCTGGAACGGCGGACGCCCCTGCCCGAACCGGTCCTCCAGCACCCACTGGGTGAACGGCTCGCAGACCACGGGCCACCCGTCCTCCACCCCGAAGTCCTCGCGCAGCCGCTCGATGTCCTCGGGCGTCGTGACGGGGGTGATCCGGTCGACCATGCAGTTGGGGAACGCGACGTGCTCCTCCATCCAGTCGGCGAGGTCCGGGTCCTTGAGCCGGGCGAAGGCACAGATCATCCGCCGGGCCACGTCACCGTTGTCGGGCAGGTTGTCGCAGCTCATGACGGTGAACGGGTCGCGGCCCTCGTCGCGGCGCCGGGCCAGGCCTG
>CAVRMT010000017.1:0-14865 GCA_963722015.1 uncultured Actinomycetota bacterium | reverse complement strand
GAGACGACGGTGGCGGCCAGCACGGCCTGGTTGAACCTCGCCTGGCTGAGCCGTCGCGCGGTGTGCAGGCCGGCCCAGGTCCCCAGCAGCACGAACGGCACCAGCAGCACGGTCCGCTGCAGCGTTGCGGTCGTGAACAGCCCCAACCCGGCGCTGAACGGGATCTTGCAGAGGTTGACGCCAAAGAAGAACAGCGCCCCCGTCCCGAGGAACCGGCTCTTCTCCACCCCGCGCGCCACGAGATAGAGGGTCATGACCGACCCGGCCGCGTTGGCCGTCATCGTCGTGAACCCCGCAGCCAGGCCCGTCCCCAGCGCTGCCGGCCGCGACCGCGCCACGACCGAGGTGTCCGGCGAGCGCCACTGGAGGGCGAGCTGCAGGGCCGCCATGACGAACAGCAGCACGCCGATCGAGCGCCGCAGCACCGTGTCGTCGACCACCGCGAGGAACCCCGCGCCGAGGGCGAGCCCGGGCAGCACGCTGGGCACCAGTCGGCGCAGCAGCGCCCAGTCGGCATGCCGCCGGTACTTCCACACCGCCACGACGTCACCGGTGATCAGCAGCAGCAGGATCGCCGCGGTCGACTCCTTGGCCGGCATCACGCTGGCGAAGATGGCGATGGAGATGCTGGCCAGGCCGCCGATCGAGGTCTTGGCGTAGCCGACCAGGAAGGCCGCGACGACGAGCAGCAGCACCTCGATCACCATCGGACTGTAGCCGCGACGCCCCCCCCGTCCGCGCTGGCCCCACCCACGCAGACTCGGTCGTGGTCACCGTGCACACCGGCCCGTCGGCGGGGCAGAATCGGGCGCATGGACAGGCGCGTGGCGGTCGCGGGCACGGGACCGGTGTCGGCCGATGCGGGCGTGGCCGCGGCCCGCGCGGGAGGCAACGCCGTCGACGCCGCGATCGCGGCCATGTCGCGGCGATGTCACCGAGCCGGGCATCGTGTCGATGCTGGGCGGTGCGTTCGTCACCATCTGGCCGGCTGGCGGCGAGCCCGAGGTCATCGACGGCAACGTCGAGATGCCCGGTCGCGGCCTGCCCGTCGAACGTCTCGGCACCGGCCTGCGCGAGATCGCCACGTCCTACGGCGGTGGCATCACCCTCTACGCCGGACACGGTTCGGTGGCGACGCCGGGCGCCTTCGCGGCCCTCGGTATGGCGCACGAGCGGCACGGGAGCGCGCGCTGGGCCGACGTGCTGGCGCCGGCCGTGGCTGCGACGCGCGACGGGTACGCCATCGGCGCTGCGGCCGCGAGCTACCTGGCCATCACCGGCGACAGCGTCTTCGGCTGGGACGAGCACACCGCCCCCCTGGTCAAGCACCCAGACGGTTCGACGCCGGCGCCGGGCGAGCGATCACCAACCCCGACCTCGCGCACACCCTCGAGCACCTGGGCGAACGGGGTGCCGCCGACCTCTACACCGGCGAGCTGGCGGCCGGATCGCCGCCGACTGCGCAGCGCGGGGTGGGCTGGTCACGACGGCCGACCTCGCGGCATACCGCGCAGTGGCCCGCACCCCGCTGCGGATGCGGCTCGGCGACTGGGACGTGGCCACCAACCCGCCCCCGTCGGTCTGGCGGGCCGATGCTCGCGGTGATGCTCCGGGAGCTCGGCGGGGGCACCTGGGACTGGGCGAAGGTCGTCGACGTGCAACGACGCGTGCTGGCCTACCGCCACACCGTCCACGACCTGTCGACCGACCTCGAGGAGGACGGCTACGCACTGCTCGAGCGGGTCGAACGCCACGGCCTGGCCGGCCTGCCCACCTCGTCCTCGACGGCCCACGTGTCGGCCGTGGACAGTGACGGGACCGTCTGCGCGATCACGGCGTCGAGCGGGTACGGCTCCGGGGCGACCGTGCCCGGCACCGGCATGATGCTCAACAACTGCCTCGGCGAGCCCGAGCTCAACCGCCTCGGCCTGCACGTCCTGCCCTCCGGCACGACGGTTGGCGTCCAACATGGCGCCGTCCGTGGCACGGTCCGGTGCGGGGGCCGCGCTCGCGATCGGCAGTCCCGGTGCCGACCGGATCACGACAGCGCTCATGCAGGTGCTCGCCCGGTACTGCCACCACGGTGTCTCGCTCCAGGAGGCGATCGACGCCCCCCGCGTGCACGTGCGCATCCTCGACGACGCCAGCACCCGCGTCGACCACGAGGACGACGACGAGATCGCCGCGGCGGTCGAACAGGCCGGGCTGCCCGCCTTCACCCACGGTCCGATCTCGATGTTCTTCGGTGGGGTGGGCGCCGCTGCCCGTGGGCGGACGGGGAGCTCGTCGCCGCCGGCGACCCCCGCCGCGAGGCCGCGACCCGCATCTCCTGACCGCCCCCGCCCCTGAGAGTGCAGGTATGCCGCCGACGTCAGCGGGCGGCGCCGGTCGCCGCCGTCGTCGCGAGCTCCCCCGTCTCGGCGCCCGAAGGGATCCGGCTCTGGCGCCCTGTGTGCCGACCTGCACTCCAGATGAGACCGACGACAGCGGCCCCGCACAGTACGAGGGTGGCTGAGCGTAGTCCGTTCCACGCGGTTGGTCCGACCCCGGAGAAGGCGGCGAACATCGACCAGACGACGCCGACGGCCAGCGCCGGCCCGACCCACGGTCGGGAGGTGGCGGCGTAGGCGAGCAGAAGGACGACGACGAGGGCTGGGATGAGGGTCCAGAGCAAAGCGGCCCCCATGGCACGCAGACCGAACCCGTTGACCCGGTAAAAGGCGTACCCGGGCTCGTGGAAGTTCACGGCGGCCACGGGTCGGGCGATCGTCCCCAAAGACGTGGCCACGAGCAGAGTTGCGGAGACCATCCGCACGATATCGCTCTTGCCCAGCTGGGATCGGGGCGACCGCTGCCACGAGGGCGAACCCAGCCAGCACCGCCTTGAAGTACAGCGGCGGCTCGAGCGTGCCGGTGCTGGCCGCCACGATGGGGCTGACTCCGGCGAGCACCACGACGCCCAGCAGTACGGCGCGGGCCACCCGCGCACGTCCGGCGCAGACGAGCCCGAAGGCGATGAGCCACATCAGGTGGAGCGCCAAACCGGTCCCCGGTGACGGAGGTAGGCGGGTCCATTCCGGGGGGTCGTTCACGACCTGGGGAAGGAGGGTCGGGGTCACCCAGGGGACGATCTCGCCCAACACGAATGCCACCAGTGCGAGCGCGGCCCCCGAGCACAGCGCGAGGATCGCCATGCGGTGGCGGGTGGCGGGCGGCACGACCTCGGTGAGGTGTGCGACGGCGGCATGGCGGGTGAGGTCCACGACCTCCGCCGGCGTCGGGTGCGCGCGCCCCTTCTCGCGCGCACCCTCCATGAGCACCGCGAGAACCTCTTCCTCGCGGTGCACGCGCCAGTTGCGTGGGTACCCCCGCAGCAGCCGGCGGTACCTCACCTCGAGCGCCTCGGTGCTCATGCCGTCACCCCACGTGCTCGCAGGGCCCGTGCCGCGTTGTTGGCGTTGGCCCGCAGGCGCCGCGTCTCCTGGGCCAGAACTTCGAGCCCTTCGTCGGTCAGGTCGTAGTAGCGGCGTAGGCGGCCGTCGACGACCTCCTCACCGGACTCCTGCACCAAGCCCTCCGACTGCAGCCGATCTAGCGCGGCGTACAAGGTGCCGGCGCGCAGGGTCACCCGGCCGTCGGATCCCTCGCTCACCGCGCGGGTCACGGCGTAGCCGTGCTTGGGTCCGTCCGCGAGTGCGGCGAGGACGAGGAAGGTGGGTTCTCGCATTTCTGAAGTCGCCATGCGCCGACTATAGTCAATTCATCGGTATATACAAGGGAACTGAATCAGATCAGCGGGCCGCGCCGGTGACGGCCCAGGCGTGGCCGCGGATGCGGGACCAGAAGAACACCGCCCGGATGGCCATGAACCCGGTGAACGCGACCCACAGCGCGGACAGCGCGAACGGGACCCCTGACTCGAGCAGCCGGTCACCGTTGAGGTGGACCGCGAGCACCAGCGGCAGGTAGAGCACCAGCGTCGCGACCATGGCCTTGGCCAGCCACCGGCCGTCGCCGGCGCCGATGAGGACGCCGTCGACGACGAAGACGTACCCGGACAGGGGTTGCCCCAGGGCGACGACCACCAGCGCCGCCGCGAGGGCCGAGCGCACGGCCGGGTCCTGGGTGAACGCCGCCGGGATCACCGTGTGGAACGCGAACAGGACGACCCCGAGGACCGCGCCGCCCCAGACGCCCCAGCGGATCATGGTCGACGTGGCGGCCCGGGCGGCTGCCACGTCCCCGGCGCCGAGGGCCTTGCCGGTCAGCGCCTGCGCCGCGATGGCCAGGGCGTCGAGGGCGAACACGAGGAACGACCACACCGTCGCCGCGACCTGGTGGGCGGCCAGCGGTACGTCGCCCAGCCCCGCGGCGACCCAGGTCGTCACGAGCAGGATCGAGCGCAGCGCCAGGGTCCGCACCAGCAACGGCACCCCTGTGACGGCCGCCCGCAGGACCCGGCCGGGGTGGGCGTGCAGCCCGGCACCGGCCCGTCGCGCATGGCGCACCAGGACGGTGACCAGGCCCAGCGCCATACCGGTCTGGGCGAGGACGGTGCCCCACGCCGAACCGGCGATCCCCCACCCGAACCCGTAGACGAACAGCAGGTTGAGCACGATGTTGGCGGAGAACCCGACCGCCGACGCGACCAGCGGGGTCCTGGTGTCCTGCAGGCCGCGCAGCACCCCGGTCGCGGCGAGCGCCACGAGCATCGCGGGGATGCCGAGGGCCGAGATCCGCAGGTAGGTGGTGGCGAACCCGACAGCCGCCTCGGAGGCGCCGAACAGCCGGCAGAGGGGTTCGGCGCCGAGGGCGACGGCGACCGAGGTCAGCGCGCCGAGGCCGACGGCGAGCCAGGTGCCGTCGATGCCGGCCTCGAGCGCCCCGCGTTCGCTGCCGGCGCCGACCTGGCGGGCGACGATCGAGGTGGTGCCGTAGGCGAGGAAGACGAACAGGTTGGCCGCGGTCAGCAGCGTCGCGCTGGCGACACCGAGCCCGGCGAGCTGGGCGGTGCCGAGGTGCCCGATGATGGCCGAGTCGGCCAGCAGGAACATCGGTTCGGCCACCAGGGCGAGGAACGCGGGGACGGCCAGGCGCAGGATCTCGCGGCTGGGGGCCGGCCGCCCGCCGCGTGCCCCGTCGCTCGCCCCGCCGCGTGCCCCGTCGCTCGCCCCGCTGCCTGCGCCGACGCCTGCCCCGACGACGGCTCCGTCGTCGCCTCGCCCGCTGCCGTCCCTGCTCACCCGGCCTATTGGACCAAAGGCGTGGGGGAGAGGTGTTCGTGGACCGCCATCCAGACCTCGTCGCGGCGGACGAAGACGATGGACTCCCGCTCGTGCAGCTCCTCGCGCTCGCCGCCGACCTCGACCACCGTGGTGACGTCGTGCGCGAACACCGCCGCGTCCGGCCCGAGGACCTGCACGACCTGGTTGGCGGAGGCGCACGAGACGACCGGCGAAGCCGTCCTCGGCGACCCACTGCTCCCACAGCGCCTCGTACGCTGCGCGCGAGCCCAGCCGTTGTGGCGTCGTGTGGAAGACGAAGGTCGCCTCCGGCGCGAAGCAGGCGAAGTATGCCGCGCGGTGCCCGCCGGCGAAGGCGCGCACCAGGGCGTCGGCCGCGGTCAGGACCTGCTGCTCGACGGTCGGCTCGGGCGTCGTGGTCGGCTCGGTGCTGGTCATCGGGCGTTCTCGCTCTCGGGTCGGGGTGCCATCGCACTGAGCAGCTCGTACGCCACGTGCGAGGCGGCGATGCCGGTGACCTCGGCGTGGTCGTAGGCCGGGGCGACCTCGACGATGTCGGCGCCGACCAGGTTGAGCGTCGACAGGGTGCGCAGGATCGCGAGGAGCTCGCGGCCGGTCAGGCCACCGGTCTCGGGGGTGCCGGTGCCGGGGGCGAACGCCGGGTCGAGGACGTCGATGTCGATCGAGACGTAGACGGGCCGGTCGCCGACGCGGTCGCGGATCCGTTCGGCGACGCCGCGAGCACCGAGGTCGTCCATCTCCACGCTGGGCACGATCGCGAAGCCCAGGGTGGCGTCGTCGTCGAGGTCCTTCGCGGAGTACAGCGGGCCACGGGACCCGACGTGCAGGCAGGCCTCCTTGTCGAGCAGGCCCTCCTCGGACGCCCGTCGGAACGGGGTGCCGTGGGTGTACCTCGCGCCGAAGTAGGTGTCCCACGTGTCGAGGTGGGCGTCGAAGTGCACGACGGCGATCGGTCCGTGGGCTGCGGCGTGGGCGCGCAGCAGGGGCAGCGTGATCGTGTGGTCGCCACCCAGGGTCAGGACCCGGCCGGCGCGCTCGAGGACGGCGCGGGCGCCCGCCTCGATGGTGTCGACGGCCTCGTCGATGGAGAACGGGTTGACCCCGAGGTCGCCGGCGTCGACGACCTGCTGGGCCGCGAACGGTGAGACGTCCTGGGCCGGGTTGTAGGGGCGCAGCAACCGCGAGGACTCGCGGATGTGCCCGGGGCCGAAGCGGGCACCGGGGCGGTAGGACACCCCGGCGTCGAAGGGCACGCCGAGCACCGCGACGTCCACGTCGGACACCTCGTCGATGCGGGGCAGCCGGGCGAACGTCGGCGGCCCGGCGAACCGGGGGACCTTGGTCGCGTCGACCTGGCCGACGCGACCACCCTCGGTGATGCGGGGCAGGTCCTCCGGGCGCGACGGGCCCGGGCTGTTCGGGGGTGGGGTCTGCTCAGCCATCGGCCCGGGCCTCCAGGTCGGCGGTGACGGTCTCGTCCATGAGGTGGCCCGGGCGGCCCTTGCGGTGCCGCGAGGCCGAGGCGTCCACGACCACCCGCGGCTCGTCGCCGTCCGAGGCGGGAACCCAGCGCGGGCCCTGCGGGCCGAACACGTAGCGGGGCTCCGGCACGGCATACAGCAGGCCGATGTAGAGCACCGCGGCCACGCCGATCGCCACCGGCAGGCTGATGTCGATGCCACCACCCACGGCGTTGCGGAACGGGCCCTCGATGAGCGGCGGGTAGTTGGCGAACATCAGGCCGGCGAGGGCCGCGGGGACCCAGGCCACCATGCCGCGCCAGTTGACGCCGTCCCGGAACCAGTACGCGCCGCCGCGCATGCCGAGGTTGAACACCTGGACGTCCGCGGGGCGGTAGTAGCCGCGGCGCACGACGAACCCGATCGTCATGATGACCATCCACGGCGTCGTGCAGATGACGATGGCGCCGATGAACGCGTTGACGCTGCCGATCAGGTCGAACGCCAGGCGCCCCACGAGGATGAAGACGAAGGCGAGCAGCCCGATGAACAGGGAGGCCTGCACCCGGCTGAGCCGCGGGAAGACGGAGGAGAAGTCCAGTCCGGTGCCGTACAGCGAGGTGACGCCGGTGGACAGGCCGCCGAGGAACGCGACGACCATGAGGAGCACGGCGTACCAGATCGGGGAGATCTTGATCAGGGCCACGATGTAGTCGGCCTCGCCCGCCACGAGCGTCGCGGTGGCGACACCGAAGATGAACGGGATGAGGGTCATCAGCTGGGCGCCGAAGGTGGCCCCCAGCAACGACTTTCGCGACGTCGCAGCCGGGATGTAGCGCGACCAGTCCCCGAGGAACGCCCCGAACGACACGGGGTTGCCCATCACGATCAGCGCCGAGAGCACGAAGGTCGGCCAGAACGCGCCCAGGGCGTACGCGCTGGGGCCGGGGTCGTAGCTGGGGTCGAAGACCGAGGCGTACGCGACGATCGCCAGCAGGATCAGCACCGTGTTGCCGACGACGACGATCTTGTTGACCAGCAGCATGAACTGGAAGCCGTAGACGACGACCACGATGACGATGGCTCCGAGGATCGCGTAGACGGCGCCGCGCAGGAAGTCCGAGTCGGGGACGCCGAAGAGCCGGCCCAGGGCGCCGACGACGGCGTCGCCGCTGACCCAGACCGAGATCGAGTAGAACGCGATCGCGGTGAGCAGCGACAGGAACGAGCCGACGACGCGGCCGCGGACGCCGAAGTGGGCGCCGGAGGAGACCGCGTTGTTCGTGCCTGTCAGCGGGCCGAACAGGCCCATCGGCATGAGGAAGAGGGCGCCGACCACGACCCCTGTGAGGGTGGCGCCGACGGCCTGCCAGAAGGACAGGCCGAGCAGGATCGGGAAGGTGCCGAGGATGACGGTGGCGAAGGTGTTCGCGCCACCGAACTGGATGCGGAACAGGTCGAGGGGACGCGACGTGCGGTCGGCGTCGGGGATGGTGTCGATCCCGTGCTGCTCGACGTCGGTGATCCGGGGTCGGGGGGTCACGACAGCGCCGGGGGCGGGCCCGGACGCCGAGGGCGCGGGGGTGGGGGCGTTCGAGGTGCTCATGCGGAGGTCCCTTCGGAGGGGTGGTGCATCGCGGGAACGCTAGCGCCGGGGTTTACTGCAATGCAATAGTTGTTGACCATGAGAGTTCTTCGGATCGTCGACCTGTCGGTGCCCGTGGGCCCCGGGACCGTGACCTACCCCGGCGACCCGCAACCCGCCCTGGCGGTGCACAGCACGATCGACCGCGACGGGTTCAACCTGCTGGACGTGCACCTCGGCTCCCAGACGGGCACCCACGTCGACGCGCCGTACCACTTCGAGCAGGACGGGGCCCGGATCGACGAGCTCGACCTCACGCTCTTCACCGGCCCCGGGGTGGTCGTCGACGCCACCGACCTCGGGCCCCGCGGGGTGGTGACCTGGGAGCACATCGCGCCCGTCGCCGACCTCATCGGCCCCGGCTCGGTCGTGCTGCTGCACACCGGCTGGGACGCGCACTACGGCACGCCCGCCTACTTCGAGAACCCCTACCTGGATGCCGACGCCTGTCAGCGGCTGCTCGACCTCGGGGTACGCACCATCGGGCTCGACGCGCTCAACCTCGACGAGACGCCGGACGACGAGCACCCGGGGGTGGGTTTCCCCTGCCACCACCTCATCGCCGGGCTCGGCGGCGTCATCATCGAGAACCTGCGCGGCCTGGGCGACATCGACTTCGCCGACCCGTTCGTCTCCGTCCTGCCGATCCGGCTCGAGGCGGCCGACGGGGCGCCGGTCCGCGCCGTTGCGATGGAACTGGCGCCATGACGACTCGCACCGCCCGGACACCACGACCGACGGTGGTTCGTGCTCCGGCCGACCGTCCCGGCACCCAGGTCCGCATCGGGGCCCGGCTGCGCGCGGCGCGGCAGGCTCGCAGCCTGACCATCGCCCAGGTCGCCGAGTCGGCGGGGTTGACCAAGGGGTTCGTCAGCCGCCTGGAGCGCGACGACGTGTCACCGTCGGTGGCCTCCCTGGTCACGGTGTGCGGGGTGCTGGGGCTGCGCGTCGGCGAGCTGTTCGACCCACCCGAGACCGCGGTGATCCGGGCCGGCCAGGGTCGCCCGATCAACTTCGGCGGCACCGGCACGCACGAGGAGCTCATCACCCCGGGCACCCAGCAGGCGCTGGAGATCATCCACGCCCGGATCGACCCGGGCGGCAACGGCGGCGCCGACCTCTACACCCTGGCCTGCGACGTCGAGTGCGCGTACGTCGTCGCCGGACACCTCACCATCGTCCTGGAGACCGGCGAGGAGGACCTCGGCCCCGGTGACACGATGACCTTCCCCGGCCGGACCCCGCACACCTGGCGCAACACCTCGGCGGACGCCGAGTGCGAGGTCCTCTGGGTGCTCGCCCCCGCCCCCTGACATACCTCGGGTCTTTGAGCGGTAGACCCTGCCAGGACCGGGTGCGCCGCTCAAAGACCCGCGCCGGCCGTGATCCCGGGCGGCCCGGCCACCGCGCCCCGGTCCCCGAAAGCCGGGGGCGGAGCCGCGCGGCGGGCAGGATGGACCCGTGACGACGATCGTGTTCCTGCACGCCCACCCCGACGACGAGGCCTCCCAGACCGCCGGCGCGATGGCGCGTGCCAGTGCCGAGGGGCACCGGGTGGTCACCGTGTTCGCGACCGGCGGTGAGCACGGCGAGCTGCCCGAGGCCGGGCTGCCGCAGGGGGAGACCCTCACCCACTGGCGGCAGCGCGAGGCTGCGGCGGCGGCCGCGGTCCTCGGCGTCCAGCGCATCGCCTGGCTCGGTTACCGCGACTCCGGCATGACCGGCTGGGAGCAGAACACCCACGACGGCGCCTTCCACGGCGCCGACCTCGACGAGGCCGCAGAGCGACTGGCGCCGATCCTCGACGAGGAGGACGCCGACATCCTCGTCGGTTACGACTGGCACGGTGGCTACGGCCATCCTGACCACGTGCGCGTCCACGCCGTCGTCCACCGTGCCGCCGAGCTGGCGGTTCGTCGGCCCCGGCTGCTCGAGTCGACGATGAACCGCGACCAGATCCGTACCTTCCACCAGGCCGCTGTTGGAGCGGGCCAGGGGGATGGTGGCTTCGACCCCGACCGCCCGATGGACGACGGCAACCCGTTCGGCACGCCGGAGGAGGAGATCCACTGGCGGGTCGACGTCACCGGGTTCCTCGCCGAGCGCCGCGCCGCCCTCGAGGCGCACCGCAGCCAGGCGACCGACATCGAGTGGATGCTCGGCATGCCCGAGGAGTACTTCCTGGCCTTCTTCGGCTTCGAGCACTACATCGAGCCGGGACGCGAACCCGGTATGCAGCCGGGCTGGCCCTTCGACGGCTGAGCCCGGAGGCGGGTCGCCCGGAGGCGGGTCGCCGGGCCACCGGTGTTGCCCCGCGCCGGCCCTGCCCGTCTCACAGGTGCTTGAGGGCCTCGCGCCGGCTGAGCCCGGACAGCCTGTCGCCATACTCCTGCACCGTCGCCCGCACCCAGTCCGGATCGGTGCGCGCCTGCTGCCGCAGCGCCCAGCCGATCGCCTTGCGGATCCAGAAGCTGGTGTCCTCCAGGTTGGGTTCGATGGCGGCACGCAGCAGCCCCACGTCGGTCGCCTCCCGCAGGGTCAGCTGGCTGAGGATCGCGGTGCGGCGCAGCCACAGGTCGTCGTCGGTGGCCCACTCGACCAGGACCGGGGTGACCTCCTCGCGGTGGGACCTCAGGATCGGGCCCACCCGCCGGGCGGCGATCTCGTCGACGTGGTCCCACCACGCGCCGGTCACCACCTGGTGCCGGTAGAGGTCGAGGGTGTCGGGGTCCTGCCATCGGCGGTAGGTGCGGTGGCCGGTGAGGGCCGTCGCGGCATACCGCTCCTCACGGTGCGTCGCCTCGTCCCAGAGCTCCCGCACGGCGCCCTCCCATGCTGCCCGGTCGGCCGGCTGCAGGGCCGGGTCGGCCAGGACCGGCCGCAGCAGGGCCTTGAGCTCGGGAGCGGTGATGCCGCGGTAGGGCAGCTGCGACCTCATGTACGCCTGCTGCGCCACGGCCCGCTGCGGGTCCCCCGCGCTGGCGAGGACCGCGCGGACGGCCCCGACGACGGGGGGTGTGGGGTCAGGCCGCGCCATACCTCGCCTGCGCGCGGGCCCGGGCCTTGGCAGCCTCGGTCTCGCGGTCCTTGGGCGGGGCCGCGGTCTGCAGATGGTCGAGCAGGTGCTGGGTCACCTGCGCGATCTCGGCGACGGCCTCGTCGAACGCGGCCTGGTTGGCCTGGCTGGGCTTGGTGCTGCCGCTGACCTTGCGCACGTACTGCAGGGCCGCCGCCCGGACCTCGTCGGACGTCGCCGGGGGCTCGAAGTTGTGCAGCTGGCGGATGTTTCGACACATGCTGGCAGGCTACGTCCGGTATGCCGCGCGGCACAGCCCGTGGCGAGGTTCCGTCAAGGTTCGGTCAAGGGTTGTGCACGGGATGGACACCTCACGGACACGCCCGAGACTTTTCGCGATCCACACCGGTGGACAGAGATCGATGCAGGTCAGCGCCGCGTGCACGCTGTCGCACTGCGGATATCCACAGGGTTGTCCCCCCCTTGTGCACAAGGGGGTCGGGCGTTGCGCACACGTTGTCCACACCCTCTCCACAGGGTTGGTTTGAGTGGGTGGCCGGTCGGCCATACGGTGAGGCGGTCGTGATCCGGACGCCACGTCCACCGGGTGCCGAGCCGGCACCGAACAGGTGCCGAACGGCTGGTCCAGGGCTGGTCGAACAGGCTGGCCGAGCGCGTCGGGAAGCTTTGTCGGCGGCCCGTGGTCTACTCGAATCACACAGGTGTTCTTCGTTCTCGTTCGTGGGTCAGGAAGTTGGCAGAGTGTCTCTTGCGGAGCTGAGCACCAGCGCGTTCAGCGCTGGCGGTGACGGGCCGCCGCAGCCCGCCGACCGGGTCCCGCCGCAGGACCTCAATGCCGAGCAGTCCGTCCTCGGCGGCATGCTGCTGTCCAAGGACGCGATCGCGGACTGCGTCGAGGGGCTGCGGGGCACGGACTTCTACCGGCCGGCGCACGAGCTGATCTACGACGCGATCCTGGACCTGTACGGCCGGGGTGAGCCGGCCGACGCGATCACCGTCTCCGACGAGCTGACCAAGCGCGGGGACCTGCAGCGGATCGGCGGACAGGCCTACCTGCACACGCTGATCCAGGCCGTCCCGACCGCCGCCAACGCCGGTTACTACGCCGAGATCGTCAGCGAGCGGGCTGTCCTGCGCCGCCTCGTCGAGGCCGGCACCCGCATCGTCCAGCTCGGCTACCAGCAGGGCAACGGCGACGTCGAGGACATCGTCAACGCCGCCCAGGCGGAGGTCTACGCCGTCGCCGACAAGCGCGGTGGCGAGGACTACGTCGCCCTGGGTGACGTCCTCGAGGACACCCTCAACGAGATCGAGGTCGCTGCCGGTCGCGACGCCAGCGAGATGATCGGCGTGCCCACCGGGTTCATCGAGCTCGACGAGCTGACCCACGGCCTGCACCCCGGCCAGATGATCGTCCTCGCCGCCCGACCCGCCGTCGGAAAGTCGACGATGGGCCTGGACATCGCCCGCTCCGCCGCGATCAAGCACAAGCAGGCCACGGCCATCTTCTCCCTGGAGATGAGCCGCAGCGAGATCACCATGCGCTGCCTGTCGGCTGAGGCGCAGATCCAGCTGCAGGACCTGCGCAAGGGCACCATCGGCGACGCCGGGTGGAAGAAGCTGGCCCGGATCATGGGCCAGATCTCCGACAGCCCGCTGTTCATCGACGACTCCCCGAACATGTCGCTCATGGAGATCCGGGCCAAGTGCCGCCGGCTCAAGCAGCAGCACAACCTCAAGCTCGTCGTGATCGACTACCTGCAGCTGATGAGCTCGGGCAAGAAGGTCGAGTCGCGCCAGCAGGAGGTCTCGGAGTTCTCCCGTGCGCTCAAGCTGCTCGCCAAGGAGCTCGAGGTTCCGGTCATCGCGATCTCCCAGCTCAACCGTGGCTCGGAGCAGCGCGCCGACAAGCGGCCGGCGATGTCCGACCTGCGCGAGTCCGGCTCCATCGAGCAGGACGCCGACATGGTCATCCTGCTGCACCGCGAGCCCAAGCTCGAGGGTCGTGAGGGCGAGGTCGACGTGATCGTGGCCAAGCACCGCAACGGCCCGACCAAGGACATGGTGCTCGCGTTCCAGGGCCACTACGCCCGGTTCGCCAACATGGCCCAGAACTTCTAGCAGTGCCGCGGCCGTGCGCCGTGGCCACGGCCTCCCCGCCCGGTCGTCGCGCGGTCAGCGGACGACGGCGCCACCAGCGCTGGTCCAGGACGTGATGCCTCCGGCGAGGTGGTAGGCCGCGCTGAAGCCGGCCCCCTGCATGGTCTGGAGGGCGGCGGCCGACCGGTTGCCGGACTTGCAGTAGACGGCGTAGGGCGCCGCGGGGTCGAGCGCGCCGATGGCCGTGGCGAAGTCGGGCGAGCTGACGTCGATGTTGACGGCCCCGGGGAGGTGGCCCTGCGCGAACTCCGCAGGGGTCCGCACGTCGACCACGGTCGTACCGGGACGCTGGAGCGCGGCGGCGAAGGCCGTGGCGTCCAGAGCGGCGCCCGGGGCGGGGGCTGCGGTGGCCACCGGCCCGGCCGTCGCGCTCGGCGCGGCCGACGAGTCGGAGCAGGCGGACAGGCCGACGACGGCGACGACCGCCGCGACCGACCAGATGAGCTGACGAGGACCGCGCACGGTCACTCCTTCCATGGGCACGTGAAGAATGCTACAAATATACCCCACGGGGTATGGCGCTCCCGAACTATCGTGACGAATGGCAGGGAGGCTTGGCGGTGACGGCTCCGGGCACTGTGGTCGCGCACTGGTGGGAGGAGCGCGCCCTGCCACGCCTCATGGACGTCGTCCTCGCGGATCGCGTTGCTGGTCGCTGGCGCCGCGAGCTCTGCGCGGACGTCGCCGGCGAGGTGCTCGAGGTCGGCTTCGGATCGGGGCGCAACCTGCCCTTCTACCCGCCCGCCGTGCACACCGTCCTCGCCGTCGAACCGTCCGATGTCGCCTGGGAACGGGCCCGTCCACGGGTCGCGGAGTTCGGGCGCCGGGTGGACCGGGTCGGCCTGGACGGCTCCTCCCTGCAGGGGGTGGGCGATGCGAGCGTGGACGCGGTGGTCTCGGCGTGGACGCTGTGCACCATCGCCGACCTGCCGGCCGCCCTGGCCGAGGTGCGCCGCGTGCTGCGCCCCGGCGGCCGGCTGCACTTCGTCGAGCACTCCCTGGCGCCCGACCCCGGGGTCGCCCGGGCCCAGCGAGCGCTGCAACCGGGGTGGGGTCCCCTGGCCGGAGGGTGCCACCTGGACCGCGACATCCCCGCGGAGCTGGCTGCCGCAGACCTGGTGGTCACCGATCTGCGCTCGCGCTACGTCGCACGGGGCCCGGCGCGGCCCTGGGCGTGGTTCTGCACCGGATCCGCACCCGCCTGAGGACGCGCCAGCTGGCGGTGACAAGCCGGTGGGCAGCTCCCGACCCGACCCGCTCCGGTCGCGATGCACGCCGTGGGTGCCCGGCGTTCGGTCA
>CAVRMT010000016.1:0-131868 GCA_963722015.1 uncultured Actinomycetota bacterium | reverse complement strand
CCCCGGAGGGGCAGCCGGTCGTGGCGATGATCCCCTGTCCGTGGGCGCTGAGCAGCTCGCGGTCCAGCCGTGGCCACTTGGCGTAGACCTGGTCCAGGCTGGCGAGGGAGTCGAGCCGGAACAGGTTGTGCAGGCCGGTGTTGTTCTTGGCCAGCAGGGTCATGTGCGTGTAGGCGCCCGACCCCGACACGTCGTCGCGCGCCTGGGACTCGTCGCCCCACTTCACGCGGGTCTTGTCGCTGCGGTGCGTGCCGGGCGTGACGTACGCCTCGACGCCGATGATCGGCTTGACGCCGGTGCCCTGCGCCTTCTTCCAGAACTCGTAGGCCCCGAAGACGTACCCGTGGTCGGTCGTGGCCAGCGCGGGCATCCCCATCTCGGCAGCCCGGGTGAACAGGTCCCCGATGCGCGCGGCACCGTCGAGCATGGAGTACTCGGTGTGCACGTGCAGGTGGACGAACGAGTCGGACTTCGATCCACGACGAGCGGTGGGGGCGGCGGGCTGGGAGGACATCGGGACGAGTCTAGGCCGCGCCACCGACTGCCCTGCGGCGTGTCGCCCCACCGTGTCGCGCCGAGCCCGGAAGGAGCAGTCGGCCGAAGAATAGTGCTTCGGGGGGGTTTACGCACCGCGGGCGGCGCGCGGCGTAGTCACGATGGGCCATTACTGCCGCCGTTGCGTGCTGGATACCTTCGCAACAGCGCGCAGATGCAACCGGTGGGGCTTGCACGTCGCGCACATCGTGGTCTGCATGGGGGCGGTCATGGTCAATCGAATTGTCAGGTGGGGTGTCGGTTCGCGCATCCTCGTCGCTGTGCTCGCAGTCGCGGCAGCGGTGTTCGTGGGCGCCCAGGTGGTCACCACTGCGGTCGAACCGGTCCCGGAGTTCGCTCCGGTGACCGTCGAGGTGCAGTCGGAGGCACTGGGGCTGTCGGCCCAGGAGGTCGAGGACCTGGTCACCGTGCCGCTGGAGTCCAACCTGCTCAGCGGTGTCGCCTGGGTGGACCGGATGCAGTCGACGTCGCTGCCCGGCCTGTCGTCGGTCGTGATGACCTTCGAGGAGGGGACCGACCCGATCCGGGCCCGGCAGGTCGTGCAGGAGCGCCTCACCCAGGGAGCCCTGCTCACCAACGCCTCCAAGGCCCCGGTCATGCTCCAGCCGACCTCGTCGGCGAACCGGGTCATGCTGCTCGGGCTGTCGGCCAGCGACCAGTCGCTGATGGACCTGTCGGTCCTGTCGCGGTGGACCATCAGACCCAAGCTCATGAGCGTGCCCGGCGTGGCCAACGTCGCCGTCTGGGGTATGCGTGACCGGCAGCTGCACGTCCAGGCCGACCCGGCCAAGATGCAGCAGCACGGCGTCTCGCTCGACCAGGTGATCGCGACGACGGGCAACTCCCTGTGGGTGTCGCCGCTGAGCTTCCTGGAGGCCTCCACCCCCGGCCGCGGCGGGTTCCTGGACCTGCCGCAGCAGCGGGTCAACGTCCAGCACGTGTCACCGATCACCGGTAGCGCGGCTCTGGGGCGCGTCTCCGTGGAAGGCTCCAAGGCCGGTTCGGTGACGCTGTCCGACGTCGCCACCATCGTCGAGGCACCTCCCACGATCATCGGGGACGGTGTCGTCGCCGACGCCTCCGGCCTCGTCCTGGTCATCGAGAAGCAGCCCGGGGTCAGCACCACGGAGGTCAGTGCGGGGATCGAGCAGGCTCTCGCGGACCTGTCGGTGGGTCTGCCCGGGGTGACGATGGACGCCTCGGTGTACCGCCCGGCGGACTACACCGCGGCCGCCGGCCGCAACCTCGCCTGGGCGGCTGCCCTCGCGCTGCTGCTCGTCATCGTGGGCTCGGCGCTGCTCTACCGGGCCTGGCGTCCGGTCGTCACCGTGGTGACGACCGTGGGCCTGTCCCTGTTGGCGGGGTGGTTCGCCCTGTGGCTGCGCGAGACGCCCGTGAACCTGCTGGCGCTGACCGGCCTGGCGGCCGGCGCGGTGCTGGCGGTCGCGCAGGCCGTGGCGGCCGTGGACGGGGTGGCGCGTTCCCCCCGGGAGCTGCCACCGCTGCAGCGGGTCGCCTCGGCGTACGGAAGCCTGAGCGTCAACACCATCTACGCAGCCGTCGCCGCGGCGTTCCTCGCGCTGCCCGTCTTCGTCCTGCAGGGTCGCGCCGGCGCCTTCCTGCCCGAGGCCACCACCGGCTTCCTCCTGGCCACGGCAGGAGCCCTGGTCGTGGCGCTGCTGTTCGCCCCCGGGATCGCGGCGCTGGTCGGGGTGAGCGGCACGCCCAGGGTGGTCGTGCCGCACCGGTTCTCGCTGCGGCTCGCGTCCTCGGCGCGCAGGGTGGCGTCCTCGGCGGTCGTGCTGGGCGTCGTCCTCGCGGTAGGGGTCGCTGGGTCCGCAGCCATGGCGATCGGCCTGGACGTCGACACGCGGCCGACCTGGCGCGAGCCCACGCTCGTGCTGAAGGCCACCGCTCCCGAGGGAACCTCTCCGCAGTCCCTGACGAGCACGCTGGGCGACGTGTCCCGGGCGGTCCGCGGCCTGGACGGCGTCGCCGGGGTCGGCGGACACGTCGGGCGCGCCGTCAGCAGCGACCGCGTCGTGGGCCCGAACTCCGGGGAGCTGTGGGTCACCCTGACCGACGATGCCGACCGCGACGCGGTGTCCGGTGCCGTTCTCGACGCCGCTCGGTCCGCCGGTGACCTGGAGGTCTCGATCGGCTCGTTCCTGGACGGCAGGGTCGACGAGGTCATCCCCGACGCCGACGGGCCCCTCGTGGTGTCGGTGTACGGTCCCGAGCCGGACACGCTGCGCACCAGCGCGGCCAGCGTCCTGGAGATCGTGTCCGGGACGGACGGGGTGTCCGGCGCCCGACTCGTCGAGCCTCCCACCGAGCAGACCATCCAGGTGACGGTCGACCTCGCGAAGTCCGAGGCCCTGGGGATGACCCCTGGCGACGTCCGTCGCCAGGCCGCGACCCTCGTCGGAGGGCTCGAGGTCGGCGCCATCTTCGAGGAGCAGAAGGTCTTCGACGTGCAGGTCTGGACCGAGGAGGCCCTGCGCGACAGCCCTGACAAGGTCCGCCAGCTGCCGATCACCACGCCCGACGGACGGCAGATCCCCCTCGGGGAGATCGCGACGGTCGTCACGGCCGACCAGCCGACGGTCATCACCCGTGAGTCGGTGCAGCGCCGCCTGGACATCGTCGCCGACGTCTCGAACAGCGGGGTCGCCAAGAGCGTCGCCGAAGGCCTGGCCCGGATGTCGCTGCCGGCGGAGTACCACGCTGAGGTCCGCAACGAGGCCGCCGGCATCGCCGACAACCAGCGCATCGTCCTCCTCTGCGCCCTGGCCGCGGTCTTCGCGGTCCTGCTCCTGCTCCAGGCCGCGACCCGCAACTGGTGGACGTCGTTCGCCGCGACCGCTGCGCTCCCGCTCGGGATGAGCGGTGGCTTCCTGGCCGCCCTGGTGGTGGGCGACCTGAGCATCGGGGCGCTGGTGGGACTGCTCGCCCTGGCGGCGCTCGGGGTGCAGCAGATCCTGACCGTGGTCCGGGTCACCCGCGCCCGCGCGGACGACCCCGACGACGCCGAGGTCCTGGGGGCCGCGACCGAGGCGGTCGTGCCGGGGGCGGCCCTGGCGTTCCTCGTGGCCCTGGGGGTGGCGCTGCTCGGTGGCCGGGCAGGTCTGGAGGCCGTCTTCGACCTCGGGGTCGTCACGGCCGGGGGCGCCCTGACGACCGGGGTCGTGGGTGCGATCGTGCTGCCGGCGATCGCCGCCAGGTTCCGAGGTCGTGAGGAGGACCTCGGGGAGTTCGCGCTCGACGACAGCGCCCTCTACGGGGACGTGGGAGTTGGCGCGAATGCCTAGCACCAGGTGGGGGGCGGCGGTGGCCGTCCTCGGAATGAGCGGCCTCACCTCGGCAGGGTGCGCCACGGTCGAGGACGCCGAGCCCGCGACCGCGCCCTACCCCGCCGTGGTCATCGTCGACGGAGCCGACGACGCCGCGCCGAAGACCTTGACGCTCACCTCGGACGCCGTACGACGCCTGGAGCTGACCACCACCGTGGTCAGCGATCCGACGGCGGTCCCGTACGCCTCCGTCATCTACGACAAGAAGGGCGCTCCGTGGGTGTACACGAGCCCCCAGGACCGCACGTACATCCGGGTGCCCGTGACCATCGACCGCGTGCAGGACCAGACCGCCGTCCTGACGGACGGACCCCCCGCCGGCACCCGGGTCGTGACCCGGGCAGTCATCAAGCTGTATGGCGCCGAGAACGGCGTCGGCGGCGGACACTAGGAGCAAGCCATGATGCGTCGCATTCTCACGGTCAGCCTGAGGTTCCGCTACCTCGCCGTCGCAGCGTCGGTCGCCATGCTCGTCATGGGCGGGCTGCAGCTGCGCGACACCCCCGTGGACGTCTTCCCCGAGTTCGCCCCGCCCCGGGTCGAGGTGCAGACCGACGCGCTGGGCCTGTCCGCCCAGGAGGTCGAGGAGCTCATCACCGTCCCGATGGAGCAGGGGCTCAACGGGATGCCCGGGCTGGTGTCGCTGCGGTCCAAGTCGATCCCGCAGCAGTCCTCGATCGAGATGATCTTCGCCAAGGGCACCGATGTCATCGATGCCCGGCGGTTGGTGTCGGAACGGATCCAGGTCCTCACCCCCACCCTGCCCAGCTGGGCCACCCCGCCGGTCGTCCTCCAGCCGTTGTCCGCGACGAGCCGGGTGATGAAGATCGGGGTCCGGTCGGACTCGCTGGACCTCATCGAGCAGGCGACCCTCGTGCGGTACAAGATCCGCCCGCAGCTGATGTCCCTGCCGGGCGTCGCCAACGTCGCCGTGTGGGGCATGCGCAAGAACCAGTGGCAGATCCAGATCGACCCGGACCGCATGCGCAAGGCGGGGGTGACGCTGGACCAGGTCATGACGGCGGCCTCGGCAGGCACCGACGCGGGCCTGCTCAAGCACCGCACGGGCACGAAGATCGGCACGGGCGGCTACGTCGACGCCGCCGACCAGCGGTTCGCCGTCCAGCACGTCCTGCCGCTCGACTCGGCCGAGACCATCACCAAGATCGTGGTCGCTCGCCAGGACGGCCGGACCATCAGCATGGGGGACGTGGCCACCGTCGCCAAGGGCCACCAGCTGCTGCTGGGTGACGCGGTCATCAACGACGGCGACGGCCTGCTGCTCATCGTGGAGAAGCTCCCATGGGGCAACACGCTGGATGTCACCCGCGCCGTGGAAGCGAGCCTCGCCACGATGCAGCCCGCCCTGGGCGACCTGGAGATCGACACCACGATCTTCCGGCCGGCGAGCTTCGTCGAGCTCGCCATCGACAACCTGAGCCGGGCGCTGACCCTGGGCATCATCCTCGTGGCGATCGTGCTCATGTTCTTCCTGTTCCAGTGGCGCATGGCCCTGATCTCGCTGGTCGCCATCCCGCTCTCGCTCGTGGCTGCCGCCCTCGTCCTGCACCATCGCGGTGAGACGACCAACACCATGGTGCTGGCAGGGCTCGTCATCGCCGTCGGCGTCGTGGTCGACGACGCGATCATCGACGTCGAGAACATCGTGCGACGGTTGCGTGAGCACCGAGCCGAGGGCGGGACACGGTCGACCGCGTCCATCGTCCTGGACGCCTCCCTCGAGGTCCGCAGCCCCATCGTCTACGCGACCCTGATCATCCTCGCCGCGGTCATCCCGGTCTTCTTCCTGACCGGGCTCATGGGTTCGTTCTTCCAGCCGCTCGCGCTCTCCTACACCCTCGCGGTCTCGGCGTCGATGCTCGTCGCGGTCACCGTGACGCCGGCGATGGCGCTGATCCTGCTGCGCAAGGCCAAGCTGCACCCCAAGCCCCCGCCCGTCGTGCGATGGAGCCAGGCCGCCTACACCCGGCTGCTGCGTCCCACCGTGCGGCGTCCCCTCGCGGCCTACGTCATCGTCGCTGCCCTCTTCGCCGGAGGCATCGCCGTCGTCCCCAGGCTCGGGCAGGACCTGTTGCCGACCTTCCGGGAGCGCGACTTCCTCATGCACTGGGTGCTGGAGCCGAGTGCCTCGTACGACGAGACGATGGCCGTCACCAAGGCCGCCAGCCGTGAGCTGCGTGCGGTCCCGGGGGTGCGCAACTTCGGTGCCCACGCGGGCCAGGCCGTCGCTGGTGACGAGGTCTACGGCATCTACTTCGTGGAGAACTGGATCAGCATCGACCCCGACCAGGACTACGACGAGACCCTCGCGCGCGTCCAGAGCGTCGTCGACGGGTACCCCGGCCTGCGCCGTGACGTCCAGACCTACCTCAAGGAGCGCATCCGTGAGGTGCTGACCGGCGCCGGGGAGGCCATCGTCGTGCGCGTCTACGGCGACGAGCTGGACGTCATCGAGGAGAAGGCGCACGAGATCGAGGAGGCCATCGCGGGGATCCCGGGGGTCAAGGACCCGAGCACGGACCTCCAGACGCGGATCCCGCACCTCGTCGTCCAGGTCGACCTGGACAAGGCGCAGGCGGTCGGCCTCAAGCCCGGCGACGTGCGTCGGCAGGCAGGGGTCTACCTGGCCGCGCAGGAGCTGTCCGACGTCTACCGGGTCGGCAAGGCCTACGACGTCATGGTCTGGAGCGTCCCGGAGTCACGGCGCAACCCCGACGACGTGCGCGACATGCTCATCGACACCCCGTCCGGGGGAACGGTGCGGCTGGCTGACATCGCCGCGGTCGAGATGCAGTCGACGCCGAGCATGATCCGCCGGATCGAGGGGTCACGCCGGCTCGACGTCGGGGCGAACGTCGAGGGTCGTCCCCTCGCCGACGTCGCCGCGGACGTCCGGGAGGCCGCGGCGACCGTGGAGATGCCACTGGGGTACCGGTTCGAGGTCATCGGCGAGGACACGGAGCGGGCCGCCGCGTCGCAGCGCCTGCAGCTGTTGTCCGTGGTGGCCTTCGTCGTCATCCTGGGCCTGTTCTACGGGTCGTTCCGCCGTTGGCGGCTCGCCGTGCTCAGCCTGCTGACCCTTCCCATGGCCCTGGTCGGGGGCGTGCTCGCGGCGTGGTTCTCGAGCGGGACGATGACGATCGGCTCCTTCGTCGGACTCTTCACCGTCCTGGGGATCGCCGCGCGCAACGGCATCCTCATGATCAGCCACTGCCAGCACCTCGAAACCGTCGAGGGGGTGCGCTTCGGGCCCGAGCTGGTGATCCGGGCGGCACGCGAACGCCTTGCCCCGATCCTGATGACCACGCTGGCGACCGCGCTCGCCCTGGTTCCCCTGGTGGTTATGGGGAACGTGCCCGGCCACGAGATCGAGTACCCCATGGCCATCGTCATCCTGGGCGGCCTGGTCACCTCGACCCTGCTCAACCTGTTCGTCGTGCCGTCGCTGTACCTGCAGTTCGGCCGGTCGCAGGGGGCATCCGCCGAGGTCGAGTCCGAGCCGGTCCGCAGCCCCTCGGAGACCCCGGTGCTGGTGACCTGAGCCGGGCTCCGGGAGCCGCGTCAGAGGCGGTCGAGGGCGTCCTGCAGGTCGTGCGGGTAGGGGCTCTCGAAGGTGACGTGCTTGCCCGTCCCGGGGTGCTCGAACCCGAGGCCGACTGCGTGCAGCCACTGGCGCTGGAGACCGAGCCGCGCCGCGAGGGTCGGGTCGGCGCCATACGTCAGGTCACCCACGCACGGGTGCCGCAGTGCGGCAAAGTGCACCCGGATCTGGTGGGTGCGCCCCGTCTCGAGGTGGATGTCGAGCAACGACGCGGCCCGGAACGCCTCGATCACCTGGTAGTGGGTGACGCTCGCCTTGCCCTTGTCCATCACCGCGAACTTGTAGTCGTGGCCCGGGTGGCGACCGATGGGGGCATCGATCGTGCCCACAACGGGGTCCGGCAGCCCCTGGACGAGCGCGTGGTACTTCTTGTCCACGGTGCGGCTGCGGAAGGCCTGCTTGAGGACGCTGTAGGCGTACTCCGACTTCGCCACCACCATCAGGCCGCTGGTGCCGACGTCCAGACGCGACACGATCCCCTGCCGTTCGCTCGCACCGCTGGTGGCGATGCGGTAGCCGGCTGCAGCGAGGCCTCCGACGACGGTCTGCCCGGTCCACCCGACGCTCGGGTGGGCCGCGACCCCGACCGGCTTGTCGACGACGACGATGTCGTCGTCGTCGTGGATGATCCCCATGCCCGGCACGGGCTCGGCGATGACCTTCAGGGTCGGGCTGTCCTCGGCGCTGGGCAGGAGCACCTCCAGCAGGTCTCCCGCGGTGACCCGGTCGGACTTGCCCGCCGGGGCGTGGTTGAGCTGGACGTCACCGGCCGCGGCGAGGTCGGCGGCCTTGGTGCGCGAGACCCCGAACAAGCGCGCCAGGGCAGCATCGACCCGCTCGCCCTCGAGGCCGTCGGGGACGTGGAGGGTACGGGCGTCAGGCATGGGAGTCGTCCTGACCAGCGGCGGTGCCGCTCTCGTGGCGGGGGGTGTGTCCGGCCTCGTGTCGACCGGCGCGCACGCCGTCGACCCCGATGCCGCGCAGCGCGAGGATGCCGATGAGCACGGCGGCGCTGACGATGGCGATGTCGGCGACGTTGCCGATGAACAGGCTGAAGTAGTCGATGAAGTCGACGACGTGCCCGCGGCCCGGTCCCGGCTCACGGGTCATCCGGTCGGTGAGGTTGCCCACCGATCCGCCGAGGAGCAGGCCCAGCGCCCAGGCCCAGCCGCGGCTGCCGATGCGTCGGGCCGTGCGGATGATGACGGCCAGCACCCCGAACGCGATGAGGGTGAGCACCCAGGTCGCGCTGTCGGCGATGGAGAACGCGGCCCCGGGGTTGCGGATCAGGTTGAACCGGATGAACTCCCCGATGACCTCCACCGGCTCGCCGGGGGTCAGCGTCTGCAGCGCAAGCACCTTGGTCAGCTGGTCGGCGGCGTAGACCACGACAGCGGTCACCGCCAGGAGCCGGAACAGTCCCTTGCGGTCTTGACGGGGGTCGGGGGTGGAGGTGGACTCGTCGGCCGCGGTCAGCGGCGCTCCTGCTTCGTCTTGCATGTCACGCATAGGGTCGCACGAGGAGCGGCCTGAAGGCGAAGTTTGCCGATCGGGTTGCCACAGGACTCACAGATCCCGTACGTCCCGTCGTCCAGCCGCTCGAGGGCGTGCAGGTTCTGGTCGAGCAGCGTGCGCGCGTTGTTGGCCAGCGAGATCTCCTGCTCGCGCTCGTAGGTCTTGGCCCCGGCATCAGCCTGGTCGTCGCCTGCTCCGTCGCCGGCGTCGCGCATCAGCCCCACGAGGTCCGCCTCGGCGACGGTGATCTCCTGGCGCAGGTGGGTGACGTCGCTCTCGATCTCGGCCCGGACCTGCCGCAGCTCCTTGGCGGTCCACGGCGACTCGTCGTCACGCACGGCGAGGGTGCCGGGCGCGGCCTTCTTCGCTGGCGCAGCAGCCTTCCTGGCGGGCGTCGTCTTCTTCGCGGGCGCAGCCTTCTTCGCCGGTGCAGCAGCCTTCTTCGCGGGCGCGGCCTTCTTCGCCGGTGCAGCAGCCTTCTTCGCGGGCGCGGCCTTCTTCGCGGGCGCAGCCTTCTTCGCCGGTGCAGCGGCCTTCTTCGCCGGTGCAGCAGCCTTCTTCGCCGGTGCAGCAGTCTTCTTGGCAGGCGCAGCCTTCTTCGCGGGCGCGGCCTTCTTCGCGGGCGCGGCCTTCTTCGCGGGCGCGGCCTTCTTCGCGGGCGCGGCCTTCTTCGCGGGAGCGACCTTGGCCGAAACCTTGCCCGTCGCGGACTTCGTCGCGGCGTGTGCCTTGTGAACCATGGTGAGCCGGGCCCCTCGGTCGCAGGGCGCTCCAGGGGAGCGCTGTCAGGTGCGGTGAGGATAAGCGCTGGAGGGCGGCGACTCAACGTCAAAACACCGTGTGTCCACCACGAGTGTGGCGAGGCGCCCACCAACGACAGACGCCCACCGCGATCGCGGTGGGCGTCTGTGGTCGGTGCCGGGCCCTGCTCCGGCCCCGGTTGGTCCTGCTACTGCTGGCGTTCGTCCTGCTGAGCCTCGTCTACCGGGTCGCCCTGGTTGGTGTGGCCCTGGCCGGCGACATCCTGGTTGGTGTGGCCCTGGCCGGCCTCATCCTGGTCGCCGTTGCCGTCGCCCTGGTCCGGGTCAGCCTCGGGACCGCCGTCGGCCTGGCCCTCAGCGCCTTCATCCTCCGCGGCACGGTGGGCGTCCTCCTGGTCTGCGCGCTCGGGAGCCCCCTGCGGGGCGATCCCGGTCTGCTCGAGGTCCGCGAGCTGCTCCTCGATGTAGCTCTTGAGGCGGGCGCGGTAGTCGCGCTCGAACGTGCGCAGCTCGTCGATCTTCATCTCGAGCAGGTCCCGCTCGCGGCCGAGCTCCTCGAGGATCTGCGCCTTGGTCTGCTGGGCCTCGTGCACCATGGCGGTGGAGCTCTCGCGCGCCTCGGTGATGAGCTGCTCGTGGCGCGAGGTCGCCTCGGCGATCAGCTCGTCGTGACGGCTCTGCCCGGTGGACACGAACTCGTCGTGCTGGGTCTGACCCGCCGACACGAGCTCGTCGTGGCGGCTCTGGGCCTCGGCGATGAGGCGGTCACGGGTCGACTCGCCCGTGCCCACGTGCTCGTCGTGCAGGCGCTGGGCCATCTCGAGCAGCGCCGCCGCACTGCTGCCTCCACCGGTGGCTGCTGCGGCGAGCGGGGCCGCAGTGTCGCCGACCGCTGCTGCTGCCGGAGCAGTCGCCGTGGCCTGCTGCTCGGCCGCCCTGGCGCGGGCCTCGGCCTCCTCGGCCCGGCTGCGCGCCTCGTCGATCTGCCGCTGCGCCTCGGCAATGCGCTGCTCGGCCTCCTGGGCGCGAGCCTGCGTCTCACCGGCGTGCGTCTGCACCTGCTGCTGGGCACCACCGATCCGGGCCTGGGCGGACTGCTCGGCCTCCTCGGCCCGCGCCGCTGCCTTCTGCTCGGCCTCCTGCGCCCTGGCGTTGGCCTGAGCGATGCGCGCCTCGGCGGCCTTCTCGGCTTCCTTCACCTTCAGCTCGTGGGCGGCGATGCGCTGGGACGCCTCCCGCGCAGCGTCGGCCTCCTGGACCGCCTCGTCCTCGCCGGCGGTGCCGTTCGACCGCGCCACCGCGGGCATGCCCTTGCTCTTGCGGCACTGCTCGAGCTGGTCGCGCAGGTCGTCGGCGTCCTTGACGACCCGACGCATCTCCGCCACGACCTCGTCCAGGAAGTCGTCGACCTCGCGCTCGTCGTAGCCGCGGCGGAACTGGGTCGGCGTGAAGTTCTTGTTGAGGACGTCCTCAGGCGTGAGCGTCATGTGATCACCTCGGTTGGCAGGCGTGAGCAGAGCAGTCCGGCATCCCCAGGACTGGGGCGGGGCCAGCCTAGAGGATGTGCGCGGGCCCGCAGGGGCAGGCGTGGCCTACAGGATCGAGGTCAGGATGCTGACGCCGAAGAACAGGATGAGGAAGGCCAGGTCGAGCCGCAGGCTGCCCAGCTGGAGCGGCGGGACCACCCGGCGCAGCGCCTTCAGCGGCGGGTCGGTGATGGAGTAGATCGCCTCGGCGATGACGAGCAACACTCCTCGCGGGCGCCACTCACGGGCGAAGACCTGTACCCAGTCCAGGACCAGACGGCCGATGAGGACGAGAAAGAAGACGAACAGCATGAAGCGGACGAGGTCCGCGAAGATACTGGTCCCGAGAAGGCGCATGGGATCACCCTGCCATGCCGGCTTCGGCGGTGGCTGGGCGGATCAGCTCTGGTTGAACAGGCCGCGCGCGGTCGGTGCCGCGGGGCCCTCTTCCGCGGAGACCTCGACGTGAGCCGGGGACAGCAGGAAGACCTTGGAGGTGACCCGCTCGATCTGGCCGTGCAGGCCGAAGACCAGGCCCGCTGCGAAGTCGACGAGACGCTTGGCGTCGGAGTCGTCCATGTCGGAGAGGTTCATGATGACCGGGGTGCCGTCCCGGAAGCTCTCGCCGATGTTCTTGGCCTCGTTGTAGGTGCGCGGGTGGATCGTGGTGATCCGGTTGAGCGCACCGACCTCGACGTCGCGGACCACCCGGGCGACGGGCGTGCGCTGCGGCAGCGGGGTGACGGCGGCGGAACGCTCCGGCTGCTGCGCCTCGGCGCGGGCCGGCTCGTCGTCGTACTCGTCATACCCGTCGTAGCGCTCGTCGTCCTCGGCAAGCCCGAGGTACACCATCGTCTTGCGCAGCGCCCCAGCCATGAGAGCTCCTTCAGTGGATAAGAAAAGCAGGTGGTCCAGAAAGTCGTTCGTCCGCCCGAGGCGGCGCCTCGTTCGTGCTCGCCACCGAAGTTACCGGTGCGGCGGTCGAGTTCCGAGGATTGCGCTCCCGACACGCAGGTGTGTCGCGCCGTGGGCCAGCGCCGCCTCGAGGTCACCGCTCATGCCGGCGGACACCCAGTCGGCACCCTCGTGCTCCTGCCGGAGGCCGCGGGCCACCTCGTGCAGCCGTGCGAAGGCCGGGTCGGGGTCGGCCCCGAGGGGTGCCACGGCCATCACCCCACGCAGTCGCAGGTGCTGTGTCGCGGCAACGAGGTCGGCCAGCGCCCTCGCTCCCTGCGGGTGCACTCCCCCGCGCCCGGGCGCGTCGTCGAGGTTCACCTGGACCAGGACGTCGGTGACCCTTCCCGCGACCTGCGCCGCCCTGTCCAGGGCGGTGACGAGCTTGGGGCGGTCGACCGACTGGACGACATCGGCATACCCCACGACCGAACCGGCCTTCTTCGACTGCACCTGGCCGATGAAGTGGACCTCGAGCTCGGCCCGTGCGGTGACGTCGGCGAGCTTGGCCGACGCCTCCTGGTCCCGGTTCTCCCCGATCGCGACGACGCCGAGCTCGGCGAGCAGGTCGATGTCGCTCGCAGGGAAGAACTTCGTCACGGCGATCAGGGTGACCGCGGCCGGATCCCGTCCGGCGCCCTCGCAGGCCCGGGCGATCCTGGCCCGGACGGCATCGAGGTTGCTCGCGAGCTCGGCCCGGCGCTGCCCGGTCATGGCTGGTCCAGGACGACGATGCCGGCGAAACGACCGGTCCGACCGTCCCGCCGGTAGGAGTACAACGAGCCGCTCTCCCGCGCGCAGCCCGGAACCCATTGCACTGCAACGCCTCTCGCGCTCAGCTGGGCCACGACCCCGGAGGCCACGTCGATGGCGGGGGTGCCCACCCACGACACCGCGGCCGACTCCGGGACCACCGTCGAGGCGGCTGCCCGCATCTGCTTCGGGACCTCGTAGCAGCGGCCGCAGATGGACGGGCCGACGAACGCACCGATCTGTTTCGCCCCGAGGTCGCGCATCCGGTCGACCGCGACATCGACGATCCCGGACGTCATCCCGGGTCGGCCCGCGTGCACCGCACCGACGACGCCCGCGGCGGGGTCGGCCAGCAGCACCGGGGTGCAGTCGGCGACGAGGGCGGCCAGGGCCAGGCCCGGCGTCGTCGTGACGACACCGTCGGCGCGTGGGGGGCCGGACTGCCCCCACGGGCCGTCGACGACCGCGACGTCGCTGCCGTGGCACTGCTGCAGGAACAGCAGTCGGTCCCCCGGCACCCCGACGGCCTCGGCGACCCGCGACCGGTTCACCTCCACCGAGGTGGGGTCGTCACCGACGTGTCCTGCGAGGTTCAGCGACCCGAAGTCGCCGGCACTGACGCCATCGTCGCGGTCGGTGAACGCCCACTGCACCGGACCGGACCGACCACGCGCGAAGAACACGGCTCCAACCTACTGCCCACACGAGCCGGTCCGGTGACGCACCCGGACCGACGTCAGGGGCGTCGGACCCGGTCGGGTCCGACGCCCCTGTGGACGACTGCTGGCGGGGTGGTGCCGGTGTCCTACTTGAGGAAGTCCGGCACGTCCAGGTCGTCACCCTCGTCGAAGGTCACGGTCCGGGGCGGACGACCGGCCGGCTCGCGCGGCGCTGCGGGCTCCTGTGCCGGCGCTGCCGGCTGGGAGGGCTCGAACATCGGGTTCGGCTGCTCGCGGTGGGGCTGGCCCTGCGACTGGCCCTGCGACTGTGTCTGCGTGGGTGCCGGCTGGGCCGGGGCCGCCGACTGCTGCACCGGACGGGAGGTGCCCTGGACCTGGCCGATCGCCCGGTCGTTGTCGCGCTTGAGCGGGGCGCCTCCGTCGAAGCCGGCTGCGATGACCGTGACCCGCACCTCGTCACCGAGGGCGTCGTCGATGACCGCACCGAAGATGATGTTGGCCTCCGGGTGGGCCGCCTCCTGCACCAGCCGGGCTGCCTCGTTGATCTCGAACAGACCCAGGTCGCTGCCGCCCTGGATGGACAGCAGGACGCCGTGCGCGCCGTCGATGCTGGCCTCGAGCAGCGGGCTGGAGATGGCGAGCTCGGCGGCCTGGACCGCGCGGTCGTCCCCGCGGGCGGAGCCGATCCCCATGAGGGCCGAACCAGCGCCCTGCATCACCGACTTGACGTCGGCGAAGTCGAGGTTGATCAGGCCGGGCGTGGTGATGAGGTCGGTGATGCCCTGGACACCGGAGAGCAGCACCTGGTCGGCGGAGCGGAAGGCGTCGAGCATGCTGACCGCTCGGTCGCTGATCGACAGCAGGCGGTCGTTCGGGATGACGATGAGGGTGTCGACCTCCTCGCGCAGGTTGGCGATGCCGGTCTCGGCCTGGTTGGCCCGACGCCGGCCCTCGAAGGTGAACGGACGCGTCACGACACCGATCGTCAGGGCGCCCAGGCCCCGCGCGATCTTGGCCACGACCGGCGCACCACCGGTGCCCGTGCCACCACCCTCGCCCGCGGTGACGAAGACCATGTCGGCCCCCTTGAGGACCTCCTCGATCTCCTCGGCGTGGTCCTCGGCGGCCTTCTTCCCGACCTCGGGGTCGGCGCCGGCGCCGAGACCGCGCGTGAGCTCACGGCCGACGTCGAGCTTGACGTCGGCGTCGCTCATGAGCAGCGCCTGGGCATCGGTGTTGATGGCGATGAACTCCACACCCTTGAGGCCGACCTCGATCATGCGGTTGATGGCGTTGACACCACCTCCGCCGATGCCGACGACCTTGATGACGGCCAAGTAGTTCTGTGGTGCTGCCACGGCGTGGGCCTTTCCTGAATGCGGGTGCCTGAATCGGTGCTCAATGTCTGGACGTCACGTTGAGGGTTAAACTTCCGTCGACGTACCGGTGTCGCTGACGCTATGCGTTGGGGAGGCGACAGGCCAAGTCCCACCCCGCGTGTCGCACGACGGATTCGCCCGATCCCCGGGTTTCTCCTCCGAGGGGAGCAACTGTTCGCCACACCAGTCACAACCGCATCAGCAGCACCACGCGCCAGCGCCGGGATCAGCGGGTGACGGGGGTGTCCGGTGCACTCACGTCGATGAGCTTGGGCGAGGTCCTGACCAGAGCCGTCATGATCGCCAGCTTGCGTTCCGGCTCATCGACCCCGCCCCAGATCACCGTGGTCCTGCCCAGCTTCAGGGTGACGAGGTTGGCACTACTGACCGTGACCTTGGAGACCCGGTCCTGCAGGGTCGTGGGCAGCACCTTGACCACGCTCACCGCAGCGGCCAGCGCGTCGCGGGACAGAGCCGAGTCGCTGGCGGCGTGAACCGTCGGGACTCCCTTCGGAGCGGCGGCCACCTGGGCGTACGCCACCCCCTCGGAATCCACAACCTTTAGTTGACCTTGAGGGTTCTTCACGACGAGGAAGGGCACCCGGGGGCTGGCATGGATGACCAGCGTCCCGGGCCAGGACCGTTCGATCGAGACGTCGGCGACGGTGGCCCGCTCGGCCACCCGTGCGGCGACGAGGTCCTGGTCGACGCGGGCCAGGGGCTGACCGATCGGCACCCGCGCGAGGGCACGGATGGGTGCCACCTCGGAGGTGGGGACCCCCACGACCTCGACGGTGCGCACTGCGAGCAGCGGGCTGAAGGCCACCACCCACACCACCAGGCCGAGGACGGCCAGGACGGCAGCGGTGGACAGGACCACGCGCACGGGCCGACGCCGCACGTCCTGGGCTCGTCGCTGGAACCGGGCCGCGGACGAGGCGAGTCCGGTCCGCACGGTGGGCCGGACCTGGCGTGCTGGACCCGAACGACGCACCGGGCGGGCCGGACGTGCCGGTTGCGGCTGGCCCGCCGGGCGACGAGTTCCCGACGGCCGCGGGGCGGAGGACGCACGGGGGTCGGGGGTCGGGCGCTGGGCGGAGGCCGGTCGCGGCGCCCCGGCCGGAGGCTGCGGGCTCGAGGGAGGAGGACTCACGGGCGACCCAGGGCCCGCAGGATCTCCGGACCGATCATGGTGACGTCGCCGGCACCGACGGTGAGGACGAGGTCTCCGGGGGCCACCAGCGCGGCCACCGTGTCGGCGACCGCCGACCAGGACGGCACCACCTGGACGTTCGCTGCGGGCGACAGCGCGATCAGCGCGTCGGCCACGAGGGCCGAGGACACCCCTGGCACCGGATCCTCGCGGGCACCGTAGATCTCCATCAGCAGCACCACGTCGGCCGGCGCGAGGGCCTGGGCGAACTGCGCCGCGAAGTCGCGGGTGCGCGAGTAGAGGTGGGGCTGGAAGACGACGACGAGCCGACCGCTGTCGCCGACCAGTGCGGCAGCCGTGGTGACGACGGCGGCCACCTTGCCGGGGTTGTGTGCGTAGTCGTCGACGACGCTGACGCCGCTCGCGGAGCCCTTGAGCTCGAACCGCCGTCGGGTGCCGGTGAAGCCGAACAGCCCGTCCAGGACGCGCGTGGGGTCCTGCTCGAGGCCCTCGACGGCGACGGTGTACGCGGCGGCGGCGTTGAGCAGGTTGTGCCGACCGGGGATGTTGATCCGCAGGGAGCGGTCCTGGCCGTCCGGGCCGGTCACGGTGACGCGGCTCATCAGCCCCCGCGACACCTCGCCGCGCAGGACGATGTCGGCCTGGGCGTCGAAGCCGTACGTGAGGACCCGGGTACCACCCGCCCGGGCGGCCAGGGCCAGCGACCGGGACCCATCGTCGTCGTGGCAGGCGACGAGCAGGCCGCCGGGCTCGATGGAGTCGGCGAAGGCGGCGTAGGCGGCCTGGACCCGCTCGAACGTGCCGTAGAAGTCGAGGTGGTCGGGCTGGACGTTGGTCACCACGCCCACCTCGGGGCGGTAGACCAGGAACGACCCGTCGCTCTCGTCGGCCTCGGCGACGAAGACGTCACCGGTCCCCCGGTGCGCGTTGGTGCCGTGCTTGGCCAGCTCGCCCCCGGCGGCGAACGACGGGTCGATCCCACAGTGCTGCAGGGCCACCGTGAGCATCGACGTGGTCGTGGTCTTGCCGTTCGCCCCGGCGACGGCCACCCGGCGCGATCCGGCCATGGTGGCGGCCAGGGCCTGGGAGCGGTGCAGGACGCGCAGCCCACGCGACCGCGCCTGCGCCAGCTCGATGTTGTCCTCGCGGATGGCCGAGGAGACGACGACGGTCTGGACGCCGTCGAGGTGGGAGGGCGCGTGCCCGACGTACACGGTCGCTCCCTCGGCCTGCAGGGCGGCGAGCACCGGCGACTCCTTGGCGTCGGAGCCGGAGACGGTGCAGCCGCGCGCGAGCATCACCCGCGCGACCCCGGACATCCCGGCCCCACCGATGGCGATGAGGTGCACGGCGCCGAGGTCCTCCAGCGGGGGCACCGGTGCGGTGAAGTCGAAGCGGTCGTTGGCGCCGTTCACCGGGTCGACCCCGTGCCACCGGTTCGTCGTCGGCCGGTGCGTCCGACGGCTTGTGCGGACTCGCGCCAGGCGCGGACCACGAGGTCGGCCAGGGCCTCGTCGGCCCCGCGGGCGCCGGACCCCGCCGACGCCGCGGCCATCGCGTCGAGGCGTTCGCTGTCCATGACGAGCGGCAGCAGCACCGTGTCGATCCAGGCAGGGCTCAGGGCGGCGTCGTCGACGATGACCCCACCCCCGGCGGCGACGACGTCTGCGGCGTTGAAGCGCTGCTCGCCGTTGCCGATCGGCAGCGGGACGTACACCGCGGGCAGACCAACGGCGGTCAGCTCGCACACCGTGTTGGCGCCGGCGCGTGCCACGGCGAGGTCGGCCGCGGCATACGCGAGGTCCATCCGGTCGGCGTAGGGCACCGTGACGTAGGGCGCACCCGGACCCTCGACCTCGGGCACGAACTCCTTGCCCGCCCCCGTCAGGTGGAGCACCTGGACGCCGGCTGCGCGCAGGACGCCGGCCCTGGCCTGGAACGCGGAGTTGAGCCGCTGCGCCCCGAGGGAACCGCCGGTCACCAACACGGTCGGCCAGTGGTCCTCGAGCCCGAAGTGGGCCAGTCCCTGCGCGCGGGACGCCATCCGGTCGAGCTGGCTGATCTCGCGGCGCAGCGGCATGCCGATCGCGGTGGCGTGGGGCAGGGAGGTGCTCGGGAACGTCGTGGCGACGTACCGGGTGATGCGGGCCCCCAGGCGGTTGGCCAGGCCGGGGCGGGCGTTCTGCTCGTGGATGACGACGGGTATGCCGCGTCGCCGGGCGGCGATGTAGGCCGGCGTGGAGACGTAGCCGCCGAAGCCCACCACGACCTGCGCCTGCGTCGCGTCGATGGCCCGCTCGGCAGCAGCGACGGCGGTGCGCAGGCTCGTCGGCAACCGGAGCAGGTCGGCCGACGGGCGCCGAGGCAGCGGCACCTTGGGAACGGTGAGCAGCGGGTAGCCGCGCTCGGGGACCAGGCGGCTCTCGAGCCCGGTCTCGGTGCCCAGGGCGGTGACGGTGATGTCGGGGTCGCGGCGCCGCAGGCAGTCGGCGAGGGCGAGCAACGGCGAGACGTGGCCGGCCGTCCCGCCACCGGCCAGCAGGACCGACGAGGGGGTGTCAGCAGTCATCAGCGGTTCCGCCGTCCCGGCAGGACGGCCAGCGAGCGGCGGACCACCGACGGCTTGGCCGACAGCGCCTCGGCGCACCCCGGCTCCTGCCGGGCGAAGGACAGCAGCATCCCGAGCGCGAACATCGTCGTCATGAGCGAGGAACCGCCGTAGGACACGAGCGGGAGCGGGACCCCGATGACGGGGAGCAGGCCGATGACCGCGCCGATGTTGATGATGGCCTGGCACACGATCCACGCCAGCACGCCTGCGGTCGCGATCCGGACGAACATGTCGTTGCTGCGCAACACGATCCGGTAGCAGACCAGGGTCAGCGCGCAGAACAGGCCGAGCATGACGAGGGTGCCCGGCAGGCCGAGCTCCTCACCGAGGATGGCGAAGATGAAGTCGTTGTGCGCCTCGGGAAGCCAGGACCACTTCTCGCGGGAGGCACCGAGGCCGACGCCCCACCAGCCGCCGTCGGCGAGGGCGTAGCGACCGTGCAGCGGCTGCCTGGCGGCGCCGTACGGGTCGGTGTCCTTGCCCAGCCACACGTCGAACCGGGCCAACCGGTTGGGGCTGGTGACGACCATGACCGCGGCGACCGCCGTGAACACCGCAGCCCCCCACAGGAAGAGGCGACGCGGCACCCCGGCGGCGAAGAGCAGGGCCGCGACGATGCCCCCCATGACCATGACGGTGCCGAGGTCGTGGCCGAGCAGCACCAGGCCGAGCGTCGTCACCGCGACCGGGAACAGGAAGGGCACGACGACGTGTCGCAGCCGGCCTAGCGAACGCCGCTTGGCCGACAGGATGGCGGCGCCGACCAGGACCAGCCCGACCTTGGTGAACTCCGAGGGCTGCACCGTGATGGGTCCCACGCCGAGCCAGTTGCGGTTGCCGTTGACGGACACCCCGAGCGGGGTGAAGACGAGCACCTGGAGGAAGACCGCACCGACGAGGATCGGCACCGACAAGGCCTTCCAGGTGCGGACCGGCACGTGCGCAGCGACAGCCATGGCGATTCCGCCGAGGATCGCGAACTGCAGCTGCTTGCGGAAGTAGACGTACGGGGTGGCGTTGTCGGTCTCCACCAGCGACTTCACCGACGAGGCGGACAGCACCATGATCAGACCGATGACGACCAGGACCACGGCCACCGAGAGCAGCACGTAGTAGCTCGTCACGGGTGAGTCGAGGCGCTGCAGCCAGGTGCCGAACCGCGTGTGCTCCTCCGGTGGCGGCACGGCACGCGTGGCACGCGGCTGTGACGGCTTCGACGTCTTCGACGCAGGCGCGGAGGTGACGCTGCTCACGGCCGCTCCCCCGGCGAGCTGCCCGAGCCGTCGGCGTCAGGGCGGTCGGCGTCAGGGCGGTCGGGGTCGGTGTCGGGGCTGTCGGTGTCGGAGCTGTCGGTGTCGGGGCTGTCGGTGTCGGGGCCCTGCGCGTGGGCAGCGGCCCGGCGGGACACCGCAGCGGCGAAGGCGTCGCCGCGCGCGCCGTAGTCGGTGAACATGTCCATCGAGGCGGCCGCCGGTGCGAGCAGCACGACGTCACCGCTGCGGGCAAGCCCTGCGGCGTGCTCCACCACGACGTCCATGACCCCAGTGTCCGTGCTCGACACGTCGACCACGGGGACATCCGGCGCGTGTCGGGTCAACGCCTCGGCAAGGACTGCGCGGTCGGCGCCGAGCAGGACGACGGCGCGCAACCGGGGCGCGGCGTCGCGGACGAGGGACTCGACGTCGGCCCCCTTGAGCAGCCCGCCGGCGACCCACACGACGTGCTCGAAGGACAGCAGCGACGCCAGTGCGGCATGCGGGTTGGTGGCCTTGGAGTCGTCGACGTAGCGGACCCCGTCGACCTCGCCGCAGTCGGCGATGCGGTGCGGCTCGGGGCGGAAGCTGCGCAGGCCGTCGCGGACGGCGACCGGCGGCACCCCGTACGCGCGGGCGAGGGCGGCGGCGGCGAGGGCGTTGGCGAGGTTGTGCGGGGCAAGGGTCGCGGCCGCGCCGCGGACGTCGTCGAGGGTGGCGAGCTCGGCCGCCGAGGTCTTGCGCTGCTCGACGAACGCGCGGTCGGCGAGGATGTCCTCGACCACACCGACCATGGACGGGCCCGGGGTGCCCAGCGTGAACCCGATCGCGCGACAGCCCTCCTGGACGTCGGCATCCATCACGAGCTGCTCGGTCGCCGGGTCCTGGACGTTGTACACGCAGGCGACCTTGGTGTTCGCGTAGACCTTGCCCTTGGCGAGGGTGTACTCCTCGAACGACCCGTGCCAGTCGACGTGGTCGGGGGCGACGTTGAGGCAGGCCGAGGCGTACGGGGCGAGGGTGTCCGACCAGTGCAGCTGGTAGCTCGAGAGCTCGACGGCGATGACGTCGTAGGGGTCGGGGTGCAGCACCGCCTCGAGGATCGGGGTGCCGACGTTGCCGGCGGCCGTGGCCCGCAGCCCAGCCGCCCGAAGCATCCCGGCGAGCATCGTCACCGTGGTGGTCTTGCCGTTGGTGCCCGTGACGGTCAGCCAGGGGGCCGGCCCCACGGCCGCCCTCATCCGCCACGCCAGCTCGACCTCGCCCCACACGGGGATGCCGGCGGCGCCGGCCCCGAGCAGGAGGGGCTGGTCGGGCCGCCACCCCGGGGAGGTGATGACGAGGTCGGCGGTCAGGTCCTGCGGCATACCGCTGACGTGCTCGGGTCCGAGCCGCACGTCCACGCCGAGGATGTCCAGGATGCGGGCCCGCTCACCGAGCCGGGGGTTCGCCCCGGGGTCGCCCCCGTCGACCGCCACGACGTACGCACCCCGCTCGTGCAGGGCGTCGGCGGCGGCGAAGCCGCTGACGCCGAGCCCGGCGACGACGACCCGCAGGCCGCTCCAGTCGGCGCTGGCGTTGGTCAGCCCGTCGAGCCGTCCGCCGACCGGTGTGCTGCTCACTGCTGGTGCTTCCTCACTGCTGGTGCCACTGCGGGTTGGTAGGGGGCTTGGGGGCTGGGGTGTGGGGGGGTCGGTGGGTCCGGGCGCCTACTGGGCCCCGACGACCCATTCTGCGTAGAAGAGCCCGAGTCCGAGCGCGACGAAGAGCCCGGCGATGATCCAGAACCGGATGACGATGGTGACCTCGTTCCACCCGAGCAGCTCGAAGTGGTGCTGCAGCGGCGCCATCCGGAACACCCGTTTGCCCGTCAGCTTGAACGAGCCGACCTGGATGATCACCGACAGCGTGATGGTGACGAACAGGCCACCGAGGATGACCACGAGCAGCTCGGTGCGGGTCGTGATCGCGAGGCCGGCCAGCGCGCCACCGAGGGCCAGCGACCCGGTGTCGCCCATGAAGATCTTGGCGGGCGAGGCGTTCCACCACAGGAAGCCGAAACAGGCCCCCATCGCCGCCGCGGCCACCACCGCCAGGTCCCGGGAGTCGCGGACCTCGTAGCACTTCAGGCCGGGCGTGATCTGGCAGTTCTGGTTGCCCTGCCAGATGCCGATGAGGACGTAGGCCGCGAAGACCATCACCGAGGCGCCGGTCGCGAGCCCGTCGAGGCCGTCGGTGAGGTTCACGCCGTTGGACGTGCCGGCGATCATGAGGTTGGCCCAGATGACGAACAGGATGAGCCCGACCAGGGTCCCCGCGAACGCGAGGTTGACCGGGGTGTCACGCACGAAGGAGATGTAGGTCGAGGCCGGCGTGCGGTGCTTGCTGTTGGGGAACTGCAGCGCGAGCACGGCGAAGACGACGGCCACGAGCGTCTGGCCCGCGAGCTTCTCCCGCGAGCGCAGGCCCAGGCTGCGCTGCTTGGAGATCTTGATGTAGTCGTCGAGGAACCCGACCAGCCCCAGACCGGTCATGAGGAACAGGACCAGGACGCCGCTCCACGTCACCGGTGTGCCGGTGGCCACGTGGGCGACGGCGTATGCCGCGAGGCTGGAGCCGATGATCACCGCACCACCCATGGTGGGTGTGCCGCGCTTGGTGTGGTGGGAGGTCGGGCCGTCGTCGCGGATGAACTGGCCGTAACCCTGCTTGACGAGGTACTTGATGAACATCGGCGTACCGAACAGTGCGCCCACGAGGGAGACGACGGCAGCGATCAGGACCGCCTTCACGTCGCGTCCTCCTTGCCGTCGCTGGCGACGGGGGCTGCCACCAGGTCTCCGAGCCACCGTAGCCCGGCGTCACGGCTGGACTTGAACAACACGACGTCACCGGGTCGAAGATTCTGCAGGAGCAGCTCGTGGGCGGCGTCGGCGTCAGGCACCCACACCGCCTCCTGCCCCCACGAACCCTCGTGCTGGGCGCCGCTGGCCATCGGACGGGCGACCTCGCCGACCACGACGAGGCGGGAGATGTTGAGCCGCACCGCGAGCCGGCCGATGGCGTCGTGCTCGGTCGTGCTCTCCTCGCCGAGCTCGAGCATCGAGCCCAGGACCGCCCAGGTGCGACGGCCGCGACCCATCGCGGCCAACGCCTTCAGGGCGGCGCGCATCGAGTCGGGGTTGGCGTTGTAGGCGTCGTTGACCACGGTGACCCCGTCGGGCCGTTCGACGACCTCCATGCGCCAGCGTGACGCGGGGGTGGCGGTGGCCAGCGCCTCGACGACCGCGTCCAGGGACAGTCCGCACTCGAGGGCGGTGGCGACGACGGCCAGGGCGTTGCCGACGTGGTGCTCGCCGTGCAGGGGCAGGCTCACGTCGGCCTCCCCCGAGGGGGTGAGCAGCCGGAAGGTCGGTCGGCCCGCACCGTCCAGGACGATGTCGTCGGCACGCACGGCCGCGTCGCCCGCGGTGCCGACCAGCTGGACGCGGGCGGCGGTACGGGTCGCCATCGCCCGGACGGCCGCGTCGTCGGCGTTGAGGATCGCGAGCCCGTCGGGCGGGAGGGCCGCGACCAGCTCGGCCTTGGCCACCGCGATGGCGTCGCGGGAGCCGAACTCCCCGACGTGGGCGGTGCCGACGTTGAGCTCGATCCCGATCCGCGGCGGGGCGATGGTGGTGAGGTACTCGATGTGGCCGATCCCCCGGGCGCCCATCTCGACCACGAGGAAGCGGGTGTCCGGGGTGACGCGGAAGACGGTGAGCGGGACGCCGACCTCGGAGTTGAGCGACCCCACCGGTGCCACCGTCGGGGCCGCCGACGACAGGACGCTCGCCAGGAGATCCTTGGTCGAGGTCTTGCCGGACGAACCGGTGATGCCGATGACGGTGAGGTCGCCGTGCCGCTCGACCACGGCCCGGGCCAGCGACGCCAGTCCCGCCTGGATGTCGTCGACCACGACGCAGGGCAGCTCCGGCGCCTCGCGCGTGGTCAGGGCCGCGACAGCGCCGAGGGCTGCGGCCGCACCGACGAACTGGTGGCCGTCCAGCTGCTCCCCGACCCGGGCGACGTAGAGGCCACCGGGGCCCGCCTCGCGGGAGTCGGTGACCACGGGACCGTCGACGACCAGTCGTCCGGCCTCGCCTTCGGGTATGCCGTGGAGTCGCCCACCGGTGATGGTGGCGACCTCCTGGAGCGACAACGCGATCACTGCGAACCTCTCGTGCCGGTGGCGACCGCGCGCAGGGCGCGGGCCACCTCCTCGCGGTCGTCGAACGGGTGGATGGTTCCGGCGACGTCCTGGCCGGTCTCGTGCCCCTTGCCCACGACGGCGACGACGCTGCCGGGGCCTCGCTCGTGGGCGAGCCGGATGGCCGTCCCGATCGCCGTGGCGCGGTCCTCGACGTCGTGCAGGTCCTGCGTGCCCCCGGCCCCGGCACAGTCCCGGGCACCGGCGAGGACGGCGGCGCGGATCGACGCAGGGTCCTCCGAGCGCGGGTTGTCGTCGGTGACGACCACGATGTCGGCCCCGAGCGCGGCCGCCCGCCCCATGGCGAAGCGCTTACCCGTGTCACGGTCGCCCCCAGCTCCCAGGACCACGACGAGGACCCCTGCGGTCTGCGGTCGCAGCGCCTTGAGGGCTGCGGCAACGGCGTCGGGGGTGTGGGCGTAGTCGACGACGGCCAGCGGCAGCGACGGGTCGGCGGCTCCGTCGGTGGCTCCGTCGGGAGCGACCCTCTCCATCCGGCCGGGCACGTGCGGGTCGCGGCGCAGGGCCTGCTCCACCACCGCGGCGGGCAGGCCCGAGGCGAGCAGGGCCAGCGCGGCCATCGCCGTGTTGACCCGGTTGAAGTCGCCGGGCAGGGCCGAGCGCAGCGCCAGGCTGGTCGTGCCGTCGGAGAGGGTGAAGTCCGCCGGGTCCGGGCTCGCGCCCTCGCCGGCGCCCGGGGTCGCGGTCACCAGGTGCCAGTCGGCGTCGGTGTCGGGCAGCGAGGTCATCGTCGTCACCGGCACGGTCGCCAGGGTCGCGAGCTCGCGGCCCCACTCGTCGTCGACGCACACGATCCCGCGACGCGATCGCTCTGGAGTGAACAGCGACGCCTTCGCGAGGAAGTAGTCGCGCATCGTGGGGTGGAAGTCGAGGTGGTCCTGCGAGAGGTTCGTGAACAGGGCCACGTCGTAGACGACGCCGTCGACCCGGTGCTGGCTCAGGGCGTGGCTGGAGACCTCCATGACGCACGAGTCGACCGAGCGCTCACGCATGACCGCCAGCAGGGCGTGCAGGACGGTGGCCTCGGGCGTGGTCCGCATGCTCGGCAGCCGCTGGTCCCCGATGCGGGTCTCGACGGTGCCGATCAGGCCGGTGGTCCGGCCCAGGGCCGTCAGGGCGGAGTCCATCAGGTAGGCCACCGTCGTCTTGCCGTTGGTCCCGGTCACGCCGAACAACCCGAACCCGGGGTCGTTGGTGCCGTACAGCAGCCGCGCCACGGAGCCCACGACGCTGCGCGGGTGCTCGACCACCACGGTCGGCACGCGGACGTCGGCGCCGGCGAGCACCTGCGCGCCGGCGGCGTCGGTGAGGACGGCGACCGCGCCTGCGTCCAGGGCCGCGGCGGCATACCTCGCGCCGTGGGCGTTGGCGCCGGGGAGGGCGGCGTACAGGTCACCCGCGGCGACGTCCTGGGAAGCGAGGGTGACCCCGGTCACGGCGACGTCCGTACCGCTGAGGGCACCGCCGACGAGGGCGGCCACGGCGGAGACCGGGGTGGCGTGCAGGGACGCCGGACGGGGGGAAGGCACGAGCAGCGAGCCTACCGTCAGCGCCGGGCCCGGGCTGCGTCCGACTGCTTGTCGCGCAGGACCGTGGTGTCGCCCGCGGAGGGGGTCCCGTCGGCCTTGACCTTGACCACCGGCGACGCGGTACCCGTCGGGGGGATCTGCAGCTCCTGCAGCGCGTAGGTCATGACGTCCTTGAACACCGGTCCGGCGACGAGGCCACCGAAGTAGGCCTTGATCGGACGCTGCAACGTCACCGCCACGACGATCTCGGGGTCGTCGGCCGGGGCGAAGCCGATGAAGCTCGCGGTCTTGCCCGAGTAGCCGCCCACCTTGGCGTCGTAGCGGTCGGCGGTACCGGTCTTGCCGGCGACGCGGTAGCCGGGGATCTTCGCCTCGGGGGCGGTGCCCTCCTTGCCGACGACCCCCTCGAGCATGTCGCGGACCTTCTTGGCGGTCTGCGGCGAGACGACCTGGACGCCCTTGGCCTTCTCGACCGGCGTGTAGGTGCCGCGTCCGTCGCTCGTGGCGGCGACGATGCGCGGCGGGATGCGGACCCCGTCGTTGGCGATGGTCTGGAAGACCCCGGCAGCCTGGAGGGCGTTGACCGACAGTCCCTGGCCGAAGAGCACGGTGTAGCGCTGCGAGCCGTTCCAGTCCTTGACGTCGGTCAGCAGTCCGGGTCCTTCGCCGGGGAAGCCCATCCCCGAGGTCGACCCGAGACCGAACTTCTTGAAGTAGGAGTACATCGTCGTGGCCTTGACCTTCTCGCCGGCCAGGATGGTGCCGATGTTGCTCGACTGCGCCAGCACCCCCGCGAAGGTGAGGTACTCGGTCTCGTGGTCGTGGCTGTCCTTGAACTCGGTGTTGTCGGCCCGGTAGATCCGGTTGGGCACCTCGACGACCGTGGACGGGGTCACCACGCCCTCCTCGAGCGCGGCTGCGGCGGTCATGACCTTGCCGGTCGAGCCCGGCTCGTAGACGTCGTTGAACGCCTTGTTGGTCCAGTTCTCGGTGCTCTGGCCCGGCTGGTTGGGGTCGAAGGTCGGGTAGGAAGCGACCGCCAGCAGCTCGCCGGTCTTGGCACTCTGCACCACGACCGTGCCGGACAGGGCCTTGGTCTCGATGACCTTCTGCGCCACGGCGTTCTGGGCGAACCACTGCAGGTCGGAGTCGATGGTGAGGCGCACGTCCTGGCCGGGCACCGGTGAGACCGTCTCCTGGCGGGCGTTGGGGATGGCCCGGCCGTCCTGCGACTGCTCGAAGATCGTCTTTCCGGCCTTGCCCTTGAGGGTGGAGTCCATCAGGACCTCGAGGCCACCGCCGGCCGACCCGTCGGACCGGACGAAGCCCACGAGCGAGGCCGCGGCGGTCGAGGTCGGGTAGTTGCGGTCCGACGTCGCCTCGGAGTAGATGCCGTTGATCCCGAGCTCGGAGATCTTGCGCCAGTTCAGCGGCGTGATGTTCTTCTGCAGCACCCGGTAGCGCGAGGTCCCGGTCAGCTTCGTCACCAGCTCGTCGGCGGGGATGCCCAGCAGCGGTGACAGGTCCTGCGCCGCACCGGCGACCCCGACCGTGGTGCGCACTCCGTCGACGGCCTTGACGTACTCGGGCACCGCCGTCTGGTCGACGGTGACCGTCCGCCGCTCGATGCTGGAGGCCAGGATCGTGCCGTTGCGGTCGACGATGCTGCCGCGCATGGCCGGCAGCGGCACGGTGGCGGTGCGGCTGGTCTGGGCGTCGGCGGACACGGCGGAGGCGTCGAAACCCTGCAGCCGCAGCAGCTGGGCACCGAAGATGCTGAAGACGAACAAGATCGCCACGGTCATGGTCCGCATGCGGCGTCGGGGGTTGGAGCCGTCCAGGCTGACCTTGCGACCCCCGGGTCGCCGGGGCGGTGCCGTCGGTCGCGTGGGCCGGGTGGGCCGGGTGGGCTGGGTGGCCGGGCGCTTCGGTGTGGCGGCAGCGCGCGTCCGGGGTGCACCCGCGGCGGGACGCCCGGCCCTGGCCGACGTGGCGCGCTCCTTGCCCGTGAGCCCTGCCGGGGCCGCACGTCGACGCGTCGTCTCAGCTGCGGTGCCACGGGGGCGCGGGGCTCCGGGGCGGGTGCCTCGGGTCTGCGTCACTGGGTACCTGCTGTCTGGTTCGGGTCTGGTTCCGGGCTGGTTCGCCGTGGGGTGCTGGTCAGGGTCGTGGTCAGGTTCGTGCTCGGGTTCGTGCTCAGGGCGTCGGGGTGGGGGCGGGCGTCGCGGCGGGCTTCTTCGCCGGCGTGGTCGTGCTGGTGCTGGTCGTCGTCCGGGTCGAGGCGTCGACGCTGGTCACCGTGGTGACCAGCGAACCGTCCGGCTTGGGAACCTGCACGGTCGTCGTCGTCACGTCCCCCTTCGTGCTGACCGTGGCCTTGGGCACCGCGTCCTGCTTGGCGGCCGAGGTCGACGAGGTTGCCTGTGGTGCCGTGACCACGGTAAAGCCGTCCTGCTTCTTGGCCGGGCTCGCCACGCCGAGGACCTTGCCGTCGCTGAGCCGCAGGAAGGCGGCGGAGTCGGCGGGCACCATGCCCAGCTCGGTCGCGCTGGCGGCGAGGTTGGCGGGGCTGCGCTGGGCGTCGATCGCCTGCGTGAGCGCGTCCTGGGTGTCGGTGAGCTCGCCGGAGGTCGCCTGGAGGCGGTGGAGGGTGAACGAGCCCTCGGCCATGGCGGTGTTGAGCATGAGGAGGGCGACCAGGCCGCCCACGAGCAGGGTCATGCAGAGCGCGGCGAAGACGCCGTTGCCCGGCTGGCCGATCGCGGCAGGCACGACCCGCAGCGGCTGGGGCGGCGCCTGCCGCCGCAGGGGTGCCCGGGGTGCGACCCTCGCGGTCGCGGTCTGCTGGCTCATCGGTGGGTTCCCTTCGTCGGGGTGGAAAGTCGGGTGCGCTCGGCGGCCCGCAGGCGCACCGAGGCAGATCGGGGGTTGGCGGCCTGCTCGTCGGCAGTCGCCTCTTCGGCGCCGCGGGTGAGCAGCCGCAGGTACGGCGCGTGCTCGGGGAGCTCGACGGGCAGGCCCTCGGGGCTGCTCCCCTTGGCTCCCTGGGCCAGCACGCGCTTGGTGATGCGGTCCTCGAGCGAGTGGTAGGACAGGACGGCGACGCGGCCGCCCACCCCGAGGGCGTCCAGCACGGCCGGCAGCGCCCTGGCCCAGACGGACAGCTCGGCGTTGACCTCGATGCGCAGGGCCTGGAAGGTCCGCTTGCCGGGGTGTCCCCCGCTGTGCTGGGACGCGGGGGGCACGACCTTCTTGAGAAGGTCGACGAGCCGGCCGGAGGTGGTGAACGGCGCGTCCTGCCGCTCACGGACGATGGCGCCGGCGATCTTCCGGGCGAAGCGCTCCTCGCCGAACTCGCGCAGGATGCCCTCGAGGTCGGCGGCCGTGTAGGTGTTGAGCACCTCGGCGGCGGTGCTGCCCGTGGACTGGTCCATCCGCATGTCGAGCGGGGCGTCCTGGCTGTAGGAGAAGCCGCGGTCCGCCTCGTCGAGCTGCAGCGAGGAGACCCCGAGGTCGTAGAGGCTGGCGTCGACGTGGCTGACGCCGGCCTCGGCGAGCGCCCGTGGCACCTCGTCGTAGACGGCGTGGACCAGGGTCGTGCGGTCGGCGAAGCGGTCCAGCCGCTCGGCAGCGAGCGCCAGGGCCTCCTGGTCGCGGTCGATGCCGACGACGCGGGCCCGGGGGCAGGCCTCGAGGACCGCCTCCGCGTGGCCTCCCATCCCGAGCGTGCCGTCGAGGTAGACCGAGCCGGGTTCGCTCAGTGCGGGGGCGAGCAGCTCGACGATGCGGTCGCGCAGGACCGGAACGTGCCGGTCGGCGGCCATTCCTCGTGAGGTCATCGCGGTGCTCCTGCTCGGGTCCTGCTGGGGTGGTGCGAAGGGGTGGTGCTGGGGTGCTCGGGTGGTGCGGGTGGTGCTGGGGCGGTGCGAAGGGGTGGTGCTGTTGGGGGTGCCCGGTCCTGCTGTGCCGGACCCTGCGGTCAGGTCCCCATCCGCTCCAAGGGATGCGGCCCGGGACGGGGGAAGTCGTCCCGGGATGCGAAGCGGCTGGAGACCTGGCGGCAGGGGCCGCGGGCGCGGACCCGGCGGTGGCGTCACAGCAGGCCCGGGATCACCTCCTCGGACTGGTCGGCGAAGCCCTGCTCGGTGCTCTCGAGGTAGGTGTTCCACGCCTGCGTGTCCCACACCTCGACGCGCGAGCCGGCACCGATGACGGTGCAGTCGCGGGTCAGGCCGGCGTAGGCGCGCAGGGCGGCGGGGATGGTCACCCGGCCCTGCTTGTCGGGCACCTCGTCGGAGGCGCCGGAGAGGAAGACGCGGGTGAAGTCGCGCACCGCTTTGCTCGTGGTCGGGGCCGCCTGCATCTGCTCGGTGACGCGGACGAACTCCTGCATCGGGAAGACGTACAGGCAGCGCTCCTGGCCCCGGGTGACGACCAGGCCGTCGGCCATCCGCTCGCGGAACTTCGCGGGGAGGAACAGGCGTCCCTTCTCGTCCAGGCGGGGGGTGTGCGTCCCGAGGAACACCGTGACCACCTCCCTGACTCGACCGCAGGGCCCCACGGCCCTCTTGTTTCCCCCACTTTACTCCACCATCACCGCCACAGACACCGTGTACTGCGTGTTTTCCTCATCCGTTCGGCTATTTGTGCAGGTCAGTGTGGTGGGGGAAAGTGGTGCGGTCCCCGGCCCCGGAACGCCTCGACGTGATGCCCGGCGGAAGCCCCGCGGTGCCCGGCTGGACCACCGGTGGACCCCCACGGAGCAGGGCGGGACAGGGTCGGGCACGCAACCGGGCCCTCGGGCGTTCCCGAACCAGCCCCGGATGATCACGAGACGGCATACCCGCTGTCCCCGTGGAGCGATGTGGGGAAAGATCGAGGCCATCCGCGGGACGCAGCGTGGCGACCGCGGGACCGACGGAAGGACAGCCGGTGCAGGGTGGGTACGAGGACCAGCGCGGGAGCGCGACCCCGGGGCAACGCAGCGGTTCGGCGGGTGGCCCCGAGGGTGCTGGCCGGACACCGGGCGCCGAGGGTCTGCTCTCCCTCCCTGCCGCCTCCCCCGCGTCGCTGGGTCAGGTGACCGAGGTGGCCGGGCGGCTGGCCCGGGCCATGAACTCGGTGATCGAGGGCAAGCCGGACGTCGTGCACACGGCGATCACCGTGCTGCTCGCGGAGGGGCACCTGCTCCTCGAGGACGTGCCGGGCGTGGGCAAGACCATGCTCGCCAAGACCCTCGCCAAGACGATCGACTGCTCGGTCCGCCGGGTGCAGTTCACCCCCGACCTGCTGCCCAGCGACATCACCGGGGTCAGTGTCTTCAACCAGGACGTGCGCGACTTCGAGTTCCGTCCCGGGGCCATCTTCGCCAACGTCGTCGTGGGCGACGAGATCAACCGCGCCTCGCCGAAGACCCAGTCCGCCCTGCTGGAGTCGATGGAGGAGGGACAGGTCACCGTCGACGGCCAGACCTACGACCTGCCCAGGCCCTTCATCGTCATGGCGACCCAGAACCCCATCGAGATGGAGGGCACCTACCCCCTGCCCGAGGCCCAGCGGGACCGCTTCATGGCCCGCATCTCCTTGGGCTACCCCTCGTCACGGGCCGAGGTCGCCATGCTCGACAGCCACGGCCAGGTCTCCCCGCTGGAGACGCTGCGCCCGGTCACCGACGCCGCGACGATCACCGCGATGGTCAAGGCGGTCCGCTCGGTGTTCACCAGCGACGCCATCAAGCAGTACGTCGTGGACCTCTCCTCGGCCACCCGGTCGAGCTCGGCGCTGCGGCTGGGTGCCTCACCCCGCGCCAGCCTGCACATGCTGCGTGCCGCCCGCGCCCACGCGGCACTCGAAGGGCGCGACCACGTCCTGCCCGACGACGTGCAGGCCGTGGTCGTCCACGTCCTGGCCCACCGCGTGATCCCCACCGGCGAGACCCAGCTCGCCCGGCGGAGCACCGGCGAGGTCCTGCAGGACCTGATGCGGCGGGTGCCGGTCCCTGCCGCCGGCCGCTGAGGACGTGTCGTGCGCAGACTTCGCGACCTCCTCACCACCCGCGGACGGGCCTTCGTCGCAGCCGGGATCACCCTGGTGCTGTGCGGGCTCGGGCTCGGGTTCACCGACCTGACCCGCATCGGCGTCCTGCTGGTGGCCCTGCCGCTGCTCAGTGGTCTGCTCATGCGCCGCCACGACCTCAGGTTCGCCCTCGAACGCACCGCCGTGCCGGGACGCATCCAGGTCGACCAGGAGTCGGTCGTCACCCTCGGCATCGAGAACGCCGGTGGCGCGCCCAGCCCGCTGCTCATGGCCGAGGAGCAGCTCGACTACGCCCTGGGCGACCGACCACGGTTCGTGGTGACGCGGCTGCGGCGCGGCGAGCGCCAGGAGGTGCACTACACCGTGCGCTCCCAGGTGCGGGGCCGCCACCGACTCGGTCCGCTGGGGGTGCGGCTGCGTGACCCGTTCGGCCTGAGCACCCGGGTGGCCGCGATCTCGGGGTCCAGCGACGTCCTGGTGCTCCCGAGGGTCCTGCCCCTCGGCGGCAGGCTGCCCAAGGGCAGCGGCGTCGGCGCCGAGGGCGCCATACCGCACATGGTCGCCCTCCACGGCGAGGACGACGTCTCGATCCGGTCCTACCGCGACGGCGACGACCTGCGTCGCATCCACTGGCCGGCGACCGCGAAGACCGGCGAGCTGATGGTGCGCCAGGAGGACCGGCCGGCTCGCCGGCGCGCTGCGATCCTGCTGGACTCCCGCTCCCGGGGCCACCACGGGTCGGGCGCGTCCGGCTCCTTCGAGTGGGCGGTGACCGCGTGCGCCTCCATCGCGGTGCACCTGCTGGACCAGGGGTATGCCGTGCACCTACTCACCGACGAGACCGCCGACGACAGCCGGGCCTCCAGCGCCATGGAGCGGGACCCGCTGCTCGACGTGCTGGCGATGAGCGAGCCGGGCACGGAGGACCAGTTCGCCGATGTGCTGCAGGCTGCGCACCCGGTCACCGCCTCCGGTGGCCTGGTGCTGGCCGTGGTCACCGAACTCGACGAGGAGGTGGCCCGCCAGGTCGCCTCCCTGCGCCAACCCGGGGGCACCGCGTTGGCCATCGTCCTGGATCCCCACGGGTTCGGGGCCACCCGGCGCCGTCCCGGCGCGAGCTCGGAGCTGGCCTGCGTCCCCGTCCTGCGCGGCGCCGGGTGGAGTGTCGCCGTGGTCGGTGCGGGTGACGACCTCGCCACCGCCTGGGGCGTGCTGTCCGGCGGGACCGCGCGAGTGGGTGCCGCATGAGCCGGGGCCGGATCCCCGAGTCCCTGCTGGCCGGGGCCGCCTCCGCCGTCGTCGCCTGGCCCCTCACCACCCTGTTCACCCCCAACACCTGGGTGCGCCCGACGCTCGGCGTGGTCGTCGTCGTCGTCCTCACCGGCATTCTCACCCGCCTGCTGACGACGTCGTGGGTACTCGTCGCGCTGGCCCAGCTCGCGGGGATCGTCCTGGTGTCCGGGTGGATCTACGGGCGTGGCCACCTCTGGTACGGCCTGCCCTCGCTCGACATGGTGCTCGCCTTCAACAACCTGCTGGTGGAGGCCCGGCTCACGGTGCAGAACTACGCGGCCCCCGCACCGACCAACCGCGGCGTCACCCTCGGGATGGGCCTGGCCATCGGGGTGACGGCCGTCGTCGTCGACCACCTCGCCGTCATGAGGCGGTCCCCCGCCATGGCGGGCCTGCCCCTGCTCACCGCCTTCCTCCTCTCGGCGTCGAACTCGGGCACCTCGCTCAATCCCATGTACTTCGTGGCTGCCAGCGCCATCTGGCTGCTCATGCTCGGTCGGCAGGGCATCTCCTCGTTGCGGCGGTGGAGCACGACGACGCCGCTCAGCACGACGGGGCGGCGCAGCCCCGACGACCCGGACGGGGCCTACGGGTATGCCGCCGTGGGGCGCACGCTCGCCGTGGCGAGCCTGGTCGCCGCCGTCGCGCTGCCCGTGGTGATCCCCCACCTCCCCACGCGCTACCTCATCGACGGCCTCGGGCGGTCTGCCGACGGCACCGGGTTCAGCGACGGCCAGATCGGCCTGAAGTCGACCCTGGACCTGACGCGGTCCCTGAAGAACCCCTCGACGGCACCGGTGCTGTCGTACACCACCAACGCGCCCGTCCTCAGCCCGCTGCGGGTCGGCGTCCTGGAGAGCTACGCCAACGACCAGTGGCGCCCCGACGACACCGACGCGCAGTACAGCCGACGCCCGGACATCGCGCTCCCACCCGAGCTCGACAGCAGCGTCCCGCGCGAGACCTACCGCATCTCGGTGGACCAGTCCCGCATCGAGGCCCCGCAGATCGCCGCGCCCACCCCGCTGGTCTCCGGCGACCTCGACGGGGTCGCCTGGGGCCTGGACCGCCGGACCTCCGTGGCCAGCGTCAACCGGACGGCGCGCTCCTACAGCTTCAGCTTCCTGGCCCTCGACCCCCCGCCCGAGGTGCTCGACCAGCCCGTGCGCGGGGCAACCGGCGCCCTGCTGCCGCCCGAGCTGCAGGTGGACCCGGCTTCGCAGCCCCTGGTCAGCGAGCTGGTCGCCGAGGTCGTGCCTGCGGGTGCGAGCCGTATCGAGGCCGCCCGCGCCATCCAGACCTACCTGCGCAGCGCCGGTGGGTTCAGCTACTCCCTCGACCTGCCCGAGACCGTCACCAACGACTTCGGCCAGTCCGAGCGACCGGACGCCATCTCGCTGTTCCTACGGACCAAGGTCGGCTACTGCGTGCAGTTCGCGACCGCCATGGTGATGATGGCGCGCGAGAGCGGGATCCCCGCCCGCATGGCGATCGGTTTCCTGCCCGGCACCGCCGAGCGCGGCACGTACACGGTGACCGGCGCCGACGCGCACGCCTGGCCCGAGCTCTTCTTCGAGGGCGTGGGCTGGCTGCGGTTCGAGCCGACCCCGTCGGGCGCCCAGAGCACCGTCGCACCCGTCTACTCGCTGGCCGCGGCGACGCCGGACACCAGCGACCCGTCGGCGACGGCGAGCTCGGGTGGCTCGGCCTCCTCGGACACCCGAGCCGACGGCGCCAACGACCCCGGTGCCCAGAGCCCGACAGAGACCTCCGGCACCGACGGGGCCGGCGCCTCCTGGCTCGGACCGCAGGCCCGCACGGCGCTGCTGTGGGTGCTGGTCGGGCTGCTCGCCGGCGTCCTGGGTTCGCTGGCCGTCCCCCTTGCCGCCCGTTCCCGGCTGCGCCGGCGGCTCAAGGAGGCCCCCGACGAGGCGACCCGCGTCGAGGTCGAGTGGCAGGCCATGGTCGAGCGGCTCGGTGACCTCGGCGTCATACCGCCCCGCGGGAGCACGCCGCGCCAGGCCGGGCGCTTCTACCAGCGTGAGGCCTACCTCGAGGGTGAGCAGTCCCAGGCCCTGCGTCGGGTCGTCGACGGCGTCGAGCGCTCGCGCTACGCCCCCCCGGGCACCACGGTCGCCGACGTCCGTCCCGACACCCGCCAGGTGGTCAAGGCCGTCTCCGGCGTCCGCCGCCGCAAGGACCGGTTCCGCGCCGTGTGGTGGCCCAGCGACGGGTTGGCCGAGTGGCGCGAGCGCCGCGCACAGGGTGCCCGCCTGGCCCGCTCCCCCTGGCTGCGCTGGCAGGACCGCCGGCAGGACCGCTAGCCGGACCGTCAGCAAGGACGGCGGACAGCACCGGTGGCGTTGGACGTCGCTCCGCCGCGAGGTACCGGCAGTTCCTTGGGGTGGTTTGTCCGACTGGTCCGGTGTGCGGTGATCTGGTAGTGCCATTACATGCCCTGGGCGCCGCGTGGGGCACTTCTTGCGAAGTATTGGCGTACCACCTACCGGATCGGCCCCCCTCACTCCCCCCTTCAGCCGTGCGCCGCAGGTCTCTTCGGCTGCGGGGGCGGTGAAGCGAGCACGAATCCCGCTGGCCCTGCCTACTTTTGGCTCGTAGCCGCTCCCCCCACGGCTTGAGATCGCGCCCCTTGCGCCCAAACGAAGGACCCCTCATGCACCGCAAGTTCTATGCTGCCGCCCTGGCTGTCGTCCTCACCTCGGTAGGCCTGGTCGCCACCTCTTCGTCCGCCTCGGCCCTGATGAAGGTCAAGTGCAAGGCGACGACCGGCACCGCTGCTGTCGACCCGATCGTGCGCCACAACGAGCCGACGCGAAGGTCCACGACCACCAGTTCTTCGGCAACAACGGCTGGTTGAGCAAGGGGAACTTCGCCAACTACGCCGACCTCATCGACAAGGGCACCAACTGCCGCGAGCTGACGGACACGGCCGGCTACTGGACCCCCACGCTGCGCTACACCACCGGCACTCGCCAGATGATCCCCGTCCAGGCGTTCACCGCCTACTACCGCCCCTTCACCGGCGTGGGCGGCCCGGACTCGGGCCCCGGCCTGGCGTTCCCCGCGGACACCCGCCTCATCGGCACCAAGTTCTCCTGGAACTGCGGTCAGTTCATGCCCACGGCACCGTCCCCGTCCGTCCCGGACTGCCGCGGCGCGGACGGCTCCCCCGGCAAGACCCTGACGCTGCACATCGACTTCCCGAACTGCTGGAACGGCGTCAAGCCCAAGCACCTGTCGACCGACGTCGGCAACACCACGGACAACCTCAACTACGCCTACTCCGTGAAGAAGAAGGGCGTCGTCAGCTGCCCCTCCGGCTTCCCCAACAAGATGGTCTCGCTGCGCGAGACGCTGCAGTTCAAGTACATCGGTGCCGGCACCGACGTCGAGCTCACCAGTGACCACGAGAAGGGCACCAGCGATGGCCGCTCTGCCCACGGTGACTTCTGGAACACCTGGCAGCAGGCGGACTTCCAGCGCCTGGTGGCGGCGTGCGTCAACACCCCGGCCGAGCCGAACTGCGCTCTCTGATCAGCAGTCGGCATCGAGAACGCCCCACCCCTCGTCGGGGTGGGGCGTTCTCGCGTGTTCGACGACCGGTCAGGTGCACTGCCCGCACCCTGCCGGTCATGGGCTGGGGAACCGCGCGATGCCGGCCTGGTTGGTGCCGTTGACCTTGGTGAACTCTCCCAGGGCGTAGAGGTTGCCACCGGCCGCCGTCAGGTCCCAGACCCCGAAGGCCGAGTTGAAGGTGGCGAAGGGACGCGCTGCACCGGTGTTGTCGTCCATGACGACGGTCTTGCGTGAAGCAAAGTCGATCTGGCAGCCGCTCACCCCGTCGGCGCGAGGGCGGCAGACGTTGTTGAAGTGTCCGCCGGCGTAGACGTCCCCGCCGTGGGCCTCGACCGTCTGGACGTTGCCATCGGTGCGCACCTGCCACCGCTGGGTCCCGGTACCGGCCTCGGTCGCGTAGACGGAGTTGCCTGCCGGGAGGTGACCGCCGGTGGCGAGGTACACCGACGAGGCGGACGTGGCGATGTCGAAGACCTGGGAGTCGAAGGCCAGTGCCGCGTCGTACGGCTGCACCGCACCCGAAGCATCCAGCAGCGCGACGTAGTCGCGGTTCTGACCGCCGATCGTCGTGAACTTGCCGCCGACGTAGATCTGGCTGCCACTGGCCTTGACCACGTGGACCAGGCCGTTGGGGTTGGGCTTGAAGGAGGGCACCACGGTCCCGTCCACGGGATCCAGCCCGGCGACGTACTTGCGCTTGACCCCGTTGACCGACCGGAAGGCGCCGCCGATGTACAGCGTGCCGTTCGCGTAGTCCAGGGAGGTCACCGTCGAGGACGGCTTGGGCTTGAACGTGCTGACGACCTCCCCCGAGGCGGTGACGGCTGCCAAGTTCGTGCGCGGGACACCACCGACGCTGGTGAACGACCCGGCGAGGTAGATGACGTCGCCGTCCGTCGCCACGGCGTGCACCGTGCCGACGACGTCCGCCGAGAAGTCACGGTCGCGCACCCCTGTGGCGGCGTCCAGGGCCGCCAGGCCCCGGTGGGTGCTGTTGTCCACCTGGGTGAAGCTGCCCGCGATGTAGAGGCGGCCACCGGACTGGACCGAGTTGAGGACCGGACCCACCGCACTCGACGACGGGGCCGGGGAAGCGCTCACCGCGGCCAGCGCCGGCGCCGCCGCCAGGAGCCCCACGGCCACACCGGCAGCGGTGGCGGTCAGGAATCGAGTGCGCATGCGTACCTCCAGGTGACGGATCTGACCAGCCCACCTCCGGCCGGGGTGGGCAGACTCCGCCCCGACGACGAACTCTACGGATCTCCCGGCGCGCTGCACTCGGCCATCGAACGCATCCCCCCTACGTTGGCTGCGGCACGCAGAGTCTCGGGCAAACTGCTCGGGCGTTTGCAGGAGACGGGCCTCCAGCCGCGGTCGGACGCGTTGGCGCCGCCGCGGTCGTTGAATGGTCTACGCAGATCGTCCGGTGCCAGCAGGAGGAACCACAGTGAGACCCAGACAGGTGCGTACGGCTGTCGTCGTGGCGGGGGCCCTGGGCCTGAGCACCCTGACGGGTCAGGCACTGCCCGCCCCTGCGCAGGCTGCGCCGGTGAGCCCGTCGTACGTGCCTGCACCGTCCTGGTGGGGCACCAACGGTCGGGTCAGCGACCTGCTCGTCGCCGGCAACCGGGTCTACGTCGCGGGCGGCTTCGACTACGTCGGCCCGACGACCGGTCATGGCGTGAGCGTGAATGCCGCCTCCGGGACGATGCCCTCCGCAGCATGGCCGGCGGTTGACGGTCCCGTGGACGCCTCGGTGCCCGACGGCGCCGGCGGCTGGTACCTGACCGGCCAGTTCAGGACCGTCGGCGGGTACTACCGACCCGGCGCCGCCCAGGTCACCTCCGCGGGCATGGTCACGGCGTGGAACCCCAAGCCCACCGGGCGAGTCCTGGCCGTCACGACCACCCCCACCTCGGTCGTCCTCGCAGGAGAGCTCACCGCCCTCGGCCCGGCACCGGTGAGCCGGCTGGGCGCGGTGGACCGCGCCGCGGGTGCGCCGCTCGCGTCGTGGACGGCCTCGGCCGACGGGCCCGTCCGGGCCCTGGTACGCACCGCCGACGGGGTCTACGCCGGCGGCGACTTCACCTCCGTCAACGGCGCGGCGCGGGCAGGCCTGGCCCGCCTGGACGAGTCCACGGGTGCCGTGGATCCGCGCTTCGCCGGTCAGGTCCGAGGCAGCGTCCGCTCGATGGCCGTCTCCGGGGACGGAGCCAGCCTGTACGTGGGCGGCGAGTTCACCACGGTCTCGGTCGGGGCGACCTCGTTGACCCGTACGCGGCTTGCGGGCTTCGGCACCGTCGGTGGCACGCCGCTGGCCTGGGCTCCGGCAGCCGACGGGGTCGTGTACGCCCTCGCGACGGACCCCGTCACGGGGACCGTGTACGCGGGCGGGTTGTTCTCCACGGTGGCCGGTGCACCGCGCGCCCGGTTGGCAGGGGTGACGCCCCTCGGCGCGGCCACCGCCTTCAACGCCGCCCTGAACGGCTGCCACGTCCGCCACACCACCGGATACGCCCACAGCAACCCCCCGTGCACCCCGGAGGTGGCGGCCCTCGCCGCCCGGGGCGGCGTGCTCTACGTCGCGGGCCGCTTCGGCCGCTCCGGCACGGTCACGCGCCACGACGCCGCGGCGTACTCGCTGGGCACCGGCGCCCTGACCGCCTGGAACCCCACCCCCGGTGACCGGGTCACCACCATCGCGCCGCAGGGTGACAGCGTCTTCCTCGGCGGCGACTTCACCAGCGTCAACGGACAGGTGCGCAAGGGGGTGGCCGCCCTCGACGCGACCACCGGAGCGCTGGACCCGACCTTCTCGGCCGACACCGACAACGAGGTCCTCGACCTGGCGATCTCCAGCGACGGCGCCCGGCTGTACCTCGCCGGCTCCTTCCTGACCGTGCGGGGACTGGCCCGGACGAAGCTGGCCGCCGTGTCGACGACGACCGGCGCGGTCGACCCGGTGTTCAAGCCCACCTTCGACGACGACGTCCTGTCCGTCGGCTACGCGCAGGGCGCGCTGTTCGCCGCCGGGCAGTTCACCAAGGTCAGCGGCCTGTCCCAGCGCCACGTCGTCAAGCTCAGCGGCAGCACCGGAAGCGTGGTCCCGGGGTTCCGGGCCGACACGGTCGGACCGACCGGCCCCCTTCGCGCCGGAGGCATGGTGCAGAGCCTGGTCGTCACCCCCGACGCCAGCAAGGTCTTCCTGGCGGGTCCGTTCCTCACCGTCAACGGCACCAGCGTGGCGGGCGGCCTCGCGGTGGTCCTCGGCAGCACGGGGGCCCTGCACCCCCGTCAGCTCGGCGGGGTCAAGGGATGCTCCAAGGTGGGTCCGTGGATGAACCGGCTCTACCTCTCCCCCGATGCCAAGCGCCTCTACGGCGGCGACGTCTGCCCCGACTACATCTACCAGTGGGACGCCGTCAACCTGTCCTCCAGCACGAACCCCACCGGCCTGCTCTGGCGCACCTGGTGCAACGGGGGCATGCAGGGGGCGCTGGAGCTGCAGGGCCGCTTCTACTACGGCACCCACGGCAACACCTGCGCTGCGGCGCCGGGCAGCAGCATCCGGCTCAACCGCCCCAGGTTCGCCGTCTTCGGGGCCGGCAACGGCGTCCTCCAGGACGACAGCCCCACCTTCAACAGCGCCATGGGTATCTGGGCCATCGGCCAGACGCCGTCCGGGCTGTTGCTCGGCGGCGACTTCACCCTCGTCAACGGCACCCTGCGCCAGGGCCTGGCGTTCATCCGCTTCGCCGGCTGACCGGCACGTGACCTGCGGGACGCGCAGGGCGCCCGCCGTGCCTAGGCTGGTTCCATGGACGCCGACATCAACTTCTACTTCGACCCGGTCTGCCCGTTCGCCTGGATGACGAGCAAGTGGGTGCGCCAGGTGCAGGGTCAGCGCGACTACACCGTCGACTGGCGGTTCATCTCGCTGCGCCTGGTCAACTCCGAGGTCGACTACGACGCCCACTTCCCGCCCGAGTACGAGGCCGGCCACACCGCGGGGCTTCGGCTGCTGCGGGTGGCTGCCCGCGCGCGAGCCGAGCACGGCCGTGAGGCGATGGCGCCCTTGTATGCCGCGCTGGGGGCCTCCATCTTCGACACCGCCCCCGACCCCGATGACCAGCGCGACGAGGCCGGGGTGCGCGAGCGGCGCGGTACCCGGGAGTTCGTGGAGCCGATCCTCGCCCGCGCAGGACTGCCGCTCGAGCTGGCCGAGGCAGTCGATGACGAGTCGTGGGACGTCGAGATCGGTCGAGAGACCGACGAGGCGCTCGCCCTGACCGGCAAGGACGTGGGTACGCCGATCATCCACTTCGAACCACCGGCCGGCGTCGCCTTCTTCGGGCCCGTGATCAGCCGGCTCCCGCGCGAGGAGTCGGCGGGCGAGCTGTGGGACCACGTGGTCGGGCTGGCCCGGTTCCCCGGGTTCGCCGAGCTCAAGCGCAGCCTGCGCGAGCTGCCGCAGCTGGCCGCGTTGGGGGTCGACCCGGACACGACAGGCACCCAGGAGGACTGGCACGGCGGCAGCCGGCGGGTGAAGAAGTGAGCGCCGCCACGACGCAGTCGGGCACGAGCGGGCCGGGCCCTCGCCAGCACCAGCAGTCCATCGAGGTCGATGCCTCGCCTGAGCAGCTCTTCGACCTGGTCTGCGACATCACCCGGACCGGGGAGTGGAGCCCGGTCTGCACCTCGTGCTGGTGGGACGAGGACGCCGAGCCGGGTCAGGTCGGCGCCTGGTTCACCGGCCGCAACGAGCTCCCGAGCCGGACCTGGGAGACCCGCTCCGTCGTGGTGGCGGCCGAGCGCGGCCACGAGTTCGCCTGGGTCGTCGGCGGCAGCTTCGTCCGATGGGGCTTCACCTTCGCCCCGTCCGGTGGCGGGACGACCTTGACGGAGTCCTGGGAGTTCCTCCCCGGCGGCATCGCCATGTTCGAGGAGAAGTTCGGTGACCAGGCCTCCCGCCAGATCGCCGACCGCACGCAGCAGGCCTTCGACGGCATTCCCCGGACCCTGGCGGCGATCAAGAAGATCGCCGAGTCGCACTGACCCGCCGGGGGTCCCGGGGTCCCCGGGGTCACGGGGTCCCTGGGTCCGGGGCAGGGGTCGCTGTCGGTGCGTCGGTGCGTCGGGCTGACGCTCCGGCCAGCAAGCGGTCCACCATCGCCGCAGGTCAGCGACGCGTACTACGCCAATTGCTGGTGGCCACCTGTCCGCTTTGCCCCTAGCGTCTCGGCATGCAGAGACTCGCCCCCCTTGCTGCCCTCGCGGTCGGGACCCTGGCGGTTCCGGTGTTCGGCGTCGCCGTTCCCGCGCAGGCCGCAGCCGGCTACACCGTCACCGTCACCTGCAAGGTGCCCCCGAGGGAGCCCGAGCGACAGCTGGCCCCGGACTCCTGCCTGAACTACCTGCCCGACGGCACGCAGACCTACACCGCCAAGGTCCGCAAGTCCGACGGGACAGCAGCCAGCGGCGTCACGGTGCAGTGGACGGACTCGGCGGACAACGCGCGCTTCAGGCTCGCCCAGAACCCGTGCACGACGAATTCGAACGGCGTCTGCTCCGCCGAGCTCGTGGTGCGCCGTCCCAAGCGCGGACAGCAGATCACGGTGACGGCCACGGCCGGTGGCGCTTCGGACCAGGGCTACCTCACCTTCCGCTGACCGGCGACCAGCCACCGGAGACGCGCGATGGAGTCCGTCACCGGGCCCTGGGTCGCTGAAGGCCTTCACGGCGCCTGTCCTTCCTTGCTGCGTGCCGTCGCCGTCGCCCCCAGAAGATCGGGTCAGAAGAGGGCGTTCAAGCCGTTCCACCCCGAGCCCAAGCGGACCCTGGGCAGCCACGTCCCGGTCCCGGTCCGTGGGTAGAGCCACAGGACACCGGTCCCGTCACGGGCCAGCACGTCGGGCACCCGGTCACCGTTGAGGTCGCCGGGGCTCGTGACCGCGGTCATGCCGTTCCAGCCGCTGCCCACCCTGACGCGCGAGCGCCAGCCTCCGGCGCCATTGCCGGGATACAGCCACAGGTAGCCCGTGGCGCTCTCGCGGGCCAGCACGTCGGCCGTGCCGTCACCGTTGAGGTCGCCGGGCCCGAAGACGGCGTTGAACACGTTCCACCCCGTCCCGACCCGGACCCGCGGCAGCCATCCTCCGCTGCCGTTTCCCGGGTACATCCACAGGTAGCCGGTAGACCGTTCTCGGGCGAGCACGTCGACCCGCTGGTCCCCACTGAAGTCGCCGGGGCCGACGATCGCACTGAAGCCGTTCCATCCGGTGCCGACCCGCACGCGAGGGAGCCACCCTCCCCGGCCATTGCCCGGGTACAGCCACAAGAAGCCGGTGGACGACTCCCGGGCCAGGACGTCAAGCGGGCCGTCACCGTTGAAGTCCCCGGGGGTCTCCAGGGCGCTGAAGCCGTTCCAGCCACCGCCGATGCGCAAGCCGGCGCCCAGGGTCCCCCTGCCGGTCCCCCCGTACCGACGGAGGTCGCCGGAGGAGGCGACGCGCGCCAGCAGGTCGTTGTTCCAGTCGCCGTTGAAGTCGGCGGTGGCCGCCGAGAGGGTCGAGGCGGGCACCGGCAACGCCGTGAACGCGTACGGCTCACAGGTGCGGTCGTAGTCACGGACGTCGTCGTACCACTGGGACAGGTAGACCCGGCCTCCCGAGAAGCTGGGCTGAGTGCAGCGGTCGAGCGCCTCGGTGGGGTAGTCGAGACGTCCGGCGGTGGCCCAGACGGGCACTCCCGGGACCCTCCAGGATCCCGTGATGGACTCCCAGCCCGAGGCGTACGAGTACAGGCCGTAGGGCAACCCGCGGTCGCGCAGACCACGCATCAGGCCTTCGAGGACGTAGCGGTTCTCCAGGCGTTGCTGGGCGGTTGCGACCGGCCAGGGCTGCTTCGGCCGGGGCTCGACGTCGATCCACACGACCGGGGGCGTGAAACCTGCCGGCAGGCTGTCCGCCGCATACCGCGCCTCGGCGTAGCCGACGTTGGACAGCTGGCCGGCCCGCGTCGCCGACGACCACGGACCACCGGCGCCATAGCTGGCGAGCTGGCTGGCGGTGGGAAACGCCGCGATGGTGTAGGCGTGCGAAGGCTTGGCATTGGCCGTGACCCAGGCGACCTGGTCCGCCAGACACGGGTTCTGCGTGAACGGCAGCCCCTTGGTCAGGCCGATGACGACGAACTCCGTCGACGTGGGCGGCAGGGGCAGGCCGAAACCTCCCACCGCGACGGGGCACTGCGGCCACGAGATGTCGTGACCGAACTTGACAGCGGCCGTGGCCGGCGGGGCCGTGGCGACCAGCCCGAGGACGAGGGCGGCGACCACTCCCGCAACGGCCGAGACCCCTGTTCTGCGCCGTGCGCGCCCCGTCGTCCCCACGCCCCGTCGTGACCGCGCGGGGCCGAGAACTGATCCGTGCCGAGTCATCACTCCTCCTCAACGCACGCTTCCATTGCACACCCCTTTGGCTCTCAGGTACAGAGACCAAGCCCTGGTTCTGGGCGCTCACGATGGTGCACGCCTGGTGGGCGTCGTGGGTCGAGGCGTGGAGGGCAGACACCCGCTGGTCGGCCGTCGTCTCCGGAAGACCGGGAAGGGCGAAGTCGCGCGTCACCTCCCGATCCCCACTGGACCGGGAGCGTCACCCAGCCAAGGACATGACACGGGTCAGGCGCCCCGTGGGGCGCCTGACCCGTGTCAACCCGGATGCCGGCAGGATCGTTCAGTCGAGGTAGTCGCGCAGGACCTGCGAACGGCTGGGGTGGCGCAGCTTGCTCATCGTCTTGGACTCGATCTGACGGATCCGCTCGCGGGTCACGCCGTAGACCTTGCCGATCTCGTCGAGCGTCTTCGGCTGGCCGTCGGTCAGGCCGAAGCGCATCGACACCACACCTGCCTCCCGCTCCGAGAGGGTGTCGAGCACCGAGTGCAGCTGCTCCTGCAGCAGCGTGAAGCTCACCGCGTCGGCCGGGACGACGGCCTCGGAGTCCTCGATGAGGTCACCGAACTCGCTGTCGCCGTCCTCGCCGAGGGGCGTGTGCAGGGAGATGGGCTCGCGGCCGTACTTCTGGACCTCGACGACCTTCTCCGGGGTCATGTCGAGCTCCTTGGCGAGCTCCTCCGGGGTGGGCTCGCGCCCGAGGTCCTGCAGCATCTGGCGCTGGACGCGGGCGAGCTTGTTGATGACCTCGACCATGTGCACCGGGATGCGGATGGTGCGGGCCTGGTCGGCCATGGCGCGCGTGATGGCCTGGCGGATCCACCACGTCGCGTAGGTCGAGAACTTGTAGCCCTTGGTGTAGTCGAACTTCTCGACCGCACGGATCAACCCGAGGTTGCCCTCCTGGATCAGGTCCAGGAAGAGCATGCCGCGGCCGGTGTAGCGCTTGGCCAGCGAGACCACGAGCCGCAGGTTGGCCTCGAGCAGGTGGTTCTTGGCCTTCTTGCCGTCCTGGGCGATCCACCAGAGCTCGCGCTTGAGCTTCATGTCGATCTTGTCGCCGGAGTTGAGCCGCTCCTCGCCGAACAGACCGGCCTCGATGCGCTTGGCGAGCTCGACCTCCTGCTCGGCGTTGAGGAGGGCGACCTTGCCGATCTGCTTGAGGTAGTCCTTGACCGGGTCGGCGGTGGCGCCGGCCGTCACGACCTGCTGGACCGGGGCGTCGTCCTCGTCGTCGTCACGCAGGACGAACCCCGAGGAGGACTCCTCTTCGCCGTCCTTCTTCTTGTCGTCGATCTCGTCGTCGACGACCGCGTCCTCGAAGTCGACGACCTCGGTCGGCTCTGCTGCGGCCGTGTCCTCGTCGGCCGCGGCAGCCTTGGCGGCCTTTGCGGTCTTCGCGGTGGTCTTCGCAGCGGTCTTCTTGGCCGCCGGCTTGGCGGGCTCCGCAGCGGCAGCCGCAGCCTTCTTGGTCGTCGTCGCCTTGGCGGCGGTCTTGGTCGCCGTCTTCGCTGCCGTCTTCGCGGCGGTCTTGGTCGCCGTCTTCGCGGCGGTCTTGGTCGCCGTCGTGTCCGCAGTCGGGTCTGCCGGGGCGTCGTCAGCGGCCGCTGCGGTCTTGGTGGGGGCCTTCGTCGCCGTGGCGGCGGTCTTCTTGGCCGAAGCCGTGGCGGTCCGGCGGGTAGTCGTCGCGGCGACGGCTCGGGATGCGGTGACGGCGTCCAGGGTCACGGTGATGCCCTGCTCGTCCAGCGAACGCAGCACGACCTTCATCCGCTTCGGTGGCACCTCGGCGCCCTCGAGCGCCTCACGCAGCGAACCACTGTCGACCGAGCCGTGGGTTCGGCCCTGCAGGAGCAGCTGCTGCAGGGCGGGGTGGGTGAACTCGGTGGGAAGAGATGGTGCGGAGCTCGCAGCCTTCTTGGACACAGGCGACACGGACTACCTTTCGTCGCGGGATCGCGGCACGGCGCACGCCATCACGGGCATGGCGACGCATGCCTACGACAACAACTGCGGGAGCGGAAGTGTTGCCGAGACCGGCCGGGTTGGTGCTCCGGCGACCTCGGTACGGACATTGTAAAACGAAGTGGCGCCCATTCCCGCATTCGTGCACGAAAGCGGGGCCGTCGCTGCCCGATCCGACCCCGGCCGTGCACCGGGCCGTGCACCGGGCCATGCCCAGGGTCGTGCACCGGTGTCGTGCAACCAGGTCCTGCATGGGGTCAGGCGTGGGGTCAGGCGTGGGTTCAGGCGTCGGCCTTGACCGCCAGGACCGGGCAGGAGGCGTCGAGCAGGATGCGTTGCGCGTTCGACCCGAGGATCAGCTTCCCCACCGGGGTGCGTCGCCGCAGCCCGATGACGATGAACTCGGCGTGCTCCTCCTCCGCGACGGCGATGAGGTCCTCGGCCGGCTCGTTGCCGCGGACCAGCTGGCGCACCTCGTGCTCGAGGCCCTGCTCGTCGAGCTCACCCTGGATCCGCGACAGCTCGGCATCGAACCTGCGGGCCTCGCCGCCGTCGTAGTCCCGGCCTCCGCGGTGGGAGTGGATGACGATGAGCTTGGACTTGCGCAGCAGCGCCTCGTCCGCCGCGCGGCGTAGCGCGGCTCGCCCTTCCTTCGTCGGGACATAGCCCACAACGATGGCCACGGGAACCTCCTCGTTCGTCGACAGCGTGCGGCAGTGACCGCGGGGCCGACGCTACCGGAAATCACCGGGTCAGGTGGGCACTCCGAGCACCTGCCGCACCACGGCGCCGACCTGCTCGAGCTCGATGAGGAAGCCGTCGTGTCCGTAGTCGGAGCGCACCGTGTGGACCCGGGCCCCCGGAACCCCGGCCGCGATCTCGTGGGACAGCCGTGCCGGGTACAGCCGGTCCGAGTCCACGGCGACGACCACGACCTCGGCGCTGACCCGGGCCAGGGCCGCCTCGACACCACCGCGGCCCCGCCCGACGTCGTGGGAGTTCATCGCCTCGGTGAGGACGAGGTAGGAGTTGGCGTCGAAACGACCGGCCAGCTTGCCGGCGTGGTGGTCGAGGTAGGACTCGACGGCGTACCGGCCCCGTCCCCCGAGGGGGTCCTCGTCGCCCTGCGGCGAGCGCCCGAACCGCTCGTGCAGCTCGATCTCGCTGCGGTAGGTGACGTGCGCGATCCGTCGGGCGATGCCCAGGCCGGTATCGGGACCGGTCTGCTGGTCGTAGTAGTCACCTGCGTGGAAGTGCGGGTCGCTGCGGATGGCGAGCAGCTGCGCCTGGCACCACGCGATCTGCTCGGCCGACGCGTAGGCCGTGCTGGCCAGCACCAGGGCGCGGGCGACCCGCTCCGGATGGGTCACCGCCCACTCGACCGCTCGCATGCCGCCCATCGACCCACCCAGCACCAGGCTCCACCGCTCGACCCCGAGCCGGTCGGCGAGCAGCGCCTCCACGCGGACCTGGTCGCGGATCGTGACGAACGGGAACCGGCTCCCCCAGGGCTGGCCGTCCGGCGCGAGCGACGAGGGACCGGTGCTGCCCTGGCAACCACCGAGGACGTTGGCTGCCACGACGTAGTAGTGGTCGGTGTCCAGGGGGCAGCCGGGACCGATCAGGCCGTCCCACCATCCCGGAGTCGGATGGCCACGGTCCGCGGACCCGGTGACGTGGCTGTCGCCGGTCAGGGCGTGCTCCACGAGGACGGCGTTGTCACGAGCCGGGTTGAGCTCCCCCCAGGTCTCGTAGGCGAGGGTGACGGCGGGCAGCACCCCGCCGCGCTCGAGCTCGACCGCCCCGAGGTCCATGAACCGGCGGTCACCGACCGGGTCCCCGCTGCGCCAGGCCCCGGAGGTCGCCGCCGGTCGGGAGGTGGTGGTCATGAGCATGCTCCTGTGGCATCGCGCTTGCCGCCCAGGTCAGGGCCGGCCGGGTCCTCACCCGGGGCACCCCACCGCGAGGAGGGTTGCCGCCCAGCAAGCCGGGGCTTGTCGCTGGGACTCATGACCTGGCGACCATCATACGAGCCACACCCGACGATGTCCGCCTCGTCCGGACACTGGACCGCGGGAACGCCCCTCCTACCCTGCGCCGTCCCGCAGCCTCCTGCCCTCGTCCGGTCCTCGCCCAGTCCTCGTCCTGCCGTCGTCCTGCCCTCGTCCAGTCCTCGTCCTGCCCTCGTTCTGCCCTCGTGCTGCCCTCGTTCTGTCGTGCTCCGGTCAGGCCGAGAGCTCGGTCCCTGCGGACGACCCCGCCACCGAGCGTGGGCCGCAACCCCAGGTCGACCATCTGCTCGAGCAGCCGAGCGAGCCGATAGCCGGGTGTGTGCGCGAGCGCCCGGTCCAGCGCGACCCTGGTCAGCGCCCCGTCCCCCAGCCACCAGGCGAGGTTGGCGAGGACCGTGAGCAGCGCCGCGGCTTCCTCGTCGGGCACGGCCCTGACGACCTCCTGCAGCCGTCGAACCACCCGACGGCCGGCGACCACCTCCTCTGGGTGGCCTCGGCGCCGGTGCCACGCCGGCTCGGGCAGGCAGCTGTGGAGGGCATCGACGACATCGGGGGACAGCGCAGCCAGGGGCAGGGTCCCCGGGCACACCCAGGCGATCAACCCGTCGCGCAGCTGCACGTCACGCAGGCTGACCACGAGCAGGGCGATGTCATCAGGGGTCAGCACGTTCCTGCCCGGTGCATGGTCGCCACCCTCCCCGCGATGGTGCCGGCGGGTGCGTGACGGGGGTTGGCTGCCGTCGCTGACGTCCAGCGCCCTGGCCCAGGTGGCGAGGAACCGCAACCGGTGGACCGCCACGGCACGGTCGCCGGACGCGCCACCGTCGACCCGTGCGTCGATGACCGCCAGGGCGGCCGCCACCGGGGCGGTCAGTGCCGGGTCGGCCGTGACGAGGGCGGCCAGCGACTCCCGGCCGGGCAGCGGCGCCACCTCGAGGGCCACGAACGGTGCCACTGCCGCCGCGTCCCGCGGCACCTCCTGCTCGTGGCCGGGAGTCGGGCAGCAGCCGGCGGTGCAGTCCGGGGTGTACCACCGGCCGTCGCGCACCAGGAGGCGGTCGAGCACCACCACACCGGCGGCGACCAGGTCGTCACGGACGGCGTCGGCCAGGGGCATCGCCGCGCCCGGCTGCGACTCGTACCCCACGAGCAGCACACCGTCCGGCTCCTCGCGCACCAGCGGCGGGACCATGGCCGCGCAGGCCGCGTCCACCGCGTCCTCGGGTGGCAGGTCGATGCGTTCCACGAGGCCGACCTGGCGGTCGCGCAACGCGAGCGCGACGAGGGAGTCGCTCGGGTGGTACCCCAGCTGGTAGGGCAGGACGGCAAGCACGTCGGCGGGTCCGGACAGGCGGATGGGTTCCATGGCACCCACGCTCGCGTGCCGCGCAGAGCCTGCCCAGACCAGGAGCTGCGCCCTGTGGACGAGCTCGTGATCCCGGGCCGGTTGTGGACGACGGGCCCACGACCAGGGTGATCCGCGGACGCGAGCGAAGCCAGCCCCGACGAACGACGCACGACGGACGACGCACGACCCCGACCCGCGACCCGCGACGCGACGGGAGCCTCAGCGCACGACGTGCCCCGGGACGGTCTGTTCGTGAGGCTGGGACGCGCCACCCGCCGAGCCGGGGCCGTAGCCGTCGCCGGGGTGGGCCGCACCCCGCACCGTGCGCTCCCAGCGCAGGTAGGTCTCGGTCTCGTTGATGAAGGCCGCGGCGAGCCACGACACGACCACGGCGTCATCGGCCAGGCCCAGGACCGACAAGAACGCCTCCGGGACGAGGTCGATCGGGGAGACGACGTACGCGACCGCCGCGGCGATCATGAACAGCCGACCGCGCGTGCTGCCCCGGTAGTCGCCGCGGAAGGTGGAGCGCAGCAGCCGTGGGACGCTGGCGAACCGCTCCCCCAACCCGGGCGAACCGGGGCGCAGCGCAGTGCGCAGGGCGGTGGCGATGGTGCGGAAGGCTCCGAGGCGGTTCACGGCCATGTCGACTCCTGGGGGTCCGAGGGTTCTCGGTCGGTGGGTCCCACGGCCCAGGCGCCGACCACGCCCGAACACGGGTCCAACGACAGGCCCGGCCCAGAGATTCCCGGGCGCCCCACTAGGCCACCGGGGCCCGGAGGTATGACGCCGCGCCATACTCAGAGGCCGGTCGCCTTCTTCGGGAACTCGTGGCGCGCGTGGTCGGCGATCCGCTTGAGCAGGTAGCTGTCGAGGCCGGCCCCGACGACACCGCCGAGCACCGGCACCCCCTTGCCGAAGCGGGTCAGCGTCTTCTTGCCCGCGGTCGACAGCAGCCGGAAGCCGACCGCCTTGTTGACCACCATCAGGGCCGGCCCGGGCAGCCGCTGGGCGGCGAGGTTGGACAACCGGCCCGTGGCCATCACCCCGGCCTTCTTGAGCAGGTCGTCGGCGTCGGCACCGACGAGGGTGAGCAGGACGGCCGAGCGGATCTCGGGCTGCTTGATGTCGTAGCCGCGCAGCGACGCGATCGAGGCGACCATGCGGGTGGCGACGACGTAGAACTCGACGACGTTGGCGGGCAACGCGACCGGCAGCGTGATGAAGCCGCCGAGGCCGGTGACGAACCCGCCCGCCGCGGCGAGCTTGAGGTGGGTACGCACCACGGCGTCGACCGCGTCCTCGGCGTCAGGGCTCTCGGCGCGCTTGACGTCGGCGACCTTCTGGGCGGAGTCGAACCGGCCCCGGCCGTCGATGCCCACGTCGAGGAGGTTCTCGACCAACCCGGTGACGGTGTTGGCGACCATGCCGGCGTCCTCCCGACCGGCCTTGGCCCGCTCCAGCGCCGAGCCCTCGACCACCGACTCGTCCTTGCCCCACCCGAGGAAAGCCACCCTGTTCTCCCTGCTGTCGTCGATCTGGTCGGAGTCGCTACCGCCCGCGTGGGCGCCTGCGCCATCCTGCCACGCGCGCCCGCGACCAGCAGGTTTAGCCTTGGAGCATGGCCGAGCACACCGAGTCCACGCCCACCCCGCCCACCCCGCCCACCCCAGCCGCTGCCACCGAGCCGGCCTTCGCCGCCTACGCGCACCCCGAGCGACTGGTCAGCACGCAGTGGCTGGCCGAGCAGGTCGAGGCCGGCGCCGTCGGCGGACCGGACGGCATCGTCGTCCTGGAGTCCGACGAGGACGTCCTGCTCTACGACACCGGCCACATCCCCGGTGCCCTCAAGCTGGACTGGCACCAGGACCTCAACGACCCGGTGATGCGCGACTACGTCGATGTCGAGCAGTTCGCCGCGGTGATGACGGCGCGCGGTGTCCGGCGGGACAGCACGGTGGTCATCTACGGCGACAAGTCCAACTGGTGGGCCGCCTACGCCCTGTGGGTGATGAGCCTGTTCGGCCACGAGGACGTGCGCCTGCTCGACGGCGGCCGCGCGAAGTGGGTGGCCGAGGGTCGCGAGCTGACCCGCGAGGTGCCGCAGGTGACGCCGGCGACCGGCGACGCCGCATACCCCGTCGTCGAGCGCGACGACGCGCCGATCCGCGCGTTCAAGCAGGACGTCCTGGCCCACCTCGGCGGGCCGTTGGTGGACGTCCGCTCCCCCGGTGAGTTCAGCGGCGAGCTGCTGCACATGCCCGACTACCCGCAGGAGGGGGCGATGCGCGGTGGCCACATCCCCGGTGCCCGGTCGGTGCCGTGGGCCCGCGCCGCCAACGAGGACGGCACCTTCAAGTCCCGTGCGGACCTCGAGGCGATCTACCTCACCGAGCAGGGCCTGACCCCCTCGGACGCCACGATCGCCTACTGCCGCATCGGGGAGCGTTCCTCGCACACCTGGTTCGTGCTGACCCACCTGCTCGGTTTCGACCGGGTGCGCAACTACGACGGCTCGTGGACGGAGTGGGGCAACTCGGTGCGGGTCCCGGTCGAGCAGGGGGCACCCCAGTGACCGACACCGTGGAGCTCCCGGCGGCGATGCGCGAGATCGCCGACGACTTCGCCGAGCTCACCCCTGCCGAGCGGCTCCAGCTGCTGCTGGAGTTCAGCGAGGGCCTGCCCGAGCTCCCCGAGCGGTATGCCGGGTCGCTGGACTCGATGGAGCAGGTGCACGAGTGCCAGTCACCGATCTTCCTCGCCGTCGAGCTGGAGGACGAGCCGGCCGACCGGCCCGGTGACCGCCTGGTGCACCTGTTCTTCTCCGCACCCCAGGAGGCGCCGACCACCCGCGGCTTCGCGGGCATCCTCCACGAGGGCCTCGACGGGCTCACCGTCGCCGAGGTGCTCGCGGTGCCCGAGGTGGCGCCCTACCGGTTCTCGCTCGGCGAGGCGGTGTCACCGCTGCGGTTGCGCGGCATGGTCGGCATGCTCAACCGAATCAAGCGGCAGACCGCGCTGAAATCCCAGTCCTAGCACCACTTTCCGAGCGCGGCACCGACCAGGTGGACCGCTACGGCGTCCGTGCACGACGAAGCCGCGGCCCCTGGCGGGGACCGCGGCTTCGTGCCGTGCGCAGGTGGCGACGACGTCGGTCAGCGCACCGCGTCGAGGGCGTCGAGCATGCCCTCGCCGTAGTAGCTGTTGTCCTCGACCGGGCCGGTGCAGGCCGGGCCGCCGTTGTTCTCGGCGGGCGCGCAGGCCCGGTCGTCGGCCTGGGCGCGCAGCGTGGCGACCATCTGCGCGGGCGTCCAGCCCGGGTGGGCCGACTTCATCAGGGCCAGGACCCCGGCGACGTGCGGCGACGCCATCGAGGTGCCGCTCTTGGTGCCGTAGCCGTTGTCGGCCACGACGGTGGACAGGATCGTGCGTCCCGGGGCGGCGACGTCGATGACGCCCAGGCCACGGTTGCTGAACGACGCGAGCTGACCGGTCCTGGTCGTCGCGGAGACCGTGACGACACCGGGCAGCTCGGCCGGGATGTCGAGGCAGCCCTCGTCGATGGTGCGCGGGATCGGCGTGGTGTCGTTGGGGCTGCTCGTGTCGGTCGTGTTGTTCGCCAGGTCGGTGGCTGCGTTGCCGGCGGCTGCGGCGTGCACGACGCCCTGCTCGGTGGACCAGGCCACCGCGCGGCCGACGGCCTCGAGGACCGCAGCCTGGTCGGGCTGGTCACCGCACCAGTACATCATCGGGTCGATGTAGTAGCTGTTGTTGGTGACGTCCATCTTCTGCTCGCCGGCCCACACGAAGCCGCAGATGGCGTACTCGGGGTAGATGAAGCCCGAGTCGTTGACGACCTTGACCGAGGCCATCCGCGAGCCCGGGGAGACCCCCACGATGCCGACGCCGTTGCGGGCGGCGCCGATCGTGCCGGCGACGTGGGTGCCGTGGTCGGAGGTGGTGGGGGCCCAGGCGCCGGGAGTGGTGTCGGGTCGGCCTGCGTCGACACAGCTCACCGAGCCGGCGACGTCGATGTTGGCCTGCAGGTCGGGGTGGTCGGGATCGATGCCGCTGTCGAGGACCCCCACGACGACCGAGCGGTCGCCGTCGGTGATCTCGTGCGCCTGGTCGGCCTTGATCGCGGTCATGTCCCACTGCTCGCCCTCCCGCGGGTCGGCGACCGTGGTCGTGGTGTTCTCGGTGGCCCCGGAGAGGTCACCGTTCGCGGGCTTCGCATGGCCCTTCTTGTGACCCGAAGCACCCTTGCCCCAGGACGGGCTCAGGTCGCTCGGTGTGCCCTCACGGACCGCTGCGGTGCGGCTCGCACCGACCGACTCCACGGCACTGCCACCGCGCTCGACCACGTCGGCACGGAACGCGGCCCGGTCCGAGTGCGCGACGACGACGCCGATCTGCGGCCACGACTGCACGACGACCCCGCCCGAGGCCGCGACGGCCTTCTCCACCAGCCTGGTCTGGCCGGGGTTGGCTGCCTTGGCGTTGACGACGTAGCTCATCAGCGTGCCGTCGGCGGTCACCACCGGTACGGGCGTCGAGCCGTCCTGGGCAGTTGTCGCGGCGGTCGTCGCGGCGGTGGCCGGGCCCGAGCCGAGCAGCGCGCCCGCGAGCAGTGCCCCGGAGGCCGCAAAGGCCACCCCGGCGATGCTGTGCGACCGCCCGGTACTGCGGAGTCGGTGAGGTCCGTGAGGTCGGTGGGTCATGGAGTCTCCTGGTGGGGGGTGGAGGGCGGGGTGCCGGCGCCCCGTGCGGTGCGGGCACATCCGGGCACTGTGCCCGACTTCGTCCCGGTATGGGGCCGTGGCCGGCCGCGATCTTCGACCGGTCGCCCGGTCGGGCGACGTCGGGGTGACCTGACAGGATGGCGCTGCCATGGCTGCTCCCCTCGTCGCGTTCGTGACCTCTCCCGACGGTCGAGCAGCCGTCGTGGGGCCCGACGACGCGACCGTCGCGCCCTTGGCCGAGGCCGTCGCTCGGGTCACCGCGCTGGTGGCCGCGGGCACGGCGCGGTTCGTGTGGTGGGCAGCGGCCGTGGATGCCGCGCCCCTCGTGGCGGCTCGCCTGCCGCTGGCCCGGTGCTGGGACGTCGCCGAGGCGCACCGCCTGCTGTACGGCGGGTGGGAGGCCGCACCGCAGCTCGCGTGGGCAGCGGCGCACGGCCTGGACCGCGCCACCCTGCCCGCGGCCTCGCGGGGCGACCTGTTCGACTTCCACGCCGCCGACGAGGCACCGCCCGACGGGGTCGTGCGATCCGACGGCTACCTCGTCCCGGACGCCGGCGGTCCCCGGTGGCACCCCTCGGACACGGTCCTGCTGGCCTGGGGGCGCGCGGTGCTGGACTGTGCCGATGCGCAGGAGCAGGCCCTCGCCGCCGTGGGACCCCACAGCGTCGCAGCCGCCCACTCCGAGTCCGCGGCGGCATACCTGTGCGCGGAGCTGGCCCGCGACGGGCTGCCCATCGACCGGGCCGCCGCCGAGGAGCTCATCGAGGCCAGTGCGGGGCCGCGCCCGACCGACGAGGCCGACGCGCGCAGGATCCGCTCCGAGCGGGACGCCGCGGTCCTGGCCCACACCCCGGGGCGGGAGTCCACCGACCTGCGCAACCCGGTGCAGGTGCGTGAGCTGCTCGCCTCCGTCGGCGTCGTCGTCCCCAACACGCGCAAGTGGGTGCTCGAGCCGTTCCGCGAGACCCACGCCGTCGTCGGCGCGCTCCTGCAGTGGCGCAAGGCCGAACGCATCGCCACGACCTACGGCCACACCTGGCTCGACTCGCACGTCGGCCCCGACGACCGGCTGCGCGGTGGCTGGACGGCCTGCGACGGCGCCGCGGGACGGATGACGGCCCAGAACGGGCTGCACAACCTGCCCACGGCCCTGCGCCCTGCCGTCGCCGCCCACCCCGGTCATGTGTTCGTGCGAGCCGACCTGGGACAGATCGAGCCGAGGGTGCTGGCCGTCGTCGCCGGCGACCCCGCGTTCGCGGCCGCGACCCGGGCCGACGACCTCTACGCCCCCGTCGCCGCGACCCTCGGCGTCGAGCGCCCGGTCGCCAAGATCGCCGTGCTCGCCGCGATGTACGGGCAGCGCAGCGGCGCCGCCGGGGAGGCCCTCAAGGGCCTCGAGCGCGCCTACCCCGTCGCGATGGGCTACCTCGACAGCGCGTATGCCGCGGGCGTGCGTCGCGAGCCGCTGCGCACCTACGGGGGCCGGCTGATCCGGCTCGACACCGTCCTCGCCGACGTCCCGGTCGAGGGCGCCGCGGCCCACGATGCGGCTCGTGGACGGTTCGCCCGCAACGCCGTCATCCAGGGCAGCGCCGCCGAGCTCTTCAAGGCCTGGGCGGCCACCGTGCGGGCCACGACCCGGGACCTCGGTGCCCAGATCGTGCTGTGCCTGCACGACGAGCTGCTGGTCCACGTCCCGCAGGCGCACGCCGAGGAGGCCATGGCGCGCGTCGTGACCGCCCTGGACGACAGCGCCCGCCGGTGGACCGGGTCGACGCAGGTCCGGTTCGTCGCCGATGCCTCGATCGTGCGCCGCTGGTCCGAGGCCAAGCCGTAGCAGCGAACAATCTGCACCGGGTGCCGGTGACCTGCGGTCATTGGTGGTTAGGTGTCCCCATGGATGGACACGACGTCAAGCAGGCGGCCTCCGAGGCCTCCGACCACCCGGCCCTGGAAGCGGCGGCCCGGGTCGGCTACGCGACCAGCGGGCTGCTGCACCTGATCATCGGCTGGATCGCCCTGCAGGTCGCGTTCGGCGGGGGCAGCAAGGACGCCGACCAGAACGGTGCGCTGGCCTCCCTCGCCAGTAACAGCCTCGGCAAGGTAGCGCTGTGGGTCAGCGTGGTCGGCTTCGTCGGCCTCGCCCTGTGGCAGGTGGCCGACGCCGTCGTGGGACACCCCGGCGACGACAAGCAGGCCTGGGCCGGCCGCGCCAAGGCCGCCGCCAAGACCGTGGTGTACCTCGCGGTCGCCTGGTCGGCCCTGCAGTTCGCCCGCGGCAAGTCCGGTGGCAGCAGCAGCCAGCAGAGTGTCGACTTCACCGCCAGCCTGCTCGAGAAGCCGGGCGGCCGGATCCTCGTGGTGCTCATCGGCATCGGCGTCATCGCGGTGGGCGCCTACCACGTCTACAAGGGCGCGACCAAGAAGTTCCTGGAGGACCTCGTCGACCACCCCGGCACCTTGGCCACCCGGGCCGGGCAGGTCGGCTACATCGCCAAGGGTGCGGCCCTGGTCATCGTCGGGCTCCTGTTCGCCGTCGCCGGTGTCCAGCAGCAGGCGCAGGAGGCCACCGGGCTCGACGGGGCGCTGAAGTCGCTGCGCGAGCAGGCCTTCGGCACCACGCTGCTGGTGGTCATGGCACTCGGCTTCGCGGCCTTCGGCCTCTACCACTTCGCCCGCGCCAGGCACGCGAAGGTCTGACCCGGTCCACCGGCACCCGACCACCACCGGTACCCGACCACCGGCCCCCCGCAGAGAGCGAGGCCCCCGGCAGCGGCCGGGGGCCTCGTGCGTTCAGGCGGGGACCTCGTGCGTGCAGCCGGGAACTCGTGCGTGCAGGCGGGGCCTCGTGCGTGCAGTGGGTCCGGCGCGCCAGCCGCCGCAGGCGCAGGGGGTCAGCCCCGGGCCGGGCCGTCGTCGTTGACGTCGCGCAGGAACTGCTCGAACTCGGCGCCGATCTCGTCGGCCGACGGCAGCTCGCTGACATCGGTGGCGAGCAGGCTGCGCTTCTGGCGGCCCTCGCTGAAGGTGTCGTACTGCCGCTCCAGCGCCGCGATGACCTGCGAGACCTCCTCCGAACCCTCGACCTCCCGAGCGATCTCGGCCCGGTTGAGGCCGGCCTGGGCGAGGAGGTCGTCAGCGGGCAGGTTGAGCCCGGTCGCCCCGGTGATCGCGCTGAGGGCGGTCACCGCGCCGTCGGCGAACTCTGCCTGGGCCAGGTAGTGCGGCACGTGGACCGCGAACCCGATCGCGTCGTGGCCGGACTCGCCCAGGCGCAGCTCGAGCAGCGAGGACAGGCTGCCGGGCACCTCGATCCGTCCGAACGGGTTGTCCTGCGCCGGCACGAGCCGCGGGTCGGTCGCGTGCGAGGTCAGACCGATCGGCCGGGTGTGCGGCACCGCCATGGGGATGCCGTGCGCGGTGACGACCAGGTCGACCCCGAGCAGGTCGACGAGCTGGCGGACGGCCTCGGTGACACGTTCCCACTGGAAGTCCGGCTCCGGCCCGGTGAGCAGGAGGTAGGGGGTGCCGTCGCGGTCGGTGAGCCGGTGCAGGGCCAGGCAGGGGTCCTCGTAGCTGAGCCACCGGTTGGTGTCGAACACCATCGGGGGCCGGCGGCTGCGGTAGTCGATGAGCTGGTCGGTGTCGAAGGCTGCCACGACGGTCGACTCGGTGGTGGCGAGCAGGTGGTCGGTCAGCAGCCGCTGGGTGTGTCCGGCGTCCATGAAGCCGCCGAGCGCGACGACCAGGACCGAGGCGCGCAGCGCCTGCGGGTCGGTGTCGGTCTCGAAGTGGTAGAGCTCGGATGGGTTCAGCACGATGACTCCAGCGGTGAGTGCTCGGATGGTTCACGACGGTGGTCGGTATGACGTCGCGTCTCCTACGACAGTGCCAACGCCTCAGGATGACAGGGGATTCCGGACCACCGGCCCAGATCTGGTCGACGACGCCACCGATGACGGGAATGGACCGCCGCGTCGCACAGTTCACCTGCTCGGCTGGAACAGGCTGGAACGGGCTGAGCCGGTGCGTCGTCGGCGCCGCAGCACCCCCTCACCTCGACATCCCTCGCCCTGCTGACCTCATCGACCTGCCGACCTACCGACCGCCCGACCTCCTAGGACACCCCATGTCATCTCCCTCCTCGGTCGAGCACGCCTCGACCCTTCCGAGCACGGAGCCTTCGACGGTTCCCCGCCTCGGCCTCGCGCTGACGGTCATCAGCGCGGCCCAGCTCATGGTCGTGCTCGACGGCACCATCGTGAACATCGCCCTGCCCCACCTGCAGACCGACCTGGGCTTCACCCCGGGCAACCTGTCCTGGGTGGTCAACGCCTACACCCTGGCGTTCGGTGGGCTGCTGCTGCTCGGCGGTCGCCTCGGGGACCTGTTCGGCCGCCGGCGGGTGTTCATGACCGGCGTCGTCGTCTTCGCGGTCGCCTCGTTCGTCGGCGGCTTCGCCCAGTCCGAGGCCACCCTGCTCGGGGCCCGCGCCCTGCAGGGAGTCGGCGCCGCCCTGGCCTCCCCCACCGCGCTGGCCCTGATCACCACCACCTTCCCGGCCGGCCGGGCCCGCAACCGCGCCATGGGGGTGTACGCCGCGATGTCCGGCGCCGGCGCCGCCATCGGCCTGATCCTCGGTGGCGCGCTCACCGAGGCGTCGTGGCGGTGGACCTTCTTCATCAACGTGCCGATCGGCCTGGTCGTCCTGTTCCTCGCCCCGCGCGTCCTGCGTGAGTCCGAGCCGGGCCGGGGCAGCCTCGACGTCCCAGGAGCCATCACCGGTACCGCCGGCCTGGTCTCCCTCGTCTACGGCCTGACCCACGCCGCCTCCACCTCGTGGACCGACGGCGTCACGCTGGGCACCTTGTTCGCCGGCATCGTCCTGCTCGCCGTGTTCCTCGTCATCGAGGTCCGCTCGGAGCACCCGCTGCTGCCGATGCGCATCCTGCAGGACCGCACCCGTGGCACGTCGTTCATCGTCATGCTCGTCGTCGGCGCAGCGATGTTCTCGATGTTCTACTTCCTGGGCCTGTACATCCAGCAGGTCCTCGGGTACTCACCGCTGAAGGCCGGCTTCGCGTTCCTGCCGTTCTCCTTCGGCATCGTCATCGCCGCCCAGGTCGCCTCGGCCCTGATGTCGCGCGTCGACCCGCGCTGGATCTCCGGGGTCGGCGCCCTGCTCGCCTCGAGCGCGATGCTCGGGTTCTCCCGGCTCGAGGTGGACAGCTCCTATGCCGGTCACCTGCTGCCGTTCATCGTCCTCATGGCGTTCGGCATGGGCCTGGTCTTCGTGCCGATGACCCTCACCGCGGTGTCCGGGGTCGCGCAGGAGGACTCGGGCGTCGCGTCGGCCGTGCTCAACACGATGCAGCAGGTCGGCGGCTCGCTGGGCCTGGCCACCCTGAGCACCGTCTTCGCCGGCGCCCTCACCGACCGGGCCGCCGTGCTCGGCGCGGAGCTGCAGGCCAAGGTCGCCGCCGGGGGGATGTCGCCGGAGCAGGTCGCGCAGGCCCAGGCCTTCATCGGCCTGCAGGCGCAGACCTACGGCTCGGGCAGGGCCTACCTCGTGGGCGCGTCGATGATCCTCATCGCGTCGGCCATCACCTTCGCGTTCCTCGACGTCAAGCACGAGAAGCTGTCGACCGAGGGACACGAGAACGTGCACCTCGCCTGAGCGTCCCGGGCAGCTGTCGCGGTCAGTCGAGGGCCGCGATGGCCGCCCGGATCCGCTTCTCCGACACCGGGTGTGCTGTGCCGATCCCGTTGGCGAACAGGCTCACCCGGAGCTCCTCCACCATCCACCCGACGGCCCTGACCTCGGTGGAGCGGCGGTCGACGGGCGGCAAGGAGTCCAGGAGGTCGGCATACGCGGTCTCCACCCGGTCCACCACCTCCTGGTTCGCCGCGTCGCGGGCCAGCGCGGCCGTCGACGAGGGGGCCTTCTCGAGACGCTGGGCCATGGCGCGCAGGTACCGGCGCAGGTGGGGCAGGTGGGCCATCCCCGTGTCCGCGACGAAGCCGGGGTAGACGAGGCTGTCGAGCTGCGCGCGAACGTCCGCGACGAGGGCGGCCGTCACCGGCGCGGTGAGCCGCTCCAGGGCCGCCCTGACCTCGCGCGCCGCCCCGAGGACCGGTTCCACCTCGTCGACGACGAGCAGCACCCGGGTGGCCACGTGGGTCCGCACGGTGGCCAGCACGTCCTCGAAGGCGTCAGCGGTCCGTATGCCGGCGGAGGCACCGGCACGCTCGGCGACCAGGGCGTCCACGGCACACGCCAGGGCGTCCTCGAGCAGGGCCGGCACCGACCCGTGCGGGTTGTCGGCGAGGGTGAGCTTCGCGGTGTTGGACAGACGGGCGAGCACGCGCTTCCACGGGGCGGTGGTGTTGAGCAGCAGCAACCTGCGCACGCCCAGGGCCGTGGCCGCCTGCGCCTCCCGCTCCCCTGCGAGCACCTGCAGGTCCACGGACCCACCGCGGTCGACGAGGGCCGGGTAGCCCTGCACCACCTGGCCACCCGAGTGGGTCTCGAACGTCTCGGGCAGCTCGCCGAAGTCCCACTGGCGCAGGCCCCTGCGCTCGACCGAGGCCCCGGCGCGCGACATCCGGCGCTGCACCTGCCCGGCGAGCTCGGCCTGCAGCGCGACGAGGTCCTTGCCGCTGCCGAGGACCTTGCCGCGGTCGTCCTCGACGCTGAAGGTGATGCGCAGGTGGTCGGCGACCCGGTCTGCCCCCCAGTCCTGCGCCGGAATGCGGGTGCCGGTCCGTGCGTGCAGCACCCGGGCCAGCTCTTCGTCCAGGCGTCGCCCACCGCCGGGCTGCACGTCGCGCAGGGCTGCCGTGGCATGGTCGGGGGCAGGCACGAAGTGGCGACGGGTGGCCTTGGGCAGGGCGCGGATCAGGGCGGTGGCGAGGTCGGTCCGCAGCCCCGGCACCTGCCAGTCGAACCCCTCGTCCTCGACCTGGTTGAGGACCTGCACGGGGATGTGGACCGTCACGCCGTCCGCGGCCGCACCGGGCTCGAACTGGTAGGTCACACCGAGCTCGAGCGCACCCTGCTGCCAGGTCCTCGGGTAGTCGTTCGCGGAGACGCCGTCGGCGGCGTCCCGGGTGAGGAGCTCCTCGGTGAAGGTCAGCAGGTCGGGGGTCTGCCGCCGGGCGTCCTTCCACCACCGGTCGAAGTGGCGCTGGGACACCACCTCTGCCGGCACCCGCTGCTCGTAGAAGGTGATGAGGTCCTCGTCGTCGACGACGATGTCACGGCGCCTGGCGCGCTCCTCCAGCTCGGCAAGACGTGTGAGCAGAGCCTGGTTGGCACGGAAGAACTCGTGGTGGGTCTCCCAGTCACCCTCGACCAGCGCGTGCCTGATGAACAGGTCGCGCGACTCCTCGGCGTTGATCCGCGCATAGCTGACGGTGCGGGCCGCGACCAGCGGCACGCCGTACAGGGTCACCCGCTCGGTGGCCTGGGCGGCACCCTGCTTGCGCGACCACCGTGGCTCGGAGTAGGTGCGCTTGACCAGGTGCGGGGCGAGCCGTTCGGCCCAGACCGGGTCGATGCGGGCGTTGGTGCGGGCCCACAGCCGGGTCGTCTCGACGAGCTCTGCGGACATGACGAACGCCGGCTGCCGGCGGAACAACGTCGACCCCGGTGAGATCCCGAACCTCGCGCCGCGCGCACCGAGGTAGTCGCGCTTGGCCTCGTCGCGCAGTCCGACGTGCGACAGCAGGCCGGCCAGCAGCGCCTGGTGGACCACGTCGGCGTTGGGGTCCTCGTCCTGCGCCGACGTCGCCGTGCGCGGGTCGATGCCGACGTCCTGACACGCCTTGCGGAGCTGGCTGTGCAGGTCCTGCCACTCACGGACGCGCAGGTAGTGCAGGAACTCGTTGCGGCACATCCGGCGAAAGGCGCTGTGGCTCAACGCCTTCTGCTGCTCGCGCAGGTAGGACCAGAGGTTGAGCAGCGAGATGAAGTCCGAGTGCTCGTCCTTGAACCGAGCGTGCGACTGGTCGGCCTGGGTCTGCTTGTCCGGCGGCCGCTCCCGCGGGTCCTGCATCGACAGGGCGGCCACGATGACGAGCACCTCGCGGGTGCAGCCGAGCTTGCCGGCCTCGATGAGCATCCGTCCCAGGCGCGGGTCCACGGGGAGCCGGGCGAGCGAGCGCCCGTAGGGCGTGAGCTGGCGTGCGCCGCCTCGTGCCCGCCGGCCGGTGACGCGGGTGGCCTGGCCGCCCTGGGCGTCCGGGCTGACCTGGCTGGTCTCGGCGTCCTCGGTGACCTGGCTGGCCTCGGTGTCGAAGGCCTGCAGCTCCTCGAGGAGGCGCACCCCGTCGGCGATCTGGCGCGGGTCGGGGGCGTCGACGAACGGGAAGCGGCCCACGTCCCCGAGCCCGAGCGAGGTCATCTGGAGGATGACCGACGCCAGGCTGGTGCGCTGGATCTCCGGCTCGGTGAACTCGGGGCGGCTCTCGTAGTCCTCCTGCGAGTACAGCCGGATGCAGATGCCGTCCGCCACGCGCCCGCACCGGCCGGCGCGCTGGTTGGCGCTGGCCTGCGAGACGGGTTCGATGGGGAGCCTCTGCACCTTGGTGCGCTGGCTGTACCTGGAGATGCGCGCGGTGCCGGCGTCCACGACGTACCGGATGCCCGGCACGGTCAGCGACGTCTCGGCGACGTTGGTGGCCAGGACGATCCGTCGACCCGGGGCTCGTCCGAAGACGCGGTGCTGCTCGGCGGCCGAGAGCCGGGCGTAGAGCGGGAGCACCTCGGTCTGGGGCAGCTTCATCGACGTCAGGGCGTCCGCGGTGTCGCGGATCTCGCGCTCCCCCGACAAGAAGACGAGGATGTCGCCCTCACGGTTCTCGGTCCACAGCTCCTCGACCGCCTCGCAGACCCCGGTCACCTGGTCCCGCTCGGGGTCGTCGGGCCGGTCGGGGTCGACCAGGGGCCGGTACCGGTGCTCGACGGGGTAGGTGCGCCCGGAGACCTCGATGATCGGCGCAGGCGTGCCGTCGGCCTCGGCGAAGTGCTCGGCGAACCGTCCCGGGTCGATGGTCGCGGAGGTGATGACGACCTTGAGGTCCGGACGGCGGGGCAGCAGCTGCTTGAGGTAGCCGAGGATGAAGTCGATGTTGAGGCTGCGCTCGTGGGCCTCGTCGATGATGATCGTGTCGTACTTGCGCAGCATCCGGTCACGCTGCATCTCGTTGAGCAGGATGCCGTCGGTCATCACCTTGACCAGGGTGGAGTCGCTGCTCTGGTCGGTGAACCGCACCTGGTACCCGATGGCGGTGCCGAGCTCGACCTCGAGCTCCTCGGCGATGCGTTCGGCCACCGACCGGGCGGCGATCCGCCTCGGCTGGGTGTGGCCGATCAGCCCGGCCTGGCCACGGCCGACCTCCAGGCAGATCTTCGGCAGCTGGGTCGTCTTCCCCGAACCGGTCTCCCCCGCCACGATGACGACCTGGTGGTCGCGGATGGCCGCGGCGATGTCGTCCTTGCGCCCGACGACGGGCAGGGCCTCGGGGTAGTTGAGGTCCGGGACCGGCCTCGGGACCCGGGCGGGACGCTGCGCCCTCCCACGGCCGGGGCTGCGCGCGGACCCGGGCTCACGGCTGCGCGGCTGCGGGCGCCTCCCCCGGCTCCGGGCAGCCGGGGGCTGCGAGGAGTCGGGCGAAGGCATGCCCGCAGCATACGTTTCGCGGGTCGTGGGCTGCCCGGCGACTCGGGCCTGCCTCGCCGCCGGGCAGGGTCGGGTCAGGCGCCCTTGGCCGCGATGAAGCCCAGCTCGAGGTCGGCGAGGATGTCGTCGATGTGCTCGATGCCGACGGCGAGGCGCACCAGGCCCGGGGTCACCCCGGCGGCGAGGCGGTCGGCGTCGGCGCCCTGGGAGTGCGTGGTCGACGCCGGGTGGATCGCCAGCGACCGCACGTCACCGATGTTGGCGACGTGGCTGTGCAGCTCGAGGGCCTCGACGAACCGGCGGCCCGCCTCCACCCCACCGGCGATCTCGAACGCCAGTACCGCCCCGGCACCGCGCGGGGTGTACTTCTTGGCCTTCTCGAACGACTCGTGGTCGGGCAGCGAGGCCCACACGACCTTCTCGACCTGGTCGTGGCCCTGCAGGAACGTCGCGACCTGGTGGGTGTTCTCGAGGTGCCGGTCGATGCGCAGGCTCAGGGTCTCGATGCCCTGGGCGATGAGGAAGGCGTTGAACGGGGCCACCGCCGGCCCGAGGTCGCGCAGCAGCTGCACCCGCGCCTTGAGGATGAACGCCAGGTTGGCACCGAGCGGGCTTCCGACGCCGAGGTCCCGGGCGAACACGAGCCCGTGGTAGCTCTCCTCCGGGGTGTTGTAGTTGGGGAACCTGTCGGGCTCGGCGGCGAAGTCGAAGGTGCCACCGTCGACGATGACGCCGGCGATCGACGTGCCGTGCCCGCCGAGGTACTTCGTCGCGGAGTGCACGACGATGTCGGCGCCCCACTCCAGGGGCCTCAGCAGGTAGGGCGTGGCGATGGTGTTGTCGACCACGAGCGGGACACCGGCCTCGTGGGCGGCCGCGGCGACCGCCTCGATGTCGAGCACCTCGGACTTGGGGTTGGCGATCGTCTCGCCGAAGAACAGCTTGGTGTTGGGCTGGACCGCGGCCCTCCACGACTCGATGTCGTTGGGGTCGGCGACGAAGCTCACCTGGATCCCGAACTTGGGCAGGGTGTACTTGAGCAGGTTGTAGGTGCCGCCGTACAGCGAAGGGCTGGCCACGACGTGGTCCCCCGCCTCGGCGATGTTGAGGATCGCCAACGTCTCGGCAGCCTGGCCGGAGGCGACCAGCAGGGCCCCGACCCCGCCCTCGAGCGAGGCGACGCGCTGCTCGACCGCGTCCTGCGTGGGGTTCATGATGCGGGTGTAGATGTTGCCGAACTCCTTGAGCGCGAACAGGTTCGCCGCGTGCTCGGTGTCCTTGAAGACGTAGGACGTCGTCTGGTAGATCGGCAGGGCGCGAGCCCCCGTGGCCGAGTCGGGCTCCTGCCCGACGTGGACCTGACGGGTCTCGAACGACCAGTTGCTGTTGCTCATGTCAGTGACCTTCACTCTCGTGTGCCGCGTGGGCGGCGTCGGCGTGGTCCGTCACCGACGGTGGAGTGGTGCAGGTCGCCACCGTCGAGGACGGTGCGGGACACGTGGTGGGTCTCCCGCGCTTGCGCACGGCAGGTGCCGTGCGCCTGGTCCTCACCCGGGGCACCCCACCGCGGAGGAGGGTTGCCGGCCAGCGAGCCGGGGCTTGTCGCTGGCACTCATGACCTGTGTCGAGGGTACGCCGTGGCGGCCGATCACGCGGCATACCCATCTCTCATGCCGGACCGGACGGACGCCGTTCACCGTTCGCACCGTCCCCCGGCTGGGCGGCAGGCCCCTCCCGGGCTGGTGCCGGCGCAGGGCCGCCGAGGTCCTGGGGCCGTCGGCCACGGATCGAGGCGTCGAGCACCTCGACGGTGTGCGCGAGCCGCAGCGGGGTGCCGGCCCGTTCGAGGGCGGCGTGGATCTGCATGAGGCAACCGGGGTTCGCCGTGACGAGCAGCTCGGCGCCGGTGCGGTGCACGTTGGCCGCCTTGAGGTCACCGAGCTCGCCGGCCGCGACGGGGTTGAGCAGGTTGTAGACGCCGGCGCTCCCGCAGCACAACGACCCGTCCGGCACCTCCCGGAGCTCGAGCCCCGGTATGGCGCCGAGCAGCTGTCGGGGCTGCCTGCGGATCCCCTGGGCGTGACCGAGGTGGCAGGCGTCGTGGTAGGCGATGCTCACCGCGAGGGGGTGCCGTGGTGCCACCGGTCCGACCTCGGCGAGGAACTCGCTGACGTCGCGCACCTTCTCCTGGAACGACATCGCGCGGGCAGCGTATGCCGCGTCGTCGGCGAGCAGCGCCGCATACTCCTTCATCGCCGAGCCGCAGCCCGCGGAGTTGACGACGACGTGCTCGACCCCGGCCGCCTCGAACTCGTCGATGAGGCGACGGGCGAAACCGGCGGCCTCGGGCTCGCGACCGTTGTGGGCCGACAGCGCGCCGCAGCAACCCTGGCGGGCCGGCGCGAGGACGTCATAGCCCTCGGCCGCCAGCACCCGTACCGTGGCGGCGTTGACGCCGGGGAAGAACTCGCGTTGCACGCAGCCCAGCAGCAGGCCGACCGTGCCGCGCCTGTCACCCCTGGCCCGGGTCACCTCGGCGACCGGCTCGGCTGCACCGAGGGTCGGCGCCAGTGCCTCCATCGCCGCGAGGTGCGGTGAGATGCGTTGCAGCACACCGGTCCTGCGCAGCAGCCGGGACAGTCCTGAGCGCTGGTGCAGCCGCAGCGGTCCGCGCAGCGCCCGCAGCCGTCGGGGATGGGGGAAGAAGGCGAAGATGGCCGCACGCAGGAACCGCTGCGCGGGCGGGCGGGTCGTGTTGCGCTCGACCTGGGCCCGCGTCGACGTGATGAGCTCGTCGTACTTCACCCCCGACGGGCACGCGGTCACGCAGGCCATGCAGCCCAGGCAGGCGTCGAAGTGGCCGGTGACCTCGGGCGTCAGCGGCTCGCCCTCGCGGACCTGGGACATCAGGTGGATGCGCCCCCGCGGGGAGTCCATCTCCTCGCCCCACAGGACGTAGGTCGGGCAGCTGGGCAGGCAGAACCCGCAGTGCACGCAGTCGGCGAGCAGCTCCTTCGACGGGGGCCGGTGCGCGTCGAACGCGCCAGGCCCGGGCTGCGCGCCGGACTCGCGCGGCGCACGGGACGCGCCGGGCCCGGCGGCCGGGCCCGGACCGTGGTCGTCGGTGCTGGTCATCAGAGGCCTCCTACGAAGCGGCCGGGGGCGAGGATGCCGGTGGGGTCGAAGCGCTGCTTGACCGAGCGCATCAGGTCCAGCGCGGTGGCCGGGCCCCACACGTCGAGCTGGTCGCGGACGTCGTCCGGGGCGTCGACGACCACGGCGGTCCCCCCGACGGCCGCGGCCTCGGCACGCAGTCCCTCGGTCGCGGTCACGACTGCCGCGGCGGCACCCTCGAGGACGACCCAGCCGACGCCGACCGCGGGCGAACCACGATAGGCCGCGGTGACGCCGGGCCGCTGCCCCAGGTCCGTGAGCGCCGCGAGCAGCCGACCCGTGCCTGCGATCTCGTGGGTGACCCGGACCAGGGTGCGCCCGCCCGGGTCGCCGTCACGGGTAGGTGCGAGATCGCCGTCTCGGGTCGGTGCGAGGTCGCCACCCCACCAGGGCGGTGCGTGGTCGGCGACGCTCGCCCCGTCCCCCAGGTCGCGGGCCACGGTCGCGGCACACTCGTCGGTGGCCTGCGCGTGGCCCTCGAGCAGCGCGGACACGGTGCCGCGCCCGTCGGCCCAGTCGACCTCGACTGCGACGGGGGCCAGCTGGGTGTGCACGAGCACCTGCACCGCGGCCTGCGCGGCGGGCGCACCGTCGACGGCCACGGTGGCCCACCGGCGCTCCCGCGGCACGGGGTGCAGCCGGAAGGCCACCTCGGTGATCACCCCCAGGGTGCCGAACGACCCGGTGAGCAGCTTCGCGAGGTCGTACCCGGCCACGTTCTTGACCACCTTGCCACCGCTCTTGGCCACCACACCGTCGGCGCGGACCAGGGTCATCCCGATGACGAGGTCGCGGACCGCACCGTGGCGCAGCCGCATCGGGCCGCTGGTGCCGGTGGCGACGGTCCCCCCGATGGTCCCGCTGCGGGCCGGGTCGATGCCCAGCCGCTGGCCGGACCCGGCGACATCCTCCTGCACGGTGGACAGCGCACGCCCGGCGCCGGCGACGAGGATGAGGTCGCCGGCGGCGTGCTCGACGAGGGTGTCGAGCCGGGTGGTGTCCAGGACGAGGTCGAGCCGCCGTGGTCGGTTGCCCCAGCCGAGCTTGGTGCCGGCGCCCCGGGGAACGACGGCCAGCCCGTCGGCGCAGGCAGCAGCCAGGACCGCGGACACCTCCCGGGTCGAGGCCGGGGACGCGACCCAGCGCGGCACCATACCGAGGACGGCGTCGCCCTCCGAGCCCTCGGCGAGGTGTCCGTCACAGGCGCGCAGCAGCGCATCGGGGGCTGCGGCCATCAGAAGACCTGCGCCACGCCGGACTCGGCCAGCGGGGGCACGCCGTGGTGGCGCCCGGGGCGTTCGCCGCACAGCCGCGGGGTGGGGAAGATCTTGCCCGGGTTGGAGATAGAGCCGGGGTCGAAGGCGCACCGCACCAGCTGCATCGTGTCGAGGTCGTCGTCGGTGAACATCCGGGGCATGAACTTTGCCTTGTCGCTGCCCACCCCGTGCTCCCCGGTGATCGAGCCGCCGTGCTCGATGCACAGGTCGAGGATCGCGCCGGAGACCGCCTCGGCGCGCTCGCCCTCCCCCGGCCTGGACTCGTCGAAGAGCACGAGCGGGTGCAGGTTGCCGTCACCGGCGTGGAAGACGTTGGCGACACGGACCCCGGACTCGGCCGAGAGGGCGGCGATCCGGCGCAGCACCTCGGGCAGGGCGGTCCGCGGGATGACGCCGTCCTGGACGATGTAGTCGGGGCTGATCCGACCGACCGCCGCGAACGCCGACTTGCGCCCCTTCCAGAACAACGCACGCTCGGCCTCGTCGCGGGCGATGCGGATCTCGAACGCCTGCGCCTCCCGGCAGTGCCGTTCGACCTCGGCGAACACGTGGCGCACGTCCGCGGCCGGGCCGTCGATCTCCACGACGAGGACCGCACCCGCGCCGGCCGGGTAGTCGCAGTGCACCGCGGCCTCGGCCGCCTCGATGGCGAGCGCGTCCATCATCTCGATCGCGGCCGGGATCACGCCGGCGCCGATGATGGCCGACACCGCTGCACCGGCCTGGTCGGTGGAGGCGAACCCCGCCAGCAGCGTGCTGACGTCCTGCGGCGAACGGGTCAGCCGTACCGTCACCTGGGTGGCGACCCCGAGCGTTCCCTCCGAGCCGACCACGGCCCCGAGCAGGTCGTACCCGGTCGGGTCGGGTGCCTTGCCGCCGAGCACCACGACCTCGCCCTGCGGGGTGACGAGCTCGAGCCCGGTGACGTGGTTGGTGGTGAAGCCGTACTTCAGGCAGTGCGCTCCCCCGGAGTTCTCCGCGACGTTGCCGCCGATGGAGCAGACCTGCTGGCTGGAGGGGTCGGGCGCGTAGTAGTAGCCCTCGGTGCGCGTGGTGTCGCTGAGCTGGAGGTTGAGCACGCCCGGCTCGACGACCGCGCGCTGGTTGGCGTAGTCGACCTCGAGGATCCGGCGCATCCGGCTGAGCACGATCAGGACGCCGTCGGCGTGCGGCAGGGCGCCACCGGACAAGCCGGTCCCCGAGCCCCGGGCGACGAACGGGATCCCCTCACGCGCGCACTCGGAGACGGTGGCCGCGACGTGCGCCGTGGTCTCGGCGAGGACGACGAGCGCCGGGACGACCTTGGTGTGCGTCAGGCCGTCGCACTCGTAGGTGCGCAGCTGCTGGCGGTCGGTGAGGACGGCGTGCTCACCGACGAGGGTGCGCAGCCGGCGGGCGAGGACGTCGATGTCCATGGGCTCAGACCTGCCTGACGATTCCACCTGGCGGAAACCTGCTTCTGCACCACGGAGCCTATTTCCGGCCTCCGGGACCGGTCAACGGTGCCGTCCCGCACTACGGTCCAGGTCAGCCTCCGCGCGGGCGTCGAGCTCGCGCCGGCGCTGCGCGGAGCCCGCGGTCAGGCCGCGCGCCGCACCGTCCGCCGCGAGGCCGGCCACGTGCCACTTGGGGGAAGCGCCGTCGGCGCGCAGCACCGTGGTGAGGTCGTCGACCCAGCGCCCCTTGGCCCAGTTCGCCGCCCGCACGGCGGTCTGCTCGTGCAGCCACGGTCGCAGGGCTGCGCCGGCACGCGGCGGCCGGGTCCACGGCTGCGACGGTCGAGGCTTGGGAGGTTCGACCATCCGCACCCCCTTGCCGACTGCCCACCCGCGTGCGAGCCGTTCCGACCCTCCCGGGATGCTCGCGGCCAGCCCCGCAGCCAGGCGGTCACCGAGGGTGAGCCGCAGCTCGCGGCGGGCCGACCGGGTGGTCGCTGCACGCATCGAGGCGGCGTTGGTCGCCCGGGCCCCGGCCTTGAGCACCGGGGCCGCGCCACCGAGGACGGTCCCCGCGGCTCCGAGCGCGAGGCCCGACAGGTCGCCGTCGCCGTACCCCACGAGCACCACCGCGTCGGCGAGCAGCCCGACCCCGCCCACCGCCGCGGCACCCACCCCCAGTGGTCGGGCCGGCGGGAGGAGCGCGACGGCACCGACCCCCTCGGCCACCTCGGCAGCGCCCCGTCCGATCCCGGTGAGGGCGTCGTACAGGCGGCTGTCCGCCAGTCCGTCGTCGAGCAGGCCGCGCAGCACCCCGGCACAGGCCCGGTCGGCGGCGGCGTACTCGTCGTGGGCCGCGGCGTGCCGCCGCACCGCGAGCTGCACGCGCTCCCCGTGGGCCACCATCTCGGCCCGCCACCGCCCCGCCAGCGCCCGCTGGGCGGGGTCGGCGCTGCTCTCGGCGAGGCCGAGCTGGTCGCCCGCCAGCAGGAAGGGCGCCCAGGCCTGCTCGTGCACCCGCTGCGCCCAGGCCACCTGCGACTGCGCCTCCTGCAGCGCCTGCGCGAGGCGGCGCAGCGCGGCAGCAGCCACGCCGTACCGGTGGGCCACCCGTTCGAGCACGCCCGGCGCGGCACCGGCGCGGTGGGCGAAGGCCCTCCCCGCGGGGCTCGCCCACACCGTCACCGACGGGTCGGCCAGGCCGCGCACCGTGCGGGCCAGCGCCGCGAGAAGGTCGGCCTCGGCGCCCAGCCCCGCGGCCACGCGCCCGACCTCGGCCGGGTCACCAGCGATCGGCGCGAGCACGGCGCGGCCCTCGAACCCGCTCACGACGACCGGCTCACGACGAACGCACCCACGGCGACCCGCTCACGGCGAACCCACCTCCGACTCTCCCCCGGCGTCGAACATCCCGGCGACCTGCTGCTCGACCTCGACGTACAGGGCCCCTGCGTGGCGGGCCCCGCTCGCCAGGTCGTCGAGCACCCGGCCCAGCACCAGGCGACGGTGCTCGAAGTCCCCGAGCACGTCCGCGAGCGCCGCGGCGCTGTGTCCCGGTCCCAGCGCCCACGCCCGGTCGGCCACGGCCAGGGCGTGCCACCGCAGGTCGGAGGCGACCCGGGACATCGCCTCCCCCAGCGCGGCCACGTCGCCGGCGTGCACCTCGATCCTGCTCGTGCTCATCGCTCGAGGCTAGGTCGGGTCGCCCCACCGGCCGAGGCGTTGTCCACAGGCCACTGGTGCGTATGTCGGCGCAGCGTGCTTGCATGGCGTCATGACGATTCAGGGAGAGTACGTCCCCAGCCCCACGGCATGGGTCCGCGAGCAGGTCGAGCAGATCGAGGAGACCGGCACCACGCGCTCGGTCAGCGTGATGGACCGCGAGGTCGTGCTCCTGACGATGCTCGGGGTCTCCGGCAAGGTGCGCAAGGTGCCACTCATGCGCGTCGAGCACGACGGGGTGTATGCCGCCGTGGCCAGCAAGGGCGGTGCCCCCGAGCACCCGGCGTGGTACGCCAACCTGCGCAAGAACCCGGTCATCGACCTGCAGGACGACGACCGCACCTGGACCGCCCGGGCCCGCGAGATCGAGGGCGAGGAGCGCGAGCAGTGGTGGGAGCGCTGCGTCGCCGCCTACCCGCCCTACGCCGACTACCAGGTCAAGACCGACCGGTTGATCCCCCTGCTGCTGCTGGAGCCCGTCGACGCGCAGCCGTGATGCCTCACCGCGCCTTGGCCGGCGCTCAGCCGGAGGCGGGCTGGCGCGCTGGCTGGGCAGCAGTGCGGCGCAGCCACAGCAGACCGAGCACCGGCAGCACGAGCGGCACGTAGCCGTACCCGGAGCCGAAGTGCGACCACACCGTCTTGTCGGGGAACGCGTCGGTCGCCAGGTAGGACGCCAGCCCCACGACGAGCACCCCGGCGAGCTCGACGGCGATGGCCGCCGTCGCCACCCGGCGTGAGGTGCGGTCACCGCGGGCCAGCGCCACCGTGGCGACGAGGTAGATGACGGCAGCCAGCGCCGACAGGACGTACGCCAGCGGTGCCCGGGAGAAGTACTCGGTGATCTGCAGGACCGATCGGCCGGTGGCTGCCAGCGCCAGGAGGGCGTACACCGCGACGAGGACGATCCCGGGCCCCGACCGGGTGGAGCGCGGCCCGTCAGGCACCGAGGTTCCAGATCTGCTGGAGGCGGGCGGTCATCACCGCGACGCCGAAGGCAGCCACGGCCAGGACTCCCATCGCCCACCGGGTCTTCTCCTTGAGGGCGAGGAACACCGCCACCGGAGGCAGGAAGGGCAGGGTGATGGCGTAGGCCGCGAACGTCGCCGTCTGCGCCCCATCGCCCGGGACGCCGCCGAGGTGGGCCAGGGCCACACCGGCCTGGACGAGCAGCCCCAGCTCCAGGACGGCCGCGACCAGCAGGAGGCGGTCGTCGACCAGACGGGTGCGCGCGGCATACCAGCCTGCGATCGCGAGCAGGGCCACCGCGGCGACGAGGACGACCACGGTCAGGGGGAAGAGCACGCCGGAAGCCTACGCGAGCAGGGCGTGCCCCGATCCACGGCCGGGTTCGGTCGTCACCGAAGCCTCAGGGCTTCCCTCAGCCCGTGGGGACGGTGTCGCCGGCCCCTGTGGACGGTTCGGGGTCGCTGGTCGGGCTGGGGGTCTGGTCCGGGACCGTCGTCGCCGTCGGCGTCGGAGTCGGCGTGGAGCTCTCGGAGGGCGACGGCGACGGAGTCGGCGTCGGCGTGGAGCTCTCGGAGGGCGACGGCGACGAGGTCGGGTCGGTTCCCGTCGGGTCGGGGGTGCTGCGCGGGGCCGTCGGTGACGCCGTACCAGGGGTCTTGGGTTCCGCGGACGCCGGGGACTGCACCGTGGACCCGGTGCCCTGCAGCACGGGCGGGGCCGTCGGCGAGGTGGTCCCGCGGGGAACCCTGGTCGGGTTCGCGTCCTCGACGGACCCGGTGACCTGCACCAGCGGCTGAACCCGGGCCCGGCTGACCGAGACCTTGGCGCAGTACGCCTCGACCCGGGACGCACCCCCTGCCCACGCCGAGAGCGTCCTGAAGGCCCCCGACGACCCGCGGGGGGTCCCCCGCGCCTCGTCGTCGTCCCAGGCGCGGCACAGCGCGACAGCCGTGCTCGTCGCGACGTTCGCTCCCGCCGCGGCGGGTCCGCCGTCGACGCGGCTCGAGGGGCGTGACCGCGGGGACTGCTTGGCCACGTTCGCCCGGGCGGCCCCAGGAGCGGGGGCGCCGATCTTCTCGCTCATGACCTGCTGGACCGCCGTCGGGAGGGCACCGACGTACGCGGCAGCGCTGAGCCCGCCCAGGGACATCACCGAGGCCGAGACCATCGCGATGCCGAGCAGGGCCGTGCGCGACCGCCCGGCGGCGTTGGAGATGCCTCGAGTGCGCCCGTCCGGACGCCGGACCGGCGCATCGCCGACGGTGAGGACCCGGGTGCGCGGGACCGTCCACGCCGCGGGACGGGGGATGCTGCGGAACGCCCCGAGCGCGACCCGTTCGTCCGCGAGCTCCGCCGGGGTGGCAGGAGCCCCGAGCGACCAGGAGATGAGCTCGCGGTCGGTTCCGAGGCGCTCGAGGGCACGGCTCTCCGAGCGTCGCACCGTCTCGGCGTCCGACCCGACGACCTCGCAGACCGCACGCACGGGCAGGACACCCAGCAGCCGCAGCACGAGGATCTCGCCCTGGCCGAGGGGCAGGTCTCGCAGGGCGGTGATCGTGTCGGCGAGCCCGCGGTGCTCGGGGTCGCTCGCAGGGGTGGACTCGAGCAGGAGCTCCAGGTCGAGGTCGAGGTCGTCGCCCGCCTCCTGCCCGGTCATCCTGGCCATGCTCGCCGCCGCCGCCGTGGCCGCCGCCGCCCTGGCCGCCCTCGTCGCCCTCGCCGCAGCCGTCGCTGCTGCCGCGGCGGCGGTCGCCGCCGCCACCGCGGGCGCCGATGACGCGGCGGAGGACTGGGAGAAGGAGCGGCGGTCGGTGGGGGCCGCGCCGGTCCAACCCTGTTCGTGCGTGCCCTGCTCCGCACGCAGCCGCGCGCACTCGAGCAACCAGACCCGCCAGGCCGACTCGTCACCGGTGAACCCGATCAGGCCGCGGACGGCACTGATCCACCCTTCGCAGGCGGCGTCGTACGGATCGTCGGCACCGATCACACGCAGGTAGCGGATCATCATGGGGTTGGCGTCGCGCCAGAGCCGGGTGAACGCTTGCTCGTCCCCGGCTTGGGCTTCCCTCAACGTCCTCGTGAACGCGCTCCCCAGCACCTGTCCAGTATCGGGTGCCTTGCTGACCCCCGGGGTCAGCCGTTCGGTTGGGAACAGGTCGGATCCCCGCCACCGAGGGCACGCAGTTGGTACGAGGCAGAACCCCGCCATCGGCGCACTGTCTTCGTCTGCCTCCGTTCGCGTCCATCTGGTTCGGGTGGCAGGCGGTGCGCGCCTGGTTGTCCTCAGCTGCCGACGTAGGCGGCGAGGTGCTCGCCGGTGAGGGTGGACGCTGCGGCGACGAGCTGCGCCGGGGTGCCCTCGAAGACGACCCGCCCACCGTCGTGGCCGGCGCCGGGGCCGAGGTCGATGACCCAGTCCCCGTGGGCCATGACCGCCTGGTGGTGCTCGATGACCACCACCGACCTGCCCGAGTCGACGAGTCGGTCCAGCAGGCCCAGCAGCTGCTCGACATCGGCGAGGTGCAGACCGGTCGTCGGTTCGTCCAGGACGTACACGTCGCCCTTCTCCGCCATCTGGGTGGCCAGCTTGAGGCGCTGGCGCTCACCCCCCGAGAGGGTGGTGAGGGGCTGGCCGAGGGTGAGGTAGCCGAGTCCGACGTCGGCGAGCCGTTCGAGCACCTTGTGGGCCGCCGGTGTGCGCGCCGGTCCGTCACCGAAGAACACCAGGGCCTCGGCCACCGGCAGCGCCAGCACCTCGGCGATGTTGCGGCCACCGAACTCGTACTCGAGCACCGCGGCCTGGAACCGGCGGCCCTCGCACTCCTCGCAGGTGGACTCGACGGTCGCCATCACCCCCAGCTCGGTGTAGATCACCCCGGCGCCGTTGCAGGCCGGGCAGGCGCCCTCGGAGTTCGAGCTGAACAGTGCCGCCTTGACCCCGTTCGCCTTGGCGAACGCCTTGCGGATCGGCTCCAGCAGACCCGTGTAGGTGGCCGGGTTGCTGCGCCGCGAGCCGCGGATCGCCCCCTGGTCGACCACCACGACGCCTTCGCGCCCGGCCACCGAGCCGTGGATCATCGAGCTCTTGCCCGATCCGGCCACCCCGGTGACGACGCAGAGCACCCCGAGCGGGATGTCGACGTCGACGTGCTGGAGGTTGTGGGTCGACGCGTCCCGGACCTGCAGCGAGCCGGTCGAGGCGCGCACCGACTCCTTCAGGCGCACCCGGTCGTCGAGGTGGTGGCCGGTGGTGGTGTCGCTCGCCCGCAGCCCCTCCAGGCTGCCCTCGAAGCAGACCGTGCCGCCGGCGGTGCCGGCTCCCGGCCCCAGGTCGACCACGTGGTCCGCTATCGCGATCGTCTCGGGCTTGTGCTCCACCACGAGAACGGTGTTGCCCTTGTCCCGCAGCTGGACCAGCAGCTGGTTCATCCGGGCGATGTCGTGCGGGTGCAGGCCGATCGTCGGCTCGTCGAAGACATACGTGACATCGGTCAGGGACGAGCCGAGGTGCCGGATCATCTTGGTGCGCTGCGCCTCTCCCCCCGAGAGCGTGCCCGCAGGTCGGTCGAGCGAGAGGTAGCCCAGCCCGATGTCGGCGAACGAGTCGAGCAGGTGCTGCAGGCCGCCGACCAGCGGTGCGACCGACGGCTCGTCGAGGTCGCGAAGCCAGTCAGCGAGGTCGCTGATCTGCATCGAGCAGAGCTCGGCGATGTTGGCGCCGTTGACCTTCGAGGACAGCGCCTCCTTGGACAGGCGCGTGCCGTGGCAGTGGGGGCAGGTGGTGAAGGTGACCGCCCGCTCGACGAACCGCCGCACGTGCGGCTGCATCGCGTCGAGGTCCTTGGACAGCATGGACTTCTGCACCTTGGTGAGGACACCCTCGTAGGTGAGGTTGACGCCGTCGACCCTGATCTTCTCGGGTGCGCCACGAAGGAGCTTGTCGAGCTGCTTGGCCGTGAACTTTGCGATCGGCTTGTCCATCGGCAGGCCGGCCCCGCTGAAGATCCGGCCGTACCAGCCGTCCATGCTGTAGCCCGGGACGAGCAGGGCACCGTCGGCCAGGGACCTGGTCTCGTCGTAGATCGCGCTGAGGTCGAAGTCGTTGACCGCTCCCATGCCCTCGCACCGGGGACACATGCCACCCTGGTAGACGGCGTCGCGGACGACGGTCTTCTCCTCCCGGCCGCCCTTGTCGGTCCGCATCACACCACTGGCGACCCTGGTCGGCACGTTGAAGGCGAACGCCGTGGGCGGACCGATGTGCGGAACACCGATGCGGCTGAACAGGATTCGCAGCATCGCGTTCGCGTCGGTGGCGGTGCCGACCGTCGAGCGCGGGTTGGCACCCATCCGTTCCTGGTCGACGATGATCGCGGTCGTCAGGCCCTCGAGCACGTCGACCTCGGGCCGCGACAGGTTCGGCATGAACCCTTGGACGAAGGTGCTGTAGGTCTCGTTGATCAGCCGCTGCGACTCGGCGGCGATCGTGCCGAACACCAGCGAGCTCTTGCCCGACCCGGACACGCCGGTGAACACGGTCAGCCGGCGCTTGGGGATCTCGATCGAGATGCCCTTGAGGTTGTTCTCGCGGGCCCCCTGCACGCGGATCACGTCGTGGGTGTCGGCCGCGTGCGGCGCTGGCGAGGCGACCGCCCTCGTGGCCATGCTCAGGCGGTCTGGCGCTCGAAGGTGACCAGGACGCCCTCGGTGGAGCCGGGCCCGATCCGGCCCTTGACCTCGACCGCGGTGACCGACTTGAGCTGCCACCCCTTGGCAGCCCACTCGTTGAGCACCTTCTCCAGCTTGTCCGCCGACATCTTGCCGCCGATGAGGCCTTCACGGACCTGGACCACCTTGTACTCGTACATGGCGCCACCCTAGTTCGGTCCACGCCGCCCGGGGAGGGGTACGCGGGCGGTCAGGCAGGTCGTGGTCCGGGTCGTGGTGCAGGACGTGGCCCACGTCGCGGCGCAAGCCGTAGCCCCGCCGGTCGGACGCGGAGTCGAGTCAGGAGGCCTCGCTCAGCGGCGGCGGCAGGGCGACCACGCCGTCCGGGGAGGCGAGGTGGAACCCCAGGAGGCGCACGCCGTACCGGGCGCAGGCCTCGATCGTGGCCTGGTGCCAGGCCCGGTCGAGGTCGCTGGCCGACAGGCCGCGCCGCCGGCCACGCCCCACGAGGATCGAACCCTGCATCTCGCCCACCACGGGCAGGAGCAGGTCGAGCAGCTGTTCGAGGTCCTCGACCTCGGCGTCCTCGGGCAGGTCGGACAGGACGATGGGCTGCAGGCCGCGGTCGTCCCGGTCACAGAGCATGAGGGCCACCGCACCGCTGCGGCGCTCCTCGATGCCCAGGACGAGGTCAATGACGTCACCCTGCAGGGTCGGCTCGCTCAGGGGACGGGTCCGGATGTCTTCGGGAAGGTCGTGGTAGCTCATCACGCCATCGTGGCGCGGGTCGGCGATCGGCCGGCTGAGTTATCCACAGCCCCGGTGCCGCCCGGCGCGTCGGTGACCACGGGTCGACGGCGGCTCATCCCTTTCGGGGAGGTTGCTCGTACGTTCGGCTTAGGCACCGGCCGATGGCGGCCGGTGGAACGCCCGCGGTCAATAACGTCCCGCTCGTGGACAACGACCGCACGACCTCCGAGCCCCAGACCGACCTCGCCGCTGTGGGCACCGCCGAGCACACGGCCCGGGTCGCTGCGTCCGCCGCCCTGCTGGCCAACCGGCTGCTCGCCGTCCGCGCCATCGGACAGCTCGACGCCGAGCTCCAGAGCCTCGGCACCGAGGAGTCCTGGCTCACCAGCTGAGCCCTCGACCACCCCGGCCGTCCACCCCGGCGGACCACCCGGGCCGACCACCCCGGCCATTTGCCGCGGCCGTCCACCCGCCGTCAGTCCCGGACGGCCATCTCACCGAGCTCGGACCAGCTGGTGCCCTCCACCGTCGTGTTGACGATCCGGGGGGTGGCGCGCAGGTACTGCGGGAGCTCGCTCGTCGCGGTCCGGAAGTGATCGGACTGCACGTGCGCCACGGCTGCTTGGTCGTCGCGGAATGCTTCGACCAGCACGTACTCGTGGGGGTCGTCCAGGCTCCGCGACCAGTCGAACCACAAGCAGCCGTCCTCGGCGCGGCAGGCCTGGGTGAAGGCCCGGCTCAGCTCCGGCCACTCGTCGGCATGCTCGGGCTTCACGGGGAACTTGGCGGTGATGAAGATCAAGGGTCCTCCTCGGGTCGGGGTGGCGAGTCCGGGCCGTCAGCGCCCCTGCCAGCTGTTTCGGCACCACACTGCCATGACACCCGCCGCGGTGCAGCCGGCACCTCGGCAAGGGCTTCCCGGGCGCGATGGGCCCCGGACGAGGTTCGCAGAGTGGTCGCCAGTGCGCGGACGCGGGTGTTCACCTCGGCGGAGTCCAGGAGCGTGGCAGCCGCCCGTCGGATCTGTGACGGTGTCGCCGTGTTGGGTGCGAGCACCGTTGCCATGCCACCGGATTCGAGAGCTGCGGCCCCAGCGAACTGATCGGTCGACAACGGTAGGACGAGCATCGGCACACCGGCCGTCAGCGACTCCGTGACGCTGTTGTTGCCACCGTGGGTCACGACCAGAGCCGCCGAGCTCAGCAGGGTGACCTGCGGCAGGACCTCACGAACCAACCAGGTCGAGGGAAGGTTGCCCAGCGCTGACGCCGGCGTCGAGCCGTGGGCCAGGGCAACTCGGACGTCAAGACCCCGCAGCGCCTCGACCACGCGACCGAGGACGTCGCCCCGCACCGACAGGAAGCTACCCAGGCTGACGTAGACCACCGGCTCCTCACTGGACGACATCCATTCGGAGATCTGGGCGTCGTCAGGTTCGCTTCGGACCGCGGAGCCGAGGAACCGGTGCGGCGGAAGGAGGGCGGTGCGAGCCGGGTCGTGCAGCTGCTCGGGGTAGTTGAGCAGCAGCACGTCGCCGGTGACCGCGAAGGCGTCCTCTACCTCGCTGACGGACGTCGCACCCCCGTACGACGAGGACGACAGGGCACTCGCCGCGGCGTTCCACTCGCGGGTGAACCCGTCACGCACGTCCTCGCAGAGGCGGCGCAAACCGGCCAGCCGGTCCGGGTCAGGAGCCAACGCCGACGGGAACCTGGGCGGGCAGCCGTAGACCTCGTCGCCGACAGGCAACGCGGTCGGATGACCGAGCACCACGTCGCCGTGCGGCACCCCGGCACTGGTCAGGGCCAGCCTGGCGGAGAAGGCCAGGTGATCGACGATGACGGTGTCGGGGCAGATCCGGTCGACGACGTCGAGCACCGCGCGACCCACTTCGACAGGCATCCAGAGCAGGTCGTTGCCGCGCGCACGGGCCTGAAACTCCAGTGTCTGCAGCGCGCCCTGCCTCGTGGCGTCGAAGAAGCCGCGAAGGGCAGCGTCCTCCCCGGGCGGCTGCTCCTCGGCCCTGATGACCCCTGGGTTGGAGCCGCGCCCGAGCTGCAGGGGGGCCCGGTCGAATCCGAAACCTCGGACGATCGCGTCGGTGGCCGGGCCGGTTGCGACCACCACGTGCTCGCCCTGGTCAGCCCACGCCGTGGCCAGGGTGGCCATCGGCAAGAGGTGGGAGGCATAGTCCGGGCTGATGACCAGCAGCGTCACGACGCCGCGCCTGCGGGAGGTGCCTGGTGCACGCGGTCGACTGCCTCGGGGTCGAGCCCGCCGGCTGCGGCGTAGACCCCCGCGAGGGCGCCCGCCATGGTCACGATGCTGAACCGGTCGCGCAGGGTCGCGAGGGCTCGTCGCTGCCGCATGGCAGTCTCCGGCGAAGCGGCCATGTCGAGCGCCCGCCCGACCGCGTCGGCCAGCGCAGTGGGCGACCCGGTCTCGGTGAGGATCCCGGTGACGCCCGGCTCGACGTAGGTGGCCGGACCTCCACCGTCCGGGGCGACCACCACCAAGGATGCAGCCATCGCCTCGAGGATGGCCAGGCCGAACTCCTCCTTGAGGCTCGCCGACACGTACACCCCCGCCGCACCGGCCAGCCCCGGGCGACCTCGCAGGCCGGCCGCCAGCCACGCCGCCACCGTTGAGTGGGGTCGGTGACCGGGCAGCAGCAGTCCCTGCACGGCTGCGGTGGCTCGGGGGACGACTGCGTCGATACGAGCCAGCTCGGCGGCCTCGTCGCTCGAGGGATGGTCGAGGTCACCACCGACGACGAGCAGGTTGCAGCGGGCGCTGAGGTCGGCGTCACCGTGCCAGGCCCCGACCAGCGTGGCCATGCCCTTGACGCGGTTGAGCCTGCCGACCGTGATCGCCAGCGGCAAGCCCCGTCGCTCGACCGGCAGGCCGCCCAGCAGGACGTCGAGCTCGGCCAGCGCGGGCTCGGTGGGCCCACCGAGCGTCACGGCCCCTCGTTTCTGGGCCGCCCCCGCCCGGTCCACGGCGCGGAAGTCGATCCCCTCCGCAACGACCGTGGCACGCTCGCCCTCGAGATCCAGGTCGAGCCCCAGCAGGTCACGGCTGTCCCGCCGCAGCTCGGGCCTCGGGAACAGGACCAGCCGGTCGGCGTCGCGCGCCAGCTCCCGGACGAGGTGGTCGCGAAAGGCCAGGTGCTCCAGCGCATCTGCCTGAGCGAACGACTCCCTCGTGAGGGCACCCGAAGCCTCCCTCGATGCCAGCAGCACGTGTGGGTCGGGCGCGACGGTGAACACCACCGGGACCCCCAGCTCCCGCGCTGCCTGCGCCGCTGCGAACGACCCCACGTCGGCCATCCGCAGGTGGATCGCGTCCACCCGACCCGCTGCGCGCAGGATCCGCCGGACGCCACGCCGCACGGCGATTCGGTGCATCCAAGCGTCGGCCATCCCCAACGGCGGCCCCCACAGGGGAACCCGTGCGTAGTGGTGACCCGGTGGCGCCAGCTCGTCCGCTGAGAGGTCGCTCTCCGGACCTCCCCTGGACATGGTCACGACGCGGTCGATGTTGTGCCCGGACTCGAGCAGCGTGTCGCCGAGGTGCACGAGCAGCGTGGCGATGCCCCCTGTGTCGCCCTTGCCCGCGCTGCTCAGCTCGCGATCGATGTCGGCGTGCAGGAAGAGCTGCGCCACTGTGAGCCCCGTGGTTCCCGCTCCGACGACGCGCCCTGCATCCGGGTGGAGGACTGATGTGGTGCCTCTCCCGCGCTCCGCCCCACCGCGTGCGGGACGCGCCGGACCAACGGTGAACCGGTCCCTCAGAGCGGCTGTCGCAGCGGCCACGGCGGGCTGCGCCTCGGTGTCGTCCTCGACGATGCCCATCAGGAGCGCGGTCGCAGCGGCACCGGGGACCAGCCCTGCTGTCTCGACGATCCGCGCCCTCTCGGCGTCGCCATGAGCCGCCACGCCGTAGTTAGGCGGTTCGAGGGCGCCCGACACTTCAGCGAGGACGAGGTCCGGCGCCTGCGTAGCCCACTGCTCCAGCGTGCGTTGGGCCAGCATGCCGGTGAGTCCACCCCTCGCCACGAGGTCGACCAGGTAGGGCGCGGCAGCCCGTGCCGGAGCACTGCGGTGCAGCGCCCAGGCGGCGTGCTCGACCCGAAAGGGGTCGCCAGATCCGAGCAGCCGGACGAGGGTCGCCGTGTCGGCGACAGGCAGCGCCGCCAGTGCGTGCACCGCCGCGAGAGCGGCAACGGCATCGACGCGGTCGTCGGCCGCGGAGCGCAGCTCGTCCCGACAGGCACCGGGGTGGTCGTCCGCCGCGGCGGCCGTCACGCCGCCCACCAGGCGCAGGGCCTCGAGAATGGTGGGTGCAGAGCGCACCGCGTCGAGCGCCTCGCGAACAGCTCGTGCCGGATGCGTTGGCGGGCCTGCGCTAACACTCACTACTCGACCCTAGGTCGGCACCGGGGGCACCGCACTCCAGCGACCCAAGGACGTGGGTGCGGGCGCACGCCTTACCCGCAGCACCGGGCGGTCCGCACGACACGCCGGGGTCAGGTCGTCCGAATGGCTCATCTTTTTGTTCTAGTCCTCTCGGGGTCGCCCGTCGGTGCCACTCTGCACTGTCGTCACACCCGCCCCTGCTGACCCCCCGGACTCAACTGATGCGACTCATCTCTGCTGCCCTCGCCGTTGCCCTCACCCCCGCCTTCGTCGCCCTCCCCACCGTCTCCTTCGCCGCCGCCGACTCCCCCCGACCGGTGCCGCCGAAGGTCGTGAGCACCCCCATCTCCGGCATCGACCCCGCGGCTGCCGGCCGCGAGGCCAAGGCCGGTCGCGGGCTGGCCACCGGACGCGGACCCGCTGGCCGGCACCACCTCCGACGCCGCGCGCTCGGTCGCCGGCGCCAGCCGGTCCGACCGCGTGACGTCGGTCCTCACCGGCGAGCAGACCCGGCCCCGCTTCACGGTCGCCGGCGTCTCCTGGGCCAGGACCACCGAACTGTCGGCCCATGACGTCAGCGTGCAGGTGCGCATCAAGGAGGCCGCCGGGTGGTCGGCGTGGGAGCTGTTGCCCATTCCCGACGACGGCCCCGAGCCCGGCACGGCCGAGGCGGTCGGTGCACGACTGGGCACGACCCCGATCGTCAGCGAGGGCGGCACCGGGATCCAGGTACGGGTCGACACCCCGCGGGGGCGCCCCCTGCCCGATCTCTCGGTCACCACGATCGACCCGGGCACGTCCCCTGCCGACGACGACCTCTCGGCCAAGACCCCGGCGGCCTCGGCGTCGGCCGCCGCGGCCCAGCCGACGATCATCACCCGCGCCCAGTGGGGCGCCGACGAGCGCCTGCGCGGCAGCAAGACGTTGAGCAGCACCGTCAAGGCCATCACGATCCACCACACTGCCGGCACCAACGACTACACGCCCGAGTCGGCGGCTGCGCAGGTCCGCGGCATCTACGCCTACGACACCCAGGGCCTGGGCTGGGCCGACATCGCCTACAACTTCCTGGTCGACAAGTGGGGCCGGGTCTACGAGGGCCGCGCCGGGTCGATGACCGAACCCGTCCGCGCGGCCCACTCGATGGGGTTCAACACCGACACCATGGGCATCGCCGCGATGGGCAACTACGAGACCACGAGCGCCCCGACGGCGATGGTCGACTCGCTGGCCAAGGTCGCCGGCTGGAAGCTGTCGCAGTACGGCGTGAGCCCGAGCGGGACCAGCCAGCTCACCTCCCAGGGCGGCACCGGTGCGAAGTACGCCGCCGGCGTCACGGTCGCCCTGTCGTCGATCCACGCGCACCAGAACACCTCCTACACGTTGTGCCCGGGCAAGTACCTCTCCCCGCTGATGGGCACGATCCGCAGCAAGGCCGCCGCCCACGTCACGACCCCGGCGCCGATCCCCACACCGCCGCCCGCTCCGGTCGCCACGAGCAAGCTGTATGACGCGTACGGCAAGCTCACGCTCGCCGCCGGCGCCACCGGCTGGTCGGTCCGCGACCTGCAGCTCGAGCTGAACCGCCGCGGGTACGCCGTCGGCGCCGCTGACGGCGACTTCGGCGCCAGGACCGCCGCCGCGGTGACGGCGTTCCAGAAGGCGGCCCGGGTGTCGGTGACCGGCACGGTCGCGACCAACGACTGGAAGGCCCTCTCCGGCCTGCGCTACACCAGGGTCCTGACGCTCACCGCCACCCCGCGCGATGGCTTCAACAGCGACGGCCGCGGGGACGCCCTCGGTCGGACCCGCACGGGCGACCTCATCCTGTATCCCGTCATCGGCAGCACGATCGGCTCACCGGTCAAGGTCGGCTCAGGCTGGGGTGGGTTCGCCCAGGTCCTGTCGCCCGGCGACTGGGACGGCGACCGCTTCTCCGACGTGCTGGGTCTGACCCGGACCGGCGACGTGTGGCTGTACCGGGGCGACGGCCGCGGGCGCTTCAAGGCTGGCAAGGTCCTGGTCGGCAGCGGCTTCACGACCACCACGCTGCTCATCGCGCCCGGCGACTGGACCGGTGACGGCAAGCCGGACCTGTTGGCTCGCAAGGCGAACGGTGAGCTGTGGCTGCTCACCGGTTCGGGTACCGGCGGCTTCGCCGGGAGCGCCCGCAAGGTCGGCACCGGCTGGCAGATCTTCGGCGACATCGCCACCCCGGGTGACCTCGACGGCGACGGGCGCGCAGACCTGCTCGCTCGGACCAGGACCGGGCTGCTGTACCTGTACCTCGGCACCGGAGCCGGTACCGGCACGGGCACGGGCTACCGACCCGGGCAGGTCATCGGGCACGGCTGGGGCGGCTTCGCCTCGATCTGGTCCACCGGGGACGTCACGGGTGACGGCAAGCCGGACCTGTTGGGTCGCACCAGCACCAACCTCACCTACGTGTATGCCGGCACCGGCCGGGGGACGGTGTACTCCGGCCGTCCGCTCAACGCGCCGTGGGCAGCGACCACCCAGCTGTTCGGCGTGCGCTGACGCACCGACCGGAGCACGCTTGTCCCCTCAGGAGGTCAGGCGGGCGCTGACGGCCCGACCGTGGCGCGCCTGTCCCCTCCCGGAGGTCAGGCGGGCGATGACGGCCCGACCGGCACGCTGAGCCCTCAGGAGGTCAGGCGTCCGCGGTGACGCAGCTCTCGCCGGCCGGCGAGCAGCCGCTGGCCGAACCTGACCAAGGTCCAGCACCACCAACGGTCCATGTCGTTGGCGGCAGCCTCCGCCTGCCACTCCCAGTGCCCGCAGAGCTCCACGAGCTCGGCGTCGCTCAGTGCGGCGCACAGCTCCACCAGCGACCCCCGGCGCCCGGCCAGGGGGTCGTCGTACGGCGGCCCCTCATAGACCACCCAGGTGTGCGTCGCATCGATCCGGTCCACCTCACCCATGCCGCCATCGTGGACCGGGTCCGAAGCGGGCGCCTCCGTCGAACGATGGAGGACGGACTCGGTCGTCCCGCATCGCCCGCTCAGCCGGTGGCGGGGAGGGGGCGGGGCTGAGTTCGAGGTCGGGTTCGTTGTCGCCACTCGGCGAGGGTGGTGTCGTAGGAGTCGGTGGTCAGGTCCCACTCGACCCGGGGTCTGCCACCGCCACCGCCACCGCCACCGCCACCGCCGCCGCCGCCGCCGCCGCCATGATCACCATGGCGGCCGCCACCGCCACCGCGACTGCCACCATCACGGTTACGGCCGCCACCACCGGCCTTGCTTCGGTCGCGGCTGGCGCTGTGACTGCTAGCCGGGCCGTGGGTGATCCGGGCGCCGTACCGGTGGGTGTGGACCACGCTGTGGTGGGCCCGGCAGAGCAGGGCGGCGTTGTCGATGTCGGTGGGTCCGCCGTCGGCCCAGTGGACCAGGTGGTGCGCGTCGGTCCACGCCGCAGGTCTGGAACAGCCTGGGAACGTGCAGTGCCGGTCCCGGAGCCACAGGTTCCTGATCTGCGCCCGGTCGAACAACCGCCGCGCCATGCCCTGGTCCAGGACCTCCCCGGCAGTGCCCAGGACGACGGGGATGACCTGGGCGTCGCACGCCAACCGGCGCACCGTGCCCGCCGTCAACAGGTCCCCGGTCGGGGTCAGCCCCGCCCCGCGGCACCGGCCCTGCAACGCGTCGAGCCCGATCGTGACGACCAGCGACGTCTTGGCCTGGCGCGGCACCCCGTCCGGGGCAGACACCGCCCGGCTGACGAGGTCGAGCAGTGCGTCGGCGCGGCGGGCGGCTGGGGTGCGGGAGTCCAGCTCCCCGGTGTCGGCGTCCGGTCGGGGTTTGGCCAACGCGTCGACCGCACCATCAAGGGTGCAGGCGCCTTCTTCGTCCAGGACCAGCGTGTACCGGAACATCCCGACCGGGCCGGGCCCCTTGACCAGCGACCGGTGCGCCCGACGCACCTCGGCCTCGCGTTCGACGAGCCGGTCGGGGCGCATCACCTCACCGGCGTGCCGGACCGCCACCGCGAGGTCGCGGTCGCTCAACCCGTCTCCGGCGCGGGCCCACCCGACCAGGTCCGTGACCGCCCGACCCAGGTCCCTTGGGTCGGCCAGACCGCGGATGCTGGCGTGGAACCGGCAGATCTGCGCGGCCTTGGCCACCGGCAACGCCTCACCGCGCTCCCCGCACAACCCGAGCGTCACGCCGCGGTCACGGCAGCGACGACCTCGTCGAGGTGGTGCTCCTGCGCGGCGGCAGCAGTGGCGACCTGGTCGATCTCGACCAGCTCACGCATCGCCAACAACGGGGTCATCGCGTGCGCCCAGTCCACCGGCCCCCACCCCTGACCCGACCCCAGGCTGCGCCGCTTCGCCTCGGCCAGCACCGACACCAGCAGCGCCTTCGCGCTCGAGACACCACCTCAGCCCGAGCGCCGTCAGCGCCGTCGCGACCTCGCCGTCCCCCAACGCCCACAACCGCTCCGGCTCCCCGCCGCACAGCACGTCCCGCGCCACCGTCGCGGCACCCAGCACCGGACGTTCTTGACCATCACCGCAGGTGAGGGTCGAACGGTCCGCACTGATCGCCATACCAAGAACACTATCGGCGACCACCGACAACGCCCGACCTCATCCAGAAGCCCAGCAACTCTGCAGTGCAACAGTATTCGTGCCGTATTGGATGAGTCGTCGCATCGCCGAAGCGGTCCGGCCCCGCCACCCGTCGGCACGTGCCACCATGGATGACATGGGATATGACGAGGGCGTGGCCCAGCAGATCCGTGACCTCGTCGTGGACGACCTCGACGTGACCGAGAAGAAGATGTTCGGCGGGCTCGCCTTCCTCGTCAACGGGAACATGTCGGTGGCCGTCAGCGGCAGCGGTGGGCTCATGGTGCGGCTGGACGCGCAGGACGCCGAACCCCTGCTCGACCCACCTGTGGTGACACCGGTCGAGATGCGGGACAAGCCGATGAAGGGGTGGCTGCGGGTCACGGAGGCCGGGTATGCCACGGATGAGCAGCTGCGGGGGTGGGTGGAGCGGAGCATGGAGTTCGCGCGGACGCTGCCGCACAAGTGACGCGACGAGAGTGCTCGAGATCTCCGGCGAGGTGTCACAACGAGGGCAGCTGTCCTGTCTTGATGGGTGAGGATGACCATCGACGAGGGAGCAGATCATGAAGGTGTTCGTCGCAGGAGCGACCGGGGCCATCGGGCGCGAGCTGGTGCCGCGGCTGGTCGAAGCCGGGCACGAGGTGCACGCCATGACACGGAGCGCGTCGAAACAGGATCTGCTGCGTGAGCTGGGGGCCACGCCCGTCGTCGCTGATGCGCTGGAGGCCGAGCAGGTCGCCGACGCGGTGGGCCGGGCGCAACCGGACGTGGTCGTGCACCAGCTGACCTCGATCGGGGCCATGGACCTGCGCCACCTCGACCGCTCGTTCGCGACGACCAATAGGTTGCGGACCGAGGGCACCGACCACCTCCTGTCGGCCGCCAAGGCCGTCGGGGTGCGGCGGTTCGTCGCGCAGAGCTACTTCGGTTCGTACGACCGCATCGGCGGACCGGTCAAGACCGAGGAGGACCCGTTCGGCTCCGGGGCGGCCAAGCGGATGCGCAAGACGGTCGCGGCGACGTGCCACCTCGAGCAGGCCGTCCTCGGCGCCACCTGGACCGAGGGAATCGTGTTGCGCTACGGCGGTTTCTACGGTCCGGGGACCTCACTCGGGTCGGACGGCCACCAGACACAGATCGTCCGCCAGGGAAGGTTCCCCATGGTCGGTGGCGGTGGCGGCGTGTGGTCGTTCGTCCACGTCGCCGACGCCGCCGACGCCACGGTGGCCGCGCTCCAGCACGGCCGGCGCGGGGTGTACAACATCGTGGACGACGAGCCGGCCACGGTCGCCGAGTGGCTGCCGGTGCTGGCAGAGACGTTGGGTGCCCGACGACCGCTGCAGGTGCCGCGGTTCGTGGGACGGCTGCTCGCCGGTGAGGTCGGTGCGGTGATGATGACCGAGCTGAGAGGCGCATCCAACGCCAAGGCCAGGCGCGAGCTCGGCTGGCACCCTGCGCACCCGAGCTGGCGTCAGGGGTTCGCAGAGCTCGCCGAGCCCGCCGAGCCCGCGGACCTCACCGAGCTCCCCAGGTGAAAGCCCGGGAGCAGCTGCTCGACGAGCTGCGACCGACGGCGTTCGGCATCGCCTACCGGATGCTCGGGAGCGTCTCGGAGGCCGAGGACGTGGTGCAGGAGGCACTGCTGCGGGTGTACCAGTCGCTCGACGACGGTGAGGACATCGCCTCCCCGCGGGCGTTCGTCGCCACGGTCACCACCCGGCTGGCGATCAACGAGCTGCGCTCCGCCCGGGTCCGTCGCGAACGGTACGTCGGCGACTGGCTGCCCGAACCCATCATCACCGACGGCGCCGACGACCCCGCCACCCACGCCGAGACCGCGGACTCGTTGTCGATGGCCATGCTGGTGCTGCTCGAGAGCCTCTCGCCCGAGCAACGTGCGGTGCTGCTCCTGCACGACGTCTTCGGTTACGGGTACCCCGAGATCACCGACATCGTCGGCAAGACCGAGGGCAACGTCCGCCAGCTCGCCGCCCGCGCCCGGCGCCACGTCAAGGAAGGCCGGCCGCGCTTCCAGACCTCGCGAGGGCAGCAGCAGGAGCTGGCGAGCCGCTTCTTCGCGGCCGCCCGTGCCGGTGACCTCGCCGGGCTCGAGTCCCTGCTGGCCCACGACGTCGCGCTCACCGGCGACGGCGGGGGCAAGGCCCCGGCCCTGGCTCGTTCGCTGCACGGGCGAGCGCGGGTGGCCAAGATGCTCTGCAACTGGGCCCGCGTCGGCGAACGCGTTCCCGAGATCACGATGCGGTCCGCGGAGGTCAACGGCCGGCCCGGTGCGGTGTTCTACGACGGGATGGACCAGGTGCTCGGCGTGTGGGCGATCGACATCGTCGACGGCGCGATCACGCAGGTCAGCTCGATCGTCAACCCCGACAAGCTCGCCCACCTGGGACCGGTCGGAGACTTCGGCGCGGCGCTCCGCTCGGTCCGCTGATCGGCCGTATCGGGCGCCCCGCCGCCCCCACCACGGGTGTTCCGCGGCATTCGGGAGGGTCTGTGACGGTGGACAAACGCGTTAGTCACGGCTAACGTATTGCGTGTTGTGACTGACCCACTCTCCGCCGCCGCCGAGCCGACCCGCCGCCGGATCCTGCAGCTCCTGGCCCGTGGGCCGCGGGGTGTCACGGACCTGGCCGGCGAGTTCACGGTGACCAGGTCTGCGATCAGCCAGCACCTGCTGGTCCTCGCCGAGGCCGGGCTGGTGGAGGCGGAGCCGGTTGGACGCACACGGATCTACCGGGTCGTGCCGATGGGGCTGCAGCGGTTGCAGGCCGAGATCGACCGCTTCTGGACGTCCGAACTCGATCTGCTCGTCGCCGACGCGCATCGCCTGAAGGGAACCCCATGAGCTACACCAGGACCGCTGTTCTCCCCGTCTCCCCCGACGAGGCGTTTGCGCTGGTCACCCAGCCCGAGCGGCTGCGCCGCTGGCAGACCGTGACCGCAACCGTCGACCTGCGCGCCGGCGGCTCCTACCGCTGGACCGTCACGCCCGGCCACGTCGCCGAAGGCACCTACCGCGAGGTCGACCCCGGCCGCCGTGTGGTGTTCGGCTGGGGTTGGGAAGGCGATGAGGAGCTGCCCAAGGACGCCTCCACCGTGACCATCACCATCGAGCCGGCCGCCGAGGGCTCCCAGGTCACGATCGAGCACGACGGGCTCACGCAGGCCCAGGCCGAGCGGCACGCCCTGGGGTGGGAGCACTTCTTCCAGCGCCTGGAACGCTTGGTCACCACCGGCGACGCCGGCCCGGACGAGTGGGGGTATGCGCCGCAGGACCTCACCCCCCTCGTGGCCGCCGAGGCAGCCCTGGCCGTCATCCAGCCCGTCCTGCGCAACCTCACGCCGGCGGACCAGCCGAAACCCACCCCCTGCGCCGACTTCAGCGCGCACGAGGTGGCCGAGCACCTGCTCGGGTCGCTGGTCCAGCTCGGCGGCATGGCCGGCGCGGCCCTGACGGTGCCCGCCGAGGGTTCGCTGGAGGACAAGGTCTCGGTGCTCGCCGGGCAGGCGCTCGAGGCCTGGCGCGCGGTCGACCTCGACGGCACCGTGGCGGGACCGGGCGGCCAGGACGTGCCGGCGATGTTCTTCGCCAGCATCCTGCCGCTCGAGCTGCTCCTGCACGGCTGGGACCTCGCCCAGGCCTCCGGGCAGCAGCTGAACGTCTCCGACGAGGTCGCCACCTACATCCACGACCTGACGCGCGACGTCATCACCCAGGGCCGGGGCAGCTCGTTCGCGGACGAGCTCACCCCCGCCGCGGATGCCGATGCGGTGGAGCGGTTCGCCGCGTTCGCCGGTCGCAGCCGCATCCCTGCCTGACGGCGCTACTCGGCTCTCGCAGCCATCTCACCGCAGCAACCTCCAGCGCACCCACCCGTTACGCACCAAGGAGATCCAGTCATGAGCAAGTTCCTGTTCGTCTACCACGCCCCCACCACCCCGGACGAGAACACCTCTTCGGACCCGGCCGACATGAAGGCCGTCATGGACCAGTGGATGCAGTGGGCCGGCCGCGTCGGTGACGGCATGGTCGACTTCGGCACCCCGCTCGCCGACGGTGTGCAGGTCACGCCCGAGGGGACGTCGGCCAGCACCAGCGACGTCGTCGGCTACACCATCATCGAGGCCGCGGACCAGGAAGCGGCGCTCGACCTGGCCAAGGGGCACCCGCACCTGAACATGCCCGGCGGCTGCACCATCGAGGTTCACGCGGCCCAGCCCGTCCCCGGGATGTGACACACCCGGCACGGCCCTAGGGCCGTGCCGGGCCACCAAGCACGGGGTATGCCGCGTGGTCACCACGCGGCATACCCCGTGTGTTCTGGCGCTCACGTCAGGTCGGCAAGATCTGACTGTTTGGTCGAAGTGTCCCGATCTCTCGGCGCGGGCCCTGCCCGTGGTCCTACCATCCTCGCGACGGGTTGGGCACGGACGTGGGGGCAGGCAGCGCAGTGGAGAGCGATGGACCCGTGGAGCTGATCCGCGTGGAGCGGCCGACGCGCTGTGCCTGCGGCGAGGAGCTTCGCGCGGGCGAACGCGCTGGGCGGCTCGGCGCCGATCCCGCCCCGGTCTGCCTCTGGTGCCTGGCTGACGTCTCGGCTGGCCGTCCGCGTCCTCGCCGTCGGCGCTCGACGACCGACTGGCCCGAACCGCTGGCGCTGGTCTCCCCCGGCGCCTCCGGGGCCTACGCCCCGTCCGAACCCTCACCCGGGTCCGCGTGGCCGGCTCCGGCGGGGCGGCCTTACGCCGTCGAGAGAGGCCGCGTCGGCGGTATGGCGCGGGGGCGCCGCTCTCGTTCACGAGGTATGGCGCGTGCGCGCCCCCCACGCACCGTCGTCTCGTTGCTGCTGACGGTAGCGATCGTTGCCGGAGCGTTGTGGGCCGTTCCCCGGGTGCTGGGCGAGGACGGCTCCCCCTCGAAGATCACCGGGATCACGTGGGGTACCAACGGGATCGACTTCGCCCAACCGGCGCCGGTCGTGCCGGGATCGGTCGAGGGCATCCGGGCCATGTGGCCGCCGGTGCCTGTCGACGCGAAGGACGAGCCGCTCGGGCGTCCGCCCCTCAGCCAGTCGTCGTCGACCGACTACGCCTTCATGCAGCACACCGGCGGGCCGACCAGCGCACCCGTGGCGTGGGACCCGTGTCGACCCATCCACGTCGTCGTCAACACCGCCGATGCCCCCGTCGGCGTCGACACCGACCGGCTGCTGGCCGAGGCCGCCAGCGAGGTCAGCCGAGCCACCGGTCTGCAGTTCGTCATCGAGGGACCGACCGACGAGACCCGTCGTCGAACCGGCAGCCCATCGACGGCAGTCGGTACGGCAACCGCTGGTCGCCGGTGCTGCTCGCGTGGACGAACGAGTCGGTCGTCCCCGAGCTCGTCGGGAACGTGGCCGGCGTCGGTGGGCCGCGCGCGGCGACCTACGCCCAGAGCGTCGACCAGCACTGGGTCAGCGGGATCGTCTTCCTCGACGGTCCCACGTTCGCCGACATCCTCACGAGGTCGGACGGGTGGGCCCAGGCGCGGGCCGTCGTCATGCACGAGCTGGGGCACCTCATCGGGCTCAACCACGTCGAGAAGCGCAGCGAGCTGATGAACTCCGACAACGTCGGCAGGCACTCGTTCGGCGACGGCGACCTCGAAGGGCTGCGCCGGCTCGGGATCGGCCGCTGCTTCACCAAGTAGCCGGACGCCGACGCGCAACACCAAAGCGGGGCGACCGGACCACGTCCGGCCGCCCCGCGGCATACCTGCTCCAGCTGTTGCGGTGAGGGGTCAGGCGACGCGCGCCTGGGGCGCGGTCTCCTTCGTCTTGCCGGGGTCGCGCTCGACGATGTCGCCGAGGACGTCGTCGATCTTGGCCATCAGCTCGGGCTCGAGCTTCACGCCGGCGGCCTTGACGTTCTCGTGGACCTGCTCGGGACGCGAGGCGCCGACGAGCGCCGCTGCGACGTTGGGGTTCTGCAGGACCCAGGCGATGGCCAGCTGCGCCATCGACAGGCCGACCTCGTCCGCGATCGGTGCCAGACCCTGGACGCGAGTGAGCACGTCGTCGTTCATGAACCGCTTGATCATGTCGGCGCCGCCCTTCTCGTCGGCGGCGCGCGAACCCTCCGGCGGCTTCTGGCCGGGCTGGTACTTGCCGGTGAGCACGCCCTGCGCGATCGGGCTCCAGACGATCTGGCTGACCCCGAGCTCCTGGCTGGTGGGGACGACCTCGTCCTCGATGACGCGCCAGAGCATGGAGTACTGCGGCTGGCTCGAGATGAGCTGGAAGCCGAGCTCCTTGGAGAGCTTGACGCCCTCGCGGATCTGGTCGGCGGTCCACTCGCTGACGCCGATGTAGAGCGCCTTGCCCTGCCGGACGACGTCGGCGAACGCCTGCATCGTCTCCTCGAGCGGGGTCTCGGTGTCGTACCGGTGCGCCTGGTAGAGGTCGACATAGTCGGTCTGGAGGCGGTCGAGCGAGCCGTTGATCGACTCCATGATGTGCTTGCGGGACAGGCCGGTGTCGTTCTTCCCGCCGGGGCCGGTCGGCCAGTAGACCTTGGTGAAGATCTCCAGGCTTTCGCGCCGTTCGCCCTTGAGTGCGTCACCGAGGACGGTCTCTGCCTTGGTGTTGGCGTAGGTGTCGGCGGTGTCGAAGGTGCTGATGCCCGCGTCGAGGGCGGCGCGCACGCACTGCGTGGCGACGTCGTTCTCGACCTGCGAGCCGTGGGTGAGCCAGTTGCCGTAGGTGATCTCCGAGATCTTGAGACCACTGTTGCCGAGGTATCGAAATTCCATGGCTCAACCGTATGCCGCTCGGCCGACAGCCGCGCGTCCGGCACCTGTCGGCCCAGACCCGGCAGCCCGTGGCTCCACCGGCCGACAGCGACTTGGTGACGCGACTGCGTCCCCGCCCGGGGTGGGGCGGGGTGCGGGGCGCGGTCATGGTCGACCCGCCGGGCGCTCGGGCTCGTCCCACTCGGGACGCACGTCCGGGTGCGCCTCTCGCCACTGCTCGAGCTGGGCGTCGTACGCCCCCGGGGTCAGGTCCCACAGCACCCGCGGTCCTTGCCCGTGGTCGACCACCTCGCCGGCGTACTTGTTGGAGTGCACGACGGTGTGGTGCCGCCGGCACAGCAGCGCCGCATGGTCCACGTCGGTCGGACCGCCGTCCGCCCAGTGGATCAGGTGGTGGGCGTCGGTCCAGGTCGCAGGCTTCGTGCAGTCGGGGAAGGTGCAGTGCTTGTCCCGCATCCACAAGAACCGGATCTGCCCGACGGTGAACAGCCGCTCGGCCCGGCCCTGCTCGAGGACCTCGCCATGGCCGCCGAGCACCGCCGGAACGACCTGGGCGTCGCACGCCATCCGGCGCACCGTCTCCACGGTGAGCACCTGGTCACCCATCGTCATCCCGGCCCCGCGGCACCGCCCCTGGAGCTGGTCCAGCCCGATCGTCACGACCAGGCTCGTCTTGGCCTGTCGCGGGACACCGTCGGGCGCCTCGACGGCACGCCGCACGAGGTCGAGCAAGGCATCTGCACGTCGCGCAGCGGGAGTGCGCAGGTCAGGCTCGCCGCTGTCGGGGTCGGGAACGGGCTTGGCCAGCGCGTCGATCGCAGCATCGACGATGCCGGCACCCTCTGCGTCGAGCAGGAGCGTGTAGCGCCACATGTCGAGCGGACCCTTCGTCTTGACCATCGAACGGTGCGCTCGGCGCACCGCCGCGTCGTGCTCGACGAGGCGGTCGGGCCGCAGCAGGTCACCGGTGCGACAGATCGTCACGGCCAGGGCTCGCTCGGACAGCCCGCCAGGACCCCGCGCGCCGTCCACCATCTCGTGCGTGACCTCCTCGAGCTGCCGGGCCTCGGCCATCCCCCGGACCTGCTCGTGGAACCGCACCACCTGCGCCGCCCGCCCGAGCTCCAACAGGTCGATCGCGCCCGGCACGGCGCCCCTGCCGACCGCCTCGGCCAGCTCGGCCAACCTCGGCTCGGCGACGGCGCCGGCAACGGTGTCGAGGTCGGCCACCGTGCGGGTGGCCATCGCCGGCGCGTGGCGTCGTGCCCAGTCCCGGGGACCCCAGCCCTGGTCGCAGCCCAGTCCGCGCGACTTGGCCTCGGCGAGCACGGCCACCAGGTGCGCCTGCGTCATCGCGTGGATCTGTGCCAGGCCCTCCATGGCCTCCTCGATCTCGGCCTCGGACAATGCCCACAGCCGCGGCGTCTGCGCGTCGGCCAAGGCCTCGATCGCCACGGCAACTGCACCCAGCACCGGGCGGACGTACCGCTCCGGCGGAGTTGCGGCGTTGGGAGAGGAGGTCATGCGCCATTCTATTCGAACGCCTGTTCGAACGTCAACGGCTGCCTGCGACCATTTAAGGCGACTTGCCACCGCTCATCGACAGACAGATCCTTCGGCATGACCGATGTACTACTGCGGGTCAGATGATCGAAGCGAGATGTCACCCGTGCCGAGAGGCACGGACTTTCTCGCGTTTGGGTCCTCGCCACCGCATACACCTGCGGGCTCGTGCACCGTCAGGGATGGGCCGGTGGCCCGCGGCCGCGGGCTCGGCAGACGGACCGATAGTTCAGCAGTCGGATGCGACGTGCCCGGCTGGCTCCGGCGCGGGCAGCCCCGCGGGCTTCGCCGCATACGCACTCGTCGTCTACGTGCTCGTCGTCTACGCCATAGGGCTGACCCGAGGGCCGCAGGCACGCGCCTACCGTGGAGGGGCAGGGTCACGAAGGGTGGACACCATGGCTTCTGCGCACCTCGAGCTGCTGACGGACCCTGTCGCCGAGCAGCTGCTCACCTCGTCCCTGCCGGCACGACTGGCCTACTGCTGGACCGACGGCACGCCCCGCGTCGTGCCCATCGCGTTCCACTGGGACGGCAACGTGTTCACGTTCGGTACGCAGCCGCACGCTCCCAAGGTCGCGCCGCTGCGCGCGCACCCGGAGGTGGCGATCACGATCGACGACAACGCTTTTCCCTACAAGGTGCTGCTCGTGCGGGGCACTGCGAGCGTCGAGGTCTTCGACGAGATGGTGCCGCAGTATGGCGAGGCAGTGGTCCGTTACTTCGGGGCCGAGATGGCAGCAGCCTGGCTCGAACCCGTGCGATCACAGCCGATGGCGCGGATCCAGGTGCGCCCGCACGACGTGCGGATCCTGGACTTCGAGACCCGCTTCCCGAGTGCCATGTCGGCCTGACCACCTGCTCGGGTGTCGTCGACGCTCAGGGCGGGTGACCCGCCCGTCACCTTCGGCCGTCGACGCCGGTGAGAGCACGCGGGAGCAGCCGCATCCCGGCACTCCCACTCTCATTCCCATAACGGAAGCTTCAGCTCGTCACGTACCGGTGGTAGCTGTCGTACTGCCCGAGAGCCATCAGCCGCTGTCCGAGCGGCGACTCACGTGGCGGTGCCTCGACGGCGATCACGTCCGGGTCAGGCACGAGCCCCGACCCCCGCACCAGGCCGTGGAAGTGGCGATGCAGGCGGTGACCGCACGAGTCGCACGACTGTCCGAGTCGTTGCACCTCTTCAGTGCTGCGACCCAGCGAGCGTGCGAACTCGGCCCGACCAGAGCACGTCGAGCAGTCGTAGCAGCCCTGCACAGGTTGGTGAGCTTCCGCCGCGTCGTCCGTCACGCCGGTCTTCGACACGAGGGTGAGGCTCCGGTCCTGACCCCGTGCGACCGCGTCATCGAGCGATGCCCAGTTGCTTGGCCACGGCTTCGCCGCCCATCTCGCGGATGACCTCGGGTTGTCCCACCACGACGAGGACGTCAGTCGCCCGCGACATGCCGACGTATAGACGCTCACGGCTGCGGTCGGTGACACGGTCCTGGTTCACGCAGAGCACGACAGCTCGCCGCTCCAGGCCCTTGCAGCCCAGGACGTGCCCGTAGAACACGTCCTCGCCGTCCCAGAAGCTGCGCCAGTAGTCGCGTTGGTCGGTGTCGCCAGCACGCTTGATCTGCTCAGGGTGTCGACTGCCCGTCGTGATGACCGCGATGTCCTTGGGCTTCCAGCCATCATCGAGCAGCTCGATGGCAACACCGTCCGCCGCATCGACAGCCTCGTCGGGACTGGCGACGGCGACGAACCGCACCTCTACCCCATCGCCGCCCCGCGGCGTCATACGCATGGGTGCCAGTGGCCCGAAGGCAGCGGCGATCTGCTTGGTGTTCCTCAAGTTGTGGTCGAGCACCAGCGGGACCAACGGGACCGGTGGCTGCCCGAACCTGGAGAAGATCCGCTGGTTCTCGTCGGAGTAGACGTAGAGCCCGCCTTCCTCCTCATCCCGCAGCGAACGCATGAGCGGCGTCCACCAGAGATCGGCGAAGTCCTGCGCCTCGTCCACGATGAGGGCATCGAACTTCTGCCCGTCGGGCAGTGCGCCGGCCAGCTCGGCCATCTGCGTGGGGAGCTCGACCTCCCAGAACTGCGGGTTGTCGCGGCTCCCCGCCGGACCACCCCAGAGCTGCCCCAGCTCGTGGAAGGTGCCGACGAAGGCCGGCCGGTGCTTGCGTGGTGCAGCGGCCACCTGCCGCTTGAAGTACTCCGCGAGCCCGATGGAGTAGCAGACCAGTGCGACGCGCTTGGCGCTGTGGTCGGTCCCGTCACGGTTGAGCAGCCCGCGACTCAGCTCCTTCGCCTGGGTCAGCGCGAGCACCGTCTTGCCGCTCCCAGCACCCCCACGCACCTCGATGCGAGGCAGGAGCCTCGTGACCTTCAGCAGAGTCGCCTGCTCCGCGGTCAAGCGGTCGGCTTCGCCCTCACGGTCGTCCGCGACCGAGCTCGGGTCGAGCGCCGGCAGGTGACGTCCGCGGAGGATCTCCAGGATCAGCTCGACGTCGTCCTCGTCGGGGGCGCGGTTGTTCGTCCCCTGGGACAGGGCGATGTCCTTGACCCGCTTGCCCAATGAGGCCTGGTCCCCCTTGCCGTGAACTGCCCAACGCGGGCAGTCCGGTATGGCGAAGTCATCAGCGATCTCCGAGTAGGGGAAGACGACGCTGTGCGCCCACCGGATGCGACTACGGGACGACTGCTTCCACCGCGGGTCGGACTCGACGTACTCGCGCAGCGCGTACAAGTTGCCGCGCGCCTGTCCCACAGGATCGATCTCCGCCGTCCGGCTCCCCCGGCTCTGGCGCCACTGCCCGTCCTGCACCCAGACCGAGCCGCCCTTCACCTCGAGCACCACGACGCCGGCGCCCGGCATGAGCGCGATCAGGTCCAGCTCGTGGTCCTTCGACCTGTTGGTCAGCCGGACCCCGGCGAGGACCACGTCGTGATCGCCGAGCTGCCGCACGAGCTGCTCCCACACGTCCCGCTCCGACTGGGTAGGCAGCTGCGGCAGCTCAGGAAGAGCGCGTGCTGGCATCCGGTCCCCCCTCCACGACTCGACCGCCGGGACCATCGGACCCGTTCACCGGAGGATGCCATGCGGAGCCACTGCTGGTGTGGAAGTCGCCCCCACCGAAACCCCGAGCGGGATGATCGGACATCGACGGCCAGCCCCGTCCGCATCGCCCACACGCGTAGCGCTCCTCGCCCACGACACATCCGCCCGCGGCGTGGGCGTGGCCGGTGTCCCACGGCCCGAGGACCGCCTCGGTCGTCGCCTACCTCAGGTGGCAGCTGAAGCCCGTACGAGATGGGCGTCCCGAGCCCACCACAGCGCGGGCAGAGGACGTCGAGCCCCCACAGGTCGAGCAGCAAGCTGCGCTCAGCCCCAGTCACTGCGGCCGGTCCGACGAGCAGCTGGCCACGTTCTCCGGCAGCTCGTCCACCAAGATCGCCTCGTGGTCGTCGAACACGAGCGCGCTCACGACCTGGCTTCCCCTCACCTTCCTCGACGCTTCGAGGACGAGCGAGACCGGCCACGCGTGCGCCTCCCCGCCGTGCTCGTCCGGTCCCACCCAGAGAATGAGGTCACCTCGTCGGACTGTCAGGTCCCCCACCGCAGTGGCAGCGGTGTCCAGCCGCCAGTAGTCCGAGATCCCTTCCCACCGAGCGCTGCCGACATCGAACTGCGCGACGACAAGGCGACCCCGGCCGAGCACGTGCGAGTACGGCGGCGCGACGTCCGGGTAAGGCTCCAGGCCGTACCTGCTCCACAGCTCCTTCATGCGTCCCCCTCCGAGACGGCAGTTCACCTCACCCAGGTGGGAAGGCAGAGAGGTGAGGTATGCCGCGTGGTGAGCACGCGGCATACCTCACCGTGGTCCGTCAGAGACGGACGCTGACACCACCCGAGAACATCGAGTCGTGCAGCTCGAGCTTGGTCAGCTTCGCGCCCTTCGGGATGTCGAAGTAGACCTTGCCCTTGACCTTGTTGCCGGGGTTGATCTCCTCCCACAGCACGTCGGAACTGCCGTCATAGAGCGACGCCTCGCTGTCGGCCGAGAACTTGCGGTCCTTGCTGTCGAACGCCTCCTGGTTGTCGGCGAACATGGACTGCGGCTCGTCGCCGATGTTCTCGACGGTCAGCGACACCGCGCAGAACTGGCCCTGCGCCTTGGTCTGGAGGTACTCGTTGTCCCCCACCGTCGTGATGCCGCACTTCATGCTCGTGACCACGAAGGCGAACTTGCCGTCGCGGACCGTCTTGCCCAGCTGGGACGCCGGCGGAGCGGGCTTGGGCGCCGGCTTGGCGGCCGGTGCCTTGGTGGTCGGCTTGGCAGCTGCAACCTTCGCCGAAGCCGAGACGCTCGGCGCCGGAGTAGCCACGTCCTGCGCCGAAGCAGTCGGGCTCGGGTCTGCCGATACCGGCGTCGTGCCTTCGTCGTCCGACAGGGACGATCCGAAGATGGCGAGGGCCAGGATCCCGGCCGGGATCAGCACCCGCTTCTTCTGGAACCACCGGCGTGACTTGGCCGGCTTCTCGGCGCCGGTACTCGGCGCCGGCCCCACACCCTGCTGAGCGTTGGCGTCCGGCGCAAAGTGCTCCGTCCACTGCTGGCCGTCCCAGTACCGCTGGCGGCCGTCTTCCTGCGGGTACCAACCCGCTGGTGATGTAGTCATGCTCTCCTCCTTCAATTGACGAAATGTCAGGCGAGAGAAGGCATCACGAATAGAGCCCTGATGGGCTTCATGCGCTGGTCGACCCCACTGCGCCAGAGCGGCACAGCCCCCTCGGTCCTGCTGAGAACAACGTAGAGGCGACCACTGACAACGGGTGTAGACCGCCGGCCGCGTTCGCCCCTGAGCGAGCCCTAGGGTCGTAAGCTGCGGCAATGGCAGGGGATGCGTTCGACGATGAGCGACTACGTCGCGAGGTGATCGCGGCCGCCGTCCAGCACCGCGCCGACCAACTCGGCGGCTACCTACCCTGGGGCGAGCTCACCAGCTTCCCGCTCCCTGACGGGACGCACCTGCGACTTGTCGATCCCGGCCGTGGTGGCATCTGGAATCCTTCGAACTTCGCGGGCACGCTGAGCATCTTGACGTCGCCGGACGGTCCGTACGCCGACCGCGAGGATGACGGGTTCCTCCAGTACAGCTACCAGAAGGGTCCGGAGGGTGGGAAGAACCTCAAGCTGCGTGCGGCCATGGAGCTCCGCTTGCCCGTGCTGCGCTTCGACAAGATCGCGAAGGCGACCTACCAGCTGATCTATCCGGTCTTCGTCGTCGGCGACAACCCGATCGCCCGCGAGTTCACCCTGACGCTCGATGAAGTCCTCCGAGCGCTGCCCAGCGCCCAGACCCTCTCACCCATCGAGAAGGCGTATGCCGCCCGCGTGGTGCAGCAGCGCGTCCACCAGCCCGCCTTCCGGGCCCGAGTCATGCTCGCCTATGAGGGCACTTGCTGCGTCTGCACGCTCAAGCATCCTGAGCTGCTCGACGCCGCGCACATCGTTGAAGATGGGCAGGAGGGCGGGGACCCGATCGTCACGAATGGCCTGAGCCTGTGCAAGATTCATCACGCTGCCTACGACCGCAAGCTTCTCGGGATCACGCCCGACTACGAGGTGCGGATCAACCAACGCCTGCTCGACGAGGTCGACGGACCGATGCTCCGCCATGGACTGCAGGAGATGCACGGACGACCGCTGACGGTCCCCCGGCAAAGGTCAGACCAGCCTGACCGCGAACGTTTGGGTCGCCGCTACGACCTGTTCCTGGGCGCCTGATTCGAGTTCCTGCCGGCAGGCCCTCTGGCTGGCCGCGCTCGTCGAGAGCAGCGAGCCATTGATCGTGGCGTTCCTGCCAGGGCTTCGGGGCTGCCGGGTGAATCAGTGCCTGCCACGCAACGCGACGCTCGTCGATGGTGATTGGGCGCTCAAGACCGTAGCTCCCCGTCTCGAGCTTCCCTGCCTGGTCGGACTGCCCCGCAAGAGTCGCCATGACTCTCGACGCGGCGTTACCGAGGGTGATGATGAGCTCAGGGCTGGCCGCCGCGAGCTGGCTCCGGAGGCGATCGGTGTGTCCTCCGAGAGCTTCGGCAACAATCTGGTTTTCGCTCGGGTGGGCTGCGAGGTCAGCCGCGGGCGCACCATGAGAGCGCGCGAAATCGTTGTACGTGTCACTCAGACGCTTTGCGACACCCACGCTGGCTCGCGAGAACGGCAAGCAGTCGACCACGACCGCATCCCTGAGCGAGAACCCGAATGGCTTTACCCACCGCTGGTCCAGCTTCTGTCCAGACGACCCGTTCAGACGAGCTGGCTCGACAGAACCCCACTCCGGCGAGAACCGCTCCTTCCATCGATCGAAGACTGCGTCAGCGCCCGCTCCGTCCCAGAACGGTGTTGGTTCGTTGTCCACGGGCAGCGCGGCGACCGGCTTCCATGGCGCCGGCGGTGTCCAGCGCACGTGGAAGGCACTCGGATACGCGCCGAGAACGAACACCGACCTCGTGCTGTCCGGGATAGCAACCCCGCATGGCTCCACCGGCGCCCCGAATGGGAATGTTCCATTTGCCATGGCTACGTCCCCCTCCGTCACCGCGGATTCGCTCCGCCGGTCGTCCGCGCTGGAAGGGACAGTCGCCCGGAAGATCAATCCACCGCCCCCGCTTCCCACGCCCGGAAGGAGTCCAGCTCCCCCCGCACCGTCTTGATCACCCAGGCAATCACGGTGGCATCATCGAGCAAGCCCACGACTGGAATGGCATCAGGGATGAGGTCAACGGGAGACACCACGTATATGAGGCCGCCGACGACGACAGCTAGGGCGTCAGGTGGAATCTGGCGGTAGTGCCCGCGCGCGTAGGCGACGACCAGCCTGATGAGTGCGCGGAAGTCGTCCAGCACGGCTTCAAATGGTCCGGATCGCATCGCCGCCGACTTGCTCGCCTTGTCTGCGATCTCCCGGAGCTTCTGTGGGTTGCTGGCGACCTTTCGAGCCTTCTCCGTCGCACGCTTGAAGTACTTGGACTGGACCGCGCCTTCTGCCTTCTTTGCTGCTGCGGCCTTCGTCGCGGACGCTGACTTCCTCGCTGGTGCGGCCTTCTTCGCTGGCGCGGCCTTCCTCGCAGGCGCGGTCTCGTCGCGGGCGCGGCCTTCTTAGGCTCGGTCATTGTCCCCTCCTTGCGTAGCCAAGATATCGATACTGGTCGCATCGATGTGCCAGCACCCCTCCCTGAAGGCGGCGCGCTGACCGGTGAACCTACAAACTGGGTTAGTGCATCAGCGTGAGTCCTCGCCGAAGGTGACGGTGACACTGGAGTAGCCGAGCGACCCGAACAGCCCGCGGAGCATCGCTGTGGTGTTCACTTTCGCCCGGTCGAGCAGTAGATCTTCGCGGGTGGCCTGGGTGGTCATCTGCGTAATCGCCCGAAGTTGCGCTTCCCGTTCCAGTGTCGAGCCCTTGAACCGATTGATGAGTCCCTTGTCGTAGTCGACGACGTAACTGGTCTGGAGATCGAGGACCGGCTTGCCGGTCGTGGGTGCAGGGAGCCGGATCGTCACCGAGTTCGCTTCCTCGGAAACGAGGACTCGACGTTCATCGAGTTCACCGAAATCGACGAAGGCGTCCACGTCGCCCTTGCCTACGTAAAGCAGTCGCTCACCCTTGACCCAATCAGGCAAGTTCTTGGATCCCTTGTCGATGTCGACCACGGTCTCGTAATGCCCGGATGCAGCGCGATACTCGCTGAGGTCTGTTAGGGACTTGAGCAGCGAAGGACCCGTACGGTCGGTTGTCTCGTCGCCGAATGGGTTCAGCGATGGCCTCCAACCGGCAAGCACGCCAATCGCCGCCGCGAGCAACGCGACGATGACGATGACTCCGATCGCCGACGTGATTATGCTGACAGCCCTAAGCGGCCGACTTCCCCCTCGTCCAGATGTCGGCACTCGATCGGACATGTCGCTCATGTCGCGAAACTGTATATGTCGAACCCGCAGGTTCGTCGCGAAACGATGACCTAATTGCTGGATTTGCCACGTCAACATGGCGCGCGTCACTGCGGTCGGAGAACTGCTGGATGCATTCATAGCGAACGCGTCCGATTTCAGGGTCGAATGCCAGTCCAACTCGCCGTTGCTGGCAGCCTTCACGTGAGGGCAAGGCTCGAGGCCTCGTCGACGTAACGGCACAAGGCATTGACTGCTCTCAGCTGCTCGGGTGTGTGGACGGGGGCGTCCAAGAGCGCCGGACTTCCTACGACGACGCACAAGGCACGCGCGCGGGACACGGCAACGTTGAGCCGGTGCACGTCGAACAAGAAACTGACCCCCCTGGGTGCATCCTCTGCCGAGGAGCTCGTCATCGAGTAGATAACCACGGGCGCCTCGCGTCCCTGGAACTTGTCCACTGTCCCCGCCCTGACCCCGCTCGGCAACGCAGCTCGAAGGGCCGCGACCTGAGCGTTGAAGGGAGCCACCACCAGTACGTCCTCAACCCCGAGGGGTACATCGACGCCCTTCTCGTTGGTCCATGAACGACCAAGCAGATCCGTGACCAACCTGGCGACGACTTCGGCCTCGGCCACGCTGCACGAGGTACATCCTTCATGACTCACCGGCAACCACCTCAGACCGTGGCCTCCCAAGGCGTCGGTTCCGCTGATGATCTGCCGCTCTAGTCCCGACACGGGCTCGAGCCGGTCCTCGTATGACAACTCCGAGACGAATGCCGTCACCGACGGGTGCATCCGGTAAGTCTTCTCCAGGAAGACACCGCGGTCCGGCGGCATGGTCTCGTGGCCCTCAAGGATGTGCTCCAGCGCAGAGACGCCCGCGCCATAGGGGTGCGTGGCTTGGGTGGGCTGAGTGAGCTGCTGCGGGTCCCCAAGGAGGACCAAGGACTTGGCTGCCGGACACACGGCGACGGCGTTGGCGAGCGAGAACTGCCCCGCCTCGTCGATCACCAGCACATCAACGGATTCGCGGAGCTCGGGGCGCGCCCACAGCCATGCTGACCCTCCGACCAGAGTTCGCCTCGCCGCTAGACAGGTCGGCATAGATCTGATCGTTGGAAGTAGTGAGACGAACCAGAGTCTCTGTCGCATCCTCGTCGATCGAGGAGACCTTCTGGAGGGCGGGGCGACCAACTGCCTTGAGGACATGACCGATCACCGAGTGAGAAAGGGCGGTGACACCCACCCGAAGACCCCGGTCGAGCAGATCGCGGATCAGCAGGGCGGCGGCATACGTCTTGCCCGTTCCCGGCGGTCCCTGGACCGCGAGGACCTCGCCCTTCAGGTCGGCGCCCACACGCGCGACCACATCAGCTGGGTCCTCGTGCGCTGCTCGAGCCAGCACGTCGCAAGACGGCACTCTCCTCCGAAGAAGCCGGAGCGCGAGCGAGTCACCCCCGTCGAGTGCGACGGCGGCGGTCTCGGCCAATGACGCTCGGAGGACCTCGTTGTGCAGTGGTCCGGGTTGGCCCAGCCCTCGCGGCAGGGTCGGCGTCTTCGACGCTGCCATCGAAATGTCGATCCAGCCAGCTTCGGCGTCGACATCTACGACCTTTCCCAGGTTGACGTGGGTGTCGACGTCGGGAATGTACTTACCCATGGCGATCTTGCAGTCCTGCGGAGGGAAGTCGTACCGCCAGACGTTGGACCTCGCGATGGAGCCGACGTGCTCCGGGCCGGTGAGTCCGCCGATAGCCGTCCCGTCCTCGATGAGCTCCTCGTAGGTCAAGATCCGCGTACCTGAAGAACTCCCACCACGCCGGGCGCGCTTCGCGACGGTGCCAACCGACCAGTCCCGCCAAGAGCTCCTCGTCGGCTTCGACGAGCCGCGAGGCGAGCTCGATCTCTGCCCTCTCGGCCTCCTTGACCTCGGGAGGTTCGGCAGGGGTTGGGCGCTCCAAGGCGACGCCTTGCGCGCCAAGCTCGTTCCGGAGCTCCTCCAGCCACCCGTGGAGATCGTGCGTGGAGCGGACGTCGTCGCGGTTGTACTTCTCGATCTGGTCGAGGATCGCTTGGTCCGGCTCGACCAGCCAGCGTTCGTACTGGATTACTGAGTCCATGGCACTGCTCACCCCGTCCACCAACCCGGCAGGACGGGTACGACCCCAGTAGAAGTCCTCAACCTTCTTGATGGAGTAGGACGCCTTGCTGATCTGTACCCCTTGGCGAACGACGGCGTACAGGTCGACCAGCCGCTCGGCGCGAAGGAGTTGATCGAGCTCTGCCTCTCGCGTGCCATAGTGGCCGGTCAGCCGTTTCAGGGCGGTCTGTTCGTAGGCGGCATAGTGGTAGACGTGCATGTCCTCGTGCTCACGCCACCGTCGCATCAGGTCGTCGATGAGGTCCTCCACGAGCACCTTCTCCTCCGCGGAGTCATGGGCCCACCACGACGTGAAGGTCTGGGTGCGGTCCCACAGCCCTGCGAGGTACTCGCGGCCAGGACCGTCGTCGGCCCACGGGTCGCCCTCGAAGTCGAGGTAGACGTCACCAGGGCTGGGCACGGGCAGACGTTGCAGTCCTTGACCGGGCTGGGGTGCCAGCAACTTGTATACGGGCAGGCCGGTCTCCCTCTCCTGCACCTGGAGATTTGCCTGCGTCATGAGTCCATCCGCGCCCTGCGCACCAATGGCTGACACCACCCGCTCGCGCGACGCCGTCGCCAGTCCCGCCATTGTCGTCAGGCCGGCTTCGCACAAGGCGGCACGCTGAACGCTTCGGATGCCGGCGACCTGGACAAGGTCATCAGCCGCTACCCATTCGCCCGCGCACTTGTTCTTCCACCGGCACTGACCGCACTGCGAGTTGAGAACGGCCTCCGTCGGACTGTTGTCGCTGACCGCACCAAGCAGGTCCTCACGCCGACGACGGGCGTATGGCGCGACGTCAACGAGTCGCCACGGGTGTTGTTCCTTGTCACCGGTGACCACGACGAGGTGCCGCGGCGGGACTCCTTGCAGTTGGGTCAAGCGCTCGGCGTATGTGGCCATTTGCAGAAGCGCTGGGACCTTGAGCCGGCGTGCGAGCTTGGTATCCGCGATGTCATACGAATGCTCACCGAGCGCGCTGGGGCGACTCCGCTTCACCAAGAAGTCGGCGTAGCCAATCCACGCACCATCGAAGAGCGTCGCTTGGTAGACAACGTCCGCGCCGGCACGCATTGCCTCCAGAGTCGCTTCCTCGGCTTCGCGTTTCGATGCTCCGTCACTGGAGATCTCGACGATGTTCAAGCCCTCTGCACGAAGGGACTCGAGGTAGTCGTGCTCGTGAGCTAGGCCCCTGGCGAAGATGAGGTTTAGAGCGTCGTCCGGTTCTGTCGATCCGAGCTCAGAAGATGGCATGTCCAGGGCGGCTAGGTCCAAGGTGGTGATGTGCGGGCACGCCACGTGCTTGGTCAGGTCTGTCGCACTCAGTATGAGCTGCCCCCCCACGCGCTGCATCTGGCGATGATGCCACCAAGAAGGGACAGATGTGTCCTTATCCCGCAGGCATCGTCCGCACCTAGAACAGGAGCTTTTGCTTCGCGGCGGCGAATTCCTCCTCGCTGAGCAGGTTGAGGCTTCTGAGCTCCACGAGACGTTCCAATTGGTGCATGAAATCGTCTCCCCTAGGCATGGACGCAAGCTCACCCATCTCAGTCGACGGAGCAGGACTCTCCGCTGGCTGCGTCCGGCGAACGTGTACCGACTGCACGTGTTGTTGAGGCGCCGATGGGGCAGCTCCTGGTTCGGGTCCTGCAGAATGCGTTCTCACCGAGAGCTCAACAGCGGGGGGACGAGCCTCCACGGGCGCGGTGCCATGACTCACCACGAGAGCTCGTGCGTGCCTGTGCTCCTGAACCGCCTCCCAGGTGGCTCCGTCACCGCGCGCTTGGCCGTAACGCACCAGTCGGCCGCGGTTCAGCACGAGGTGGAAGCCATCCCGCCGCAATTCAAGTCTGCTCGCACCACTACCCTCATGGTCTCGCGCAGTTTCCAACAGGCCGACGAGCATCCTTCGCTGGACACGGTTGACCTCTTGCCTTGTCCCGCCATGCATCCTTCCATATGCCTCAACCGCACTGATGTCGATAGGCACTGATTCCGGGCCAGACAGCGTTGGTGGGCGTTCGGCAAGGAGCGCAGGTACACCTATATCTGCATCAGACGCGCTCTGCGCAGGGGCCCGCCTAACAGGTACCACGACCCCCTCGTGCTGCCCAGGTGCAGCGGATCGTCCAGGCGCACCGAGGCCATCCACATCACTCAGGTGCTCAACCGAGTCTGCCCCCCTCAATGATGAGGTCAAGACATCCTACGGTTCCGTCTCCGGCACTCAAGTCTTCCACGGTCGATCTCGCGTAAACCACGATGAAGGTTGCTCGTCGTCCGTCCGGTTTCAGCCTGAGAACGCGCCCCATTCTTTGAATCATCTGCCGCCTGGACTTGGAACCCCCCAGCACCACTGCCAGGTCGATATTGGGGACGTCGATGCCCTCGTCAAGAACAGTGGGAGCGACAAGTGCCTTGAGCCGTCCGACCTTGAGCTCAGTGAGTCGCTCCCGACGCTCAGCACGCGTGAGGCGGCTGTGCACAGGGGCAGCTGCAACCCCCGCGTCGTTCAGGATGCTAGCCATCTCTTCGGTGGTATCCACACGTCGCGTAAACAGCAGCGCCCCATGAGAATCTCTGATCCTGGGGCGCCAATCGCTCAACCGCTTGAAGCTTGGCTTGCGCGCCGGTCATCACGTCTATGCGGCGCGAGAATGCCTTCAGGTAGAGGCGGGCGACATCAGAGAATGCTGGGGTCAGGGTCGATCTCCGCGGCCTGCTGAACGGCGTGTAAGAAGGCTCTAAACGGCTCGGCCGGGAAGCCCGCCGAGATGAGCGTCGTCCGCGCGTCCCGGACCGCTTCGTCGGCCTCGTCGTACTCGGCGCGCTCGCCTGGGCTAAGAGCTACTCCGAGGAGCTTGACGTGGTAGCGCGCCACGACCCCTTGTTCGATTGTGGCCGGAAATCCAATGTCGTACACGGGTCCACCGCTGAAGTACGTCAGCAGCTCCGAGATCCCATCGTCATTCCTCTCAAACGTGGCGGTCAGACCGAGTCGCCGCCGGTAGGAGGGATGGAGCACGCGGCGCCACTGCTCGGCGCCGTATCGGTGACACTCGTCTGCGACAACAAGGACTTTTCCATCATCGCGCAGCGGCGGGCTCACGAAGAGAGACTGAACAGTTCCGACCACGACGTCGTGGGACATGAAGGATGCGCGCTGAGAGTCGCCGAGCACGCCGACCTTCTTAACCTGCGCTCATGCGAGAGCACGAGTCCACTGCTCCACAAGGTCGACCGTCGGGACGACGACGACAATCGAGTAGTCATGCTGGAGTGCCTCACGGATCGCCTCCACACCGATGCGTGACTTTCCGGTACCCGTCACGGCCTGAACAACGCCCTGACGACCATGGTCAACCCAGGCACCCAATGCTTCTCGCTGCCAGGCACGCAGCTCTGGTGAATCCGCTGCTCGCGCAGAGTCCCAGTCCGATGCCGGCACAGCCTGCTCATCCAGCCAGTGCGAACCGGCCCGGCCGAGGGAGACCCGACGATCCGTACCGACTGACAAGAGGCCGTTCTGCAGACTCGCCCGGTTTATCTCGTGCCCCTGGATGCAGCGCGTCCCCGCTACGAACAGACGTAGCTCATCCAGGTCGACCGAACCTTCAGCGTCAACCCACTCGAGAACCTGACGCTGCCGGCTGCGACAGCCGGCCGGTAGCCCCACAACGGGAGTCGGGACCTCTCGCGGGCTGGGCTTCTCGACCATTGACAATCCGAAACACACCTTCAAACTCGTCGGGTTGACACCCGCTGACACCACCATCGGGGCGGGGCCTCAGCCTTCGCTCCGTGGGCGGACGCCCCTTCGCGGCGGAGCCTGAGCCTCTCACGCTTGGCGGGCGGTACGGGGCGGTTTGACATCAAATTGCGTGGCTGGCTCGCCGGTTGTTACTGCTCGAGAGGTAGGTCTTCCACGAGCTCTGCAAGCTTGCCATCTCCCCTAGCGCGCAAGGCGGGGATAACCGATATTGCGGGCGAGTGAATTGCGTGGGCAAGCCCACCGACGGATGTGCATAGCTCAGTGGGCAAGCCACTCATCACAGCAATCGCTTCCACCGGTCGCATTTCCGACGTGACCGACCGTGCGGCTTCACACGTGACAGACCTGTCGCGGCGGTCAAACCGGAGTCGAAGCACGTCACCCTGCTGTGCGCCCACCTCTTCGGCTAGAGCCTTGATTGAGCCCAACGCAGGGCCGGTATTGCTTGTCTCGAGCCAACTGACCGGAATTGGACGGATACGGTTAGTCAGAGTTAGTCGACTCCCGGGCGAGACCCCGAGCAGGACAGCGATCTCGGAAGGAAGCGAGCGACCGCTCCCGCGCAAGATGTCGTTGTCCGTTGACACGTGCCAGATGGCCACGTCGTCCCCAGAGAAGTAGAGACCACGGGCCGATGCCGGGTCGTTGCTTGGTACGTAGGGTTCGTCATCGCCACGCAACCTCAGCACGCCATCCTCCAGAACGAAGATCGGGGCAGGTGCGTAGAGGTGGACCGAGGCTGTCGAGATTTCGTACTCCCCTGAGAGTTCGGCCGCCAATTGGGCAATCGGGGTTGGACCGCCCAGCTCCAGGCGCCGCACCATGAGGTCCGCCACACGCGTGTACTCCGCGTTCCCCCAATCCCGCAGGCCAACGGTCGTTTTGGTCACCCGTCCGATGTGCTCGGCGTTGAACAATCGGTCCCTAAGTCCGGCGTGGCTGAACTCGCCTCCGATGGTATCGGCGATCTCCTCCGGGGTCATTGGCACGCCGCGCACGGCAAGGACGGCATGTGCCTTATCGACGAGATTGCCGGGCCACAGTACGAGAGTGCCGTCAAGTCGACGCACCCCCTTGATCGAGGCGACGGCGAAATCCAAGTGGGATTGCACCACCCCTGAATCAGTCAACCGATCACGCAGCTCCTCCTCATCGATGACTGGCCCCTGCATGAGAGGTAAATCCGCAGGTATCGGAAGCTGGAACCCTCTGCGCCGAAGAACCTTGGCCTTGTGGTCGCGCTCAATTTCCGCCAGCCAAAGCAGGATCCCGAACTCGTATGAAGCCAGCCCTTGGTCGTCAACAAGTGGGACCTCCTCGTCGGGGGCAAATGCGCCAAGGCCCACTCGAAGCTGGTGCACGGCCCAGCGAACTGGAGTCCAGTCATCCGCTAGGAGTTGGTGATCGATTCTCTGAACAAGCTTCCCTTCGAGTTGACGCACGCGCTCTCGAGTCACGCCGAACCTCGAGCCGATCTGGTCGAGTGTGAGCGGCTCGAACCTGACGAGCCGGTGTCGAAGAATGGCGGCGTCCCGAGCCTCAAGCGAGGCAATCCACGCGCCGAGGATGTCCACCGGGGTCGATCGGGTCTTTGCCTTCACAGGTAGTGCCCGCAGTGCCTGAAGGCTGACATTCACGTCCGTCGGAAGCTTGCCGCCGGCAAACGACTGAACCACTCCTCCAGCCGTTGTCGCGCCGTCGGCGAATGCTCCCCACGCAACAAGGACCTCGAGGTCCGCCGCAACAGGGGTGATGTCCACAGTCGTGGCTTCAGTTCCTGTCGCGCTGGTCGGAAAGGCCAGGGAACTGAGAATCGGAAGTACCGCGGCATCGATATCCCTCACCGCACTCAAGATTCGCTGCGCCTTGCCAACACCAATTCCCTGCCAATCCAGGACGGCGTCATAGGAGAGCTCTAGGAGGTCGCTGACGCGTAGCGCGCCCTCACGCCTCAGCCACGAAAGAACCAACTGGCGATCATGACTGGCAAACTGAGGCAGGAGCTCGTTTCCTGCTAGTTCCAGATGGCTGATCCAGCATAGGTGCGGGAACTGTTCGTCGAAGCGTGGGCCACGGCTATCCTCGCCCGCCGCTTCCCATGTGTCGAAGTCTGAAGTCACGGCTGCACGTTAGACCACTCCGCCGACACTGTCTTGGATTGCCGGCGCAGCACCAAACAATGTCCCCTGGACTACCCCCCTAAGTCCCTACGACGATGGACAGCAGTCATTTGTTGCGGAGCAGCGAGCGGTGACGGGTCAGCCGCTTCGGCGACGTGGGGTGCGACGCACTTTTGCAGCAGATGTCTGCCCGCCAAATCGTCGTATGCGGTGCCTCTAAGGAGCGGCGACACCATCCAGCGTCCCTTCTCGCCGACAGCAATCAGGTGGAGGTCGAAGAGGGTGTGGATGTCCGCTCGAAGCAACAACCCGTTGTCCACAAGGTTGGACTGGGGTCCGAGGTATGGATCCACGTGGGCCGCCTCCAGAACTTCGGGAGGGGCGTCCCCCGTGGCGGCGCAACGGTCTCCATGGGCACGGCGCAACTCATCTCTGAAACGTCCCTGACCCTGCCTACGGACGACCTCGGCCAAGACGCGGCGACGGGCGTCGTTCAGATCTTCAGGCTCAGACTTCGTGGATCGAGGCGGCTTGGGTAGCCGCTTGCGGGAGAGCCAGTCCTCGAGGACCTGCACGGTGTTGGGGTTGGCGCGACGTGGAGATTGAGGGATCTCGTGGAACGCACTGCGCGGGATCGGTGCTCGCCTGAGCGAGCCCGTCACCTTTTGGTCCCAGAGCACATCGACATTCCACGACCCGTCGGCGTCCTGATAGATCTGCTGGGCATAGCCCAGCGCGCAGATCTGTTGGCGACCCGAGACGTAGATCCACACCCAGTCCCCTGGTTGCATCGTCCTGAATCCGGAGCTTAGGTACCAAGGATCTGAGCTCCCCTCTTCCTCAATCACCACTTCCCAGAGGCTCTCCGCCGTGACGGGCACCTGCGTTCCGTCTCGCCTGATCAGGACGTAGTCACTGCCGGGGTTGACCGCGTAGAGCCAGTGCGTGGGCATACGTGTTTCCTTTCGTCGATCGGACCGAGACGGCTACGACCCTCCAGCCCCAGCACCGACGGTGGGTCCACATGCCAGGCGCGCGAGATCCGATACGCGCATCAGGATGTCGCGAGGGGACGCCGAGAGGTCGAGTGGATAAGTGAGGATCTCGATACTGGTGTTCTTCACGCGATAGGTGTTCGGTTGGTCGCCGAACCCGCCCGCATAGATCAGCCAAGCTCGCGGCACATCGAGAGCCGTGCAGTAGGCCAGCATCTGATAGAAGTCGGCACTTCCATACCGCTCGCTGGGTGCCAGTTTGTACTTCGCGTCAAAGACCACCTGTGGTTTGCCGCCAGCGTCAAGATGCACGACGTCGACCCGCATGGGGACAGTGCCGTGGTTCCAATCGTCATGCGGCCCCGCGAGGTATGCCGCAAACTGGGCTTGGGTACGTCCAGACGCCTTGCGAAGGGCCTCCGTGAGCGCGACCGTCACGAAGTTCTCGAAGACCTCCCACATGGTCACGACGAAGGAGGTCACCTCGATGCCGTCGTCCCCCGGCTTGGCGGCAGCATTCCGCAGCACGATCTCAGCGAGACGAAGAGCACCGTGGTATCGCGCGTTGAGCCGAGAAGGATGCCAGGCGGGCGCCCCTGCCCCTCGTGGGAGCAACGCCACTCCCTGAAGGCGACCAACGAGATGAAGGAGTCTGCGGCGAACTGGGAAATCAAGCCGAGGGACGCCAAGCATGAGGTTGAGGGCCGCCAGCAGGATCCGGTTCTCAGCCGTGTCGACAGTGAACTCGTCGTGGGTCACCTCGATCGGCATCAACAGTCCTGGTCGCGCCGAGATCTGATCTCCAAAGCGGATCCGGCCCCGAATCGTGCGCAAGGCTTCGTCCGTCGTGCGGTAGCCCTGTAGCACCCCACGCTCCAGGGCCTTCTCGATGGATTGCGCGAGGGAGTAGCCCAGCGCCGGCCACAGCTCGGCGTCACGCTGTCCGACGACGAGCTCTGGTCGAAAGCCAGGATCTGCCGTGTAGCCCAGAAGGAACAGCAGATGCGCGAGGCCGAGCTTGCCTTTGGGCTGGACCTCGACCTGGAAGTCGCCAACACGGACGGAGCCGACCTTCCCCTGCGGCAGGAGGCGCCAGATGTCGTGACCATGGGGACGCACCTCAACCAAACCCGTCTGATCTAGGGCGGTGGCCACAGCGTCGCTAAGGTTTACCAACCGCCCTTGGGCATCGAGCTCATCGATGAGGACCGACGTACCAGTCATGCTTGTGCGGGACCTCCCGGATCGACCTCTGTCGCAGACGGTTCGGCATTCCCCGGGGCGACTGGATCCGATTCATCGGAGACCTCGTCGGCCTCTGACGACGAGGGAAGGGTTGATCGCAGCACCGCGACGCCGAACTCCGCGCGAATCCCGTCCCGATCCTTCTGCCCGTAGTAGTGCTCCTCCAGCAGCGGCATGATGTCGTAGCGCCAAACCTGGTCGATGTCGGCGGGCGTCTTGATCTCGGGACGCATGAGATACGAAGGACCGACCTGCAGGTCGCGCCCACTGTCGCCCATGCGGCGGTTAAGTTCAGCCAGGAGGGCCGCGCGCTCGTCGGTGATGTGATTCGCCACCAGGTAGCGCTCAAGCACGCTCTTGACCGGCTCCTCCGATGGATGCATCTCGTAGAACGGGAACCGCCGCCTGATCGCCGCATCCACGAGGGCGATGGAGCGGTCAGAGGTGTTCATCGTGCCGATGATGAACACGTTAGGCGGCAGGAAGAACGCCTCGTCCGGTCGGTACTGCAGGCGCACCGTCTCCTTCCGATACTCCAACAGGAAGTAGAGCTCCCCGAACACCTTGGCGAGGTTGGCGCGGTTCATCTCATCGATGATGAGGATGTATGCGTTCTCCCGGTTCTCCGGGTTCTTCGCTTCAGCCGCCAGCAGCCGCAGCGGCCCGTCCTTAAGGCCGAACGTCGCCTGCCCGTTCTCGACGACGGGACGGTAGCCCTCGAAAAAGTCCTCGTAGGAGTACGAGGGATGGAACTGCACGAGTCGCACGCGGCTGGGGTCACCAACGAGGTGCTTCCCCAGTTCCTTTGCGACATAGGTCTTGCCCGTGCCGGGTGGCCCGTACAGCACGATCTGTTGCCGCCGCTGCAGCAGGTCCACGATCTCCTGGAGAGCTTCGCGATCCATGTGTAGCGCCCTGGCGACGGCATCGGTGACCGCCGGGAGGTGGGGCGTCGATGCCGGCACAGGCTTCTCGACCGGCGGGGACACGACCTCATCGTCGCCATCAACAACTGAGGCGGTCTTGACGAGATCGGCGAGGAGATCGTACGCACTCGTGGCATCGACTACCGTCCCCTGCTGATCGAGCAACGACGGCAGAGGCGCAGCAAGGCTGACCTGCTCGATTGGGGTGCTCCCCCACGTCACTTGACGGCGCAGCCGGCTGCCCACCTCGTCGACGTAGTGGGCATTACCGCTGACTACACCAGCAAACAGGCGACCGCCATCGATCGTTGCGACCAGGTCTTCGTCTTTCATCAGGGTGAGGAAAGCGTGGTACGCCGCGGCCGTGGCCTCGCGTTGCGATGCGTCCAGGTGGGTATACCCCTCCTTCACCGCCTTGCTGACCACCGACTCAGAAGCTCCGGGCTCGACAGTGCCGAGCATCTTGGCCGAAAGAGAAACAAACCCGTGGGCCAGCCAGGAGGCGACAAGGGCAGTGCCACCGTCTCCCGGGCGGACAAGCCACGCGCGGGGCGGGACATCGGCACCGGGGTTCCACCGCTCCCGGTATGGCGAGCGGTACCACATGTACCGCTCGCCTTGCCCCTTCGCCTTTCGGTTGTGGTGCGCTTGCAGAGCCGACAGGTCACGCGTGATGGAGCGATCATCGGTGCCACTGGGTTCACCGAGGTCCGCCATCAGGACTGCGTGGATCTTGCCGCGATGGTCAGCGCTCACGACCGAGGGGAAGACTCCCGGCCAGGCGAGATACTCGATCACGTAGCGGATGGACGGCATGTCGCCCGGAGTGGCTGCGGTGATGTCGCGGAAGGCGAAGGGATCCCGCAGGCCGTCGGCACGCTGATCCGCAGGCGTCTCGAGCCAGTGCTCCACGAAACGGGTGAGCCACAGCAGGTGCGCCGGCGTCTGGGCGTGGTAGCCCTGACCACCCTTGAAGGCATCGGCCGTGTCCAACGCGTCGATGAGTGATGGGGGCAGCGAGCGGGGTGTCGAGCACCAGCCGAGGACAGCCGCGCTGCGGGCCGCCTTCGTCTCCGCCTTCATGTCCGTGAGGGGAGCGTTCCTCAGGTAAAGGAGCTCGGCGAGGAGAACGATGACCGCATCATCCGCACCGGCCATCTGACCAGCGAGCTTCTCCATAAAGCTGCCACCGCCGGCTGGATTAGTCTCAATCCTCTGGCGTAGGTCGCGGACATGCTCGACCGTCCACGTGGTCAGGTTGGGATCGATCGCAGAGGTCTCGCCACGAAGACCTCGTCCCAGCACGAACCAAGCACCTTCCTCCATGCGAGGGGCCACGCCCTCCCCACGATCGACGCTTGCGGTCGCGGTGTCCTCACCGTGCCTCCAGGCGGTGAGCTGTGCCTGCTCCAGCGGACTCCAACGCACGGGCGGCTCGTGCCTCAGCACTGTCCAGGCCAGACCCTGCGCGTCAAGGCGGTCACGGACGAGTAGGCCCGCTTGCGGGGCCTCGCTGATCAGGGCATCACAAAGTTCGAGGAGAGTGCGGTAGCGCTGGGTCGCACGCGCGGTGTCCACGTCTAAGCCCACTCTGGCCGCCCACTGCGCCACTGGCTCAGGGCGGTAAGGGGGGTACGCCGATGGGTCGACACTCATGAGAAGAACAGAGCCAAAGGCTGCGAGGTTGCCCGGTGTGGCTGTCGTGTGAACGGTGCGCACCTGCTCGGCGAATCGGTCGAGGTGTGCCACAGGGTCGGGGGCGTCCAGCAGCTCCACGAGAGCCACGCGCAGCGCGTCGCCCCGGTGCTCGGCTGCCTTCAGTAGGGCATCCACGAACTGCCAGGGCAGCAGGTTGGACCCCTGCGCGGCTCGACGCAGCGATCCCAGCCAGTCCTCGTCACCCTGGCGGGCCGCTTGGGTGGCCTCGCGGAGACGTGCGGCCATGGCCAGCTTGTAGTTCCGCTCCTCGGCGTCGACGTCGACGTACCGCGCAAACCGCGCCGCCCAGTGCAGGAACTGGCTCCAGTCAGCCACCGCTAGGACTCCTTCGCGGGGTGCCGGGGGCCTTGACCCGGTGGGGGGTCAAGGATGGTCTGGTACTCGGTGCCACTGTCGATCGCCTTCTGCATAGCGTCATACACCTCAAGGATGAGTCGTTTGGTGCGGTATTCGCCGTAGGCAGTGATGTCCTTGCGCTTCACGATCGGGAACGTCTCCAGGATGTAGTCGACGCCACTTCGATCAACGCCGTACAGACGAAAAAACATGGCGTCGAGCTCGGCTCGAATGGCCGTTCGTCGCGAGTCCTCCCAAGGAAGGAGCTCTGTGGCTCCGTACTGCCTGCCCAAGGACTCCAGCGAGATATCCGTGTATGACAATTCGACCAGACGAGGGGTGAACCAGTCGCGCAGACTGAGACCATTCGGCGAGAGGTCGCTGTCGTAGGTCGACGGAGAAAGCATAGGAAGCTGTTTCATGAGGAAATATGACACGTGAGTCCCGGCATTCTTTTGACGGGCGACAAAATCAAAGACAAAACTATTTAGGTTACCGACTAGCATCAGCTTGTCCGGATGTTCACAGCCGAGAATAGGCAGTTCCCTGGTCGACGGTCCTCTGGGAATTGCAGCAGCGATCACCATCCTGGCGTCTGTGGAGCGGGCAATATCCCGGTAACCTACGAACCATGCTTGCTCTGGATACTTCTTCATCAGCGATTCGAAAAAAGGCTTGGAAACCCAGTACCTCGGATGATATTCGGCGTCTCCCAACTTTTGTGCCGACGTCAGCTCCTGCGGTGCCCCCTGCACGTAACTCGCATACCTGTGATCGAACTGGTGGATCGACTTCGCCTCTCGCACAGGGAGGGGTTCCGCGAGTCGCTCCGGCGTAGTACTGAGTTCGTTTGCGTGATCCCCAGCATCAACCAGCCTCTGATAGAAGACGCCCCACGGATTGCCATTTGGGTGCCCTTCCCGCACGAATACCGGAGCATGCATGTAGACCGCTAGGGTGAGTTCTGCATCGCGGCGGGTTCGGAATACTGGGCATGTGCCGGTGTTCGGATTGAGGCGCGTGATCTCCTCAGGAGTGAGCGCAAACTGCTTCGCGGTTATCTCGGAGGGGTCATGTAGAAAGAACGCAAACTTTGCCGCATCTGCAGGATGCCTGCGGCCAGCCATGGTCAAGAGGCAGAACTTGAAGCGGGAATCCACACCCTCGAACAGGGGCTTCCCATTCTCGAAGTCATAGAGTGCCACGAGGGAATGAGTCGTGACCAGATGCTTGAAGAAGTACTGGGTTGTTGCGTCCGTGGCGATGCCCGTTGGGGCAATGACACCAGATGTTCCAGTTGGGCCGGTGAGACTGCGGAACAGCTCCACGAATACCGCGTAGGTATTAACGTCGCCGCGGCCGTTTAGCGGGTAGCGACCGGACAGGCGAAGGAAAGAACTCTGGGCGCTAGCATCCCGAAGTGCTTCAAGGAAGGCGCCATACAGGACTGGGTCCTCCACTTCCAGGGCACTGATGAGCTTACGGCGAGCGGACGCATTCGGGGCCTTGGCCACCTCGGGGTCCCGGGCCGCAAAGAATTCCTGTTCTTGGAGCTTTACACGCTCCCACGGCGGGTTGCCCAGCATGCAGGAGAAGCCTCCGGCCCAGCCCTCATTGCCCGGCTCACCGCTGCCCAGGAAGACCTCGGGGAACTCCAGGTGCCAGTGGAAGAACCGGTACCGCTGAGCCAGCTGTTCGACCAGCTCGACGGTGTCGGCGTAGGCGACGGGCTGGCCCGCGAGGGCGCGCACGACCGCGGCGGTGGGCGCAACCGGCCCCCCAGCCACCAGGGGCCAAACGAAAGCCGCGCACCAGGCGTCGGCCTGGAGCCGATGCTGCTGCAGCGCGGCGGATTGCTGCACCTTCTCCCAGCGTGCGCGCTGTGTCTCCACCTCGTCGATGGTGTCGACGTTGACGAGCAGGTCGCGGCGTTCGTTGGCGAGCTCAGCGAGATCGATGACCCGGCCCCCAAAGAGTAGGTCCTGACCTCCAGCCTCTGCCTTGTTGCGCTTCCGAATCTCGCTGGCGAACTTCTTGTCGTCGCCCTCGATCTCCTTAAACGCCTCGTCGGGCACGCCGCGCTCCAGCAGTGCTGGCGTGGTACCCATGAGGGCGTTACCAGTGCGGATCCGCGCATCCAGGAAGCTGAGCGGTTTGCCTGGCTCCAGCGCCTCAATCCAGAGCGAGACCTTCGCCAGCTCGGCGGCGAGGTCGTTGAGGTCGACGCCGTAGATGCAGCGTCCCACGACGTCGCGCATGGCGTGCTGCACCATGTCGGGCGTAGGCGTATCGTCACCGGCTCTTACCTCGGCCAAGCGGTGGGCTACCCGACGTGCCGCAGCGACGAGGAACCCACCCGAACCACACGCGGGATCGCAAACGGTGAGTCCCAGCAAGGCGCGCTCCCCCACCTCGGGGTCGACCCCAAGGGGTGCGGCCCGATCGACCACTGGGTCGAGGGCGGTGTCCAGCAGCGCCGAGACCAGGTCTGGCGAGGTGTAGTAGGAACCAGTGGTCTTGCGGTCGTTGCCCACCACGCGCTCCACAGAGAATGCGCGCTCGTCAAGGTCGACGGTCGGGTCCAGCTCGAGCAGAGCCTCGTAGACCGACCCCAGCTCCTCTGCCCCCAGGTGGCGGTAGTCGACGGGCTGTGTACGCCCGTTGGGCATCTCGATCCACGCCAGGTGCGCCACTGCCGTGAGGAGGCCGGCGTTAGCAATCTCCGCCCCCCACAGCAGGTCGTCGCTGTTCGGCGCGGTGCCGGGCACGATCTGCCGGTCGTCGGGCGAGAACACGCCGCCAAGTGCGGTCAGCGCGAGTTCGGCCAGTCCCTCGGTGCCCAACGCCTTGAGGACGACGCGCTGGGTATGCCACAGGTCGCCGTGGGGACCTCCGGCCCGCACCCGCGAGAGCCGACGCAGCCGTGCGGTGGAGAAGTACGCCTCATACCTGTCCCGACTCTCGGCCGGGCGGGCCGGGTCAAGCAAGAGGCCACGGTCCTCGGCTACGAAGGTGAAGAGCAGTCGGTACACCAGGCGCAGCAAAGCGCGATGGTAGTCGTACCGGCTGATCTCCCCTGAGCGGAGAGCATCGACGAGCCAGTGGTTGGCCGGGTGGGTCAGGAAGCCGGAACCTAGTGCGCCAAGGGCGCGCTCGACGCCGCTTTCCAGTCTTCCCAGGGCACGTGCTCCGGCATCCGTCGCTTGGCCGCGCCACGTCTCGAGCCAGCAACTGGCGGGACCCTCCTCCGATCGGCTCTCGAGCCGGGAGACGTGCGCAAGCTGGAAGAGGATGAGCCACTCGGCATAGAGCTCGCCCTCAAAGATGGCCTCCAGATCGATCTCGACGTAGGCCGAGCCGACGAGCGCGGTGGAGTCGCGCAGCAGCCGCAGCTTGGTGCCATTGGAGAGGATGGCCCAGAGGTGCTGGTCAGTGCGGTTGAGCAACTCCTGCATCATCGACTGCGGCGCGCGCGCGGCTCCCGCGACGCCCGGATTGCGCTTGTCGAGGTTGACGCCCGGCCCGAGCAGGTGTACCGGCACGTGCTGCCACAGGTGGGAGACGGGATAGTCGACTCCGTCGATGGTCAGGCCGTGAGTCGCGGCGGGTACCTGACCGTAGCCGAGCTCGCGCAGGAGAGGCAGCAGCCAACGATCGCGCGCGGGCCCGGTGCCTGCTGACCCTTGCACGCGCCCCTCGTCTGCATCGCGCCAGACATTCCAGGCGCCGCGCAGGTACGACCACGCGCGGGCGGCGCCGTCGCGCACGGACTCGGAGCCGATGAGGTGGTAGGACTTCGCGGACCTGCTCTCGGCCGAGCCGAGGGTGCCGTCCAAGAGGTGCCCGATGAGGGAGGGCGGCAGGACACCCCCGACGACGCGGATGGACTGGGTCGTGCTCATGCGGCACCTCCAGCCGGCCGAAAAACATAGACGCCCAGCAGGTCCGCGGGCAGCTCGGGGATGACATCGAGGCCATGGGTGGCGAGGCGACCGACCCGGTCGCCACGGGCGGCTGTGCGAACGGTCACGTGGGCCTCACGCAGGTTGTCTGCGACATCCTGAGCCACCCGGTCCAGCTCGTCCTCGAGCGATGGCACGGCCTTCAGCACCGCAGCCATGGTGTTGGTGGCCACGTCCCGCGGAACGTTGGCGTCCGGCAAAAAGGTCATGAGTTGAGCCACCTCGTCGGGGTCGAGCCATCGAGGGCTTTTGGGGCTGCCACAAAAGGCGACGATCTTGGCCTCCTCGGCGACGTGGGTCCGCTCGCCGTCTCGGCCGGGCAGGGTGACGTGAGTGCGAAGCCGCAGCAGAAGTGCGGTGGTCATCTGGTCGACAGAGCGGGTGGCGATCATGCCGCAGCGGCGCGCAGGACGTTGGTCGTCGGGCAGCCGCTTGTCGAGCGCGCCGTCGAGCACAAACCTGGCCAGGCCAGCCACCGTGGGGTCGGTGCGTTGGAGGACGGCGGCGCCCTTGGGGGCGGGGAGGTCAACAGAGAAGGTGATCGTCGTTCCCTTGGCGCGCAAGGCGTCACGCAGGCCCACCGGGGTGTTGGCGATGTCGACTGTCAGACCCTTGAGGTCTTCCTTGACGACATCGGCGCCGAGCTCCTGTAGCGCTCCAGCGACGAAACTGCGCACGTCAGCCGGCTCCCCCATGGCGGCGCGGGCAGCGTCCAGGGCAGCCTGCACTTCCTCCGGGTGAATGCTCGCCTGCGCGAACCTAGAGCGGCTCTTCCGCTCCTCCTCGGCACTGCTGCGCCACTCGTCGTCGAGTTCCTGCGCCTGCGGCATGACCCCGAGGTCGAGGGTCATCTGCTCATGGTTGGCACCGCGCATCAGGACACCTTCAAGAAGGGCTGCCAGGACCTGATCGCTCTGTGGCGGGACCGCCACGCTGATGCCGAGGTCCTTGCGGATTGCCTCGTGCTTGCGCAACAGCACATCAAGAATGATGCCGTCGATACCCGTGTCCTCGCCGTAAAGCAGCAGAGCCCGCACCACGTCGCTGGGCTGGCCGAAGCGGTCGACTCGTCCCTCACGCTGCTCATGGCGAGTGGGGTTCCACGCGAGGTCGTAATGGACGACGGCCTGAAAGTCTTCCTGCAGGTTGACCCCCTCTGACAGGCAGTCAGTGGCGACGAGGACCTTGGGTCCTTCGGCAGCCCGCTCGACCAACTCGGCCACACGTGCTGACCGCTCGTCTGCGGCGTGCTCGCCAGTCACGACCTCGACCGCGACCTTGGGAAGGGCCTGCCGGAGCGCGGCCGTCACGTAGTGCGCGGTCTGGATGAAGCGGCAAAAGACGATGGGGTGGAACCCGGCGTCACCGGCCTCCCGGTCCTTGAGGAGCTTCTTGATCTCGGCGACGAGCAGAGACAATTTGGCGTCGTCCTGCGGTCGTCCTTGAAGCGTCTCCGCACGCTCCTCCAACTGCTTCAGCGTCCGCCGCCCTCGGCCGCCCAGTTGTTCATCGGTCACCGCACCCGGCGTTGCGTCAGCGCCGTCGAGGGCATCGTCCTCGGCGAGGTCGAGTACTTCGGTGCGGCCGAGGTCGTCTGCGGCACGGACTGACTCGGCGGAAGCCGAGGCGCTGCGGGTCGCGAGTGTGGCCCTGGCAGCAGCCGGAGATGAGGCCATGGCTCGCAGCAGGGAAAGGGCAGACCACCATCGCACCCGCTGCTCAAGCTTGGTACCGCTGGTGTCCTGGACCTGGCCTCGCACGTAGCCGAGCACATCGTCGAACAGCTCTCGATGTAACGGCGAGAGAAGGTAGGAGCGCTCTTGGACCTGGCGGTCCTGGGGAAACTGGGTGTCCTGCTGGAGGTAATGCCGGATGTCGGCGCGACGCCGTTGCACCATGTGCTGTGCAAGCGCCCTACGTCCCTGCTCTGAGGCGAGATCGATGTCGGCCAGGTCGCTGTCGAGCAGACCGATGAGGTTGCGAAAGGCACCCTCGTTGCCGCTGTGCGGGGTGGCGGTCACGAGAATGAGGTGGCGGTGATCGTCGTCCGCGAGATCGCGCAGGAGCCGGTATCGCTGGGTGCGGCCGCTGGACCCCCGGCCAGTGTCGTCGTTGACCGAGCCATGGGCCTCGTCGACGATCACGAGATCGGGAGCCGCCCTGAGGAACTCATGTCGGCGACTGTCCGACTTGATGAAGTCGGTGGAGACGACAGTGATCGGGTGGCGAGTGAAGATCGACTCGTCTCCTGCCAGTCCACGCTCCAGCCGTCGCACCGTGCCGGGCAGCACAAGCTCGGCGTCCAGGCCGAACTTCTGCGAGAGCTCCTGCTGCCACTGGGTGGCCAGGCTCGGCGGGCAGAGGACGGTCAGCCCTCTTGCGGAGCCCTGAGCCAGCATCTCGGCAGCCACCAAACCGGCCTCTACGGTCTTGCCAATGCCCACATCGTCGGCAATGAGCAGCCTGACCGTGTCCTGCCTGAGAGCCAGGAGCAGTGGCACCAGCTGATACGGCCGAGGAGATACGGCAAGGCCGGCCAGGGAGCGAAACGGGCCACCGGTGGACCGGAAGCCGATCCGAAGAGCGTCGCGCAGGAGGCGCGCACTACGGTCGTCGCCGAGGTCGTCCGAGCTGGGAGGCGCGAACGTGGCCGGGCGCACATCCTCGTGCCCAGGCAGGACGCCCGCAATGTCATCCTCCCCCCCACCCAGGGGACGGAGAACGAGCATGGTCTCGTCGCTGTCGGGCAGCACCACCCAGTCGCGCCCCCGGGCGTGCACGAGAGAACCCACGGCATACCGGTTCGTGGTCTTGTCGGTGGCGACACTCATCGGGTAGCTCCCTGGTCGGGCGTAGGCAGTGCTGGTTTCGTCGTGGGGGTTCCGAAGACAGCTGGGTTGCGCAGGATCACGTCCCAGAGGTCGTCTTGCGCGGAGACAGTGACGATGTTGTATCCGGCGAAGGTGAGATCCGTCGTGTCACGCTCGTGCCCCTCTCCAAAGACGATGGCCGCGGGAGGCGACGTCTGGTCGTAAGCCAGGTCGACGAGGGCGCCCTCTCGTGTGGCCGGGGCGGCACTGGGAAGCCGAAGCCCAGCTGCCCGGAGCCAAGACTCCAACTCACTCGCCCGGCCCCCCAAGGACTCCTCGGGTGGCCCGTCGGTTGGACGGACTGGCTCGGGCTGAGTCGGTGGGGCGGGCGCAACAACTGACCGGTCGGGACGCTCGGCCTCGGGGGTGGTGAGGGCGGCTGCGAGCCGCCGTAGGACGGGAATGGCCACGCGCCGGTCTATCCGCTCGTGCACGGTCTGGTTTCCGTAGGACAGCAGGCAGCGGTAGCAGCCTCGGATGCAGGAGTCGTCGGTGTCCTCACCAGTGACCGGGTCGACATGGATGAGTTCAAGGGCGGCGCGGGCCACCTGAGCCAGGGCGTTGGGCTCGGCCTGAAGTCGGCGCAGGACTCCCGCACCACCCTCGGCGGACTCGACGAACAACACGCGGCCCCGGCTGTCAGCGTCGGGCAGCAGCTCGCTGGAGAGCTCGGAGTCCTCGAGCTGGAAGTGGATCTCCATGCCACGCTCCAGCGCGTACTGGAGCGTGATCGCGTCGTTCTCCTCGACCTGGCGGTCCCATCGGAAGACGACGACGTTGCGCCGGTCCTTCACGTACGGGATGACCCGGGCCTTGGCCTTCACGTCCTGCTGCGCGGCCTCGAGTCCTTCGTCGTCGGAGTCGGCGCTCTGCTGCTCGCCCTTGACCTCGGACAGCCAGCGTCCCTTGACCAGGTCGAGCCAGAAACCCTGGAGGTTCTGGTTCGAGCGGTTCCGGCGGCCGAGGTTGGTGACCCGCAGCTCGGCGCTGTCGCCATAAGTCAGGTGGGCGATCACCCCTTCGGTGTCCTGGTCGGCTGCGATGGCGCGCGAGTAGCCAGGGTGAGTGCCGCGCGGCATGTACCGGTAGGTGGTGTGCAGCTCGTAGCCGACGCGGTTGCGCTCCTCCTCGTCGGCGGAAATGCGCTCACGTCGTCGGGTGATGACGGTCTGCAACTGAAGCAGCTCCGTCCATGTCTGCCCCAGACGCCCCCCGCACTCCTCGCACATGTCAGGGCCCGGGTCGGCGTCGTGGTGGTAGCCGCATGCCTGGCAGACCTTGAGCCGACTGCGAACCACGTCAGCGGCGCCGTCGCCGCTATGCCCACGAGGAAGGGCAATCCTCGTGACCTGGTATCGCGCGCCCTCGTGATAGATGAGCGCGTTAGGTCCGAACTCGCTGATCGCGAGGAAGCGCGGACGTTGAAGCCAGGAACCCTCTGCTCCCCGTCGGGAGCCGGGGATGTATGCCGCGAGCGGAAGCCTCGGGAAGGAGTATCCCGGGAGGAATCCCTCGGAAGCGAGGTAGCGGTAAGTGTAGAAGTCCGACTGCCCACGAGAATCAGACTCGTTAAGCAGCAACTCGATCCGCTGCCGGGCCTCCATCCGACGCCGGTCGGCATCGCGACGCTCGTCTTTGCTCTTGGAGTGGTCGGCAGCAAGCTTCTCTGCGACGTCACGTTCCATCACAGCTGAGCGGTAGAGCTCCCGCCACCGATTGCACGCATTGTCGAACTCGTCGCGCGCACGGTCGATGACACGGTCCGACCAGTCGGGGGCCCACCAAGTGCCGGACCTCAGCTCGGCCTCCAGCGGCCCAAGCAGATCGTGGGCAGCCTCTCGGGCGCGCGTCGTCGCGTCCTGGTCACTAAGGACCTCGGCCAGCTCATCCCGAACCGGGAAGTCCTGGTGGCCGAGATCCAGGACCGCCGACATGGAGCTCTGGAGACCAGCCGGAGTGAGCGCAAGGGCTTCGGCGAGCCAGAGGGCATGGATGTGGGACCGGACGAGATCCTCATTGGCCAGGTCGAGCCTTGGCGGAGTCACCTTGCCAGCGACCATCTGGTGCGAGCGCTCGAAGTAGTAGCTGTCGTGGCTGTTGCCCGATGAGCAGTAGGTGACGACGATGGCCTGTTGGCCCGAGCGGCCGGCCCGCCCGCTGCGCTGGGCGTAGTTGGCTGGGGTGGGCGGGACGTTGCGCAGGGCGACCGCGTTGAGCGATGCAATGTCGACGCCCAGCTCCATGGTGGGCGAGCAGAAGAGCAGCGGGAGCTCAGCCGTCCGGAACGCCTTCTCGCGCTTCTCGCGGTCATCGGCCCGGACCTGGGCGGTATGTTCGGCCGCCCGCAGGCCGCGTAGCTGGTGACCCGAGTCGACGTACAAGTCTCGGAAGAAGGTGACCACCCGGGGCCGGTGCTCGGCGTCGAAGGTGCGTCGAACCGGGTCAGGCGCCCCACCCTTGCCATCGCCCGCGAACAGCGCCATGGCGGAGGACTTGACGCGGTAGCCCGTGGTGCCGAGCTCAGTGACCTCGGCCAGCATGCCCACGTCGTGGAGCAGCTTGACGAGGGCAGCGATCACATCATCTGCTTCGGCGGCGGACATTCCCTTGAACGGCAGCAGAGACCGTAGCCAGCGACCGAAGGCTGAGCGCCCGGTCAGGTTGAGAATGGAGCGGGCCCCGCCCTTCTTGCCGGATTCGGGAACGGCAATGCCGATGACGGGATCGGGCTCATTCTCCCCCACCGCCAGGACGCCCGCGAGGTACTCGCGGCTCTCGCGGCGAAGGCGGTCGACGTTGTCCTGGGTCAGGGCTTCCGCGTCGATGGCCAGAACGCGCCGCAGCTCGTCGAGGAGGACGTGCACGATTTCTTCGCGTTGGGTCGGCGCCAAGACCTCCAGCCGCTGGTGCGTACCGACCCAGCGGTCCTCGCGCTCGGCCAGGCGGTGAGCACTGGGGTAGACCACGCGCACGAGGCCCGTCTGCTCCAGGTTGGGCAGGGTCACGCGAAAACCCCGCTGGAGGTCGCGCATCGCGCGATACTCCACCACGTTCATCAGGGCCCGGCGGATGGGCCTGTCGTCCAAGGCGTCTGGGGCCAGTGCGTAGTCGGACAACTGCAATTTCATCGCCTTGGCGACCTCGCGGCCAAGGTCGAGCATGTCGAGTCCGGCGTCGCCGTCGGCGGCGAGGACAGCCTGGTAGAGAGCGGCCCTGAGCTGGACGACCTGAACGAAGTCGTTGAAGTGTCCGGCCTGCAGGCTGGCGTCCTGTCGGTTGTCGACGAATGTCAGAAGCTTGCGCGCTTCGGGCGGCACGCCGTCCCCACCGGAGGCGCGCAGGGCCCGAACGATGCTGGAGGCGATCACGCTCATCGCGCTGGAGCGCCCCTCCTTGTCGAGGGTGACCAACTTGGCGAGTTCGCTGGTCCTCAGGCCCTCGTAGGTGACTCCGCAGTGGAGGCAGAACCTGAACGCACCCGGGACGAACGCTGCAACGACACGGCCTCGGGCGTCGCCGGCTCCAGCAACATCGCTGGCGACGAAGTCGCCCGCGGACGACACGAGCACCCGGCGCGGAACGTCGCCGCGACGGGCAGGCACGATCGGGTTACCGGGTTGTCCGCTGCGCCACGAGAGGGGCAGCCGGTCCTCCGCGACCGGGTCGACGGGCCACTCGCGCTCAGCCGAGATGAATAGGTACCCGTCCAGCTGGTCCGCTGGACGCATGTCATGGCGGGCAATGAAGTGGCTTCCGTCACCGTCTTTCGGAATACGGACCATCAGGTAGTCCTGGCCGCACTCGCGACAGAAAGCCAATGGGTAGAGACGCTTCTCAGCGTCGAGCTCGGCATCCTGCTCGGACGTCAGGACGGTCAGCTGGTAGTCGGGCGTGATATGCCGGACGGCCGGCATTTCCGCCGTCACGTGGATGGAGCCGCCCTTGGACAGGAACTGGTGCAGGCGGAAAGCGAAGAGCGACCGACCGGTCTGCCGTTCCTTGGCGGCAGATCCCGCCATGAGGGTGGCTCGGAGGGCATTGCCGCTGGTCTGCTCGTTCTGCCCGGTGATGGCGGCCAGCTCTCGTGCAGCGACCTTGACCGTCGTCGGTGGGCGGCGCACGAGCCGCTCCGTCTCGCTTTCCTCGGTGATACCGAACGTGTCCTCGATCCACGACGCCATAGGGTCCTGGACAAGGTCCGGATAACTCAGGGTGGTGGCGTACTCCACCTGGCCGCGAGTCCTCGTCGCTTGCGCCAGCGCGGACGGCTCTGGATTGCGCACCGTGGTCGCGCGCACGAGCGTCTCGACGATGACCCGCTCTGGGGCGATAGGCGTTCCAAAGATCCGCGAGGCGACACCTGCGACGTCGTCCTGCTGCTCGGCGATGGTCGTCCCGCTGGACATCGTGGCGGAGGTTCCGACGCACTGGAGCGTTTCGCCCGAGCCGGTGAGCTCTCGGATGCGGCGGACCAGCATGGCCACGTCGGCTCCCTGCCGACCGCGGTAGGTGTGGAGCTCGTCGAGGACCAGGAACTGCAGGTCCTTCGCGTGTTCCTGGAGGAATCGCCGCTCATCTGGCCGGGTGAGCATCAGCTCGAGCATGACGTAGTTGGTCAGCAGGATGTCTGGCGGGTTGTTCAGGACCTCCTGTCGAGCCTCCCCCTGCTCCTGACCGGTGTACCTGCGGTACGTCACGGGGGGCTCGTCGAAGCCGACCTTGAGGAACTTGTCGAGCTCCTCGACCTGGCTGTTGGCGAGGGCATTCATCGGGTACACCACGATGGCGCGAATGCCTCTGCCGCTGCCCTCGCGCAAGACGCGGTCGACGATGGGGACGATGTAGGCGAGCGACTTGCCCGATCCGGTCCCCGTCGTAAGGACGTACGAGGCCCCGTCTCGCGCGGCCGCGATCGCCTCTCGCTGATGCTGGTACAGCGAGAACGGCGTGGGCGTCTCCCCTGGACGCTTCGCTGCGAAGACCGCCTCACACTTGGGGTCGAGGAGACCGGTGGCGACAAGCTCGTCGACGCGCCCTCCAGGAGCGAAGGAGGGGTTGAGCGAGAGCCAGGGGTCTGGCCACTGGGCTCCCTCGAGGCTCTGTTGCCTGATTGCCTCGCGGAGGCGTGGGTCGCGGATGTCGACGAAGCCCTCGGTGAAGGACCGGTAGTCGTCGATCAGCTGCCTATGAACTTGAAACGCGTCCACTCGTCCCCACTCTTGCTAGTGCCGGGTGATGTGAAATCCGCAGGTCAGACCTGCTCGCATCGCCCTGAACTCTCGTCTCGAGGACCCTACCCGTGGGGGCACTTCGTGTCAGTCAGAACTTCCCCATTCCGCCCATATCAGGCCGGTCTTGCCCTCTCCTTGCTCTGAAAGTGCCGCGGGCCATCCCAAACTCCCCCGTTCAGCCCATGTCGATCGTCCCTAAACGGACGAGAAGGGGCAAACCGAGTCGACGTCGGATATCCGAATTGGTAGACCGTCGGTCAATCTACGAGAACGGACTATGGATGACGACTGCCTCCGCCACGCCCATGCCTACGGCTGCCTCCGCTGAGCTCTTCGGAGCCGTACACCCGCTGATGCCGCGGGCGTCCGATGATGACTTGGCGATCGCTCTGGGGGTCTTCGCGGTCGCCGCTGGGGCTTCACTGGACCAAGACGAGCCGCTTCATGGTCTTGCGTCCTTCCTCATCCGCCACCCCAAGACTTCGTCTCAGGTCGAGGCTGCCGTCGACTCTCTGCTTACCGGCAGCAATGAGTGGCGCTCACTGCTCGCCGACTTCTTCAGTCACGCGGATATCAACACAGCCATGGTGGGCTACACACTGGCAACGGTGAATCCACTCCTGGCGCGAGATCAGCTCGAACTGTCCGTCGTTCACAACCGAATCGACGCCCTACTCGACAGCCTGGGCGTCACCGTCACCGCCCTGAACATTCAGAACGTGCTGATGGACGTCCAAGAAGCCCTCGCTGAAGCGAGCACCTCCCCGGCAGTCAAGGCCAGCGTGATAGGCGGAACTATGACAGTGGGAGCCGTCGCGGGTTGGTTCGGGCTCGCTGGCGGTCCCGTGACGAAGGCAATCGGCAGTGCAGGCGGCTTCGTCAGCCGCAAGCTCACGCCCGAATCTGAATTCGTCGCAGACCTCTCCATGCTTTGTGCGGGGACCCTGATCCTTTGGGATTCGGGCCAACTCGATCACGTTCACCGAATCCGCGCGGCGGTGAGCGAGCGGCTGGCCGAAGTGAGCCGGAAATCAGCCCTGCAGCACGGTGGAACTTTGGGCGGAGTCGATCTTCGACTTCAACAGCGGGTGTTACGGAAGGTCGTCGAGATCATGGTCCCCGAAGGGACGGACGATCTGACTAGCCTGGCAGAGGCATCCTTGCCAGACCTGGTGGGCATGGTTCTCGAAGACGCCAAAAGGATCGTTGCCGCGCACGGGGGCGAGTGCTCGATCTTCGACGCGATCAAGCCGGACAGTGTCTCTCGCAACGTACTCCGTGCGGGGAACTGGATTGTTGTCACACAGACGACCAGTCCTAGGTCAAGCACTGGAGTGGTCGGCGTAATGCTCGGCGTACGAAAGTCCAGCGATCCGTCGGTTTCCCCGAAAGCAAGACCGCATGACTGACTCGAACGAGGGGTTGCCCCTATGACTGGCCCGGAGTATGCGGACAACCTGTACTACGTGTGGGGCTTCCACGGGATCTTGGTGATCGATGCGAGTTCGCACACGGAGGCCCAAGGCGTCTATTCGCGCGCACTACGGCTGCGACGTCACGATAGTCGAGCACTGCATGTTGGTGCCGGATCCAACCCTTTGGGCTACGCCCTGGCAAGACCCTGAACCAGGATCTCACGAGTGCGGCTACGACGATCCCGCGGGCGGCGACAACTGTGTTGTCTGCAATCCGATCCCCACGTACTTTCCGACGACAGAAGTCGATCCCTCGGACCCGCGCGTCTTGTCGATCGCCCTCGAGGCAAACAAGGCCGCCGTCGAGGCACGCGTGGATCAGATGCTGGCACATCAGCGAGACAAGTATGGCGAGGACGGCGCCCGTTAAGTACTGCTGCTCCTCCTTCTCGCGGATCGGCCCACAAAGACGCCCACCAGCAAAACGAGAGCGGCCAACCCGAGCCAAAAGCCGGGGCTGATGAGCACCGCATGCCAGTCACGGGTGGCTAGGACCAAGAGCAGTGGCATTACTGTTGCGGCGATGGTAAGTAGCGTAACTACGAACGTTAGTTGCCCATTGGCCTCAGCCGTCTCGGCCTCCGCGTGAGCACTGATCCGCTCGCCAAGAAGGGCCATCAGCTCTTGAGTGCCGAGGACTTCGCGTAGTTGTGAGGCGAGCGAGTTTTCGAACGGATGATCAGTAGTTGCTCGCAGAGCCCAGTCCGATCGCCATTCGTTGAACTCCCGCGCCAGACGCCGCCACCGACGGCGGTCGTCGGCCAGGCGGACGTCACCAATCCCCCGAATCATTGCCGTCAGTGCGTCCCGCTGCGTAAGTTCGAGCAGAACGGCGTCCGTCCACGTGGTCCGCAGCCTCACCACGTGGGCCCTGTCCGAGCGGCTCGACGTCACCTGACTTCACACTGAGTCGCTTGCGAACGGCCGCCGACGCCCACCTGCCCACGGCAAGTTCGAAAGACGGAGTGGGTCGTGTCGATTCCACGGGGAAGCGTCCGCGACGCGGATGGAGGACTTTGGAGGTAGCGCGACAAGCCCCGCGAGGCGGCGCTGCACAGCACTGGAGCCATCCCATCGCACGGAACCCTCGTGATTTTCGGCAGGAGTGTCGCTCAATGACAGGGCATAGACGCGCGGCACCAGGGCCAGTTCCCACGCTGAAGATTCAAGGCCGGTCGCTTCTGTGATCATTGCCAGCAGCGTTGAGCTCGCCTTTCGTTCAGGACGAACGAACTCCCCTAGCCCGGTCAGGGCCGAAATCTCGCGAGACTCGGCCATCTGCTCGAGATGCACGATCAGGTAGCCCTTGATCTCGCGAAGGCCGCTCGACTCGAGCGAGCGGCACTCGACGAGCTCTGCGGCGAATGCCTTCCAAGCCCCGAACGCGGTCCTAGGGACCAGCGAATGAACCCTGTTATCCGCAGCCAGCAACGCTCTCAGGGGCGAACTGTTGACGTAGAACTGCGTTCGTCTCGCATCAAGCGTCGGCATCTGAAAACTCGACCGCCCGCTGCCGAACGGACCTCGCTCCCATCCGGCCGCAACTGCCGCAGACCCGTCCAGCTCCTTCAGCGGAAAGAACAACGTGCTGTAGATCGACACCATGGCCCCTCGTTCCAGATGGAGCGAGGCCCCCAACCGCAGCCGGTTGGGGGCCTCGCAAAGGTTTGATCAGCTG